>NZ_CP073011.1:0-1200000 GCF_018075365.1 Virgibacillus pantothenticus
TTGGAAAATATACAAGAAATATGGATAGCAGCACTTGAAAAAATAGAAGAAAAAATTAGTAAGCCTAGCTTTGATACATGGTTAAAAAACACAAAGGCAGAAGCTTTAGACAAAAATACGTTAATTGTTTCAGCTCCAAATGAATTTGCGAGGGATTGGCTGGAAAATCAATACACTAGACTTATTTCGGAGATTTTAACAGAAATTACTGGATCAGATATTGAAGCAAAGTTTATCATTCCGAATACTGGTACAGAAACAGATGCTAATGCAACAGCAAAGGAAAACAAAACAAATGCCCATAATGAACATCCAAAATCAATGTTAAACGCCAAATATACATTTGATACGTTTGTTATTGGTGCAGGAAATCGATTCGCTCATGCTGCCTCCTTAGCTGTAGCTGAAGCACCAGCAAAGGCTTATAACCCATTATTTATCTACGGTGGTGTTGGATTAGGGAAAACACATTTGATGCATGCAATTGGGCATTATGTCCAAGACCATAATCCAGACGCAAGAGTTGTCTATCTATCATCAGAAAAATTTACCAATGAATTTATTAACGCAATTATGGATAATAAAACCGTTAATTTTCGCAATAAATATCGCAATGTCGATATTTTATTAATTGATGATATTCAGTTTATTGCTGGAAAGGAATCAACGCAGGAAGAATTTTTCCATACATTTAATGCATTGCATGATGATAACAAACAAATCATTATCTCTAGTGACCGTCCTCCTAAAGAAATTCCCACACTAGAAGACCGACTGCGCTCAAGATTTGAATGGGGGCTCATTACAGATATTACACCACCAGATTTAGAAACCAGAATTGCCATTTTAACAAAAAAAGCCAAAGCAGAAGGATTAGACATTCCGAACGAAGTGATGCTGTACATTGCCAATCAAATTGATACAAATATCCGGGAATTGGAAGGTGCCTTAATCCGCATCGTTGCCTATTCGTCTCTCGTTAACCAAGATATTGATGCTTCCCTAGCTGCAGATGCTTTAAAAGATATTATTCCTAGTAATAAACCAAAAGTCATTACCATTGCCAGTATCCAAGAAACGGTTGGCGAAAGATACAACGTTCGATTAGAAGATTTCATAGCAAAAAAACGGACGAAATCCATTGCCTTTCCGCGGCAAATAGCGATGTATCTATCAAGAGAAATGACGGATGCATCCCTACCTAAAATTGGTGAAGAATTTGGAGGAAGAGATCATACAACGGTTATCCATGCTCACGAAAAAATATCAAAACTGATGGAAAACGATACACAATTAGCTAAAGAAATTGAAGAAATTAAAGAACAAATAAAGTCACTTTAAATTATTCGACTACCTAGATCAAAGTAGCTTTCATGCAAAATTTCCAAACTGCAGAATAAGCATACCTTTATTTGTTGTCTCATTTAGCTTGTGCACACTGTGGACAAGTAATGCTTGCTTATGTACACGTTATCCACATGTGAATAACTCACTCTGTTTGTTTATTTAGTAGTTATCCACATATCAACAAGCCTTATTACTATTATTACTGTTTTTATTAAAAATAATTAAATATATGCATGGATGCAGAAAAAAATTAAATCTATTAACAAATGCATAGTAAACTTCCATTAGGAGGATCAAGTATATGAAATTTATTATTCAGCGAGATCAATTGATGACAGCTGTTCAAAACGTGATGAAAGCTATTTCATCTCGTACGGTTGTTCCTATTTTAACGGGAATCAAATTGGAAGCAAGAAAGGATGGTATCACGCTTACTGGTAGTGACTCTGATATTTCCATAGAATCATATATTCCAGCAGAAGAAGATGGGATCGTTCATGTAGATCATATTGAAGAGGGAAGTATCGTTTTACAGTCCAAATATTTTCCAGATATTGTTCGTAAACTACCAGAACAAACGGTTGAGATTGAAGTAGATGAAAATTTAAAAGTAACGATTAAATCTGGCAAAGCAAAATTTAACTTAAATGGACAAGATGCTGAAGAATACCCACAACTCCCTAAATTGCAAACGGATGATAGTTTCGAAATACCGATTGATCTTTTAAAAAGCCTCATTAAGCAAACTGTTTTTGCTGTATCAAGCATGGAAACAAGACCTATTTTAACTGGTGTGAATATGAAATTAGCTGACCAAACGCTCACTTTTTCTGCTACGGACAGTCATCGATTAGCTTCACGGACAGTTCCAGTAACAGAAACGACCAATGAATTCTCTAATGTTGTAGTTCCAGGGAAAAGCCTAAATGAATTAAACAAAATAATTGATGATAGCGAAGAAAAAATTCAAATCAGCGTAACGAGTAACCAAATTTTATTCCGGACAAAGCATTTACAATTTTTATCCAGACTGCTGGATGGAAATTACCCAGAAACATCACGTTTAATTCCAGACCAAAGTAAAACCGTTTTAAATGTGAGGACAAAAGATTTATTGCATACGATTGATCGGGCCTCTTTATTAGCAAAAGAGGAGCGTAATAATGTCGTTCGTTTAACAACAAAAGAAAATAACCGGGTGGAAATAACGAGTAACCATCCGGAGATTGGAAATGTAACCGAAGAAGTGACTATGTCCTCGATGGAAGGCGAGGATCTAAAAATTTCGTTTAGTTCAAAATATATGATTGATGCGTTAAAAGTAATCGATTATGAAGAAGTAAAAATTGCCTTTACTGGTGCAATGCGTCCATTTATTATCCAGCCTGTAGAAGATGATTCCATTTTGCAGCTTATTTTACCAGTACGGACGTATTAAATATCTATCCATTCCATTAGAAAAAAATGCTGTTATATCACTAGAACAACTGATTAAAAAAACGAACAATAAAGTGAAACTTCAATCAGTGAGGGTTTTCTTCATCCCCCACTGATTGTTAGTTGAATGAATCGGGCTTTAACTGGCTGTTGATCCCTTACTTATAATTCTTGAAGTGGTGGTCTTTACAGCCAGTTAACCTGCGATAACATCGGCAATTGCGTATACGCAAGTTTTTAGCATAGGCAAAATATGTAGAATTCGATAGGAAAAGCGGAATATAACTCAGAAAATGATTTTGCTTTCTGAGATATCTGAGACCGTACCTGCGGAAAGCGAAGTATTTTTACATAGCGATGATGGAATTTTTTATAAGGATATGCCCCCTTAAGGTGACAGATTAAAAAATAAAAATCTGTTTTAACTAAGGGGGAGTTTTTATATCCCATTATTCTTATTTAGAACAAAGGCGCAGGGCGCCCGTGTAGCAACGTAGCGAATGGAACGAATCAACTAAAGATAAAGGAATCACGGTGAGGTAACGAACCGATGATGACTTATCGTAGGGCGCATTTCTAAAGTCGCCTAGTTGCTGGGCGCTGAAGCCGGACGTGGCTATTCAGTTATTCCCTTATCCCAAAGCAACAAATTTTATACTTTCTTATCTTTTTAGAAAAACTTGGCTTGTCGCCAAGTCTTATGGCGGAAGCCTTTGTTTTTCTTATACTATAAACAAAGAAATCTTATACTTTCCTATAGTGCAAAAAAATTACCGAAGAAATGCGGGTAGTGGAGTGACAATAGGCTGAACTGAATGATTGTAGAAAAACCGCAAAAAACTTTTTTAAAAATATCCGTACGAAAGGATATGCAAAAACAGCTTCTAAAAACGTATTTAAGGCTCAATACAGTGTTTATTTCAAAAAAGAAGTAGGATGCCTTTCCTTATAGGCAAATCTTTAGTAAAATAGGAATATGAGTGATTGAACGTCATTGCTTTTCAATTAAATTAGATGAACGAATCAAGCATTTAGGTGCTGTTATCTCCCACTTAAACCTGTTGCAGTACAATTATTCAACTTCTGAAGTGGGCGTCTTCCAGCACTTTATATGCCGGATAAAAGGGGTAGACTAGTAATTTATATAACAAAATGGAAACCCCTTTAAAAAAATGAAAACGAGTGATATAGATGTGTGAAAAAATAACGATCCAAACAGAATATATCCCATTGGGTCAATTTATAAAACTAATTAATATTTTAGAATCCGGCGGTATGGTGAAAACCTATTTACAAGATGTTGGTGTACTTGTAAATGGAGAGCGTGAACATCGCCGCGGAAGGAAATTATATAATGGCGACATGGTGGAAATTGATGAAGTTGGTTGTTTTCAAGTCGAACAAGCAAAAGAAGGATAAAAGTATAGAAACCAGCCTTCTTCAGCTAGCATGCCAATGCAAAAAATAAACGCTGTCTTCTCTCCAAAATTGGTACACACAAGCTTTTGATCCTTTCATGAAAATAGAGAGAGTTCTTAATCGTGTGAGACTTTGAAATACCCGCTAGATGAATTATTCCCTGTATTAAAAGAGGATGAAACATGCATATACAACAACTCCAATTAAAAAATTATCGTAATTATGAAAGTCTGGATATTACATTTGATCATACAATCAATGTAATCATAGGCGAAAATGCGCAAGGAAAAACGAACTTGATGGAGGCGATCTACCTATTAGCATTTACAAAATCCCACCGCACTCCCAGGGAAAAGGAACTAGTTAAATGGGAAGAAGAATATGCTAAAATAGAAGGTAGAGTCTCAAAACGAAATCAATCATTTCCGCTAGAAATTGTTATTTCAGCAAAGGGAAAAAAAGCAAAGTTAAATCGAATAGAGCAAAAAAGGTTAAGCGATTATATAGGAGCCTTTAATGTAGTGATGTTTGCTCCAGAGGATTTGACCCTTGTCAAAGGAGCACCACAAATTCGCCGTCGATTTATGGATATGGAGTTAGGTCAAATTCAACCACGTTATATCTATCACTTAGGACAATATCAAAAGATTCTTAAACAACGAAACCATGTATTAAAGCAGTTGCAACGACAATCTAACCAGGATCGAACGATATTGCACGTTTTAACAGATCAACTTATTGAACATGCCGCAACTTTATTAGAAAGGCGGTTTGTTTTTTTGAATTTACTAAGAAAATGGGCTCAGCCGATTCATTATGGCATAAGTCGAAATTTAGAAACCTTGGATATTGCCTATTCTCCAACAATAGAAGTATCAGAAGAAGCAAAGAAGGGAAAAATAGCAGATATATATAGTCGGAAATTTATTGATATTGAAGAGAAAGAGATCGATCGTGGAACTACTCTAATTGGTCCACACCGCGATGATCTGCTGTTTTATGTGAATGATAAAGATGTGCAAATTTATGGATCACAAGGGCAACAGCGCACAACTGCTTTATCCGTTAAATTGGCGGAAATTGAATTGATTTATAACGAAGTTGGCGAATATCCGGTTTTACTGCTTGATGATGTATTAAGTGAATTAGATGATTATCGTCAATCGCATTTGTTACAAACGATTCATGGGAAGGTGCAAACCTTCGTATCAACAACGAGTGTTGATGGTATCCAGCATGAAACATTGAATCAAGCTACTATTTTTCGTGTGAAAGATGGAAAGGTAGAAACATAAATACGGGGGTATCGTCATGTTTATTCATATTGGGAATGATCATGTTATACATTCCAATGATGTTATTGCCATTATTGATTATCACTTAATTTCATCATCGACGATTATGGAGGAATTCATGTCAGCAGCTTATGCAGATAATAAAATAAAAGGCCCACTAGAAGAAGCAAAGTCCATCATGATAACGAAAGATCAAATTTATTACAGCTCTTTGTCTGTATCCACGCTGAAAAAAAGAGCCAGTATGATTTCAACGATCAGTAAGCTTGATGATTTTTCAGACGATATAAAGGAATTGGAATCGGAAGAAGTATAGAAATGGAAGTGAAAACATGTCAATGGAAGATAAAGTCATGAAGGAACAGGCGTACGATGCAGACCAAATACAAGTTTTAGAGGGTTTGGAAGCTGTGCGAAAACGACCTGGAATGTACATTGGTTCTACAAGTGAAAAGGGGTTGCACCATCTTGTATGGGAGATCGTGGATAATAGTATCGATGAAGCTTTAGCCGGTTATTGTGATCATATTGAAGTGACTATTGAAAAAGACAATAGCATTACGGTAAAAGATAACGGACGTGGCATCCCTGTTGATATTCAGAAAAAAACAGGTAGACCAGCTTTAGAAGTCATTATGACTGTACTTCACGCGGGAGGAAAATTTGGCGGAGGTGGTTATAAGGTTTCTGGAGGACTTCATGGTGTTGGTGCTTCTGTTGTAAACGCGCTTTCCTCAAGCTTAGAAGTCTCTGTTCATCGCGACAATAAAATTTATTTCTTAAGGTTTGAGAAAGGTGTCCCACAAGGGGAAATTAAAGTCATTGGTGAAACAGATATTACCGGTACGGTCGTGCATTTTACACCAGATCCAACTATTTTTGATGAAACAACAGAGTATAATTTTGATACATTAACACAGCGGTTACGTGAGCTAGCATTTTTAAATAAAGGACTTACCATTACCATTGAAGATAAGCGTAATGAAACAGAACCCGTCAGCTATTGTTATGAGGGTGGTATTTGTTCTTATGTAGAATTTATTAATCAAACAAAAGAAGTATTGCATGAACCTTTCTATGCGGAAGGCGAAGAGCAAGGTATCTCTGTAGAAGTAGCGATCCAGTATAACGACGGCTTTATGAGCAATTTATATTCCTTTGCCAATAATATTCATACGTACGAAGGTGGTACGCATGAATCTGGATTTAAAACAGGATTAACACGTGTCATAAATGATTACGCGAGAAAAAATAATTTATTTAAAGAAACGGATCCAAATCTGTCTGGTGAGGATGTCCGTGAAGGATTGACGGCGATTGTTTCGATAAAGCATCCGAATCCTCAGTTTGAAGGTCAAACGAAAACAAAATTAGGCAATAGTGAAGTTCGAACTGTAACTGACTCTATTTTTAGTGAGCTATTTTCAAAGTTTCTCTTTGAAAATCCAACCGTAGCTAAAATAATCGTAGAAAAAGGGTTAATGGCATCACGAGCCCGTGATGCAGCTAAAAAAGCTCGAGAATTAACACGCAGAAAAGGTGCTTTAGAAGTCTCCAATTTACCTGGTAAATTAGCAGATTGTTCATCTAAGGATGCATCTATTAGTGAACTGTACATCGTTGAGGGTGACTCAGCTGGTGGTTCAGCGAAGCAAGGGCGAGATCGCCATTTTCAGGCTATTTTACCACTAAGGGGAAAAATTTTGAATGTGGAGAAAGCCCGTTTAGATAGAATTCTATCCAACAATGAAGTACGCTCGATTATTACAGCTCTAGGGACAGGCATTGGCGAAGACTTTGACATCTCCAAGGCGCGTTATCATAAAATTGTCTTGATGACAGATGCTGACGTGGATGGAGCACATATTCGCACATTACTACTTACTTTCTTCTATCGTTATATGCGACCTTTAATTGAGCATGGTTATATATATATTGCACAGCCGCCGCTTTATAAAATTCAACAAGGAAAAGCTGTTCGTTATGCATACAATGACAAAGAAATGGAGCAAATATTAGCGGAATTGCCAAAGACTCCTAAGCCTGGATTACAGCGTTATAAAGGGCTTGGGGAAATGAATGCAACGCAGCTTTGGGAAACGACAATGAGTCCCGATACACGCACATTACTGCAAGTTGAATTGTCTGATGCCATCGATGCTGATCAAATCTTTGATGTGCTAATGGGAGATAAAGTAGAGCCGAGACGAAACTTTATTCAAGAAAATGCACAGTATGTGAAAAACCTTGATATATAGGCTAGCAATTTATAAACCAAATATCCTTTTTATAGACCAATGATTGTCTAGATAAAATGGATCGGAACTCAATGATAAATGAATTTCTGCTTGGATAGATGAGTAAATGGAGGTAGTCGTAAAATGGCGGATCAACAACGTCCAAAAGTACAGGAAATTAATCTCGGACAAGAGATGCGTACATCGTTTCTGGATTATGCAATGAGTGTTATTGTTTCTCGTGCATTGCCTGACGTCCGTGATGGATTAAAGCCTGTACATCGAAGAATATTATATGCAATGAATGATTTAGGAATGCATGCAGATAAAGCGTATAAAAAATCAGCACGTATTGTCGGAGAGGTAATTGGTAAATATCATCCACATGGTGACTCGGCTGTTTACGAAGCAATGGTGCGGATGGCTCAGGATTTCAGCTATCGGAATATGCTAGTAGATGGACACGGGAATTTTGGTTCAGTTGATGGTGATTCAGCAGCAGCCATGCGTTATACAGAAGCAAGAATGTCAAAAATATCCATGGAATTACTACGAGATATTAATAAAGATACGATTGATTATACCGATAACTATGACGGCTCGGAACGAGAACCAGTTGTTTTCCCCGCGCGTTTTCCAAATTTATTAGTGAACGGTGCTTCTGGTATTGCAGTAGGTATGGCAACGAATATCCCGCCACATAATTTAGGGGAAACGATAAATGCTGTACTCGCATTAAGTAAAGATCCTGATATAACCATTGATGAACTGATGGAAGACTATATTCACGGTCCTGACTTTCCAACAGCGGGACAGATTCTTGGCCGCAGTGGTATTCGCAAAGCGTATGAAACAGGTAAAGGCTCGATCACCATTCGGGCAAAAGTTACGATTGATGAAACAGCAAATGGTAAACCAAGGATTATTGCTACAGAATTACCATATCAAGTAAACAAAGCGAAATTAATCGAAAAAATTGCCGAGCTTGTTCGAGATAAACGGATTGATGGAATTACGGATTTGCGTGATGAATCAGACCGTGAAGGATTAAGAGTAGTTATCGAGCTTAGACGTGATGCCAATGCGAATGTTGTATTAAATAATTTATACAAGCATACAGCATTGCAAACAACGTTTGGTATTAATATGTTGGCACTTGTAGGTGGACGTCCAAAAGTGCTAAACATAAAACAATGTCTTGAACATTATTTAGAACATCAAAAAGTGATTATTAAACGCAGAACAGCATTTGAATTACGTAAAGCAGAAGCTCGTGCTCATATTTTGGAAGGGTTGCGTATTGCGTTAGATCATTTAGACGAAGTTATAAAACTTATTCGTAACTCCAAGACAGCAGATGTTGCTCGTAACGGATTAATGGAGCGTTTTGATTTATCTGAGAAGCAGGCGCAAGCTATTTTGGATATGCGTTTGCAACGTTTAACTGGCTTGGAACGGGAAAAAATTGAAGATGAATATAAGGAATTAAAGAAACTAATTGAAGAATTAAAAGCGATTCTTGCAGATGAAGAAAAAGTATTAGAAATCATCCGTGAGGAGCTTACCGAAATTAAAGAACGTTTTAATGATGATCGACGTAGCGAAATAGTAATTGGCGGCAGTGATTTCTTTGAGGATGAGGATTTAATCCCAGAAGAAAATATTGTCATTACGTTAACCCATCAAGGTTATATTAAACGTCTTCCTTCCTCCACGTATCGTACGCAAAAACGCGGTGGTCGCGGGATACAAGGAATGGGAACGAACGAGGATGATTTTGTTGAACATCTCGTTTCCACTTCTACACATGATACGATTTTATTCTTTACCAATAAAGGAAAAGTATACAAAGCGAAAGGTTATGAGATTCCTGAATTTAGTCGAACGGCGAAAGGGATACCAATTATTAATCTTTTGCAAGTTGAAAAAGGTGAATGGGTCAATGCGGTCATTTCTGTTAATGACTATCGGGATGATCAGTTTCTATTCTTTACAACGAAGCATGGTATTTCGAAACGTACGTCCTTAGCGCAATTTGCGAACATCCGCAAAGGCGGGCTAATAGCAGTAGGTCTTCGTGACGAAGATGAGCTTATATCGGTTCGCTTAACGGATGGAACAAAGGATATTATGATTGCAACGAAAAACGGTTACCTTATTCGTTTTCCTGAGAAGCAGGTCCGTCCTATGGGAAGAAATGCAGCCGGGGTAAAAGGAATTTCGTTACGAAAAGATGACGAAGTTGTTTCTATGGAAATTCTACAAGAGGATGCAAAAATTCTCCATGTAACTAATAAAGGTTTTGGTAAGCAGACACCAGAATCAGAATATCGAATTACCAATCGTGGCGGAAAAGGAATTTTTACTTGTAATTTAACCGAAAAAACGGGACATGTCGTAGCAGTAAAGGCAGTGTCTGGAGAAGAAGATTTGATGTTAATTACGGTTGCTGGTGTGCTCATTCGTATTCCTGTAGAAAGTATATCGGTAACAGGTAGAAATACGATGGGGGTTCGGCTAATTCGTTTGCATGATGAGGAGGAAGTAGCAACGGTTGCTCGAATTGATCCAGATGAGGACGAAGAGGAACAAGAAATTACAGATCATGAAGAAGAAGCATCAGAAGAGCCAGAAAGTAGTAATGAATAAAATGTTGATGCGGCTCACTAACCATGTATGAAGTGTAAATAAATTGCAATTGGAGGGCTCGTTGCCCTCCGTTCATGCATGTTCCTTTCATTTAATTATTGTAAAAGCGATTACATTTAACAGTTAGTGGGGCTTTATTCATCTTAGGGATTGTTATTATCGAGAATGGTATGACCCTTAAAGGTCTCTAAATCGAATTAGACATTGGACATGCAGTTAGATTACACGCTTCTCCATCAGGGATTCACATCACAGAATAGAAAGGCAGGCCCTACTGCCAGTTACATACGCGATACATGTATTATAAAGATACATGAACTTTACTCATTTGGGAGGGGGAATTCCACGTGTGGGTGAAATCCAATGAATTGTCACCAGGTTGTGTCTTGCTTCGGGATGTAAAGGGAAAATCACAACGTCCATTAATTCCTAAAAATACAGTGATTACGGAGGAACACATTACGGTCCTGCATAAATTTTTAATTGAAACAGTAGATGTTTCTCCGAAAAAGGCTAGTGGTGAAGCATGGCGTAATGATAATAAGAAAACAGAACAATCAGCACAATCAGCACAACCTGCCACTTCTTTTGAAAGGCATTATCATTATATTGTGCACCAATATAAAAAAATGTTTGTTAAATGGCAGAACGGAGCCGGGGTTGATATTACAGAGGTACGGGCTTTATTTTTACCAATATTAGAAAAAATGGAAGAAGTTAATAAGTTTGTATTTAAGTTACATCAATATGCTAAAAAAGAAGATTATTTATATCATCACCATATAGCGATGGCTATTTTAGCAGCGTATGTAGCATATAAATCAGGCTATCCAAAAGGAGAATGGCTGCAAATAGGCCTAGGAGCTTTGTTAAGTGATTGTGGAATGGCTCGTATTTCTCCAGAAATAATTCATAATAAATCAACGTTAAGTGAAGCAGAAATGGAAGAAATAAAAAAGCATCCAACGTACTCCTACCGATTAACAAAAAACCTACCAATTTTGAAATTAGAAATAAAGCAGGCTATTATACAGCATCATGAACGACTTGATGGTAGTGGTTATCCATTAGGGTTAACAGAAGGAAAAATCAATCGTTATGCACGTATTATTGCTGTTTGTGACACGTATCATGCAATGACAAGCGAACGATGGTACCAGCAAAAGCAATCCCCATTTCAAGTGATAGAAGTACTGCAAAAAGAACAATTCAGCAAACTTGATCCAGAAACCATTCAATCATTTATCCAAATCATGACTCATTTTTCCATTGGAACAAGGGTAAGGCTATCCAATCAAAAATTAGCAGAAATCGTATTTACCGATCACCATAAACCGACGCGTCCCATGGTTCGTCTGGATGAAAATAAGCAGATTATTGCTTTAGACAATCATCCACAGCTGTTTATTGAAGAATTATTGTAATTGAATAAGGAGAAACTTCAAATATGGAGCGTTCTTCATCCCCCTACGGATTGTTAGTATTGTAAGGGTATGACCTAAAAGTTTCTAAACCAATTTGGACATTTCACTTACAGTCGAATTTCACGCTTTCCACTAAGGTTCATCACGTAGTAGGAAAGAAACGGAGACAAAAGCATTTTTATTAAAGTAAAATCCAAACTATATAGAAATGATAGATGATACATTTAACCCGCTTCTGGAAATATGCGTCGTTACGTCGGGCGCTTTTGAGCTTCATCATGCGAACGCGCTGCTTGGTCTCGCCGATGCCTTTCCTCCCGCAGGCGTATACATCTATTTCCGGAACAAAATGACTACACCATTCACTTTTGAAATTACTAGCATCATTATCTTCCAACCGCAGTTACATGCGGGATAAATGAATTAACTATGCTTTTGCTTATATAATTCAGCTGTCAATAAATAAGGAATTTTATAAGCCGTTACTTGTAAAAATTGCTTAATATATGGAAAATCGATATCCGGTTTATTGACAAAGAGATCGCCCCACCATTCTGTTTCATAACGACAAAGCATACTTAAATTGTAAAGCACCAAATAGTGAACCATCACTTCATGAATCGGTAAATAGTCTTCCCGATTGATAGGGAAAAATAATTGTTTTGTTTGCTGATGCATAAAAAAAGGACCATGCGGTTCCGTAATAGGATGCTCTACCTCCATTCGAATCATTTGCTGATCTGAGTCTATATATTTAATCGGCGGCAAATAAGTCCGAATGCGCCGAATAAAAGCAGTTTCTGTTAGATGGTAGTTATCCAACAGACTGATTGGAAATTCAAACAGCGGCGATGAAAGACTTCCTACCGCAACTAAATGTGGGTGGTAATCCAATTGAAAAAGAGCTTGCATTTCTGGAATAAGTGCCAGCAACCCTTGCATGCTGCGTTTTTCAAAAGGAATACGTTGCTGGTATAAGTGCTCTGAAAAATATGGGAATAGCCCATTATGCTGTATTTTTACTTCATCATGCAGAAAACGGTAATTCTTTTTCTTCTTTTTCCTTGCTGTCACGCCATGAGCCAGCAGGTTGGTGGATTCTGGGTATTCAGGTCGTCTTGTCAATAAGCAAGCCTTAATGAGATGAACCATTCCATAAAAATATAGAATAGGTTGCATGAATGGTTCAGACTGCCCCCCTTGCTTATAAAAACGGTTCCCGTGATCCATGTAATAGAGAAAGGCATTACAATTTTCATAACTCTTCATTTCCGCATCTGCCACATTGTGTTGCACATAGCAATGGTGCAAATAGGATTGGGCGGTCTGCTGTGATTGTAAATATCTTAAAAAAATCTCCTCTATACTCATATGAAACAACCTCATAACTATGCAAAAATTTTGAATCCATTTACTTTTTATTTCCATTAAAATCGGGTTGAAAAAGCCACTCTATTGGCGTATTGTATATAAAAATAGCTTTACTTTAGTTTGTGTAAGTACGGATTTACCATACATGTATTTTTCTTCTAGCTTCACATATAGTTATGCACAGGAAACAGGTTACAATTTTAAATCTAAAAAAGGAGGATAACGGATGCGTGAAGATAAGTTTGCTAAAGAAGGTATAACATTTGATGATGTGTTATTGGTGCCTGCCAAGTCCGAAGTATTACCAAAGGATGTGGACGTAAGCACAAAACTAACGGATAAAATCAAATTGCACACACCACTAATGAGCGCAGGAATGGACACGGTGACAGAGGCAAGCTTAGCCATTGCGATGGCTCGTCAAGGCGGTATCGGGATCATTCATAAAAATATGTCCATTGAAGAACAGGCTGAACAGGTGGATCGCGTGAAACGTTCTGAAAGCGGCGTTATTACAAATCCATTCTTTTTGACCCCAGAACATCAAGTATATGACGCAGAACATCTGATGGGGAAATTTCGCATCTCTGGAGTGCCAATTGTAAATAATGTTGAAGAACAGAAGTTGGTAGGTATTTTAACGAATCGTGATCTCCGTTTTATCCAAGATTATTCAATAGCTATTTCCGATGTTATGACAAGTGAACAGCTTGTGACTGCTCCAGTTGGTACCACTTTAGAGGAAGCGGAAAAAATTCTGCAACAATATAAGATTGAAAAGCTTCCACTAGTAGATGGTAACGGCATATTAAAAGGCCTTATTACTATTAAAGATATTGAAAAAGTAATTGAATTTCCTAATGCTGCAAAGGATGTACAAGGAAGGTTATTAGCAGGAGCTGCAGTAGGTGTTACTGGAGACGCAATGAAACGGATTGAAAAGCTTGTTGAAGCAGGTGTAGACGTAATTGTGATTGACACCGCCCATGGGCATTCTAGTGGGGTGATTGAACAAGTGAAAGCAGTAAGAAAAATGTATCCAGATTTGGATATTATTGCTGGAAATGTGGCAACAGCGGCAGCAACAGAAGCCTTAATTGAAGCTGGAGCATCCATTATTAAAGTAGGAATTGGTCCAGGGTCGATTTGTACGACAAGAGTTGTAGCAGGTGTCGGTGTTCCACAAATTACTGCCGTTTATGATTGTGCAAAAGCTGCAGCAGCATATGGTGTACCTGTTATTGCAGATGGAGGCATTAAATACTCAGGTGACATTGTAAAAGCTTTAGCAGCAGGAGCACATGCTGTTATGCTTGGAAGTATGTTTGCAGGGGTTACCGAAAGCCCTGGAGAAACAGAAATTTTCCAGGGTAGACAATACAAGGTCTATCGTGGAATGGGATCTGTAGGTGCGATGAAAGCAGGCTCTAAGGATCGTTATTTCCAAGAGGATTCAGAAGTTAAAAAGCTCGTCCCTGAGGGAATTGAGGGTCGAGTAGCTTATAAAGGACCGTTAGCAGATACCATCCATCAATTAGTCGGTGGTCTTCGTTCTGGAATGGGGTATTGCGGTACGCCGACTATTGAAAAATTACGCCAGGATGCACAATTTGTTCGAATTACAAATGCCGGTTTAAGGGAAAGTCATCCACATGATGTACACATTACCAAAGAAGCACCAAATTATATTGTATAAGTGCGTGTGCAAAAACGAGGTAAAAAATATCAAGTTCGGCTAAGGTCTCAAGCGTCCATGAAACAGAAAAACACTTTTTCTGTGTGCGGTGTATTACTGTTATAGCTTTTCGTATCTTGTTCAGGCGCCTATACTAACCCATCTTGTGCACCTTGAGTTCACGGCGGTGAAGTTTCGAGTAGTGCGCTTGTACAATGATGTATTGATTTCTATAATTGCACAAGACGTGGTCGATTTTAGTAGAATACAGCAGATACATGAGCACTAGTATAGGTATCCTTGAAAACCCATTCTCATGCAGGAAAAGGGGTAATCTATTTCCAAGGAACGGAAAAACAAGCCAACTAGAAACGTTGATGTGCCATTGTTCGTACATTTTTTGAACAATCTGTATGAAGATAGCAACAAAAAAATAGATGTGGGATACATCCCCATCTATTTTTTTATCTTTTAATGTGGTAAAATATCTAAGTGCACGAAAAAATGTGTACGCTATTCTTCGTGTGTTTGTTCAAAAAAGAAAGACCGATATGTTGGGTAAAGGATCTAGCGAGGTTACTGTTGATAGTAGAATCGCTGTACATAACTAATACTGTCAACGATATCGGCAGCAAACTTTTTGGACAGCCACTTATAGAAAAAAAGGTTAAACTACAGTTGGGGGTACAAGAAATTGAAACATGTTATTCAAAAAAGTTTCTTCATTTTTCTGGCAGTTGTTGTAATGGCGTTTTCCATAGCAGTACAGCCATTATCAATCCAAGCTGCAGAAGTAGATCTTGAAGCAGAATCTGCTATCTTGGTAGATGCAAATACAGGGAAAATTCTATTTGCTAAAAATGCAGATAAATTGTTTCCTCCAGCTAGTATGACCAAAATGATGACAGAGTATTTAGTATGGGAAGCTGTTGAAAAAGGTCAAATCAGCTGGGATACAACAACACAAATTAGCGACTACCCATACAGCATTTCGGCAGATTCAAATTTCTCCGGAATTGGATTAAAGCAAGCGAAGGAGTATAAAGTAAAAGATCTCTATCATGCTATGGCGATTTACTCGGATAATGCAGCTTCCATTGCTCTTGCTGAGCTTATTGCAGGTTCAGAAGGAGAATTCGTCAAATTAATGAATAAAAAGGGCGAAGAGATGGGACTCAAGGATTTTGAATTTGTCAATTCAACTGGAATTGAAAATAAATCGTTAGGAGACAATCATCCAAAAGGGACAGACCCAAATGGTGTAAATTACCTTTCTGCAAAATCCGCTGCTTTACTAGCCTACCATCTTATTCATGATTATCCAAAGGCGTTGGAAATTTCAAGCAAGCCGACTGTGGAATTTGATGGACAGGAGCTTCGTAATATAAATTGGATGCTGCCGCATGACAAGGCTAATTTTAAGAAGTTCTATTACGAAGGCGTAGATGGTTTAAAAACAGGTTATACAGATTTAGCAGGGTATACTTTTACAGGAACTGCCAAAAAGGGAGATCGTCGCTTAATATCTGTTGTGATGAAAACAGAAAGTGAACCAAAGCGCTTTGAACAAACTGCTAGATTATTAGATTATGGTTTTCAAAAATTTGAAGACACGGAAATTTTCCCTGCTGGATATCAACTGGAAGATAAAGCCACTCTTCCAGTAGCAAAAGGAAAAAAAGATGATGTGCGTATATCAATCGCAGAATCTGTAACTTTACCGATTAAACCAGATGAGAAAGATTCATATGAAATAGAATATACGATTGATAAAGACAAATTGAATAAAGATGGTGAATTAACCGCTCCTGTTAAAAAAGGTGAAAAAATCGGCACGGCGCAAATTACTTATAAAGGTGAAAATGACTATGGATATATCACCAAAGATAGTAATAGCACAGTAGATATCGTAACCGATAGCGCTGTAGAGAAATCCAATTGGTTTATGTTAACAATGAGTGCAATAGGTGATTTCTTTGCTGATCTATTCCATACAGTGGTAGACTGGATTAAAGGTTTATTCTAAGAACACGCGATGAGAATAAGATTAGGGGGAGATAGCTTTGTCAAATATAGGAACAGATCGTGTAAAACGCGGCATGGCAGAAATGCAAAAGGGCGGCGTCATTATGGATGTTGTCAACGCAGAGCAGGCAAAAATTGCTGAGGAAGCAGGAGCAGTAGCCGTTATGGCGCTTGAACGTGTGCCTTCCGATATTCGGGCAGCCGGTGGGGTCGCTCGAATGGCAGATCCGACTATTACAGAGGAAGTACTTGGAGCAGTATCCATTCCAGTAATGGCAAAGGCACGGATTGGGCACATTACGGAAGCTCGCGTGCTAGAAGCAATGGGTGTGGACTATATTGATGAAAGTGAAGTCTTAACCCCTGCTGATGATATTTATCATATTAATAAATCAGATTTTACAGTTCCGTTTGTTTGTGGATGCCGAAATCTTGGTGAAGCTGCCCGTCGTATAGGAGAAGGCGCTTCTATGCTAAGAACTAAGGGAGAACCTGGTACTGGGAACATTGTAGAAGCTGTACGCCATATGCGTCAGGTACAATCGGAAATTCGTATGTTGACAGCAATGTCTCGTGATGAGGTCATGACATATGCAAAGGAAATCGGTGCGCCATTTGAATTATTGCTCGAGATTCGTGAAGAAGGCCGACTACCTGTTGTTAACTTTGCAGCAGGAGGTATTGCTACTCCGAGTGATGCAGCACTTATGATGGAATTAGGAGCTGATGGTGTATTCGTAGGCTCTGGTATATTTAAATCAGCAAACCCAGCTAAATTTGCAAAAGCCATTGTTGAAGCAACAACACATTATCAAGATTATAAATTAATCGCAGAATTATCCAAAGATCTTGGAGAGGCGATGAAGGGTCTTGATATGGGAACGATTGAGGCTCATGATCGGATGCAAGATCGCAGCGAGTAAGAAAGAAGGAATTTTCTTATGACAACGATTGGTGTACTGGCATTGCAAGGAGCAGTTCGCGAGCATATTCGATCTATTCGAGCATGTGATGCTCAGGCAATAGAGATAAAAAGAAAAGAACAGTTAGCGGAAATAGATGGTTTAATTTTGCCAGGTGGTGAAAGCACGACCATTAGACGGTTAATGGATAGCTATGGGTTTTTCACGGCCATTCAAGATTTTGCACGTCAAGGTAAACCAATCTTTGGCACATGTGCTGGAATGATTATCATGGCCAAATTGATTCAGGGACAAGCAAAAGCGCATCTTGGTCTCATTGATATGACAGTTGCCCGGAATGCATTTGGACGTCAAGTGGCAAGTTTTGAGGCAGAAATCAACGTGGCTGGTATTGCGGACGACTTCCGTGCAGTGTTTATTCGTGCTCCATATGTGGTGGAAGTAGGGGACGACGTGGAAATTCTTGCTGCGTATAAAGAACATATTGTCGCTGTTCGTCAAGGACCATTTATAGCTACAGCCTTTCACCCAGAATTAACGGATGACCATCGGTTAATTTCCTATTTTATGGATATGGTAGCTCAAGCCAAATAATAATTTGTTTATGCCGGTTGCGTACGTATAAAAAATCAGCTATGATAGAAGATAATAAGAAGACATAAACAGTATTGACAGGAAATAGTAGTAGTTTGTTTTTCAGTAGAGAGTCGGTGGTTGGTGGAAATCGATGTAAAACAGCTATGAATCCATCCTTGAACTGGTTTATCGAACACTTTGATAGAGTAAATAAACCCGGTTACGTGCCGTTATCACGATAAGCTGGAAGAGTGCAGTGATGTGTTCTTCAATCAGGGTGGCAACGCGGGTAAAGCTCTCGTCCCTAATCTAATGGGACGGGAGTTTTTTGTGTTGGTAAGCTACGTATCACGTTTATAAACGTAATATAAAGAAAAATTCATTTTTAATTCATATAAGGAGGCAGTAATATGCTGGATATGAAATTTTTACGTCATCATTTTCAAGAAGTAAAGCAAAAGTTACAACATCGTGGTGAGGATTTATCAGAACTGGATCACTTTGGTGAATTGGATGAAAAACGTCGTCAGCTGATTTCAGAAACAGAACAATTAAAGGCAAAGCGAAACGAAGTATCGAAGCAGATTTCTGTGTTGAAGCGAGAGAAGAAAGACGCAGAGCCAGCCATTAAGGAAATGCGTGAAGTAGGCGATAAAATTGCTGTTTTAGATAGTGAATTAAAACAAATTAATGAACAGCTGGAGCAAATCATGCTATCCATCCCTAATATTCCTCATGAAAGTGTCCCAGTTGGGGAAGATGAAGAGGATAATATAGAGGTTCGAACTTGGGGAGAGAAGGCGGCATTTACCTATGAGCCAAAGCCTCATTGGGATATAGCAACAGATTTGGATATTGTTGATTTTGAACGGGCAGGAAAAGTAACTGGAAGCCGGTTCGTATTTTATAAGGGACTTGGTGCAAGGTTAGAGCGTGCATTATGGAATCTGATGATGGATGTACATGTCGATGAACATGGCTATGAAGAAATGCTACCTCCACAAATTGTGAACCGTACTAGTATGACAGGAACAGGGCAACTACCTAAATTTGCTGAAGATGCATTTAAGCTAGAAGAATGGGATTATTATTTAGCTCCGACTGCAGAAGTACCAGTAACGAATTATTATCGTGATGATATTTTAAAGGTAGATGATTTACCGAAAAAATTCGCTGCCTTTAGTAGCTGCTTTCGTTCTGAGGCAGGATCTGCGGGAAGAGATACAAGAGGTCTTATCCGTCAGCATCAATTTAATAAAGTCGAGCTTGTCCATTTTGTAAAACCTGAAGAATCGTATGAAACATTAGAAAAGTTAACGAATCACGCAGAGAAGATATTACAATTATTAGAGCTTCCATATCGTGTGATGAGTATGTGTACAGGGGATTTAGGTTTCACAGCAGCCAAGAAATATGATATTGAAGTCTGGATTCCGAGTCAGCATACGTATCGTGAGATTTCTTCTTGCTCTAATTTTGAAGACTTCCAGGCAAGACGTGCCAATATTCGTTTCCGTAGAGAACCAAAAGCAAAACCGGAATTTGTCCATACGTTAAATGGATCTGGCTTAGCCGTTGGCCGTACAGTTGCCGCTATTTTAGAAAATTATCAGCAAGAGGATGGAACGATTGTTATTCCAACTGCATTACATCCTTATATGGGTGGGAAAGAAGTCATTCAATAAGCGAAGTCAACCATTATCCATATGGTTTGTCGAATCTTTTGTGTGTCAACCAAATGATAAGTAGAGAGAAAAGTCGCAACTCATTTCATTAACGACAGGTGCAAAAACAGCTAAAGCACCTTATTTCAACAAGGGAAACAAAAAGCTTGAAAGATAACAGCAAATATCCGCGGATGCAAAAAGTTTAGGCTTAATCAGCGTTTCATCCGCGGATAAAGTTATTTTGATTGCATAACGACTACGAACATTATTCTATTTTTAATGGGGCTTTTTCTGCTCCTTCATGCCATTCCAGTTCAAATTCAAATTCGTATTTTCCATTTCTTTCTTCGAGTTCGATTTCCACTGTGACAGATTCTGCTGGCTGTACGATTTGTGACTGTTCACCTTGGTGAAGCGTAAAAGAACCTTCTTCTTTTAATTTTGTCGCAATGGTTTGGAGCATCACTGCTGCCTGGTCTCTTTCCATTTTTTTCTTATACTTCACCAGCACGTTCGTTCTGTTTCTATTAGCCATGACGACACCCCCTCCTTTTTGCTTTATATATAGTATTCTTCTACAAAAAAGTGCAAAACCCTCTTAAATTCGAGTTTTTATAGAGATTGTTCAAAAAGTAGGCTCTATACTAAAATAGTACATTACTGCGTCGTTTACCGGTACCCTTTTGAAAACTTAACATATTCCAACTCTTAATTACGTTGAAAGTTATAGCTTTATTTATTCTAACAATCATAGTTTATAGTAATAGACTTAACTTTTATTTAGAATGCGTTTTGAAACAGCCTTTCGTCGATTTCGATATTTTGTGCCCATAGTAGTCATTCGGCGATAATAATACCTTCTTTTTATCAAACATTGAATCAGTTATCCGCCCCTATTAAGGATGTTTTTCTTCCTGTGGTAAAATATACGTGAAGGAGGATGAGTATTATCAAATGGCATGGTTATATGTTCTCTTCGCTGCTATTGTTGAAGTGTTTTGGGTGATTGGTTTAAGATATTCGCAAACATTTTGGGAATGGATTGGTACGATCATAATGATTATTTTCAGCTTCTACTTTGTGATTAAAGCATGCGAAAAATTACCTTCTGGCACTGTCTATGCTGTTTTTACAGGTTCTGGAGCTGCTGCTATTGTATTGATTGACTTTATTGTTTTTGGAGCAGATTTTTCGATTACAAAACTAATTTTTATCGGCTTAATTATTATTGGAGTAGTGGGGATTAAAATAACGACAGACGAGAAACAAGAAAAGTTTAAAACCCCTTCAGACGGAGGAGATTAATTTGGCATGGGTGTATCTTATTATTGCAAGCCTTGGAGAAATTTTTGGTGTCATGAGCATAAATTTTTATAATCAGAAAAAAAGCATTGGGCGACTATTTGCTGTTGTTATCACTTTTGGATTCGGATTTTATTTTTTGTCATTAGCAATGAAGGAAATTCCACTAGGAACGGCATATGCCATTTGGACAGGATTAGGGGCAGCTGGTGCTGTCTTAATGGGCATCCTCTTTTTTAAAGAGTCGGCAGGGTGGAAACGTATGTTATTTCTAAGTTTTATCATTGCGGGGGCGGTAGGTTTAAAAGCGATTGAATAAGTGAAGCAAAGAAGATTGTGTATAAGTAAAGCTGTTTTGATTGTAAATTCGTACAGCTATATATGAAGAATTGTAACTACTGGAAAGAATCTAAAGTGGAAATATTGAGGGTTATAACAGTGTCGTGAAAAATCTGACACATGTCTATTTAAAAAACTATTTGACAGGTAAAGGAAACCGTAGTATGATATAAAACAATATCCTGAAAAGTAAATATAATATTACTTCTTATTCAGAGAGGTGGAGGGAATTGGCCCTTAGAAGCCTCGGCAGCGGACTATTGATAGTACTGTGCCAAATCCAACAAGCAGGTAAGCTTGAAAAATAAGAAGAGGATCCATAGATTGGAAATCCCTTCTTAATCACATAAGGAGGGATTTCTTTTTTTATAAGATAAGAAACCAGCATGGCTCACCTAGAGCGCGAGCCACCATCTATCATGAAAAAACTTTTGCTTTATAATGTTTAGATTCTGAAATACTACCTAAGATAAATAAGTTATATAATGGTAAATAGCGTTTTTTTCATACAAAAGTATAAAATTAGATGCTTGGGGATAAAAAAATAACTGGATAGCCACGTCCGGCTTCAGCGCCCAGCGACTAGGCCGCCCTACGATAAGTCATCATCTGTCCGTCGCTAAGAGGAAGGCCGTCTAAAAACGGGCTTGCCGCCCACACGTCGGCATACCCCTGTTAGTGGCATGATTCCTTTATCTTTAGTTGATTCGTTTCATTCGCTACGTTGCTAAACGGGCGCCCCGAGCCTTTGTTCGATAATATAGGAAAAGAGTTATATAAATTTATGACCTTGAACCATTAGATTGACACGGAACTTAACGCGTGTAGCATGTTAATATTCTTATCCATTAAAAAAAGCTTTAACATGTGGTTAAGCTATACTTTTACAATTGAATACTTCTTATCCAGAGAGGTGGAGGGACTGGCCCTTAGAAGCCTCGGCAGCGGACTAATATATAGTACTGTGCCAAATCCAGCAAACATGTTGTTTGAAAGATAAGAAGAGGATACTCATATAATAAAACCTCTTCTTTCGAAAGGGGTATTTTTTATGGCGATAAAATGAAATGTATGAGTAGATCCGATCTAAGCTAGGTGGAGTAAGGTTCTAAAGCATTGTTTCACATGGAACAAATTTTTAAGTAAAACAATTCTAAAAATAAGTATGGGGGAATTGCTTGATGATTACATTTGATCATGTAACAAAAGTGTATGAAGGAAAAGATCGGCCAGTCAAAGCGCTAGATGACGTCGATTTACAGGTGGAAAAAGGAGAAATCTACGGTGTTATCGGATTTAGTGGTGCAGGAAAAAGCTCCCTTATTCGTTGTGTGAATCTATTAGAGCGACCTACTTCTGGTAAAGTGATGGTTGATGGAAACGACTTATTAAGTCTTTCCGCTAAAGAATTGCGTGAAGCTAAGCGAGATATTGGGATGATTTTTCAGCATTTTAATCTTTTAAATTCTAAAACGGTGTATACAAATGTCGCGATGCCCCTATTGGTAGCAAAAGTGGCGAAGGAGGAAGTAAAGAAACGTGTCATGGATTTACTCACTTTTGTTGGTTTAGAAGATAAAGCAAATAGTTATCCAGAGCAACTGTCGGGAGGACAAAAACAACGGGTTGGAATTGCGCGTGCCTTAGCAACGAAGCCAAAAGTACTTTTATGCGATGAGGCGACATCAGCACTTGATCCAGAAACAACAAAAGCTATTTTACAGTTGTTGAAGCAAGTGAATCAAGAATATGGAGTAACGATTTTGATGATTACCCATGAAATGAATGCGATTCGAGAGATTTGCGATAAAGTTGCTGTCTTAGACAAAGGAAAAATCGTGGAAGCAGGAAGTGTGTTTGATGTGTTTTCTAAACCGAAAACAGCAGTAACTGCTAAGTTTGTCCGTTCGGTAATGCATGATACGATACCTGATTCAGTCTATTCATTGCTTAACAATCAGACAGCAGGCAGACATATCTATCGGATTGTATTTGTCGGAAATAGCGCTGGGAAACCTTTATTATCGCAAATCGCTAAAACGTATGCAGTGGACGTCAATATTTTATTTGGCAATATAACAGAATTACAAGGTGTTCCTTTAGGCAATTTAATTGTTCAATTTTCAGGGGATGAGAAAGAAATAAAGCGGGCTATGATGTATATTCATCAACAAAAGATTACGGTAAAGGAAGTGTTGGCAAATGTTAGTTGACCAGCAACAAATAGTACAGGCGCTTTGGGAAACAATTGTCATGGTCGGTGTGTCATTGCTATTTTCATTTCTTATCGGGCTTGTATTAGGTGTTTTATTAGTAGTAACGAGAAAAGGTCATTTATGGGAAAACAAAGTTGTTTTCACCATCTTGAATGCAGGGATTAATATCTTTCGTTCCATTCCATTTATTATTTTGATGGTTGCTGTCATCCCATTTACAAGACTTGTTGTCGGAACATCCATCGGGACAGCGGCAGCAATTGTACCAATGATTCTATTTGCTGGTCCTTATATTGCGCGATTAATTGAAAATTCATTGCTTGAAGTTGATCCGGGAGTTATGGAAGCAGCACAGGCAATGGGAGCTACACCATGGCAGATTATGATACGTTTTCTTCTGCCAGAAGCATTAAGTTCTTTGCTACTAGGAATTACTATAGCAACCATTGGTTTAGTAGGCGCATCGGCAATGGCTGGAGCAGTCGGTGGTGGAGGTCTCGGCGATTTAGCGATTACATATGGCTACCAGCGATTTGACACGGTTGTTATGTTCCTTACTGTAGGCATTCTTATCATAATGGTGCAAGGATTACAATCAATCGGAAATTATCTTTCCAAACGAGTGAGAAGAAGATAAACAAAAGGAGTTGTTTAAAATGAAAAAAGTAACGTTCATATTTTTCCTATTAATTACATCGGTCATTATCAGTGCATGTTCCAGTAGTGAAGCCAGTTCAACGGTGAAGGTGGGAATTAGCGGTTCTGATACGTCAATCTGGGATTATGTAGCAGAAAAAGCGAAAAAAGAAGGAATTAACGTCGAAATTGTCCGCTTTTCCGATTATGTTCAACCTAATTTGGCTTTAGCAGAAGGAGAGATTGATGCAAATGCATTCCAAACAGTTTCTTATTTCGATGCCTTTATTAAAGAGCATGATTTAGATTTAACGCCTATAGCGACAACGGTAATTGCCCCAATGGGGTTATATTCAGAAAAGCATGATAAACCAGAGGACATTCCTAAAGGCGGAACAATTGCCTTAGCTAAAGAAGCTACGAATATGGGCAGAGGCTTATTATTGCTACAGGATGCTGGTTTGATAAAATTGGCTGACGATTTTGATGGCAATGGTTCGTTAGATAAAATCGTTGAAAATCCAAAAAATCTTCAATTTGAATTACTTGTAGCTGGGCAAACACCAAGAGTGCTCCCAGATGTGGATGCTTCGATTATAAATAATGGGATTGCAGTCGATGCAGGCTTAAGCCCGTTGGCTGACTCGATTTTCCATGAGGATGAAACGGCAACTCCGTATATAAACATTATTGCTGTTCAGGAAAAAGATAAAAACGACAAAGTACTAAAAAAGCTTGCTGACATTTATCAGACGGACGATGTGGCAAAATTTATTGAAAAGGAACGTGATGGGAATTCCATTCCAACGTTTGTACCGTTAAGTGAGATTGGATATTAATTTAAAATGAGGTGAACTAATGGGAATTACTACAGAATCTACTACTATTTGGAAACAAGAAATTGCAGCTAATATGGAGGAAAATAAGACAAGGTATATTACGATTAGTCATGATATTCATGCACACCCTGAGATTGGGAATCAGGAAACATACGCTGCCAAAACATTGACAGATATACTAGTGGAAAACGGATTTGAAGTGGAATTGGATGTGGCGGGTCACCCAACCGCCTTTATTGCTAAAAAGAAAAGTCCAATAAAGGGAAGAACGATTGCCTTTTTAGCTGAATATGACGCATTACCAGAGATTGGGCATGCCTGTGGTCATAATCTGATTGGTACAATGAGTGTTGGCGGTGCTATAGGTTTAAGTCAAGTGATAAATGAAGTGGGAGGTGAAGTAATTGTCTTTGGCACACCTGCTGAAGAAGGTGGACCAAATGGAAGTGCGAAGGGAAGTTTTGTCAAAGCTGGATTGGTTGAAACGATTGATGCAGCGATTATGATTCATCCTGGTGCAGAAACGAATCTAACCGGCCCTACCCTTGCTGTCGATCCGCTGGATTTCGAGTTTTTTGGCAAAACTGCCCATGCCTCTGCTCACCCAGAGCAAGGAATTAATGCGTTAGATGGCGTAATCCAACTCTTTAATGGCATTAACGCATTACGTCAGCATGTTGCAAATGATGTGCGCATACATGGTATTATTACGGATGGAGGCGATGCTCCTAACGTCGTACCGAATTACGCAAAGGCTAGGTTCTTCATTCGGGCGGCCACAAGAGAAACATTAAATGAGGTAACGGAGCGAGTAAAAGCAATTGCGGAGGGTGCAGCTATGACGACGGGTGCAAAAGTTAAGATATCCGCATTTCAAAATGAGGTGGACAATTTTATTCTGAATGAAAGTATGGATGCCATTTTTAAAACAGAAATAGAGCAATTAGGAGAGACGGTTCATAAAAGACAGTCAAAAGCTTTAGGCTCCACAGATGCAGGGAATATTAGCCAAGTAGTCCCTACCATTCATCCACATATTAAAATTGGCCCAAGTGATTTGATTGGCCATACGACTCTTTTTCGAGAAGCTGCAAAATCAAAGCAAGCTGATAAAGCACTAATTGTGGGGGCAAAAGCAGCAGCGTTCACAGCATTAAAGCTGTTAACAGATGATGCAGCTTATGAGCGAGTGCATAAGGAGTTTATCAGTAAAAAATCAAGTAGGATATGTTTGGTTTAACAAATGTATCTTGACTGACAATTGGTTTAGCAAAAAATCCCATTTAAAGCTATTCCATCCCCACTACTAGAATTTATTAGAAATTTTCAATGACCCCTAGTGGGAACATCGGTTAACGGGCTCCTTTTTAATTAAATGATAAATAAGATCTATTGGTTTTAAAGGGAACTTATTTGTAGACTGTACGTATAAGGACTAAACGAGTGAAGGGGGGGATTGAAGTGAAATCGTTAACGAAAAAACGGATGAAAGCTTTTTTTATTGATGTGGCAATTTCTGCTGCTGTCACAGCTGGTGTAGAATATGTTTTACGGAAAAAAGTAAAGAATGAGGTTGTGCATGCTATCGTTACGCCAACAGTTGTCATGTGGTCACTCGAGTACATACAGCTGCGACAACGCGGGCAAACAGTTGGTTACAACCAAATGGGGTTGGAATTGCAGAGTGAAACAGGCTTTGAATTAACACCGATACAAATTTTTAAACGGATGGCTTATCGTGATACTTTAAGTAACTTGCAATACATCATTAATCGCAATTCTTTTGAAGAGAAAGACGGTGCCGTATTTCCGCATGATCGCTACTCTGGTACGATAGTAAAAGAAGTATAACAAACGCGTATAGCACAGCTGTTATCTTACAACCTTCTGATTGCAGCTGTGCTATTTTTCTTCTTAGATAATGTAGACATTATTGTCACTAAAAAATTTTCAAAATGTCTATTAGGAATTGACAAGCCTATAAAAAACATGGTATATTATATCTTGTCGCCACGGAGGTATACCCAAGTCTGGCTGAAGGGATCGGTCTTGAAAACCGACAGGGGTGTAACAGCCCGCGGGGGTTCGAATCCCTCTACCTCCTCCATTTAAAATTAGCGCATAAAATTTTGGAGATATAAAAAATCGTTACACTGTAGCGATTTTTTTAATATATGTTGGCTAGATTAGTATCATTTTACCTTTATTACTTGACAATTTTTACATTTACACATATAGTACATTACTAACCAAATAAAAATGTAAAAGCTATGATGAGGCCAGTAGTATCATGTACGAACGACAGAGAGCGGGATTCACCGGCTGAAAGATCCCAAAACGTAGACGACAGATACGAACCTACCTGTGAGCTGTTAGAATAAACCTGACCGCAGATCAAATCTGTGTTGACAATATAAGCTGGGCATAGTAAAAACTATGTCAAATTAGGTGGTACCGCGGAAAACTCTTTTTCGTCCTTATTGTTAGGATGAAAGGAGTTTTTTTTATCTTCAGAAGGAGAATGTTTTAAAATCGTTAACGGTATGATTAGAAAATAAACATGTAGAGGATAGAAATGATAATAAATAGCCAATTTTTCGTGATATAAAAAAGGAGGTCGATATACAATGGATAAAAAGATTGCATTTATTGGTGCAGGTTCCATGGCAGAAGCAATTATTTCCGGCTTGATTCAATCGCAAATTATTGATAAGCAACAAATCATCGTTACGAATCGGAACAATCGTCAACGAATATCCTACTTAAAAGAAAAGTATCAAATAATTAGTATGCAAAATAAACAACAACTAATGGAACAAGCAGATATTATTCTATTAGCTACAAAGCCATGTAATATGGAGCAGGCCATTGCATCCGTTCAACCATATATGAGGGATAATCACTTGATTCTCTCTGTTACAGCAGGAATATCTACAAAGAGGATTGAACGATGGATTGGATTAAAGATACCAGTTATTCGCGCAATGCCCAATACATCTGCTTCTATTGGCTATTCAGCAACAGCTTTATGTATAGGCGCTTACGCCATAACGGAGCATTTACAAATAGCGGAGCAATTATTCAATACGATTGGAACGACGGTTCAAGTGAACGAAGCGGAAATGCATATGGTAACAGGGATTTCTGGAAGTGGTCCAGCATATATTTATTATCTCATCGAGGCAATGGAGCAAGTAGCTGTAGAAGCTGGCATGAGTTCAGCTACAGCAAAACAGCTGATTCATCAAACGTTGCTTGGGGCTGGAAAAATGTTGAACCAAACGAATGAGTCCGCAACAGAATTACGAAAAAAAATAACAAGCCCGGCCGGAACGACAGAAGCAGGCATTCAAACATTAGAACAGAATCATTTTCAACAAATGATAAAGAATTGTATCTATGCAGCAAGAGATCGGTCTATAGAATTAGGGGAATAAAGTGCTGGTAAGCAGCTCTATTGGAAGTTTTAGTAAAATCGCCGAAGTTCACAATTTCAGGAGAGTTAATGAACAAGAAGCAGGTTCGAAAGGTTCGAACCTGCTTTTGGTGGTCAATTAAAACTAAGAAAACTAAGCTGTGAAGGAAATAGTGAGGAAGCATTTCTCTTTCACAGCTTAGTTTATATTAGTTAGCCTTTTGTTTAGTTTCAACATTTAAAGCTGTAAGCTCAAAAGTTGATGAGGTCAATTCTTGTAAAGGTGGTCAACAGAACGCTAATTTCTTTTCTAAGATGGATTTCCTCATATGATCCAACCAACTTTATACACGATCACGTGATTTCCAACGGCGAGATTGTTGGATAAAATGTCCGATACGCTCTAAAATGGGTTCAATCGATGTTTCTTCTTTCATCAAGTCATAATCCGAAATATTAATGCGAAGAATAGGACAAGCATTAAAATTATTTATCCAATTTTGGTAGCGTTTATATAGTTCTTGCCAATAGGAAATGGGGGTGTTTTTTTCCATTTCGCGACCGCGTTCGTGAATACGAGCAATAATAGCATCAAAGGAGCCCTCTAAATAAATGAGCAGGTCAGGGTGTGGGAAATATGGTGTCATGACCATTGCTTCAAATAAATTTGTATAGGTTTCATAATCGGTTTTGGACATGGTGCCTTTATCGTAATGCATTTTTGCAAATATACCTGTATCTTCGTAAATAGAGCGATCCTGAATAAAGCCGCCACCATATTCAAAAATTTTCTTCTGTTCCTTAAAACGTTCTGCTAGGAAATATATTTGTAGGTGAAAACTCCACCGTTCAAAGTCTGCATAAAACTTCTCTAAATATGGGTTCGTGTCTACTTTTTCATAAGAAGTCTTAAAGTTAAGAGCTTTCGCTAACGCATTTGTCATAGTTGATTTGCCCACCCCGACAGTACCGGCAATGGTAATAATGCTATCATGTGGGATTTGATATTTTTCTCTTGGATTCATCGTTGCTTGTTCCCCTTCTATACTTTTCTAATCGATTGTTAGTTGCTTTAAGTTCATGGATACTAGCTCAATAATCTGAACCAAATGCTCTTGATAACAAACAAAGTCTAGTTTATCACCATCAATTCGTATAACTGGAATATTTGGGTGCAGCTTTTCAAATTGATTCATATAATCTTCATAATCCTGTGCAAGCTGTGCAAGGTAGGATGCTTGAATGTTTTGCTCAATTTGTCGACCGCGTTTTTGGATTCGCTCTAAAATAGTATCCAAGCTAGCATTTAAATAAATCATCATATTGGGTACAGGCATATCCTCTGTTAAAATCCGATAGATTTGCTCGTACTTTTGAAACTTATCTTTTGGTAATGTACGTTTAGCAAATATCATGTTTTTCGATATATGATAATCAGCAACGACGGGCTGATCGTTACGTAAGTATTGTTTATCTATGTCTTCTAATTGCTTAAATCGATTGCATAAAAAGAACATTTCTGTTTGGAAACTCCATTCTTCAATGTTTTCATAAAATTTTCCTAGAAATGGATTTTCCTCGACAATTTCTTTTAAGAGCTGAAATTGAAAATGAGCGGACAATTTTTCGGCAAGGGATGTTTTCCCGATGCCAATCGGCCCCTCAATAGCAATAAATGGTACTCCTGTCATCGCTTCTTCCTCCAATCTAAAAACAGAACAGGTGTAAACTATTTTATCATAATCGAAGCGTGGAAACTATGTACACTGTGTGACGTTACCCATAGTACTTTTCAAGCAGGAAGGAATTTTGTATAATAGATAGTGCTTGATTAAAAAGCAGGTGAGATATGTTAGCCTTGTAGCCTGAAATTTATAGTTATATATTTTATATGCCCCCGTAGCTCAGGGGATAGAGCATCGGTTTCCTAAACCGTGTGTCGCAGGTTCGAATCCTGCCGGGGGCGTAGGTTTATTGTCTATCAGTGTTTCCACCACAACACCACCTCCTGTAACTATAATCTCAATGAGTTACGTGGAAATGGTGTTTATTTACTTTTTTTGGGTATTTTATCATCTTCAATTACTTTATCATTTTCAATATAAAAGTTATATTGCTTTTCGTCACCTTCCAACATTATTACTCCCCCGTATTTTTGTTCGGGGATATCCTTCCAGTTATAATTTCCTCTAATTACAGCAATATCAGAGTATTGATAGCCCTTTTCCTCTCTTAAATATTGCCTTGCTATATCTTCTGTATCTACTATTTTTTTAGGGTTACCGTAAAAAAGCCTAAATAAATACAGTAAAGATTAAAAGAAAACATTATTACTAATAGAATTACCAATACTTTTCTGGAAAATAATTTATTTAACATGTAATCTCAGCACCTCTTACTTTTTATATAAAGAACTGTTATATGTTCACTCCACATTCGGCGGCACAAAATTAACATAAGTCGCTCTCTTTTGCTCAAAGCCCCCAGCCTTATGCAAATATCTGGTACAAATTTTAGCGGTCATTTCTCTGGCGTGTAATTCCATATGCCAGATTTATTTTTATGCTGCCACTTATATGTAGTTTTGATATAAACAATCCCATATATTTTTTACTTTTAGTATAATGCAACTAAAGGGGTTACATTGAAATGATTACCAAGGGGATAGGAGGAGATTTTCATTAAGGCGCTTTATGTAAGCGACCTTCATAGCTATATCGACAAAACCATATCGCAGCTAGAACAAATACATACACAAGTAAAAAACATCCAGAAAAGCATAGAGGGCAATATAGCTTTGGAGGATGTGTTTAAAGGGAAAACGGCTCCCCATTCTATTCGAACCTTCTATCAAGAGGTACATATGCCGTTTCTGTTGTTCCTAGAGGGGTTTATTACGAATTACTCCGATACGTTACAGGAAATGAAAAAGTCGATTCAAGACATGGAACCAAACAAAGATGGGGTTATTCGCGAGGATTTTCTTTCTCAAGACGTGCAACGAGGTTTTGAACGAATGGAACAGATTACCATGGCGTTAACGGATGAAGCAAATGCCGTTCTTCACTCGGTCAAAGATATTGTTAACATTCGCGATATAGACGATGGCGAGTTCCTAGATAAAGTACAACATGCGAAAAAGCTGAACGTCAGACGATAGAGAAGCTCCACGCCTTTGACCGCCATAATACAGCTAAGCTAGAACCCGTAGAACAAGATATACGAACGATGAAGAATTATATTAGTCAAATCCGTGAGCTAGGAAACAATGGGAAGTTACGTATTGGCAGCTACCAAGCAAGGCAACTAGATGATCAAAAGTTTCACAAAGAACTTGTAGCTGGTATTGAGAATAAGGCTGTTAGAAACGCAATTGGGCTTGAGGCAGTTCTTGGCGAAGCAGGTAAGCTTCTACTCTCTAGGTATACTCGATTTGCAGCTATTCCGATTCAGTATTTACAGAAACATTTTGGATTAAAAACCATGGATTACAGCTACCGGGCTATACATGCAGCTGTAGCAGCATCAGGTGACCGTTTAACTACAGGAGAATTTACTACCATTGAGCACCAAGTGGTTTCTAAAGTAAAGGTCTCGGACTATAAGAAAGAATGGCATGGTGTATACTATACGCTAATTGATGGTAGAAAAGTCCGTGAGTTTAAAGAATCTGATGGTTCCGTGACGTACGAATTGGTATCATCAATTCCAGATGATCGGAGGCAAAATGCATGTCAAAAGTCTGCTCAAGCGTTTCAAGAGATAGGTTCGGATGTATTAAAAGCAGCAGAGGATAGAAATGAAGCTAAATTCGACTCTTTTTATGATTTCGGAAATTATATTACTTTTGGTGCATTGAATACGGGACAGGACTTTTCAAAAGGTCTTCAGGTCCGGGCAGAAAATATGTTGAATACACCAAAAGACTTTGTTAACTGGTTTACTGTTGGTGGAGTAGACATGATGCATGGGACAATAAGTCCTGAAGAAACGTATTCCAAAGAACATTGGTTATCTAGTTTTGGTTTGTTTTCAACGGTTTTTGGTACAAAGTCGTTCCTTTCTAAGCCAAAATCTGGTAGTAAGTTTGCGGACCAAAACGACGTTGGAGAAGTAATTTCTAAAAATAATACGTATACAAGGTCCTCTCTAAAAATTCCTACGATGTTGAATATAAAGGAATGGATGAGAACACAAATACCTAAGTTCAATGTAGTTAGTGATACGACAGGCGGCTATCACTATACAGTGAGTAGGGAAGTAGTGCGTTAAAAAAAGATAACAGTAATCAAAAAACAAAAAAAGATTTCAATAAGGTTAACCAACATGAGATTAAAAGTGCACTTAAAGATTACCAACAGAATAGTAAATATACAGTGGAAGGATAGGAAACAAGTTGTAAGTCTCACAAAAGAACAATTAGCTTCAAAACCGCCTTATTCTCGTGATCCGATTAAAAGGCAAAAGAAAGGTGGGAAAATCGAAATTGATGAGCATGGTATATGGACATATATTGATTGGGAAGTACCTCCAAATAAAGTGTCCTACCCTAATGGTTTTCCTGATTTTAAATCAGCTGGATTAGTTATACAAGAAGTTCAACTAAAAAAATTTAAAAGTTATTCTGTAGACTGTGAAGTGGCAGATAAACTGGCGCCAAACGGACCTAAATCTTCAAAAAATACTTGGCATCACCATGAAGATTTAAAAACGATGCAGGAAGTAAATAAAGTTTGCATAGAAGGTTTATGCACCGGGGTGGTATGGCGTTATCAAAAGAATAGGAGTGTTAATATGAACATCAACCCTTTTAAAGGAGCAACAGAAGAATTAATCAGCAATTTTGAAAAAATGATAGGTTTTTCTTTACCTACCGACTATAAACAGTTTTTATTACGATATAATGGGGGTACAACTAAAAAAAGATATAGTACTTTCTTTGTTAAAGAGTTAAATCAAATTATACAATTAGATGTTTTATATGGAATCGGAGTTGATGATGAAGCATTCGATTTAGAAACTTAGTATGATGAATTTGCTGATGATTTATTATTAAATAGTTTAGTAATAGGTGATGATACCGGGTCGGGCTTAATTGTACTAATTGCAGATAACGAACATGACGGCATTTACTATTGGGATCATTCATTTCACTTTGATAACTCAAATGAAAACGCAAATACTTATAAAATAGCCAATAATTTTAAAGAATTTTTAAACCAATTAGATATTCCTAGATAATTATAACTGTGTGAGGTCACTACCCTTACGCGTAGGCTTTTTTACTTTGGAAATCAGTTATTTTTTTTTCAATGGAAAAAGTTCTCTATATTCACAGAGAGCTAGAGCAAATGAATTTGAATATCTTAGTTGAAGATTCTAATACAAGAATTTAAAAAGGAGAAGGCCTAAAAACCTTCTCTTTTATAGTGATCAAATAGTGACCAACGAGTGACAAAAACTAAAAGTTACTTTGTATACTGTGGTAAGGTTACATAAATACGATTTAAACATCGTCGAGCACAAAATTAATATAAGTCGCTCTCTCTTGCTCAAATTCAACAGCTTTGTTCGGAAAGCCCTCACTAATTTATAGAAAAGGCTGTTTTAATGGTGGTCACACTTTTGGTAACGTAGTAAGCGAAACAAACTAAAATACTTTGTTGAACGTAAATTTTAAAAAATGTACCAACTACTATTATATTTCATCCCTAACTTCTCCTGCCCTCTTTTGATTTAGCAAACCCAGATACTTCTTTCTACTTTTACTTTTTGTTGTAACATGTTCTTCTTAAATGATAATTACAAATAAGGCATTGTTTCATGCTTATATCCCCCTCCGCTCTAACTAAGTGCATCTCTATTTGGCTGTTAATTAAACGATTTCCACCACAAGCAAGAAACTATCCATCTACCTATTTTTATCTATCCAAAGGCTGATTATAGTTTTCAATATTCTGTCTCTTTAAATGTTATAAAGACACTTTTGGCATTTCTTAGGTTCTTTTCTATCACTCATCTCTTCTATTAGTGGAAATAAATAACTTTCAGATAGTATTAGCTTAAAATTTGGAAAATAATAACTGAAAATAATATAAAAAAAGTGTTTTGCAAACGCTTTTTTTGTGTTATATTAATAATGAAGTTAACAAAAGTTCATATAGTTGAACATTTGTTCAAATGAATAGGAGGGATTATCTTATGGCAAAAGGAATGGTTAGAACAGTATTAGGAGATATCGAAGCATCAAAAATGGGCTTTACAATGGCACATGAACATATTCTTACAAATCCACAAGGGGAAGGAACAAAAAATAATTTGGATCACCATTTAGACAGTGTTCCATTGGCAATTCAAATGTTAAAAGAATTCAAAGAAATTGGTGGTGGGGCGATTATTGAAACAACTCCACAATCATGGGGAAGAAATACTCCGGGAATGGTCACTGCTTCTCAAGAATCAGGCGTACATGTTATTGCATGTACAGGATACATTTGTGAAGAGCATGGCATGGAGCCAGAATTAACAGATTGGTCAATCAACTACATTGCGGAGAGAATGTTGCATGATGTCCAAGTAGGGATGGATGGAACGACTGTAAAAGCTGGATGGATTAAAGCTGGTACTGCTTATAATCACATTACCTCAAACGAAGAGAAAGTGTTAAGAGCGGGTGCACGTGCAGCAATGAAAGCTGGCACATGTCTTCATACTCATACAACCGCTGGAACGATGGGAATCGAACAATGTGAAATTGTGTTAGAAGAGGGATTAGATATGAGTAAGTTCATCGTTGCTCATGTGGATCGTTTTCCTGATTTGTGGTACCATCGTCAAATTTTAAAGACGGGTGCAAACATCATCTATGATGGTCCTGGAAAAGCAAAATACTATCCAGATAGCATGAGAATTGAATTGCTTCAACAATTAGTTGAAGATGGTTACGAAGATCAGATCATGCTTTCCAATGATATGGGAAGAAGATCTCACCATAAAGTATACGGATATGGACCTGGATTTAACTGGATTAAAGAACGTTTCTTACCAAGATTGCTTGATGAAGGATTTAGTCAAGAGGTCCTTGATAAGTTTATGATTTATAACCCTGCAAGAGTTTATCAAATGGAAAAATAGAGGTGCCAACATGAGCAGACCAAAATTACAACTGGCTTTAGATAACCATGATTTATCGAGTTCTTTAGCTGCTGCTCAAAAATCCCAATCACAAGTGAATGTGATGGAAGTAGGAACGATTCTCGCTGTTGAAAATGGAATGAAAGCGGTACGTATTATGAAAAGCCTATTTCCAGACCATATCGTATTAGCGGATATTCGCATTATCAAGGCCGGAGGAAAATTGGCCAAATTGGCCTTCGACTCCGGTGCTGATTGGGTAACGGTCATAAGTGATGCTTCAAAAGATACGATTGAAGCAGTAGTAAAGGAAGTAAAATCGCGTGAAAACAAAGATGTTCAGATAGAAATAAATCAAACCTTTACAAATGAACAAACCGAATACTGGAGATCTTTAGGGATTACACAGTTAATCTATCATCGTTCTAGTGAGGTAGTAGAGGAAGAAGAAAAATGGAGCCCAGAAGTCATCAATGAACTTAAGAGCTTAGCGGATAAAGGGTTTCAGTTGAGTATTACCGGTGGATTATCCGTTGACGAAATCAAATTATTTAAAGATGTCCCGGTTTATTGCTTTATTGCTGGAAGGAAAATCGCTAACTCCCCCAATCCTTTCCAGGCAGCGAAAGAGTATAAAGATGAAATCATCCGTGTGTTTGGATGATGGAGGTGCTGCAAATGAAAACAATAAAATTAGGAATCTATGAGAAGGCGTTGCCGCTTAATAAGGATATTGAAGAGGTTTTACACTCAGTAGCTGAAGCTGGTTACTCCTTATATGAAATAGCTTTAGACAAAGACCGTTTACCAAGGTTTCAATGGTCGACAGAACAGAAAGCAACATGGCTTCGAGCTACATTAAACAGTGGAGTCCACTTCTATAATTTGGTTCTAAGTGCACATCGCGACTTTCCTTTCGGTAGTAAAGAAGCAAAAATTCGACAACAAGCATTGAAAATTATGGAACAGGCTATTGATTTTTCAGCAAGTATGGGTATTCGTACCATTCAAATTGCCGGTTATTATACACTTGAACACGAAGTATCAACTGATTATTCTAAGAAAAGGTTTTTAGAAGGAATGTATCAATCGGCTGAACTTGCCAGTCAGGCAGGGGTGATGCTTGGCCTTGAGAATGTTGACAGAGACATAATTTCTTTAGAACAAATAAAGGAAGTCGTCGAAGAAGTTCACTCCCCTTGGTTAAAGATGTATCCAGATGTCGGGAATTTAACGGCACATCATTTTAATGTTAAACAGGCGCTAGCAGAGAACATCAACCATATCGTTGGTATCCATCTTAAGGATACGAAAGAAGGAGTTTTCAGAAGAGTTCCATATGGAGAAGGAATCGTCAATTTTAAAGCTGTGTTTGAGAGTCTTTTCAAAGCTGGTTACAAAGGACCTTTTAGTTTAGAAATGTGGAACGACAACAGCAGAAATAGCTTGGAAATTATTAAGGGGGCAAGAACATGGATATTAGATCAAATGTCACAACAAGTTCGAAGATAAAACCAAATGAACCATATGATTATAAAAAAATGGAACAAATAGCTCATGGGATTCGCCAACGGGTATTAGAATTAACTATTGAAAAAAATGGATGTTATTTGAGTCAAGCTCTTTCCAGTGCTGAAATAGTTTCTGTTTTATATGGAGGGTTAATGAAATTAGGAGAAAGCCAAGCACCATTTGTTGCTCCATCTTTTGGAGGGGTACCGGGAAACAGCAATAAAGACTATGTAACAGGTGCGGCTTATAACGGACCTACTGGCCCAGGGTATGACCGTTTATTGATATCGCCTGCTCACTATGCCGTCGTGATTTATGCGGCTTTAGTTGAGTCGGGAAGATTATCCCCAGATTCTTTGAAGGAATTTAATGTCGATGGAAGCATTGTCGAGCAAATCGGTGCCGAACATTCCCCTGGTTTTGAATTGACAACGGGTTCATTTGGTCAAGCGATAAGCCAGGCAGGCGGAATTGCTCATGCTAGAAAAATGAGGAATGAAAAAGGACGCGTCTTCTTGTTCATGTCTGACGGAGAGTTAGAGGAAGGGCAAACTTGGGAAGGAATCCAAGCTGCTGCTCATTATAAATTAGATAATCTAGTTGTTTATGTCGACGTTAATGGTCAACAGTACGATGGCTGGACAAAGGATGTCATGAATATCGAACCAATAAATTCCCGTATCGAGGCGTTTGGTGGAACTTGTGTCACGGTGGATGGACATCATATTGACGAATTAGTGAGAGCAAGCCAAACACCAACTGAAAACAAACCACTGTTCGTTTTATGTTATACCAATTCTGCACAAGGGCTACCGGAGTTAGATTATCGAAAGCCAAATCTTCACTTTGTAAGATTTCGTGATCATGAAATCGAACAGTTTAAAGCGATTCTTGAAGATATGAAGAAAGGAGTTCGCTAAATATGGTTGAATTTGTAAATAATCCTCATTCCGAAAACATGGTGAGATATGGAAGGGAAAGAGAAAATACGCTTGTCTTATCTGGTGACTTAACAGGTTCAACAGAGATTGCTGAGTTCAAAAAGCAATTGCCTGAAAAATTTGTTTCCATGGGTATGGCCGAACAAAATATGTTAAGTTGGGCTGGTGGTTTGGCAAGGGAAGGTTATGTTCCATTTCTGCATACGTTTGCTGTCTTTCTTTATCGAAGACCATACGACCAATTATCTATGTCAGTCGCATATCCTAACTTAAAGGTGCGTTTAGTTGGATTTCTGCCGGGGATAATGACACCAGGTGGGGTTACTCATCAAGCAATCGAGGATATTTCCGTTGTAAAGAGCATTCCAAATATGACCATTTTTGAAACAGGGGATGCGACCGATGTTGAAACCGTCTTAGACGCCACCGATGATATCGATGGGCCTATTTACATCCGAATGCTACGCGGACGTTTGCCTCGTTTGTTCCCGAAAAATGAACCATTTAAGTTCAATACAGCTAGAATTTTAAATGAAGGTGACGACATTACTGTATTGTCTAGTGGTATCTGTACAGAAGAGGCGATGAAGGCAGTCGAATTATTAAAAGAAAAAGGCGTACATGTGAAACACCTTCATATCTCTACTTTAAAACCATTTACTGATGAACGGGTTGTAAAAGCCCTTCATGAATCAAAAAATGGCGTTATTACACTTGAAAATCACTCGACAATTGGTGGCCTAGGTTCAGCAGTGGCTGATGTGATTGCGGAGAATGGAATCACAACCAAATTAACAAAGATAGGTATTCCGGATAAGTATGCACATGGGGCTTCTGCAGAATATTTAATGCGTAAATTTGGTTTAGATGCTCTCGGTTTATTAAATACGATGGAAAAGGCATTAGATAAGAAATTCAATATCACTGAAGAACAGGTTAAAACATTTGACTTAAAAGTAGAGCAAGAAGAAATAAAGGATACTCAATTAGAAGCACTTTAAGGAGGTAAAGCTTATGCTACTTGAGGAATTAAGAAAGACGGTATGTGCTCAGAACAAGGCACTTGTTGATAACGGCTTGGTGTTATGGACAAGCGGAAATGTCAGTGCAAGAGATCCAGAAACAAATTATGTTGTTATCAAACCAAGTGGCGTGTTGTTTGACCAGCTGACACCAGAGAAAATGGTGGTTGTCAATTTACATGGGAAAGTAATAGAAGGCGATTTAAAACCTTCTGTTGATACTGCATCCCATCTATATGTATATCGTCATCGCGATGATGTTCATGGTATTGTTCACACGCATTCTCCCTATGCTACAAGCTTTGCCATTACGGGAGAACCGTTGCATATCTATACAACAACTTCAGCTGCTGTTTTTGGCGGAACTATCCCAATATCCCAATTCGCCGTCATTGGTGAAGAAGAAATTGGACAGGAGATAGTGGAGAAAATAGGAGAGTCAGAGGCTATTTTAATTCGCAATCACGGTATTTTTACGATTGGAAAAACATCTGAAAAGGCATTAAAAAATGCGGTTGTATTAGAGGAAACGGCACAGTCTGTTCATTATGCGATGTTAAGAACAAAAATAGAACCTTTATCCGAAGAAGTTGTTGAACGAGGTTATCGAATTTATCATGATACGTACGGTCAGAAAAAATCGACTGTTTAAAAGAGTATTGTTCTGGAACAGAATATGCCCAGATTACCTAGGCAGCTATATGTTATCAACGGAAGCTACTAGCATCATAAAAGATTTCGGAAATCATGGGACTACAGTTTCGAGGATTCTAAAAGAGGTAAAGAAACAGGGATTTGTAGAAATTAATTGGAATACCCCTGTTTCTTTAGATTCCCAGCTATCCGTAATCTTACGTAAAAAGCGGAATTTAAAAGTTTATATCTTGTCAGTAGTAAAACTGTATAAAGTTCAAGCAAAAAAGTAATTAAAAGAATGGTTTTGAAAACTTAACCACCCAGTATGTATCTAAGTACAATTGGTTCATGTAAAGAAAAGTCATCTTCAACAAGCAGGGTTATATTTAAATAAAGTTGAGAAAGGTAGTTTACTTCATCGTCCTTTTGTTTGCCCACCCTATGGATGAAAATAAGGAATGGTCCATTGAGATCGCTGCGGACTGCGGTTAAAGAAAAGTGTTTTAATGTCATTATTATTGATAAGGATTGTGCGAAAGAACTGCCTCGATTTTAAGGATTAAAGATGTAAACGATCTGAATTTTATCCATTAATAGAGCCAAAATACAAACTCCTTGAAATTGTGAGACACATCACATATTTTATATAAAATTAGTGTAGAAATAGTAGTATTTTATCTTTTTATTTTTTCCTACGAAGGAGGCAAAATCATGGAGTCTGTATATCATTTTGAAATGCCGACCTCGTTGTATGTGGGGAATAATGCTTTCATCCAATCGATGCCAAAACTTCTTTCTTCTTTAAAGGTGAAGCGAGTTTTGTATTTTACTAGAAGCCGGGGATTAACGATTATTCCTGATTTTAAGGGAAGAGAAGGTCTTGAAGAGGAAGTGTTTTTGGTTAAAGGGGAACCAACTGTTGCGATGGTCGACAATGCTCTAGAGTTTTATGGGCGATTTCGACCAGATGTCATTGTGAGTATTGGCGGGGGAAGTGTGATTGACTTGGCAAAATCGGTTTCTTTTTTAGCAGATGACACAAACAACCTGTTTTATTATTATGATCATCCAAACTATTTAAAGAAAACGGTACCTCATATCTCAGTTCCGACAACATTTGGTACAGGAGCAGAGGTTACAGCTAATGCGGTAATTCGGAGGGGAGATAAGAAGCAGAGTCTTCGATCCAACTCTTTAAGGCCATATGCAGCAATTCTCGATCCTACACTAACCATGGATCTTCCGCTAGATGTTTTAGTTTACTCAAGTTTAGATTGTCTAACTCAATTAATGGAGGCTTTTGTTTCCAATAAGGCGAATCCGTTAACAGATGGTATTTGCCGTGAGGGTCTTCACCTATTTCGTAAAGGCTTTCAGCTTAAACAGCTTTCCACTTTGTCAACGGAAGAACGGCTTTATTTGCAAATTGCTGCTTTATATAGTGGAGTAGCCCTGAGTAATAGCCGTTTAGGAATTATTCATGGAGTGGCAAGTATCATTGGAGGACGCTCTTCAATGGCACATGGAGAAATATGCGCTCGTTTTTTATGTCCGTTTACCGAAATGAATATAGAGAAAGCTCAAAAAGAAGATGAACAAATTCTTCATAAGTATCAAGAGATTGCTAGTATTTTAGGAGAAAAACCGAATCTAAGTGTAGAGGAATTGCCGAGGATTCTTAACCGCTACGAAGCTTCACTTGAGACTCTGACCTTGTCTTCACTTTCATTTCTCGAAGGAAAGGGAGAAGAGATAGCTAAGGAAAGCTTGTTAGCAAGTTCAACACAAGGCACTCCCTTTAGATATACGATTGAAGAAATTCTTCATGTGTTTCAATCTGTTCAAAAGGCGCGTACCCTTTAAATTGGTAATTCTTGCATTAAACAAGTCAACCCCTTCTATATTACTATAAATAGTCTATTTTTTTATAAAACCCAAATCAACATAATTTTGGAAAATTTAAATTAATTAGAAGGAAGAGAGGAGAACAACTATGAGGTTTGATGTAACAACTATCGGAGAAGGAAGTCTTCGTTTATCTGTCCCAGCTGGAAAAAGATTAAATATTGCAACTTCCTTTGATATCGGAGTTTCCGGGGCCGAAGCGAACGTAGTAGGATGTTTATCACGTTTAGGTCGTAAAACGGGATGGGTAAGCTGCTTACCAGATAACCCGTTAGGTAAAAAGGTTCGAAATGAATATCGAAGTCACGGAATTAATATAGATAAGATTATTTGGTCCAATCAATTCCGTTTAGCAACCTTGTATGTGGAGTACGCAACACCACCTCGTTCGACAAAGGTCATTTTTGACCGTAAAAATACTTGTTTTACCAATATTCGTAAGGAAGATGTCGATTGGTCTTATTTATTAGATTCAAAGATTATTCATTTAACTGGAATTACTGCTGCCTTATCCAAAAATACAAAAGAAGTAGTTCAAGAGTTGATTAAACGAGCACATGAAGCTAAGGTACCAATTAGCTTTGACGTTAATTATCGTAGCACTTTATGGGAAAAAGAAGAAGCATATGAAACCCTCCTACCGATGATTCAAAACGTAGAATTACTGTTTTGCTCGAAGCGTGATGCTAAATTTGTATTTGGCTGTGAGGGGGATGATTATGAAATGATCGGTCATTTAAAAGAAATCTCAAAAGCTCACAAAGTAGTTATGTCAAGAGGTGCTGAAAGTGTTCTAGGTTTAGAAGACGGCGTTATTTATGAGGAGCCTGCCCGCAAAGTAGTGATTGTTGACCGAATAGGTGCTGGTGATGGTTTGGCTGGTGGAATTTTACACGGATGGTTAGAAGGAGATTTTGTAAAAGGCCTTAAATATGGAGTTCTCACGGCAGCTTTAGCGTTGAGCCAATATGGCGAAGTTGTTAATACAAACGAGCAGGAAGTTAATGCTCTGTTAGAAAGTGAGGGGGCAGATATTGTTCGCTAATTAGACGAAAAGAAAAAAGTACTGAGTAGAGTTAATGTTATTTTGGATATATGGATGAAGGTTAAATTTAACTAAGGTTTAGTTTTGCTAGCTTTTATGTATAATGTGTGAAATTATTTAGAAGAACCTATTTCCGTTTTTTCTGAATTATCAATTAAATATGCCGATTGTTACAGAAAGAAGGTAAACGGTAATTAATTTTTCCAATATGGTAGGTAAGTCAGTGTTCAACTATTTGAAAGCGCTTAATATACGATTCTGATTTTCTTTGAAAGGATTTGTACGAGCAAGGATGGCAGAAGAAGACCTTACTTTTTACAGAAGGAATTATAACAGAGCATCTCAAAGACTATTTTTAAAAAGGAGTGTTTAAAATGAGAATAAAACGAACCATTGAGAAAATCCCAGCTGGAATGGTTGTCGTCCCGCTCTTTTTAGGGATGATAATTAATTCAATTGCACCGGGACTACTACGAATTGGCGGATTCACCGAAGCATTGCTAGTGAATGGCACGCTGCCGTTTATTGCTTTATTTTTAGTATGTGTGGGTGCTCAAATTCGTGTAAATATGATTGGTTCAGCTGTTAAGAAAGGTCTTACCCTACTTTTATTAAAATGGTTTATCGCTGCTGTAATCGCTGTAATTGGTTTTTCTGTTGCTGGTATGAATGGTCTGTTTCTTGGAATGGCGCCACTTGCTATCCTCGCAGCTATGAGTAATAGTGCTGGTGCCGTTTATCTGGCGGTTGCTGGAGAGTATGGTCGTGAAGATGATACTGCAGCTTATCCGTTTCTTGCCATTAATGATGGTCCTTTCCTTACGATGGTAGCTCTATCATTGTTTGGAATGATGGGGTTTATCGATGGTCTCTTTAATTTCACAGATTTAATTTCGGTTATTTTACCAATAGTAGTCGGCGCTATACTTGGAAATCTTGATGAAGATATGCGCAGGCTTCTTTCAAAAGGAACAGATTTATTAATTCCATTTTTTGCATTCTGTATTGGGATGGGGATTTCATTGCAGTCATTAGTTGAAGGAGGAATAGGAGGAGTACTCATCGGTATCTTAACTGTTGTTCTAACTGGCGGATCCGCTTATTTGATATACAGCTGGTTTGGATGGAATCCAATTGTTGGTGCTTCAGAAGGAACAACAGCAGGCAATGCAATTCCCACTCCTGCCGTTATCGCTGCGGCGAGTCCTGCATTTGCACCAATGATGGAGATTGCTACGGTTCAGATTGCAACCGCTGTAGTTGTAGGTCTAGTAGGCTTACCTTTGTTTATCACTTTCTTGGTTAAACGGTTAGAGAGAAAAGGAGTAGATATCAAAGAATTAAATCTGCCAAAGTCAGAAAGAACAAAACGGGAGGCCTCATTGCGACAAAAGGCATAAGTTCCAATGCGGAAATCAAAAAATGAAAGTTTTAAAATAAACAGCCCTTAGCGATGTTAAATTGCTAAGGGTATGTTTTTTTAATCGATATAGAGGTGTATGTTATGATTATTGTAAATAAATTTTAAAAGGTGAGGGCAAATGAATATTAAAGACCATCAAGTATTGCGAGTAGCCGAGCTATACTATAAACAGGAAATAAGTCAACAAGAGATTTCCAAATTGTTAGGGGTTTCAAGGCCGACCGTTTCACGAATGATTCAAGAGGCTAAAAGACGAGGTTTTGTGAGTATTAACATTAATACACCTGTAGAACTAGATTATAAGTTGTCCGATCAACTTAAAAATACATTTGATATAAAGGATGTCTTGGTCGTTAAGACAGATGACGAAAACTCGGATGTAACGTTAAAACGCGTCGGGTATGTTGCCTCAAGATTTCTGCTTAGTTTACTTGAACCAAATGATCGGATTGGAATCTCATGGGGAAGGACGATAAAACATGTTGTCGATTCTATCACTGAAACAGATCTTAGCAATGTAGATGTCATCCAATTAGTTGGGTCCTTGGGGAGCGGGGACCCAGCCATTGACGGACCTGAGCTTGCATATAAAATGGCAGAGCGATTCAAGGGCACCTATAAATATATTAATAGTCCTGCGGTTGTTTCGGATGAACAAGTAAAAAATGCTCTGCTCCATCAGCAGCAAATCCAAGAGGTGTTACAGGTTGCCGAAAGCTGTAAGATTGTAATAATGGGACTCGGCTCACTATCAGAAAAAAATTCAAGTTTGCATCGGACTGGCTATTTAGAAGAGACGAAAAGAAAAGAATACCTTGAAAAGGGTGTAGTTGGTCATATCCTTGCACAAATGGTCGATGAAAAGGGAGAAAAGGTTAACCTACCAAATAATTATGTTGTCGGTGTACCATTAGAATCTTTATTAAATAAAAAGTGGTCGATTGGAGTGGTTGGCCACTCATTTAAAAATGATATTACTCTTGCGGCAATTCGTGGTAAATATATTAATTCATTAGTGATTGACGAATTTACTGCTAAGAAAGTTTTGAATGACGAAGGGTGGCAGGTCAAATAGTAAAGTAGCTATGTAGCTATGTATCTATAAAACTGAATTTACGAAAAGAATATTAATTGCTCTGATTCTTCTTCATCTTGATATTATATCTAAGCCCCTTGTGGGGTTTATTACATATCAGCTAATCAATAAGCTAGCGACCTTCTTATGTCTGGTTTTCAGCAGATGTCGAGACTGGTATTGCACCTCTTTTTAATTTTTACTAGCATTATTAGTATGTTCTTAGTAATAAATTGGGTTATAAATTGTGAACTATAAACTTGTCATTTTATTCTGGGATGCTTTGTGTAACAGAATTTAGGGGCAAGTTTATTATTTTATGTTGGAAACTGTATGAAATCCGGATAGGTTACCAGTCCAAAAAAAGGCGATACCATTTTTCTTAGATAGAAAAAACCTAAGTGAACTTTGATAAGCAACAAAAATTTCAAACATATTAGAATACATGTATATGGAAAGGAAAAATGGGGATCCTCGCTATTTGATGTTGGGAGCATAACCAAAAGATAGATTCGTAGTCGGTATGACATGGAGCCTCGGCAGACATGATTTACGAGCCAAGACGCCAATATGAAAGGGATATTGGCTCACGCATAGAAATGCTATCATGTCCGCCACTCCACGTAAAACCTCCTTAAACTACCTTCTGCTCCCATACTAAATAGCGGAAAGGAAAAATGGTTGACACGATTATCTTCCCTATAAACAAGAAGACTATCTCGTAATTATATATTTTAACTACTATTTATTCGTAAATGAAGCATGCTCATTGTGCATAATTAGATTGTAACAGGAATACCTTGATGAATTGCAAGCTCCGAAAAATCAATTATTTTTCATAGTAGCTTTGTATATTGCAGGTTTTACATCAAAATATGGATCAAATCTACATTAAGCTTCCTTTTTCTCTTTCTACGCTTTATCTCAGCTCTTCTTTAATCTACTTATAACTCAACTATATTTTTGGAATAAGGGAGGATTTTTATAAGTTTTATAGAATAACTGTTATATTAAGTGATTTAAATATTCAAAAAAGGAGGATGAATATCTTTATTATAAATTATAAAAATAATTTGACATATTTATCAATAGACCTGTAGCCAACTACTAAACGAAGCTTCCACCTAAATGTACTATTATAAAGGAAAGGAATGGTTATAAAATGAAAAAAACTATTTTATTCTCCATTTTTGTCTTACTGTTAATTTTTTCAATTACGAGTCCAGTATCTGCACATTTTATGGAAAGAGATAGACATTCCGTGGATAATGGGGAAATAAGGTGGGGAACTTACCATGGTGGTACTCAATGGACTTCGGCTAGAAATACAGCCATCAATAGATGGGATGCTGAGGGCATCATTAATATTGCTGGCGACACTGCAACTACTATTGAAGATCTATCGTTTACTGATTATTCAGCTTCAGACGGAGTACTGGGCTCATGGACACAATATACTGGGGCTGATAAGATCATGTTTAATAATACCTATTTCAATAATATGTCTTCCTGCCAAAGAAACCACACTGCCCTGCATGAATTAGGGCATGCTTTAAACCTTGACCATAACAATGTTGCAGGAAGTGTTATGAGATCAGGGAGAATTTGTCAAAGCGTTTTAGGTGAACATGATAAGGCGGATTTAAGGCAGCGCTGGTAATATCAATTAACTAAGGAGGTATAAATTAATGAAAAGAAAAACGTTATTTATTATTCTTAGTATATCGATAATGGTAATTGGATTATTTAGCTATAATAAGGTAAATTCCAATGTGAATGCTACCCCTAAGGAGCATAAAGTTATAGAAATTGGGGCAACTTTTATGGCTGATTTTGATAATAAGCAAATATTAGCAGGAACAGTTGATTATATTTTTACAGGCAAAGTATTAGAGAATTTGGGAGAGGTAGATAATTTCGCTTACCCAACTACACAATTTAAAGTAGAAGCTATTCACCAATTACAAGGTAATCTCCCTTCTAAAGAAGTAGTGATTAACCAATATGGCGGACACTTAAAAGAAGAGGTAGATGGAAAAACAATCGAAACTTTATATCTATTTGAAGGAGATCCATTACTAGAAAAGGGAAAAGCTTATATATTTGCTGCTAATAAACAAGAAGATGGTAATATATTATTAATTCCTTTATATGGTAATACAAAATATGATGGGAGTGCTGTAAATAAAAGTGGATTGTTAAGTGAATTTGAGGAAGCAGTTAAAAATCCTATTGTCTCTGAATTACAAGAAAAAGTAAATAGAGCTAGAAAATAGCTGATAGCTAAAGGGAAACCAGAACTTTAATTTAAAATTCGACAATTAGAATGAAAAAAGTTCGGGTTTTCCCACTCCATGATTAATTTTGAATTTATTATTTGTGTTTTAATCTGAGAATGCCAGGTATTTAAAGTCATTTGCTTTGATATATTTTGTTATACTTTTCTATTAACTGTGCTTGCTCGGCTTCTCCGCCAATTTCAATGCTTCCTCCTACAGGGATTATCGTCTTCGTGTCATTTTCATTAGAATTTATAGTGGCAAATAGATAAGTGTTACCTTCTTTAAGCAATTCATCCTCCTCCATCAAAAATAGGTCATTTCCCTCATATCCGCCAATTTGGTTAATTAATGCAGTTTCTGTTAATTTCCCTTTAATGTTTTCTAAAACTTTAATTAAAAATCTTGTTTCAGGATAATTAGTAATAATGGTTTCATCCACTTTCTCAACTTTTCCGACAAATACATTATCTGCAAATTCAACAACTTCTTCCGGATCATTAATGTTAATTACATAATTTGACTCTATCGTCTGCACGTTTGGATTTTCAGGTGGATTATCATTATTAAAATATAATAAACTTAATGTGGCTAGAAAAGCTGTAATTGCTACTGCATATATAAGCTTGAAACTTCTGATTTTTCGTGGCATTTCTGATTTTGCACGATGGATGCCTAGGTCTCGTTTATATTTAAGTTCTTTCGGAATAGATATTTTATCTAGTTCTTGTTTCACTTTATTCAAGTTTGCTCTCTCCTTTCATGTTATTTTTCAGTTTTTTTAAGGCTCTATATAAGATGGTCTTAACCGTTCCTAAAGGTATCTCCAATAACTTGGCTACTTGTTTTATTGTTAAGTCATTGTAGAATCGAAGAATAATCACCGTTTTCTCAGCAGGCTCTAGCTGTTGGATTAATTCGTTTAACGTAATTTTCCAATCTATATTATCCGTGAAGTCTCTAGAATCTTCGTTAACTAGTGGCAATTTATCTATATCAATGATTTTATTTTTTGTTTGACTTCGAATATAATCTATTGAACAATTAATTGCTATTTTGATTAGCCATGTTTTTAAATACTGACTTTCTTTTAGGAATTTAATTGATTTGAATGAACGATATGCAGTTTCTTGAATAACATCTAAAGCAGCATCTTGATTTCCAACGTACACATACGCAACTTTATACAAATCAGCTTCATACTTCTCAAATATTTTTGCAAATGCTTTTTCATCGCTATTTTGAGCTTTTTTAATGAGACCTTTCAAAATTACACCTCCTTGGATTATTAGGCTCTACATATTAGACGACGATATCATCATTTTAGCTTTTATAATTGGATGAAAAATAATTAATTCATAATTTTCCCTATAGAGTGGAGCCTATTGTTGAGTCGATCTTTTAGAGTCATGAAATGTTTGGTACAGCCAAAGCAGAGGAAAAATGGTGACTAAGTGTTGATATACCAATTTATGCTTTTAAGTGTTGGGATAACATAGCAATGGTTAGGAGAGAAACAGTCTATGTAAAATAATTGCTGAATAGCTGTTATATAAAAAGCCCTATCAAAAGGTTCTACACCTTAAAAAGGGCTGCCTAGAGACATTTATTTTAAATACTTAGCTAATTTTTTTGCTGCTCACAATACTCAATATATTTACGGTACATCGTTTCAATAACGATATAGAAAGGGACAAACGAAGTGATCTCTGTACCATCTTTTGTTGATCCTGGAGTTGTTGTAGCGTAAATATTGTTTGGAGACATTTGCGCAAGCTTGTTATTTTTTAAATTGGTAATGGTAATTACATCAATTCCTTTAGCATTTAATTGTTTAATGTTAGGGATAAGCGTCGGAGTGTCGCCGGATAAAGAAATAATAATAACAACGTCTGTATCCTTCATGCCCCGGTACATAGCTTCAAACTCTACTTGGTCGTGAATAAGGATGATAAATGTTTCAATTATGGAAAACATACGTTGACAATCCTTAGCGCACATTAATTGAGCGGTTCCAGTACCGTGTATATAGATACGATCTGCACGAAAAAGTAATTGATTGATATTTTCAAAGTCAACTGATTCTATGTTTTTTAATGTTTGTGCAATATCTGATTGGAATGCCTCCATCAGATTATTAGTTTCATGCTGCGCTTCTCCTTCCCATTTTAAAAAGACTTTAAACTCGCTATAGCCACTGAAACCTAACTTCTTGGTTAGACGATGAATGGAAGAACGTGAAGCATAACAGGCATTTGCCAATTCAACAATACTGAGATCATAGCATGTTTCGCGGTGACTTAAGATATATTGCAGCACATGCAAATCATTTTTGTTTAATTTATCATAATTTTTGTTGATTAAGGATTCTAATTTCATCGGACACTCCTACCTAAAAACGTTGATTACATCCAGTATAGCATTATTTCCTGTAGAAATGCGCTGATGTTCGGTATGCCTTATTTTCTATTCCTTGCATTAGTTAATGTATTCCCTTCCCCTCTTTCGCTAACTGAATACTTTCAGTTGCAGCCTTCTTTTTGACCCTGCACGCGGTTATTCTTTCACTTTTAATCCTAACATTGTAGCAAACGCGATTGCTTGTTGAGGGGAAATTTCACAACCATCTAGTTCGTCTAAAGAAACAATTAGCCTTTCAAAAGTAGAATTACTAAGATCTACATTCTTTAATGGAGTCTGAGAAAAATTGACTTCATTTAAGTCGCATTGCTGGAATTGAACCTTATTAAATTTGCATGCATAAAAATCAGTATTTCTTAAAGAACAGTGATCAAACATTACTTGTTTAGGACTACTATAATTATATGAGCTTAGATTTATTAAACAGTCGTCAAAACGAACATTTCTTAATGTAGCATCTGCAAAATTTACGCCAACCATTTTTGTATCTTTAAATTCAACACGATGAATAATGGCTTCTAAAAAATCTACATTGGAAAGATCACAGTTTTCAAAAACAACATCGGTTAATTCCACATTTTTAAATGAAGCTCCATTAAATTTTACCTGTTTAAACACAACTTCGGTAAATTCTGTTCGATCGTAGTTTTCTTTTTCACCATCACAATTAGAAAGGATGCAATGGTAAAGCGCTTCTTCGTAATCATCAATATCTAAAAGAGTGGCAGACGGTAAATCTGTTCCGATTCTTGGTTTTTCAATTTTAGCTTTAGTCATTAAAGCGGTCTCCTTATCCTATTGGCATATTTGATTAAAGCAATAAAGTGATAAATCGCAAACGTTTGTTCCTATTGTATAAAAAATAAACTTGCGTTGCAAAAAAATTGCACTTTTCGCTTTGAGTAGATGCGATATTTCGCCCCATTTTCTGTCTTGGTTGGGAAAATTCCCACGTTATGAAAACGCGTTCATAAATGGTTACGCTTTCCCTAACCCCTCAAAACCTATTGAATGAATGCGTTGCCAATCATATACTGAATGTAACAAGTGAAAGCGAAATCATAGTGTACATTCATTTGTTAGCTTATTCACTAAGATAATTTGATGGTATATACTATCTGTTTTTTACTTTTAACTAGGTTGTGAGAAAGGTACCTTCAAGTGACGGCAGTCTAGCAAGGAAATTAGAAATAAGCCTTTGCTGTTCAAAATGATTTTTAATCAAATCAAATATATAGGTGGTGGATGTTGATGAATGCAATTCGTAGATTTGGAAGTGCAATGATTGTACCAGTGCTATTATTTCCCTTCTTCGGTATTGTTGTAGGTTTAGCTACATTGTTCAAGAATGAGGCTGTCATGGGGGAGTTGGCTAATCCAGATGGTCTTTGGTATCAAATCTGGTCACTAATTGAGAATGGCGGTTGGACCGTATTTAATCAAATGGAGCTTGTGTTTGTTATCGGTCTTCCGATTTCTTTGGCGAAAAAAGCGCCTGGGCGAGCTGTATTATCAGCTGTCATGGGTTACTTAATGTTTAACTACTTTATTAACGGTATTTTAACCATTTGGGGTCCGGCATTTGGCGTTGACTTTGCGAGTGAGGTTGGTGGTACAAGTGGATTAAAAGAAATTATTGGCATTAAAACATTAGATACAAATATAATTGGTGCTATCTTTATTTCTGCGATTGTTATTTATTTGCACAATCGCTTTTACGAGAAAAAATTGCCTGAATCCATTGGTATTTTCCAAGGCGGACCATTTGTAGTTATGATTTCATTCTTTTTAATGATTCCACTAGCATTTCTTACAAGTTGGATATGGCCAATGGTGCAAAATGGAATTGCTTCGTTACAGGACTTTTTAGTTTCATCAAGTTACGTTGGCGTCTGGCTATTCCATTTCTTAGAGCGGATTTTAATTCCGACCGGTTTGCACCATTTCATCTATACACCGTTTGAATATGGGCCAGCTGTTGTGGATGGTGGTATGAAGTCATATTGGATTTCTCATTTGACAGAGTACTCAAAGGCTACGGGCGCCTTAAATGATATCTTCCCTGGTGGCGGATTCTTATTACAAGGAAATACAAAAATGTTTGGTTCCATTGGAATCGCACTTGCATTATACCATACAGCCAAACCAGAAAAGCGTAAGAAAGTTGGCGCTTTACTATTTGCTGCAGCGTTAACAGCTGTCTTTGCTGGAATTACTGAACCACTTGAGTTTACGTTCTTATTTATCGCTCCATACCTATTTGCTCTTCATGCCATTTTAGGAGCTACCATGGTTACGATCATGCATGGATTTGGTCTTGTTGGTAATATGGGCGGCGGTTTAATTGAAATAGCGGCAACAAACTGGGTACCGCTTATGGGAAATCATTGGGGTGTTTATCTCGCTCAATTTATCATTGGAATCATCTTCATTGTAATCTATTACTACACATTTAAATTTTTAATTTTGAAGTTTGATATTCCAATGCCTGGTCGTGAAAAAAATGACAATGGTGAAACAAAACTTTATACGAAAAAGGATTATCGTGCAAGCAAGGAGCAGACAGCAGCAGCTGGAGAATCTGCTGATGCTGAAAAATATAACAATGAATATGAGCGAAAAGCAGCTATTTACCTGCAAGGGCTTGGTGGTGCAGACAATATAGAAAACGTTACAAATTGTGCAACTCGTTTACGGGTTACGGTATATGACCCGAGCAAAGTAGAAGATGACATGTACTTTAAAGAATATGGGGAAGCCCACGGAGTGGTAAGGAATAATAAGAGCATTCAAGTGATTGTTGGATTATCCGTACCGCAGATTCGTGATTCCATAGATACATTTTTAAGTGATAAACAGTAAACTACACAAGGAGGAAAAAGAACATGAAACAATTTTCAATTACAATTGCTGGCGGAGGAAGTACATTTACTCCAGGGATTATATTAATGCTATTAGAAAACTTGGACAGATTTCCGATTAAAGAAATAAAGCTTTATGACAATGATGAAGAACGGCAAGGTACCGTTGCTGGAGCTTGCAGAATTCTATTAAAAGAAAAAGCACCGCAAATTAACTTTGTCGAAACGATTGACCCAGAAGAAGCATTTAGTAATATTGATTTCGTCATGGCTCATATTCGCGTTGGAAAATATGCAATGCGTGAAAAAGATGAGAAAATACCGCTTAAGCATGGGGTAGTTGGACAAGAAACATGTGGACCGGGTGGAATTGCCTATGGAATGCGTTCGATTGGACCGGTTATTGAACTTGTGGACTATATGGAAAAATACTCACCAAACGCATGGTTTTTAAACTATTCTAACCCTGCAGCTATTGTTGCTGAAGCAACACGGCGATTACGTCCAAATTCTAAAATATTGAATATTTGCGATATGCCAATTGGAATTGAGGAGTTAATGGCGGCATCGATTGGATTGTCGTCTCGTAAAGAAATGGAAGTGCGATATTATGGTTTAAACCATTTCGGTTGGTGGTTTGATATTCGTGATAAACAGGGAAATGACCTAATGCCAAAAATTCGCGAGCATGTTTCCAAACATGGCTATGTGACAGCAGATGAAAGTAAGCAGCATTCTGATGCAAGCTGGAATAGTACCTTTGCTAAAGCAAAAGATGTGCAAGCACTTGATCCAATGACCGTGCCAAACACATATTTGAAATATTACTTCTATCCAGATTATGTGGTGGAACAGTCTAATCCTGAATATACACGAGCGAATGAAGTGATGGATGGACGCGAGAAGTTTGTATTCGGAGAATGTCAAAAAATTATTGATAACCAAACCGCTGAAGGAACTGAACTAGAAATTGATGAACATGCTTCCTATATTGTAGATTTAGCACGTGCCATAGCCTATAATTCAAAAGAACGTATGCTGCTGATTGTTGAAAATAACGGCGCAATTAGTAATTTTGAACCGACAGCAATGGTTGAAATCCCTTGCCTTGTTGGCAGCCAAGGCCCTGAACCACTTGCTATGGGAGAAATTCCTCGTTTCCAAAAAGGATTAATGGAGCAACAAGTGGCAGTTGAAAAACTGGTAGTAGAAGCTTGGGTAGAAAAATCATACCAAAAACTATGGCAGGCACTTACGTTATCTAAGATTGTCCCTAGTGCAAAAGTTGCTAAAGATTTACTTGATGATTTATATGAAGCGAATAAAGCATACTGGCCAGAATTATCTTAAATATCAATAGCTGGCAATAAAATAAGCCGTCCTAGAAGGAGAAAAAACTTTTAGGGCGGTTTTTTGCACTATAGGAAGGCATTCCTGTAATAAAGCAAAATGAGGATTGAACTAAAAACGCCCCCTTGGTATGATACGAGGTGTCCAAAGCTAATTATAATCAAAAATATAGCAATTTGAAGCCTTAGTTTGTTAGACTATCAATCAGGTTTGATTTTTTATTAGTAAGTAATGAATATGAAAAACTATCTTAATGGATGGGTTAACGATAAATATTAGTAAGCGATAAAAGGGACTGGCGAAAGGAATGTGATTTATGAAGCAAAGAAATATATTCAAGTTTATTATATTTTCTTTATTCTTTATTTTATTAGCTGCATGCGGGGCTGGCAATGCAGAAACCTCCGAAGGAAAGACCAAAACAGCTAGTGAAACAAAACAGGAGACATTAAATGCTACAACTGATTCTGTAGCACTAAAGGGACACACGGTTATGATTGATCCTGGACACGGCGGAAGAGATCCAGGTTCCGTAGAGTCTAACGTTGTACATGAAAAAGATTTAATTACGAATACGTCAGATGCGATAAAAAAAGCATTACGAAATGCTGGAGCTAATGTTATAATGACAAGGACAGAAGATGAAAAAGTATCGTTAGAAGATAGAAGGAACATGAGTAATGAAGAATCACCAGAGGCTTTTATCAGTGTTCATTACAATACATTTACTGATCCAAGTGTAAGTGGTTTTAGTACGTATTATTTTTCTAAGGAAAAGGATCATCAGTTAGCGCAGAGTATTAATCAGTCACTTACAGCAGCTATTGAATTACGAGATCGGGGAGTCAAGGAAAATAATTATTTTGTATTGAATGATAACGATGCACCATCTATCCTGTTAGAGTTAGGTTTTATGAGTAATCCAGAAGAATTAGCAACCATACAGTCTGAGGAATATAATCAAATAGTGGGTGCTGCAATTGTAGATGGATTGAAAAACTATTTTGAAGCAAGCTAGAATGCTTCCATCTAGGGACGTTTCGAAGGAGAGGAAATTATGAAACGGAAACATATCATCACCTTTATTGTTTTATTGCTTATGTTTATATTTACATCAGCATGTACGAATAACGATAAAGAAGAATCAACTCATTCCAATGATGAAAAAAACGGTGAAACAAATCAGAGCTTACAGCTTCCTGAAGCGGATTTACAAAAATTAGATAGTGGCAAAGATGTAAAAGCTTTACAACTTGCTTTAAAGAATATTGGCTACGATATAAAAGATAATGGTGAATTTGATGATGCTACTGTATGGGCTGTTACAGACTTACAGATGCAGAAAGATTTACCTTTAACTGGTATCTATGAACAAGAAACTGCAAAAGTGGTTCGGCAACTACTTGAAGATAAATCTAGTGGTTTTGAAGCGGGTAAAGAATTGCCTGTTAAAGCAGAGCCTGTTACCACGGATAGTGGGACAAAAGTTACTGCAAATCCCCACGAACAATTAGTATTAGTAAATAAGGAAAATGCCCTACCAGCAGACTATACGCCTGTGGACTTAGTGACACCCAATGTTCGTTTTCCTTTTACTGAAGATTTACCGAAAAAACAAATGCGTAAAATTGCTGCTCCAGCGCTTGAAGAGTTATTTGCAGCTGCAGATAAGGAAGGCTTGGAGTTGTTTGCCCAGTCTGGATATCGTTCCTATGATCGGCAAACATCGATATTTGCTTCTAATGTACAATCTTTAGGTGAAGCAGAAGCAAACCAAGTAAGTGCTCGTCCAGGTGAAAGTGAACATCAAACGGGTTTAACGATGGATGTGACTAGTCCTAATGTTGATTTCCAATTAAACGAGGATTTTGGAAATACAGATGAAGGTAAATGGTTGGCAGAGAATGCGGCTGAATATGGATTTATCATTCGCTTTCCAAAGGGAAAAGAAGAAATTACACAATATCAATATGAACCATGGCATATTCGTTATGTTGGTAAGAAAGCCGCTCAAGAAATCATGAAGAATGATCTAACATTAGAGGAATATTTATCTCAAGAATAAATGTATATCCGAAAGCAGAAAAACTCCCTTCTGAAATAGAAATATAGCAGGGAGTCTTTCTTTATAATAATTAGATAGAATATTAGTAATGGAGTGTCATGCACATTTAAACTAATGCTGTGGAAGGGATTGGCCACATTGCTTGATTTTCTGCCATATCCCAGAACATATACTCAAAGTAACTTGTCTTGACAACGATATCTTCTAATAGAGCCAGCTCATGCTCTGGTTTATCTTTAGCAATAGCATTTATTAAATCAATGCAGTCGTTAGCAAGTGCTGTGAATTCATCTGAGGAATACATTTGTACCCAACTCCCATAAAATTCATGTTCCAATGCGTTTGGCCATGTTGCTAGTATTTTCCCTATATAGTTATAGCTCCAGGCACATGCGAGAACAGCAGCGATTGTATTTTCTACGCCACCTCGTTGAGAGACATTTAGCATATAACTTGTATATGCAGTCGTTGTCGCAGCTGCTTCTGTTTCTTCTAACTCTTGTGCGGTAATACTGAATTTACTTGCATAGTTACGATGCAAATCCATTTCCATATGCAATGTGCTGTGTAATAGATTGGCAAAGGTTGTCATAGTTGTTAAATCATTTGCCTTTGCACTACCTAGTGCAAACAGACGGGAATATTCGATTAAATAAACATAGTCTTGCTTCATCCAATGTTTAAACTTTTCTTTGTCCAGCCAACCTTCCCCTAGTCCCTTCACAAACGGGTGCTCCAAATATGACTTCCAAATGGGCTCCACCTTTTTCCATAAACGGTCTGTAAATAATGGTTGCACGTTTAATTCTCCTCTTCCATGTTATTATTTTAATGCTAGAGAAGTTATGGAAACAACTCACCTTTGCAGTTTTGAGGAAGATCACTTAGCTCTGTAATGAAGTGAAGCAAAAGTCATAAAAAATCCCATTCAACGATTGTAAAGAATGGGAGTGCATGCTTGACTAGCTTGTTAATCTGTTGCAAGTCATCACTTCCCTACGCTAGTGTAAACTAGATCAGGTTCAAAGGGTCAAGTTTCCTTTCTCAGCAATAAAATTGCTCCCCTAGTGAAACATATAGTATGAAACTATTTACAGGCTATTTAATCATATTTGATTAAATAGAGCAAATAAAATGAGAAAACAAGTGTTATCTTTATAGATTGATAACTTGAAATAGCCAAACTATGTTTGTGTATTTAAACAATTAAAAAAAGAGATGGGAATAGGATGTACCCCGTCGATTTTTATATTATCAGTTGCATTTTCATGTTGTTAGGGTGGTTCATTTTGGAACAAGAAATTACTCATCGTAATTTCAGGATTTAATGAATCAATTTTTAAAGGCAATAAAAATCAGTTAGCTAAAGTCGGATTATTTCAATAGGGTATGGGTGTCTTATTGATTCTTTTCCCTGTTGTGGAATATTTTTTAAACGACTGGGATTATGGATAGTTGTTGCCCGCTTATTCCCGTACCGATTGAAATATTTATAAGAATTCAATTCTTAAGTATAATTAAATGGATACTTTGCATGCTTTTGGTCTGTTAAATGGTACTCAGTTTGGGTAGGATGAGGGTAGAGTATGTAAAGGAGAGGAATATTCATGCTTTTAGAAGTAATTACAACGAATTTAACAGATGTGATTGAGGCAGAGCAGTATGGTGCAGATCGGATTGAACTTAGTCCTGCAATGGCGGAAATTGGCTTAACACCAAGCTTCGGTTTACTAAAAAATGCGGTAGAAGCTGTAAACATTCCTATGAATGTAATGGTTCGTCCACATAGTCAATCGTTCGTATATAATAAACATGATTTAGACACAATGAAAGCGGATATAGAGTTAATTAAGAAAGTTGGAGCAAATGGGATTGTTATTGGTGCATTGACGGTTAAACAGACCATTGATGAGGAAGTTTTAAAACAGTTGTTGGATGTGGCTGATGGTTTGGAAGTAACCTTCCATCGGGCGTTTGATTTTGCCCGTGATCAAGTAGAAGCATTACAATGCTTAGCAAAATATGAGCAAATTACAACGATTTTAACAGCCGGTGGTAATTATAAAGCTCCTGACGCAATTCCACAACTGCAGCAAATAATTGATTTAGCCAATGATACGCATTTATCCGTTATGGTTGGTCACGGTTTAAGGCCAGAGACATTTGCCGATGTCTATCATCAATTAAAGCCACAAGCCTTTCACTTTGGTTCAGGTGTACGAATAAATAATTCGTTTGCTCATTCGCTTGATCGTAGTAAAATACAACAAGTCAAAAGAACAATGAAAGGAAATTAGTTTTTTCAATGAAAATACCTGGGTTTTATCATTCATAAAACCCAGGCTCAAACTATTATTTCTTTGTTTTCGGGTTAAAAGCATCTTTAAATCCTTCGCCGATAAAGTTAATTGATAAAATGGTTAACGTTATTAACAAACCAGGTGGTAACCATACCCACCACAGGTTTTCGAACGTACCAGGGTCACGGGCTGCTTGTAGCATATTCCCCCAGCTTGGCGTGCCAACTGGTACACCGAAGCCAAGATAACTCAATCCAGTTTCGGCCACAATCATCGCTGCTAATAAAAGTGTTGCCTGAACGATAATGGTTGATATGACGTTAGGGAGTATATGTTTAATCATTACTTTAGAAGGCTTGGTACCGATTGATACCGCACTTAATACATATTCATTTTCCTTTTCCGACATAACCTTACTTCGAATTACTCTTGCGGCTCCGGTCCAGCTGAGTAAGCTAATAACAAGAATTAATGCTAACACACCACTGTCAACAAAAATCGCTTGTAATACAATAACAAAAATCAGGAACGGGAAATTCATCATAAAATCAGTAAATCGCATGAGAATACTATCAATTTTATTCCCGTAATAACCTGAAATTGTTCCTATTAACGTAGCAATGAATATAATGATGGCCGTACAAGAAAAGCCAATTAATAACGATGTCCGTCCACCATATAATAGCATGGTAACGATATCCCTACCTGCACTATCTGCACCAAGCCAATGTTCAGCAGAAGGCGGTGCTTCAACAAGCTTTGGGTTTATGCGACTCGGATCAATTTCAGATAAAAGTGGTGACGCCATGGATAATGCTGTTACAACTAATAGGAAAATAAGACTAGCCATTGCAGGAATATTTCGGATGAATTTTTTTCGGGCCATTGCCCATTGTGATAAACTTTTCTTCTTTGGAGGGGTCTGCTGAACAGTTTGGTTTGTAATTGGTTCCATTTAATCTACCTCCTCCATTAATCCAATCGTATTCTAGGATCCACTAACGCATAGAAAATATCAGCGAGCAGATTTCCAATAAGTGTCATAACGGTTAATAGCATCGTGATCGCCATAACTACTGTGTAATCTCGATTATTAATTGAATCTACAAATAGTTGACCTACCCCTGGATACGTGAAAATGGTTTCAATAATAACAGATCCTCCGATAATACCAGCTAAATCAAACCCTAATAGCGTAACGATAGGGATGACAGAATTACGTAAAATATGTTTATTATATACTTTCTTTTCAGGTGTTCCTTTTGCGCGTGCCATACGCACAAAATCTTTTTGAGAACTTTCAATCATGTCGTTACGTAAAAATTGCGTATAGCTAGCAATTGGCAATAAACCAAGACATAATGACGGTAAGATAGCATGTTCTACTTTACTAACGATATATTTCCATGTCCCAGGGTCTACCCCCGAACCAATACTTCCAGTTGCTGGGAGCCACCCTAATTGAAAGGAAACAAAGTAAATGAGCAATAAAGCTGCTACAAAACTCGGCATGGCAAGTGCTAAATAATTTAATACTTGTACACCATAGTCGCCTAATGTGTAGGGATGGCGGCCTGCATATCTTCCCATTAAAAAGGACACTATGTATGTAATGATCATGGCTACAACAGCTAGTAATATGGTATTAGGCAGTCGCGATAAAATTAATTCTGAAGCGGGCATTTTATGCACGAATGATTGCCCAAAATCCCCTTGAAAAAATCCACTGACCCAGTTTAAATACTGAACATAAGTGGGATCATTATAGCCAAGCTTTTCTCGCATTTCTTCAATATACGCTGGGTCTGTATTTAATGGATCAATTTTCCCTGTAAGGGCATCTCCTGGCATTAGGTTTGCCAGGAAAAATACCACTACAGAGACAAGGAAAATAATGGGGATCATGATGGCTACTCTTCTTAATGTGTATATGAGCATATTATTTTCCCCTTATCACTAGTTTTATATTTTATTCTTCGTTAGCGTCTGTTACCCACCATAAATGTGTGTTTTGCTGAGATGTAAATGAATTGGTGTGAACATTTTGTAGACGTTTGTTCACTGCATATACATCCACTGGTGCGTATAGGAAAATGTTTGGCAATTCATCGTTAATCAGTTTTTGCCATTCAACATAAACATTTTTACGGTATTCTTGATCAAAAGCTTCATCGCTAAGTCCTTTTTCGATTAACTTATCTGACTCCTCATTTACCCAACGCGCATAGTTTGATACGCTATCTGATTTCCATAAACCTGTTGGGTCTGGATCAGAAGCAAGTCCCCAAGCGCCCATAAAGGTTTCGACAGAGGGTTCATCCTTTTCCAAGACATCATAGAATAAATTAAACTCTTTAAGACCACCGTTTAATTTCGCATTGATGCCAACATCCTGCCAGTTCTGTAAAATGTATTGAGCACGTGGTTCAGAAATATCTGAACCTGACATAGTATCGAAGTTTACCGTAAACTCTTTTCCGTCTGGATCCTCACGCCAGCCATCATCATTGACATCAACATAACCAGCTTCATCCAATAATTCTTTTGCTTTTTCAGGGTCGTAATTGTATTGTTCAAGCTCTGATTGATCCGCATATGCCCAGCTGACAGGAGGTACCGGTGCTCCAATTACTTCACCAAGACCATTGGAAAAGGAATCCAAAATTCCTTGAATGTCAATTGCATAAGCCATTGCTTTACGTAGCTGTTTGTTTTGAAATTTTTTATTGTCCATCACGTTTACGCCTTTCTCGGCATCCCAATGACCTAATTTAAAGCCGATATAGTTAAAGCTCAGTGCTGGCTCTTCAATCGCTTCTACGTTATCAAGCTTTTTAATTTCAGGGTATTGGCTACTTGGAGCTTGCATGATATCTATCTCCCCATTTTTAAGAGAGCCTGTTGCCACAGAAGCATCAATAACCTTATAAACGACACCGTCCAAGTATGGCTCGCCCTGCCAGTAATCCGCATATTTTTCCATTTCTACCATTTCGCCTGGTACGATGTTTTTTACCTTAAACGGTCCAGTACCAATTGGGTTTTTACGGACAGCATCCGATTCAGGTAAATCAGCTACTTCAATACCCTCGTAATGATGTTTTGGCATTGGGTAGCTCCATAGATTTGAAATTGTATTTGGTGCAACATCTGTCAACGATAGTACAATCGTCTTCTCGTCGACAATTTCAATTCCTGAAATGCTGTCTACTTTTCCTTTGTTATAGGCTTCTACACCCTCAATCATGTTCACATTCGTATAGCGCATCCCTTCGTAATCCGGATGTGCAATAACTTCATAGGCATAGGCGACGTCCTCCGTAGTAAGTGGCTCGCCGTCATGCCACGTAATTCCGTCTTTTAGAGTAAAAGTAACAGTATTCTTTTCTTTATCGACTTCAAAGTCTGCCATACCTGGTTCTGGCTGTAACTCATCATTCGTATCGACTAGACTATCTGTTATAAATCTTAAAATTTTCTCATCATCCTCACCTTCATAAAACCCACGATCCAAAAGGCCTTGGAATGGTTGTGTAAAGGCAAATGTAACGGTGCCGCCTTTTTTAGGCTCACCTGCCTTTGCTTCAGCGTCATCACCAGACCCTTCTGCTTTCTCATCCCCTGAGCTACCTTCACCTTCCTCGGATGTCGTATCGGCACATGCTACTAGAAATAAAGATAACGATAGAAAAATTAATAAAAACAACCAAACTTTCTTTTTCAACACTTACGCCCCCCTAAAAATAAATGATTATTCATTCTCATATAATAGACATGCGACCTGGTGGTTAGGCTTCACCTCCTTTAATTGCGGGACAATTTCTTTACATTTATCCATTGCCATGGGACATCTTGTATGGAAAACGCAGCCGTTCGGCGGACTTTGTGGGTTTGGGACATCACCTTTTAGGATAATGCGTTCCTTTTTATTTAATGGGTCTGGTTCAGGAATTGCGGAAATTAGTGCTTGTGTATAAGGATGCAATGGTTCTCTATAAATGGATTCTTTCTCTCCGACTTCTACCATTTTACCTAGGTACATGACACCAATATGATCACTCATATGTTTGACTACACTTAAGTCATGGGCAATGAATAAATAAGTTAAATCAAATTCTTCCTGCAGTTCTTTCAAAAGGTTTAACACTTGCGATTGAATGGATACATCCAGTGCACTTACTGGTTCATCAGCAACAATTAATTTAGGGTTTAAAGCCAGTGCCCTTGCTATTCCAATCCGTTGACGCTGCCCTCCTGAAAACTCGTGCGGATATTTATAATAATCTTCTTCACGAAGACCAACACGTTTTAATAGATGTTGCACTTCTGGTTTTAGTTCCTTATGGGATTTATTTCGATAATTTCGAAGAGGTTCCTCCACTAAATGCCCCACCATCATTTTCGGATTTAGTGAAGCATATGGATCTTGAAACACCATCTGGTAATCCTGTCTTGCTTTACGAAGAGCAGAACCACTTAAATTAGTAATATCTTTACCTTCAAAAAAGATTTTTCCATCTGTTGCATTCGTCAACCTTAAAATAGTACGACCTGCGGTAGATTTTCCGCATCCTGACTCACCAACGAGGCCAAACGTCTCCCCTTTGCGAAGGGTGAGGGAAATATCATCTACGGCTTTCACATCGCCTGTTTTTCGTTTGAAAAAGCCAGTATGAACAGGGTAGTATTTTCTCAAATTTTTGACTTCTAAAAGTAAACCTCTTTGCGTTAAATCTTTTTTCTTTACTTCCGTATTCTGGATCATACCTTTTCTACCTCCTTAATACGTGATGTCTTATCTGGATAACATTCATCAAATAAGAGGCAGCGTGCATATTGACCGGCAGCCACTTCAGCAAGTTGTGGTGTTATAAGCGGGCAATCTCCGAATGCTTTTGGACATCTGCCAGCAAAACGGCAACCTACTTCAGGCATATTATCCAATGAAGGTACTATACCATCAATGGTGTTTAGTTTTTCCACTGTCTTATCCATCTTTGGTATACTTTCCAGCAATGACTGCGTATACGGATGTTTAGGTTTTGTAAATAATTCAACGACACCAGCCTTTTCTACGATTTGTCCAGCATACATAACGATTACTCTATCGGCCATCTCTGCAACGACACCTAAATCATGAGTGATGAGCATAATTGCCATGTTGACTTGATTTTGTATACCTTTAAGAAGCTCTAGTATTTGTGCCTGAATCGTTACATCCAATGCTGTTGTTGGTTCATCTGCAATTAATAGTTTGGGCTGCAGTGCAATCGCCATAGCGATAATGACACGCTGACGCATCCCACCAGATAGTTGGTGCGGATATTCATCCATAATTTTTTCTGGACGGGATATTCCTACTTGTTTCAACAGGTCAATGGCTTTATTTGTAGCTTTTTGCTTGGATATTTCCAAATGATTAAATAAAACCTCCCTCAACTGCCAGCCAATCGAAAAAACAGGATTTAATGCTGTCATAGGTTCTTGAAAAATCATTGCAATATCTTTACCACGAATTTGGTTCATTTCCTTTTCCGACTTTTGGACCAGATCTTCTCCATTAAAAATAACTTCTCCTGCAGAAATCTTAGAATTTGTCTTTGGAAGAAGCTGCATAATAGATAATGACATAACACTTTTTCCACATCCTGATTCGCCAACGACGCAAACAATTTCTTTAGAGTTGACGTTAAAACTCACATCCATTACGGCATGATGTAATTCATTATCTATTAAAAAACCTGTATGTAAATTTTTAATTTCAAGTACGCTTTGGGCTTGTTGTTTCTGCGACAAAATAAAACCCCCTTATCCTTCAAGATAATACATATATTTTTGAATAATTTGATTAACCCAACCTTTCTGTTAATCGAGGGTATATAATATTTTTAAGGAATTAACAAGGCTTACAATCACTTTCATTAGATTTTTTTCAAAAATATTAGAATAGTTATTAATTTATATGATTTCTCTAAGCGAGAAAGAATAATTAGTATTGGAAAAAATGCAAAGTACTAAAGATGTTTGTTAAAGTTTGCCTTGAGCAAATGAGTTGTAGAATATTAAATTATCTGGAATAATAAATGGCATAAAATTAACGAAATAGTTAATTTTAAAATAACAACAAGAATAGGGTGATTAAGATGAACAAGCTGTTTGAACAAGGGTATTTAGGTACACAAGTATTAAAAAATCGCTATATTTTAGCGCCCATGACTAGAGTTAGCTCGGAAGCAGATGGAACACCCAATGAACGTGTACACCGTTATTACGAAAGATACGCAAAAGGTGGTTTTGCCGTTGTTATTACGGAAGGCGTTTATCCTGATACAAAACATAGTCAAGCCTATGAATTTCAGGGCGGGTTAGCTACTGAACAACACGCTGCAAACTGGAAACCAATTGTAGAAAGTGTCCAATCACATGGTGCATTAATGATTGCACAATTGATGCATGGCGGGGCACAAACCCAAGGGAATTATTATTCGGATGTTACTGTCGCACCATCTCCATTCACTCCTCCGAGTGATAAAGCTGAAATTTACGGAGGTAGCGGTCCTTACCCTGAAGCAAAGGAATTAACACTTGCTGAAATTGAAGAAGTGAAACAAGGGTTTGTTCAATCGGCTAAATATGCGAAGAAAGCTGGTTTTAATGGAGTGGAATTGCATGGAGCAAATGGTTATTTACTCGATGAATTTTTATCGAAAGGGATTAATCAGCGTACGGATCAGTATGGCGGCAGTGTAGAAAATAGGGTCCGCCTTTTAAAAGAATTGATAGTTGATGTTCGTGAGGCGGTAGGAGGGACGATGATTGTAGGTATTCGCATTTCCCAATTAAAAGCAACAGATAAAAGTTATAAGTGGCCTGGTGGAGAAGAAGAAGCGGCTACTATTTTCTCTGAGCTTGGAAAAACAGATGTGGATTATATTCATATTTCGGATGATGACGCCACTACGCCAGGCTTCGGTGATGGAACGATGACAATGTCAGAGGCAGCCAAAAAATATTCCGGTAAGCCAATTATTGCTTGTGGAAGCTTGGGCGACCCAGAAAAAGCTGCTACGGTTATTGAACAGGGACAAGCTGACTTTATAGCAATTGCCCGTCAGGCGTTAGCCAATCCTGATACGCCAAATCGAGTAAAAAATGGAAAACCGCTAGATACATTTGATGGAAAAGCAATTCTGACACCAAGAGCATATGTAAAAGATTTTGAGCTAGAAATGTAACGTGCCCTGAACGACTGTCGTAAATAGAAGCATGCTATTGGGTGCTTTTATTTACGACAGTTGTTTTTTACAACTAACATTTTTCGAAAGTATAGATTCACTACAGGTAAAGATGCAAGTATCCTTCCAACATCTTTATCCCACAGGTGACTTTCAAGTAAGACTAGCCTCTCTCTTCTGCAAGGTAAACCAGAGGCGGACAGATGAGAGGCTGTAAAAATATCCAATCTTGTTCAGAGGTCTTTAGGCTACATCCCTGTGTAACTAATAATTAAAGTTGGAAAAAAACTCTCGCTGATGTGGTTGCGATTTTATTAAAGCGATATAATAGAAAGAAAAGACAAGGTGAGAGGAAGCCCGGTAAATATTTTCCAGACTCGTGGGATAAATATAACTTGCAATAGATGCCTTTTATATGCTATAGTTTTTAAAATTTACTCATATTACTTGGGTAACATGGTGGAAAATATGTCAAATAATTAAAGGAGGTGTTTGAGAAATTCTAAGAAAACAAGAGCATTTGGAAGATATTTTAATTATATAGAGGGGGGTATGTTTAAATGAGGAATGTAACATTAGAAGCTGTATTTTTACATCCGATTACGCAACGATATCTGAAACGTTCAGGTGTGGCTCATGCGATTGCTGTAGCAGAGCATGCATTTGTATTAGCGGAGCAGTATCACGTAAACCCTGACCATGCTACTAAGGCTGCATTATTACACGATGTGGGTCACTACACCTGGTATCGGGAAGGCAAATGGGATTATGATATGTATCGAAAAAATGATATTCATGCGATTAAAGGAGCAAGCCGTGCGCATAAATTACTCATTCGAATTGGTGAGGATCGTCAGGTGGCTAAGGAAATAGCAGTAGCTATCCTCCTTCATACAGATTCTTATTTGCCAACCGGTGAATTGCAATTAAAGCCATTACAGCAAGTGGTTCACTTGGCGGATGAAGCTGATGAAGAAAGTGGTGGAAATCATCATTATAGACGCATTGATGATAAAGTTGCGTTAGAACGAGTTCGGTTATTAGACAAAAAGATTGAGCAATGGTTAAGAATGAATGGGATGAAACATATTATTTAAACTCGAGAAAAGATAGGAAAGTACTAATCAAGGGTCGGAGCTTTTATACGCCTCCATCCCATTTTCCTTGCTTTCTGGTTTACATATTTTCTGTTAACTGTTAAGAACTCCGATATTATCCGCTTTGAAAATGCTCCCATATAGGGCTTATTCACAAATATTTTGTCTTTCCTTCTATTTTTCATGATATCCAATTCTATGTTTCCAACTTGAAAAAATTGTGTCCGTAAAAATTTTTATTCAACTCTTCTTTACCTCACCTTTTTTGACCGACTTTATATTGCATGCTGTAAAGGTTCTTCGCTTTTTCAGAATGATACCATAGACACATGAATCAGCAGGGAATCATATAGTTAAAACAAGAGTGAAATAAAATGGGAGGTTTTATGGTGAAGCCACCATTACCCAAAAATTACATCTATACGATTCTCTTATTTTGGTGTGCCCTTGTTGTTGTTTCTGCTGTTTATATAATAATCCCTATTACGGATTCTTTAGCAGCCTATTTTCAGGTTACAGAACAACAAGCTGCTTGGATGAGCAGTGTGTTTTCTATTTTTTATGCTTGTGGTTTTCTGTTGTTTGCTCCTTTATCACAAAAATTTGGAAAAAAACAGATTATCGTTTTTGGTCTTTTGGTACTAGCTTGCTTTACCTTCTTGACAGCGCTTCCCCAAGCTTTTAATGCGGTTTTAACCTTCCGAGCGTTGCAAGGTTTGTTTGCAGCAACCTTCGCTCCAACAGCTCTTGCATATGTTTTTGAACTATTTCCTGACTATTGGCGTATTACAGTAATTGGTTATATTAGTTTTGGCTATGTGTTAGCTGGGGTTACTGGTCAAGCTGTTGCAGATCACGTGAACCAGATATTTGATTGGCAGTCGGTGTTCTATATGTTTGCTGCTATTTATATTGTTACGGCTCTTTTGTTCATATGGTTATTGCCAAAAGTAAGCAATGAAACGAAAAAAAATGTTATGGCTGAATACATGCGACAATTGCAAGTGATCTCAAAACGGAAAAATTTACTATTATGCTACGGTATTACTTTTCCCCTGCTGTTTACTTTTATTGGCATGTATACGATTTTAGGAGATTATTTGCAAGCGGCTCCCTATTATTTATCAGATGAAGCCATTTACTATGTTCGGGCATTAGGGGTTATTGGTATGATTTTTTCACCGCTTGCAGCGAAACTAGCTGGTCGGGTAAAAGAACTGACGCTCCTTCGCTTTAGCCTGTGCCTCAGTATGATTAGTTTAATACTGATGGGTATAAGTAGCAGTCTGCAGTTTATCGTGACTATGAGTATAACGTATGTAGCCGGGATAGCTTGTACCTTCCCGATTATTATGAAGATAATTGGTGACATCAGTGGACTAGAAAGATCTGCTGCTTCCTCATTTTATGCATTTGTTCTATTTATTGGTGCTTCTCTTGGTTCGATTACGCTTGTCATGGTAGAAATATGGGGAAGAACAGGAACACATTTATTCCTAGCAGGATGTTTAGCAATAGCCTTTTTAATAGCGCTAAGTATGAAGCTTCATGGCGAATATAAAAGAGACGGCAGTTTCTCAGAAATCCTCCTTCAACAAGACAAGCATAAACGATAAGGGAATAGTTTGCTTCCATACTTTATCGTTTATGCATAGATAGCGCATCCAATTATCGCTGTCTTTAATATACAGGTGCTTTCGTCTCTCCATAATCTATTTCAAAACCAAGATCTTTTAGCATTTGAAAGTCTTTTGTTGCTACTTGTCCAGCGGTGGTTAAATAGTCTCCTATAAATATAGAATTTGCTGGATATAAGCTTAGAGGTTGTAGACTTCTTAAATTCACTTCACGCCCTCCGGACACCCTAATTTCAGTGGTTGGATTCGTAAAACGAAACAAGCATAATACCTTTAAGCAATACAATGGGTTTAACTCATCCGTTCCTTCAAGTAGCGTTCCTTCCATTGCGTGTAAAAAATTAACAGGAATAGAAGCAGCTTCTAATTCTTTTAAGGCCAATGCCATTTGGATAACATCTTGTTTCGTTTCTTTCATTCCGATAATGACTCCTGAGCAGGGCGATATATTCGCTTTTTTTACTTGGTTTAAGGTTTGTACACGATCTTGATAGGTATGGCTCGTAGTAATATTATGGTGATGAGCTTTAGACGTATTAATATTGTGGTTATATCTGTCAACACCTGCATCTTTTAGTTGCTCTGCTTGTCCTGGTTTTAAGATGCCAAGACAGGCACAAATTTTTAAAGGGTACTTTTCTTTAATTTCCTTAACAGCACTTGTAATGTGATTCAATTCCCGTTTTGTTGGTCCTCGCCCGCTGGCAACAATACAGTACGTACCAGCATTCATTTGCATGGCTCTTTCTGCCCCTTTTATAATGGAGGCTTTGTCCATCATTTTGTATTTTTGAATGGGATTTGTGGAATCACGGGACTGTGCACAATACCCACAATTTTCCGAGCATGCCCCAGATTTCGTATTTATAATCATATTTAATTTTACTTTATTGCCGTAATAGTGTTTTCTAATAGAAAAAGCACTATGCAATAACGGTAGAATGGCATCGTCTGGGCAATTTAAAATGGCTAAGCTTTCTCCCTCGGTTAGTGCATATCCTTCTACAACAGCATTTGCTAATGATTGGAAATTTAACATAAATAGAATTTCATCCTCTCATTTTTATATGTAATTAAGAATAACATAGAATCGTATTATCGTTAACCTATTTTTATATTGGTTAACGATAATGCAAATGTAAGGAAATGTCAAGGTTATGAACAGTAATAATAGTGTTGTTAACTTACTTCTTACATGTGATTAAAGAAGAGAGTGCGATATTCTATTGCTTTATGTGAAACTGATAATTTAATAGATATTATAAAGAGAAAAATGCTATTTTTCTGTCTTCCAAAAAATAGGACTATTCAAGCAGTAAAAAAAATGATAAAATAAAAAAGCAACTCTAATTTTTTTTCTAAACCTTGCAAGACGCTGCTCGTTATATCCCATTTCTTAAACTCTACCACTCATCCAAATATTCAATAGGATAAGGTTGTTCAAAAAGCAAGTTCTTATATCTGAAGAAAGACCTTCTATAACGAAAAAACAAAGAAAGCGCATTCTTTTAACTGAACTCAAAGGAGTTAAAAGATGAGACCCAAAATAAAAGTTAGAGAATACTGAGAAGTCTATCGCTTTCCATTTTATTCATTATTCGGTGTTTTTGGTCTACTGTTAACAGAGATAGAACAGGAAAGGAAGATGCTTATGAGTCTTACAAAGAAAATATTGATTGCCCTAATATTAGGTGTTGCTGTAGGTATTGGCTTAACATTTGCACCTACTGATGTGTTTTCTGTGATTGATACGTATGCATTGAACCCAGTTGGAGAAATATTTTTAAATTTAATTATGATGATTGTAGTACCAATTGTGTTTGTGTCTATTGTACTCGGCACAGTGGGATTGGGTGATCCCTCCAAATTAGGAAAAATAGGGATACAAACGATTAGCTTTTACTTAATAACTACAGCTATCGCTTTAGTTATTGGTTTAGGGGTAGGATTGGTTCTGAAACCAGGTGAAGGTGGAACGTTTGACATAGGTGATGCTTCATATGAAGAAGAGGCAGCGCCACCAATTATGGATACAATTGTCCAAATTATACCAAAGAATCCAATTGAAGCAATGTCTACAGGAAACATGTTACAAATAATCGTTTTTGCTATTTTTATTGGAGTAGCTTTAGCTGTGCTTGGTAAGAAAACGAGCGGTATACGCAATTTATTTGAACAGGCAAATGAAATATTGATCTTCCTTGTTAATGCAATTATGAAAACTGCTCCATACGGTGCGTTTGCCTTAATTGCCTCAGCGGTGGGAGAAGCTGGATTAGACGCGTTAGGTTCGATGTTTATGTATATGTTTGCAGTTATTTTAGCCTTAGTGTTACATGGTGCAATTACGTACAGCATTGCCATTAAGACATTAGGAAAGGCAAGCCCAGTAAAATTTTATAAATCGTTTTTCCCGGCAATGTCCGTTGCTTTTAGTACTTCTAGTTCAAGTGCTGCATTACCAGTATCGATGAAGATGGCGCAAGAAAAGCTGGGTGTAAAAAAATCAATCAGTAGTTTTGTTCAACCATTGGGTGCGACGATTAATATGGACGGAACTGCAATTATGCAAGCAGTTGCTACTGTCTTTATTGCGCAAGTTTATGCAGAACCGTTAGGCTTAAGTCAAATGCTAATGGTTGTTTTAACAGCTACGCTAGCAAGTATTGGAACAGCAGGGGTTCCTGGGGTAGGATTGATTATGCTAGCGATGGTGTTAAAACAAGTAGGCTTACCTGTAGATGGAATTGCCTTAATTATTGGAGTAGATCGATTATTGGATATGTTACGTACATCCTTAAATATAACAGGAGATGCGGCGTGTGCATATATCATTTCAGAAAATGAAAAACGCAAAAATGATCTGCTGGAGGAAAAATCAGCTTAAACCATGTTAGCTTTAAAACACGTCTATCCGTAGGCGTGTTTATTTTGATGGGGTTCCTGCCCCTTTTTCATTGTATAGGAACCTATAAAATTAGGTGCTTGGGGATACGAAATAACCGAATAGCCACATCCGGATCCATCGTCCAGTAACTATGCGACTTTAGAAATGCGCCCTACGATAAGACATCATCGGTTTGTCACTAAGAGGAAGGCCGACTAAAAACGGGCTTGCCGCCCAGACGTCGGCATACCCCAGTTTTAGTGACATGATTCCTTTATCTTTAGTTGATTCGTTCCAGTCGCTACGTTGCTAAACGGGCGCTTGCGCCTTTGTTCATGGGGTTCCCGCCTCCCTTTTTCATTTATTGTATGGATGTAAAATAAAGATAACACTTTAAAAATGTCACAAAATGTTCTAAAATAGATACTAGTTACCTAAATGTTTACATAATTTTAAAAAGAATGTCTCTTGGTTGCTTTCATATTAGATGGTGTTTAAGTATGAATCAGCTTAAATAAGGTGTAAACAGCAGGAATATGTAACCGATACCAATTTTAAAACATACGAGGTGATGATACGTGGATATGGAGAAGATCCCCGCTAGAGAAGGGAATCATAATCTTAAGGATTATGAACGAGCGAGACAAACATTTTCGTGGGACAGTATAAAATCGAACTTTTCTTGGTTTGAAACAGGCAAGGTAAATATGGCTTTTGAGGCAGTGGATCGTCACGCTGATAATCCGGATAAAAAAGATCAGACTGCGTTGTTATTTTCATCACCGGATCGAGAAGAGAAGCTAACCTTTGACGACCTGCGTAGAGAGAGTAATAAGTTTGCAAATGTTTTACGTAAGTATGGAATAAAAAAAGGGGATCGAGTGTTTTTATTTATGCCGAGAAGCCCTGAATTCTATGCGTCTTTCTTCGGTATTATAAAGGTAGGTGCTATTGCTGGACCTTTATTTGAAGCTTTTATGGAGCAAGCTGTTAGAGACCGTTTACAGGATAGTGAGGCAAGAATGCTGATTACGACCCCTGATTTATTGAAACGAGTTCCACAAGCTGATTTGCCCGCATTGGAAAAAATAATTCTTATTGGTGAGCATGAAGAAACGGTGGATCAATATATTAATTATAAAGTGGAAATGGAAGCAGCCGCCAATGAAACAGAGATTGAATGGGTTGACTTGGAAGACGGTATGCTGCTTCATTACACCTCTGGGTCTACAGGAAAACCAAAAGGAGTTTACCATGTGCACAATGCGATGCTGCAGCATTATGCAACAGGCGATTGGGTGCTGGATTTAAAGAAAAATGACATTTATTGGTGTACCGCTGATCCTGGTTGGGTAACAGGTACCAGCTATGGAATTTTTGCACCTTGGCTCCATGGCGTGACGAATGTCGTCCGTGGGGGAAGATTTTCGCCTGATGATTGGTATCATACACTTGGAAAATATAGCGTTACAGTTTGGTATACAGCACCAACCGCATTACGTAAGTTGGTTAGTGCAGGGAAAGAAACGGTTGAAAAATACGATCTTTCTGCATTACGCCATATCCTAAGTGTTGGTGAGCCTTTGAATCCAGAAGTTATTACGTGGGGATTGAAGGCTTTTGAACTTCGCATTCATGATACATGGTGGATGACAGAAACGGGAGCACAATTGATTGTCAATCTTCCCTGCTTGGAAATACGGCCTGGTTCCATGGGTAAACCAATTCCAGGCATTGAAGCAACGATTATTGACAATGAAGGAAATGAATTACCCCCGTATCAAATGGGGAATTTAGCTATTAAAAAAGGATGGCCCTCGATGATGCGTACAGTCTGGAATAATCATGGAAAATATGAAAGCTACTTTATCCATGGATGGTACGTATCAGGTGATAGCGCTTATAAAGATGAAGATGGTTATTTTTGGTTCCAGGGACGTTTAGATGACGTCATTAATACATCAGGGGAACGAGTTGGTCCGTTTGAAGTGGAAAGCAAACTTATCGAGCATCCTGCTGTTGCAGAAGCTGGTGTAATTGGTAAGCCACATCCAGAACGGGGAGAAATCATTAAAGCATTTATTACGTTAAATGATGGATACGAGGACTCGGAAGCATTACGAGATGAAATAAGACAATTTGTAAAAACCGGATTAAGTGCCCATGCAGCACCTAGAGAGTTAGAAGTAAGAGATACTATTCCAAAAACACGGAGTGGAAAGATCATGCGCCGACTATTAAAGTCTTGGGAACTAGGATTACCTACGGGTGATACATCTACATTAGAAGAATAAATGGAAGCTTCATTCAGTAGGAGTTTTTCATCTCCTACTGAATGTTTGTACATCAAGGGTGTTACCTTAAAGATATTTAAACGAATCGGGAATTTAGTAGTCGTTATCTCCGACTTAAACTTCATTGTGTCGCTTCCAGGCTTCTGAAAGCTCTGAAAGCGGGACCTTACAAGTGGGTTAAATGGCACGAAGACTGGTTGATAGCTATTCTTTTTTAATTTAGAAAGACTGTAAGCCCAATAAGATAACACGTTGAAAGTACATAAGGCAAAAAGTTTAGGTTGTTTTTTAAAACGATAAGAAGTATAAAATTAGGTGCTTGTGGATAACGAAATAACTGAATAGCCACGTCCAGCGCATGAGCCCAGCAACGATGCGACTTTAGAAATGCGCCCTACGATAAGGCCTCATCGGCTCGTCGCTAAGAGGAAGGCCGACTAAAAACGGGCTTGCCGCTCAGGCGTCGGCATACCCCTGTTTTTAGTGGCATGATTCCTTTATCTTTAGTTGATTTGTTCCATTCACTACGTTGCTAAACGGGTGCCCCGCGCCTTTGTTCCACTATAGGAAAGTATAAGATTTTTTTGGTTTATAGTATAAGAAAAACAAAGGCTCCCGCCATAAGACTTGGCGACAAGCCAAGTTTTTCTAAAGAGATAAGAAAGTATAAATTTAGGCGCTTGGAGATAACGAAATAACCGAAGCCACGTCCGGCGCATGAGCCCAGCAACGATGCGACTTTAGAAATGCGCCCTACGATAAGGCATCATCGGTTCGTCGCTAAGAGGAAGGCCGACTAAAAACGGGCTTGCCGCCCGACGTCGGCATACCCCTGGTTGCAGGGGCATGATTCCTTTATCTCAGTTGATTCGTTCCATTCGCTACGTTGCTAAACGGGCGCCCCGCGCCTTTGTTCGAGAGAATTCTTTTACGGTATATAAAGGAATTTGTTAGTGTACGTATCGAGAACAACATAATTATAGGAGAATTTTGAGTAGAAGGTGAAGAAAAATGGTAGCAACCGAACAAGATATTGTAAAAATCATTCAAGAAGATGCTGATATGATGGCGCTACTGAAAGCAGTTAGGTCCATGTATTTACCAGATTGGTGGATATGTGCTGGTTTTGTTAGGGGAAAAATATGGGATACACTACATGGTTTAAAAACTCCTCTTCCTGATATTGATGTCATTTATTTTGATAAGAAAAGCATGGATGAAGAGAGAGATAAACAATTAGAGAAAGAGTTACATCAGATTTTATCTCCTGTTCCTTGGTCAGTAAAAAATCAAGCGAGAATGCATAACAGAAACCATGTGCCTCCATATACTTCCTCGGAGGACGCTATTTCAAAATTTCCTGAAACTGCAACAGCACTAGGAGTACGGTTAGATCAGAACGAAAAGGTTATTTTAACTGCCCCTCATGGGATAAAAGATGCAATTCAATTAGAAGTAAGACCAACAACGTATTTTTTGCAAACAGAGGAAAGGATGAAGATATATCGTGACCGGGTCAGTGAGAAGAATTGGCAATTAATTTGGAATAAAGTAAAGATTCATTATATATAGTAGGCGTTATTTAAATCGAGCCCTAGTCTTAAAAGGCTAAATAAAGAATATAATTTTGTCATTCGCTCTCATTTATAAGTTCAAATCATTTTATCTATTAGTATTATCTGTTACATTACATATGGGGGTATTTAAAGAGGGCAATCAAAAGCCCATAAAAATTGGCTCAGCAAGCATTCCATCGGTAGATTGTTTTTAACGACTTAATTATTTAAAACATGAGGACGTAGAATGCAATCAGCAAGGAGATGAAATGATGTCAAAGGAATTTTGGGATGAGAGTTTTTCCGATAACAAGTTTGTGTATGGTAAAACAGCCAATGATTTTATCCAGTCTATGAGTCAACTAATGCTAGCAGAATCAGCTGTAGCCTGTTTTGCTGAAGGAGAAGGACGAAATGCGGTATACTTAGCGGAATGTGGCCATTATGTAACGGCATATGATCAATCAACTGTGGGGCTTGACAAAACAAGTCAATTAGCTCATGAAAACGGCGTATCCGTAAAGACTGTCCAAAAAGATCTTACCAAGGAAAACGTAGTTAAAAACAAATATGATGCTGCTATCATGGTGTTTGGTCATGTTCCTAGAGAACAGCAGCATTTTTTAATGGATAATATGCTACAGTCACTCAAGACTGGTGGCTATCTTATGTTAGAAGTATATTCAGAGGATCAACTGGAATATCAAACCGGCGGACCAAAGGACAAAACCATGTTATATCGGCCAACTGATTTGTTGAATTGGCTGGATGGTCATAAATGGATTCACTTTTATTATGGTGAAGCAGAAAGACATGAAGGAACGAGACATTCAGGATTGTGCCATGTCGTGCAAGTGGTACTTAAGAAAACATAAATGTAAGTAGTGGGGTTATGCACCCCTCTACTTATTTTTTAGAGTTGGTTTCTATTGCTAGCAGAAATCCGCTTAATGTTCTTTCTGAGACTAAATCAATTGGATAATAATTTATTACTTTTTAATGTCAAAACAAAACATCGTTGCTCGATGATATGATTACAAGAACAACTGTTCATATAGTTACATGTATGCTTAAGAAAACACAAAGTAGAGCGATTTTTATGATCGTGGCCTAAATTCACAACAAAAATGAAGGATAACCGATTACTCGTATAAAATTGTTATGTCCTTTCTTGTATTAAAATGATTTCGCCCTGTTCTTAATCAATACTTGTTAGTAATTTTCGGTATTAGCTTTTTATCGCTAAGTAACCAATCTTTTACCGAAAAAATAGCAAAATAACGGATGGTTGTACATCCATTAATGAGGTATTCAGATTCAATCCTTTTTACTAAATCATGTAGGGGCTATTTCATATGGTCTTCTAACTGCATAGGATTTAAAAACTGGAATAGAGCAAGGCGGCGAGTTAACTCCTTCCTTCTTAGGATGCTGTAATATCTGCAGCCGGACCGAAAATTTCGTAATGCATATCAGTATTTGCAACGTGCAACTGTTTCAGAATAAGGTACGTCTTGTTCATAAAGCCTTTTGGACCACAGAAATAAAAGGCAGCATTTGTAGCAGGAAGAATGGTGCGTAACCATTCGTAACTAATATAACCACTTACATCACATCTATCTTCTTTTTCAGGTTCACTATACAACGTGTAGCTTGAAACATGATCGTATTCGTTACTGATGGCTTGAACTCGATCTTTCAACGCATGGAAATTGCCAGCTTTCGCAGCATGTATAAACACAACTTCTCTAGCCGGTTGTTCTTGGATCACCGTTTCCAGCATGCTCATCATTGGTGTTACTCCTACCCCGCCACTAATTAAAATGAGCGGTCTGTTGTCGTTTAAATCCAAGGTGAAATCTCCAGCAGGGGCACTAACTGGTAAGATACTTCCTTCTTGAACGAAATCATGTAAGAAATTAGAGACGATTCCTTTTGGTGTCTGTGAATCACCTGCTTCACGTTTTACGCTAATTCGATAATAGTCCTTTCCAGGGGACGTAGATAAGCTGTATTGGCGAAGATGTGTATAAGGTTCGCTTGGAATCTCCGCTTTAATCGTTATATATTGTCCTGGTGAGAAATCGGGAATTGCTAGACCATCTTTAGGCTGTAAATAAAATGATGTAATGACATCACTTTCTTTTATTTTTTGAGTGACTTTAAAGTTGCGAAACCCTGCCCAACCGCCAGATTGCTTTTCTGTTTTTTCATATAGCTTTTTTTCTGCTTGAATAAATAGATCCGCAATGATTCCGTATGCCTTTTCCCATGCAGCGATAATATCATCGCTAGCTGTTTCCCCCAGTACATCTTTCATCGCTAACAGTAGGTATTTACCAACAATTGGGTATTGGTCCGGTCTAACATTTAAACTTCTATGCTTATGTGCAATTTGATAAACATGAGGTACAATTTTTTCTAATTGATCAATATTTGCAGCAGCAGCATATACTGTATTTGCTAATGCGGCAGGTTGATCACCTCGTCGTTGGTTTGTTTGATTAAAAAGGTGATTTAACTCGGGGTGGTCACCTAACATTAATTGATAGAATCGTTTTGTAATTGCAGTCCCTTGTTCTTGTAATATTGGAATCGTAGCCTTAATCAGTTGTTTACTTTGTTCGTCTAACTGAGTCGTTGTTGCTTTTGTTTTCATAATAAAACTCCTCCCATACAATAAAGATGTATTTAAAATACATCTTTATTGTATAATGAAGAAAAATGATATAAAACCACTTTCACTATTTTTGTGTTACAATATTGTGAAAAACAAAAACTATTATTTAGTAGGTGAAATCATGAATCTAAAAAAATACACCGACTATTCACTAAGAGTTTTAATTTTGACTGGAATGAAATCGGAACAGGAATTAGCAACTATAAAGGAGATATCTACTGTTTTTCATATATCACAAGAGCATTTACGAAAAGTCGTTCACAACTTAACAAAGCTGGAGCTCATTGAATCCATTCGTGGTAGGAATGGGGGTATTCGTTTAGCGAAGCCAGCAGAAGAAATTAATGTAGGTCAACTTGTGCGCATATTGGAAAATGATTTTGTATTATTGGAGTGTTTCAACAAGGAAACGAATCACTGTATTATTTCTCCAGCGTGTACGTTAAAGCATGTGCTTAACAAAGCATTAATGGCTTTTTTTCAAGTGCTTGATGAATATACATTAAAAGATTTAATTAATAATGAGCAAGAGCTGCGAAAACTGATGGGCATCTGATGTTTAAACTTGTTCTATGTGGGAATACATAATTGTGTACAATGATTAAGGGAGGAATCGATAGATGGGTAAAAGAATCGCAACCGTCCTTACAGATATGTTTGAAGATGTAGAGTACACAAATCCAGCAAAAGCATTTCAAGACGCTGGTCATGAAGTGATTACTATTGAAAAAGAAAAAGGAAAGCAAGTAACCGGAAAAAACAATGATGCTACGGTTACGATTGATTATGGTATTGACGATGTAAATCCAAGTGATTTTGATGCGCTATTTATCCCAGGTGGGTTTTCTCCAGATATGTTACGTGCAGATGAACGTTTTGTGACATTTGCGAAGCATTTTATGGATAAAAAGAAACCCGTATTTGCAATCTGTCACGGTCCACAATTGTTAATTACAGCAAAAACGTTAGAAGGAAGAAAAGCAACTGGGTTTAAGTCGATTCAAGTAGACATGGAATATGCTGGTGCTCATGTAGTAGACGAAGAAGTGGTTGTTTGTCAAAACCAATTAGTGACAAGCCGCGAGCCGGATGATATTCCTGCTTTTAATCGAGAAGCTTTAAATGTATTGAAATAAATTGAACCTTCAATTAGCGTCGGGGCTCTTTCGTCCCGCACTGATTGAAGTATAACAAAGGCTAAATCTTTAGGCTTCTCTAAAAAAAGGAATGCGCTATTTTTACGGGTGATGTATTCAAAATCCTGTTGCAATGCCCCTAGAGATCGACATCTTACAGATCCACGAATCGTGAATTTAGATGTCCTATATCTCCCGCTTTAACTTCTTCCTCAACACTTGAATCAGGAGTATTGCGGTCTACTTTGCATTTAGGATAAATAAGCATAAAAAATAAGTCCTCTGGTTGTAGAGGACTTATTTTTTTGACTAATAAGGCAGAAAATAAAGCCGAGGAAAATTGCTGAAAATAATGGCAAAAGGAAGAAACGTAATATTGCTTTAAGTGTAATCGCTGTAATCTGGATTGACTTGGAGTTGCTTGGAGTTGCAAGAAGCAAGTTAATCAATAAAAAGATACGGCAATATGGTATTATTCTAGCTTCGTAATGGTAAACTGATCTTGTAATAATAACCAATTTTGCGGGAAGGCGAGCCCTAGCTTCCAATAAGAAATGCCTAACAAGCCTAATTCTTTAATTAAATTAAACTTTGCCTGAATTGATCTTGCATCCTCAAACCAAACTTCATGTCTCGTTCCTGTGTTATCTGTATAGGTGAAAAACGGTGCCTGTGCTCCTTGATCAAACATAATTTCTGCATTATTTTCCCGAGCAATAGCAATTGCTCGTTGCGGACTAATAGCTTGTGCAGGCTCTCCATCATCGGCTGCATAAGGCAATGTCCAATCATAACCATACAGATTTTGCCCTAATAAAATTTTGTCCGCAGGCATTTCTGTGAGTGCATAATCCACTACTTTTCGTACTTCATCAATAGGGGAAACCGCTAATGGCGGACCATAGCTATAGCCCCACTCGTAGGTCATTAAGACAACAAAGTCAGCAACTTCCCCATGCACAGCATAATCATGTGCTTCATACCACTGACCTGGCTGGTCGGCACGTGTTTTTGGTGCTAATGCAGTTGACATTAGTAATCCTGCTTGGGAGAGTCGTTCCTTTGCCTTACGTAAAAATGCATTATATGCTTCACGATCTCCACCCGGCAAAAATTCAAAATCAAAATGAACATCCGTATATCCGCCAGTGGTTGCGGTATTAATAATATTATCAAGTAGTGTATTTTGTACACTTTGTACAGTTACAATAATATGACCGAGTTCCTGACTGAATTCTCCTCCCTCGAGGTTGGTTACGACGAGCATTTTTGCTGTATTATTCTGCTCTGCAATTTCTGCAAGCCCATTTAACGGTGGTGGCGTTAAGCTACCATCTCGACCTACTCGATAGCTAAAGATGGCTAAATAGGTTAAATAAGGTGCTGCTTTTCGGGCTGAGTTTTTAAGCGTTTCCGAAACGGTATCGCCGGTAGGCTCAATATAAGCATTTGTCGTTATGGGAACCTTAGGAGCTGGTGGTATATAAAGCCGAAATCCTACGGGTAAAACATTTCCTGGAGGAATACGATTAATTTGTGCCAGCATTTCATAGGATATCCCAAATTGTTGTGCAATTGAAAACAAGCTGTCACCAGGCTGGACAAAATAAAACTGTCCAATGATAGGAATAACCAAAGCTTGACCGACCACAAGATTATTAGGCGCATCCAGCTCATTGGCGTTGATTATTGCTTGGGTCGATGTACTGTATGTAGTAGCAATTTCAAACAACGTATCTCCAGCAGTAACGACGTGGATTTGCAAACAAACTCCCTCCTTTCAAAGTTTTGCTACTTTTATTTTATGAGGAGGGGAGCTTGGATATGTCAATTATATTGCTGTAGTATCTGCTTTCATGACAGCATGTAATAAATATAAAGCATAGTCATTGTTATCCTTTCCTTCTGAAGCCATACAATTTTCTGGTATATACATGCTATAACCATACATATAAGCGTCTTTAGCCGTGAATAGAATGCAGATATCTCCAGCGATACCTGCCATAATGAGACGTTTTTTCCCAAGCTCTGTTAACAATGCTTGTAAAGGAGTTTGAAAAAAAGCAGAATGCTGTGGTTTAATTAAAAAATAATCATCGTCATCTGGCTCTAACTTTTCAATGATATTTTTACTTCTATCGTTATAGCAATAATCGGTGATTTTCCGAAAGTCTGCTTGCCAAAGTCCGTAATGATCATTAACATAAATGATTGGAAGCTTCTTTTCTTTTGCAAAGTTACGTAATTTAATTAGATTTGGAAGGATTTGTTTCGTATTCGCTTCTAATTCCTTCCCGCCAGAAAAGTTAAAATCATTAATAATATCTACAAACAAAACAGCGCTATCGTTTAAAGGTACGTTCACTATAGTTGCTCCTTTCTTCAGTATGCGCAATTGTTACGGAAAAGTGAATAAACAAAAGGTTCTAATAACATCTTTGCTTTTCCAAAAGTGCTTTTATGTATTATTACCGATTCTCTATTTTTCAAACTAAAATGAAATGTTGGGATACCTTTGATGGATGAACATATGATGAAAATTGCTATTCAAGAGGCAAAACAAGCAGCAGAGCAAGGGGAGGTTCCGATTGGGGCTCTTATTGCGTATGATAATGAAGTGATCGCCACTGCGCATAACTTACGTGAAACGACCCAAAGTACATTAGCACACGCAGAACTACTTGCCATTCAACAAGCGAATGAAAAGATTGGCAGCTGGCGCTTAGAGGATTGTACGTTGTATGTTACGTTAGAGCCATGCCCGATGTGTGCAGGTGCGATAGTACAATCACGAATAAAACGGGTAGTCTACGGTGCATATGATCCGAAAGCTGGCTGTGCTGGCACACTGTTTAATTTACTAGATGATGCACGATTTAATCATCAGGTTGATGTGACTGCAGGCGTATTGGAAGAAGAATGTGCCAATTTATTAAAGGATTTTTTTAAAAGGCTTCGCGAGCGAAAGAAGTTGCATCAAAAAGAGGATTAGAAGTTTTAGTATGCGTTCCATAAATTTTAGCAATTACGTTTTCTCATTAAGCGTCCTTTTGAACAAATTCGGTTACTATCTTTCCATCATCTTCTATTGCAATTTGCTCGTATTCTCGTTATAATGGTTAGTACCGTGCTAAGCGGGGAGGTAGCGGTGCCCTATACTCGCAATCCGCTATAGCGAGGCCGAATTCCCGTCTGAGGTACGATGACTTTATGGTCTGCCTCAAGGGATTGGTGTTGACGCTTAGGTCCTGCGCAACAGAAACCCATGAACCCTGTCAGGTCCGGAAGGAAGCAGCAGTAAGTGGTCATTTCTGTGTGCCGCGGGGAAGCCTAAGCCGAGCCATGAACTTGAGTAACGCATAGGGTCACCGTATCGATGATGGGTGCACGGTATACATAACGGCTACAAAAAGCTCTGTCCAACATTGGATAGAGCTTTTCTAATACTATAAGAAACACAATAGCTTTGCAGAAAGAATTAGCTCTTGTTTTCTTATGGAACCATTTTAATGAGCTTATAAAAAATAGTTTGTGGCAAATATGTTTGCATCCATCTCTTCTAATTGTCCGTTTTTCATGTTCACGACACGATCTCCGTAAGGTAAAATTTCTGTTTATTTTTTCCAATATACAGTAGTATTGTCGGAACTTATTCTCTGATTATAGTCACGTTACCCTTAACATTGAAAGTTTTTGCTAAGCTTGATGGTTCATAGTGGTGGTTAAATAAATAGCTGTTATTAAGTGATGTGGCTTTATAACTGGTATCATCCCCAAGATAAAGTGCAAGCTAATTGGTCATCTGCCATCATTATGCGGTGTGTCGCTCGCTATTACAGTCCAATTCACTCGAGCAACGCTTGAATACGTGAGTTAAACTAACTCTTAGCTAGTTTAATACTACATCGTTTTTTATCATCGTTACACTTCCTAACTGTGAATGATAGATTGATCATACTATATATTAGGGTTATTCAGTTCGATATGAAGTAGAGAAAACGAATTGAAAAGGATTTAGAAACTATAAACCATAGTTTGGTGAACTTGTGGTTGAAACTTAAATATTTAAATAATAAACTATAATATAGAGTCATAACGATCAATCGGCAATTATTTTTCCTTTGTGACATTCTATAAAAAATAAAGAGGCTGGGACATAAGCAAATACTAAATAGCAAAAACCGAACAATTCATTTATAATTGTTCGGTTTGTTTGTGTTAAAAAATTCCTATCCTCGCTACGTCAACATATTTCGCTTTCCGCGGGCACGGCCTCAGCTTCCTCGGAAAGCAAAGATCGCTTTCCTGCGGGATCTTCAGCTCGAGCTATTCCCGCAGGAGTCTACATATGTTGACTACACTAAAAACTTGCGTATATACAAGTACGATTTATTGTTCGTTTTTTAATCAGCTGTTTTAGTTTTGTCCCAGCCTGTTGAATAATCATTAGATTATTTCTTATAGCCGTCGACAACAAGATCGAGTTTACCTGTTTCAGGATCCATCACGAGACCATGAACAGGTACTGTACCAGGCATTAACGGATGATTTCCAATCGTAGAGACGCTATGTCTAACACTGTCTTCTACACTATCAAAGCCTTTAAAAAAACGGTTAAAATCAACCCCTGAATACTGCAGCGTATCCAACGTTTCTTGAGAGATGCCTCGATGCTTTACTTTTTCTAACGTTTGCTCTGCTTTTACGCTAGCCATACCACAATCATGATGACCAACAACGTAAATCTCATCTACTTCAAGCTCATAGACACCGACTAAAATACTGCGCATAATACTTCCAAACGGATGGGAAACAAGCGCTCCTGCTGTTTTAAGAATTTTTGCATCTCCATTAGAGATATTCATCGCTTTTGGCAATAGTTCCACAAGTCTAGTATCCATGCAGGAAAGAATCAGGACATGCTTATTGGGGAACTTACTGCTTTGATAGCTTTCATACTCTTTTTTTTCTACAAAATCTTGGTTATGCGTTAAGATTTCTCCTAAAAGACTCATATACAAAACCCCTTTTTAGTGAAATATAAAAGCTGTCCAATGGATATAGAGAACCAAATGAACGACTGATTTGTTTCCTTATATCTATTACACAAGCTTTATTTGTAGCAATCAAGGTTAAAAGAAGAATCCTTTGATCATTTCTTAAAAGCCTGAATCACTTAAATATATATACATATTATAAAGGAAAAATCGGAATGAAGCATATTCATTTCTAGAAGCTTCTACTAAATCAATGAACTTTATGCTGTCAGAAACTGATAGTAAGCCTCCAATTCCCATCTTTAAATTAAAGTAACGTGTGGGGAAAAAGCAACTCCACCCAAGTTCTGTTCATTTGACCATTCGGGGGAATAGACCTTCTGTCATTGGAAGTTCCACTTTATGTATCGCTATGGTTCACATTTCCCCCATAAATAGAGTATAATTAGAAAGAGATTTTAAAGGAGAATCATATCATGAGCTATCAGGCTTTATATCGCGTTTGGCGTCCGACGGTTTTTGCCGATGTCGTTGGGCAAGCCCATATTACTCGAACATTGCAGAATGCGATTGCACAGGAGAAATTCTCTCATGCTTATTTATTCTCTGGACCAAGAGGAACAGGAAAAACGAGTGCTGCGAAGATTTTTGCCAAAACAATCAACTGTGAACGTTCCCCAGTTAGGGAGCCGTGTAATCAATGCGCTGCATGTAAAGGAATTCAGAATGGATCGATTTCCGATGTCATTGAGATTGACGCTGCTTCCAATACAAGCGTAGAGGATATAAGAGAGATTAGAGAAAATGTAAAATACGCTTCCAGCCAGGTACCTTACAAAGTATATATCATTGATGAGGTACACATGATATCGGTAAATGCTTTTAACGCCTTACTGAAAACGCTGGAAGAACCACCAAGCCATGTAGTATTTATTTTGGCGACAACGGAACCACATAAAATCCCACTAACCATTTTATCCAGATGCCAGCGGTTTGATTTTAAGCCGATCTCCAACACTTCTATTATCAATCGATTACAAACGATTGTGGAAGCAGAAGGGGTTACTGTATCTAAGGAAGCTTTAGACACCGTAGCATTGGCTGCTGAAGGTGGGATGCGTGATGCGTTAAGTATTCTTGATCAAGCTATCTCCTACAGTGATGAATCCGTAGAACTGGAGGATGTTTTAGCTGTTACTGGTGGGGTCTCCCAACACACATTAACGAATATTATTCGTCATATGTATGAAAAAAATGTCCAGCAAGCGGTAATGGAATTGAATGAATTAATTCAAAAAGGAAAAGATCCTGCTCGCTTCGTTTATGATATGATTTATTTCTTGCGTGATTTGCTGTTATACAAGAGTGCTCCAACATTGGAAGGATTATTGGAACGAGCGAGGGTGGATGAGCCTTTTCAAGTGTTAGCAGATACTGTACCAAACCAATGGATACAGGAAGCAATGAGACAATTAAATCAGTGTCAACAGGAAATAAAATGGACGAATAGCCCAAAAGTTTATATTGAAATTGCTATTTTAACGATAGCCAATGGTATACAGGAACAAGTGGAAAACAATAATTCCTTGGCAGATTCAGATACGATTACAAGACTTTCTTCACAAGTTGGCAAGCTGGAAAAGGAAATCAAGCTGCTGAAGGAAAATCCAGTCATACCAACACAGCCAGCATCACAGCGTGAAAGCAGAAAAGCACCTAATCGGTCTGCAAAAAACACGTATAAAATACCTTACGAGCGGATTCGACATGTGTTGAGTGAAGCAGAAAAATCAGCCTTAAAGCAAGTTCACTCCCAATGGGGAACATTTTTAGGGCAATTGAAAAAGGCAAGCGCTCCTGCACATGCTACGATTCAGGATAGTAAACCCGCAGCAGCATCCGACCAAGCGCTTGTCGTAGCGTTTAAATATGAGATTCACTGTTCATTGTTTTTAGATAATCAGGAAACGGTGGAATCCGTTTTGACTTCTGTATTAGGAAAAACGTTGACCATTATTCCGATCCCAGAGAAGGATTGGGTTGAACTTCGCAATGAGTATGTTGCCAAACAAGAAAAAACATCCGCCAAAGAAGAAATGACTGAAGATCCAGTTGTGACAGAAGCACAGAAACTTTTTGGTGATGATATAATAGAAATTCACGATTAATTTGATTACACTTTTAAAAGGAGGTATTTTCCATGAAGGGAAATATGAATAATATGATGAAGCAAATGCAAAAAATGCAAAAGAAAATGATGAAAGCTCAGGATGAACTGCATGAGATGACATTCGAAGCATCTGCCGGAGGTGGTATGGTGACGGTTGTTGCTAATGGTAAAAAGGAAATAACCGATGTACAAATAAAAGAAGAAGTGATCGATCCAGATGACGCAGAAATGCTACAAGACCTTATCCTAGCAGCAACGAATGATGTATTAAAGCAAATTGATGATAAAACAAATGATACGATGGGACAATTCACGAAAGGGTTAAATATGCCTGGAATGTTCTAATTCTAGGAGGCACATGAATGTATTATCCAGAACCGATTTCTAAACTGATCGACAGTTTTACCAAATTGCCAGGTATTGGCCCGAAAACGGCTGCCCGTCTGGCATTCTTTGTACTAAATATGCAAGAAGATGATGTCTTGGACTTTGCTAATTCATTAGTAAATGCCAAGCGTGAGCTGACACATTGTTCTGTTTGCGGACATATTACCGATCAAGACCCTTGTGCGATATGTCAGGACACATCAAGAGATCAATCTGTTATTTGTGTCGTTCAAGATCCGAAAGATGTTATCGCAATGGAAAAAATGAAAGAATATCATGGAAAATACCATGTATTAAATGGCGTGATTTCCCCAATGGATGGTATTGGACCAGAAGATATTAATGTACCTAGTTTGATTCAGCGACTAAAGGATGAAGAAGTAGAGGAGTTAATTCTTGCTACCAATCCAAATATTGAAGGAGAAGCAACAGCGATGTATATTTCCCGACTTGTTAAACCATCAGGCATTCGTACCACACGGATTGCTCACGGTTTACCTGTAGGCGGTGATTTGGAGTATGCAGATGAGGTTACACTTTCTAAAGCATTGGAAGGTAGAAGAGATGTGTAGGAATTAGGTGGATACATGGCAAAAAAAATAAAGAAAAAAGATGTAGACGGGGAATTATTACGTACGATGAGAGAGCTGGAATTAGAGTGGAAGCAAATACAATCCATTGTTTCCAAAAGTGTAGAGCCTACCATAGATGGGCACTATTGGGAAGCTATTTCCAGAGCTAAATATATCTATTTACTCAGGGAAGCAAGGCACCGAAAATTACGTGCCGACTTTCATTAGTATTTTCAAAGATAAGCTAGCGGATTGATATAAATGCTGTCTTAGCCGCTGTATTGAAGCAACATACAACAGAATACTATATTTACAAAGACAAGACGATGGAGAGCTTGTCTTTTTTACGCTATAGGAAGGTATAAGATTTTTTTGGTTTATAGTATAAGAAAAACAAAGGCTACCGCCATAAGACTTGGCGACAAGCCAAGTTTTTCTAAAAAGATAAGAAAGTATAAAATGAGGTGCTTGGGGATAACGAAATAACCGACTAGTCTCGCCCGGCGCATGAGCCCAGCAACGATGCGACTTTAGAAATGCGCCCTACGATAAGGCATCATCGGTTCGTCGCTAAGGGGAAGACCGACTAAAAACGGGCTTGCCGCTCAGGCGTCGGCATACCCCTGGTTGCAGGGCATGATTCCTAAATCTTTAGTTGATTCGTTCCATTCGCTACGTTGCTAAACGGGCGCCCCGAGCCTTTGTTCAACTTTCTATCTTTGGGAGTTTAGCTCAGACAGGTTCTTTTATGTGTTATACATGCATACATAGTAAAAAGAGGGTACAGAAAAAACTTGCGATTGGTTAAGAAAAAGAGGTGAAAGATTTGAGCTCGACATTAGTCATTTCGATTATGGTAGGATTAATCATCCTGTTGTTGTTAGTAGGCACGCCTGTAAAATTTATGCGTATCATTGGGCAAACTACTGTAAAGCTAGGGATAGGGGTTTTGTTGCTATTTTTTATTAATGTATTCGGTGGTGCAATTGGTTTACACATCCCGATCAATTTTTTCACGGCTGTAGTATCTGGTTTTCTTGGCATTTTTGGAATAGCTTCTTTAGCTGCAATTCATCTGTTTATTATTCCGTAAGACAAGCTATGAGCCTGTGGAAAAAGTTTCAAAGATTCCCTGTATAAAATTCATTAGATTAGGAGAAGCTAATGAATATGGAGGTGGGGATATGAAACAGCGTACCATATATGAACGTTGTGGCATTTGTGAAGAGGAAAAGAAGGATGGCATTCATTTATATACGATGTTTATTTGTTGTGAATGTGAGCACAATATGATTCATACAGAACCTAGAGAAGAGAAATATAACTATTATTTACGTAAATTAAAAAATATAACGAAACCGAAACTATATTCCTAGTTTAAAAAGTCTTTGCTTGCAAAGGCTTTTTTGTTGTATAGGAAACTATAAAATGAGGTGCTTGGGGATAACGAAATAATCGAATAGCCACGTCCGGATCCATCGCCCAGCAACGATGCGACTTTAGAAATGCGCCCTACGATAAGTCATCATCGGTTCGCCCCTAAGAGGAAGGCCGACTAAAACGGGCTTGCCGCCCAGACGTCAGACGTCGGCATACCCCTGTTTTAGTGGCATGATTCCTTTATCTTTAGTTGATTCGATCCATTCACTACGTTGCTAAACGGGCGCTTGCGCCTTTGTTGTATTAGGAACAATGACCAATAAACTTGCTATGCATCCAAGATATGTTAAGCTAGATAAAAACGATAATTGACTATTTTATTCCGTATATAAGGTGCTGTAAGACTCCCACTTCAGGAGTTGGATAATCAGTACTGAACATAGCACCTAAATGCCGGATTCGTTCGTCTAACAATCAGTGGGGGATAACCCCGCTGATTGAAGATTCACTTTATCAGAATGTTTGATGGAGTGAAGTATTTAGTAGATCAATATATAGGAGTATACATATATGGAGCAGCAGCAATTGCCTTTGTATCACGCATTACTAGAATTTCATAAAAAGCATCCTATTTCTTTTCATGTCCCAGGTCATAAAAATGGTCATGTATTCCCAGCTGAAGCAAAGGATGTTTTTCAATCCATTTTAAAAATAGATGTGACAGAATTAACTGGACTGGATGATTTACATGCACCAGACGGGATAATTGCTGATGCAGAGCGATTAGCAGCGGCATTTTTTCAGGCGGAGCAGACATTTTTTCTTATCGGGGGAAGCACAGTAGGTAATCTAGCAATGATTTTAGCTGCATGTAAGCAAGGCGATACCGTTATCGTCCAGCGTAATTGTCATAAATCGGTAATGAACGGGTTGGAATTGAGTGGAGCCAAACCAGTATTTATTGCACCACAATACGATGAAAACGTACGTCGATACACGCACCCTTCTTTTTCTGGATTGCAGGCAGCGTTAGAACAGTACCCAGATGCAAAGGCAGTTATTTTTACTTACCCAGATTATTTTGGGTCTACTTATAATCTTGGTGACATGATTGAACTGGTGCATTCTTTTGGTATTCCTGTGTTAGTAGATGAAGCTCATGGGGTCCATTTTTCGCTTGGAGAGAACTTTCCTGCATCGGCTTTAAGTCAAGGGGCTGACGTGGTTGTCCAATCAGCGCATAAAATGGCACCGGCGATGACGATGAGTTCTTATTTACATTGTAATTCTAAGCGGATTTCGAGCGAGCGGATAGTACACTATTTACAAATGCTTCAATCGAGTAGCCCGTCTTACCCTCTATTAGCTTCATTAGATTTGGCACGTTTTTATTTGGCATCGATGACGCGAAAGGCGATTACAGAATTAATGGAGAGTGTCCAAACTGTTAAACATATTTTTGCGAATTCGACCTACTGGGACCTTATAGCAAGTGACGACCCATTAAAAATCACGCTCCATGTCAAAGATGGCTTGTCAGCAAAAAAAGTTGGCAATTTGTTGGAACAACAGCAAATATACCCAGAACTTGTGACGGAGAAGCAGATCTTATTGATCCATGGCTTAGCTCCTTTTACAGACATAAGGTATTTAAAAAAAGCAATGAAAACAGTGGACGGGCAATTAAAAAATATAGTAAAGCATGATACAATAGACATAAATCATTTTACACCTGCTCGTATACAAGAGTTAGAATTATCCTATGGTATGATGAATCAACTCTCTACCAAGTGTATCCCTTTGAAAGCTGCTGAGGGATATATTGCTGCAGAAGCAATTATTCCATATCCCCCTGGAATTGCATTTATTCTAAAGGGAGAAAAGATAACCAAAGCACATATTGAAAAGATACAACACATGAAAGAACTTGGATTACGCATACAACAGCGACATACAAATGGCATTTATGTTTATGCAGAAATAGAAAAAGGGGAAGAATGACATTGGGCGGATACTTTATCACATTTGAAGGCGGCGAGGGAGCTGGGAAGACAACCGTTTTGCATACCGTAACAGAAAGGCTAAGCCAAGCTGGTTATGATGTGCTTGCTACCCGTGAGCCAGGTGGAATAAAAATTGCAGAAAAGATTAGAAAGATTATTTTAGATCCGCTCCATACAGAGATGGAAGAGCATACAGAGGCGTTACTATATGCAGCAGCGAGAAGCCAGCATCTTGCCGAGAAGATCGTACCAGCACTAAAGCAAGGTAAAATAGTGCTTTGTGATCGCTTTGTAGATAGCAGTCTTGTATATCAAGGTTACGCTCGTGGACTAGGTATGGATGAAGTATTAAAAATTAACCAATTTGCAATTGGCGATTGCATGCCAGATCTGACACTATTTTTTGATATAGAGCCAAAAAAAGGATTAGAACGAATTGCGGCGAATAAAGATAGAGAACAAAACCGCTTAGATTTAGAAAATCTTACATTTCACGAACATGTATACAAAGCTTATCATATACTTGCAGAAAGATTCCCAGCACGAATTCAGTCTATTGATGCGAATCAGACGCTGGAAACTGTTGAGCAGGAAGCCTTTGACCGTATCCTATCTTTATTAAAAAAATAAAAAGGAGCTGGCTAACAATGAAATTACTTATCGCAGTGGTTCAGGATAAAGACGCTAATCGTCTGGTGGATGCATTGGGAGAAGAAAATTTTAAAACAACTAAGCTTGCTACAACAGGCGGATTTTTGAAAGAAGGTAACACGACGCTTATGATTGGTTGTGAGGATGATTACGTCGATGATGCATTATCGATTATCAAAGATAATTGCTCACACCGTGAACAAATGGTTGCACCAATCTCTCCTATGGGAGGGAACGCCGATTCTTACATTCCAAAACCGGTAAAAGTAGAGGTTGGCGGTGCGACGGTGTTTATTTTACCAATCGAATCATTTTTTCAATTTTAAGGGCTACAAAACGAAAAAGGGGCTGAAGGTATGAAAATAAGTCAAGAAGTCAGAGCACAACCAGAAACGCATGTTTCTCGCATGTCTAGTGAGGGAAAACGTGCTTTTCAAAATATGCTTCAGTCCCAATCCGCACATGTGAAACAACAGGAGCTACAAGTAATTGTGAAGAATATTTCTCTGCAAGGAGAAAAACTGGCTCGTTTTCGCTCGTTCCAAGACTTGGCAAAATTTAAACGACTAGTGAAAGGGTTTTTACGAGAGACGGTAGGCAGTGGTCTCCGTTTACAAAAATCACAGAGCTTTAGTATGAATGGTAACAATCGACAACTAGCAATAGTAAAACAAATTGATGAAAAACTAATGCAATTGACGGAAGATATAATGAATCAAGAAAAGAAGGCAGTAGACCTACTCGGCTTAATAGGAGAGATTAAAGGTTTGCTGATTAACTTATATACGTAAAAGTAAATGATGAAGGAGATACATATGGAAACATGGTCAGAGGTTGCTAACATACAACCATTAGCAAGCAAAATTATATTAAATAGTATAAAAAAAGACCGGATTTCTCATGCGTATTTGCTTCAGGGGGAACGAGGGACTGGTAAAAAAGCGATTGCTCTCCTGATTGCTAAAGGGCTATTTTGTGAAAAAAATCCAGTTTCTGATCCTTGTCTAGAGTGTAATGCGTGTAAACGTATTGCTTCAGGTAATCACCCAGATGTGCATTGGATTGAGCCTGATGGACAATCTATTAAAATAGAACAGATTCGAAATTTGCAAAAGGAATTTACATATTCTGGCATGGAGTCTGATCAAAAGGTATATATTATTAATGGTGCTGAAACATTAACGGTCAATGCAGCTAACCGAATTTTGAAATTCTTAGAAGAACCGAGCAAAAAAACTACCGCTATTATGTTAACAGACAATAGTCAAGCTATCCTTCCGACCATTCGCTCCAGATGTCAGGTCATTGATTTACGCCCCCTTCACCCAGGTGAATTTCAAAAGCAATTAATAGAGCAAGGATTGGATCAACGTAGTGCGATACTAATGAGTGCCATTACAAATAATTTACAAGAAGCATCGGACAAAAGTCATGACGAGTCGTTTGCCACAGCACGACGGATAGTGATACAATTAGTTGAAATACTTTTAACCAATCCTGAAGATGTTTATTTATTCATTCATCAGCATTGGGTGACTCATTTCAAAGAGCGAAATGAGCAGGAAGAAGGATTGGATCTCTTGCTTTTTGCCATAAAAGATATTCTTTATTACCAAATAGAACATGAAGCTGGGATGGTGTTTTTCGCCCCTTCTGATGAATTGCTGGAAAGAGCAGCTATGTATTTTTCACAGGAGAAACTATTAACTGATTTACAGGCTGTTTTACAAGCAAAGCGAAAATTGAAGCAAAATGTTCATCCTACATTAGTGATGGAACAGCTTACACTTCAAATGCAGAGGTGATAGGGAATGATAGAAGTAATTGGCGTCCGCTTTAAAAAAGCGGGTAAAATATACTATTTTGATCCAGGGGGAGAGTCGATTTCACTAGATAGTTATGTTATTGTAGAGACGATACGTGGCATAGAGTTTGGTAAAGTGGTTATTACAAACAAGCATGTTGATGAAGAAGATGTCGTCCTACCATTAAAGAAAGTCATCCGTTTAGCGACAGATAAGGATAAATTAACGGTTTTAGAGAATCAGGTACAATCACAAAAAGCCTTAGAAGCATGTACGGAAAAAATTAAACAACATGACTTAGATATGAACTTAGTGGAAGTAGAGTATACATTTGATCGTAATAAAATCATATTCTATTTTACAGCAGATGGCCGAGTGGATTTTAGAAATTTAGTAAAAGATCTGGCGGCCATGTTTAAAACGCGAATTGAATTGCGTCAAATTGGAGTTCGTGATGAAGCAAAGATGTTAGGTGGAATAGGTCCTTGTGGTAGAATGCTTTGTTGCTCTACCTTTTTAGGGGATTTTGAACCAGTATCTATTAAAATGGCGAAAGATCAGAATCTATCATTGAATCCTGCTAAAATATCTGGATTATGTGGCAGATTGATGTGCTGTTTAAAATATGAGAATGACGATTATGAGACAGCTAAACGTGAATTACCGGACATAGGAGAAAAGATGGAAACTCCCTTTGGAAGCGGTAAAGTGGTTGGCTTAAACATCCTGGAACGACTCATCCAAATAGAAATCCCTGATAAAGAACGGGTAATCGAATATACGTTAGATGAACTAATTGATGAAGGCATTTTAGCGCAAGCCACAGAATAACGGGGTGAGTAGCGTGAAGAATAGGCGAATATTTGATCAGGTTTCGGATATGGAAAAACAAATAGGCGAGTTATATGAGCAATTAGGTGATTTGAAAGGGGAGTTGAGTGATTTATTAGAAGAAAATCATCGGCTAACAATGGAAAATCATCATTTGCGCAGTCATTTAGAGCATACAAATAATAATGCTGATGTAACGGACGAAACAAAGCAGCAAGAAAAGACTTTTCCGGGGGAAGGTTATGATAATTTGGCTCGCTTGTACGAGGAAGGATTCCATATTTGTAATCTGGAATTTGGTAGTCCAAGACGAAATGAAGATTGCATCTTTTGCTTAGACTTTCTTAATAAGACGAAATAACATAAACAAAGTAATTTTGTTTTCCTTTTTTTATGAAGGAAAAGCGTAAATGTGGCTGCCTGGATCGGGCAGCTTTTCTTTTCACGTTATTTTAGTCAGGACGTGTTTAAATGAAGGAAGTTGGAAATAGGGACATAGGTCGAAAATGATAATATCTTATGAAAAGTTGCTGAATTGCTGTCAACATTTTAATTGTTCTTCTCAAGGAAAAGTCACTTTTATTATTTAACTAACGGCTTCGTCCAGCTTGTGTGGAAAACAAATGAAATGAATACAACATTTTTGCCAACTTGTTTGAACAGCCACTAATATGCGTAAAATGATAATAGATAATATAAAATCTAATAAAATGAAGAACAAAGAATTTATCCCGTATATAAGGTGCTGTAAGACTCCCACTTCAGGAGTTGGATAATCTGTATTACAACAAGTCTAAGTGGGAAATAACAGTACCTAAATGCCCCATTTCGTAAGAGGACTTTAGTTCGTACCATTACGGTACTAACAAACAGTGGGGGTGAATGAAACCCCCCCACTGATTGAAGATTCACTTTATTATTGTATCAGTTGTTGGGAGGCACTAATCATATTTTTTATAAAGCAGGAGAAAGGATAGATCTATGGTTGAGTTATACGACAATGAACGATTGGATTATTTATTGGCAGAAAAAGGAATGCAAATCATTCAAAGCCCAGACGTTTTTTCTTTTTCCTTGGATGCTGTTTTATTGGCTCACTTTGCATATGTGCCGATAAAACGGGGAAGAATTCTTGATTTATGTACAGGAAATGGAGTCATTCCATTACTATTATCCAGAAAAACAAAAGCTTTCATCACTGGTGTGGAATTACAGGAAAGAATTTATCAAATGGCGGAAAGAAGTGTGACATTAAACAATTTAACGGAACAAATAAATATACTTCATGCTGATTTAAATCATTTGCAGCCACTGCTTCGTCATAGCAGCTTTGATGTCATTACCTGTAATCCACCTTATTTTCCAACGCCATTGCCATCAGAGCATAATGAAAATCCGCATTTAACGATTGCAAGGCATGAAGTATATTGTACATTAGAAGATGTGGTAAAGGCTTGTAAACTATATGTCCGTCCTGGTGGAAAGGTGGCTATGGTACACCGTCCAGGCAGGCTAGTGGATATTATCCATTTATTTCGCCAATATAAATTAGAACCAAAGCGGTTGCAATTTGTCTACCCGAAACAAGGGCGTGAGGCAAATATGCTCTTAATTGAAGCTACTAGAGATGGCAAACCAGATTTAAAAATCTTGCCCTCCCTCTATATTTACGATGAGGATGGAGCATATACAACAGAAGCAAAGGATATTATTTATGGAAAATAAACATACTGTCTATATATTAAGGTGTAAAGATCGTACACTTTATACGGGGTATACGAATAACTTGGGACGCAGACTTAAAATGCATCATGAAGGAAAAGGAGCAAAGTATACGAGAGGTCGAGGTCCATTTCAGGTGGTTTACGTAGAACATTTTGAGACGAAAGAACAAGCAATGAAAAAAGAATATGCAATTAAACAGTTAACAAGAGAAGAAAAATGGCAATTTATTCGGGATAGACTGAAAGAAGTGGTGACAAATGAACAAACAGAGCAGTTTTGAAAAAGAGCGTGCAACTGTCTATGTTGTACCGACACCTATTGGTAATTTAGAAGATATTACGTATCGTGCACTGACAACACTTCGTTCTGTATCTTTGATTGCTGCAGAAGATACGAGAAACACAAAAAATTTATTACGTCACTTTGATATAGCTACTCCGTTAATCAGTTATCATGAACATAATAAATTAACACGTGAAGAGCAAATATTAACGAAAATAAAGCAAGGGGAATCGATTGCACTGGTGAGCGATGCGGGTATGCCAGCAATTTCTGACCCTGGACATGAGCTTATCCAAGCAGCGATCCAGCATGATATTCCTGTCGTTGTTTTGCCGGGCGCTAATGCAGCTTTATGTGCTTTAGTTGGTTCCGGTTTATCTGCTAAAGAGTTTTATTTTTATGGTTTTTTGCCACGAAAGAAAAAAGAAAAGGAAATTGAATTACAGCGGTTGGCTTCATTACAGGCAACCCTGCTGTTTTACGAGTCACCTTATCGTGTGAAGGAAACATTGCAAGCGATAAGAGAGGTAATTGGGAATCGACATGTTGCGCTGGCAAGAGAACTGACTAAACGATTCGAATCCTATTTGCGCGGTACTGTTGATGAAGTAATCGCCTATCTAGATAAATCAGAAATTAAAGGGGAATGCTGTATTGTGTTGGAAGGCACAACGAAAACAGAACAGTCAGACTACTTGTGGTGGAGCAGCTTAACGATTGTAGAGCATGTAGAACACTATTTAAAGTCAGAAGCCTTATCCAGTAAGGAAGCAATAAAACGTGTTGCCAAAGAAAGGAAACTTTCAAAACGAGAAGTTTATCAAAAGTACCATGTTAGAGAAGGTATGACGGAGGAATAGGGGCAAAAATCAAAGTCCGACTTATATGGTGATCGCATCATATAAATAATAACGTATAGAAAAAAGACCTGACGGGCAACGCAAGCGTCAGGTCTTTTTAAGACTTTATTTATTTAGTCTCGATTCTATTTCTTGCAGGAGTTGTTGTGCACCTTCTGGGCTAAGGACAATTTTGCCGTTGGCTAGTGAAAGATTATCATCGGATACCTCACCAGTAAGATGACAAGTCATGTTCGGCTTATACTTTTTAAGTATGATTTTGTCATTTTCAACGTAGATTTCCATTGCGTCTTTTTCTTGAATTTCCAACGTACGCCGAAGCTCCATCGGGATAACTACACGGCCAAGTTCATCAACTTTACGTACAATTCCGGTAGATTTCAAATTACTTCCCCCCTATACTTTCGAAAAACGGGACAGCCTTCATGGGGCGCACACCCGTCGTTCTTCAAAATTAGTAAACTAAAAAAATCGTCATAATTCGACATCTTTCTATGCAATAGAATACCAGTGTTTCTTTTTTCTGTCAATAAATATTTACCAGAAAATTAAATAATTTGGATTGTTTTGAAAAACCTTACCATATCAGGCTTTTTCGTCTGTTTTAAGGTTATACTAAAAGCTGTTTCCTCATTTTACCAAAAGGGTGCAAACAAACTTATATAAGTATTACTGATTGGTATACTAGACTGGTGTATATTATTGACAACGCAGAAATTTTTAAGATAATTTTGTTTTCGTATATGTTATTTGAATTTAGGGGTATAACAAAACCATCATTCAATTTAACATACTATTCAAACAATTGTTTGCGGGTAGTTTTTTATCTTAATTTCAAAATATCTCTACTATAATTCGACTTTACATTTTGTATCTTAAATTGTAAAGTATTTAACACTCTATTTGGCAAATAAGCTGATAAAAGCTACAATAGTAATAGCTTAAAAAAGGATGTTAGGTAATGCACAAGGAGGTAAGCAGATGGTAAATAATGAAAAAACATTTTATATAACGACACCGATTTATTACCCTAGTGGAAATTTGCATATTGGACATGCGTATTCGACAGTTGCTGGAGATGCGATGGCTCGATATAAACGGTTGCGTGGCTTCGATGTTATGTATTTAACTGGAACTGATGAGCATGGACAAAAGATTCAAAAAAAGGCGACAGAAAATGGGGTCTCTCCACAGGAATATGTCGACCATATCGTCGATGGTATTCAAAAGTTATGGAAAAAGCTAAAAATATCGAATGATGATTTTATCCGTACGACGGAAGAACGGCATAAAAAAATGGTTGCGCAAATCTTTGATCAGCTTGTTAGGCAGGGCGATATTTACTTAGATGAATACGAGGGCTGGTATTGTACATCCTGCGAATCATTCTTTACAGAACGCCAATTAGATGAAGGGCGCTGTCCGGATTGTGGCGGACCGGTTGAGAAGGTAAAAGAAGAGTCCTATTTCTTTAAAATGAGCAAATATGTCGACCGACTTGTTCAGTTTTATGAAGACAACCCTACATTTATTCAGCCTGAAAGTCGCAAAAATGAAATGTTGAATAATTTCATTAAACCTGGGCTAGAGGACTTAGCTGTTTCGCGGACAACGTTTGATTGGGGAATTAAGGTTCCTGGTGATCCGAAACATGTCATTTATGTATGGATCGACGCATTGACCAATTATATAACTGCGTTAGGATACGGGACTGATGATGACGAGAAGTATCAAAAATATTGGCCGGCAGATGTTCATTTAATGAGCAAAGAAATTGTGCGGTTCCATACCATTTATTGGCCAATTATGTTAATGGCGCTTGATCTTCCATTGCCGAAAAAGGTGTTTGCTCATGGGTGGATTTTAATGAAGGATGGAAAAATGTCAAAATCAAAAGGAAATGTCATTGATCCTGTGAAGTTAATTGATCGTTATGGTTTGGATGCTCTTCGTTATTATTTACTTCGAGAAGTACCGTTTGGCTCGGACGGGGTATTTACACCTGAAGGCTTCGTGGAACGAACGAATTATGACTTGGCTAATGATTTAGGTAATTTATTGAACCGTACTGTAGCCATGATTAATAAATATTTTGCAGGGGAGATGCCAGCATATCAAGCTGCTGAAACAGATATTGATGGTGCATTAGAAGCATTTGGTAAACAGACCATAGAAAAAGTAGAAGATGCGATGGAGGAAATGCAGTTTTCTGTAGCTTTAGGGGCTATATGGCAACTCATTAGTCGTACGAATAAATATATTGATGAGACAGAACCATGGATTTTAGCCAGAGATGAAACGAAAAAGGTCCGGCTGGGTAACGTGATGGCTCATCTGGCCGAATATTTACGGAAAGCAGCTGTCTTGCTTCAGCCATTTTTAACAGAAGCTCCAGCAGAAATTTTCCGACAGCTGGGTATAGAAGATGCCAAGTTAAAAGAGTGGGATAGCCTTTATGAAGAAGGTAATATGAAAGCTGGAGGGTCAATTGTAAATAAAGGGCAACCGATTTTTCCACGCTTACAGGTGGAAGAAGAGATTCAAGCTATTAAAGCAATGATGAATCCGCCTAAAGAAAAGAAAACAAAGGTAGAAGAGAAGCCAATAAAAGAAGAAATTGTGTTCGATGATTTCATGAAAGTAGATATGCGTGTTGCAGAAGTATTGAAGGCAGAGCCTGTTAAAAAGGCAGACAAATTATTGAAGCTACAGCTAGATTTAGGAACAGAAAAGCGCCAAGTAGTATCAGGCATTGCTCTATATTACCAACCCGATGATTTAGTTGGGAAAAAAGTAATTTGTGTAACGAACTTAAAACCAGTGAAATTACGTGGAGAAAAATCAGAAGGCATGATTCTTTGTGGAGAGGATGCAACAGGGAAGCTAGTGTTAGCTACTGTAGAAGCCGAACTACCGAATGGTTCAGTTGTAAAATAAAGGAATTTAACAGAGGCTGGGACATAACTAAAACAGCTAATTAAAAAAACGAAGACTAAAGTGAATCTTCAATGAGTGGGGGGATTCTTTTATCCGCCCTTTCTTTGTAAGATCAGAAACCACCATGGCTCGCCAAGAGCGCAAGCCACCATCTATGATGAAAAATTTTACTTTATAATGTTTAAATTCTTGAAATACTACCTAAAATAAATAAGTCATATAATGGTAAATAGCGTTTTTTTCATACAAATGGTATGACAAAGGTCTCTAAACGAATGAAGAATTTACGTATCGTTATCTCTCGCTTCGCTCGTTGTAGTATATTTCTCCAACTCTTGAAGTGAGTGACTTACAGCATTTTATATACGGAAAAATGGATCGCGGCTGTTGTTGTATAGGATTTGCTTATGTCCCAGCCTCTTTTCCTAAAGTTGTTAAGGAGTGAACAAATTGTTATTTGACACACATGTGCATTTGAACGCAAGAGATTTTTTTGAGGATCGTGAAGAAACAATAAAACGGGCTTTTGATGCAGGTGTCACACGTATGTTAGTCGTTGGTTTTGATCGTGAAACCATTCCGTTAGCGATCGAAATTGCAGAACAGTATGAGACGATTTATGCTGCGGTTGGCTGGCATCCAGTGGATGCGGTAGATATGACAGAACAAGAGTTAGAGTGGATAGAAGAGCTTTCCTCTCATCCTAAAGTAGTAGCACTTGGTGAAATGGGCTTGGATTATCATTGGGACAAGTCGCCGAAAGAGGTGCAAAAGGAAGTATTTCGCAAGCAGATACAATTAGCAAAAAAAGTACAGCTGCCAATTATTATTCATAATCGCGAGGCAACAGAAGATATCATTTCGATTTTAAAGGAAGAAAAGGCGGAGTCGATAGGTGGAATTATGCACTGCTACAATGATTCGGTAGACTATGTACAGGATTGCCTGGATATGAATTTTTATATCTCACTTGGGGGACCAGTTACCTTTAAAAATGCGACCTTACCAAAGGAAGTTGCTGTCCAAGTTCCATTAGAGCGATTGTTAATTGAGACCGATGCACCATTTCTAGCCCCACACCCCTATCGGGGTAAAAGAAATGAACCAGCTTATGTCAAATTAGTTGCAGAAAAAATTGCTGCACTAAGAGGGACTAGTCTGGAAGAAATTGGTGAAATTACGACAAAAAACGCCCTTTCTCTCTTTCGGTTATAATTAGGGCGGTTGTCATAAAACTGAATTAATTTGTTAAAAAATAGGAAAAACAAGGTAAAAACAGCGGGGAAGTTTTAATAAAACCCTGCTTACTTTACCTTGTTTTGTTTTTGACATAAACCTTGTTGTATCAATGGTTTATAGAATAAGAAACGTAGTAAATAGCCTAGCTCTATTGCAGTGTAATGGAATTGTAATGCAAACGTAACGGTAATTACTTTGACTTTACATATAACTGTTACTATAATCAAAATGCATTAAGAGGGAGGCAAAAGCATGCGAAAGTTTTCAAAGCTAATGCCGGCGTCGACAATGAAACTGGTTCTATCTTTTATTGGTGTTTTAGCACTTGTTGCATTTTCCGGATTCATTTTATTTGATGCTACAAAGGCAGAAGTAGTCATAACAAACGATGGCGAAGAGCAAACGGTAAAAACACACAAAAGCACCGTAAAAGAAGTACTGGCAGAAGTAGGTATTCGTGTCGGAGAGCATGATCACTTATCCCACAACATGAATGATTCCATTAAAAACGGAATGGAAATCAACTACAAACAAGCAAAGCAAGTGTTCGTGACAATCAATGGAAAACAAACGGAATATTACACTACTACAGATACTATAGATGCATTTTTGAAGGAAAATAACTTGTCGTACCATCAACGTGATGATGTTTCTTTCACTAAAGGGGATGTAATTACAGATGGATTGCATTTGAAAATCAACCAAGCGTATGAGATTACGGTTAACGATGGTGAAAATCAGAAGCGTATTTGGACGACTGGAGGCACTGTTGCAGAAGTACTGGAACAATCAAACGTAACATTTGATAAAGACAGCGCTGACAAAGTGGAGCCTGCTTTAAACAAGCCAGTGACAAAGGATACAGTCATTTCCGTTGTCCGTGTTAAAACGGAAAAAGATCATGTAACGGAAGAAATGGCGTTTGAGACAGAAGAGAGAGAAGATAGTAATTTGCCAAAAGGTGAGGAACGTGTTCTTACTGAAGGAAAAGCTGGCAAGGTGAAGAAGGTTTACCAGATCGTAAAAGAGAATGGAAAAGAAGTAAGCAGAGACCTAATTGATGAAGAGGTTGTTGAGGAAAGTAAAAATCGGATTGTTGCAATAGGAACAAAAGAAGCGCAACAGGACAACGATCTAGTAACATTAGCAAATAAACAACCGAAATCAAATAATAAGCCTAGCACTGTATCAACAACTAAGGAGAAGCAAACAAGCTCAAGGAACACCTTTACGATGTCCGCGAGTGCTTACACGGCTAGCTGTGGAGGTTGTTCAGGATTTACCACAACAGGGATTGATTTAAATGCTAATCCAAATATGAAAGTAATTGCTGTTGACCCTAGTGTTATCCCTTTAGGATCAAGAGTTTGGGTAGAAGGATATGGTGAAGCCGTTGCTGGCGACACAGGTGGCCATATTGTTGGAAATCGGATTGATGTCCATGTCCCATCCAAAAAAGCTGCATATAGTTGGGGTGTAAAAACAGTAACTGTGAAAGTTCTTAATTAGTTTCGAGCTCTTACCACCGTATCGTGGTAAGAGCTATTTTTTTTATTAGTTTATCCCGTATATAAGGTGCAGTAAGCCTCCTACTTCAGGAGTTGGATAATTTTCAATGCAACAAGTCTACATTGGAGATAACAGCGCCTAAATGCTATTTGTAAGCGCCCTTTAGGTCATACCACTACGGTACTAACAAGCCGTGGGGGATGAATGAAAAATCTCCACAAATTGATGATTTTCTTTATTAGTTTATCCCGTATGTAATTGGAAGAGAACACTTAACTTGGAACTTTCGGTTCGAGATAGATAAATAAATGGAGAATTTCATGGTAAGTTACATACCCCCTTCACCCATAATTAGAGAAGGATAAAGAAACACCTCCCTGAATGAACTTTCACTTTATGATACACTTATAGAGATTGTTTATAATTGAGATAATGTAAGATGGAGTTCGTGTTTTATCACCTGCTCCTTTATGTTACGCACCATTAAGAAAGATATGGAAGAGGGAAACTTGTGAAGGTTAAAGAAGTAATCGTTGTAGAAGGAAAAGATGATACAGCAAAAGTTCTCCAAGCTGTTCATGCAGATACAATTGAAACAAATGGCTCGGCCATTAATTCATGTATTTTAAAACAAATTCAGCATGCCAAAGAGAAGCGAGGTGTCATTATTTTCACAGATCCAGACTATCCTGGGCAACGGATTCGTCACATTGTGGATCAGGCCATACCAGGCTGTAAGCATGCTTTTTTAACACGTGATCAGGCGCGTGACAAGCGTTCTACTACGAAAAGTTTAGGAATTGAGCATGCCTCTATCGCTGATATTAAACAAGCGCTAGCCGCTGTATATGAGTTACAACCGGTACGGGAAAGTGAGATAACCAAAGCGGATTTAATTCATTATGGATTCATTGGTGGATTAGAAGCTAACAAGAGACGTGAGCAACTTGGTGAGTTATTACAAATTGGACACACTAATGGCAAGCAGTTGTTAAAACGATTAACGATGTTTGGCATTGGCAAAGCTGAGCTTAAAAGAGCAGTAAGACAAATTGGCCGAGAGAGGAAAGCGAAAAATGACCAATCATAAATATATAGCAACGCCATCACGAACGAAAGAAATCTTAGCGAAATATCATTTTTCTTTTAAAAAAAGCCTAGGACAGAACTTCTTAATTGACAGTAATATCTTGAGTAACATTATTCGCCATGCAGGTATTACAAAAGAGACGGGAGTAATTGAAATAGGCCCTGGAATTGGTGCTTTAACAGAACAATTAGCCATCCATGGGCAAAAGGTGTTGGCGTTTGAAATAGACCAACGTCTAATCCCAGTATTAGAGGATACGCTCGCTTCTTATAACAATGTTGAAATTGTTCATGAGGATATTTTACAAGCTAATGTACGTAACATGATAGCTACGCATTTTCACCCTGGGCAATCTGTTCATCTTGTTGCAAACTTGCCTTATTATATAACTACTCCAATCTTAATGAAATTATTGCGTGATAAGTTACCGATCGACAGTTTCACAGTGATGATTCAAAAAGAAGTTGCTGAAAGAATGGCAGCAAAGCCTAATTCGAAAAGCTACGGTTCTTTAACGTTGGCTGTACAATATTATACGGAAGCAGAAGTGGTTATGCATGTACCAAAACGCGCTTTTATGCCGCAACCTAATGTAGACTCCAGCATTTTAAGGTTAGTTAGGCGTACAAAAGCACCTGTAAGCGTACTGGATGAAGATTTCTTTTTTGCACTTATTCAAGCAAGTTTTGCTCAACGTCGTAAAACATTGCGTAATAATTTATCAAATTATTTCAATGAGCGGTTAACGAAAGAAGAAATTAGTCTCATGCTAGAACAGGCTGGTATTGATGGAGGAAGACGTGGAGAATCTTTAGCAATGGAAGAATTTGCTATACTGGCAAACCTATTTTATCCCGAATGTAAAACGCCGTAAGACCCCTACTTCATGAAAGGGGGGAGTTAACAGCACCTAACTTTCCGATTTCATGCAGGTAGAATGTTGTTCATAGGAGGCGTGACACGCAGAAAAAGTGCTCTTCTTTTTCAAGGACGCTTGAGTTTCTAGCCTTTGATTTACTAGTTCCTGAATGATGGAAGGTTTACTTTATATTGTAAGCAATGCAGATAGGCGAAAAAAGTGGTACAAAAGCGTTTTTCGTTCAACAACCTATCGTAATGACGTGTGTTACGTTGCACCCTAAAATTAGAGTGTAAATCTAATCTTTGGGGTGTTTTTTGAATTTACCTGCACCATACGTAATTTTAAAAAAGAAGCTCATCCTACAATGTAAATATACCTAACTGATACAAACGCACAGTTTTTACAGATATTCATACTATATATCATAATCCTAAAGCTCAGGAAGGCTGTGAAGTATAGTATGAGTTACACAAGAGGCGATTTAGTCACACGATACTCTTATCAACATGATATATTATTTCGGATTTCTTCTGTGAAAAAAGAACAGGTAGATTTAGTAGGTGAGGATATTCGCCTCAAAGCGGATGCTCCAACAGCTGACTTGCGATTGGTTGAAGAAAGGGAATTACAAAAGCGGAGACGGCTAGGAAAAGAAAAAGAAGAGTCTTCCTATCGTTTATTTCGCCAAGATTATCAATTGTTGAAGGAAAAACGGCAGTATCAGGCTACGGATGGATTCTTGCATGAGGTGTCTTATTTTCAGTTGCCTGCTAAGGTTTTGCATATAGATGGTGATCCTATGTATTTGAAAAAATGTATCGATCTATATCAGCGCATTGGGCTGCAAGTGCACGGTGTACACTTATATGAACGCGATATGCCTGTACAAATTACAGAATTAATAGCAAAGATTCAGCCGGATATTATCGTTATAACAGGGCATGATGCTTTTTCAAAAAACAAAGGGGAAAAGCAGGATCTTCGTGCATATCGTAACTCGAAATACTTTATTGAAGCGGTACGAGAAGCGCGAAGAATGAATCCGAATTTGGATCAGCTCGTGATTTTTGCAGGTGCATGCCAATCTCATTTTGAACTGCTGATTCGTGCGGGTGCTAATTTTGCCAGTTCTCCTTTACGTGTTAATATTCATGCGTTAGACCCAGTATATATTGCCGCAAAAGTTGCGTACACACCTTTTATGGAAAAAGTGAGCGTCTGGGATGCTATTCGAAATACTTTGACAGGAAACAAAGGAATGGGTGGTGTTGAAACGAGAGGTCTTTTGCGTACAGGTCTACCGTATATGGGAGAGGAAGGAAAAAGCAACGAATGAAGTAACAGTAACAATCGTATTTATTGTGTTAGCCTTTCTACTTCCCCCTCGCTATTCTCTCTGGCATGTTTTGATTACATTTTTTCATAAATACTTTTTCCATATATTTTTTTACATGAATAATCCATATGCGACCAATGACATTTCGATGAGGTATGTTCAGCCGGATATATTATCTAACGTGCTTATGAAATATATGTATACCCAATAGATTGCTCCTATGCCTCTATAAGCTTTTTGGCTAATGAAGTCAAGAATTTCTAAAAAATGTGCATAAAAAGTTAATAAAAACAAATAATATACGAAAATACCAAAAAATATATTGACATTAAAAAAGTAATACTGATATAATATATAGTTTCACTTGACTAATGTACAAGTTCATGGTATGATGTTTACAGTGAGGTGGAGTATAGTGGCGAAAACATTAATCGAAATTAAGCAAGGTCTTGAAGGTCATGTTGGAAAACGGTTAAAGCTTAAAGCGAATGGTGGTAGAAGGAAAACCATTGAGCGATCTGGCATCCTTGCAGAAACATACCCTTCTGTATTTATTGTAGAGCTTGACCAAGAAGAAAATGCATTCGAACGTGTTTCATACAGCTATGCAGACGTTTTGACAGAAACAGTGGAGCTTCGCTTTACAGATGACAGAAGCATCGCTTCAGTGCTTGAGCAGTAACCCTTAGGTTTACTGCTTTTATTTTAAAACTAATTAACAGAATAGTGAGAAAATAAATTCCTTATTATTTCCTTTTTTGCTTACATATAACTGGTGTGCAATTGCTGATAAAGTACATACTAAAACTGTCGTGACCAATACTCATTAAAAGGGGGCCTGTCTTCGTGGCTAGAAGGCGTGGAATGATGTCAGATCAATTAAAAGAAGAAATTGCGAAAGAGTTGGGGTTTTACGACACGGTGCAAAGGGAAGGATGGGGCGGCATTAGATCTCGTGATGCTGGAAACATGGTGAAACGTGCCATTGAAAGAGCGGAAGCTAGTATGGAACAAGACAAATCCTAATTGGGTTTGTCTTGTTTTCATTAGCTGACTTTTGTATATTAGCTTTTTGGTTTTTTTATTTGTCATTCACGTGGCAGAATGGAATGTGTTACAATTTTATTATCTATAAACAAGAAGGTGACGGGTGATGGTAATTTTTGAAAAAGCACCTGCAAAAATAAATTTATCACTGGATGTCTTAAGTAAAAGATGTGACGGATACCATAACGTCGAAATGATTATGACAACGATTGATTTAGCTGATCGGATTCGTTTATTTGAATTGCCTGAGGATCGAATTGAAATATCTTTGGAAAGCAGATTTGTCCCAAGTGATAAACGTAATTTAGCATATCAAGCTGCATTGGTATTAAAACAAATATATGGTATTCGCAAAGGTGTGCATATTTCGATTGAAAAAAACATCCCTGTTTCTGCGGGACTTGCCGGTGGCAGCGCGGATGCCGCGGCAGTATTGAAGGGTTTAAATCGCCTCTGGGAACTAAAGATTTCTCAAGCTGAATTAGCGCAACTAGGTGCGTTATTAGGTACAGACGTGCCATTTTGTATATACGGTAGAACAGGACTAGCTAAAGGTAGAGGAGAAATCGTAGAAGCACTTCCTTCACCACCTCCTTGTTGGGTTGTTTTAGCCAAGCCAGATATTGGTGTATCTTCAAGGACCATTTTCCAGCGAATTGTAGTTGAAGATCTTGTTCATCCGGAAACAAGACGAGTTATGAATGCATTAGAAGAAGGAAGCTTTGAGAAGCTGTGTCTTAGTCTAGGAAATGCGCTGGAGCCGTTAACGATGGGGCAACATCCAGAAGTGCAACAGATTAAAAATGTATTGCAGCAAGCAGGGGCCTCTGGTGTACTTATGAGCGGGAGCGGACCAACCGTGTATGGTCTTGTTGAACATGAAAGCAAAGCTAAAAGAATATATAATGGGATGAGAGGTTTTTGTGAAGAAGTTTATTATGTGCGATTATTAGGATGATTATATTGGTAAAAAACATATATTGATGGTATATTAAGAGGAAAATATTCGGTTTTGAGGTGTGGAGATGAAAAGAAGTAACCGTTTAGTTGCTTTAACCAATTTTTTTCTTGAAAATCCCCGAACACACACACAATTTCCGTATTTTGTGTCGCAACTAGATACAACGAAAGCTTCTGTAAGTGAAGATATGGATATAATTGATGCAGTATTTCGAAGTGAAGGGATTGGCTATTTGCAACGGACGACAGGTGCAGGAGGAGGAGTGAAATATATCCCTGCACGGGTACATGAGAAAAATAAGCTGTTTGTTGAAGAATTACGACGAAAGCTTGAAGATCCAGCTCGTATCCTGCCTGGTGGGTATTTATATATGAGTGATCTGTTAGGAGATCCAAAGACCGTACGAGAAATTGGGCGTGTTTTTGCGTCGGCATTCTCTGAAATGGATATCGATGTGGTTGTAACTGTTGCTACGAAGGGCATTCCACTTGCATACGCAGTTGCCTCATTTCTCAATGTTCCCGTTGTCATTGTTCGCAGAGATCCAAAGGTAACGGAGGGCTCCTCCGTAAGTATTAATTATGTATCCGGATCGTCTAGGAAGATTCAGACAATGGTATTACCTAAACGCAGTTTATCAGAAGGGGCAAAGGTCTGTATCATCGATGATTTTATGAAAGCTGGTGGAACCATAACAGGGATGATTAATTTACTGGAAGAGTTTCATGCAACGGTACAAGCAATAGGGGTATTAGCTGAAGCAGATGACGAAGAAGAAGAGCGTGTTATTGATGATTATACATCCTTGATAAAAATATCAAATGTAGATATGAAAAAGAAGTATATTGATGTACATGTCGGCAATTTGATGCAATAGCATGTGTAGAGACGAACTATGCTGCTACAGATTAGTCAACCATCGTTTTTAAAATGTAACTGCTTTACACAATAAGGACTCATAAATCTCATTGAGACATATCAATTTAATCTTTAGGAATAAACATGCCGTAAAAGGATCTTGCGGCATGTGGCTTTACATTAGATAATAATTATGTTTGAAATGCAGTAAGTTATATCGTTTACCAAAAAAGGTATATTATCTCTGCATTTTTCTACTCCTCCACTTGAGCTATAAGGAACTTACATTTTCAATGTATGCCACATATGAAATTTACCCAATCCACTTTTGTTAGCTCAAACATAGAACGGGCTAGTAGGAGGAGATGCCCATAATTAAAGCATGAATTAATTATGTTTTTATGGAAGCGCTATTATTTTTGTGCTGTATTAAAAATATTTTATTTTTTTTAATATTTTAGCAGGACTTTTGATAGTTTTGTTGAACTAGTTAATATAGATTCAAATGTGAAAAGGTGGTGACACATCATGGAAGTAACTGACGTTAGGTTACGCCGCGTTAATACAGAAGGCAGAATGCGAGCGATCGCATCGATTACTTTGGATCAGGAATTTGTTGTCCATGATATCCGTGTAATTGACGGTAATAATGGACTGTTTGTTGCGATGCCATCCAAGCGAACGCCGGATGGGGAATTTAGAGATATTGCCCACCCAATTAATTCTGGGACCCGTGCAAAAATTCAGGACGCTGTATTAGAAGAGTATCACCGAGCAGGTGATGAAGAAGTAAAGTATGAAGAAGCTGGGGCTTCCTAATTATTTTTTCTAATATGTTAGCATAACAACTAGAGGTCTAATCTACATAAGGTTAGCCTTCTTTTTTTGTTTGTAAACGTTTGCTATTTTTGAAAGGGTGAGACATAGTTACGTTTGCAAAATACAAGTGTTACTTACTGATTTACTTTTAGAAATATCTATTTAGCTTGTTTAAGTGGTAAAATGGTTATTCGTCTCAAACATCAACTTAAGCGAAAAGCTTTTGTTCAAAGATAAGAAACCACCATGGCTCGCCTAGAGCGCGAGCCACCATCTATGGTGAAAAATTTTGCTATATAATGTTTAAATTCTTGAAATACTACCTAAAATAAATAAGTTATATAATGGTAAATAGCGTTTTTTCATACAAAAGTATAAAATGAGGTGCTTGGGATACCAAAATAACCGAATAGCCACGTCCGGTGCATGAGCCCAGCAACTAGGCGACTTCACGAATCGCCCTACGATAAGGCCTCATCGGTTCGTCGCTAAGGGGAAGGCCGACTAAAAACGGGCTTGCCGCTCAGGCGTCGGCATACCCCTGTTTTTAGTGGCATGATTCCTAAATCTTTAGTTGATTCGTTCCATTCGCTACGTTGCTAAACGGGCGCTTGCGCCTTCTTTGTTCCACTATAGGAAAAGTATAAGAAAAACAAAGGCTTCCGCCATAAGACTTGGCGACAAGCCAAGTTTTTCTAACAAATGTAATGTTTCCTAAGACTAATACTTCTAAGGGTTGAGGAGAAACAAAGAGCTCGAAGTGGGGAGATAACAGCACTTATATTCGGATTCGTTAGATAGGATGTTGAACGTAGCAGGCGTGATACGCAGAAAAAGTGTTTTTTCTTTCTCAAGGCTACTTGGATACTTAACCTCTGTTCTACTTCAATCAGTGAAGGATGAGAAAAACCTCATTAATGAGGGTTGACTTTATTGCAGGCACTTCTTGATTTACACGGTTTATCTATTGAAAAGAGCAGGTATTTAAGATATATTCATAATGGATAAATTGAAATGATGGAGGTTCTTTATATGACGAATCGATATGCTGTCATATTGGCAGCAGGGCAAGGCACAAGAATGAAATCTAAGCTTTACAAAGTACTCCATCCTGTAGCGGGTCGCCCCATGGTTCAACATGTTATTGAACAAATTGGTGGCGTAAACGTCGATAAAATAATTACTATTGTCGGTTTTGGCGCTGAAGATGTAAAAAAACAGATTGGTGCTGCTAGTGAGTACGTCCTTCAAGAAGAACAGCTGGGAACTGGACATGCAGTTGTCCAAGCTAAAGCACTTTTAGAAGATAAGGAAGGAACAACGGTTGTTGTCTGTGGGGATACACCTTTAATAACAAAGGAAACGTATCAAGCATTGATTAATCATCATGAGCAAACAGGTGCAAAAGCAACCATCCTGACAGCAAAAGCTCCTAATCCTTCTGGGTACGGACGAGTACTTCGAAATCAGCAGAATGATGTGGAACGGGTTGTAGAACATAAGGATGCAAATGAAGCAGAACTACTTGTAGACGAAATTAATACAGGTACATATTGTTTTGATAATCAGGCTCTGTTCCGAGCTTTGGAGCATGTCTCCAATGATAATGCGCAAGGTGAGTATTATTTGCCGGATGTGATCGAGATCCTTCAAACTCAAGGTGAAACAGTGAGCGCATATCAAACTCCGGATTTTGCTGAAACGCTCGGAATAAATGACCGAGTTGCTTTAGCGCAAGCGGAGAAAATTATGAAACAACGTATTAATGAATATCATATGCGTAATGGTGTAGCAATTATTGATCCGGATCAAACATATATCGAACCAGACGTAATGATTGCTGCTGACACTACTATTCATCCAGGTACGATTATTAAAGGTAACACAGTCATTGAGCAAAATGCGGAAATTGGTCCATATTCAGAGTTGAGCAATTGTTATGTAGGAAGTGGAACAGTAATTAGACAAAGTGTTGTGAACGATAGCAATATAGGTAACGATGTGAAAATTGGTCCATATGCGCATATACGTCCAGATAGTGCTATTGGTGACAAGGTAAAAATAGGAAACTTTGTTGAAATCAAAAAGACGAGTTTGGGCGAAAATAGTAAGGTTTCACATTTAAGTTATATTGGAGATGCGCAAGTCGGAAGCAATGTGAACGTAGGTTGTGGTACAATTACAGTGAACTATGATGGAAAGCATAAATATGTAACAACCATTGAAGATGAGTCATTTATTGGCTGCAATTCGAATCTAATTGCACCTGTGACAATTGGAAAAGGTTCTTACATTGCTGCTGGTTCTACTATTAACAAGGATGTGCCAGAAGATTCTTTATCGATTGCAAGAGCAAAGCAAACGAATAAAGAAGGGTATGCGTCAAAAATTAAAAATCGGAAAAAAGACTAACGGAGGGTTTTAACTCATGGCAGCTAGTTACAAGGATTCATCCTTGAAGGTATTTACACTAAACTCTAATCCACAATTAGCGGAGGAAATCGCCAGACATATTGGCACAACACTGGGGAAATGTACTGTATCACGATTTAGCGATGGGGAAATTCAAATTAACATTGAAGAAAGCATACGTGGTTGTGATGTTTATGTCGTACAGTCAACGTGCTCACCGGTGAATGAGCATTTAATGGAATTATTAATTATGATTGATGCTTTAAAGCGTGCTTCTGCTAAATCCATCAATATTGTTATGCCTTATTACGGATATGCAAGGCAAGATCGTAAAGCAAGATCGAGAGAACCAATTGCAGCAAAGTTAGTGGCGGACTTACTGGAAACATCAGGTTCTGATCGTGTTATTACGCTTGATTTGCATGCTCCGCAAATTCAAGGGTTCTTTAATAGCCCAATTGACCACTTACAAGGAGTACCAATACTTTCCGATTATTTTGAAGCAAAAAACTTGGAAGATATCATCATTATGTCACCTGACCATGGTGGAGTGACACGGGCGAGAAAAATGGCTGATCGCCTAAAAGCACCAATTGGAATTATCGATAAGCGCAGACCACGCCCTAATGTAGCTGAGGTAATGAATATTGTCGGGAATATTGAAGGGAAGACAGCAATTCTAATTGATGATATCATTGATACTGCTGGCACTATAACTTTGGCTGCAAATGCATTAGTTGAAAATGGTGCCAAGGAAGTATATGCTTGTTGTACACATCCAGTATTATCGGGTCCGGCAATGGAACGTATTAACGATTCAAAAATTAAAGAATTAGTTGTAACCAATTCGATTCCTTTACCGGACGATAAGCGAATCGATAAGATTACACAGCTTTCTGTCGCTCCTTTAATCGGTGAAGCGATTATTCGTGTGCATGAACTGCAATCCGTTAGTATTTTGTTTGATTAATGTTTAAGTTTTAGCTGAAACGGGTAATATCTAAGATGGATGTTTATTCCTGAATGGTTTATACATTTTACCGAATAAACAAAAGACTGTAATATTGAGTAATTGCAATAAGCGTAGGTTTTTAACTATTTGGAGGGTGATTATTGTGGCAGTAAAATTAGCAGCTCAACGAAGAGAAGATCATACAAAATCAGCAACAAAGCAAATTAGAAATAGCGGTCGTGTTCCAGCTGTCATTTATGGAAAAGCGAAAGAAGCGAAATCGATTGCTGTAAGTAGCGTTGAATTGATCAAAACAGTTCGTGATGAGGGTAGAAACGCGATTATCTCACTTCACATTGAAGATGAAAAACCTGTAGATGTGATGCTTCATGATTATCAGATCGATCCAATAAGAGATGAGCTTGTTCACGCAGATTTTTATATCGTCGATATGGCTGAAGAAATGGACGTAGAAGTAAATTTACGTTTAGAAGGAGAGGCAAAAGGGACGAAAGATGGTGGAGTCTTGCAACAACCACTATATCAATTGCAAGTTCGTGCTAAACCAGCTGACATCCCTGAAGAAATTGTCGTCGATGTTTCTGAACTAGAAATTGGTGATAGTATTGCTGTTTCTGATATTGCTATCAAAGGTAATTTCGAAATATTAGACGAAGCGGTTACTACGGTTGCAACAGTATTAGCGCCGGATACCTTAGAAGATGTAGAAGAGGCTCCGTCAGAAAATGCAGAACCAGAATTAGTTGATGCAGAAAAAGAGTAAGCTTAAAGCATATCTATAAAAGCATAAAATAGAACGTCCATATTGAAGTGTCTTTTTAGCAAGATGTTGAATAGTATCTTCCATATAGGGCGGGGGACAAGCTATGCATAAACTGAAGCGTTTGTTAACTTTCACTATAAATCACACAGTGGTGAAGGGGAGTTACTTTAACTCATATAGAAGGGCCAAATTTACATGAACAAGTGTTTGTTATAGATAAATACTTTTAACTAGTAGATATTGGCATTTTTCAAGCCTCGGTTAGTGAATCTGCAATGAAACAAAATTATTTTTCATTGATTAGGTTCATTCAAAAGACAATCTAAACGCAACTCTCCCTCCTAAATAAGGGGGGAGAGTTGCGTTGTATGATTTTTCCAAGTTACGAAAGCGAAATCTTTTTTCGCGCTTTTCAACAAGTTTTATTGATAGGATAAGAATGATATGAAGACAAAGGAAGTAAGCTTATGAAATGTATCATTGGTTTAGGAAATCCAGGGAAAAAATATGATCGTACTAGGCATAATGTTGGTTTTATGGTTATTGATGAATTAATTCAACGCCACCAATGGAAATTAGATAAGTCCAAATTTAAAGCGGACTACACCATTGTGCAAACAGAAAATGAAAAGCTGATGTTAGTGAAGCCGCAAACATTTATGAACCTTTCTGGAGATGCTGTAAGGCCGCTAATGGATTATTATCATATTCATTTAGAAAATATTTTGATTATTTTTGATGATTTGGATTTACCAATCGGAAAAATTAGGCTCCGTCAAAAAGGAGGCCATGGTGGACATAATGGAATTAGATCCATTATTGAGCATGTTGGTTCGAAAGACTTTAAACGTGTTCGAATAGGGATAGGCAGACCTGATTCATCGCTATCGATTATTGATTACGTTCTGCAAACTTTCCCTAAACGTGATACGGAAGAAGTAATGAATAGTGTAAATAAAGCTGCAGATGCATGTGAAGCATGGGTGCACAAACCGTTTCCAGAGGTAATGAATGAATATAATCAATAACTACATCATATAAAAAAATAGCAAAACTGTTTTTTCGTACACTTCAAGTGGTGGAGAGTCAAAGAGGGATTTATCGGTACTTGTATGTACTTGATTCAACTTTGCGTTGGGTTGATGTGATAACCAAAGTGTAGAGTGGGACAGGGGAAGCGCGATGTAATAAAACGTTTCCATGACAGGGGACATTTTGATAGCAACTACATCATCGTGATTTTTCAAGGCTTTGTAGCTTTTGTTATTTTCCTTATTTGGAATGAGGTTTTATTTTAAGAGATAAGAAAGTATAAATTTAGGCGCTTGGAGATAACGAAATAACCGAAGCCACGTCCGGCTCCATTGCCCAGCAACTAGGCGACTTTAGAAATGCGCCCTACGATAAGGCATCATCGGTTCGTCGCTAAGGGGAAGGCCGACTAAAAACGGGCTTGCCGCTCAGGCGTCGGCATACCCCTGGTTTTAGTGGCATGATTCCTAAATCTTTAGTTGATTCGTTCCATTCGCTACGTCGCTAAACGGGCGCCCCGCGCCTTTGTTCTCAACGGGGGCTATTTGTATAGGTTGAGGGTGTATCGGTTAAACTAGTTACTAAGTAACGTTGGTTAAAAACCAACCAATAACTAGTTCAAAAATTGATTCCCTTTAAATAGCGGATACTATAGCTGTGGCTCATTGGTAGCTGCTGCAAGATTTTTGAACGACCTCTGATTGTAAAATCGTACTGGAGGCGGTTCCCGTTGACAATTATATATTTATGCAGGCACTGTGGGCAAAAAATAGGCAGTATTCAACAACAGGTAATTGATTCATCGATATTAGGGTTTGACCAATTATCAGTGAAGGATAAAGAAGAAATGATTACTTATAAACCAAATGGGGATATGCATATACAAGTGATTTGCGAAAACTGTGAAGAAGCTTTAGGTCATCATCCTCACTACCATGAGTTAGATTTTTTTTTACAATAGAAAAGGTAATAGCCTTTGGTGAAATGAAGCCAAGGCGTTTTTGCGCTTTTAGATAGGTCTAGTTTTTTTATTGGAGAAGACAAATCATTAGCTTAAGAATACTATTTTTTTATGAAATATGGCCATATATGTAATGAATTCGTCTACACCTCAAGGGTAGGCGCCCGTTACGTTTTCTTAATTGAAGGGTAAGACTAGAGAAATTATTGGGTGATACGAGATTGGTTCGCATAGGCCCTATGTAAGTGGAGGTTTAGGAATGAAAGGAATACAAACATATTTACAGAAAAAAGAAGATATACAATCCATTATCAATGGGGTGCTAGCGGGGATGGATGAGCAACTAGTAGCTGGATTATCAGGTTCTGCTAGAGGGCTGCTTGTATCTGTTATTCGAGGTGAAATTAATAAGCCTGTTCTGTTAGTTACACATCAACTGGTACAGGCTCAGCAACTATATGACGACCTTGTTGGTTTTGTTGGTGAGGAAGATGTTCACCTTTATCCTGTTAATGAACTGATAGCATCAGAAATAGCTATCGCAAGCCCAGAATTACGAAGTCAGCGGATTGAGTCATTAACTGCTTGGTCACAAAAAAAATCTGGAATTTTAATAGCCCCTGTAGCTGCTTTAAAGCGGATACTTCCACCTCCTGCGTATTGGGGAAAATACCAGTTACCTTTTAAACTTGGAAATGAAATTGATGTGGATCATTATTTAACGTCATTAATAGATATGGGATATGATCGCGTTTCCATGGTTACTTCTCCTGGTGAATTTAGTAAGCGCGGCGGGATTATCGATATATATCCAATCACAGAAAAGCACCCGATTCGAATTGAGTTATTTGATGAAGAAATTGATTCGATTCGTTATTTTGATGCTGAGACGCAACGCTCGTTGGATAAGCTACAGGAGCTAACAGTTGGACCAGCAACAGAGCTACTTTTAACAGAATCAGACATTTATGCTGCCGGAGAGCGTTTAGAGGAAGCCCTTGCGAATACGTTGAAAACATTAAAGACACAAGAGGCAAAGGAAACGTTGGCAGAAGTGGTGCAACGTGATGTAGAACGGTTAAAAAATCTGGAGCATTTCCCAGAAATGTATAAATATATTGGTTATTTGTACAATACCCCTGCTAGCTTACTAGATTATTTACCGGCAGATGGTCAGATTATCCTTGATGAAATGAGCCGGATTCAGGAGACAGCCTTGCATTTGGATACAGAAGAAGCTGATTGGTATAGTAATTTACTAGCTTCTTACCAAATGGTGAAGAATAGTTTCTTTTCGTTTGATTGGCATGCAATTTGGGAGCGGATGAAGCAGCCGCGCTTGTACATGTCTGTATTCTTACGGCATATTCCTAATACACAGCCACAAAACATTGTAAACTTATCTTCAAGACCGATGCAAGAATTTCATGGTCAGATGCATTTATTTAAAAATGAACTGAACCGCTGGGAAAAAGGGGATTATTCTGTCGTCGTTTTAGCACCGGACCAACAGCGAGCAGAAAAAATTCATTCTATTTTTATGGATTATGATATCGAGTTTGGTATAGCGAAATATTTACAACTGCCTGTCGATAAACCAACTATTGCTGTAGGAAACATCTCCAGTGGAGTAGAGTTACCGATGCACAAGCTTGTGTTAGTGACTGAACAAGAGCTATTCAAAAAGCGCGCTAAACGAACGAGAAAGCAACAGAAAATATCCAATGCTGAGCGGATTAAGGATTATCAGGAATTAAAAGTTGGAGATTATGTCGTACATGCCAACCATGGAATTGGAAAATACCTCGGTATTGAGACGTTGAAAGTAAATGATCTGCATAAGGATTACATGCTGATTAAATATTCCGGTGATGATAAATTATTTGTCCCAATCGACCAAATCGATCAAGTACAGAAATTTGTAGGGTCAGAGGGCAAAGAGCCGAAGCTGTATAAACTAGGTGGAAGTGAATGGAAAAAAGTAAAACGGAAGGTGCAATCTTCTGTAGAGGATATTGCCGATGATTTGATTAAGCTCTATGCAGAACGTGAAGCAAAGAAAGGGTATGCTTTTTCTGAAGATACTGAAATGCAACGCGAATTTGAAGCACTATTCCCTTATCAGGAAACAGAGGATCAGCTGCGTTGTATTGAAGAAATTAAACAAGATATGGAACGCGAGCGCCCGATGGATCGCCTGCTTTGCGGTGATGTTGGATACGGAAAAACAGAAGTGGCCATTCGAGCAGCTTTCAAAGCGATTGCTGATGGGAAGCAAGTTGCGTTATTAGTTCCGACTACGATTCTGGCACAGCAACATTTTGAGACAATAAGAGAACGTTTCCAAGATTATCCAATCACCATTGGTTTATTAAGCAGATTTCGAACGAGAAAGCAGCAGAAGGAAACATTGGATGGGCTAAGAAAAGGGACCGTTGATATTGTAATTGGAACACATCGTATCTTATCCAAAGATGTTCAATATCATGATTTAGGTTTATTAATTGTTGATGAAGAGCAACGTTTTGGAGTAAAGCATAAGGAGAAAATTAAGCAGCTAAAAACAAATGTAGATGTGCTTACGTTGACAGCTACACCTATTCCTCGTACGTTGCATATGTCTATGTTAGGAGTACGTGACCTTTCTGTTATCGAAACGCCTCCCGAAAATCGGTTTCCGATTCAAACGTACGTGATGGAATATAATCCGATCTTTGTTCGAGAGGCTATTGAGCGCGAAATGGCACGTGGAGGACAGGTATTCTTTCTTCATAACCGTGTAGAAAATATTGAAGAAGTAGCTAGAGAATTAGGTACCCATATTGATGCGAGGATCGCAGTTGCACATGGGCAAATGAATGAGTCAGAATTGGAAAATATCATTTTTGCCTTTTTAGAAGGGGAATTTGATGTATTGGTCAGCACTACCATCATAGAAACAGGTGTTGATATACCGAATGTAAACACCTTAATTGTGAACGACGCGGACCGAATGGGATTAAGTCAGTTATATCAATTGCGTGGTCGTGTAGGGCGTTCCAATCGGGTAGCGTATGCTTACTTTACGTATCGAAAAGATAAAGTGCTAACAGAAGTGGCAGAAAAACGTTTACAAGCAATTAAAGAATTTACGGAACTAGGATCTGGATTTAAAATCGCGATGCGAGATTTATCGATTCGCGGAGCTGGAAATCTGCTCGGTGCCCAGCAGCATGGATTTATCGATTCTGTTGGTTTTGATATGTATTCACAAATGCTAAAAGAAGCGATTGATGTTAGAAAAGAAGGTAAAGAAGTGAAGGGTGTCAAACCGTTTGACCCAGAACTGACATTAGCAATCGATGCATACATTCCAGATGAATATATTCATGATGAAAAGCAGAAAGTGGATATTTATAAACAATTTCAATCGATGGAAACCAAAGAGGATGCTGCAGATTTACATGATGAATTAATTGATCGGTTTGGTGATTACCCAGAGGAGGTAAGTCATTTATTTACGGTAGCTACCTTGAAAATGTTGGCGAAACGGGAACGAATCACATCCATCACTGAGAAGAACAATAAAATGGAAGTGCTCGTTGATGAAAAGCGCAGTCAACAAATTGATGGGGCGAAATTGTTTGAGATGGCGAATGAATATGGACGAGATGTTCAGCTTGGAACAGAAAATAATAAATTAAAGCTTGTATTTAAATATACGAGTCGAACGAAGCAGCAATGTTATAAAACCGTTGAAGAATTTATCGATAAATTAAAATATGTAAATCGTAGTTAGTAAAAATTAGTATTGTATGTATAGTTATCCTGCTTTGCCTCATACTAAAACCACACCGGATGATTTTTTACACGAATTTCATGTGTGAAAAGGGCATAGTTAATCATCATAAGAAAGTGAGGCAAGGAAGTATGAAAGCAACTGGAATTGTACGACGTATTGATGACCTTGGGAGAGTAGTTATCCCTAAAGAGATAAGGAGAACGTTACGTATTAGAGAAGGTGATCCGCTAGAAATTTACGTGGATCGTGAAGGGGAAGTCATTTTAAAAAAATATTCTCCCATTAATGAACTAGGTCAATTTGCCAAAGAATACGCCGAAGCGTTGTTTGACTCTTTACAAACTCCCGTTATCATATCGGATCGAGATGAAGTCATTGCTGTAGCTGGAGAATCAAAAAAAGACTACTTAAACAAAAATATTGGAACCCCTCTAACAAATATTATTGAGGGAAGGCAACAAGTTATGGAAAAAGAACCGAAACCACTTGAAATCATAGATGGTCATGAAGAAGAAATGACAACATATTGTGTTAGTCCAATTATTGCTAATGGCGACGCAATTGGATCAGTGGTGTTATTTGCTAAGGAAGGGGAAGCTTTTACTGCTGTTCAACAGAAAGCTGCAGAGACGGCTGCAAGTTTTTTAGCAAAACAAATGGAATAAGCAAATGCTTTACTGGGGAGCTGCCTTTCATTGGAAGGGCAGCTTATTCTATGTAACATAGTACAACGGAAAATTCTCTCACTTGGGCTATTTAGGAACTATGCTATAATGAACAATAACGTTTGATCTTAAAAGAGAAAATGTTCAAAAAGCCCGGTTAAAATGACATTTGGCATTTCTTGTTGGTTTGTTTTTAAATCGAATCTAGGAGCGATGCTGCCTTATGCTTTGGTGGACGGGATGTGTTATAGCCTTTGTGAGAATATGAAAGAAAGCTATGACAGCGATAAGTTACCTGTTTTGTTTAGGACCCCCCTTGAGGTGTTAGAAGTCCTATATTATTTTGCCACTTTTTGAACACATCGTAAAAGGAAGTTCTGCATGAATGGAAATAAAACGAATCAGCTCGTAAAAGGAGCATTATTATTAACGATAACGGGCGTTATTAGTAAGGTGTTAAGTGCTGCCTACCGCATTCCATTACAAAATTTAACAGGAGATATGGGGTTTTATGTTTATCAACAGATATACCCCATCTTAGGGATTGGCTTGATGCTAGCTTTATATGGATTCCCATCAGCAATTTCAAAGCTAGCAGCAGACAGACAAACGCATTATCAATGTTTATCTTTGCAAAGCTTCTATATGCCCATTTTCTTGATTCTCTGTTTGTTAAGTGGCAGCCTATTTCTGTTTATCTATATGAATGCACCATATATTGCTAGATGGGTTGGCGACGATCAATTGTCAGAAACATATCGTTTAGGTGCTTTTACATTCTTATTTGTACCGATCATTGCGTTGTTGCGTGGAGCCTTTCAAGGAATTTTTCTGATGAAACCAACTGCTTTTTCACAGCTGGCAGAACAGCTTTTTCGCGTAACAGTTATTGTTGCGGCTGCTGGTTTAGTAACCGCAAGCGGTCAACAAATTTATCTGATTGGAAAAGCTGCCGTATTTGCCGCTATTATCGGTTTATTGGCAGCAGGTGTAGTATTAGGACTATTTTTTTGGCGGCTAAAGCCGTTTCAATTAGAAAAGCAAGCATATGTTTTGCGTGATTATGTACATACGATCATTATTTTGGGAATGGTTGCAACGTTAAATCATATGGTGTTACTTTTATTACAGTTTGCAGACACGTTTACACTATTTCCAAGCCTGCTAAAAGGTGGCTATTCAAAAATAGTTGCCATGGAAGCTAAAGGGGTGTTTGACCGTGGACAGCCGCTTATTCAAGTTGGAACAGTGCTTGGTTCATCATTTGCACTAGCTCTAATGCCATCCATTTCCAAAAAGAAAATGGCTGAACAACCAGACATCTTTTATCCTTACATTCGCGGTGCGATGCTATTCAGTATTTATTTGGCAGCAGGTGCAACTGCTGGACTGATGGTGATTTTCCCTGAAGTGAATCAGGCTCTTTTTCTCGATCGGCAAGGGAACACTACTTTACGTTTATTAATGAGTGCCATTCTATTAAGTTCCCTTGCAATTACAGCGGCATCAATATTACAAGGGTTAGGACATGTTAAAAGAGTTGCTCTGATTATTTTACTTGTATTTTTTATAAAATGGATTGGTAATCAATGGCTTGTTCCAACGTTTGGTATCTTTGGGAGTTCTCTTGCCACTGTGCTTTCGTTACTCGTGTTTAGTTTAGTTGCTTTGGTGGAGTTACACAGAAAACTACCTCTGTTGCAGTTATTAAGGAACATTCAGTGGAAGGCGTTGCTAATTGCTATTTTGGTTATGGTCAGCTATTTAATGATAATTAAATGGCTGGCGTACTCTTGGCTTACTCATTCAAGAGCTGGTTGGTTTGTATGCGTTGGTTTCCTTTCTATTACAGGGGCTGCTGTCTATGGATACTGTTTGATTAGATTACAAGCATTTACGGAACAACAATTACAGATGCTCCCGTCCCGTCTTTTCCTTATGTTAACGCGTAAAAATCGCTCTGCTGCAGACCGTAACAGAAAAGAGAGCTGAAGAAAACTTCGGTAGCCTGTGATGAGAAATGGCCAAGTGTTTCATAGAGTTAGCAAACACAAATCTGCGGTAATATGTCAAGAGGAGGAACATACATGAATAAAATTGAAATTATTGGCCTCGGTGCAGGAGACCTGGATCAGTTGCCTTTAGGTATTTACAAAAAGTTAATAGCTTTAACAATACCAATATACACCCGAACAATAAAGCATCCTGTCATTAATGCCCTGCAAGCAGAAGGAGTGAAGTTTACGTCATTTGATACAATGTATGAAGAAGAAGAACAGTTTGCGGATGTGTATCAGCGAATTGTTTCATTTATTCAAGAAAGAGCAGAGAACGAGCATGTGGTGTATGCTGTTCCTGGTCACCCGATGCTTGCTGAAAAAACGGTGCAATTATTGTTGGAACAATCGGAATGCGATGTAGAAATAATTGGCGGAAGCAGTTATTTAGATGATCTGTTTACAACTTTAAAAATAGACCCGATTGATGGATTTCAGTTTGTTGATGCGACCTCCTTTCAACGTAAAGAGTTAAATTATTACAACCACCTTGTCTTCTCACAAGTCTATGATCAAATGATTGCTTCTGAAGTCAAACTAACTTTATTGGAGGATTTGCCCGCAGACTATCCAGTTACCATTATTGAGGCAGCAGGAAGTGCAGCTGAAAAAATAGTAAAAGTTACATTAGAAGAGATGGATCGCGGTGTTAAGGTTAGCAATTTAACGAGTGTCTACGTCCCTCCTGTATCGGATAATTTATTGCATCATACTTTTATACATTTTCGGGAAGTAATACGGAAATTAAGAGCCCCAGGCGGTTGCCCTTGGGATCAGAAACAGACGCATGAGAGTTTGCGTGAATATGCCATCGAAGAAGTATATGAGCTGATTGATGCGATCGATCAACAGGATGATGAAGGGATTGTAGAAGAATTAGGTGATGTACTTCTCCAAGTAATGCTTCATAGTCAAATAGGGGAAGATAACGGTTATTTTACTGTGGATGACGTAATACGGACAGTTACAGATAAAATGATTCATCGACATCCTCATGTGTTTCAAGATAAACATGTTCATAGTGTTGATGATGTTATGCGGAATTGGGAGCAATTAAAAAGAGACGAAAAAGGAGATACACGGACATCCATATTAGATGGGATTGCGAAGCATTTACCAGCACTTGCACGAGCATATCAATTACAAAAAAGAGCAGCAAAGGTAGGATTTGATTGGGATACAGTGTCTGATATGTGGAAAAAAATGAACGAAGAGTTAAATGAATTTAAAGCAGCTATAAGTAAAGGTTCTGTACGAGATCAAGAAAAGGAATTTGGAGATATATTGTTTGTACTTACCAATATAGCCAGGTATTATAAAATAAATCCGGAAATTGCGTTAAATCAAACGAATGAGAAATTCATTGCTCGTTTTTCGAATATCGAACGAGCTCTACATCAACGTAAGCGTTCATTGCAAGAAGCAACTTTAGAAGAAATGGATGCGCTATGGGAAGAGGCAAAAGAAAGGGAGTAATGTGATGCGTTTAGATAAATTTTTAAAAGTATCTCGTTTAATCAAGCGTCGTACACTAGCAAAAGAAGTGGCTGATCAGGGCAGAATTACAGTAAATGGCAACTCTGCCAAGGCATCTACGACGTTAACAGTCGGGGATGAACTCGTGATCCGTTTTGGGCAGAAGGTGGTTACGCTTCGTATTAATGAGCTACGAGAAACAGTAAAAAAAGATGAAGCGGAAACGTTATATACAATTATCAAAGAAGAAAAATTAACGAATTAGATAGTTCTATACTTGTCCCTCCTATCATAAAGTAATAGTGATAAGGAGGGTGTTTTTCGATGAACTATTATGAAAATAAAGAGAATATAGCACGTGTTACGACAGACCATAATGTAAAGATTAATAATCGTAAAAACTTAGAGATAAGTGGGGTTAAAGAGGTTGACAGCTTTGACAATGAAGAGTTTTTGTTAGAGACGGTAATGGGTTATTTGATTGTTCGTGGACAAAACCTTCAGTTGAAGAATTTGGATGTAAATGATGGTTCTGTTGTCATCAAAGGGAAAATCTATGAGCTTTCTTATATCGATGAGCAGCAGGAGAAGGCTAAAGGGTTCTTTAGCAAGTTATTTAAATGAGTTTAAGCACACAGCTGTTAACGATGCTATCAATGATTACCGGTGGATTATCTACTGGTGTGATGCTGGATACATTTCGTCGCTTCTCTCCTTACTGGAAAAATAGACGCATCATGGTTTATGTCATGGAGATAGGGTTTTGGTTTACGCAAACATTACTTCTATTTTATATCCTATTTTTAGTAAATGGTGGGGAGATAAGATTATATATTGTGCTGGCATGCTTATTAGGGTTTTCTTTTTACCAAGCTATTCTCTCTAATAGTTATAAGAAATTGCTGGAGCATGGTATACGTCTTGCTCTTGTCATATATCGTTTTTTTTCAAGGCTGGTACAAATCTTCATTATTTCTCCGATCAAAGGAATTTTATTTGTCATTTATGCCGTCTTGGTATGGCTCTTAAAGCTCTTTGCTTCCGTTTTTTTCTTCATTTTAGCAATTATACTAAAGCCCATTCAATGGCTGTTACGAGGGCTCTATCAGCTACTTCCTAAAAAAGTTCAACGTTTTCTATTAAAAATAGCAGGATTTTATAGTACAATAAAGAATAACTTAAGAAAGGTCTGGAACCGAGTTAGCTGGAAGAGGAGGTAATGAACTTTGGCTGCAAGTAAACGAACCGTAACAAAACTCGATTCGAACTACATGCAACAGTATGATGCATATGTAGAAAGACAAAAACGGAAAAAGCAACGGTTAATTCGTCGTTTGGTGCTGTTTAGCGTCATTGCTCTCATTGCTATTGGCAGTATGACTACGTATCATATGAAGCAACGTTCTCTTCATGCGGAAAAAACAGCAGAATATGAAAGTTTACAAGAGGAATTAGCTAATTTAAAGGAAGAACAAAGTAGCCTTAAGGAAGAAGCGGAACGATTAAAGAATGAAGATTATGTGTTAGAGATAGCAAGAACAAATTATTTCTTATCCAAAGAGGGCGAGTTGATTTTTAAACTTCCTGATAAGGAGCCATCTTATTGACACACTTTTGTCTGCTTGGCTATAATATAGTAGTAAGCTAATGATATCATTAGCGATTAAACTATTATTAGTTTCCTAAAAATTCTAAGGAGGAGCATTTTTTTTATGTCAATTGAAGTAGGCAGCAAGCTGCAGGGTAAGGTAACTGGCATCACTAATTTCGGGGCTTTTGTAGAGATCGAACCGGGAACAACAGGACTTGTTCATATTAGTGAGGTTGCCGACAACTATGTGAAAGACATTAATGATCACCTTTCTGTCGGCGATGAAGTGAAGGTAAAGGTCATTAATGTTGAAAAGGACGGAAAAATTGGTTTGTCGATAAAAAAAGCGGTTGATAAGCCGAAACGTCAACGAGATAACCGTGAACGGGTGGAATCTTTTGAGTCAAAAATGAACCGTTTTTTAAAGGACTCTGAAGACCGCCTTGCCTCTTTAAAGAAGCACACGGAATCCAAACGCGGGGGTCGAGGTGCTAAAAGGGGATAGCAGTTGCTGTCTAAAAAAAGATAATGCTCTAAAAATAAATGTTGTACTTGAACATATGGTTTTAAGTAAAACAGGAAATATGGTTTTTCGCGCCTTTTGCTACCCGCTTTTAGTTGTCGGAAAGGGCGCTTTTTCCGTATATGACGATACAAAAAACAGAGATTAACAAATAGTTAATCTCTGTTTTTTATTTGTGATGGCGGTAGAGGGGATCGAACCCCCGACCTCACGGGTATGAACCGTACGCTCTCGCCAGCTGAGCTACACCGCCGAACAAGCCAACATTGAATATAATACAGTAGGATTACGTCTCTGTCAACCACTTTTTTATAAGATAAGAAATAGCGCTACGGTAGCGAAACGCCGCCTGAGGAAAATGGGGACTTCTATCCTTTAGCTATGGAAACGAATAAATATTCTCACTAAAAAATTTTCAAATTGTTACAGAAACCGAGTAGCTTTTAGGATCTGTTTTTATACTGCCAAGTGAGTTTGCCTCCAAACAAAATCATAAACGGAACCCCATTAGTTGCTAAACTTGCCTAACATTTGTTCGTGTTGAAACTTGTTTAAACGATAGAAAGGAGTCGAACGATTTTTTTAAAGGCTCTTATGTTTTGACAAAAATAGTTGGCATAATGTGATTTAATATTAGGCACAGAGAAGGAGTGGTGGTTATGATGGAGTCACTTTCAAGATTACAGCCAAAAGCATTTGCAGCACAACGAACAAATCAATTGGACAAGCTGAGAGGACGTCTATATGCAAAGCTGAAAATGATATTGGTAGATAGAGGCTGGCTGTTTTATATGATTGGTTTTTTGTTGGGGAGGGCAGTCATTTTATCTGTTGTTTCTCCATTTGCGGTAGCTTTTTTAGCTACCATGTGGCTTGTCTATAAAGAAAAAGCGTTTAAATCTATGATAGCAGTATTATTAGGTGCTTTAAGCTATTCTGTGCATCATGGGATTTTTATCGCTTTAGGTTTACTTGTTTTTATTTTCTTAGCAGGCTTGTTTAAGCAAGCGAAAAACCAGCAGATGCTCATACCATTATTTGTATTTTTTGCCTCTGTGAGTACTCGGGTTTTTCAATATTCCATTGAACAGCAGCTAGCAGCTTATGAATGGATGCTTGTCTTAGTAGAAGGCGTCTTAGGCACGGTTCTCGTTTTAATATTTATGCAAAGCATTCCTTTATTATCACCAAAAAGATATAATCCTGTATTAAAAAATGAAGAAATCGTTTGTATGATTATTCTTCTTGCTTCGATCCTTACAGGAACGATTGGCTGGACACTGTACGGAGCATCCATAGAGCAGGTGCTTTCTCGCTATTTTGTACTTATTCTTGCTTATATTGGTGGAGCGGCCATTGGATCGACGGTTGGTGTTGTGACTGGTTTAATTCTGTCGCTTGCAAACGTTGCTAATTTATATCAAATGAGTTTATTGGCGTTTTCAGGGCTTTTGGGAGGTTTATTAAAAGAGGGGAAAAAACCAGGAGTAGCAATTGGTTTATTTGTTGGAACATTCCTAATAGGGATTTATGGTAATATGACAGCGCTTATCCCTTCTATTTTAGAAACGTCTATGGCGGTAGCTCTGTTTTTACTTACACCGGCAGCTTGGTTTAAAAGTCTATCGCGTTTGATACCGGGTACGGAAGAGTATACCAAAGAACAGGAGCAATATTTACAAAAAGTACGAAATGTAACAGCACAACGGGTGGAACAGTTTTCTGGTGTGTTTCAAGCATTGTCCAATAGTTTTGCCACTGCGGAGGCGCAAATCGAAGATGAACAAGAGGTACAAAGGGAAACGGACTATTTCTTAAGCCAAGTTACTGAGAAATCATGTCAAAATTGTTTCATGAAAGAAAGGTGTTGGCAAAAGGAGTTTGATAAAACATATTCATTAATGGAGTTGCTGAAAGATGGAATACAGGAAGGGGGAAGACCGCCGAAGAAAACGATGCGGGAATTTGAAAATTTTTGTGTCAAACCGCAAAAAGTATTAGATGCAATAAAAGAGGAAATATCGTACTTCGAAGCAAATCAAAAGCTAAAGCAGCAAGTATTAGAAAGTAAGAAACTGGTCGCTGATCAACTGCAAGGTGTATCCGAAGTGATGGAGGATTTCGCAAAGGAAATATTAAAAGAACGCGAGCATCATGAACAACAGGAGTTACAAATTGTTCATGCGTTAAAGCAAATCGGGATGGAGTTAGAGAAGCTGGAAATTTATAGTTTGGACAAGGGGAACGTAGATATTGAAATGACGTTAACATTTTATGATTATCGTGGTGAAGGGGCCAAACTGATTGCGCCAGTACTATCCGATATATTGAAGGAGGTTATTGTTGTAAAGCAAGAAGAGATCGCTCCATTTCCAAATGGATACAGTTATTTAGCGTTTGGGTCTGCTAGAGAGTTTGTAGTAGAAACAGGGGCCGCTAATGCTGCTAAAGGAGGCGGTCTAATCTCTGGCGATAGTTATACAACGATAGAGTTAGGTGCAGGGAAATATGCGATGGCAATAAGTGATGGAATGGGAAATGGAGCACGTGCACAAGAAGAAAGTGTAGAAACATTAAGGCTCTTACAGCAAATCCTACAAACAGGTATACCAGAGAAAGTCGCCATTAAGTCCATTAATTCGATTTTAGCCTTACGCTCTACAGATGAAATGTTTGCGACCCTCGATTTAGCTGTTATTGATTTGCATAATGCCTTTGTACAGTTTTTAAAAATCGGCTCTTCCCCAAGTTTTGTTAAGCGCGGAAACGAGTTAATTAAAATTGAAGCAAGTAATTTACCAATGGGAATTATCCAGGAATTTGATGTAGAGATCGTTAATGAGCAATTACTTCCTGATGATTTACTGATTATGATGAGTGACGGGATTTTTGATGGACCAAAGCATATCGAAAATACGGATATATGGCTAAAACGGAAAATTCGTGATATGCGTACGAATGATCCTCAAGAAATAGCAGATTTAATTTTAGAGGAGGTTATTCGGACAAGGGCAGGAGAGATTAAAGATGACATGACAGTCGTTGTTGCTAAAATAAAGAAAAATATCCCAAAATGGGCTCGAGCTCCTATTTACCCTGTATCATCATAGTTTCGCAGAATCATGCTACTTCCTAACTATTGCACGCTTTCTATTAATATATACGCTACTAGACCATGTATAGATAAATGGAAAAATGGCGATGATGGTACTGAAAAGTTGGGAGGTAGATAGCATTGAGAAAAGGAACCTTAAAGCAAATATTACTTATTACCGATGGTTGCTCCAATCAAGGAGAGGATCCAGTGGCAGTAGCTTCATTAGCGCATCAGCAGGGCATTACTATCAATGTAATTGGTATATTGGATGATGCGCATTCGGAGCAAGATGAAAGCTTAAAAGAAGTGGAGGATATTGCCCTATCTGGAGGTGGTGTTAGTCAGCTTGTTTATAAGCAAGCATTATCTCAAACTGTGCAGGCTGTTACGAAGCAAGCGATGACACAAACGATGCAAGGATTTGTTAATAGAGAACTAGAACAAATTCTAGGAAAGGGACAATCGATCGAAGACCTTGAACCGGAAAAACGCGGAGAAATTATGGAAGTTGTCGAAGATATGGGCGAGACCTGTGACTTAGAGGTGTTAGTTCTTGTAGATACGAGTGCAAGCATGTATGATAAGCTTCCGACAGTTAAAGAAGCATTAATGGATTTATCTATCAGTTTAAACGCTCGGATTGGACGTAATCGGTTTGCTATTTATCGTTTTCCTGGTAAACGAAAACAGATTGAAAAAATACTGGATTGGTCTCCAGCACTAGATACGATTTCTTCTATTTTCCCGAAGTTGACAAGTGGCGGGGTTACTCCAACTGGTCCGGCAATTCGTGATGCCATGTATTTATTTGGCAAGAAGAGCTTACGAAGGAGCTTTAAGTATGAAGATGAACAGCCAGGAATGGAAGAAGCTTAATAACGATGTTCGTCCAGGAATAAAGCTTCGTGGGAAATGGTATGGGAAGACCTATCTTATTAAGAAAAAGCTTGGTGCGGGCGCTATTGGCGTTGTATATCTTTGTGAATATAATGGGAAACAGGCAGCTTTGAAAATTAGTGATAAACGCTCATCCATGACGGTAGAAGTAAATGTGCTCAAGTCATTGGGAAAGGTCCAAGGTAACAGGCTTGGACCTTATTTGTTAGATGTTGATGATTGGATATCACCACAAGGATCACAGTATTCCTTTTATGTTATGGAATATTTAAAGGGGGAGCCATTGATTACATATATTCAACGACGCGGGCAAGCGTGGATCGGTGTTTTTATGTTACAGCTTTTGGACGCTTTGCAGGAACTTCATCAAAACGGCTGGGTGTTTGGTGATTTAAAGGTTGAAAATTTACTTGTTGTATCCTCACCGCCAAAAGTTCGTTGGGTAGATGTTGGTGGAACCACGCAAATAGGAAGGGCAATTAAAGAGTATACAGAATTCTATGACCGTGGGTATTGGGAGTTAGGGAGTCGGAAGGCAGAGCCGAGCTATGATTTATTTTCGTTTGCTATGGTATTTCTACAAATTTATTATCCAAACAAGTTTGTGAAAGAAGCGTCACCACAAAAACAACTATTCCGAAAAATTGATGGAGTAAAAGCACTCGCACCATATCGAGCTATTTTAAAAAAAGCGATTATCAGCAATTATGATACGAGCGAGCATATGAAGAAGGAGCTGTTACAAGTTATTTATAAAATGCAACCAAAAAATATTCAATCCTTTCATCGGCCAGTACATCAAACGCGTTCGTCCTCTATAGTTGTCGATATAGGAGGTATATCGATACTAGTAATCATTTATTATGTAATTTCTTTGCTTTTTCAGTAAGAGGTATTGTGATAGGATTAAGTTATACGTATAAGAGAAAAGAATAAAAACGTTTGTTGGAGATGGGCAAATGGAATCAAAAGTGCGACAGTTTATACAGAGACACCATTTATTTACCAAGGGTGCGACGATTGTAATCGGTGTTTCAGGGGGGCCTGACTCCATGGCGTTGTTGCATTGCTTGTATGCCATGAAGGAAGATTGGGATTTGCGAATTATTGCATTAACCGTCGATCATCAGCTTCGAGGCGAAGAGTCATTAGCTGATCTGACCTATGTCAAACAAATCTGTCAGCAATGGCAAATTGAGTTTATCGGTACATCTGTTAATGTACCTGCATGGAAGCAAGAAAACAAACAAGGTACTCAAATGGCTGCTAGAACGTTACGTTATGCTGTATTTCAAGAACAAATGGAGAAATTAGAGGCGGATTATTTAGCTTTGGGACATCATGGTGACGATCAAATTGAAACAATGGTGATGCGTCTGATTCGCGCTGCAGATTCACAAAGTTTTAAAGGGATACCTGTAAAACGAGCATTTGCTGGTGGAACCATTGTACGTCCCTTGCTTTGTGTAACGAAAGATGAAATATGGAACTACTGCCAAGCAAACCATATTTCACCACGTCTGGATCCTTCAAATGAAGAAACCGTGTATATGCGCAATTATGTAAGGCACCATATTTTACCTCTGCTAAAAGAAAAAAACAACAGTTTACATACAACGGTGCAGCATCTGAGTGAGACAATAACCGATGATCAGACTTATTTATTAGCAGAAGCAAAAAAAATGGTAGCCTCTGTTGTCTGTTTTGAGCCAGAAAAGCGGCAATTATCGTTTGAAATCCGTACCTTTAAAACGTATGCATTTGCTTTACAAAGGCGTGCCTATCATCTAATATTAAACTATCTGTATGTGGATGTACCAAACGATTTATCCTATGTTCATGAAGAACAATTTTTTGCATTTATTCATCGCCAAATGGGCAATGCACAAATTGATTTCCCCGAAGGCCTAAAAGTAGAGAAATCCTACGACCAAATAAGGTGTTACTTCCATGATGACCTTAATGGCTCATCGTCATTTCATAAGTTTGTGGTCATTCCAGGAAAAACAATTTTACCTGATGGTTCAGTCATGCATGCTGAATTTGTAGACACATTATATGAACAAACGAAGTATAGCCTTAGCTTTAGTGCTGATCAGGTAGCACTTCCATTACATATACGAACCCGAAAAAACGGAGATAAGATGCGTGTTGCAGGGTTAAACGGAAGGAAGAAGGTAAAGGATATTTTTATTGATGCTAAAGTGCCTCGTCATAAACGAGCAACTTGGCCAATTGTAACAGATAATGACGGGGAGATTCTTTGGTTAGTTGGGTTGCGAAAAGCAGCGCTTGCAAGACCCCGGATGAATACCTCACAAATACAACTATATTTTGAAAAAGGCAACAAGTAGGAGGAGCAGGATATATGCATAACGATATTAAAGAAGTGTTAATATCACAGGAGGAAATTGCAAATAAATGCAAAGAGCTAGGTGAACAATTGACCAGAGAGTACGATGGGAAATTTCCGCTGGCTATTGGGGTTTTAAAAGGTGCTATGCCATTTATGTCCGATATATTGCGCTATACCGAGACGTATTTAGAGATGGATTTTATGGACGTCTCTAGTTATGGCAAAGGGATGCGTTCTTCTGGAGAGGTAAAAATTGTCAAAGACCTTGATACAAAAGTGGAAGGCCGCGATTTGCTTATCATTGAGGATATTATCGATAGCGGTTTAACTTTACGTTATTTGGTAGATCTGTTTAAATATCGCAAGGCCAATTCTGTTAAAATTGTAACATTACTCGACAAGCCAGCTGGTAGAACAGCGGATATAAAAGCGGATCTCATTGGTTTTGAAGTACCAAACGAGTTTGTTGTAGGTTATGGTTTAGATTATCAAGAGAAATATAGAAACTTGCCTTATATTGGTGTGTTGAAGCCAGAAGTATATGGAGGGGAGTAATTTTTGCAAGCTGTTGCATAAGCCATTATTTTGTTGGTAAAGTGTAGGATAATTGTATTCATGAAAGAACTAACTATGCTATATTGGTTTAGTCATAAAGTAGCAGGCTTTGGATTAAACAACAAAACAGGCAGGATTAAAAGTTTATCGTTTACAGTGGTGTTTACTGGGAATGGTTAATATGAATTGTTATGTTACGGAAAAAAGATGAAATGCTCTATTCATTAAATTCAGTAAATACTATAAAGGTAGCTGGAACCATATGTCAGGAATCTTTACAGCAGCTCAATTTCCCTTACAGTATTTATCATGTTTTTTTAAGGTAAATTAGTTGTCTTCTAACTTTTTTGTATGGTACGATGTAATATAGTTTTTCCCCGCTTGGGAGGAGGTAAGCAATGAGCCGGATATTTCGGAATGCAATCTTCTGGATACTGATCGTCCTTGTAATTATTTCGGTTATTTCAGTATTCAGTGGGCAAAATGAAGAAGCGAAAGAATATAATGTAAAGCAATTTATGGATGCTTTAAATAATGGTGAGATTAAGGAAATGACCATGCAACCAGCTAACGGTATTATTCGTTATAAAGGTGTTTTAAATGATGACGAAAAGCCGTTCGTTGCACAGGTTCCAGATAATACAGATATTGTTTCTTCGATTACGGAGCAAGCAAATGAACAAAGTGTGCTTCATGTGGAAGAAGAAGAACAGCCTAGTATGTGGGTAACTCTGTTAACGACAATGATTCCATTTTTAATCATTGGACTTTTCTTCTTGTTTATACTTAGTCAGGCTCAAGGTGGCGGCGGTGGAGGCCGTGTGATGAACTTTGGGAAGAGTAAGGCGAAGATGTATAGTGAGGATAAAAAGAAAGTTCGTTTTAAAGATGTAGCGGGTGCAGACGAAGAAAAACAAGAATTGGTAGAAGTAGTAGAATTTCTAAAAGACCCAAGGAAGTTTGCTGCTCTTGGTGCTAGAATTCCAAAAGGGGTACTTCTTGTTGGACCTCCAGGAACAGGTAAAACATTACTAGCACGTGCTGTAGCAGGAGAAGCTGGTACTCCCTTTTTCTCCATCAGTGGATCTGACTTCGTAGAAATGTTTGTAGGTGTCGGTGCATCCCGTGTACGTGACTTATTTGAAAATGCAAAAAAGAATGCACCTTGTATTATTTTTATCGATGAGATAGATGCGGTTGGTAGACAACGTGGCGCAGGTCTTGGAGGCGGTCATGATGAGCGCGAGCAAACCTTGAACCAATTGCTTGTGGAAATGGATGGTTTTGGTGCTAATGAAGGTATTATTATCATCGCAGCAACGAACCGAGCAGATATTTTAGATCCCGCTTTATTGCGTCCAGGACGTTTTGACCGACAAATTATGGTAGACCGTCCAGATGTAAAAGGGCGTCAAGAAGTATTAAAAGTACACGCCAGAAACAAACCATTAGCTGAAGATGTTGATTTAAAAACGATTGCTATGCGTACTCCTGGGTTTTCAGGTGCTGATTTGGAAAACTTACTAAATGAAGCAGCATTAGTAGCAGCTAGACGTGATAGTAGCAAGATCGATATGATTGATGTAGATGAAGCGATAGACCGGGTTATTGCAGGTCCCGCTAAGAAGAGCAGGGTAATCTCTAAGAAAGAACGAAATATTGTAGCACATCACGAAAGTGGTCATACAGTTATCGGGATGGTTTTAGATGATGCCGATATGGTTCATAAAGTTACAATCGTACCTCGAGGTCAAGCAGGTGGATATGCCGTTATGCTTCCAAGAGAAGACCGTTACTTTATGACGAAACCGGAATTGTTTGATAAGATAACCGGCCTTCTAGGTGGTCGTGTAGCGGAAGAGATTATGTTTGGTGAAGTAAGTACGGGAGCTCATAATGACTTCCAACGTGCAACAGCTATTGCCCGTAAAATGATTACCGAGTATGGTATGAGTGATCGAATTGGTCCATTACAGTTCACTTCTGGTGGAGGTCAAGTATTTTTAGGGCGAGATCTTAGCAATGAACAACAGTATAGTGATGCAATTGCATATGAGATTGATCAGGAAATGCAGAACTTTATTAACCACTGTTACGATCGTGCTAAAGCAATTCTTACTGAACACAAAGATAAGCTTGAATTAATTGCCCAGACCTTACTTGAAGTAGAGACACTAGATGCGAAACAGATTCAATCGCTGTTTGAAAAGGGTGTCCTTCCTGAACCAGAAGAAGGTGATGTAAAGGTCAATATCCAATCAAAGGATGAGACTCCGGAGACGTATGAAGAGGCAAAAGAAAAAGCTACGACGAAAGATCAAGAAAAGCCAGATGATCAAATTACAACTGATAATAAGCCTTATTCTACAAATGGTTCAACGACGGAACCAACACAACTTTCATCTAAAGAGGATATAACAACAGATAATAAACCTTCATCAGAGGATGAAGACAAATAAGTATAAACAACTCCCCACTATAGCTTTGTTTAAGTGGGGAGTTGTTTTGTTTAGATGACTAAAGCACCAACATACTCATGACAAAATAAATATGGTATATTAAAAACCAGGAAAAAGAAACTAGAAAAGAGTTTGAAAAAGAAAGGTATGGAACCATATGTTACTTGTGCTAGATGTTGGGAATACAAACACAGTGCTAGGGGTCTTTGACGGGAAAGAACTAAAGCACCAATGGCGAATTAAAACGGATCGCCATAAAACAGAAGATGAATATGGAATATTAATTAAATCTTTGTTTGATTATCAAGAGATAGCTTTTTCATCTATTACAGGGGTGATTATTTCTTCCGTAGTACCTCCAATTATGTATGCGTTAGAAAAGATGTGTACGGACTATTTTCAATTGGAACCAATGATTATTGGAAAAGAATCTGTTCACAACTTCTTACAAATGCAATATCCGAATCCAGAAGAAATTGGTGCAGATCGGATTGTTAATGCGGTAGGAGCAATTGAAGAATATGGAGCACCACTGATTATTATTGATTTTGGTACAGCAACAACCTACTGTTATATTAACGAACGAAAAGAATACTATGGTGGAGTTATTACCCCAGGAATAAATGTGGCAATGGAGGCTTTATATAATAGAGCTTCGAAATTGCCAAAAATCGAAATACAAGTTCCTGCTCATGTTATTGGTTCTTCTACCGTAGAAGCTATGCAATCTGGTGCGCTTTATGGATATGTTGGTCAAATTGAAGGCATTGTTCGCCGTATGGAAAAAGAGATGAATGCTAATGCAACAGTTATTGCTACAGGAGGATTAGCGCCTTTGATAGCTGATGAATCAGAGGTGATTCATTATGTAGATCCTTATTTAACTTTAAAAGGGCTGCGGATTATCTATGATAAGAATAAGCACAGGTATAATCCTAACAACGTATAGCACAATTAATTTTACAGTCGGAACAATATAAAACGGTAATCGTCTTTGCTAAATCCTTGGTAATAGACAAGCTTTGCTAAGAAGGGAGACAAGTCGAGTATGAAAGACTTTATTATAAAAGCAACAGCCTATAACGGCATGGTGCGTGCGTATGCTGCTACTTCCACCAATACAGTTGAGGAAGCGCGTCGCCGTCACGATACATGGGCAACAGCCTCAGCTGCTTTAGGGAGAACACTAACCATTACTGGTATGATGGGAGCCATGCTAAAAGGAGATGATACCATTACGACAAAGATAATGGGGAATGGCCCTATGGGTGCAATCATTGCTGATGCGAATGCGAACGGTCATGTTCGGGGGTATGTCACCAATCCACATGTGGATTTTGAACTTAATTCAAAGGGAAAGCTAGATGTCGCGAGAGCAGTTGGAACAGAAGGTACAATTAGCGTCATTAAAGATCTAGGATTAAAAGATTATTTTACCGGAGAAGTTCCGATTATTTCCGGGGAAATTAGTGAAGATTTCACCTATTATTTTGCAAATTCCGAGCAAGCTCCTTCAGCTGTTGGAGCGGGTGTTTTAGTTAATTCAGATCATAGTATTTTAGCTGCTGGAGGGTTTATTGTCCAGCTCATGCCTGGAGCAAGTGAAGAAGTTATTCAACAACTAGAAGAGCAAATTCAAGCTTTTCCTCCTATATCTACGTTAATTCGAGAAGGAAATACGCCAGAGCAAATTTTACAGCGGCTTTTTAACGATCAAGAGGTGAAAATACATGAAACGGTACCGATGGAGTTTCGTTGTAAATGTTCTAAGGAACGGTTAGAACGAGCGATTCAAGGGCTTGGAGAAAAAGAAATCCAAAGTATGATTGAAGAAGATCACGGAGCAGAAGCAAGCTGTCATTTTTGTAACGAGATTTATCAGTTTACCGAAGAAGAGCTGCGTATATTAAAGCAAAACCTTAGTGAGTCTTAAGTTTAACGCATCAATAAGTACCCTGCCAAAAACTTTCGCGAATGGACAGTCTTTTGGTGGGGATGTTACGTTTACGATGAATTCCAGAAAAAGGGAGCTTTAGCTGTGTCCGAAAATGCAGCATTTTAGTTTCCTAATAACAATGAGCGTGATACATGGAAATAAAGTAATGGTCCAATTCCTGTTTGCGACGAAGAAAAACAAAGGCTTCCGCCATAAGACATGGCGACAAGCCAAGTTTTTCTAATGAAGTGCCCCCTTGCTTTATTCTTGAGAGTCAGTTGCCTAGGTAGTTTTCAAGGGAATATACAGCTTGGATGAACGAAATAATCTGAATTATCAAACATGTTTATGTGCAAGCGCTACATAAGAGAGCGAAGGGTTGGCGGCTGCTGTAAATTTTTTCTCGGATGGATAATCTTAACGGTGTATTGGTTAAAATAATAGAAGCAAGTTTTTTAATAGAAAGTTCATATGTATCCTTAACAGGGGGAATGAAGAATGTCATAAAAATTACTATTAGGTATTATTGTAATTCTTCTTGTAACAAATATTGCAACTTTATTAGTATGGAATCAAGGCGGACAAGTTGATGTAGGAACAGGTGAACATAAGAAGTATAAACTGAATGAAGCCGCAGCCACGGTTAATGGAGAAGAAATCAGTTTTCAGATGTGGCAAGAGGCTTTACGAAATACATATGGGGAAGAACAGTTAAAATCGATGATCGATCAAAAGCTTGTGAAGCAATTAGCAGATGAGAAAGATATTTCTATAAGTGATAAAGTTGTTGAAAGAGAAATATCAATGTTGCTTGCTATGCAAGGTATTATTTCAAAGCCCGAATATGAACATCTGGAAGCTGAATGGGAGAATGATATTCGATATCGTTACCAATTGGAAATGCTGTTAACAGAAGATGTATCCGTATCGGATGAAAAAATAAAAGAGCATTATGATACATATGGGGAACAATATAATTTTACATCATCTATGCAAATATCTCATATTTTAGTGAAAGATTCAGAAACGGCTGAGAAAGTTTACCATGAGCTAGACGATGGCGCGTCATTTAATTTGTTAGCTCAAGAGTATTCCATGGATAAAGAAACAAAAGACGAGGGAGGATATTTAGGGTATATTTCTACCGAGAGCCAATATTTCCCAAAGGACTATGAAAATATCGCTGCTGACATGGTTGAATTCTCGTATAGTCAACCATTTGAGGTAGATGAAGGTGTAGCAATTATTTATCTTCATCGAAAACTGCCTTCTATTACCTTTACGTATGAAGAGATGAAACCGTATATAAAAAGTGAATTAGCTTTACATCAGAAAAACCAGACTTTAGAAGCAGATCCACTTTGGAAAAATCAAGATATAGAATGGATATATTCTTCAACCGATCCATAGTCCTTGCTTAAAGAGGCGTAGACACTTAAAAATGAAGTCGAAGGTAACGGTTATGCTCAAAGTGATGATATTAATTTAAAAAATATGTTATGAAAAATAAAACTATGTATGAAGCATTTTTCACCTCGACTATCGAATGCACTCCAATGCTTTGTGCTATTGTTAATAATTCATAATAATGGTTGCAAAGTACAAATGTTGATTTGTGATGGCATTTGAATTTTTTATAATCAAACAAAATGGAAAGGTTGACATTCTTCATAAGAAAGCGTAAATTAGAATTAATCTTATCGAAAAAGTAGGAATTAGGAGGCTGAAAAATGAAAGTTGCTCAAAGTATAGCAGAACTTATTGGAGAGACTCCGATTGTAAAATTAAAAGGAATTACGGATAATGAAAGCGCAGATATTTATGTAAAGCTCGAATTTATGAATCCAGGTAGTTCCGTAAAGGATAGAATTGCTTTAGCGATGGTCGCTGCTGCGGAAAGAGATGGACTATTAAAATCAGGGGATACCATTATTGAGCCAACGAGCGGTAATACAGGGATAGGCTTAGCGATGGTCGCTGCTGCAAAGGATTATAAAGCAGTGTTAGTTATGCCTGACACAATGAGTCAAGAACGCCGTAACCTTTTACGTGCTTATGGAGCGGAGCTTGTTCTCACTCCAGGTGCTGAAGGAATGAAGGGTGCGATTCAAAAAGCAGAAGAACTGCAAAAAGAGCATGGTTATTTTATGCCACAGCAATTTAATAATGTTGCAAACCCCGAAGTTCATGCCAAAACGACAGGAAAAGAAATCATTGCACAAATGGGTGACGGCGGGTTGGACGCATTTATTGCTGGTATCGGTACAGGTGGTACGATTACGGGAGCTGGTAAAGTCTTAAAGGAGCATTTCGATAACCTGCAAGTATATGCTGTAGAACCTGCAGCTTCAGCAGTTCTTTCTGGAGAGAAGCCTGGACCACATAAAATTCAAGGCATAGGCGCAGGGTTCGTACCACGTATTTTAGATACAACTATTTACGATGACATTTACCAGATTGAAAATGATGAGGCATATGAAGTCGCAAGAGAAGTGGCTACTAAAAACGGCATTCTTGGAGGAGTGTCTGCTGGTGCAGCTGTTGCGGCTGCTAAGAAAGTAGCAAAGAAACTTGGTAAAGGTAAGAAAGTATTGGCTATTTTCCCTGATAACGGGGAGCGCTACTTGTCGACACCTCTTTATCAATTTGGGGATCAGGAGTAGAGGAGCTTCTCTTATAAAGTGTGAAAGAAGACCAGTATCGATATTCGGTGCTGGTTTTTCCTATTTTCACAAGAAATCATATTTTGGTATAACGAGTTGCTATTTTGTATGGAGGTGGATTTGTCCGGTTTAAAAGTGTAGTAAGATTAAAAAGGAATTGTTTTGTTTATAAAGTTTTTTTGTCACCTTTCATTTTGTAACTATTCTCCATAGTCATCATAAGGTTCGTGTGACTTTTTCTTCTTCTAACATTCAAAGATTTCCTATGGAAGATATAACTCTGTTGAAGTAAGAGAAATTTCAACATGAATGATAGAGAATAAAAGCTCGTTTTCAATTTACATAATTGATACCGGTCGCTTACGAAAACGTTGTATGATACGATAAGAAAAAAAGATGGAAAGAAGGATGGACGTATGATGCGATTAAAAACGAAAAAGCAAACTTATGATTTAACCAATCGCACACATATTATGGGGATATTAAATGTCACACCTGATTCTTTTTCTGATGGTGGCAATTATAATACGCTTGAAAAAGCCATTGAACAAGCAGTGAAGCTAGAAAAAGAAGGTGCTGATATACTTGATATTGGTGGTGAATCTACACGCCCTAACCATGAGCCGGTTTCCCAAACAGAGGAAATCGCCCGCGTGGTCCCCATTATTCAAGAAGTTAAGAAGCATATAAGCATTCCGATATCTATCGATACATATAAAGCAGAAACAGCTAAAGCGGCTATAGAGGCTGGTGCTGACATCATTAACGATGTTTGGGGAGCAAAGCGAGAGCCAGAAATTGTCCAAGTTGCAAAAGCGTATGACGTACCGATTATTTTGATGCATAATCGAACCAATACTAATTATCAAGATTTAATTATAGATATGATCGCTGATCTAGAAGAAAGTATAGCGATAGCGCTAAAGGCTGGAGTTCCTAATGAACAAATTATCATTGATCCTGGTATCGGTTTTGCTAAGACAGCTGAACATAATTTACTCGTCATGAATCAGTTAGAGCGTTTTTCTAAGCTAGGCTATCCACTGCTTTTAGGAACTTCCAGAAAACGATTTATTGGACATATTTTGGATGAGCCAGCAGAAAATCGTGATATAGGAACAGGCGCAACTACTTGCATGGGCATTATGAAGGGTGCTCAAATGGTACGTGTACATGATGTGAAAACGAACTGGCAGCTTGCTAAAATGATGGACGCAATGCTTCGAGTAGAAAGAGGGGAGTAAGTTGGATAAAATACATTTACAACAATTGCAGTTCTATGGTTTTCATGGGTTACTTCCAGAAGAAAATAAATTGGGTCAACGCTTCCAAGTGGATGCTACATTGTATCTTGACTTAAGTAAGGCTGGAAAAAGTGATGATATGAATGATTCCATTCACTACGGTGAAGCCTATGAGTATATAAAAGAGATTGTCGAAGGAGAAGCAAAAAAATTAATCGAGGCTGTTGCGGAAATGATTGCGGAAAAGTTATTGGCTTCTTTCGACTTGCTTCAGGCATGTGAAATTAAGCTAATTAAGCCAGATCCACCAATTCCAGGTCAATATCATTCGGTTGCCGTAGAGATATATAGGGAGAAGCGAAAATGAATCAGGTATATATAGCATTAGGAACAAACATTGAGCCAAGGGAAAAGTTTTTAGAAGAAGGTTTACATCGACTACAGGATCATGAAGAGATAAACGTGATGAAAACATCATCCATTTACCAAACAGCTCCTGTAGGATATACAAAGCAAGCTGATTTTTTGAATATGGTGATTGAAGTAGAGACAACTTGTTCACCATTGGAACTTTTAGACTACTGTCAACAAATAGAAAGTGAATTAGGGAGAAAACGAACGATTCGATTCGGACCGCGTACATTAGACCTTGACATTTTATTATATAATCAAGAAAATATAGAAATGGAACGTTTAACGATTCCGCATCCTCGCATGCACGAGCGTGCATTTGTGCTTGTTCCATTAAACGAAATTGCACCGCATGTAATATTACCTTTACCAGATGGAGAAAAGGACGTAACTGGGGCTGTGAAGAAACTTCCAGGAAAAGACTTAAAGGATGTAGAGATATGGACCAAAAAAGAATCGGAAGACGGTTAAAAGCTTTTCGTAAATTAAAGGGATACACCCAGGCGGAATTTGCAAAAGAGCTGGACATTCCGCTATCTGTTATTGGTGGAATAGAGCGAGGCGTTAAGCCGATTTCTGATGAACTTATAGATATAGTAGTGCATACACTTAATATTTCAAAAGATGAGCTAATGCTCCATTATGAAGATAATCAAGATAGGTAAGTGATGAATTTAGAAAAGGAAAAGACCTGTGGAGACGGGAAGGCTCGTCGAAAGGTCATGACGTGGAAACACGAGATGGATGATTAAATATGTTATATACCTAGGTTAACGAGTTATAACGATATGAAAGCTTTTTAAAACGTAGGGATTTCATGGCTTTGTTTTTGCTGTTAACTGTCCGTTTGCAAGGAATCCATATGCCAATGCACTAAACGTATGTGGTACCTATTTGTTGAACTTAAGATGGGATCTGTCAGCCAAATGCCGACAGGTTTTTACCACTTATTATCGATTTGAACGCTTTAAATTTTTATGAGTTGGACATTGTTATATTATTACGCAGCTGTGTTTTCCTTTACGGTTTTATCAAGAAAAAGCGCAATACATGAAAGATATAAAAATATCGGCTATACTACCTATAGAAAAGGACTGGAGTGATCACGGTGTCTGAGGAAATAAATGAACATATGCGTGTGCGTAAAGAGAAAATGGAACAATTAATAGAACAGGGAATAAACCCTTTTGGAGAGCGATTCCCTCGTTCACACGTCGCAAGTGAATTGAAAGATTTATACGATCGGTATTCTAAGGAAGAACTGGAAAACAAAGAAGAGCAAGTAACCGTTGCAGGAAGAATGATGACAAAGCGTGGGAAAGGAAAAGCTGGCTTTGCTCATATTCAAGATATTAGCGGTCAAATACAGCTTTATGTGCGAAAAGACTCTGTTGGGGAAGCCGCGTATGAAATTTTTAAATCAAGCGATATAGGAGATATTATTGGTGTAACAGGTACCATGTTCAAGACGAAGGTAGGGGAACTATCTGTTAAAGTGACTGATTTTAAGTTGCTTACGAAATCGTTACGCCCATTACCGGAGAAATATCATGGATTAAAAGATATTGAACAACGATACCGTCAACGTTATCTTGATTTGATTACGAACATGGATAGTAAAGAAACATTTGTACTGCGAAGCAAAATTATTCAAGCAATGCGCCGTTATCTGGACGGACAAGGCTTTTTAGAAGTAGAAACACCTATGTTACATGGAATTCCTGGCGGTGCTACCGCAAGACCTTTTATTACACATCATAATGCATTAGATGTAGACCTCTATATGCGGATTGCTATTGAGTTGCATTTGAAACGATTGATTATCGGTGGCTTAGAAAAAGTATACGAAATTGGCAGGGTGTTTCGAAATGAAGGAGTGTCGACGAGACATAACCCAGAATTTACGATGATAGAATTGTATGAGGCGTATGCAGATTATCACGATATCATGGATTTAACGGAGAGACTTGTTGCACATATTTCCAAAGAAGTTTTAGGTACCACTACGGTCACGTATGGTGAATATGAGGTGGACTTGGCTCCGAAATGGACAAGAAAGCATATGGTTGATGCAATTAAAGAAAAAACTGGCGTTGATTTTTGGCAACACATGAGTGATGAAGAAGCACGAGAGCTAGCTAAAGAGCACGGCGTTGAGATTAAAAATTCCATGACATATGGCCATGTAGTAAATGAGTTCTTTGAACAAAAAGTAGAAGAAGAGCTAATACAACCAACATTTATCTATGGACATCCAGTAGAAATTTCGCCATTAGCTAAGAAAAATAATCAAGATGATCGGTTTACAGATCGATTTGAATTGTTTATTGTGGGACGAGAACATGCTAATGCGTTTAGTGAGTTGAACGATCCAATAGATCAACGGGAGCGATTTGAAGCTCAGGTGAAAGAAAGAGCGGCTGGTAATGATGAAGCTCACTATATGGATACAGATTTCTTAGAAGCGTTAGAATATGGACTTCCTCCAACTGGGGGACTTGGTATAGGGGTAGACCGCTTAGTCATGCTACTAACTAATTCAGCGTCTATCCGCGATGTATTATTATTTCCGCAAATGAAAAATAAATAAATGTAACATGTAATAAAAACGCAAGGAACCATTATGACCTTGCGTTTTTTATTTGGGTTTGCTGAATAACCTTCTAAAAGGATAGAGCTCTTTTAAAAGATAGATGAGCCAGAAGAGGTAGCGAAATTATTTCTTATAGCTTAAACTTAATACAATACGTGCTGTTTTAGTCGCGCTAGGTAAGTAAACGGAAAGTTAGGTAAGGTTTTAGGATAAAACTTATGCTTCTATTAGAAGAGAGTGCAGTCTGTTTCCTTTCATTAAATGGTCCAATGTAATTAAAGGTGATATCTATAATCGTAAATCAAATATGCAAACATTAATTTGTGAATAAAATAACGAATTATGTAAACAATAGAAATAGATTTTTCGTCGGTTTTATTAAAAAAAAGTCTTGATTTCCGTTATTAAACGTGGTAATCTAATGTACGTTGCTTTAATAAACAGCTTGAAAGCAGAGTTATTAAACAACAACAAAAATCTCTTTAAAAATATGTTGACTTTATCATGAACGCATGTTATATTTATAAAGTCGCCAATTTGAAGCGAAAAAACATCTTGAAAAAAAGTTGTTGACAAAGTAGTTTCATAATGGTATAATTAAGAAGTTGCGTCGCAAAAAAAGACGCTAACAAATTTGCTCTTTGAAAACTGAACAAAACAACCAGTATGTCAAGAAAAGCAATCTCTGTTTTTCTTTTAAAAAATCGACCGAGAGCAATCTCGGAAGAAGCTAAGAATGATGAAGAACGGTGTTCATCATCACAAACTTTTATGGAGAGTTTGATCTTGGCTCAGGACGAACGCTGGCGGCGTGCCTAATACATGCAAGTCGAGCGCGGGAAGCAAGCAGATCTCCTTCGGGGGTGACGCTTGTGGAACGAGCGGCGGACGGGTGAGTAACACGTGGGCAACCTACCTGTAAGACTGGGATAACTCCGGGAAACCGGGGCTAATACCGGATGATACATATCGTCGCATGACGAGATGTTGAAAGGCGGCATATGCTGTCACTTACAGATGGGCCCGCGGCGCATTAGCTAGTTGGTGAGATAAAAGCTCACCAAGGCGACGATGCGTAGCCGACCTGAGAGGGTGATCGGCCACACTGGGACTGAGACACGGCCCAGACTCCTACGGGAGGCAGCAGTAGGGAATCTTCCGCAATGGACGAAAGTCTGACGGAGCAACGCCGCGTGAGTGATGAAGGTTTTCGGATCGTAAAACTCTGTTGTTAGGGAAGAACAAGTGCCATTCGAATAGGTTGGCACCTTGACGGTACCTAACCAGAAAGCCCCGGCTAACTACGTGCCAGCAGCCGCGGTAATACGTAGGGGGCAAGCGTTGTCCGGAATTATTGGGCGTAAAGCGCGCGCAGGCGGTCCTTTAAGTCTGATGTGAAAGCCCACGGCTTAACCGTGGAGGGCCATTGGAAACTGGGGGACTTGAGTACAGAAGAGGAGAGTGGAATTCCACGTGTAGCGGTGAAATGCGTAGAGATGTGGAGGAACACCAGTGGCGAAGGCGACTCTCTGGTCTGTAACTGACGCTGAGGTGCGAAAGCGTGGGTAGCGAACAGGATTAGATACCCTGGTAGTCCACGCCGTAAACGATGAGTGCTAGGTGTTAGGGGGTTTCCGCCCCTTAGTGCTGAAGTTAACGCATTAAGCACTCCGCCTGGGGAGTACGGCCGCAAGGCTGAAACTCAAAAGAATTGACGGGGACCCGCACAAGCGGTGGAGCATGTGGTTTAATTCGAAGCAACGCGAAGAACCTTACCAGGTCTTGACATCCTCTGACGCCCCTAGAGATAGGGAGTTCCCTTCGGGGACAGAGTGACAGGTGGTGCATGGTTGTCGTCAGCTCGTGTCGTGAGATGTTGGGTTAAGTCCCGCAACGAGCGCAACCCTTGATCTTAGTTGCCAGCATTTAGTTGGGCACTCTAAGGTGACTGCCGGTGACAAACCGGAGGAAGGTGGGGATGACGTCAAATCATCATGCCCCTTATGACCTGGGCTACACACGTGCTACAATGGATGGAACAAAGGGCAGCGAAGCCGCGAGGCCAAGCAAATCCCATAAAACCATTCTCAGTTCGGATTGCAGGCTGCAACTCGCCTGCATGAAGCCGGAATCGCTAGTAATCGCGGATCAGCATGCCGCGGTGAATACGTTCCCGGGTCTTGTACACACCGCCCGTCACACCACGAGAGTTGGTAACACCCGAAGTCGGTGAGGTAACCTTTTGGAGCCAGCCGCCGAAGGTGGGACCAATGATTGGGGTGAAGTCGTAACAAGGTAGCCGTATCGGAAGGTGCGGCTGGATCACCTCCTTTCTAAGGAATAGATAGGAAGCTTTGGCGTTGTTTGAACGTTGAAGCTAGACTATGCGGAAGACATACTTGGTTGTTTGGTTCAGTTTTGAGAGAGTAAATTATACCTCTCAAGGATAAAAGGATTTTCTGTTAAAATCCGTCACGTCCTGTGACGAACACAGAAGTCACGACATCCTGTAGAAACTTTGTACCTTGAAAACTAAATAAGAGTAACAACGACATCAAACTAAAAGCGGAAGCGAATGTGTAGCGATGTACAGACTGGACTGACTCGAAGGAGATAAAGGAAACACGGTGAACGCAAGTGAATCGATGTTGACTTATCGTATGGAGAGGAAGGAAGTCATGCTATTGCTATGAGCTGAAGCTAGAAAACCAAAAGCTGAAAAGTAATATGCTTATTCATAAATAGAAAGTTAGTTAAGTGAATAAGGGCGCACGGTGGATGCCTTGGCACTAGGAGCCGAAGAAGGACGGGACTAACACCGATATGTCCCGGGGAGTCGTAAGTAGACGTCGATCCGGGAATTTCCGAATGGGGGAACCCACTGCTCGTAATGGAGTAGTACTTTTATCTGAATTCATAGGATAGAAGAGGCATACCCGGGGAACTGAAACATCTCAGTACCCGGAGGAAGAGAAAGCAAATGCGATTTCCCAAGTAGCGGCGAGCGAAACGGAAACAGCCCAAACCAGAAGGCTTGCCTTCTGGGGTTGTAGGACACTCCATAGGAGTTATCAAGAGATTCTTTAGATGAAGCGATCTGGAAAGGTTGGCCAAAGAAGGTAACAGCCCTGTAATCGAAAAGGAATCTCCTCCGGAGTGTATCCTGAGTACGGCGGAACACGAGGAATTCCGTCGGAATCCGGGAGGACCATCTCCCAAGGCTAAATACTCCCTAGTGACCGATAGTGAACCAGTACCGTGAGGGAAAGGTGAAAAGCACCCCGGGAGGGGAGTGAAAGAGAACCTGAAACCGTGTGCCTACAAGTAGTCGAAGCCCGTTAATGGGTGACGGCGTACCTTTTGTAGAATGGACCGGCGAGTTACGATCGTATGCAAGGTTAAGTGGAAGACACGGAGCCGCAGCGAAAGCGAGTCTGAATAGGGCGATATAGTATGCGGTCGTAGACCCGAAACCGTGTGATCTACCCATGTCCAGGGTGAAGGTCAGGTAACACTGACTGGAGGCCCGAACCCACGTATGTTGAAAAATGCGGGGATGAGGTGTGGGTAGGGGTGAAATGCCAATCGAACACGGAGATAGCTGGTTCTCTCCGAAATAGCTTTAGGGCTAGCCTCAAGGAAAGAGTACTGGAGGTAGAGCACTGATTGAACTAGGGGCCCTCATCGGGTTACCGAATTCAGTCAAACTCCGAATGCCAGCTACTTATCCTTGGGAGTCAGACTATGGGTGATAAGGTTCATAGTCGAAAGGGAAACAGCCCAGACCGCCAGCTAAGGTCCCAAAGTATACGTTAAGTGGAAAAGGATGTGGAGTTGCCCAGACAACCAGGATGTTGGCTTAGAAGCAGCCACCATTTAAAGAGTGCGTAATAGCTCACTGGTCGAGTGACTCTGCGCCGAAAATGTACCGGGGCTAAACGTATCACCGAAGCTGCGGATTGTTCTACGAACAATGGTAGGAGAGCGTTCAAAGTGCAGTGAAGTCAGATCGTGAGGACTGGTGGAGCGCTTTGAAGTGAGAATGCCGGTATGAGTAGCGAAAAAAGAGTGAGAATCTCTTTCACCGAATGCCTAAGGTTTCCTGAGGAAGGCTCGTCCTCTCAGGGTTAGTCGGGACCTAAGCCGAGGCCGAAAGGCGTAGGCGATGGACAACAGGTAGATATTCCTGTACCACCTCATGAACGTTTGAACGATGGGGGGACGCAGTAGGATAAGGAATGCGCACGGATGGATGTGTGCGCCCAAGCAGTGAGAAAGTCGGATAGGCAAATCCGTCCGATAATTTCAAGCTGTGACGGGGAGGGAAATAGAGTACCGAAGTTCCGGATTTCACACTGCCAAGAAAAGCCTCTAGTAAGTTCATAGGTGCCCGTACCGCAAACCGACACAGGTAGGCGAGGAGAGAATCCTAAGGTGAGCGGGAGAACTCTCGTTAAGGAACTCGGCAAAATGACCCCGTAACTTCGGGAGAAGGGGTGCTCCTTTAAGGAGGAGCCGCAGTGAATAGGCCCAAGCGACTGTTTAGCAAAAACACAGGTCTCTGCGAAGCCGAAAGGCGAAGTATAGGGGCTGACACCTGCCCGGTGCTGGAAGGTTAAGGGGAAACGTTAGTGCTTCGGCACGAAGCGTAGAACCGAAGCCCCAGTAAACGGCGGCCGTAACTATAACGGTCCTAAGGTAGCGAAATTCCTTGTCGGGTAAGTTCCGACCCGCACGAAAGGTGCAACGACTTGGGCACTGTCTCAACGAGAGACCCGGTGAAATTATACTATGCGTGAAGATGCGCATTACCCGCGACAGGACGGAAAGACCCCGTGGAGCTTTACTGTAGCCTGATATTGAATGTTGGTACAGCTTGTACAGGATAGGTGGGAGCCATCGAAGCGTGAGCGCTAGCTTACGTGGAGGCAACCGTGGGATACCACCCTGGCTGTACGAACCTTCTAACCCAGGGCCGTGATCCGGTCCGGAGACAGTGTCAGGCGGGCAGTTTGACTGGGGCGGTCGCCTCCCAAAAGGTAACGGAGGCGCCCAAAGGTTCCCTCAGAATGGTTGGAAATCATTCGCAGAGTGTAAAGGCAGAAGGGAGCTTGACTGCGAGACCTACAAGTCGAGCAGGGACGAAAGTCGGGCTTAGTGATCCGGTGGTTCCGCATGGAAGGGCCATCGCTCAACGGATAAAAGCTACCCCGGGGATAACAGGCTTATCTCCCCCAAGAGTTCACATCGACGGGGAGGTTTGGCACCTCGATGTCGGCTCATCGCATCCTGGGGCTGTAGTCGGTCCCAAGGGTTGGGCTGTTCGCCCATTAAAGCGGTACGCGAGCTGGGTTCAGAACGTCGTGAGACAGTTCGGTCCCTATCCGTCGTGGGCGCAGGAGGTTTGAGAGGAGCTGTCCTTAGTACGAGAGGACCGGGATGGACACACCGCTGGTGTACCAGTTGTTCCGCCAGGAGCATAGCTGGGTAGCTACGTGTGGCAGGGATAAGTGCTGAAAGCATCTAAGCATGAAGCCCCCCTCAAGATGAGACTTCCCATCACTAAAAGTGAGTAAGATCCCTCAGAGATGATGAGGTTGATAGGTCCGAGGTGGAAGCGTGGTGACACGTGTAGCTGACGGATACTAATCGATCGAGGACTTAACTAACCATTTTGGAAGATGAATCGTTGGATGATCTCTTATTTAGTTTTCGAGGTATAAATCAGGAATCGATTTTTTTCAACAAAAATCTTGATTTTTTCTCAAAAACGCTTATAATAAGATTTGTGCCTATTTTTTAGCACAACATAACAAATAGCAACTTTGCCTGGTAGTAATGGCGGAGAGGTCACACCTGTTCCCATGCCGAACACAGAAGTTAAGCTCTCCAGCGCCGATGGTAGTTGGGGCTTTGCCCCTGCAAGAGTAGGACGCCGCCAGGCAATACATTATTTGTTCATTGATGTTCGTAACGAATTATCGTTGCGTGCGTTGGAGGATTAGCTCAGCTGGGAGAGCACTTGCCTTACAAGCAAGGGGTCGCAGGTTCGAGCCCTGCATCCTCCACCATTGCCGGCCTAGCTCAATTGGTAGAGCAACTGACTTGTAATCAGTAGGTTGGGGGTTCAAGTCCTCTGGCCGGCACCATTTAACGTAATAGCGCAAATCTTGAATGAAAAAATATACGAGCCATTAGCTCAGTCGGTAGAGCATCTGACTTTTAATCAGAGGGTCGGAGGTTCGAATCCTCCATGGCTCACCATTCGTTTTTTTGCGGGTGTGGCGGAATTGGCAGACGCGCTAGACTTAGGATCTAGTGTCTTCGGACGTGGGGGTTCAACTCCCTCCACCCGCACCATAAAATAAGAGTTTGGTCTTTATGCGGAAGTAGTTCAGTGGTAGAACACCACCTTGCCAAGGTGGGGGTCGCGGGTTCGAATCCCGTCTTCCGCTCCAAGCCAAGCCGGGGTGGCGGAATTGGCAGACGCACAGGACTTAAAATCCTGCGGTAGGTTTCTACCGTGCCGGTTCGAGTCCGGCCCTCGGCACCATATGCGCCCGTAGCTCAATTGGATAGAGCGTTTGACTACGGATCAAAAGGTTAGGGGTTCGACTCCTCTCGGGCGCGCCATCATACGGGAAGTAGCTCAGCTTGGTAGAGCACATGGTTTGGGACCATGGGGTCGCAGGTTCAAATCCTGTCTTCCCGACCAGTTTATATACGGGGCCTTAGCTCAGCTGGGAGAGCGCCTGCCTTGCACGCAGGAGGTCAGCGGTTCGATCCCGCTAGGCTCCACCAAAACAAATTTGCTCTTTGAAAACTGAACAAAACAACCAGTATGTCAAGAAAAGCAATCTCTGTTTTTCTTTTAAAAAATCGACCGAGAGCAATCTCGGAAGAAGCTAAGAATGATGAAGAACGGTGTTCATCATCACAAACTTTTATGGAGAGTTTGATCTTGGCTCAGGACGAACGCTGGCGGCGTGCCTAATACATGCAAGTCGAGCGCGGGAAGCAAGCAGATCTCCTTCGGGGGTGACGCTTGTGGAACGAGCGGCGGACGGGTGAGTAACACGTGGGCAACCTACCTGTAAGACTGGGATAACTCCGGGAAACCGGGGCTAATACCGGATGATACATATCGTCGCATGACGAGATGTTGAAAGGCGGCATATGCTGTCACTTACAGATGGGCCCGCGGCGCATTAGCTAGTTGGTGAGATAAAAGCTCACCAAGGCGACGATGCGTAGCCGACCTGAGAGGGTGATCGGCCACACTGGGACTGAGACACGGCCCAGACTCCTACGGGAGGCAGCAGTAGGGAATCTTCCGCAATGGACGAAAGTCTGACGGAGCAACGCCGCGTGAGTGATGAAGGTTTTCGGATCGTAAAACTCTGTTGTTAGGGAAGAACAAGTGCCATTCGAATAGGTTGGCACCTTGACGGTACCTAACCAGAAAGCCCCGGCTAACTACGTGCCAGCAGCCGCGGTAATACGTAGGGGGCAAGCGTTGTCCGGAATTATTGGGCGTAAAGCGCGCGCAGGCGGTCCTTTAAGTCTGATGTGAAAGCCCACGGCTTAACCGTGGAGGGCCATTGGAAACTGGGGGACTTGAGTACAGAAGAGGAGAGTGGAATTCCACGTGTAGCGGTGAAATGCGTAGAGATGTGGAGGAACACCAGTGGCGAAGGCGACTCTCTGGTCTGTAACTGACGCTGAGGTGCGAAAGCGTGGGTAGCGAACAGGATTAGATACCCTGGTAGTCCACGCCGTAAACGATGAGTGCTAGGTGTTAGGGGGTTTCCGCCCCTTAGTGCTGAAGTTAACGCATTAAGCACTCCGCCTGGGGAGTACGGCCGCAAGGCTGAAACTCAAAAGAATTGACGGGGACCCGCACAAGCGGTGGAGCATGTGGTTTAATTCGAAGCAACGCGAAGAACCTTACCAGGTCTTGACATCCTCTGACGCCCCTAGAGATAGGGAGTTCCCTTCGGGGACAGAGTGACAGGTGGTGCATGGTTGTCGTCAGCTCGTGTCGTGAGATGTTGGGTTAAGTCCCGCAACGAGCGCAACCCTTGATCTTAGTTGCCAGCATTTAGTTGGGCACTCTAAGGTGACTGCCGGTGACAAACCGGAGGAAGGTGGGGATGACGTCAAATCATCATGCCCCTTATGACCTGGGCTACACACGTGCTACAATGGATGGAACAAAGGGCAGCGAAGCCGCGAGGCCAAGCAAATCCCATAAAACCATTCTCAGTTCGGATTGCAGGCTGCAACTCGCCTGCATGAAGCCGGAATCGCTAGTAATCGCGGATCAGCATGCCGCGGTGAATACGTTCCCGGGTCTTGTACACACCGCCCGTCACACCACGAGAGTTGGTAACACCCGAAGTCGGTGAGGTAACCTTTTGGAGCCAGCCGCCGAAGGTGGGACCAATGATTGGGGTGAAGTCGTAACAAGGTAGCCGTATCGGAAGGTGCGGCTGGATCACCTCCTTTCTAAGGAATAGATAGGAAGCTTTGGCGTTGTTTGAACGTTGAAGCTAGACTATGCGGAAGACATACTTGGTTGTTTGGTTCAGTTTTGAGAGAGTAAATTATACCTCTCAAGGATAAAAGGATTTTCTGTTAAAATCCGTCACGTCCTGTGACGAACACAGAAGTCACGACATCCTGTAGAAACTTTGTACCTTGAAAACTAAATAAGAGTAACAACGACATCAAACTAAAAGCGGAAGCGAATGTGTAGCGATGTACAGACTGGACTGACTCGAAGGAGATAAAGGAAACACGGTGAACGCAAGTGAATCGATGTTGACTTATCGTATGGAGAGGAAGGAAGTCATGCTATTGCTATGAGCTGAAGCTAGAAAACCAAAAGCTGAAAAGTAATATGCTTATTCATAAATAGAAAGTTAGTTAAGTGAATAAGGGCGCACGGTGGATGCCTTGGCACTAGGAGCCGAAGAAGGACGGGACTAACACCGATATGTCCCGGGGAGTCGTAAGTAGACGTCGATCCGGGAATTTCCGAATGGGGGAACCCACTGCTCGTAATGGAGTAGTACTTTTATCTGAATTCATAGGATAGAAGAGGCATACCCGGGGAACTGAAACATCTCAGTACCCGGAGGAAGAGAAAGCAAATGCGATTTCCCAAGTAGCGGCGAGCGAAACGGAAACAGCCCAAACCAGAAGGCTTGCCTTCTGGGGTTGTAGGACACTCCATAGGAGTTATCAAGAGATTCTTTAGATGAAGCGATCTGGAAAGGTTGGCCAAAGAAGGTAACAGCCCTGTAATCGAAAAGGAATCTCCTCCGGAGTGTATCCTGAGTACGGCGGAACACGAGGAATTCCGTCGGAATCCGGGAGGACCATCTCCCAAGGCTAAATACTCCCTAGTGACCGATAGTGAACCAGTACCGTGAGGGAAAGGTGAAAAGCACCCCGGGAGGGGAGTGAAAGAGAACCTGAAACCGTGTGCCTACAAGTAGTCGAAGCCCGTTAATGGGTGACGGCGTACCTTTTGTAGAATGGACCGGCGAGTTACGATCGTATGCAAGGTTAAGTGGAAGACACGGAGCCGCAGCGAAAGCGAGTCTGAATAGGGCGATATAGTATGCGGTCGTAGACCCGAAACCGTGTGATCTACCCATGTCCAGGGTGAAGGTCAGGTAACACTGACTGGAGGCCCGAACCCACGTATGTTGAAAAATGCGGGGATGAGGTGTGGGTAGGGGTGAAATGCCAATCGAACACGGAGATAGCTGGTTCTCTCCGAAATAGCTTTAGGGCTAGCCTCAAGGAAAGAGTACTGGAGGTAGAGCACTGATTGAACTAGGGGCCCTCATCGGGTTACCGAATTCAGTCAAACTCCGAATGCCAGCTACTTATCCTTGGGAGTCAGACTATGGGTGATAAGGTTCATAGTCGAAAGGGAAACAGCCCAGACCGCCAGCTAAGGTCCCAAAGTATACGTTAAGTGGAAAAGGATGTGGAGTTGCCCAGACAACCAGGATGTTGGCTTAGAAGCAGCCACCATTTAAAGAGTGCGTAATAGCTCACTGGTCGAGTGACTCTGCGCCGAAAATGTACCGGGGCTAAACGTATCACCGAAGCTGCGGATTGTTCTACGAACAATGGTAGGAGAGCGTTCAAAGTGCAGTGAAGTCAGATCGTGAGGACTGGTGGAGCGCTTTGAAGTGAGAATGCCGGTATGAGTAGCGAAAAAAGAGTGAGAATCTCTTTCACCGAATGCCTAAGGTTTCCTGAGGAAGGCTCGTCCTCTCAGGGTTAGTCGGGACCTAAGCCGAGGCCGAAAGGCGTAGGCGATGGACAACAGGTAGATATTCCTGTACCACCTCATGAACGTTTGAACGATGGGGGGACGCAGTAGGATAAGGAATGCGCACGGATGGATGTGTGCGCCCAAGCAGTGAGAAAGTCGGATAGGCAAATCCGTCCGATAATTTCAAGCTGTGACGGGGAGGGAAATAGAGTACCGAAGTTCCGGATTTCACACTGCCAAGAAAAGCCTCTAGTAAGTTCATAGGTGCCCGTACCGCAAACCGACACAGGTAGGCGAGGAGAGAATCCTAAGGTGAGCGGGAGAACTCTCGTTAAGGAACTCGGCAAAATGACCCCGTAACTTCGGGAGAAGGGGTGCTCCTTTAAGGAGGAGCCGCAGTGAATAGGCCCAAGCGACTGTTTAGCAAAAACACAGGTCTCTGCGAAGCCGAAAGGCGAAGTATAGGGGCTGACACCTGCCCGGTGCTGGAAGGTTAAGGGGAAACGTTAGTGCTTCGGCACGAAGCGTAGAACCGAAGCCCCAGTAAACGGCGGCCGTAACTATAACGGTCCTAAGGTAGCGAAATTCCTTGTCGGGTAAGTTCCGACCCGCACGAAAGGTGCAACGACTTGGGCACTGTCTCAACGAGAGACCCGGTGAAATTATACTATGCGTGAAGATGCGCATTACCCGCGACAGGACGGAAAGACCCCGTGGAGCTTTACTGTAGCCTGATATTGAATGTTGGTACAGCTTGTACAGGATAGGTGGGAGCCATCGAAGCGTGAGCGCTAGCTTACGTGGAGGCAACCGTGGGATACCACCCTGGCTGTACGAACCTTCTAACCCAGGGCCGTGATCCGGTCCGGAGACAGTGTCAGGCGGGCAGTTTGACTGGGGCGGTCGCCTCCCAAAAGGTAACGGAGGCGCCCAAAGGTTCCCTCAGAATGGTTGGAAATCATTCGCAGAGTGTAAAGGCAGAAGGGAGCTTGACTGCGAGACCTACAAGTCGAGCAGGGACGAAAGTCGGGCTTAGTGATCCGGTGGTTCCGCATGGAAGGGCCATCGCTCAACGGATAAAAGCTACCCCGGGGATAACAGGCTTATCTCCCCCAAGAGTTCACATCGACGGGGAGGTTTGGCACCTCGATGTCGGCTCATCGCATCCTGGGGCTGTAGTCGGTCCCAAGGGTTGGGCTGTTCGCCCATTAAAGCGGTACGCGAGCTGGGTTCAGAACGTCGTGAGACAGTTCGGTCCCTATCCGTCGTGGGCGCAGGAGGTTTGAGAGGAGCTGTCCTTAGTACGAGAGGACCGGGATGGACACACCGCTGGTGTACCAGTTGTTCCGCCAGGAGCATAGCTGGGTAGCTACGTGTGGCAGGGATAAGTGCTGAAAGCATCTAAGCATGAAGCCCCCCTCAAGATGAGACTTCCCATCACTAAAAGTGAGTAAGATCCCTCAGAGATGATGAGGTTGATAGGTCCGAGGTGGAAGCGTGGTGACACGTGTAGCTGACGGATACTAATCGATCGAGGACTTAACTAACCATTTTGGAAGATGAATCGTTGGATGATCTCTTATTTAGTTTTCGAGGTATAAATCAGGAATCGATTTTTTTCAACAAAAATCTTGATTTTTTCTCAAAAACGCTTATAATAAGATTTGTGCCTATTTTTTAGCACAACATAACAAATAGCAATTTTGCCTGGTAGTAATGGCGGAGAGGTCACACCTGTTCCCATGCCGAACACAGAAGTTAAGCTCTCCAGCGCCGATGGTAGTTGGGGCTTTGCCCCTGCAAGAGTAGGACGCCGCCAGGCAATAAGGTGAAAACTGACACATCAAATAAGATGGTCAGTTTTTTTGTGTGCCTAGGACATTATACAATTCAGGCTCTATACTAAATGTATTGATACCCCTATATTAGAGTTAAGATAAAAAATACATTCTCACTCTATCTGGTCTATTGGTTGTTGAGAAACAATTAACTGTCCTCTACTTAGATTTATGGGTAAGTGAAAAAGATGTTAATAGCGAGAAATTAATGAAAAATATAATGAAATCTGACAGTTAAATATAGCATCTTATATTCCCAAGTAAAGTTAAAGTAAAACAGACAAGAGTAAATACCATTAACATTGTAAAACCCTTCTTAAACTTAAGCCTAGCTCACCTGCCGCTACCCAATTTAAGAAGGACACCTTAAATAGTTGATATACTAGAGATTAAAAATAAATATGTAGAGGTATGACAAATTAAGTAGGATCTTTAGGAGAGGACCCTTTCTTATATCATCGCTAGAATTCCTTTCCTGCTATAAAGAAATAAACAAGATCCTTTTCACATATACATTCAAGTACGTACACTGCATTTATATGTTAAAATCTTTAACAATAGGGGGAGTTTGCATTGAAGGAATTATTTAATGAACTTTTAGGCGACCATTTTTATATTATATTAATACGAGTGCTTGTTGCATTATTCCTCTCTGGATTAATTGGATTTGAAAGAGAGTTAAAAAATCATTCAGCCGGCTTTCGGACCCATATTTTAGTTGGAGTAGGCTCTTGTTTAATGATGTTGCTTTCTTTATTTGGATTTGAATTTTTTTTAGAAGAGTATGATAACATTCGCTTTGATCCTGCAAGAATACCATCTTATGTGATCAGTGGTATAGGATTTTTAGGTGCTGGTACAATAATTGTTTATGGTGGTACGATTAGAGGATTGACAACAGCAGCTTCTATATGGACAGTTGCGGGGCTAGGATTAGTTGTAGGTGCAGGAATGTATGCAGCAGCAGTATTAACAACGGCAATTATATTACTTAGTCTTATTTTTCTTAATAACTTTGAACGTCTATTCAGACGTGGAAAATCATCACATGTTATTCAAATTGTCACAGTACCAGACTTACCTGTACATGAAGTAGTTGCTGTGTTTGACAAATATCATATGGCGATCAAGAAAGTAGAAATTTCCAAATCAGAAAATAACCATCGAAACATCTATATAGTTATTGAAAGAAATACAGATTTAGATCGAATCGCCTTGTTTGCTGAAATTTCGCAAATAAATCATGTTAGAAGTGTAACCGAATTAACGTAAGCACGAAACATCAACATAGTCAAGTCTCAAAATTATTTTAGAATTGGGTTACATTGCTTTTTAAATACGTTCAGATTAGATGGGAATTCCAATGATAGTGGAAACCCATTTTTTTCATTATATAGGAACCTATAAAATTAGGAGCTTATGGATAATGAAATAACCGACTAGTCACGTCCTGCGCATGAGCCCAGCAACTATGCGTCTTTAGAAATGCGCCCTACAATAAGTCATCATCGGTTCGTGGCAAAGAGGAAGGCCGACTAAAAACGGGCTTGCCGCCCAGACGTCGGCATACCCCTGTTTTAGTGGCATGATTCCTTTATCTTTAGTTGATTCGTTGCATTCGCTACGTTGTTAAACGGGAGCTTGCGCCTTTGTTCTTAGAATAAGCTTTAAAATTCTGTAGCAAGGGAACTGCTTAAATAAAATTGATTTGCTTGCTATTATTGCTGAATATGCTATTTGTTTTTAAACCATTCTCTTTTTGTGTTTTTTAATAGTTATTTTTGTCTACAATAAACATAGATCTTGTATTTGCATCTTCTGTAATTTCCCGTATAATAAAAGTATAGTCAAAGATAGTCAAAGTCAAAAGTTTGTTTCTATATAAAAGGGGGTGGGCATATGAGTAATATATCAGATGTAATTGAAAATTATTTAAAGCAAATTCTTCAGGCAAAAGGTAAAAATGTGATTGAAATTAAACGAAGTGAGATAGCTGACCAATTTCAATGTGTCCCCTCACAAATTAACTATGTAATTAATACTCGATTTACCGTGGAAAAGGGTTATATTGTCGAGAGTAAGCGTGGTGGTGGAGGTTATATCCGGATTATGCGAGTCATCCACCAGGATGAGTCAAAGCTGATTGATGAAATTATTGAAATGATTAATCCATCCGTATCACAACAAAAAGCGGTCGGTATATTGGAAAGATTGCTTGAGGAAGAATTGGTCACTGAACGAGAGGCAAAAATTATGTTAAGTGCAATAGAAAGAACGACGTTGCCATTTCAGTTACCATTACGAGATGAAATTCGTGCACGTGTATTAACGTCCATGCTTACAACACTCAAGTATTTAAATAAATAGGGAGGAGTGTGAACATGCAATGTCAAGAATGTCATAAACGTCCTGCGACGCTTCATTTCACACAGATTATTCAAGGACAAAAAATGGAGGTTCATGTTTGCAATGTCTGTGCAAAGGAAAAAGGGTATATGACCTATCCAGAAGACGGTTATTCGCTGCACCATTTACTTTCCGGGTTATTTAATTTTGACACCTCTGGTTTAACCAGTACACATGCTGAAAACTACCAGCAATCAAAGGATTTACAATGCCCAAAATGTGAAATGACTTTTTCTCAATTTAAACAAATAGGAAAATTTGGCTGTGCTGTTTGTTATGAAACTTTTAATGAACGCTTAGACCCCATATTCCGCAGAGTGCATGCTGGAAATATAAAGCATAATGGGAAAATACCGAAACGCCAAGGTGGAGATTTGCATAAGAAAAAACAATTGGAGGATTTAAAGCTGCATTTGAAAAAGTTAATTGAAAATGAAGAATTTGAAGAAGCAGCTAAAGTAAGGGATCAAATAAGAGCTTTGAATCAGGATGACGATCATTCAGAGGCAGGTGATCAATCATGACATTGCAGCAGTTTATGAACGAAGCGATTAGTCCTTGGATGCGAAAGGACGGACCGGATAGTGACATCGTATTAAGTAGCCGAATTCGCCTTGCGCGCAACTTTGCTAATGTGCCATATCCAATAGCTGCTGATCCAAAGGAATTGGAGGAAATACGCAGTTTCTTTAAAGAGAAATATGAAGGGCAGGATTTTGGTTCGTATAAAGATTTAGCATTTGTGTCCATTCGAGATTTGTCTGCCATAGAGCGGCGTGTGTTGGTAGAAAAACATTTGATTAGTCCTTTATTAGCAAAGCATTCAGAGGCTGCAGCTGTGCTTATTTCAGAAAATGAGCAAGTATCTCTCATGATAAATGAAGAAGACCATATCCGATTGCAACTTTATTTACCTGGTTTTCAATTGTCAGAAGCTTTGCAGCAAGCATTTGAATTTGATGATTGGCTGGAGGAGAAAATAAACTATGCTTTCGATGAAACAAGAGGTTACTTGACTAGCTGCCCGACTAATGTAGGAACTGGGATGCGAGCTTCTGTTATGATGCACCTTCCAGCATTAGTTCTAACGAAGCAAATCAACCGAATGATTCCGGCTATTAACCAGTTAGGGTTAGTTGTACGTGGCATTTATGGTGAAGGTAGTGAAGCTCAAGGAAATATTTTTCAAATTTCGAATCAAATTACCCTTGGAAAATCCGAACAAGATATTGTGGCCGATTTACAAAGTGTCGTAAAGCAATTAATTGAACAGGAACGATACGCTCGTCAGCAATTAATAAAGCAGTCTGGAGATAAGTTGGAAGATCGCATTTACCGCTCCTACGGCGTTTTGGCGTATGCGCGAATTATTGAATCTAAAGAGGCTGCAACATGTTTATCGAATGTACGGTTAGGAATTGACTTGGGACTATTAAAAAATGTTTCACGAAATATTCTAAATGAATTAATGATCTTAACACAACCAGGATTTTTACAGCATTATGCTAAAAAAACATTAGCTGCAAGCGAACGCGACCAATTGCGAGCTTCTCTTATTCGCCAACGGTTGCAATTAGAGCAATAGATAGGAGGATACTAATATATGATGTCTGGACGTTTTACTGAAAGGGCGCAAAAAGTGCTCGCGCTTTCCCAAGAAGAAGCTGTGCGATTGGGGCATAATAATATTGGAACAGAACATATTTTGTTAGGGCTTGTCCGCGAAGGAGAAGGCATTGCTGCAAAAGCATTACAATCACTTGGGCTAGAAATTTCCAAAATTCAAGAAGAAGTGGAAAAGCTGATTGGCGTTGGAAAGCAGCCAATGCAAACAATCCACTATACACCGCGTGCTAAAAAAGTGGTGGAACTTTGTCAAGATGAAGCACGTAAGCTGGGACATTCTTATGTAGGGACAGAGCATATTTTACTCGGGCTTATCCGCGAAGGAGAAGGTGTTGCTGCCAGGGTTTTAAATAACTTAGGTGTTAGTTTGAATAAAGCTAGGCAGCAGGTTTTACAGCTACTAGGAAGTAACGAATCACAGGCAAATCGCCAAGGACGTGGGCAACAATCCAGTGCTAATACACCGACACTTGATTCGCTGGCACGTGATTTGACTGTGAGCGCAAAGGAAGGAAATATTGACCCGGTAATTGGACGAAGTAAGGAAATTGAACGTGTCATTCAAGTTTTAAGCCGTCGTACGAAGAACAACCCGGTATTAATCGGAGAGCCAGGGGTAGGGAAAACCGCTGTCGCTGAAGGTCTTGCTCAGCAGATTATTCAAAACGAAGTACCGGAAACATTACGAGATAAGCGAGTCATGACTCTTGATATGGGAACGGTTGTTGCCGGTACAAAATATCGCGGAGAATTTGAAGATCGGCTGAAAAAGGTAATGGAGGAAATTCGCCAAGCCGGAAATATTATCTTGTTTATTGATGAATTGCATACATTAATTGGTGCAGGCGGTGCTGAAGGTGCTATTGATGCTTCCAATATTTTAAAGCCTTCGCTTGCTCGTGGGGAATTGCAATGTATTGGTGCAACGACGTTAGATGAATATCGCAAATATATAGAAAAAGACGCCGCCCTTGAGCGCAGATTCCAACCTATTCAAGTGGATGAACCAACGTTGGAAGAAACGATTCAAATTTTGAAAGGGTTGCGTGATCGCTACGAAGCACATCACCGGGTCACGATTACGGATGAGGCGATCGAAGCAGCTACTAATTTATCTGACCGTTATATTACCGACAGATTTTTGCCGGATAAGGCAATCGACTTAATCGATGAAGCGGGATCTAAAGTTCGTTTAAAATCCTATACAGTTCCGCCAAACTTGAAGGAGCTTGAACAGAAGCTAGAAGAAGTCCGAAAAGAAAAGGATGCTGCCGTACAGAGTCAGGAATTTGAAAAAGCTGCTTCGCTTCGCGATTCAGAGCAAAGGCTACGTGAAGAGGTCGCTGAGACAAAGAAGAAGTGGAAAGAAAAGCAAGGACAAACAGATACAGAAGTTACTGTTGAAGATATAGCAAGTGTCGTATCTATCTGGACAGGAGTGCCTGTATCGAAATTAACAAAGGACGAGAGTGATCGCCTGCTCAACATGGAAGAGATACTTCATAATCGTGTGATTGGGCAAGAAGAAGCTGTAAATGCTGTTTCAAAAGCAATTCGCAGAGCGCGAGCAGGTTTGAAGGATCCAAAACGTCCAATTGGTTCCTTTATTTTCCTAGGTCCAACAGGAGTTGGGAAAACAGAATTAGCTCGTGCTTTAGCTGAAGCGATGTTTGCTGATGAGGATGCTATGATTCGAATTGATATGTCGGAGTATATGGAAAAGCATGCTACTTCTCGTCTAGTCGGATCACCTCCTGGTTATGTAGGGTATGAAGAAGGTGGTCAATTAACGGAGAAAGTACGTAGAAAACCATATTCTGTTGTGCTATTAGATGAAGTAGAAAAGGCACACCCAGAGGTATTTAACATCTTATTGCAAGTCCTTGAGGATGGACGTTTAACAGATTCAAAAGGACGTGTGGTTGATTTTCGTAATACGGTATTGATTATGACATCGAACGTCGGTGCTAGCGAATTAAAACGAAATAAGTATGTAGGCTTTAATTTAGGTGAGGAAGGCCAAGATTATAAAAATATGAAATCAAAAGTTACCGAAGAGTTGAAAAAAGCGTTTCGACCAGAATTTTTAAATCGGATTGATGAAACAATCGTCTTCCATTCCCTGGAGAAAAAGCATATGAAGCATATCGTCACATTAATGATCCAGCAGCTACAGAAGCGCTTAAAGGATCAGGATATTGACTTCTCACTTACGGACAAAGCATTAGAAAAAATTGCCAACGAAGGGTTTGATCCGGAATATGGAGCAAGACCGCTTCGCCGCTCCATTCAAAAGAATATAGAGGATTTATTGTCCGAGGAATTACTAAAAGGAACGATTGAAAAAGGACAACGAGTCAAAATCGGTTTAAACAATAAAGGGGAATTTATTATTCTTCCGTAATCTCTTCATCGAAGGAAAATGTGAACAGACCTTTCATAAAAAACGATCCTTCCGTGGGAACAATAGGTTCACGGAAGGAGTTTTTTTAATTGGATATACGCATAAGGTGATAGTAGTTTTCAGAGTAGCAACTCTTCAGCTCAACTGCAAAAGTGACAGCAAACTTTCTCTATATGTGGAATTTTAAAATTCGCGCTGTTTAAGCTAACCCGCGAATGCCTGTAGGAGTGGCTTTACGCTAGCAAAATTTTTAATAATGAAGCATTAAGATTGGTTATGAATTAGGTAGATCGACCTGTTCTATTTACAAAATAATAGATGATGCGGACCATTTTTTTATCACTAAAATATGTTAAACTAATAAAAATAAGGGTAAAAAGAGATATTTATATATATATAAACAGATTGAACTGAAATGAATTACACATGGTATTAAACACAGTAGATGTTGGATTTGTGGCAGGACTATGGAAATATGTAGACAAAATGATAGGAACCTGTAACTTTTTGGTTGTTAAAATCGTATATAATAGATAAGTGAAGGGGTAGTGGTAAGTTGGCAAAACGAAAAACGAAATTTGTTTGTCAGGAATGTGGCTATGAAGCAGCAAAATGGCTCGGGAAATGTCCCGGTTGCAATAATTGGAATACATTTGTAGAAGAAATAGAAGTCACTGGTGGCAGACAAAAACAAGCTTTTCATACTGGGAATAGATCAGTTGGAAAGCCTGAAAAAATAACCGCAATTAAATCACAGCAAGAACCGAGGATAACAACAAGTATGAAAGAGTTTAATCGTGTGCTTGGTGGCGGTATTGTACCAGGATCCCTTGTGTTAATCGGTGGAGACCCCGGAATTGGTAAATCTACTTTATTATTGCAAATATCATCACAATTGGCAGATAAAAGCTTATCCGTACTATATATTTCTGGAGAAGAATCAACGAGACAAACGAAGCTGCGTGCTGATCGCTTAGGTGTTACCTCCGATTCATTATATGTATTAGCTGAAACGAATTTATTGGATATAGCAAATCAAATTGAAACAATAAAGCCATCCTTTGTCGTTATTGATTCGATTCAAACCATCTATCGTGAAGAAATCACAAGTGCTCCGGGAAGTGTTTCCCAAGTGAGAGAATGTACCTCCGAATTGATGAAACTAGCAAAAACAAACGGTATACCGATATTTATAGTGGGACATGTGACGAAAGAGGGTTCAATTGCAGGACCAAGACTTTTGGAGCATATGGTTGATGCTGTACTTTATTTTGAAGGGGAACGTCATCATACGTACCGAATATTACGGGGCGTGAAGAATCGATTTGGCAGTACGAACGAAATGGGTATTTTTGAAATGAAAGAGGAAGGGTTGCGCGAGGTTTTAAATCCTTCTGAAATATTTTTGGAAGAGCGCTCACAAGGGGCCTCCGGGTCTACTGTTGTAGCTTCCATGGAAGGCACAAGACCAGTACTGGTTGAGATACAAGCATTAATTTCCCCTACTGCATTCGGGAATCCGCGTAGAATGGCGACGGGAGTAGATCAGAATCGCGTTCCGCTTCTAATGGCCGTGTTGGAAAAGCGGGTCGGGTTAATGCTACAAAATCAGGATGCATATATAAAAGTGGCTGGCGGAGTTAAGCTAGATGAACCTGCCATTGACTTAGCGATTGCTGTTAGTATCGCTTCAAGCTTCCGTGACCAACCTACAAAACCGGAAGATATTTTTATTGGGGAAGTCGGTTTGACTGGTGAAATAAGGCGTGTTTCTCGAATTGAACAGCGCGTTCAAGAGGCTGCAAAGCTAGGATTTAAACGAGTAATTTGTCCTAAAAATAATTTAGGTGGATGGACAGCTCCAAATAACAATAACATTGAAATTATTGGTGTGAGTTCCGTACAGGAAGCGTTACAAATCGGGGTAAGTAGATAAGTTTTGTTTTTATTATGATTTATAAAATCATATGAATTAATATGTTTTATTTAAATGTCCGGAAAAAGTATCCTTTTTTGTTCACTGCTTTTATCCAACAAACACCAATACTACAAGAACAATAAGCAGATTTATGTATATATAAGGAGTAATAAAGTTAGCAAGGAATATATTGCTATTTTTCAAGACTTCCAGATATAAAGTCTTGTTTTTAGAACTTGTTAGGTGTTAAGGAAAAGCCTTACTGAATGACTTTTCGTTTTATGTATGGATCTTGTACAGGTTATAACGATTAGTTATTATAAATAAGGTTTTAAGCTTTTTCTTCCATCGAAATTCGCAATGCAAATTGTTATATGGAAATTATTTCTTTTTATTATTTTTCAAGGATTATTTTTTTTCATCTTAGGCAATAATATAAGTTAGGAGGTGGCATTGCTGATGAAAAAGATTGTTCATTTGTTTTTTCTTATCTTAGGAGGAACGATCGGCTATCTTTATGTTCCTGTTTTTTTAGCACTATTAAATATTGCTGATTCTAACTGGATATTTTCTCCGTATGTGGGAATGATAGTCGGTGCTATTATTTTCTTTCTCATATCATATTGGCTTGTCGATTATATTGTAGGGTTTTTAAAATGGGTAGAGGAAGCACTTATTCGCCTGCCTGCAGGTGATTTGTTTTCAGGAACGTTAGGTCTCATGGCCGGTTTGTTTATTGCATTTCTAGTTACCATACCTATAGGAGATATTAATATTAAATTAGTTTCACAAACTCTTCCATTGTTTGTAACGGTTTTATTAGGCTATCTAGGATTTCAAGTCGGGTTTCGCCGGCGTGAAGAGATTGTCAATTTATTTAATATTAATCGAAAGGAAAAAGAGAAGCGGAAAGTGTCTGAAGGTGATACGAGTAATTCCCCTATACATCCAAAAGCAAAAATATTGGATACAAGCGTTATTATAGATGGTCGGATCGCTGATATTTGTCAGACGAATTTCCTTGAAGGAACAATAGTCATTCCGCAATTTGTTCTTGGTGAGTTACAGCATATTGCTGATTCTTCGGACGTATTAAAACGAAATCGAGGTCGTAGAGGTTTAGACGTTTTAAATCGGATCCAAAAAGATCTACCTGTAAAAGTTGAAATCTATGAAGGTGATTTTGAAGAAATCCATGAGGTGGACAGCAAATTAATCAAGTTGGCAAAAGTGATTAATGGTATTGTTGTAACTAACGATTTTAACTTAAATAAAGTATGTGATTTGCAAAGTGTTCCAGTTTTAAATATTAATGATTTGGCTAATGCTGTGAAGCCAGTCGTATTACCTGGTGAAGAATTGACGGTACATGTGATTAAAGATGGGAAAGAGCATAATCAAGGGATCGCTTACCTTGATGATGGAACGATGATTGTTGTTGAAGAAGGAAGAAACTATATTGGCAAAACTATTGAAGTGCTAATTACAAGTGTGTTGCAAACGTCAGCTGGTAGAATGATTTTTGCGAAACCAAAATTACTTGAAAAAGCGCTATAAAAAGGGTATAACTTATAAAGGATAGGCAAAAGTGATAACAGTGGTTGTTATCACTTTTGTTATACGGTTAACCAAAGTATAATTAATATTGAAATCATTTTATATCTCTCAAGTAGCTATGAGGCGAATATTCGATTTTTTTGAAGATAAGAAACCACCATGGCTCGCCAAGAGCGCGAGCCACCATCTATGATGAAAAATTTTGCTATATAATGTTTAGATTATTGAAATACTACCTAAAATAAATAACTTATATAATGGTAAAATAGCGTTTTTTTCATACAAAAGTATAAAATGAGGTGCTTGGGGTAACGAACCGAATAGCCACGTCCGGCGCATGAGCCCAGCAACGATGCGACTTTAGAAATGCGCCCTACGATAAGGCCTCATCGGTTCGCGGCAAAGAGGAAGGCCGACTAAAACCGGGCTTGCCGTGCCGCTCAGGCGTCGGCATACCCCTGTTTTTAGTGGCATGATTCCTTTATCTTTAGTTGATTCGTTCCATTCGCTACGTTGCTAAACGGGCGCTTGCGCCTTTGTTTCAGAGACCTTTAGATCATTCCCTTGCAGTGCTAACTCAGTAGGGATAAAAGGCCCCTGTTGATTGAGGGTTCACTTTATACTTTTTGTCTTCCTTAAGGGAAAATAGCATACACGGGGTGGATGGGAAACCATCATACATACACACCGTATAAGAAGCTTTAAAAATTGTTCAAGAGACGTTTATAGCGCAGTGCCATGCTGCCGTGACTCGCTAACTATCTTGAGGCATAAGAAGGTTTCTGATTTCATTTTAATTGTTTGATTATAGAAAGGGGAAGAACCATGACAAATCAGGTTCGTGTACGTTATGCACCAAGTCCAACAGGTCATTTGCATATCGGAAACGCACGCACAGCATTATTTAATTATTTATATGCGAAACATTTTAACGGAAAAATGGTCATTCGTATTGAAGACACAGATGATAAGCGAAATGTAGCAGGCGGAGAAGAAAGCCAGCTGAAATTTTTAAAATGGTTAGGTGTTGAATGGGATGAGGGAGCAGATGTAGGTGGAAGCTACGGACCGTACCGACAAATGGAGCGTCTCGATGTATATCAAAAATATGTGGAGGAGCTGTTAGAAAGAGGCTTGGCTTATAAATGCTATATGACGGAAGAAGAGCTTGAGGCAGAAAGAGAACAGCAACGAGCTAATGGTCAGGTTCCGAAGTACTCCGGTGCTCATCGTGATTTAACCGCGGAACAAATCGCTGCTTTTGAAAAAGAAGGTCGTTTGCCGAGCATTCGCATGCGGGTTCCGGAAAATAAAACGTATACATTTAATGATATCGTAAGAGGCGATATTACTTTTGAATCTAGTGATTTTGGTGATTGGGTTATCGTGAAGAAAAATGGTATTCCGACGTATAATTTTGCAGTAGCAGTCGATGATCATTTAATGGAAATTACGCATGTTTTACGTGGTGAGGAGCATATATCCAATACCCCAAAGCAAATGATGATCTATGAAGCATTCGGTTGGGAGCCGCCGAAATTTGGGCATATGACGCTTATCCTTAATGAAGAGCGGAAAAAATTGAGCAAGCGTGATCAGCATATCATTCAATTTATTGAACAATATCATGATTTAGGCTATTTGCCCGAGGCTTTGTTTAATTTTATTGCCTTGTTAGGTTGGTCACCAGTTGGCGAAGAGGAAATCTTTGATAAACAAACATTAATTGATATATTCGATCCAGAACGTTTATCTACTTCTGCGGCAATATTTGATCGTCATAAATTGAAGTGGATGAACAATGCATATATCAAAGCAGCCGATTTATCAGAAGTGATTGACTTGGCGATGCCACATTTAGTAAAAGCAGACAAATTGTCAAAAGATATGGATAAAGCTACAAGAGAATGGGCGGAGAAGATAATTGCTTTATACAAAGAGCAATTGCGTTACGGTGCAGAAATCGTAGAATTAACGGAAATGTTTTTCTCCAAAGAGCTTACTTTTGATGATGCTGCTTGGGAAGTACTTGAAGGCGAGCAAGTTCCAGAGGTGTTGCAAGTTTTCACAGACAAGTTAATTCATTTGGATGATTTTACAGCTGCTTCTATTAAAGCACAAATTAAAGCGACCCAAAAGGAAACCGGTCACCGAGGCAAAAAGCTATTTATGCCAATCCGCGTGGCAACAACAGGACAGACACATGGACCAGAATTGCCAATGGCTATTGAACTGCTCGGGAAAGAAACCGTGATTAACCATTTAGATACGGTTTTAAAAAAGCTTGAAGCGTAATGATTCACAACTTATGAAAAATGTAATATAGTATTACTACACAACAAATAAGGAACGATGACGAGGGAAAGTAGGAAGCAATTCGCTAACACAGAGAGAATCACCCTGGCTGAAAGTGGTTTTTAGTATTGCTTTTGAAGTGCTCCTCGAGAGTCCGTTATGGAATGTTAGTACATAACGGCGGCGCTTACCGTTATAAGTTTGAGTTGGGAGGACGATTATTATCCTTCAAACAGAGTGGAACCGCGCACGTAAGCGTCTCTGAGTATGAAATTACCCAGAGACGCTTATTTTCATTTCATAAGAAGTAAATCTAGGCTAGTAAATGTGTTTGCATGATTTAACTAGTCACTAGTAAAGGGTTGATATTAGAACAACGATATCCTTCATTTCTCCCGCATATATTGTGCTATAAGGATCTCAATTCAAAGGTTGAAGAAGTGTGTACGGAACAGTCTAAGTGGGAGATAACAGCAACTAAATGCCTGATTCGTTCTCGGAGACCTTAGGTCACAACCTAGTCTTACTAACAATCAAAAGGTATAAAAAGAAAACCCCTACTGATTGAAGATGCACTTGATAATTTTTTACAATAATAGGGAGGTTAAATGATGAGCATTTGGAAACGAATGAAGGAAGATATGGATGTGGTGTTTGAACAAGATCCAGCAGCTCGTTCTTATTTTGAAGTTTTCTTAACATATTCAGGTCTTCACGCTGTCTGGTGGCATCGAATTGCTCATGCATTTTATAAGCGACGAATGTTCTTTATTGCCCGTGTCATATCACAGTTGAATCGCTTTTTAACAGGAATTGAAATCCATCCAGGAGCAATCATCGGCAGGCGGTTATTTATTGACCATGGCATGGGAGTTGTCATTGGAGAAACATGTGAAATTGGCGATAATGTAACCATCTTTCAAGGGGTCACATTAGGCGGTACTGGAAAAGAAAAAGGCAAACGGCACCCAACGATCAAGGATAATGTGCTTATTGCAACAGGTGCCAAAGTGCTTGGCTCGATAACGATTGGTGAAAGTGCGAAAGTGGGTGGAGGTTCTGTTGTGCTAAAGGATGTTCCAGACCATGCTACAGTAGTAGGTATACCTGGAAAAGTGGTTAAACATCGTGGTGAAAAGGTAACCAAGGATTTGAATCATCATCAGTTACCAGATCCAGTCGCTAACCGTTGCGAACATTTACAACGGGAAATTGATGAATTAAAGGCAGAAATAGCAAAATTAAAAGAAGGAGAAAAACACGATGTCCATTAAAATATATAATACCTTAACTCGTAAAAAAGAAATATTTACACCTATACAACCGAATAAAGTAAGCATGTATGTTTGTGGTCCGACGGTATATAACTATATTCATATTGGTAATGCCAGACCAGCGATTGTATTCGATACAGTTAGACGATATTTGGAATACAAAGGGTTTGAAGTAGATTATGTCCTGAATTTTACAGATGTGGATGATAAGCTGATCCGTACTGCTAACGAGCTTGGCAAAGAAGTACCGGAGTTAGCAGACCGATTTATTTCTGCTTATTTAGAAGATGTTGGGGCATTGGGGGTCAAAGAGGCAACACATAACCCACGAGTAACGGAAACAATGGATGATATTATTGCTTTTATTGAGGCGCTTGTTGAAAAAGGGGTTGCCTACGAAGCGGACGGCGATGTTTATTTTAAACCTCGAAAATTTAGTGGGTACGGAAAGCTATCTCATCAATCTGTTGATGAATTAAGGGCTGGTGCACGGATTCAAGTTGGTGAGAAAAAAACGGATCCACTTGATTTTGCTCTTTGGAAGCAAGCGAAAGACGGAGAAATTGCTTGGAATTCACCTTGGGGAAAAGGACGCCCAGGCTGGCATATTGAGTGCTCGGCGATGGTGAAAAAATACCTTGGAGATACCATTGATATTCATGCAGGAGGCCAAGACCTAGCTTTTCCGCATCATGAAAACGAGATTGCGCAATCAGAAGCACTAACAGGGAAAACCTTTGCGAATTATTGGATGCATAATGGCTATATCAATATTAATAATGAAAAAATGTCGAAGTCGCTAGGAAACTATTTATTGGCTCGAGATTTAATTCAGCAGTACGATCCGCAAGTCATTCGTTTCTTTATGCTAAGTGTCCACTATCGTCATCCAATTAATTTTTCAGAGGATCTACTACTAAGCGCAGAAAATGGTTTAGAGCGGATTAAAACAGCCTATTTAAATTTAGAACACCGTAAAGGCTCCAGTCTGGATCTTGTAGATCATAAAGAAGAATGGTTGGAAAAGATTGCACAGTGGAAAAAGCAATTTGAAGCGGAAATGGATGATGACTTTCACACAGCAAATGCAATTTCTGTTTTGTTTGAAGTGGCTAAAGAGGCTAATGTATACCTCCAATATAAGCAAACATGCAGTTATGTTATAGAAGAGTTTCAACAAGTAATTTACACATTCCTGAAGGTTCTTGGTATTGAATTGAAAATGGAGCAGGAGTTACTGGATACAGAAATTGAGCAATTAATCGAAGAACGAAATAGCGCTCGGAAAAATCGTGATTTTACTCGTGCAGATGAAATTAGAGATATGCTAAAGGCGAAAAATATCATTTTAGAGGATACACCACAAGGAGTAAGATGGAAAAGAGGGTAAGCATGGATGTAGATGTGAAACAAATGAAAAGTCTTGCCCTTGCTTATATGGGAGATGCTGTTTATGAATTATATGTAAGAGAGCATCTCCTACATCAAGGCCAAGTAAAGCCGCAGCAATTACATCAAAAAGCCATTCAATATGTGTCAGGAAAAGCGCAAGCAACTGTGGTACTACACTGGTTAGAAACGGACAAACTAACACAAGAGGAAGAACGGGTTGTCGCTAGAGGGCGGAATGCAAAGTCCGGTTCTACTCCTAAAAATATTCGTGTACAAACGTACCGCTATAGTACAGCATTCGAAGCATTAATTGGTTATCTTTATTTAGCAAACCATATACAGCGGCTTGAACAGCTTATCCAAGAGGCGATTCAGTTAACAGAAAGGAGGGGAACAGAGCATGGAACAGGAACTAATCATGGGTAAAAATCCGGTTATCGAAGCGATAAGATCTGGAAGATCCATTAATAAAGTGCTTGTATCAGAACAACTAAATCCCTCGGTGCAAGCAAAGTTTTTTCAATTAGGAAAATCAGCAGGAACCATTGTTCAAAAAGTTCCCAAGCATAAAATCGATCAGTTATCTAAAGGGGGGAATCATCAAGGGGTGGTTGCTTATGTTGCTTCTTATGAATATGCAACACTAGATGACCTATTTCAGCGAGCTGAAGAACAAAATGAAGCTGCTTTTTTTCTTATCCTAGATGAATTGGAAGACCCACATAATTTAGGGTCTATCTTACGAACGGCAGATGCTGTCGGGGCACATGGTGTGATTATTCCGAAGCGTCGCTCGGTAGGATTAACAGCTACCGTAGCCAAAACAGCTGCTGGAGCGATAGAGCATGTTCCAGTTGTTCGCGTAACGAATATAGCTAACACCATAGATGAATTAAAAAAACGCCAAGTTTGGGTAGTAGGAACAGAAGCAAATGCAACAGAGGATTATCGACAGCTAGAAGGTACGTTGCCGCTTGCTATCGTCATTGGAAATGAAGGAAAAGGGATCAGTCATTTAGTAAAGAAAAAATGTGATTGGACGGTAAGCCTGCCGATGAAAGGAAAGGTATCTTCTCTGAACGCTTCGGTTGCATGCAGTCTACTATTATACGAGGTTTATCGCAAAAGGAACCCTTTTGGTGAGTAAGCGATGATTGTCGTCATAGTGGATGGGTATAATATCATAGGGGCGTGGGAGGACCTTCAAAGGTTAAAGGAAAAGGATATTGGACAAGCCCGAGATCGGCTTATTGAATGGATGGCAGAGTATCAGGCTTATTCTGGTCATCGCGTTATCGTTGTATTTGATGCTTATTATGTACATGGGGTAGCGACCAAAACAACCGCTTTTAATGTTGAAGTAATCTATACAAAAGAAAAAGAAACCGCAGATGAATGTATTGAAAAATTAGTGAAGGAAGTAAAAGATATTCGCACCCAAGTGTATGTAGCAACATCGGATTTCGCTGAGCAGCGAACAATTTTTGGGAGTGGTGCATTAAGGAAATCAGCGCGAGAGCTGTGGATAGAAACAAACAATATGCAACAGGACATAGAAAAAACGATTGAGAAACATTATAAGAAACAAGCAAATACAAAAATCACATTGGATAAGAAAACGTTGGAAACATTTGAAAAATGGAGAAGAGGGCAAATGTAGAGCTCTACTTGGTTGAAATGCCTCTATCTCCGATGTTGACGATTTTAAAGCGCTTCCTGTATAATTAGTTTTAAATGGATTGCGGTGTAGTCGGGGGGTCATCTTGGTGAATGTTAACCAAATAGAGATGAGCGAACAACGCTTAAGTAAGTTGGATGATGAAAAAATTGTGCAACTTATTCATCGGGGGAATAGCCACGCCTTAGATTATTTGATACACAAGTATCGGAATTTTGTACGTGCTAAAGCACGCACATATTTTTTAATTGGTGCGGATAAGGAGGACATTGTCCAAGAGGGAATGATAGGTTTATATAAGGCTATTCGCGATTATGATGGAGACAAGCTCTCCTCGTTCAAAGCTTTTGCAGAGCTTTGTGTAACGAGGCAAATAATCACTGCAATCAAGACTGCAACGAGACAAAAGCATATTCCGCTGAATTCGTATGTGTCTTTGGACAAGCCTATCTATGATGAGGAAACAGACCGAACGTTACTAGATGTAATTGCTGGGTCAAAAGCTATTGACCCACAGGAACTTTTAGTAAATCAGGAAAAATATGGCGATATGGAAATGAAATTATCTGAATTGTTGAGCGGGTTAGAAAAGAAGGTTCTTCAGCTATATTTAGACGGGCGAACCTATCAAGAAATTTCTGTAGCGTTAGAGCGTCATGTTAAATCCATTGATAATGCATTGCAACGAGTGAAGCGGAAACTCGAACAACTGATTGAGGAGACGGAAATTGCGCCATAGGAATGATTGACACATTTTTGCAACCGTGCTAGAGTTAATAAAGGAATAGAAACTCTCCTGCTTGAGGTGAGAGGATGAATAAGAAAATCACTTTAGCATGTGCAGTTTGTGCTAGCAGAAATTATACAACGAACAAAAATGTATCCACACAACCTGTACGGCTTGAAGTAAATAAGTATTGTAAATTTTGTGGTAAACATACATTGCATAAGGAAACCAAATAAACCCCTTTTGCAGTGTAGTGAAAAGATATAATTGCATTTATTATTTGTATAAATGAAGTCGTTATTTTCAGCTGTAGGGGGTACAAGCATGTTTCGTTTCTTTAAAAACGTTTCAAGGGAAATGAAGAAAGTTAGCTGGCCAAACAGGAAAGAGCTAACGAGTTATACAATTACTGTTATTGCAACGGTAGCTTTTATAGCTTTATTCTTCTTTTTAATTGATCTCGGAATTACGCAAATCCTAAACTTACTTTAATTTCACGAAAGATTGAATATTTGTCTGGATATTATGCTATAATGATAAAGAATATAGATGAGAACTTATGTGGAAACCCGGTATCAATCGGGTTTTTTAGGTTGGAAACAGATTGTAGCTTGCAGTTAGCGTTCTATAACCATCTGGAAGTTTTAAATTCAGTGCGAGTAATGAAAATAACTCTAGTTTAAGCTTATGAATGATCGTGCGTATACTAAAGAGGGTCAGGTAGGACATGGAAATTAGGCGATTAGTATGGCAGTTGGAGATAATTCGTTGTCGTGATTACCAAATCTTTGGTGCCGCCTCTATAAAATATAATGGTACGAAAAGGGAGGGAAGGACAAAAGCGTTGTCCAAAATCATGGAAAAAAATTGGTATGTCGTACATACGTATTCTGGGTATGAAAATAAAGTGAAAACGAACTTGGAAAAGCGTGTAGAATCTATGGGGATGGAAGATAAGATTTTTCGAGTAATTGTTCCTGAAGATGAGGAAACAGAAATAAAAAATGGTAAGAAAAAGGTAACTAAGAAGAAGTTTTTCCCTGGCTATGTATTAACAGAAATGATTATGACAGACGATTCGTGGTACGTTGTTCGTAATACTCCAGGTGTAACGGGATTTATAGGATCAAGTGGTGGTGGGACCAAGCCAACGCCATTGTTGCCAGAAGAAGTAGAAAGTGTACTGAAACGTATGGGAGTTGCGGAAACGCCTGTACAATTTAATTTTGAAATCAAGGAAAATGTCCGGGTAACGGACGGTCCGTTTACAGATTTCACTGGTACCGTTGAAAATATAGACGTAGATAAACAAAAGGTAAAAGTCCATGTGAATATGTTCGGCAGAGAAACACCTGTCGAGTTGGATTTCTCCCAAATAGAAAAGCTAGATTAGAGAATTTGTATATTTTCTTGCATTTTTCTGCTATTCATGCTAAAATTCTTTTGTTATTCTTGTATCTATCCAATAGGTTAGAGCAATAGGAGTGGGAGGGGAAAAACAAGAGCCCCTATTACCACATCACGGACTTTAAGGAGGTGTGTCTCGTGGCTAAAAAAGTGATTAAACTTGTAAAATTACAAATCCCGGCTGGAAAAGCAAACCCAGCACCACCAGTAGGACCAGCACTTGGTCAAGCGGGTGTTAATATCATGGGTTTTTGTAAAGAATTTAATGCACGTACGCAAGATCAAGCGGGTATGATTATTCCTGTTGAGATAACAGTGTTTGAGGACCGTTCATTTACATTTATTACAAAAACTCCACCTGCAGCTGTATTACTTAAAAAAGCAGCTGGCATTGAAACTGCTTCAGGTGAACCGAATCGTAATAAAGTAGCAACAATCAAACGCGATAAAGTAAAAGAGATCGCAGAAACAAAAATGCCTGACTTAAATGCTGCTGATGTAGAAGCAGCGATGCGCATGGTTGAAGGAACTGCACGCAGCATGGGTATTAACATCGAAGACTAATTCGTGCTTGCCTTTTAGTGTTGTTTGTTGTGAATTATTGGTTTTTTAATTTTTTGAAGTTTTACTAGTACGGTATAGGTTGCGGTTGGATTCCCTTCGCAACCTTTTTCGTGAAGATGATGAGTTAGCCGACTGGTTAATCATTAGCTTTGCCTTTATAAAAGCTTGCGCGCTTTTATAAGTGGGAGGTAATACCGTTATAACCACATTTGAGGAGGAAATTAAATGGCTAAAAAAGGAAAAAAGCATCAAGAAGCATTGAAGCTTGTTGATCGTACGAAAGCGTATGAAGTGTCAGAAGCAATTGCACTTGTAAAAGAAGCTGCTAAAGCTAATTTCGACGAAACAGTTGAAGCTGCTTTTCGCTTAGGCGTTGACCCTAAGAAAGCAGACCAGCAAATTCGCGGAGCGATGGTTTTACCGAATGGAACAGGGAAAACACAGCGCGTGCTTGTATTCGCTAAAGGTGAAAAAGCAAAAGAGGCAGAAGCTGCTGGTGCTGACTATGTAGGAGACGCAGATTATATCAATAAAATCAATCAAGGTTGGTTTGATTTTGATGTTGTCGTAGCAACTCCAGACATGATGGCTGAAGTTGGTAAATTAGGAAGAGTATTAGGGCCAAAAGGTCTAATGCCGAATCCGAAGACTGGAACGGTAACATTTGATGTGGAAAAAGCTATCCAGGATGTTAAAGCTGGTAAAGTGGAATATCGTGTTGATAAATCATCCAACATTCATGTGCCGATTGGTAAAGTTTCATTTGATAATGAAAAATTAATCGAAAACTTCGTCGCCATTACGGAAACACTTGTAAAAGCGAAGCCTCAAGCGGCGAAAGGAACTTACATGAAAAATGCTTCTGTATCTTCTACAATGGGTCCAGGGATCCGTGTAGATGTTTCTAGCATCGTATGATAATGAAAAAGTGTTGACTTTATCATTGTGTTTCGCTATACTTTAGTCTGTGAATAAAAGAATATGATGTACCGTAGACAGCAGGGGCAAATATCCGCTTAATCATCCTGCCGAGGTGTTTATAGATAAATTGGATATTTATGTTTTTCCAATGAATTGGTAAGCTCTCATGTCTGCGTGAGAGCTTTTTATTTACACTTGTGTTCCCATTAGATACGGTATAATCTTGTATTTTCTAGGAGGTGGAAGAATGTCTAGTATTATTGAGCAAAAGAAACAGCTAGTAGAAGAAATTAAAGACAAGTTTGTTTCTAGTGAAACTGTTGTTGTTGTTGACTATCGTGGTTTGGATGTTGCTGCAGTAACAGAATTGCGAAAACAATTGCGCGAAGAAGGAATTGAGTTCAAAGTTTACAAAAATACGATGACTCGTCGTGCAGTAGAAGCAGCTGAATTGAATGAGCTTAACGACATTTTAGTTGGGCCATCTGCAATTGCCTTTAGTAAAGATGATGCTGTAGCTCCTGCGCGCATTATTAAAAAATTTGCTAAAGAGAATGAAGCGCTTGAAATCAAAGGCGGTGTTATTCAAGGTAGTGTTGCTACACTTGAACAAGTACAAGAGCTTGCTGATCTTCCGAGCTACGAAGGTATGGTCTCTATGCTTCTTAGTGTACTTCAAGCACCAATTCGCAACCTTGCTTATGCAACCAAGGCAGTGGCTGAACAAAAAGAAGAACAAGGCGCATAATTTGCGTTTAACGGTATAAAAAAACATTTATTTAGGAGGAAATGAATCATGACGAAAGAACAAATCATTGAAGCAGTTAAAGAAATGTCTGTATTAGAACTAAATGATTTAGTAAAAGCAATTGAAGAAGAATTTGGAGTAACAGCTGCAGCTCCTGTAGCAGTAGCTGGTGCTGCTGGCGGCGGTGAAGCAGCAGAAGAAAAAACTGAATTTGATGTAGTGCTTACAGAAGCAGGAGCTTCAAAAATTAAAGTTGTTAAAGCTGTACGTGAAATTACTGGTCTTGGACTTAAAGACGCAAAAGAATTAGTTGATAATGCACCAAAAGCAGTTAAAGAAGGCGTGTCAAAAGAAGACGCTGAAGAAGTTAAAGGTAAGTTAGAAGAAGCAGGAGCATCTGTAGAAGTTAAGTAATTTTTGTCAATAAAAGAGCTCGTCGTATTGATTGCGGCGAGCTTTCTATATACCTCAGTCGGAATGTGCGGAATCGTTATTCTTTATGTAACTAGTAGTTAGATTGACTCTTTCATCTTTGAAGTGAAAACTAGGAGGAAAAGGATAGGTTCCAACTGCATGGCAAATGTCGATTCCGTTCAAAGGCCTTTAGGTCTTACCCTTGCGGTGCTGTCAATCAGCGGGATGTAAAGATCTCTCTACTGATTGAAGTCTCGCTTTATCAACTTACTGAAGTTGGATTTATGCAGTGTTTGATAAAAACCTTCAATACGATTAAAGTAGGTGCCGGAATGAGTGAGCATTACTTTTCACAAAAACCCCAAACAATAAGTTCACCAAAAACATGGCAATATAACGCGAACGGTAAGAAATTTACATTTACGAGCGATATAGGTGTCTTCTCGAAAAACGAAGTGGATTTTGGTAGCCGCTTTCTAATCGAACAATTTACAGCTCCAGACGTAGCAGGTGATATTTTAGATCTTGGTTGCGGTTATGGTCCAATTGGGATTACAATAGCTGATCGCTATAAGGAACGCCATATTTTTATGATCGATATTAATGAACGTGCGGTTGAATTAGCAAAACGAAATGCAGCGCAAAACGCGGTAGAAAACATTACTTGCATACCGAGTGATAAGTTGTCAGCTGTTAAAAATCGGACATTTGCTGCGGTTGTTACGAATCCGCCTATACGTGCTGGTAAGCAGGTTGTGCATGAAATGTTTATACAAGCAGAGCGGGTAATAGAACATGGCGGAGCATTATGGGTGGTGATCCAAAAAAAACAAGGAGCCCCTTCAGCAAAGAAAAAGTTAGAAGAAATATTTCAACAAGTTCATACCGTAGCTAAGCGAAAAGGGTATTATCTTTTTCAAGCAGTAAAAGTTTGACCGAGAGGAAGTCTTATGGTAAGATAGGAAAATGCTAACATGGCGCTTTTTATGTCAAGGGAATAATTGATGAATTCACCAAGTATATTTCATGATTGTTGGGAAACAATGGTAAAATACGAGTTTTATCTGTTTTCTATCGTTACAAAAGCAGCTATGCAGAGTTTGATATGTGTAGCGCAAACACTGTCTTTTCATAGTGTTTTTACTGCAAATAGATACTTGTAATCCTTGATTGCAAGTTTGTTATGTATGTTTTGTATTACTTTATACCATTAAGGTTGATATTCGAAAAACCAATGAGGCTTTTTTCGCTTCTTTTAAAGTATGTGTTCAAAAAAGAGCGAAATCGAGAGAATCGATCTATCGTTTAAACGGACTTTTTTGAACATCTGCTTTAACTGGTTTTTCTTATTATAATAAATTTTGCGTAGAATGACAATCTACGAAAAAATGGATGATTTAAGGGGTGAAGCAGTTGACAGGACAACTAGTTCAATATGGGCGGCACCGCCAGCGCAGAAGCTACGCACGAATCAGCGAAGTGCTAGAATTGCCGAATTTGATTGAAATCCAAACCGCTTCTTATGATTGGTTTTTAGAAGAGGGGCTACGGGAAATGTTTCAGGACATTTCTCCAATTGAAGACTTTACCGGCAATTTATCACTGGAATTTGTTGATTACAGTTTAGGAGAGCCCAAATATCCTGTAGATGAATCGAAAGAGCGGGATGTTACTTATAATGCTCCGCTTCGTGTTAAGGTTCGTTTAATTAATAATGAAACCGGCGAAGTAAAGGAACAGGAAGTATTCATGGGTGATTTCCCTTTAATGACAGATACAGGGACATTTATCATTAATGGAGCAGAACGTGTTATTGTATCTCAGCTTGTAAGGTCACCAAGTGTTTATTACAATGACAAAATTGATAAAAATGGTAAACGAGGCGTAGCTGCAACTGTTATTCCAAATCGTGGAGCATGGTTGGAATTTGAAACAGATGCGAAGGATGTTGTCCATGTCCGGATTGATCGTACACGTAAATTGCCAATCACCGTATTATTACGAGCACTTGGTTTTGGCAGTGACCAGGAAATCATTGAGCTCATAGGCGATAATGAATACCTGAAGAACACGCTCGAAAAAGATAACACAGAAACAACGGAAAAGGCCTTACTGGAAATCTACGAGCGTTTACGTCCTGGTGAGCCACCTACCGTTGAGAATGCAAAAAGCTTATTAATCTCACGCTTTTTTGATCCGAAGCGTTATGACCTGGCACATGTAGGTCGTTATAAAATGAATAAAAAGCTGCATATTAAAAATCGTTTGTTTAACCAAGTGTTAGCTGAAACTGTTGTTGACCAGGAAACTGGTGAAGTATTGGCTGAAAAAGGTGACAAGCTGGAAAGAAAACTATTAGACAAATTAATACCATATTTAGAACGCGAAGAAGAAAAACTTGGTCAACAGGAATTACAGCCAAAAGATGGCGTTTTGGATGAACCAATTATCCTGCAGACCGTCAAAATTGTCGATCCTACTGATCCAAGCGGGGAACGGGTGTTGAACGTCATCGGCAATGCAGGTGTTGATGCAAGTGTAAAAAATATTACGCCTGCTGACATTTTAGCATCGATCAGCTATTTCTTTAATTTATTGCATCAAGTAGGCGGAACAGATGATATTGACCATCTTGGTAATCGTAGGCTTCGCTCTGTCGGAGAACTATTACAAAACCAATTTCGCATCGGGCTATCGCGAATGGAGCGTGTGGTACGTGAAAGAATGTCCATTCAGGACACTTCAAGCATTACGCCACAGCAATTAATTAATATTCGTCCCGTAATTGCTTCCATCAAAGAATTCTTTGGAAGCTCTCAGTTGTCACAGTTTATGGATCAAACCAATCCTTTGGCAGAATTAACGCATAAGCGACGTTTATCAGCATTAGGGCCAGGTGGTTTAACACGAGAACGTGCAGGCTTTGAAGTTCGAGACGTTCACTACTCGCATTATGGTCGTATGTGTCCAATTGAGACTCCAGAGGGACCAAATATTGGATTAATCAACTCGCTTTCCAGTTTTGCGAAAGTGAATAAGTTTGGTTTTATTGAAACACCATATCGCCGTGTTGATCCAGAGACCGGTAAAGTGACAGCGCAAATCGATTATTTAACAGCTGATGAAGAGGACAACTATGTGGTAGCTCAGGCAAACGCAAAATTAACAGAAGACGGTCATTTTGCGGATGAAGAGGTTATTGCGCGTTTTCGCGGAGAAAACACCATCGTTGCACGAGAAAAAATTGATTATATGGACGTATCGCCGAAGCAAGTTGTATCTGCGGCGACAGCATGTATCCCTTTCCTTGAGAATGATGACTCCAACCGTGCGCTAATGGGTGCAAACATGCAACGTCAAGCCGTCCCATTAATGAAGCCAGAGGCTCCAATTGTAGGTACAGGAATGGAGTATGTAAATGGGAAGGACTCTGGTGCTGCGGTTATTTGCCGTCATGAAGGAATTGTAGAACGCGTTGAAGCAAAGCAAATTTTTGTACGCAGAACGTCTGTTGTAGATGGACGTGAAGTAAAAGGCGATCTCGACCATTATAAACTTCAGAAATATATCCGTTCCAACCAAGGAACTTGTTATAATCAACGCCCAATTGTAAGCGAAGGAGATCGGGTAATAAAAGGAGAAATCCTTGCAGACGGTCCTTCCATGGAAGATGGAGAATTGGCGTTAGGTCGTAATGTTCTCGTTGGTTTTATGACTTGGGAAGGTTATAACTATGAGGACGCTATTATCATGAGCGAACGACTTGTTAAAGACGATGTTTATACTTCTATTCATATTGAAGAATATGAATCAGAAGCACGTGATACGAAATTAGGACCTGAAGAAATTACTCGAGATATCCCTAACGTTGGGGAAGATGCATTGAAAAACCTGAATGAATATGGAATTATTCGCATTGGTGCTGAAGTGACGGATGGAGATATACTTGTTGGAAAAGTTACTCCAAAAGGTGTAACAGAGTTGTCTGCGGAAGAACGCTTATTGCACGCTATTTTTGGAGAAAAAGCTCGTGAAGTCCGAGATACATCATTACGTGTTCCGCACGGTGCAGGTGGTATTGTACTTGATGTTAAAATCTTTAACCGGGAAGACGGAGATGAGCTTCCTCCAGGCGTAAATGAGCTTGTACGGGTGTACATTGTACAGAAACGTAAAATTCATGAAGGCGATAAAATGGCAGGGCGTCACGGAAACAAAGGTGTAATTTCTAAAATTCTCCCTGAAGAGGATATGCCATTCTTGCCTGATGGAACGCCAATTGATATTATGTTAAACCCACTAGGGGTGCCATCACGTATGAATATCGGACAGGTGTTTGAGTTGCACTTAGGTATGGCTGCTCGCGCATTAGGTATTCATGTAGCAACACCAGTATTTGATGGAGCTACAGAAGACGATGTATGGGAGACGCTAGAAGAAGCAGGTATGCCTCGAGATGCGAAAACAATTCTTTATGATGGAAGATCAGGAGAACCGTTTGATAATCGAGTATCAGTCGGTGTAATGTACATGATTAAGCTTGCTCATATGGTCGATGATAAATTACACGCTCGCTCTACAGGTCCATACTCACTTGTTACCCAACAGCCGCTTGGTGGTAAAGCGCAATTTGGTGGTCAGCGATTTGGAGAAATGGAAGTTTGGGCGCTAGAAGCTTATGGTGCAGCTTACACATTACAGGAAATTCTAACCGTTAAGTCAGATGATGTGGTTGGACGTGTGAAAACATATGAATCCATCGTCAAAGGGGATAATGTACCTGAACCAGGTGTTCCTGAATCCTTCAAGGTACTAATCAAGGAACTACAAAGCCTTGGTATGGATGTCAAGATGTTATCTAGTGAAGAAGAAGAAATTGATATGAGAGAATTAGAAGAAGAAGAGACACAACAAGCTAGTAAGCTTAATATAGAAGTTGAAGAAAGCTAAGATAGCTAGGGTTAGCTCCACTTTTCTAGAGCTAGCCTCCAACTATCATAGAACACAGCTGTCATTGCAGGGACGTATCGAGGTAAAAATTTGGTTCAGTAGCTGTATTTACTTTAAGTAGCCGTTGGTAGCTTGGTAAAATCGGACACTAAGAGGGAGGTTGACCCCTTGCTAGATGTAAATAACTTTGAGTATATGAAAATCGGTTTAGCTTCACCAGAAAAAATTCGCTCTTGGTCATATGGTGAGGTAAAAAAACCAGAAACGATTAATTACCGCACATTAAAGCCGGAAAAAGACGGACTGTTTTGTGAGCGGATTTTTGGTCCGCAAAAAGATTGGGAATGCCATTGCGGAAAATATAAACGAGTGCGCTATAAGGGAGTTGTCTGTGATCGATGTGGTGTGGAGGTTACAAAAGCTAAAGTACGTCGCGAACGGATGGGTCATATTGAGCTAGCTGCGCCTGTATCGCACATCTGGTACTTTAAAGGTATTCCAAGTCGCATGGGGCTTGTTTTAGACATGTCTCCTCGTGCTTTGGAAGAAGTAATCTATTTTGCTGCTTATATTGTAACGGAAGCTGGCGATACACCATTAGAGAAAAAACAACTCCTATCGGAAAAAGAATACCGTGCATATTACGATAAATACGGTAAGTCGTTTAAAGCACAAATGGGAGCAGAAGCCATTCGTAAACTGCTTCAGGATATTGACCTTGATAAAGAAGTAGGCATTTTAAAAGAAGAACTAAAAACAGCACAAGGACAACGCAGAACACGTGCCATCAAACGATTAGAAGTGCTAGAGGCATTTCGCCATTCCGGAAATGAAACTTCTTGGATGGTTTTAGATGTATTGCCAGTCATTCCACCTGAAATTCGTCCAATGGTGCAGTTAGATGGCGGTCGCTTTGCCACTTCTGATTTAAATGATTTATATCGTCGTGTTATTAACCGAAACAATCGGTTGAAGCGTTTATTAGATCTTGGAGCACCGAGCATTATTGTTCAAAACGAAAAGCGTATGCTTCAAGAAGCCGTAGATGCACTTATTGATAATGGTCGTCGTGGACGTCCAGTAACAGGACCAGGTAATCGTCCGCTAAAATCCTTATCTCATATGTTGAAAGGAAAGCAAGGACGTTTCCGTCAAAACCTGTTAGGTAAACGTGTAGACTATTCTGGTCGTTCTGTTATCGTAGTTGGACCACACCTGAAGATGTATCAATGTGGGCTTCCGAAAGAAATGGCACTAGAATTATTTAAGCCATTTATTATGAGAGAGTTAGTATCAAAAGGAATTGCGCATAATATTAAGTCTGCAAAACGGAAAATTGAACGGGTTCATCCGGAGGTATGGGATGTTCTTGAAGAAGTTATTAAAGAGCACCCTGTATTGCTTAACCGTGCACCGACACTACACAGACTCGGTATTCAAGCGTTTGAGCCAACACTTGTAGAAGGTCGTGCTATCCGTTTGCACCCATTAGTTTGTACGGCATATAACGCGGACTTTGATGGAGACCAAATGGCTGTACACGTACCGTTATCAGCAGAGGCTCAAGCAGAAGCGCGTATTCTGATGCTTGCAGCACAAAACATTTTGAATCCAAAAGATGGGAAGCCGGTTGTAACTCCATCACAGGATATGGTATTAGGAAACTATTATCTCACGCTTGAACGGGAGAATGCTATCGGCGAAGGATCTGTCTTTACAGGCGTTAATGAAGCGATTATGGCATATCAAAACGGATACGTGCATTTGCATACACGTGTCGCTGTTCATGCGTCTGGATTAAATAACAAGACATTTACAGAAAAGCAAAAATCACAATTGCTCATTACGACGGTTGGGAAGTTAATCTTTAATGAGATTCTATCCGATTCCTTCCCGTATATAAACGAACCAACGAAAGAGAACTTGGAACATCGTACACCTGAAAAATATTTTGTGGAAAAGGGTACAAATATCCCTGAATTGATTAAGTCGCTTGATTTGGTGAAACCATTTAAAAAAGGCTTTTTAGGAGATATTATTGCTGAAGTCTTTAAACGATTTAAAATCAGTGAAACATCTAAAATGCTTGATAGAATGAAGGATCTTGGTTTTAGCTATTCGACGAAAGCGGGTATGACAGTCGGTGTTTCCGATATTGTGGTTTTAAAAGAAAAAGAAGCGATTCTTGATGAAGCACAGCAGAAAGTAGACAACGTATTGAAACAATTCCGTCGCGGTTTAATTACGGAAGATGAGCGATATGACCGTGTTATCGCAATTTGGTCGCAAGCCAAAGATACCATTCAGGATAAGCTGATGCTGTCCTTAAGTAACAGAAACCCAATTTATATGATGAGTGATTCTGGTGCTCGTGGTAACGCATCAAACTTTACGCAGCTTGCTGGAATGCGTGGTTTAATGGCTAACCCGGCTGGTAAAATTATTGAACTGCCGATTAAATCAAGCTTCCGTGAAGGCTTAACGGTATTAGAGTACTTTATTTCTACGCACGGTGCTCGTAAAGGTCTTGCTGATACAGCGTTGAAAACAGCTGACTCAGGTTACCTAACACGTCGTCTTGTTGATGTGGCGCAAGATGTTATTGTACGCGAAGCAGATTGCGGAACCGATCGCGGGTTAACTGTAACAGCATTACAAGATGGTACGGAGCTAATTGAACCATTAGTGGATCGATTAATCGGTCGTACGGCCTTCTATGATGTAAAGCATCCTGAAACAAACGAAGTTATCGTAAAAGCAGATGAGCTTATTACCGAAGATCAAGCAAAACAAATTACGAATTCAGGTATCGAAGAAGTCACCATACGAAGTGCCTTTACTTGTAATACAAAACATGGCGTTTGCCAAAAATGCTACGGAAGAAATCTTGCAACAGGCGCCGATGTAGAGGTTGGGGAAGCGGTAGGAATTATTGCAGCTCAATCCATTGGAGAGCCGGGAACGCAGTTAACAATGCGTACCTTCCACACTGGTGGGGTTGCTGGTGATGATATTACCCAGGGTCTTCCACGTATTCAGGAACTGTTTGAAGCACGTAATCCAAAAGGGCAAGCAGTCATCAGTGAAATATATGGTACTGTTCAAGAAATTAAAGAAGTAAAAGATAAGCAAGAAGTTGTCGTACAAGGTGAAGTCGAACAACGCTCTTACGCTGTTCCTTACAATGCTCGCATGAAGGTAGCTGTCGGCGACGAGGTTATTGCTGGTCAAGAATTGACAGAAGGCTCCATTGATCCAAAGGATTTGTTACGTGTCCAAGGTGTAGAAGGCGTGCAAAATTATTTATTGCGTGAGGTTCAACGCGTATACCGTATGCAAGGGGTTGAAATTGGCGATAAACACGTAGAAGTGATGGTTCGTCAAATGCTTCGTAAGATTCGCGTAATTGATTCCGGAGATACTGACGTTCTCCCAGGCTCTTTATTAGAATTGCACCAGTTCCGTGATGCAAATCATAAAGTGCTTCAAGAAGGTCAACAACCAGCAATTGGAAAGCCTGTGTTACTTGGTATTACCAAGGCATCCCTTGAGACAGATTCCTTCTTATCGGCTGCTTCTTTCCAAGAAACAACGAGAGTGCTGACCGATGCTGCTATTAAAGGAAAACGCGATGAACTTCTTGGTTTGAAAGAGAATGTAATCATCGGTAAGCTTGTACCTGCGGGAACAGGAATGCAACGTTACCGTCGGATTAAGGCGGCAACGGATGAACCAATTACAACAGAAGCAATGGAAGAAACAGAAACCGTTCAATAACTGGTTTAACAGTCTCCCTTCTAAAAGAGTTGGGAGACTCACCAGTTCCCATACGAGTAGAGCAGACATTAAAACGGAAGCGTAAAAAATATGTAAATCATGTTGACATTAAAAAAAGTGAGTGGTAGAATATTCAAGGTGCTTCCGATTATACTTGGTGCTTTGGAGGATATGAGATGTCTTATGAAAAAGTAATGCAAGTGAAATCACGTGTAGTTATCGGAACAAAACAAACGCTTAAAGCCATGAAAGATGGCGATATAAGTGAAGTGTTTATTGCTGTTGATGCTGATCAACATATGACACAAAAAGTTGCACATTTAGCCGAAGAACTGAACATCCCTTGTCATCATGTCGATTCCAAAAAGAAATTGGGAGCAGCATGTGGCATCGAGGTTGGCGCAGCAACTGTTGGAATAAAACAAGGATAGTTTTGACGATTTCTCGTTAAAACGTTGTTTTTTACCAAAAGATGAACCACCTGGATGTGTGGGTTTACAAATTCGAGGCTGAATTAGTGATATAAACCATAGAAGGGAGGAAACATATCATGCCAACAATTAATCAATTAGTCCGCAAAGGACGTGTGAGCAAACCAAAAAAGTCTGATTCACCAGCTCTTAATAAGGGGTACAACAGCTTTAAGAAGAAATTTACAGACCTAAATTCTCCGCAAAAACGTGGCGTATGTACACGTGTGGGAACATTAACTCCTAAGAAACCGAACTCAGCACTTCGTAAATATGCTCGTGTCCGCTTATCTAACAACATGGAAGTAACAGCATACATTCCTGGAATTGGTCATAATCTTCAGGAGCATAGTGTTGTACTGCTTCGTGGTGGTCGTGTAAAAGACTTGCCGGGTGTCCGTTATCACATTGTACGTGGAGCTTTGGATACAGCTGGAGTAGAAGGTCGTCAACAAGGCCGTTCTAAATACGGTACAAAAAAACCGAAAAAGTAAGCAGATAATAAATTAACCTATAAGAAGAAAGGAGGAAGGACATATGCCACGTAAAGGCCCAGTACCTAAACGCGATGTCTTACCAGATCCACTTTACAACTCAAAATTAGTGACTCGTTTAATCAATCAGATTATGGTTGACGGAAAAAGAGGAAAAGCACAAAAAATTCTTTACAAAGCATTTGAATTGGTTGCTGAAAGAAGCGGACAAAACGCAATGGAAGTATTTGAGCAAGCTATGAAAAACGTTATGCCAGTCCTTGAAGTACGCGCTCGCCGTGTTGGTGGTTCCAACTACCAAGTACCAATGGAAGTACGTCCAGAACGTCGTCAGGCGTTAGGGTTACGTTATATCGTTAACTACTCTCGTTTACGCGGGGAAAAAACAATGGAAGAACGTCTTGCTAATGAAATTCTAGATGCTTCTAACAATACAGGTGCTTCTGTAAAACGACGTGAAGAAATGCATAAAATGGCAGAAGCTAACAAAGCATTTGCACATTACCGCTGGTAAAACAAATTAAATTCAAGCTAGAAAGGAGAAGAATACATGGCTAGAGAGTTCTCCTTGGAAAAGACGCGAAATATTGGTATTATGGCACACATTGATGCAGGTAAAACCACTACTACCGAGCGTATTCTTTTCTATACAGGACGTATTCATAAGATTGGTGAAACGCATGAAGGTGCTTCACAGATGGACTGGATGGAGCAGGAACAGGAGCGAGGAATCACGATTACTTCCGCCGCAACAACCGCTCAGTGGAAAAACCATCGAATTAACATTATTGATACACCTGGACACGTAGACTTCACCGTTGAAGTTGAACGTTCATTACGTGTCTTGGACGGAGCAGTAACCGTTCTTGATGCACAATCAGGTGTAGAACCACAAACCGAAACAGTATGGCGTCAAGCAACAACTTATGGTGTTCCGCGTATTGTTTTTATTAACAAGATGGATAAAGTCGGTGCAGATTTCCTTTACGCTACAAAAACATTAAAAGACCGTCTAGGTGCGAACGCACATCCGGTTCAGCTTCCGATAGGTGCAGAGGATAAATTTGAAGGAATAATCGATCTCATTGACATGCAAGCATACTTCTATGAAGATGATCTTGGTACACATGCTGAAACTCGTGAAATTCCTGCTGAATTAAAAGACAAAGCTGAAGAGTGGCGTAATAGCTTGATTGAAGCTGTTGCTGAACTTGATGAAGATTTGATGATGAAGTACCTTGAAGGTGAAGAAATCACAAAAGATGAGCTGAAAGCCGCTATTCGTAAAGCTACATTAGATGTTGAATTCTACCCTGTATTTTGTGGATCAGCTTTCAAAAACAAGGGTGTACAATTAATGCTTGATGGGGTTATTGACTACCTTCCAGCACCTACGGATGTTGCTGATATTGAAGGGATTATTCCTGGAACAGAAGAAAAAGTTACTCGCCCATCTACGGATGATGCACCATTTTCTGCATTAGCATTTAAAGTAATGACAGATCCATACGTTGGTAAACTTACTTTCTTCCGAGTTTATTCAGGAACTTTAAATTCAGGTTCTTATGTGAAAAACTCTGTGAAAGATAAGCGTGAGCGTATTGGACGTATCCTACAAATGCATGCGAATTCGAGACAAGAAATTTCAACCGTATATTCTGGAGAAATTGCTGCTGCTGTTGGTTTGAAAGATACAACTACTGGTGATACACTTTGTGATGAAAAGAATCTGGTTATTCTTGAGTCCATGGACTTCCCAGAACCGGTAATTGGGGTTGCAATTGAACCAAAAACAAAGGCAGACCAAGATAAAATGGGGATTGCTTTAGGTAAATTAGCTGAAGAGGATCCAACATTTAAAACAGAAACAAACGAAGAGACTGGTCAAACGATTATTTCTGGTATGGGTGAGCTTCATTTAGACGTTATCGTTGACCGCTTAAAGCGTGAATTCAAAGTAGAAGCAAACGTTGGTGCGCCACAGGTTGCTTATCGAGAAACATTCCGTTCCGCTGCTGAAGTAGAAGGAAAGTTTGTTCGTCAATCTGGTGGACGCGGACAATATGGGCACGTTTGGATTAAGTTTGAACCAAATGAAGAAGGAGCAGGCTTTGAATTCGTCAATAATATTGTTGGTGGGGTTGTACCACGCGAATACATTCCATCTATTCAAGCTGGTATTGAAGAAGCAATGGAAAATGGGGTATTGGCTGGCTATCCACTAATTGATATTAAAGCGACGTTATACGATGGAAGCTATCACGATGTTGACTCCAACGAGATGGCATTTAAAGTAGCGGCATCCATGGCGCTAAAAGCTGCGAAAAATAAATGTAACCCAGTTCTTCTTGAACCAATTGCTAAAGTTGAAATTGTTATTCCAGAAGAATATATGGGAGATATTATGGGTGACATAACTTCTCGTCGTGGACGTGTAGAAGGTATGGACGCTCGTGGTCCTGCACAAGTTGTAAAGGGATTTGTCCCGCTTTCTGAAATGTTTGGTTATGCTACAGCATTACGTTCTAACACACAAGGTCGCGGTACCTTCACTATGTACTTCGATCATTATGAAGAAGTACCAAAGAGTATTGCAGAAGAAATTATTAAGAAAAATGCTGGCGAATAATTGATTTTTTCATAAATCTAAAGTATAACTTGTATTAAAGGCTAAGAAGTGATGATGATCCATTGTTTCTTGCTAACTATAAAATTTAAAATAAACTTTTTCATTTACTTAAAGGAGGAACTATAAATGGCTAAAGAAAAGTTCGATCGCTCGAAAAGTCACGTAAACGTTGGTACAATTGGACACGTTGACCACGGTAAAACTACGTTAACTGCTGCAATTACAATTGTAATGCATAAAAAATCTGGTAAAGGTACGCAAATGGCTTATGACCAAATCGACAACGCACCAGAAGAAAAAGAGCGTGGAATTACTATCGCAACTTCTCACGTAGAATACGAAACAGATACTCGTCACTATGCGCACGTTGACTGCCCAGGTCACGCAGACTATGTTAAAAACATGATCACTGGTGCTGCACAAATGGACGGAGCAATTCTTGTTGTATCTGCTGCTGATGGTCCAATGCCACAAACTCGTGAGCACATTCTACTATCTCGTAACGTTGGAGTACCTTCTATTGTAGTATTCCTAAACAAAGTGGATATGGTAGATGACGAAGAACTACTTGAACTAGTTGAAATGGAAGTACGTGATCTATTAACTGAATATGACTTCCCAGGCGATGATGTTCCAGTAATTGCTGGTTCTGCTTTGAAAGCAATTGAAGGAGTACCAGAATACGAAGAAAAAATCGTTGAGCTAATGAACGCTGTTGATGAGTACATTCCAACTCCAGAGCGTGATAAAGACAAGCCATTCATGATGCCTGTAGAGGACGTGTTCTCTATTACAGGTCGTGGTACAGTTGCAACTGGTCGTGTTGAGCGTGGAGAAGTTCGCGTTGGTGACGAAGTTGAAATCATCGGTTTGAACGAAGCAGCTCAAAAAACGACTGTAACAGGAGTAGAAATGTTCCGTAAGCTTCTTGACTATGCTGAAGCTGGTGACAACATTGGTGCACTACTTCGTGGTGTGGCTCGTGAAGATATCAACCGTGGTCAAGTATTGGCTAAGCCTGGTTCAATCACTCCACATACAAAATTCAAATCAGAAGTGTATGTACTATCTAAAGAAGAAGGTGGACGTCACACTCCATTCTTTGCAAACTATCGCCCACAGTTTTACTTCCGTACAACGGACGTAACTGGTGTTATCCAACTTCCAGAAGGAACAGAAATGGTAATGCCTGGCGATAACGTAGAAATGACAGTAGAACTTATTTCCCCAATCGCAATTGAAGACGGAACTCGTTTCTCTATTCGCGAAGGCGGACGTACAGTAGGTTCTGGCGTTGTTACAGAAATCGTTGAATAAGAAAAAAGATGATAAAGCACAGGTTGCGTGACGACGTAACCTGTGTTTTTTTACACTATAGGAAAGTATAAGGTTTTTTTGGTTTATAGTATAAGAAAAACAAAGGCTTCCTCCATTAGACTTGGCGACAAGCCAAGTTTTTCTTATAAGATAAGAAAATATAAAATGAGATGCTTGGGATAACGAAATAAACGAATAGCCACGTCCGGCGCATGAGCCCAGCAACTAGGCGACATTAGAAATGCGCCCTACGATACGTCATCATCGGTTCGTCGCCTCACCGTGATTCCTTTATCTCAGTTGATTCGTTCCATTCGCTACGTTGCTAAACGGGCGCTTGAGCCTTTGTTCCGAATCCATTCATTTATGGCAGCGTAGATTAGAATTGATATCTGCATAGCTTGAGATGGATAGTCAGTATGATTATCTTTCTATTAAAATTGTGTTTAATAAGTTTAATTGTTTGTATCCTAAATGTAAGAACAGTAAGACTCACGCATTATAGTTGAGGGTAATACACGAAAGGTCTAAGTGAATAGACAACGATACCAAAACTCCGATTCGTACTGATACCTTTAATTCACAGCTTTTTGGTACTAACGACCAGTCGGGGAAGAAAGAACCCCCTCACTAAATTGAAGTTTCGCTTCATTTAAAGGTTGACTCCGAAATTTTTTGTCTATCCTAGTTAATAAATTTGTATAAACCCTTGAAATCATATAGGGAAGTACGTATAATATATAGATGTGCAATCACTATTAGTAAAAAAGGGTTGCATATATGAACGGCATTCTATATAATGAGAATGTTGGCCGTTCAAGGCGATGAAGCAGAAGGTTGTTGGCACACCCGGCCCCTTTGCCATGGCGAGTGGTCAAGAAATTTCTGCAGAGTATGTCTATTCCAAAATGGGCGAATAAAGGAGGGAAAATAATGGCAAAAGAAAAGATTAGAATCCGTTTGAAAGCTTATGATCACCGTATTTTAGATCAATCAGCTGAGAAAATTGTCGAGACCGCGAAACGCTCTGGTGCTAATGTATCGGGTCCAATCCCGCTACCTACTGAAAAATCAGTATACACAGTATTGCGTGCGGTTCATAAATACAAGGATTCACGCGAGCAATTCGAGATGCGTACACATAAACGTTTAATCGATATTGTTAGTCCTACACCACAGACTGTAGATTCACTAATGCGTTTAGACTTACCATCTGGTGTAGATATTGAAATCAAACTATAATGAGAGTTTTAAATAGGAGGTGTAACGGATGACGAAAGGAATCTTAGGTCGTAAAATCGGCATGACTCAGCTTTTCTCTGAAACAGGAGAATTGATGCCTGTAACTGTAATTGAGGCTGAGCCAAACGTCGTATTACAAAAGAGAACATTAGAAAATGATGGTTACGAAGCAATCCAGCTTGGTGTTGTTGACGTAAAGGAATCACGTACGAATAAAGCGGAAAAAGGTCATGCTGAAAAAGCAAACACAACCCCTAAGCGCTACGTTCGTGAAATCCGTAACGCGAAGCTTGACGAATATGAAGTTGGTCAAGAAGTTAGTGTGAATGTATTCGCAGCTGGCGATAAAATTGATGTAACAGGAACTACAAAAGGGAAAGGATTCCAAGGTTCCATTAAACGCCACAATCAACAACGTGGTCCGGAAACTCACGGTTCCCACTATCACAGAGGTCCGGGTTCGCTAGGTGCAGTCGACCCAATGCGTGTATTCAAAGGAAGACCACTTCCAGGTCGTATGGGTGGAGAGCAAGTAACTATTCAAAACCTTGAAGTAGTGAAAGTAGACGAAGAGCGCAATTTACTACTAGTAAAAGGTAACGTTCCAGGTGCAAAGAAATCATTCGTAAAAATCACGAGTGCAATCAAGGCTAACTAATCACACAGACGAAGGGAGGATATGTCATGCCTAAAGTAGCACTACTAAAACAAGATGGAGCTCAAGCTGGTGAGTTGGAATTAAATGATTCCGTATTTGGCATCGAACCAAATACGCATGTATTACATGAAGCAGTAGTCATGCAACGTGCATCTATGCGTCAAGGTACGCATGCGGTGAAAAACCGTTCTGAAGTACGTGGCGGTGGTCGTAAACCATGGCGTCAAAAAGGAACTGGTCGTGCACGTCAAGGTTCTATTCGTTCCCCGCAATGGGTTGGCGGAGGTACCGTATTTGGCCCAACACCACGTAGCTACAGCTATAAATTACCAAAGAAAGTACGTCGTTTAGCACTTAAATCTGCACTTTCTTCAAAGACAAAAGAAAATAACCTTGTTGTTTTAGAAAGTCTCAGTTTTGATGAGCCTAAAACGAAGGAAGCAGTTAAAATGTTAACAGCATTAAATGTAGACACAAAAGCATTAATCGTAGTGGCTGAAAAAGAAGAGAACGTTGTTCGTTCTATGAATAACCTTCCAACTGTAACAGTTTTAACAGTGGAAGAGATGAATGTATTAGACTTGCTTGGCCATGACAAGCTGATCTTAACAAAAGAGGCAGCTGAAAAAGCAGGGGAGGTGCTTGCATAATGAAAGATCCACGTGATATTATAAAGCGCCCTGTCATTACAGAACATTCAGCTGATTTAATGGCAGAAAAAAAATATACTTTTGAAGTAACTCCTAAAGCGAATAAAACAGAAATAAAAGATGCTGTTGAACAAGTATTTGGAGTGAAAGTGGTAAAAGTGAACACCATGAATGTAAAAGGAAAGTTTAAGCGTATGGGTCGTTACGGTGGATACCGTTCAGACCGCAAAAAAGCTGTTGTTCAGCTTTCGGAAGACAGTAAAGAATTAGATTTCTTTGAAGCATAAATAAAAAGTTCGTGAAGGAGGGAAATAAAGATGGCGATTAAAAAATTCAGACCAACGTCCAACGGTAGACGTAATATGTCCGTATCTGATTTTGCAGAAATCACTACAGATACGCCTGAAAAATCCCTTTTAGCTCCACTGCACAAACGTGGTGGTCGTAACCATCAAGGGAAATTAACTGTTCGTCATCAAGGTGGCGGTCACAAGCGTCAATACCGTATCATCGATTTCAAACGGGATAAAGATGGTATACCTGGACGCGTTGCTACTATTGAATATGATCCAAACCGTTCAGCAAACATTGCTTTAATTAACTATGCTGACGGAGAAAAGCGTTATATTATAGCTCCAAAAGGCTTGAAAGTAGGTCAGGAAATTGTTTCTGGAGCAGATGCAGATATTAAATTAGGTAATGCATTGCCTTTAGTAAACATTCCTGTAGGTACAGTTATTCACAACATCGAGTTGAAGCCTGGACGCGGAGGACAACTTGCACGCTCAGCTGGTGCAGAAGCACAGGTTCTCGGTCGTGATGGAAAGTATACTCTAGTCCGTTTAGCTTCTGGTGAAGTTCGTTTGATTCTATCAACTTGCCGTGCAACAGTAGGTCAAGTAGGTAATATTGAACATGAACTTATCCGTGTAGGTAAAGCTGGACGCTCTCGTTGGTTAGGCATTCGTCCAACTGTCCGCGGATCTGTTATGAACCCGAATGATCACCCACACGGTGGTGGTGAAGGACGCGCGCCAATCGGCCGTAAGTCACCAATGTCACCTTGGGGTAAACCAACACTTGGTTACAAGACACGTCAACGTAACAAGCCATCTGATAAATATATCGTTCGTAAACGTAAAAAATAACCAAAAACAGTGGCGGGGAAATAAGCCCGTCTCTCCAATGCGAAAGGAGGTTTATCCATGGGTCGCAGTTTGAAAAAAGGACCTTTTGCAGATGACCATCTGATGAAAAAAGTCGAAGTACTAAACGAAAGTGATAAAAAGCAGGTAATTAAAACCTGGTCACGTCGTTCAACTATTTTCCCTAATTTTGTAGGTCATACCATAGCGGTATATGACGGACGCAAGCATGTACCTGTCTATGTTACAGAAGATATGGTCGGTCATAAATTAGGAGAATTTGCGCCAACACGTACCTTTAAAGGGCATAGTGGCGATGATAAGAAAACAAAACGCTAATAGGAGAGGAGGCACACAACATGCAAGCTAAAGCCGTTGCAAAATCGGTTCGTATTGCTCCTCGTAAAGTACGTTTAGTCGTTGATCTGATTCGAGGAAAAAATGTGGGTGAAGCAATTGCGATTTTACGCCATACACAGCGCGGTGCTTCTCCAGTCGTAGAAAAAGTGTTAAACTCTGCAATTGCAAACGCAGAGCACAATTATGAAATGGACACAGATAATCTGGTTGTTTCGGAAGCTTATGTAAACGAAGGCGTTACTTTGAAACGTTTCCGTCCACGTGCACAAGGTCGTGCAAGCAGAATTAACAAACGCACAAGCCATATTACAGTAGTGGTAACAGAAAAGAAGGAGGGTTAGTCAGTGGGTCAAAAAGTAAATCCAACCGGTCTTCGTGTCGGCATCATTAAAGACTGGGAGTCGAAATGGTATGCTGGCAAGGACTATGCAGACTTATTACATGAAGACATTAAGATTAGAGAATATCTGGAAAACCGCTTGAAGATAGCTGCTGTTTCCTCGATTGATATTGAACGTGCAGCAAATCGAGTGAACATTACGATTCACACTGGAAAACCAGGTATGGTTATCGGTAAAGGCGGTTCCGAAGTAGAATCACTACGCAAAGCTTTGAACAGTTTAACTGGCAAGCGAGTTCACATTAATATCGTAGAAATTAAAAAAGTAGATCTTGATGCAACATTAGTTGCTGAAAATATTGCGCGTCAATTAGAAAACCGTATTTCATTCCGTCGTGCACAGAAGCAAGCAATTCAACGTGCTATGCGTGCAGGTGCAAAAGGAATTAAAACACAAGTATCCGGACGTCTTGGCGGCGCAGACATCGCTCGTGCGGAACACTACAGCGAAGGGACCGTACCACTACACACGCTACGTGCTGATATCGATTATGGCACAGCAGAAGCAGACACTACGTATGGTAAGTTAGGTGTCAAAGTGTGGGTATATCGTGGAGAAGTCCTTCCAACTAAAACAAACAAATAAGGAAGGGGGCACTGTATTATGTTAATGCCTAAACGTGTGAAATATCGTAGACAACATCGTGGTAAAATGAGAGGCCAAGCCAAAGGTGGCACAACTGTAGCTTTCGGTGAATATGGTCTGCAAGCAGTAGAACCGTCATGGATTACTAGCCGTCAGATTGAGGCTGCTCGTATTGCAATGACTCGTTACATGAAGCGTGGCGGTAAAGTTTGGATTAAAATCTTCCCTGACAAACCATATACTGCAAAACCCCTAGAAGTTCGAATGGGTTCCGGTAAAGGTGCTCCAGAAGGATGGGTAGCAGTAGTTAAGCCAGGGAAAATTATGTTTGAGATCGCAGGAGTATCAGAAGAGGTTGCTCGTGAAGCACTACGTCTTGCTTCTCATAAACTTCCGATTAAAACTAAATTTGTAAAACGTGAAGAAATTGGTGGTGAAAGCAATGAAGGCTAATGAGATTAGAGAACTAACCACTGCCGAAATTGAACAAAAAGTAAAAGGTTTGAAAGAAGAACTATTCAACTTACGCTTCCAGCTTGCAACTGGTCAATTAGAAAACACTGCACGTATTCGTGAAGTAAGAAAATCAATTGCACGGATGAAAACCGTTGTTCGTCAACGTGAGCTTAGCGTAAATAACTAGAATTCTCGAGAGGAGGTAAACCTCAAAATGACTGAACGCAATGATCGTAAAGTATACACTGGTCGTGTGGTTTCCGATAAAATGGATAAAACCATTTCCGTTCTAGTGGAAACATATAAATTCCATAAGCTATATGGAAAACGTGTTAAATACTCAAAGAAATTTAAAGCACATGATGAGAATAACCAAGCAAAAGTTGGCGATATCGTAAGCATCATGGAAACTCGTCCGCTTTCAGCTACAAAACATTTCCGCCTAGTTGAGATTGTTGAAGAAGCGGTAATTATATAATAAAGTTCGCTCGGAAGGTATCCGAAGGGAGGTTACAGCGATATGATTCAACAGGAAACTCGTTTAAAAGTTGCAGATAACTCTGGTGCACGTGAATTATTAACCATCAAAGTATTGGGCGGATCTGGACGAAAAACCGCTAATATTGGTGACGTTGTTGTTTGTTCGGTAAAAGAAGCAACACCAGGCGGCGTTGTCAAAAAAGGTGATGTAGTAAGAGCAGTTATTGTACGTTCGAAATCTGGTGCACGCCGTAAAGATGGATCATATATTCGTTTTGATGAAAATGCAGCGGTAATTGTTCGTGATGATAAAAGTCCAAGAGGAACTCGTATTTTTGGACCAGTTGCACGTGAATTACGTGATGCAAAGTTCATGAAAATCGTATCTCTTGCTCCAGAAGTATTATAAGCTAAAATTTAGCCTTGTTAGGAGGTGCGTTAAGCATGCATGTAAAAAAAGGTGATAAAGTAAAAGTCATTTCCGGCAAAGACCGTGGAAAAGAAGGCACGATCTTAGAAGCATACCCGAAAAAAGACCGAGTGCTCGTCGAAGGAATTAACATGGTTAAAAAACATGCCAAACCTTCCCAAGAAAACCCACAAGGGGGAATTCTTAACCAGGAAGCACCGATTCATGTTTCTAACGTGATGCCAATAGATCGTAAATCCGGAGAGCCAACCCGTGTTGGTTACGAAGTACGTGATGGAAAGAAAGTCCGTATCGCTAAAAAATCCGGTGAAGCGTTAGATAAATAGGTTCAGCGAAAGGAGGGCGACATGATGAATCAATTGAAGAAAAAATATCAAGATGAAGTACTACCATCTTTAATGAATAAATTTAACTATGAGTCTGTAATGCAAGTACCAGCTATTGAAAAAATTGTAGTTAACATGGGTGTTGGTGACGCAGTTCAGAACTCAAAAGCTTTGGATAATGCTGTCGAAGAGTTAGCGTTAATTTCTGGTCAAAAGCCAATGATTACTCGTGCAAAAAAATCGATCGCTGGATTTCGCCTTCGTGAAGGAATGCCGATTGGTGCTAAAGTAACCCTTCGCGGTGAGCGTATGTACGAATTTTTACAAAAGCTTATTGCTGTATCACTTCCGCGTGTGCGTGACTTCCGTGGTGTGTCAAAGAAAGCATTTGATGGTCGCGGTAACTACACATTAGGAGTTAAAGAACAGCTCATTTTCCCAGAAATTAATTATGATAAAGTAAGTAAAATTCGTGGTATGGATATTGTAATTGTTACAACGTCTAACACGGATGAAGAAGCTCGTGAACTTCTGGCTCAGTTAGGCATGCCTTTCCAAAAGTAAGCAAAAGAGCTAATACAAGGAGGGAAAATAGTGGCTAAAAAATCAATGATTGCAAAACAAAAGCGTCCGCAAAAATACCAAGTACGTGAGTATACACGCTGTGAGCGCTGTGGGCGTCCGCATTCTGTAATCCGTAAATTTAAACTTTGCCGTATTTGTTTCCGCGAACTTGCCTATAAAGGTCAAATTCCTGGTGTCAAAAAAGCAAGCTGGTAAACCCCGATTTGGGAAGGAGGTAATGATGAATGGTTATGACAGATCCAATTGCAGATATGCTTACTCGTATTCGTAATGCTAACATGGTAAAACATGAGAAATTAGAACTTCCTGCATCAAAGATGAAAAAGGAGATCGCTGATATTCTTAAACGAGAAGGCTTCGTTACAGATTATGAGCTTGTCGAGGATAACAAACAAGGTATCCTTCGTATCTTCCTTAAATATGGAGCGAATGAAGAGCGAGTAATTACAGGTATTAAACGTATAAGCAAACCAGGACTACGTGTTTATGCTAAAGCTAATGAAGTACCTCGTGTACTTAATGGTTTAGGAATTGCTATCGTTTCAACTTCCAAAGGAGTGCTTTCGGACAAAGAAGCACGTTCCCAAGCTGTTGGTGGCGAAGTATTAGCATACGTCTGGTAATGGAATAGTTAAAGATGAGGAGGTGCATGGAATGTCTCGTATAGGACTTAAACCAATCGAAATTCCCCAAGGTGTAGAAGTGAAGTTCGATGGTACTGTTATTACGGTTAAAGGACCAAAAGGTGAATTAACAAGAAATCTACATCAAGATATCAAAGTAAACATGGAAGGTAATGTGATCACACTAGAGCGCCCAAGCGATCACAAAGACCACCGCGCATTACACGGTACTACACGAAGCCTAATCAACAATATGGTTGAAGGAGTAAATAAAGGCTTTGAAAAGTCTCTTGAAATTATCGGTGTCGGTTACCGTGCGCAAAAACAGGGAAACAAAGTAGTCATCAATGCTGGTTACTCACACCCTGTAGAAATTGATCCAATCGACGGAATCGAAATTGACGTACCAAAAAACACACAGCTTATCGTTAAAGGTATTGATAAGGAGCTTGTGGGAGCAATTGCTTCTAAAATCAGAGCAATACGTCCACCAGAGCCTTATAAAGGTAAAGGAATTCGTTACGAAGGCGAATATGTACGTCGTAAAGAAGGTAAAACTGCCAAGTAAGACTAGGTAGCAGAAAGGAGTGACCTAAGTGATTACAAAACCAGATAAAAATATGGTACGTAAAAGAAGACACGCACGTGTGCGTAAAACTGTTCACGGTACTGAGCAGCGTCCTCGTCTAAACGTTTACCGTTCAAATAAACACATCTATGTACAGCTAATTGATGATGAAAATAGTAAAACAGTTGCAAGTGCTTCTACAAAGGATAGTGAACTAAACTTGACAGGAGCTACTAGTAATGCGGAAGCTGCAAAACAAGTTGGAGAAATGATAGCTAAACGTGCTCAGGATAAAGGTTACAAATCGGTTGTCTTTGACCGCGGAGGCTACCTTTATCATGGACGTGTGAAAGCTTTAGCAGATGCTGCGAGAGAAGCAGGTCTTGAATTTTAAACGATAAAGGAGGGACATACATGAATAAAAACATTGATCCGAACAAATTAGATCTTGAAGAGCGTGTTGTTGCGGTCAACCGTGTTGCAAAAGTTGTTAAAGGTGGACGTAATTTCCGCTTTGCAGCTCTAGTCGTTGTCGGAGACAAAAATGGTCATGTAGGTTTTGGTACAGGAAAAGCACAAGAGGTACCAGAAGCAATTAAAAAAGCAGTAGATGATGCGAAGAAAAATCTAATTACCGTACCTATCGTCGGAACCACTATTCCACATGAAATTCATGGTCAATTTGGTTCAGGTAATGTATTATTAAAACCAGCAGCAGAAGGTACAGGTGTTATCTCCGGTGGACCAGTACGTGCGATTTTAGAACTTGCTGGTGTAGGTGATATACTAACGAAATCATTAGGTTCAAACACGCCGATTAATATGATCCGTGCAACAATCAATGGTTTAACGAACTTAAAGCGCGCAGAAGATGTAGCAAAACTACGTGGAAAGTCTGTAGAAGAACTGTTAGGATAAGGAGGGAACTGTTATGTCTAAAAAACTAGAAATAACCCTCACGCGCAGTGTTATTGGTGGAACAGAAGTACAAAGAAAAACTGTTCAAGCATTAGGTTTAAAGAAAATTCGCCAATCGGTTGTTCATGAAGATACACCAGCTGTTCGCGGCATGGTCAACAAAGTATCTCATTTACTAACGGTTAAAGAGGTTTAAATACGAAATAAGCGTAAAGAGGAGGTGCTCGCATGAAACTTCATGAATTGAAGGCTGCAGAAGGTACACGTAAAAATCGTAATCGTGTAGGTCGTGGAATGTCATCTGGCAACGGGAAAACATCAGGACGTGGACATAAAGGACAAAAAGCACGCTCTGGTGGCGGAACTCGCCCAGGATTTGAAGGTGGTCAATTACCACTATTTCAACGCTTGCCGAAGCGTGGATTTACAAACATTCATCGCAAAGAGTTTGCTATCGTAAATCTTGACACATTAAATCGTTTTGAAGATGGCACAGAAATAACACCTGAGCTATTACTGGAAGAAGGCGTAGTTAGCAAGTTGAAAGCAGGTATTAAAGTACTTGGCAACGGCTCTATTGAGAAAAAACTAACAGTAAAAGCTCATAAGTTCTCTGCTTCAGCTAAAGAAGCAATCGAGGCAGCGGGCGGTCAAATAGAGGTGATTTAATGTTCCGTACAATCTCCAATTTTATGCGCGTAGGTGATATAAGACGGAAAATAATTTTTACGCTATTGATGCTAGTTGTCTTCCGTCTAGGCACATTTATACCTGTGCCTTTTACTGATAGGCAGGCAATTGATTTTATGAACTCACAAAATGTGTTTGGCTTTTTAAATACATTTGGTGGGGGCGCATTGCAAAACTTCTCCATTTTTGCAATGGGTATCATGCCTTATATTACGGCATCCATTATTATGCAATTGCTGCAAATGGACGTTGTACCTAAATTTGCTGAGTGGAAAAAACAAGGCGATGCGGGAAGGAAAAAGCTTGCCCAAGTTACGCGTTATGGCACCATCGTACTTGCATTTATCCAGGCAATCGCTATGTCGATAGGATTTAATGCAATGGCTAATGGTTTGCTAATTGCAGATCCTGGTCCAATGAAATTTATTGTTATTGCCATTGTTTTAACAAGTGGAACAGCATTTTTAATGTGGCTAGGAGAACAAATTACGGCCAATGGAGTCGGTAATGGAATTTCGATTATCATTTTTGCAGGTATTGTAGCAGCAGTACCAAACGGCATGCAACAGCTTTACAGCCAGTATTTTATCAATCCTGGTGATGAGCTGTTTATCAATATTGTTATTGTTGCTTTAATTGCTTTGGTCGTTATTGCAGTAACTGTTGGAGTTATTTTTATTCAACAAGCGTTACGTAAAATACCGATTCAATATGCGAAAAAGCTGGTCAATCGTTCTCCAGTAGGCGGTCAATCGACACACTTACCTTTAAAAGTGAACGGTGCTGGTGTTATTCCAGTTATCTTCGCCGTTGCGTTTATCATGGCACCAAGCACAATTGCCACCTTTTTTGAAGGAAATGATATTGCTGCAACCATTCAGCGTATTTTTGATTATACAAAGCCAATAGGTATGGTTATCTATGTTGCGTTAATCATCGCGTTTACGTATTTTTATACCTTTGTTCAAGTAAATCCAGAACAAATGGCAGAGAACCTACAAAAGCAAGGTGGTTATATACCGGGAATTCGTCCTGGTAAAAACACAGAGACTTATTTAACAAGAGTATTGTACCGCTTAACATTTGTCGGTGCGTTATTCTTAGCAGCTGTAGCTGTATTGCCACTAGCTTTAAGCGGAATTGCTAATTTGCCGCAATCCGTACAAATTGGTGGAACGAGTTTACTGATTGTTGTTGGTGTAGCTCTGCAAACGATGAAGCAATTGGAAAGCCAATTGGTAAAGCGTCACTACAAAGGATTTATTAAGTAATTTTGCCGAAGACGAGAGCGAGGGGAAATCTGTTGAATTTAATTTTAATGGGTCTGCCAGGTGCCGGAAAAGGTACACAGGCGGAAAAGATAAACGAAAAATATAATATCCCTCATATTTCAACAGGAGATATGTTCCGTTTAGCCATTAAAGAGGGAACAGACCTAGGTAAAAAAGCAAAAGAATACATGGACCGAGGAGAACTTGTTCCAGATGAAGTTACTAACGGTATTGTCAAAGAACGCTTGAGTAAGGATGATTGTAAAAAAGGGTTTCTATTAGATGGTTTCCCAAGGACGATTGCTCAAGCAGCAGCATTACAAAGTCTATTGCAGGATATCAATCAATCCATTGATTACGTCATTCATGTAGATGTACCGGAAGAAAAATTAGTGGAGCGTCTAACTGGTCGTAGAATTTGTCCAACATGCGGAACAACGTACCACGTAGTTTATAACCCGCCAAAAGAAGACGGGATCTGTGATAAAGATGGCTCAAGCTTAATCCAGCGAGATGATGATAAGCCAGCTACGGTGAAGAAACGCCTATCTGTAAATATAGAGCAAACGAAGCCGTTATTAGACTTTTATGATGAAAAAGGATATCTTGTAACGGTAAACGGTGATCAGGACATTGATCAAGTGTTCCAAGATATTCAAACTAAAATAGAAAAGTAATCACATGAACTGCATGGGATGCATTCTAGCAATGAAAAGTTATAATAAGTCGTGAGTAAGAACGGCATATTCCTATATAGATGAGAACGTGACACACTGATAAAAGTGAGTAACTCTTTTGAATAAACAGGCGAACCATATAAACTATAGCCTAAGTGAAGGTGATCGTTGTTGAACGAAGATGATTCGATTCCGCTGATAGGTCAAGTTGTTCGTATTATGCAAGGACGTGAAGCGGGTCAATACGCAGTCGTTATTAAATCTGTCGATGATAAGTATGTCTTGCTTGCAGATGGGGAAAAACGTAAATATGATCGACCAAAGAAAAAGAATCTTCATCATATCGAGTTAATGGATTATATTTCTCCAGAAGTCCAAAACAGCCTTCTAGAAACTGGTCGTGTCACAAATGGTAAATTGCGATTTGCCATAGCAAAATTTGTCAATGAAGTTGTGACTGATTTGAAGAAGGGAGATCAACACGATGGCGAAAGACGATGTAATTGAAGTGGAAGGAACCGTAACTGAAACATTGCCAAATGCAATGTTTAATGTGGAGTTGGAAAATGGTCATACTGTATTAGCCCACGTATCCGGGAAAATTCGTATGCACTTTATTCGCATTCTTCCAGGCGATAAAGTAACGGTGGAACTTTCTCCGTATGATTTAACAAGAGGACGAATTACGTACCGTTATAAATAAGTGAGCTCCGATATTAAAGGAGGTAAAGATGATGAAAGTAAGAGCATCTGTAAAACCCATTTGTGAAAAATGTAAAGTCATTAAACGAAATGGCAAAGTAATGGTAATTTGTGAAAATCCAAAGCATAAGCAAAAACAAGGATAATAACTAACAGGAGGTGTTAAAGCTATATGGCACGTATTGCAGGTATTGATGTCCCACGTGATAAACGCGTAGTCATTTCCTTAACGTACATTTACGGAATTGGAAAAACTACTGCCCAAAAAATCCTTAAAGAAGCAGGCGTTTCTGAAGACACTCGTGTACGCGACCTAACAGAGGACGAATTAGGAAGAATTCGTAAAGCTACAGATGAGTATACAATTGAAGGGGATCTTCGCCGTGAAGTGTCTCTAAATATCAAACGTTTAATTGAAATCGGCTCATATCGCGGGATCCGTCATCGCCGTGGACTTCCGGTTCGTGGACAAAAAACAAAAAACAATTCACGTACTCGTAAAGGACCACGTCGCGCGATTGCTGGGAAGAAAAAATAAACGTTAAAGGAGGTTAATAGGTAATGGCACAAAAATCAACCGCACGTAAACGTCGTGTGAAAAAAAATATTGAGTCAGGTGTAGCACATATCCGTTCTACGTTCAACAATACGATTGTTACAATTACCGATACCCAAGGTAATGCTGTTGGATGGAGCTCAGCTGGCGCATTAGGCTTTAAGGGTTCAAAGAAATCTACACCATTTGCTGCTCAAATGGCAGCTGAAACTGCTGCTAAATCAGCAATTGACAATGGTATGAAAACTCTTGAAGTAACGGTTAAAGGACCAGGAGCTGGACGTGAAGCAGCTATTCGTTCCCTTCAGGCAGCTGGTTTGGAAGTTACAGCTATTCGTGATGTAACACCAGTACCTCATAACGGTTGTCGCCCACCAAAACGTCGTCGTGTATAATTATACCGTATATAATTTGTCACCCTGTCTATAATGGGTTATGATAGCTAAAAGTCTAAAGGAGTGTATCCTTTAGGGACAGAGCATCCACAAGACAAGAACGTACGAAAGATTTTACAGGTAGTGCAGAAACGCCAACTGCCTTTTTTGAGGAATTTCGGTTAGACAACGGTCTAACCGGGGTTTCGACGTTTTAAAGGAGGGTTTTATGGAATGATCGAAATTGAAAAACCAAAAATTGAGACGGTAGAAATCAGCGATGATGCTACATTTGGAAAATTCGTAGTCGAACCGCTTGAACGTGGATATGGTACCACTCTAGGAAACTCCTTGCGTCGTATCCTACTATCCTCACTTCCAGGTGCTGCTGTGACATCAGTTCAAATTGATGGAGCGCTACATGAATTTTCAACGATTGATGGTGTTGTTGAAGATGTGACAACAATTATTTTGAATCTGAAAAAACTAGCGCTAAAAATCTACTCTGATGAAGAGAAAACATTAGAGATTGATGTGCAGGGAGAAGGAAAAGTTACGGCTGCAGATCTAACATATGATAGTGATGTAGAAGTCTTAAATCCAGATTTGCTAATTGCTACGTTAAATAGCAAAGGTAGCTTGCATATGAAGATTACAGCAGAACGTGGACGCGGGTACCGCCCTGCTGAAGCAAATAAACGTGATGATCAGCCAATCGGGATAATTCCAGTTGATTCCATCTTCACTCCAGTATCAAGAGTAACCTACCAAGTAGAGAATACACGCGTCGGTCAAGTGGCTAACTTCGATAAATTGACACTTGATGTGCATACAGACGGCAGTATTCGACCTGAAGAAGCTGTTTCCTTAGGAGCAAAAGTCTTTACGGAACATCTTAATATTTTTGTAGGGTTAACAGATGAAGCGAAAAACGCTGAAATTATGGTTGAGAAAGAAGAAGACCAAAAAGAGAAAGTGATGGAAATGACGATTGAAGAACTTGATCTTTCTGTCAGATCCTATAACTGTCTAAAGCGTGCTGGAATTAACACCGTACAAGAACTAGCAAATAAATCTGAAGAAGACATGATGAAAGTACGTAACCTTGGACGTAAATCGTTAGAAGAAGTAAAAGTGAAGCTAAGTGATTTAGGTCTTGGTTTGCGAGACGATGACTAATCATACAGACATCTTTAGAAAATAATGACGCACTAGTACACAGTGCTTGCATACACGAATTACTCCATTCAGTACAGACCGTTTGCTTTCGTTCGTTGCATCACTTTTTTGCGTTTTACGGGAAGGCAAAAGCAGCTTTCTTTTGCAAGGAAGGATAGAGGGTGTACGTGAGAAAAGATAAAACAAGGAAGACCTCATGTAGGCTATAGGCTTATCAGGTTATTCGTTTTGGATGGAAACTTTCAAAAAGTCATCAAAGAAAGGGAGGGATAGTCCATGGCTAGAAAATTAGGTCGTACAACGGATCAACGTATGGCGTTGCTTCGTAACCTTGCTTCTGATTTAATTATTCATGAGCGGATTGAAACAACAGAAGCAAAAGCGAAAGAACTAAAATCCGTTGTTGATAAAATGATTACATTAGGCAAACGTGGGGACCTTCACGCACGCCGTCAAGCAGCATCATTCTTATACAATCAGGAAGCAAATGAAAACGAAAATGTCATTCAAAAGCTTTTCAATGATGTAGCTCCGCGTTACGAAGACCGCCAAGGTGGATACACACGTGTTCTTAAATTGGGCGCTCGTCAAGGTGATGGTGCGAAAATGGCAATTATTGAACTAGTTTAATGTAACCACAGCGACAAGGGCAGGACTGAATCTCTTCTACGAGGTACATCCAGGCCCTTTTTTTGTACTTGCATTTCCTATCCCATTTTAGGGAAAGCCCAAATGTCAGTTTTCTTTCTTTTGGTAGAACAAGAGAAACTGCGAAGTATTAAATACGTACCCTTATGTGGCATAAGAAGTAAGAGGAGGAGTCTAGATGAGCAATCCCAAATTGATTGAGTTTAGAAATGTATCATTTCGATATGGAGACGAGCAGCCATGGGTACTGAAAAACTGTAGCTTTGAAATCTATGAGCAAGAATGGGTAGCAATTATTGGTCATAATGGATCGGGGAAGTCAACAATTGCGAAGTTAATGAATGGTCTGTTGTTCCCACAAGAAGGGGAAATTTATGTTGCCGGAAAAAAAGTACAGGAAGAAACAATATGGGATATCCGCAAAGATGTCGGGATGGTATTTCAAAATCCAGATAACCAATTTGTTGGAACAACGGTACAAGATGATGTTGCATTTGGAATGGAAAATAGGGGGTTCCCCAGAGAAGAAATGCTGGCACGCTTAGATGATGTTCTTCAAGCAGTCCGCATGGAAGATTACCGGTTAACCGAACCGCATCGTTTGTCTGGTGGACAAAAGCAGCGTGTAGCAATTGCAAGTGTATTGGCTGTATCTCCCAAAGTACTTATTTTAGATGAAGCAACTGCGATGCTGGATCCGCGAGGTAGAAAAGATATTATGAGAACTATCGTCAATTTGCGGGCAAACAAGGACGTAACATTACTGACGATTACCCACGATCTACAAGAAATTGTCCAAGCAGATCGAGTGATCGTTATGAATGAAGGTCAGGTTTGGGAGGAGTCTAGTCCAAGAGCTCTTTTTTCCAAACAAGATGCTTTGCGTGGAATTGGTTTAGATGTTCCATTTATTGCCTCTTTAGCAAAAGCTTTAAAGCAGTATGATATCCCCGTCACAAAAGAACCGTTAAATCATGAAGAACTGTTGGAGGACCTATGGATATTACATTCGAAAACGTAAGCTATATCTATCAACAGCATTCACCATTTGCTCATAAAGCCGTTGACCAGTTAAGTTTTCATGTCCCTTCAGGAACGTTTTTGGCCATTGTTGGTCATACTGGATCAGGAAAATCAACATTAATTCAGCATTTAAATGGTCTAGTGCAGCCGACTGCAGGGAAAGTGAAGATAGGAGATTTTCAGTTAACGGCCGATAAAAAACCTAAGGATATGAAACAATTAAGAAGCAATGTTGGGGTCGTATTTCAATATCCGGAGCATCAACTATTTGAAGAAACAGTGGCTAAGGATATTAGCTTCGGACCGAAAAATTTTGGTGTTGGGGATAGCGAAATACAACGCCGGGTAACAGAAGCATTACAAGCGGTTGGATTAACAGAGGATTATTTGGAACGATCCCCGTTTGACTTAAGCGGTGGACAAATGCGCCGGGTTGCTATCGCAGGTGTATTGGCTACAAAACCAAACGTGCTTGTGTTGGACGAGCCTACCGCTGGTCTTGACCCCAGAGGGCAAAAAGAAATGATGAACATGTTCTACGAACGGCATCGAGCTGAGCAACTGACTACCGTCCTCGTTACTCATAGTATGGAGGATGCGGTCACGTATGCGGATCATGTCCTCATTCTAAATAAAGGCAGAAAATATATGGAAGGCAAGCCGGAAGAAGTGTTCATACAAAAAGAAGCATTGCAGAAAGTCCAACTCGATGTGCCGGAAGTAGTGGCCTTTCTAGATCGCTGGAATGAAAAATTTAACACCGACCTTCCTTTTACACGGCAGTCTGAACTTGAATTAGCAGCAGCAATTGCAGCGGTGATTAAAGGGGGAAAAAACCATGAATAATGCAATGGTTATTGGTCAGTACGTACCAGGGAATTCCCTCGTTCACCGATTAGATCCACGAACGAAAATTACCATCATCTTTATCTTTGTATTTATCGTCTTTTTAGCTAATAATATTTGGAGCTATACGATACTAACCATTTTTGCGCTTACAAGTATGTTGACATCTCGTGTACCGTTGAAATTTGTACTAAAGGGATTAATGCCTGTCTGGTTTTTAATTATCTTTACGTTTATCCTTCATTTGATCATTACAAAAGAAGGAACCGTAATTTTTGAGGTGTTTGCATTTCAGGTTTATTCTGGTGGGCTAATTCAAGGGTTTGCTATTTCGATGCGCTTCTTTTTGCTTATCTTAGTCACGTCGCTATTAACATTAACAACAACGCCAATCGAAATAACGGATGCCATTGAAAGCATTCTGCAACCATTAAAAAAAGTGCGCTTTCCTGTCCATGAATTAGCCTTGATGATGTCAATATCACTTCGGTTTATTCCAACCTTGCTGCAAGAAACAGAAAAAATCTCGAAAGCGCAAGCGTCACGGGGTGTTGATTTTCGAACAGGAAAGATCAAAGATAGAATACAAGCTGTTGTACCGTTACTCGTTCCACTATTTGTCAGTGCCTTTAAACGAGCAGAGGAACTGGCAATGGCCATGGAAGCAAGAGGCTATCAAGGCGGCGAAGGCAGAACCAAGTTGCGTGAATTAAAATTAAGTAAGCTTGATGTTTGGATATATCTTTTGTTTGTAATCGTCATTATTGGATTATTGATCACAAGGAACTAGAAGAAGAAAGGCTGCAAAAACATGCAACGACTAAAATGTACACTTCAATATGATGGCTCTGGTTTCTCCGGCTTTCAAATCCAGCCCGGGAAAAGAACGGTGCAGGGGATATTAGAAAATGCATTACTAAAAATGCATAAGGGTGAACCTGTACGCATTCATCCATCGGGGCGAACAGATACAGGTGTTCATGCAAAAGGACAGACGATCCACTTTGATTCGCCCTATAGCATCTCTTTATACAACTGGAAGCAAGCATTGAATACATTGCTTCCCCATGATGTATATGTGAAACAGGTGGAGACGGTTCCAGATACATTTCATGCCCGCTATGATGTAGTTGAAAAGGAATATCGCTATTATGTTTACCATAAAGAAGAACCAGATGTATTTAAACGCAATTACTCTTACTTTTTCCCGTATGCTCTAGATTTAACGGCGATGCAAGCTGCATGTCGTTATTTGGAGGGGACCCATGATTTCACCACTTTTTCTTCTGCCAAAGCGACAACTAGAGGTAGTAAGCAACGAACACTCTATCAAGTATCCTGTGAAAAGAGCAGATCGGAAATTGAATTTATTTTCCGTGGGAGCGGCTTTTTATACAATATGGTGCGAATTATAGTAGGTGTATTATTAGATATAGGACAAGGAAGACGTAAACCGGCTGATATAGACGTTTTGCTGTCAAAAAGGGATAGAAGGGCAGTAGGCGAAACAGTGCCTTCACAAGGCCTCTATTTGTGGCGTGTGACGTATTGAAAGTGGCTTATGGATAAGCTCGATTTACTATTGTAAAAGGTTGAAGTTAAAAGCGGGTAAACCTTGACATATTAGTACCATTTGGTGTATTATGATCTATGGCATTTTATTTCTAAACCATGATTAGCCCCGGAAACTAATTATGTTGAAATAGACGAACGAACAGAAATTTAATATGAACATTTTGGAGGGAAAGACACATGCGCACAACTTTCATGGCAAATGAAAATAATATTGAACGCAAATGGCTAGTTGTTGATGCAGAAGGCAAACGATTAGGTCGTTTAGCAAGTGAAGTTGCTGCGATCCTTCGCGGAAAGCATAAACCAACTTACACACCACATGCAGATACAGGTGACCATGTTATTATTATTAATGCAGAGAAAATCGAATTAACTGGTAACAAATTAACAGACAAAAAATATTACCGCCATTCTAACTATCCAGGTGGTTTAAAAGAACGTAATGCATACGAAATGCGTACAAAATACCCTGAGCGTATGCTAGAAATGGCAGTTAGCGGAATGCTTCCTAAAGGCCCTTTAGGTCGCAGAATGGCTAAGAAGCTTCACGTATTCAGAGGCGCTGAACACAATCATCAAGCACAAAAACCAGAAGTTTATGAGCTTCGTGGGTAACTAAAAGGAGGTAAATCATTTTGGCACAAGTACAATACTATGGCACAGGTCGTCGTAAAAAATCAACTGCACGCGTACGTCTAATACCTGGTACAGGGAACATTACGATTAATGGTCGTAACGCAGCGGATTATTTCCCATATGAAACACAGTTGTTAATTCTAAATCAACCACTTGTAGCAACAGAAACGCAAGGGACATATGACATCATTGTCAACGTTCATGGTGGTGGCTTCACTGGTCAGGCAGGAGCTATCCGTCACGGAGTTGCACGTGCATTGCTTGAAGCAAATCCTGAGTACCGTAGCGCTCTAAAAGCAGAGGGCTTCCTAACTCGTGATGCTCGTATGAAAGAGCGTTATAAATATGGTCTTAAAAAAGCACGTCGTGCACCTCAGTTCTCAAAACGTTAAGATATCAACTTTTTCAAATCCCTCAACCACTTATGGTTGGGGGTTTTTACTTTGTTTGAGGACGTTAAAAGTGGTTGAAAAATTCACGCGTAGCATACACATAACATACAAGTAGCATACAAAGAGTTTGAAGAGAAAGCAGCCCCTTTCTCATAGCATGTCAATTGCTATAAGTAGCTGCTCGATGTCCTTATGGGTGTAGACTTTGTCTGTGATATCCTTATCTGCATGCCCCATAATCCGTTTGATCGACAGTTTGTTTGCGCCAGCGTTATCCATGAGTGTTGCAAAGGTGTGTCTGCAGTCGTGAGGCTTGTGTTTTAATTCTAGCTGTTGCATAATCTTCTTAAATTTCTCATGGTAATAAACATAGTAGCTCAATTTGTTTCCTTCATAATTTGTTATCAAGTATTCGTTACTAGGATCCATACGATCTTCAATCAATTTATGGACTTTTTTGTGGATAGGTATTACCCTATTCGTCCCAGCTTCCGTTTTGAAGCCACCTCGAAAATACCTTTTATTAAGATGAATGTTTTCGTTCTTTACTTCAACTAATTCTCCCGGGCGTAAGCCTGTTGTGACCGTCAAGTAAAAAGACACAATTTATGCTCATTAATATGAAACACTTTCTTGCCCAAATATGGTCGATCTATGTTTCATTCGATAACTATCTTCATTTAAATGAATGATTTCAACTCGATGTAAAATTCTATTTAAGATCGCTGTTGTAATTGCTTGGTCACCCAATAATTCTCCCCATTCTTTAGGTGATTTATTTGATGTTAAAATGGTAGATGATTAATTATATAATTCATTGATCAAATGAAAAAACATATTAGCTTCTTGTTGATCCATTGCCATGAACATTAAATCATCAATAATGACTAAATCTGCATCTCGTATTCTTTTCATTCTTGTCTGAGATTTACGAGTGATTTCCTCTGTTTTGAGTACATGAACAAGGTCTCCCATGGTAGTAAAGATAACCTTATATCCTTGATTTAATGCTTCTATGAAGCGTGATAATATATTATTTATAATTTTAATTACTTTTACAGGTGTTATCTCAACTGGAATTCTCATAGGAGGAATATTTTGGCTGTTTCCGTTCCATCACTTATTACCTGCGTACAAAGCGACAAAATTAAACTTAAACAATCGTGCACCATTCTGGAATAGGGATTGTGGGAAAATAAGGCAGCAACAAGAGGTTTCCCCTTATGCGCTTATTACTATCTTTACTTTAGTCCTTCAATCAATAATACTGGAATAAGAAAGGGTGGCAAACACATTCTTTTTAGAGACAAATTAAAAAAAGAAAGAGAAGAGAGGGGGTGGTCACAAGATCGCCTTGCTGAAAAAATATACGTTAGTCGTCAATCAATTTCGAAATGGGAAACCGGTAAAAACTATCCCAGCATCGAGTTGATAATTGAATTAAGTGATCTGTTTGATATCACTATCGATGAATTATTAAGGAGTGATGAGGATTTGACAGAAAAGATAATTCAAGACAGCAAACAACAGTTAGGTTGGCAATCATATATTTTGATTGGTTTAGGTGTTCTAATAGGGATTGTACTTGTTAGCTTAATCACACATCAAGGAATCAATTGGATTTCTATTGGTAGAGCAACTGGTTTAGCAGCTCTCTTGTTTATTTTTTATTTTCTTTTTCGCCAGGGGGCAAAGAGAGTGAAACAAAACAAATAAGTTAAATATCAAGCAATCGGAGCTAACTTCATGAAAATTGCACTAATTTTCATGAATCGGGTGTGATTGTAAAAGTAACAAGAGGTATGACTTTTCTTTAAGAGTCATACCTCTTGATTGTTAAATAAACTCTTTAACATTATCTTGAATGCGGATTAACCCCCTAATTTTGGACAAAAACACTCTTAAACTAACTTTTACTTAGAAATTCGCTATTTTTCATGAATTACCTTCACTTTTGTCCTTCTAAGATGATAGCCAATGCACCCATTCCATCAAGGGAAAAGGCTTTGCCCTTCGATCCGCTTCGCCTTTAATTCCATGTCAGCATGGGCATGTTGTAAGGCTAGGCAAAAGGAAGGAAAAATGGAATGGGGCTTTACATGCTTGATTATTCTAAGTTGTATAGTTTTTGATTAGTTATAATTTAATGAGTATAAGAGTACGTTTTGATAAAATCAAATACAGGAGGGAATCAAATGGCAAAGAAAAAGTATTATGATGAACATCGAAATCAAACTCGTTCAAGACCACCAAAACGAATTTATCAAAAATGGTGGATTTGGTTAATGGTGATTGTTGGGTGACTGTTGGAATCGCTGTTCTCGGTGGCGAAGAAAAGATAGAAGAACCAGTAGCAACAGGAATCTCGGAAGATGAGAAAGAAGAGGAAGAGACAGAGGTTGCTGAACCAGAGGAAGAGGGAACGAGTGAAGAATCAACTTATACATATGAAGATTTTAAAGGAACATATGCATTATTTGAAGGAGAGCCTTACAACTCTCCTATAGGGTTAGGTATAATGGTGATAGGAGACGATTCCTATCGAAGTTTTAATCATTCGGATGTCTATATGACTTCTACCATTCTCAATAAAACAATAGAAGGAAATGTTTTAACGCTTCATAGCAAAAGTGGAACAGAACAATTCAAGCTACGTTATGAAGGTGATAAAAAAATTATGCATTATGGACAATCACTTTATTCTATGTCCAGTCAGGATTTACAAAACTCACTATAATCAATCAGAAATTAATTATGCACGAATTATTTTGACAATAAATGGTGAACCAAGTTTAGATCAATGGCTTGTGTGGGAAGATCCTCTTGTTAATATAAACCATAGTTCAGCTGATGATCCAGTCCTTCAGATTGATGATAGTATTGTTTATCCAGAAGAGGTAATTAGCACTATGACTGATTCTAATTACATTAGCTACACTTCCAATGGCGACGGACATATCACGATTATCCTAATCCGTCCCATTATCAAGCTGAACAATCAGAAGAAGAAAATCGTTAACTTGATCAAGAAGCTTTAGATAATATATATACAATATATGTAGAGCCGTTCGATCCTTACACTGTGGCGGATTTTATTGGACGTGTTGAATTTGTATATGAATAACAGCCGGATTGAGTAGGACGTTTAAAAACTCCCTACTTTTCTCTCTTTAATTCTCTCCAAACAAAATAAGTACATAAGTATAACGGGGCGACGTTTGCCTTTTGAGTGCATTATTGATTTGCGGATAAAATGAACTAGCACATCCCTTGTGTTTTCTCATTAACTTTACCATCTTCTGTAACTATAAATGAAATGAGTTACGGGTAGGTGGCATTTTTTATTTAACAAAAAAAAGACCAAAACAGTATAAGTAGTAAAAATCGCCTATGTAAAAACAGGGAAAAAAGATGCATGGTGTATGGGTTAATCTACCATTAAGATTTATATAGAGGAAGAAAACTGAAATGTCTTAATAACAAGGGGATTTAAAAGTATAGGGAGAAGGGGGATAGTTTGTGAAGCGTGACTTACAAATTAATTATGGGGTTTTAGATGATATTATTGGCGAACTTCGGAAATATAAGCGTGCTTTAGAAAAAATGGACGATTCACTGGATAAGGTAACGACCTTTATGCAAACAAACGAGGGAAAAAGTGTTGAAGCATGGGATCAGAACATTAGCACCTCGAAAGAAAAAATTGCAAATTATGAAACACAGATCAATGACTTACTATCGTTATTTGAAAATTACGTAACAGACACAACAAGATATATTTCACCCATTTCAAGAAATACGATGATGCGTGTGGATCGTAATGATATTTGGGCGAATTTAAAGCAAATAGAAGGCGGTATTTCCAATAATCTGTTTAAGGCACTAAACAAAAGTTATCAGCAACCTGCTTCATTTTTCGGCATGTTTGATGACCCAACGGATGCGGAAAAAGAAGCAAGCGAGATCAATCGACGCCATATGGAGAGAATTCAAACGAGCATTGAATCAACCCGAAAAAAGCTGCAACGTAATATGGACGAGTTATGGGATTTATATAATTCCAAAGTGAAAAGATTTGAAAATGCGGATGATGAATATAATAACTTGGCTGGAAATGTAAAAAGGAAATATACGAATTTCTTTGAAGGTGTCATGGACGTTGTTAGTAGTGTAAACAAAGCTGTAGATGATTTTGAAAAAGGATTTGCCAATAGTATTGCGAGCCTGGTCATGGGACTGCTAACCGTTGCCAAGGACGCAGGTGTTGTCACCGTATCTGGTATTATTCCTGACCCCGTTGAACCATCTTGGTTAAAAGATAGTGCAAATGAAACAGTTGATGCCTACACACAAGCTGCGTTACAATTTATGCAAGATCCTATGCGTGTAGTGGAATCAACTGCCCAAGCTTTCACCGATACCGTGGAAAGTGAAGGTGTTATGTATGCCACTGGAGCAGCCGTTGCTGCTTTAATACCAGGTAGTTGGGCTGTCAAAGGAGCATCAGGCGTTGCAAAACTAGGTGCAGGCGCAGCAAGAAGAGCGCCGAAGTTATTAGACAAAAAGCCTTTCAGTGGCAATTACTATCGGGAAAAGATAAATGCAGCTAAAGCCGAAATGGCTAAAATAGCAGATATGTTCTCTTTTGGTAAGAAATATGCAGTTTCAACTGGTGGCGCAAGTTTTATACTTAGAGATAAAGACTTTGAAAGTCACGTTAATACGCAGATGGTTAATAGGAAAAATGGCGGAGGGGAAAGGGTAGAGACTAAGGGTGCGGGTAAAGAAAGTAAGATTGATATTGGTAAAACTGATATAGATGCACTAAGGAAAAAATGGAATGTTCCAGAAACTGAAACAGTGGCAGTTGGAAAAACTGATGTAAAAGGATTAGAAGATTTGAATTTTGAAGGTGGATCGCCGAAAGTACGAAAAGAAGCTGGATTACCTGATTTAGATGAAGTAATGCCTGACAGAAATATTAAAGCCCCAGGGTCTAACCCTTTGTTCACTAGGCATGCAGAGGAAGGGGTTCTGAATGAATTTGATTCAGCAGTAATAAAGGCAGGTATAAAACCAGAAGATGTAACAGGAACATTAAAACTTCATCAATCGAATCCTTCAGGTGTATGTAGAAAGTGTTATCAAGGATTAGCGAACGATAAAGTTCCGCCTGGTGTGTTAAAGCAATTAAGTTTAAAATATCCTAATCTAAAAATTGAAGTAACATCGGAAATTGATGAAAGCATTAAAGTAACTGGTAGGCTTAATCTAATGATTAAAAATGGAAATTATATTGATTAGTTGGAGGTTAATTATGGCTAATACTAACTTTAGTAGTTTAACAGAAGATGGTAAAGTAATATTTTTTCTTGGACTTTCAGAAAAAGTTTTGGCGGTATTTTCTCAAAAGGAAGATCAAATTTTAGCCCAGGAAGTTATATATAAATGTTGGGAATGGCTAAAAGGTAAAGAAAATATAGGGGATATTCTTTATGAATTATTAGTTAATGAGGAAAATGGTATAACAATAATTCAAGAGATGTCAGATAATGAAACAGATGTCTTAGCTTGGAACTGTGTTATTGATGCAGTTGCTTATACTAGTAGAAAAGCATTTGAAAGAGAAGGTGTCAAATATTATCCAGAACCAATTGCTTTAGTTGATGATACATTAGTAGATCATTTTATGGATTGTTTTTCAAAATGTATAGAGGATTCAGATAGTTATATTCAGAGAATAATTTTTTTCTTGGATGATTATAAGAATGGGAATATTGCGGGTGATTTGCGGACAGAAGTTTTAAGGGGATTACAAATACAAAATTAACTATTAACATATGAAAAACACCTAACATTTTATTCTGATAGTTTTCAGTATGTCCAACCTTATTTCATTTTAATCAGCGAAGAGGCACATTTTTTGAGTTCTTAAAGGATTATTTTAATTGTTAGTTCTAAATTAAAATACAAGAAAACTTAAAAGCGTATTTAAAATAGTTATACACATTTGTTTGAAATTCTGTGGATAAGCACACGTAATATACAGGTAATATACAAAATCACGCTAAACCCCTTATTTTACAATCAACCTCAGTTCTCAAAACGAAGATATCAAGTTTTTCAAAACCCTCAACCTCGCATGGTTGGGGGTTTTTACTTTTTATAAGTTTGTTTAAAAGGCTCTAAACTAAATGTGGTGGTACTCCTTATTGTGCCAATGCGCAGAAAGATGCAAAAAAACACACTCATTCCCCTCTTTTTTGATAACCTTGAGTTGCAGACACAAAAGGTAAAGGAGAGGGGAAGAGTGCAATATCATCTTATCATAGATTTATTGGGGATAAAAGATAAACAAGTAGAAGTATGGGATGTAAAAGAAGAACCCACGAAATTATTGGTAGAGCTTTATACAAAGATTAAAAAGCAAACATGTCCATCCTGTAAAGCGAAAACAAAGCGAGTGCACAGCTACCGAAAGCAGTTGATCCAAGGACCAAATCTATCCAATACATCCGTGAAGATTGCTCTGCGAAAAAGAAGATATCTATGTACCCATTGCCACCATACCTTTTATGAACATTTACAAATGGTGGATCGTTATCAAAGGTGCACCAATTCATTACAAATGAGCGCACGAACTTACTCGGCAATCGGTTCATTTACGGATGCAGCTCGTTTATCTGGTATGACAACGAATCGGTTAATCCGTTTGGTTGATCGTCATCCTCTGCAAACAAAGAAGGTTCTACCACGTGCTATAGCCATTGATGAGTTTAAAGGAGATGCAGGAGGAGAGAGGTTTCAAACGATCGTTGCAGATGTGGAGAATAAAGAAATCATCGATATTTTACCGGATAGAAAAGTAGATATCATAAAAGAGTATTTACAATCACGTGATACGAGTAAAGTCCAAATCGTCGTTATTGATTTGTCTAAATCCTTTAAACAAGCTGTACAAAAAGCATTAGGGAATCCATTCATTATTGCGGATCGATTTCACTATATGAGGCAAGTGTATTGGGCATTCGATGAAGTACGCTGAGAAGTTCAAAGGGAATTGGATAAAAAGCCACGTATCCTGATGAAACGTAGTAAAAAACTGTTATGGAAATCGGTATATAAACTGGATGAAGAAGAGTCAGAAAAGGTACAAAAACTTCTTGAGATTGATCCTAGATTACAAAAAGCATATGCACTTAAGAATAAGTTAGATCAATGGTTTAAGGAAAGCGATAAGGATACAACTAAAGCTGGATTAGAAGCATGTATGCAGACATTAAAAGAATCAGGTATGGATTCATTTCAACGTGTTTATCATACGTTTCAGCGATGGAAGACAGAAATCCTTCCATCATTGATGTATCCTTTTAACAATGGATATATAGAAGGGATAAACAACAAGATAAAGGTGTTGAAACGTAAGTCCTATGGCATTAAAAATTTTTCAAGATTGAAGAATAAAATACTATGGCAACAAGAGGTTAACAAATTAATTTAAGACTAACTAAAAAGAGATGGTGGAGATTAATTTCCACCACCACATTTGACAAAGAACCGTTTAAAACGCTGAAAAATCGCACACGTAATATACAGGTAATATACATGGATTATGAAAGAAAAAGCTGCTTATTTAAGCGTGTCAATCGCTATAAGCAGCTGTTCAATATCCTTGTGTGTATATACTTTATCTGTAATATCCTTGGATGCATGTCCCATAATTCGTTTGATTGACTACTTGTTCGCGCCGGCGTTATCCATGAGTGTTGCAAATGTGTGTCTACAGTCATGAGGTTTATGATCCATTTCTAATTGCTCCATGATCTTCTTCCATTTTTCGTGATAGTAGACGTAGCAACTCATTTTGTTGTTTTCATGATTAATGACGAGATATTCCTTCTTTGGATCCATGCGAGCTTCGATAAGTGAATGTATTTTTTTGTGAATGGGGATTACTCGGTTTGTTCCAGCTTCTGTTTTAAAACCTCCCCGGAAGTACCTTTTATCAAGATGAATGTTTTCGTTCTTTACTTCAACTAAGTCTCCCGGTCGTAAACCTGTATAGATCATGATCAAGACCGTGTCGATAAAATCTAATCTATCGACGTTTTCCTATAACTTTTTAATCTCATCCTAGTTAAATGGTTGCCTAGAACTTTTCGTGTTATCTCTAGGTAACTCTACAAACCTAGCGTAGTCTTTATGAGTTAGATCATTTTCCATAGCGAATTTATACATCTGATTAAACAGCACTTTTATTTTTCTCTTTGTGCCGTGTGATTTATCACAGTTATGGATAACTGCCTGCAAATGCGCCTTCCTAATATCTACGAATTTAAGTCATGTAAAGACTCCGAGCGGTTAAAGGCCATTTCATAGCCACTTTGATTTGATTTTGATATTTTCGGGAACCGTTCTTTCTTTAATCGTTCGTACACTTCTTTGAAAGTGATCTTACCGGCAGATAAATCATATGGATTGCTGTTGTAATCAGCCAATGATACCATTGCTTCTTGTCTGGAAGTGAAATAATCAAGGTATTCATAATTTGCTTTCCCTCATCAGTCCATCCAGTAGTTATTCTGACTTGCAGCCAATGAAAGAAGTTGAAACTAAACTCATGATGGGTGCAGATGACAAAGGAAATATCATTGGAAAAGAATTGCGTTCAGGAGCAAAAGGGCAGTTGTTGATTGTTTTCCTTTTAGTTAGAGCAATATTTAAAAAAGGAATGTCCTTTAAAAAGCTATCTATATTACTGTAGAATACGTTACTAAAAATTCCGGAATTATTGGGGACTTGTTGACAAACCTATAAAAAATATAGTACGGCTTTTAGAAAAAAAGACTTCGTTTTAGCAGCCTTGAATATTAAAAAGAGAACTATTGACGCTTTCGGATCTAATCAAGAAGTAAATGGAAAATCTTATTACACTATTGTTTTAGGAAATAATAAGTCTTTTTACAGACGTCAGTTTGATGTGGCTCATGAATTAGGGACCGTTTCTCCACACCAAAACCACTCCACTTCCTGTAACTATAATCGAAACGAGTTACGGGAGGTGGTATTTTTTCCATAAACAATTCCATATATTTTTTACTTTTAGTATAATGCAACTAAAGGGGTTACATTGAATTTATTACAATGGGGATGGAGGAGATGTTCATTAAGGCGCTTTATGTGAGCGACCTTCATAGCTATATTGACAAAACCATATCGCAGCTTGAACAAATACATACACGAGTAAAAAACATCCAGAAAAGCATAGAGGGTATGATAGCTTTGGAGGATGCGTTTAAAGGAAAAACGGCAAATTCTATTCGAACATTCTATCAAGAGGTGCACATGCCGTTTCTGTTGTTCCTAGAAGGTTTTATTACGAATTACTCCGATACCTTACAGGAAATGAAAAAGTCGATTCAGGACATGGAACCAAACAAAGATGGGGTTATTCGTGAGGATTTTCTTTCTCAAGATGTGCAACGAGGCTTTGAGCGAATGGAACAGATTACCATGGCGTTAACGGATGAGGCAAATGCCGTTCTTCACTCGGTCAAAGATATTGTTAACATTCCCAATATAGACGATGGGGAATTCCTAGATAAAGTACAGCATGCGAAAAAGCTGAACCGTCAGACGATAGAGAAGCTCCACGCTTTTGATCGCCATAATACAGCTAAGCTAGAACCCGTAGAACAAGATATACGAACGATGAAGAATTATATTAGTCAAATCCGTGAGCTAGGAAACAATGGAAAGTTATGTGTTGATAAGTACCAAGCTAGACAGTTAGCTGATCAAAAGTTTCATAAAGAACTTATATCTGGTATCAAGAATAAAGCTGTGAGAAACGCAATTGGGCTTGAGGCAGTGCTTGGCGAAGTAGGCAAGCTTCTACTCTTTAGGTATAATCGATTTGCTGCTATTCCTATTCAGTATTTGCAGAAACATTTTGGACTGAAAACCATGGATTATAGTTACCGGGCTATGCATGCAGCTGTAGCAGCATCAGGTGACCGTTTAACTACAGGAGAATTTACTACCATTGAACACCAAGTGGTTTCTAGAGTAAAGGTTTCTGACTATAAGAAAGAATGGCATGGTGTATACTATACGCTAATTGATGGTAGAAAAGTCCGTGAGTTTAAAGAATCTGATGGTTCCGTGACGTACGAATTGGTATCATCAATTCCAGATGATCGGAGGCAAAATGCATTTCAAAAGTCTGCTCAAGCGTTTCAAGAGATAGGTTCGGATGTAGTAAAAGCAGCAGAGGATAGAAATGAAGCTAAATTCGACTCTTTTTATGATTTTGGAAATTATATTACTTTTGGTGCATTGAATACGGGACAGGACTTTTCAAAAGGTCTTCAGGTCCGGGCAGAAAATATGTTGAATACACCAAAAGACTTTGTTAACTGGCTTACTGTTGGTGGAGTAGACATGATGCATGGGACAATAAGTCCTGAAGAAACGTATTCCAAAGAACATTGGTTATCTAGTTTTGGTTTGTTTTCAACGGTTTTTGGTACAAAGTCGTTCCTTTCTAAGCCAAAATCTGGTAGTAAGTTTGCGGACCAAAACGACGTTGGAGAAGTAATTTCTAAAAATAATACGTATACAAGGTCCTCTCTAAAAATTCCTACGATGTTGAATATAAAGGAATGGATGAGAACACAAATACCTAAAGTCAATGTAGTTAGTGATACGAGAGGCGGCTATCACTATACAGTGAGTAAGGGAAGTAGTGATTTAAAAAAGAATAACAACAATCTTAAAAACGAAAAAGACATCTATAAGGTTAACCCTAATGATAGTGAAAGTGCACTTAAAGGTTATCAACAGAACAGTAAACATACAGTGCAGAAGGATAGAAAACAAGTTGTAAGCTTTACAAAAGAGCAGCTTGCTACTAAACCTTTATATTCTCCTGCTCCAGATAAGTGGATAAAAAAGGGTGGAACTGTAAAAATAGATGAAGATGGGGTCTGGGTATATACAAACAAGAAAGGTCAAACTGTAGGATATCCTGGGGGGTATCCTGATTTTACAGAGTTTTCACATCCAACTGTCAAGCCAGTAGAAGTTGAATTTGCAAATCCAACGAATCGGCCTTTAGATTATAAAAACTCTAATATAAAAGCGGGATTAAGCAAAGATTCCGATCCACCGGTCGCTTCTTTATACGAAGCGCCTGAAGGTTATACTTGGCATCATCATCAAGACGGAAGAACAATGATTCTTGTTGACAAAAAAATTCATAGGGAATTTACTCATACCGGTGGAATTAGCGTCGTTAATAGAAAATAAATAGGAGGGTTATATATATGGCGGAAATTTTTGGTTCACATAAAAATCTTTCGTTAGAACAAATAGAGAAATTTGAAATTGAATATAATGTTAAACTTACAAAATTATATAAGATATTTTTATTAAAATGGAATGGTGGAAAAGTAGCTCCTAACTTATTCACGATATCGGGCGAACAAGGCCGAAGTGTATTGAATGTATTTTACGGAATCGGTGATATGTATGATAATCTGGCTGATTTTATAGATATAATGGACGAAAGGTTACCGGCGGGATTTATTCCAATTGGAGATGACCCAGCAGGTAATGCTATATGCTTAGGCACTAAGGAACCATATTATGAAAAAATTTACTTCTGGGATCATGAGCAGGAACCAGAGAATTCTGATGATATGAGTAATATGTATTTTTTAGCCAATAACATTGAAGAATTCCTAAATAGTTTATATGGAGAAGACGAACAAAATAACTCTTAGTAATTAAAACCTTGATCTGCCAAGCCTTTCAAGGTTTTTCTTTTTCATAGAAAAGAACAAATGTTTCTGTAACCCTGAACTTTGTACGCCCCTGGATTTCTACAGGCTGTGCCACATATCTTCTGTTGAAGGGGTGGTGCAGCTTGAAGATTAAAGTCATCAAAGGACCCCATTATGATAAAGTCATCCAGGAATGTTACCGATATCTATTCGAGGCATACGGAAGGGAGAAGATGCGAAACGATGATAGCAGTGTATGTAAGGGTGTCAACGGGAAGAACAGATAATGACTGCATGGAATTTTCGGGAACAAATAAATATTCTAAAATATGTAGATGATGATTACACTGGCGAGATACTTAATCGGCCGGAATTAACAAAATTGCTGGATGTAGTTGATGTTATTAACTATGAACGTTCAACATATACTATTTTTGAATTGGAAGACGAAAAAATATATGACATTACCAAATTTGCGTTAAATGAAAATAAGATTAACGGAAAACATATATTTAAGTTAAAAGATAAAGGAATTCCAATATTCGTCTCCGAAACCTTCAAGAAATTAGTAGAAGAAAATAACATTACAGGTTGTGACTTTTTGGAGGTTGAAGTAGTTTGAAAAAGATGGTATTAGTTTAATTAACTGTATTTTAGATCGCCTACTCTCTTACGGGTAGGCTTTTTCTATGGGAACGTTCGTTTGCTCCTGAATTAAAGGATAGATAAATAGCTTCTTTATATAATGTCAAAACGCTAAAGAACTCTAACAACAAATGAATTGTTAGCTGGATTATCAAAATAAGTGTTGGAGTATAAAATAACAACTCTTCGGCTATCAATTTGTTGGTAAGGCTTGTAAAAGAACGTATTAATTTCTATAGTACTAATAACGTTAATGTGGTTTTGGTTTTTCAACTGTACAGAAAGAGATTGATTAATTTTTACACATAGCACTTGGAAAATGTTGATATAATAGTGTTTCAAGTACTATGTTACCCCTGACCAACACTATTTATTGTTAAATATAAAGGGTAGTTTGTTAGTTACAAGAAAACAGCATTGAGAATTACATCCCAATGCTTGTTTTTTTGTCTCTTAAATAGTCACGGTGAATCGTATCATAAGTAAATGAGATTTTAAGGAATCAAATGCAGGGATCCATATATTATAAATGACGTAAGATATGCAGAGAATGCATTAACATAGAAATAGTCCTACAGTGGAGATTGACTTTTCTCTTTTTATCGATTATATTAATAGGGTAAACTCATATTTTAATGGATTGTTACTGGTCATGCAGGCGATACCTAAAAAAAAGAAATCAGGAAACTAACTTTTTAGTTCACTGTATTTGTGTTTTTAGGATTGTGTGCATTTTTTGTATTTAGGTGGTGATGACAGTGAAAATTATAAAAAAATTTAATAATAATGTTATTATGTCACTTAATGATAAAAGTCAAGAAGTCATTTTAATTGGGAATGGTCTTGGTTTTGGAGTAAGTCCAGGAGATACAATTAATAAGGACAAGATCGAGAAAACTTTCGTAATAGATAATGACTATAATCGAGAAACAGTCTACGATTTCTTGTCAGATATCCCTAAAGAACAACTCGAATTAACCAAGGATATTATAGAACTTACAGAGAATTTGTTAAAGGTTCAATTAAATGATTATTTGTATTTGTCACTGTCAGATCATTTATATTACGCTTTTAAGCGACATAAATCCGGTACAGATATCAGTAACCCTTTATTAAATGAGATTCAAAAAATCTATCCGAAAGAATACGAGGCAGCTATGCTTGCTTTACAATTGATATTTGAATCAACTGGAACAAAGCTAGCAAAAGATGAGGCAGGGTTTATTGCCTTGCATTTTGTAAATGCCCAACAAGGACAGATTACAATTAATGAAACAATGAAGATTCCCAAAATGATCAAAGAAATATTGCGGATAATAGAATTTCATTTTTCCATTCAATTGGATACGTCATCAATTTCTTATGATCGCTTTATTACTCACTTAAAATACTTTATTAAACGAAGCATTGATTCAAATGAAGAAGAACACAATTCACAAACGAATGTGATGCTACAGTCATTAAGGATGAATACACCCAAAATCTATGATTGTGTTGAAAAAATTTCTGAGTATATGCAAAAAACACAAGAAGTAACCATAAATGAAGATGAAAAGTTTTATTTATTCGTTTATATTTATAAATTAACAACTAAAGAATAACTACATGGATTGTTACTGGTAGTGCAGGCGATACCTAGGATAACATAGAGATTTCTTCTATGCTATTTTAGGTATTTTTTTATATCAAATTTTCTATGGGCAAAGGGACAAGTCCTTTTTTCAAAACGAGGACTTCCATTATTATAAAAACCAAGTTTTCTTTATGAAAGGAGAAAAAAAGATGAACAACATTAAAGGATTTCCAGAGAATTTTTTATGGGGAGGAGCCATTGCGGCCAATCAAATAGAGGGGGCTTGGAATGAAGATGGTAAAAGTATTGGCTTATCAGATTTGTTTATTTATAACCCAGATAAGGATAATTCTAAGCTCCATACGGCAAATATGACTCAAGCAGATGTAGAATTTGCAGTCAATGACAAAGATGGATACTATCCTAAAAGACATGGAATTGACTTCTATCATACGTATAAAGAGGATTTAAAATATTTAAAAGAAATGGGATTTAAAACTTTACGTTTTTCAATCAACTGGGCTCGGATATTTCCTAGTATAGAAGACTATACGCCCAATGAAAAAGGACTAGAATTCTACGATAACTTTATTGATGAGGTTATCAAAAATGGTATGGAACCAATTGTAACCATTTTACATTACGAAATTCCTTTGTATATTACAGAAAAATATCATGGTTGGAAAGATAAAGGTGTCATTGATTTTTTTGAAAAATATGGTCAAACATTGATAGAAAGGTATCACGATAAAGTAAAATATTGGATTCCAATCAACCAAATTAACTTACTCCATATTGAACCATTTCTTTCAATAGGGACATGCATTGATACCGTTGAAAACTTTGAAGAAGCAAAATACCAAGGGGTTCATAACCAAATAGTAGGTAGTGCCTTATTGAAAAAATTTGCCAAAGAAAAAGGGTATGATATAAAATTTGGCACAATGCTGGCTGACTTAACTGCTTATCCGGAAAATGCCCACCCTGATAATGTGTTATTGGCTATGAAACACAATCGTTTAAATTATTTCTATACCGATGTTCAGTTTAGAGGCGCATATCCTGGTTATATCAGAAGATTCTTTAATGAAAGTGAAATTGATATAAAGATAACTAAAGAAGAAGAAGCATTGTTGAAAGAGAATACACTTGATTTCTTAGCTGTTTCTTATTATTTTTCACAAATGGTATCCAGCGAGTTAAGCAAAGAGCAGCATGTTTCATACACGTACAGTTCGGCCAAAAAAAATCCGTTTGTTCAAGTCAGTCCATGGGGATGGGCAATTGATTCCAAAGGATTCTATAACTGCCTCTCTCAATATTGGGATCGTTATCAAAAACCAATCTTAATTGCCGAAAATGGGTTAGGAATGTATGACAAATTAGAAAATGAAACCGTAGATGATGACTATAGAATTGAGTATATTAAAGATCATTTAATCCAGTTAAAAGAGTGTATTGAAGATGGTATTGAGATTATAGGTTACTGTGCTTGGGGACCAATAGATTTAGTGAGTGCTTCCACGCAAGAAATGGAAAAACGTTATGGTTTTGTTTATGTAGATATAGATAATTTAGGAAATGGAACTGGAAAACGTTATAGGAAAAAATCCTTCAATTGGTATAAGGAAGTCATTGCAACCAATGGAGAAAATTTATAGATACGGGAGAAGGAAGAAGATGGACTATAAACGTTTAGGAAAGAACATTATTTCATTAGTTGGCGGGAAAGATAATATCAACTTAGTGTGGAACTGTATGACAAGATTACGTTTTAATTTAGTAGATAACACTTTACCCCAAATAGACGAACTAAAGAAATTAGATGGTATTATGGATATTCAAGTTACACCATCACAATTTCAAATTATCATCGGAAATAATGTCGATAGTGTAGCCGATGAAATTAATCGTTTAATTGGTCAAGTTAAAAAACAAGCAACACCTGAAAAATCAACACCAAAAAAAGGCATTAAAAATAAAATTAATGGGGTTTTTGAAGTCATTTCAGCGATCTTTTCACCAATTTTACCAGCTATTATTGGCGCTGGTATGATGAAAGTTGTCTTGGCATTAATTCCCCTTACTAAACTGATATCGGAAACAAGTGGCATTTTCCAAGTATTCACAATGATATCAGATGCAGCTTTTTACTTTTTACCATTCCTATTGGCTGTGTCTTCAGCAAGAAAATTCAATGTCAATGAGTTTATTGCATTGTGTTTGGCTGGAGTCTTACTGTATCCAACTTTGATTAATGGAGCTGCTAAAGGCTTGGAGCCAATGAAATTTTTGGTTTTTGATGTACCTTATTTAAGCTATAGTTCGTCCGTCATTCCTATTATTTTAGGGGTTTGGTTAATGAGCTATATTAATAAAGCAGTTAACAAAGTGATGCCTTCAATGCTAAAAGCCATTCTATCATCCGTTTTAGTTTTAGCCATTACAGTGCCTATTGTGTTAATTGTAATTGCCCCACTAGGCTTTTACATTGGAGAGTATTTATCAAAAGGTTTAATTTGGTTATTTTCAACAGTAGGTCCTTTGGCTGGTTTGCTACTTGCAGGATTTAATCCATTTATAGTGATGACAGGAATGCACTATGCGTTTATGCCAGCAGCAATTCAAAGTATTGCTACGAATGGCTTTGATAACTTTTGGTTACCATTTGCATTAATAAGTAACATGGCCCAAGCCGGAGCAATTTTAGCTGTGTTTGTAAAATCAAAGTCCTCTGAGCAACGTTCGATTACATTCTCAACTGGCTTGTCAGCGATCTTCGGAATTACTGAGCCGGGTATGTATGGGGTAACGTTAAAACTAAAAAAACCATTATATGCAGCTATGGCAGGAAGTGCTATTGCTGGTTGTGTTGCAGTGCTACTTCATGTAAAAACATATTCATTTGTAGCACCAAGTGTTTTTGCATTACCAACTTATGTTGCTCCTAATGGTAATATGTCAGCACTATCAGCAATTCTTATTGGTATAATTTTAAGTTTCATCTTAAGCTTTACCTTTACAATGTTTTCTAAATTTGAATTAAATTTAACGAACAACCAAACTACTAATAAGGAACAGAAAAACAGCAAAAAGTCAAAAATTGATTTGAATGAGGGAGAAAAAGTTTTTAGTCCCTTAGCCGGAAAAGTAATCCCTATGAATCAAGTGCCTGACAAAACATTTTCAGCAGAAGTCATTGGTAGAGGGATTGCAATCGAACCGAATGAAGGAATCTTAAAGGCGCCAGTGGATGGAGAAATTGCAGTCTTATTTCGAACAAAACATGCTATTGGAATAACTTCAAATAACGGAGTGGAACTTTTAATTCATATTGGAATTGATACTGTGCAACTTGAGGGTGAGCACTTCGAAGCCCTTGTAAAAGTGGGAGACAAAATAGAAAAAGGTCAACCACTAGTCAAATTTGATGTTGCAGCAATAAAAGCCAAAGGTTTATCAACAGTAACGCCAATTATCGTTACAAATTATAAGGAATTTCCTGAATTTGAAGTAATAAAAGTCAGTGAGACTATCCAAATAGGTGATCCAATTATCATAATAAAGGGAGTAGAATAATTTTTGGGGATGTGTATAATAGGGCTGAAGAAAAGATAAATATCTATTGCCGATATGCTTAATTAAGCATATCGGCAATTCTTTTTTGTAAAAAAGCTCATTTAGGAACGTGACGGTGAATCGTATCACAAGTGATGGTAAATCAGTTTTTTAAATTAAAGTTTGATAAATACTGGTGTGATGGTTTGATAGCTTATTAAATAGTTTGCATCGTATGCTCATTTGTTTTTCGTTTAAAATCAAAAGCAGGTGATTATATGTATAAGATTGCATCATTACAACTCTCGAAGCATTTATTGATGCGTAGCTGAAATACGATCGCCCATCATTCAACCGTTATTATGGTCATCACCGGTGGATAAGCATGTTACTGGAGGATAAGAATAAAACTAGGAAGCTATACCGCATCGCTCTTTAGTAATATGGGGATATCTGTGTAGCAGTAAATGTTTTCTTTGAGAAGTCGTTTTAAAAAGCAGCAACAAAGGTTAGAAACACAAGCAAATAGGATATTCCAATTCTTATAATGAATTGAGCAGAAAATCTAAAAAACAAGCCAAATAGGTTCCCTGTATATAGTCTGCCAGCGTATTTTTTAGATACCTTTTTGAATACCCTTTACGAAAAATCCGTTAAAATCCCATGAAATACAAACCGGGAAAAAGTTGCTTTAAAGCGGTTTATGGACTTCCAAATAATATGGAAGAAACTCGTCTATGAAATGTAAAAAATAGGGTCTTAAAAAAGACCGTCGCTCACCTCTCAGTTCTCAAAGCGTTAAGGATACTATTATATCAGCGTTTATGCACTTCTCATTTATTTGGGAAGTGCTTTTTTTATGGTTCTAAAATATATGTTGGGGAGCAGAAAAAAGTTAGGTAAATAAAACACGCAAACTCCAACTTTTGTTAGGCTTTGTTTAGACCAATAAACAAACACAAAAAGGAGATGCGTGCAGTTGAATTCTATCATGTTTTTACCAGGACTAGAAGAGTTTATCATTACCAAATCATTCGAGAGTGATGGATACTCCATGTTGAGTTAGAAAAAGGCACTTCATCATTGCCCATGTTGTGGTCAAATTACCGACCGTGTGCATGATTATCGGATACAGAAGATCAAACATGACCTTATTTTTGGCTGGCGAACGGCCTTATTTTATCGAAAACGTCGATATGTTTGTGAAAAGGAAAGTTGTGGGAAACCATTCTATGAAGATAATGCGTTAGTGGAACGCCTATCAAAGGCAGTCTGTGGAATTTAACCAGGAATAGAGTTCATGAAATGACAAAAGAGGAAAGAGAATTGTTTGATAAGTTAGTACAAGAAGAAGCTGAATTAAATGGTGAAAGTAAAAGAGTTATATGTAAAGTCTTTAACCAACTCTTTGTAAATCTTTCGGACTGCAAATGATTTTACGCTTCTAATGTTCTTAGTGATGATAAAATTGAGGAAAATTCGGGAATATTGATGGCTGAAAGGTAGGGAAAATCTAAAATTTATATAGATACTAAACTTGCTAGTTCTACTATTAGCGTTGCACTTAGTGTAGCAGAAGGAGGTGGGGTGGGAGCTATTCAAGCTTTTATTGTAAGTAAGGATAAAAAAGCCCAAAGGGTCTTCACAAAAAAGTCGTTAGCCGATTGAAAGCGTGGGGAGCTAGTAAAATATTTAGGCATCAGGAGCGGCAGTGGCGATTGCTATGGTTTATTCAAACAAAGGTGGAGCGTTTGTTAAACAAATTGACAAAAGGGACAAACATCCTAATAATAGATGGATAGACATGGATTTTAGGGGTGCTATCATGAAATTACTGACTACAATTATTTATGTATTTTTGGTGTTATACTTAGTTAATTTACTTGAAATTGAAAAAGATTGGCTTTATTTAGTAACTGTAGGGTCTATTGTAGTTTTTGGCGTATTATTCATTGTGCACTTATTTGATAAAAATAAATCTAGCAAGCACTAGTTGGTGGTCCATAAATTTGATCACTTTTTTCTGAGAATGCTAATATAATGTTTTGAATATTATATTATGATTGAGGGATAAAGAGATTGTGTTAACTGGGCCTTTTAGTGAAAGAGGAAGTAGAAAAATGATAAAAAATTAGCTATTAGGAGTGATACGGTTGGGTAAGAAGGCATTTCATATATATAACTTTATTATTTTACTTTTATTAATGTCATTTAATGTATTAGCCTCGTTTGGGGCTGGAATGAGTGAAGGTGGAATACATTCCTATATGTATTTTGCAATGGTGCTTTCGTTTGTTATCTGGGGTATTTTTTATTTCATTCAATTTGTACGCCCCACGAAGGCTTGGAGAATTTTTGGGTTCCTCTTTATGGTGTATTTTTATTCTTTTGGGAGACAGGTCTCGGCTCAGAGGTTGGGCTAATGATTGTTGAATAGATTTTCTAATTTAAAAACTTTACGAGTGTGTTAGTTTAACAAGCTATTTGGTTAATAAAAGGGACAAAGCTGATCTGCGCCCTACGATAAATCCATCATCGGTTCGTTGCCTCACTGTGGTTCCCTTTATCTCGGTTGATTCGTTCCATTCGCTACGTTGCTTAACGGGCGCTTATGCCTTTGTTTGGTGAAGTATATTTTCTATACAGCGATTCAATAAGGCGTCATTTGCTTATCCAGCAAAATACTAATTGATTTTGCTAAAATGTTCTGATGTTTTTGTGAAAGTGACCAAACAGCGTAACCATGCTCTAAGTCTAAGCTTATATATTTTTTCTCTAAATCCAGTTTGATTTGTTTCTTTAATGCTCCTTTTTGCGTATTGGTTCTCAGGTAATTTTTCCCCAACCACTTCTACTACTCATTGTTGCACCGCACCTTATTTAACGTATTTTCCAATAGCTCATTAACAAAGCTTTTGCTTAAATTTCTTTTGCTGTGTTCATAGAACTACCTCTTCCTACTTTTGAATGACATAAAGATATTGTAAAAATTATCAATTACAGTTATAATTTGGTTTAACAATTATTGTTAACTTATTCAAAATATTGGTTTGATCCAAAAAATGAAGGTTTCTATCATACACTAAACAATATACTGGTTTTAAGACGGATTATACGCTTTCACCACCTGCATGGTAATTAGCTAATTCCTGATTGAGTTCTGAGCCTATTCATCGTACAAAGAGAAAATGGGTATATGTCCTTCATTACGTTACTTGTTTTTTTAAGTTATCGGGTCAACTTTAATTTACTCCATACCAATAGAGGCTTCCGGCAAGTGGGTGGCTTCCAAATTAAGTCAAACTGTAAGTATTTCTTTACATCGCCATACATAATCAGATCCATATCTTTTTCGTTGCCGTACACTTCTACGAGATTTCCTATGTTTTAGATATTACTCTCACCAGCTTTGCTTCGTTCTAAATCAGTGGAATTTTGAGAAGTTAACAGTGAGCTTTATACAGGTATAACGCTGCTTTTTTTTGTTGTAAGCAGTGGTTCTTTTAGAAGAGGTGGTGAATATGTCCAAAACTGCTACAGCTCTTCACTGCAGAATGGGCTTTAGACCAACTGAACAAATCATTGCTTGTTTAATAAGGAGCTCTTGTTTTTGATGGGGAGGTATGCCAAATCAAATGGTATTCGGGATTTCCAATTCCTGATGGAAAAACTTTCGCCAGTTGTAATCCATCTTCAAAGAGGCGACATCCAAATTAGATTACATATTTTAAATTTCTATCACATAATCTGCAAATGATTGGTTCTGATCTAGTAATGTCTTTTGTACGTCTTTTTCCTCTTGTTTAACATCGTCTAACTTTGCAGCAATTATTTAAAGATTTAAGTAGTTAAGAACACACGAATTATGACTGGCTGCTATCCAGTAAGTTATCACGTCAAAGTTTCTGTGTGTCATTGAATTTTTAATTTTCATTGATGCAAGCGGTTTAAGGTAATTCATAAATTGATTCACGGTGAAAGCCAATGAAAAGTGTGCCAGAATCATAGTACGACGAATAACTTGTTAAAAAGTTTAAAATTTGGATTGGTTTCATTCTTATGGGCCGTTCGTCTTTTATTTATGCGATATTGTTATTTAACTTCACTATAAAGGAACGCTTTTGTACGATCTAAATATTATTATTGTGGATGGAAATGCAGATAATAATTTAGAAAAGTTATTATAATTCACGAAAAACGACGAAGCTATACTGACATTATAAATTATGAACGTTCAATTTGATAAAAGAGTGTACTAGAATTAATAGTCTTATTAATATGACGGGGAGAAGGATACACTTGAACAAACATAATTTTTTGAAATTGCTTAAAAATAAACTGAAATATATGTCTGAAAAAGAAAAAAAACATATTGTAGATGAATATAGTATGCGTTTTGTTGATGGAGGTAATGAGAATAAAAGTGAGGAGGAAATAAGTAGAGAGTTAGGAAAACCCGAAAAGATTGCTAAAGAATTAAGCACTGTTTATGCTATAAATAAAGTAGAAGAGAAAAAAAATATAAAAAGTATGTTTACAGCACTGTTGTCAATGATAGGATTGAGTGTAGCGAATTGCATCATTACTATAGTGAGTTTATTTATTTTGTTATTATGTATGCCATTTATATTAGCTTATATAATTGGTGTACCAATTATGATTCTATCTCCAGTTATCTTAATTGTAATAGGATTTGTTAATGGATTTCATACAATTGGAGTGGACGATGTATTTCAGGTTGTAAAAGGTTTTATTTTAGGTTCATTATTAGCAATACTGGGCTATTATATTGGAAAATCGGTTAGGGAATCTGTTGTTAGATTATTTATTAAACACTGGAAATGGAACATATCTATTTTTAAGGGGGAGAAACTAATATGAAAAGAATCTTTTATAGCTTTTTAATTGTTTTGTTATTGAGTGCATGTTCCCCCGAAGAAGACATAGACGTTTCAGAAGAAGATGGCACTCCTCTTATAAAGGACGTGAAAATTCCTAATACTATTTTCACCTCTGAAAAAAATAATCGTGTTATTGACGAAGAAGAAATGAAACAAAGCATAAAAGTATATTTAGACAGCAGTGAAGAATTAGATAATGCCAGTTATCCATTTGAAGAGTTCCTATGGGATGAAGATCAGGAATTACATAAAAGTGAATTGGATAAATTGAACAGAATTAACAAGCTTGTAAAAGAAAATGATGAGAATTTCTCTAATTATATCTCAAATAATACCTTGCCTGAAGGTTATCAAGAAGAGTCTGAAAGAATTAGTCGTTATATTACAGCTTCAAATGAGTTTATACACGAATTAAATGAAACAATCGATAATATAGTAGATGAAGCAAGTGACGGGAGTTTCCCTGATATAGACATGAAATCGATAAAAGATAAAACTCGTGTGGTGAATGGAAGAGAGCAGGGAAAAATAGAAGAATTTCTTGATAAGGAGAATATTGACACAAAAGCATTTGGCCGGGGAGATTAAAAATAAAGAAAAGGTTAAACGATTGAACTGTGTAAAATAGACATTCATTACATACTAAGATTTGTGGGTAAAGTCATCGCCGAATTATTTTTACCCACTATTTTTCTTTTTTGGGGACTGGAACATAACTAGTCAAAAATAACGAAAAAAGGTTATGAGAGAGCGTAAAAAATCTTTCCAATAAAATTGAACACCTCCTTATTGGAATGATATCCATTTACGCTCGTTAGTTCCATGTACGAATCCTCTTTGAATAAACCTAAATATGTTCTTACTCCAATCATTTTTAAACTTAAACATGTGAAAAATTTTGTCGCACACAAGCGTTTAACATAAATATTTATAGCCCTGCTTACTTTTTAGAAAAAAGGGCTGAGTTTAATTCACGCCTAAAAGTAATAACGATGCTTTATTATTTTCTTTGACGTAAATAATTCGTATTAAAACTGTGCACACGATTGTTTTCAAACATACTCGTTGCAATAACCAGTTTTGATTCGAGCGTGGAAATCGGACTGTTAGATTATCATGTTACTTATGGTGTTCCAAGGTAGCCTTTTTAGATATAGCGATTCCAAAACTTATTGACTGTCTGGTAAAGTAAAAACAACGAGGTAACTATTTTTCTAGTTACCTCGTTTTCAATTCATCTATTCATCTGCTTATTCTTCCGCTTCAGGTATGCTATCTCCACCTTTATATTTAGGTTTTTTCAGATGGAACATAATTTTTATCGTAAATACAACCAAGATGATCACACCTATGAGAAAGATTGTATCTGGTACGGCACGCCATAATAATAGATCTTGAATAATATCTTGTTGTAGAAACTCACTTGTTCGTGATGCCCAATACCCATTATCGAAGGCTTCCTTCAATTGGATAAATCTAATTGGTGTTAAGGAAACAAATACCATCCCAAATAATCCGATATTTAATAGCCAGAATGACCATTTCAACCACGTATCATTCCATTTCTCAGGTTTAACCACATTTCGCAGTGAGTAGATAAGTACAGCTATTGCAAACATTCCATAAACACCCATCATTGCTGCATGACCATGTGCAGGTGTTAACTGCTGACCATGTTCAAAGTAGTTTACTGCTCGGTTCCATCCCCATTACTGCTGTAGGTTACGGAGCCATCTACTAAGCGACTACCTGCAAGTTGGATCACATCTTCTGGATAGTTGACGCTTGTTTCATCGTCAGGGTTAAGTGGTGTACCAGCTGGAATATGTCGAACATTCAATTCATCTACATCCTTTATTTCTCCAAGCTGAAGCCAAACTCGAGCGTATTCCATTTCCTCAGTAGAATAATTGGATAATGCATTCTCTTCTCTACTTTCAGGCTCATCTGTTGAGTCAGTGCCATTATTAGACTGGTTAGTAGTTGTGCTTCCTGCTGTTCCAGTTGATTCCGCTTCATCTTCTGCTTCGTTGTCTAGATCGTTCTTTTCTGTCTATTTCGTTTCTTTCTCAGATGCTAAACTAGTGTCATTATCTGAGGAATCCGTTTCTGATTTTTCCTTATCATCACTTGCACATCCCATGAGCAATAGAACGAGCAATAGTATAACAACGTTATAATAAAAAACCTTTCTTCGTTTCTTCATTGAATCATTCCTTTTCTTTAATTATAACGTATCATATTGAAAAGGTACGTTATGTAAACATTAAAAGTACATTGTCTTCTCCTTGAATCTCTAAAAATAGGTTCGTTATAGTACAGTACCTATAATCGTAGACATAGAGTTACAACTTCATTCTCTATTTTAAGTTGAAACGCATTAGGATTTAACTAAGTAAAGGCACAACGTTAATTATTGGTTCCTCGTAAGGGTGAATACTTTTAATAATCGTTTTTACTTCCTCTATATTTTCAAATGGAGTTTTAAATTCCATTTTACATTTTGAACCGTTTGCTATATTTCCTGTTTTACCTTCAAATGGGTTAGATGCTTCTAAAGGTCTCCAATATCCTTTCGTCTCACTGTACGAAACAACATGATCGTAGTCCCCAACTGTTATATATCCGTACTTGTTCCATTCGTTACGTAAAGGAACGATGTAATCTTCCGGTAAAAGCACCTCAAATTTTACATACTCAAATTTCATTTTTTGATCTTCCCTTTTGTAGAAAATCTACCAATAACCCTACTTATCTAGTTTCTAAGATATCATACATGCATGTCTTACTAATGAACATATAACTCTTTTTACTATCAAGGGAAAGTTCCGCTAGTTATCCCCACCACATAGCTAATACAAACATGGACCAACAAGAGATAAAAAAACCAGTTATAAAAATAGACCATGCATATCTAGAAGAAATAGTTTTACTTAGTATTTTCTTTTTAGCTGCAATGTAAACAAATAGCAATGAGATTAAAAACATACTAATACTGGTTATAGTGGAAGCTGTTAAATAATATATAGGGTAAATAGCAGTGTACACTTTTTCATTTAAAAAATATGCTAAATCTTGACCGTATAAGCCTAATAGAATACCAATAAAAAAACAAACAAAGATGAGAAAATGAAACATTAGTTTTTGTTTTTGTCTTCTAGCCAAATTTATTTTTACCTCCCAACCAAGAGCTCTATTTACTCTAAATAAAATTATGCGATTACGCAATTTGTAGCGGGATTAATTCCTTTTCATTGTAACCCAAATCTGTGACACTTTAAATAGTAAATATTCCATAATTTGGATTAAATAATTACTGTACTTTAGCCAATTTAGTTGGTTTATTTTATAATTAAAAAATAGCCAGGATACAGCGTAATATTATTGGATTTGAAAAAAGTATGATTATCATTTGGATTAGTTTTTTAATAGTTATTTTGGTTACATTTTCTGGTGGAACAGACAAAGAGGCAAAGATCGAGCATGAAGTAGAGTCGTAATAATAAGGAAATGAAAATGGGTTCTTTGTCAAATGTGGTGGTGGAAATTACTCTCCACCATCTCTTTTTAGTTAGTGTTAAATTAATTTGTTAACCTCTTGTTGCCATAGTATTTTATTCTTTAATCTTGAAAAATTTTTAATGCCATAGGACTTACGTTTTAACACCTTTATCTTGTTGTTTATCCCTTCTATATATCCATTGTTAAAAGGATACATAAATGATTGGAGGATTTCTGTCTTCCATCGCTGAAACGTATGATAAACACGTTGAAATGAATCCATACCTGATTCTTTTAATGTCTGCATACATGCTTCTAATCCAGCTTTAGCTGTATCCTTATCGCTTTCCTTAAACCATTGATCTAACTTATTCTTAAGTGCATAGGCTTTTTGTAATCTGGGATCAATATCAAGAAGCTTTTGTACCTTTTCTGACTCTTCTTCATCCAGTTTATATACCGATTTCCATAACAGTTTTTTACTACGTTTCATCTGGATACGTGGCTTTTTATCCAAATCCCTCTGAACTTCTCGGCGTACTTCATCCAGTGCCCAATATACTTGCCTCATATAGTGAAATCGATCGGCAATAATCAATGGATTGCCTAATGCTTTTTGTACAGCTTGTTTAAAGGATTTTGACAAATCCATAACGACGATTTGGACTTTACTCGTATCACGGGATTGTAAATACTCTTTTATGGTATCTACTTTTCTGTCCGGTAAAATATCGATGATTTCTTTGTTCTCCACATCTGCAATGACTGTTTGAAACCTCTCTCCTCCTGCATCTCCTTTAAACTCATCAATAGCTATAGCACGTGGTAGAACCTTCTTTGTTTGCAGGGGATGACGATCAAACAAACGGATTAATCGATTCGTTGTCATACCAGATAAACGGGCTGCATCCGTAAATGAACCGATTGCCGAGTAAGTTCGTGCGCTCATTTGTAATGAATTGGTGCACCTTTGATACCGATCCACCATTTGTAAATGTTCATAAAAGGTATGGTGGCAATGGGTACATAGATATCTTCTTTTTCGCAGAGAAATTTTCACGGATGTATGGGATAGATTTGACCCTTGAATCAACTGTTTTCGGTAGCTGTGCACTCGCTTTGTTTTCGCTTTACAGGATGGACATGTTTGCTTTTTAACTTTCGTATAAAGCTCTACCAACCATGTCGCGGGTTCTTCTTTTATATCCCATACTTCTACTTGTTTATCTTTTATCCCCAATAAATCTATGATAAGATGATATTGCACTCTTTCCCTCTCCTTTACCTTTTGTGTCTGCAACTCAAGGTTATCAAAAGAGAGGGGAGTGAGTGTATTTTTTTGCATCTTTCTGTGCATTGGCACAATAAGGAGTACCACCACATTTAGTATAGAGCCTGAAAATGGGGAAGATAAGCAGAAAGGGAAGTCTGAGGAAAAAAGAGAACTAAGCGGCATAAATGTTGATAGTGCATAATATTATTAGTGAATCACGGGTTAGAAGATAAATAACGAAATACAAGATCTAACCATTACCGATAGAGAAATAAATCTACTAATAGGTGATAACATATGATAATGTAAAGCTTTGTTAGCTTAAATTAACGATAGCAGTTCAAGTGATTAGTTTTTTTGAAGCATGGGAGCTTGGTTAGGAATTGCTTCTCACGCAAACTAATAATTTTTTAAGCCATTGGATAATAATCCTCATCTAATCCGTTTCTTTTTCATTTCGTTGTATGAAGAATATGTTTGTGAACACATTAGGAGCACAATTAATATTAGCTTATGAATATCTATGTTATTGGGATGCGAGGTGGTTAAATGGAAATAAACAGCTTCTTTTTGAGAGAGAAAGTATATCATTTAAATGATTTTACTAGAAGTAGAAACGCTTATATTGGTGGTTTTAATAACCAGTCTTTGATTGAATTAGTAAGGAAAAATAAAGCGGCGTATGTTGAAAATGGTATATTGATGCTTGAAGGAGGAGTAGTATTTACTGCATACGGTAAAGAGTTTGGTGGCATACCAATTTATGACGACTTAGCTTCTTTATATGCTTATTATTTGAATGCATTAGAAGAATATATAGACAATGGATTCTCGGCTTTTTTTTCCTAGTCAACCGATTGAATGAGTAATGACAAAGGAAGTCGGCCTTAAATCTAAAATAACAATTGACGAGGATTCCTTGGTCGTAATGGAAGAGGAATTATTAAAAGCTCTCATTCACAGCTCACAATGTTTCTTTGAGATGTTGTTCAATGATTTAAAACTTAAAAGCTATAAACAAGAGCTTTTGGAGCGACCGAGCATAGGTCGTGTAATTTAACAGGTGGAACTCCTGTTTGATAAGGCTTTAACCAAGCCATCAATAGCGAGTCTTGGACTTCAACAAGTAATTATTGGAGTTAAGCGTAGACAGTTAGGTAATAGGCCTGAAAGTGATTGAGCTGCGTAATATGTTAAAACGGAGAGGTTGACAGTGTCGAAAGGCTGGAAAACCACACGATATATACCGCTTTGGTAAGGTATATAGAGCCCTCTCGCAGTCGAAGAGCCAGGCATGTTACACAATGATTACACGATAACTCGGGATATCCTGTTTGTTCTTTCTTCTAGGAAAAAAGGGGAGAGTATGGCGGAACAATCGATACAAAGAGAGGAAGCCAGATGACAACAGGAAGTCGGATGACCGCATAGTACCAAAGACGTCGGGTAATGCCGATAAGAGGGAAGGCGTGTCACACCAACATCACCCTTACTAGGGACACACTTACTACACACGGAGGTAGAGCAATAGTGGAAACAAAACTTGTAAGGATAGCAGAATTTGTGAAAGATGTTGGTGAGGATCCGTGTGCGTTAATTGCGCCCGCACGGATCTGTGAGGGGGCGGAACACAATCCCAAAGGAAAGGTTCCCTCCTACTCGACCAAATAGAAACGATTAAAAAGAAAATAGCAAATAAAAAAATCTAAGAATGGGACAGGTTTCTTTGTAGATGTTCCATGAAAAATTTTTAAGGCTATGTTATTGATAAATAAAGGCCCTTAATGTCTCTCGCTATTTGGTTGCAAGGAGCTATTATTTTTCAAGAAAATGATCGTTAATCCTTGAATGCTAAAAAATAGCAGAACTAAAATAGCGATACAATCTCGGTAAATATCTAAACTGACATTTGAGATCAAACGGTGATAAGCCTCGATCAATAACCATCCGATAGGGAAAACAGGAATGGAATACTTATAAGCTTGTTGCATGATTTTTTCCCCATGTTCCGTTTTAGACTCACCACTTCGGGAGAATTTTATATACGCATATACATAAACCAAAAACAGGGGCACCAATATAAGACCAATGGGGGTTAATGCGGTCCATGAAAACATTGTCTTCCTCCTTTTAATTCTTTAAATAGTAGGATGCCTGACCCTTGTTGACAACCTCTTTCCATTTTAATCAATTACTCTACAAATCATTTCTTTTTCATCTAATGTCATTATATAATTTCAAATATCTATTTGCAAATAAATTTGAAAATTATAAATCTATTTTTATTTATCTATAATACGCCTTGTTAATAGTTCCAGCTACAATAGAAAGACTTGGTTTGTTACCTTGTGTTAATAGTGAAAGCAATCGTTTTCGGCATGAAAAGACTTGTCTATAAACACTTTTTATAATAGTCGGTGGCCAGTTCCGCGCGAGTGCTACGAGGCTTTCTATAGTATAAAAAACGAGTGAGTTTCTGCCCACCCGCCTTATTATTTGCTTCGTAGTAATAAATAAATAAAATATGGTGCTCCGATAATGGCAACAACGATACCCGTTGGGATGCTTTCTGGCTGTAGTGCATTTCTGCCAATTGTATCGGCTATTAATAACAACCAAGCACCAATCAGGATAGTGATTGGCAGGAATAACTGATGTCGTGGACCGACGAGCCTTTTTGCGATATGTGGTGCCATTAATCCGATAAATGTAATGCCACCCGTGACAGAGACTGTAGCGGCTGCTAATGCAACGGCTACCATCAATAAAACAACTCTTTCTTTTTCCACCCGCATGCCAAGTCCAATTCCAACCGGTTCACTCATCCCAAAAATGTTTAACTGGTGTGATTTCATGTATGTATATGGAAATAAAATCAAAATCCAGGGAAACAGCGCTAAGATAAATGGCCAATCCGTCCCCCATATATTTCCCGCTAGCCAGTTTGCAATGAAATCGACCTTTTCGCTTTTTGCGCCGGAAGTTAGTACTACCATTAAACCAGATAACGCCATGGAAAACCCGACCCCAACAAGAACGAGATGTACAGGCTTTGCACCGGTTTTTCTTTGATAGGAAAATAAATAGATCAATATGGCAGTAGCCATAGCACCGATAAAAGCGACAACCGGTAACATATACACAAATTTCCCAACTTCTATCGGCATGAATAAAAAGAAGACGGCAATTGCCACACCAGCCCCCGAGTTAATTCCAATGATTCCCGGATCTGCCAGCTCATTTCGTGTTAAAGCTTGTAAAATGGCTCCTGAAAGTGCTAGCGCCATTCCTGCTAATACAATAATAATAAGTCGTGGCAAGCGAATCGAGAAAAACACGAAATCTTCTTTAAAGGTTCCATCCCCTAGGATAGTTGGGATTAAGCGATCAATGGACACGGAAGCTGGTCCGACACTAATTGCTATAATGGAAGTGATGAAAATGAGCATTCCTAAAATAAGAATAATGATACGTTGTTTTCGTATTAAATAGGATGGGATCATTGTAACGCTCTTCCTCCTTTTCGCACGACAAATAGAAAGAAAGGGAGTCCGAGAACAGCAACAATCGAAACCACAGGTGTCTCCATTGGCGCATTAATCGTTCGTCCAACTAAATCTGCTAGCAGCATAAAGACGGCTCCAGCAAAAATAGATATAGGAATGACTTGGCGATAATCCACACCGACTATTGCTCGTACCATATGTGGAATCATTAAGCCGATAAATGCCATATTACCAACTAAAGCAACAGCAGCACCAGCTAATATAACCACAACGAAAAATAATAGCCAGCGTATGCGCTTCGTTTCTTGTCCCAAACCAATAGCTACTTCTTCATTTAAGCTGAGAATGGTTACTTGGCGAGATAGAGTTAATGCAATTAGTAAGCCTACTAAAATAAACGGAACCACAATCGCTAGTTGCTGCCATGTCGTACCAATTGCACCGCCGGCAGTCCAAAGGGAAATATTTTTTGAAAGTTTAAAATATAAGCCAACACCATCTGCCACTGCTTGCAGAAAGATAGAGATTGCAGCACCTGCTAATACTAATTTGACAGGGGTAAACCCACCTTTTTGAATAGAACCGATACCAAAGACAAGACCAGCTCCAAAAGCAGCTCCAATAAAACATGCAATCATAATGCCGAACGTATCCACTTTTGGCACAAGCGCTAGTGCAAATGCTAACGCAGCATTTGCACCAGACGTTAAGCCAAGTAATCCAGGATCAGCTAAAGGATTACGTGTCATTCCTTGCATAATTGCGCCTGAGACGGCAAGTGCAGCACCGACAAACATAACTGCAACTTCTCTTGGCAGGCGAATATCTCGAATAGTAGAATAACTTTCTGAATGATCCTGTTGGAAAAACGCATGAAAAACATCGCTAAAACTGGTCTCTTTTGCTCCCATTTTTGTAGCCATAAGAAACGTCAAGAGGCATAGAATAATGGCGGTAACTAATTTGATTGTGAAAGCTGAATGATTGATTTCTTTCTCCACTTTCTCCACCTGGTTACTCTCCTAAAAATTTTCCCTTGAAAAACTCCAACTGATATTCAAGTGTTGATGCATCATTGAAGTAAAATTTCTTTCCATCGATGACAAATACGTTGTCATTTTGAACAGCCGGAATGCTTTGGAAAATATCGGACTCTAGGTAAGAGGTATCTTTTGCACCAGATTGGTCACTAACAATTAAATAATCACCTGCAAAGTCTGGAATCACTTCTTCTGATAGGGCATAATAACCATCTTTTAAAGCATGCTTTTTAACTGTTTCTGGCATTTTTAATCCCATGGCCTGATAGAGGATTTCTGTACCTCGTCCCCAGTTATCACCAAATACATACCATTGTTTATCAAACTTTTCAACAACGGATACCGTAGCATCTTCGCCGATTTTATCTTTAATTTGTTTACCTACTTCTGTGGCTTCTTGTTCAAAGTTCTCTACCCATTTGCGGGCTTCTTCTTCCTTATTAACAAGCTTTCCAACTTCAATATGTTGCTGTAGATAATCGGCTTTACCATAAGTAAATGTAACGGTAGGTGCAATTTCTTTTAATTTATCAATGTTTTTGGCGGAAGAAAGACCAATGATTAAATCTGGCTCTAATTCAATAATCTGTTCCAAGTTGTCATCTGAAACGGTTGCAGCATCTTTTAATTCTTCAAAACGAGGATTATCTTTCGCCCATGAATCAGCGCCAACAATATTGACACCGAGCTTGATCAAGTTCCCAGCAAATTGACTAAGGACAACAACACGTTGTGGATCTGCAGGTACTTCTACAGGACCATTTTCGGATTCATAAGTAATTGTATCTTTTTCATTTTCTGAAGCCGCTTTTTCTTGTTTCTTTTCTTCATTGGTATTACAAGCACTTAGCAAAAGAATGATGACACTAAATAGCAGAATGAATCGTTTTTTCATAGCTTTGCTTCTCCTTTTGTTTGATTAAATCGTAGGTGATACACATCGGCTTGCCTGTGCGAGGATCTGTGGCAATTTCTCCATCAATCTCATATACATTTCGTAGCATGTCTTTTGTAAGTACTTCATGAGGACTTCCTGCTTGAATAATTTTCCCGGAACGCATGGCGAGTAAATAATCACTAAACCTAGCTGCTTGATTGATGTCATGCAAGACCATGACAATGGTCCGACCTTCTTCTTTATTAAGTTGCTCCAGTAATTGTAGAACATCTAGTTGATGTGCCATATCCAAATAGGTTGTTGGTTCATCCAGCAGAATGATGTCTGTCTCTTGTGCTAAAGCCATCGCTATCCATACACGTTGTCTCTGTCCGCCGGATAACTCATCGACTGTTCTATGTTTAAACTCTAATACAGCCGTTACTTCCATTGCCCAATGAATCATATCGATATCTGCTTTCTTTAGTCGTCCTAGACCGTTTTGGTGTGGAAATCGTCCATAAGATACTAATTCACCAACTGTTAAACCACTTGCACTATCCGGTGTTTGTGGGAGAATGGCCATTTTTTTGGCGACATCCTTTGTCTTCATGGTGGCAATCTTTGATCCATCTAAAAGCACGGAGCCTTCTTCGTAGGGGATGATTCTCGTTATCGCTTTTAATAAAGTCGATTTTCCGCAACCATTACTGCCAATAATCGAAGTAATCTTACTATCTGGAATTTCAACAGATAAATTCCGTACAATTGGCTCTTTTCCATAGCCAACGCTTAAGTCATTTGTAGTTAAACGATACATGCGTATACCTCCTTTGCTGAGTATGGCGATATGAAAACAGTGTTGATCGCCTAATGACCGATGTTGTTTGTTACATTATTTTAAAATAGGTACATTGATTGCTATTTTATTGATAATTGATAATGATTATCATTAACAAATGATATACGCTTTTCCCTTGCTTGTCAATTACTTCTAGTAAAATAAAAGCGTAAAAAACATGGTTGAATATTAGTTATCGTTAATTACTTTAAGAATTCGTCTACTAAAAAATTTCTATCCTTACTCAAAGTAATGACTGCTGGAAGGGAGCTTATCTGTTACATTCGTGTTTAGAAAAAGGTTGCAACATTTTTGCGATTGTTGTACGATAAATGCAACTGATAATCATTTTCATTTGTGAGGAGCATTTAAATGATTCATATCTCTGATTCAGACGTGTATGATGTAACCATTATTGGGGGAGGCCCGGCAGGATTATTCTCAGCATTTTATAGCGGGCTACGTGAAATGAAAACAAAAATCATTGAGTACCACCCTTTTCTAGGTGGTAAAGTCAACGTTTATCCAGAAAAAATTGTTTGGGACATAGGGGCTATGCCTCCACTTCCAGGACAACAAGTCGTTGAAAACATGGTAGAGCAAGGGCTCACTTTTGATCCTAAGGTAGTGCTGAATGAGGAAGTTGTATGCATTGACAAAAATGAAACAGGTCTCTTTATTGTGAAAGCGGCCTCAGGAAACATACATTATTCCAAGACAATCATTGTTGCAGTGGGTGGTGGTATTTTAAATCCGAAACGTTTACCACTCCCTAATGCAATTGATTTTGAAGAAACAAACCTACATTATTCTGTGAAGAACTTGAAGCAATTTAAAAATAAGCGTGTATTGATTTCTGGCGGCGGTAATTCTGCAACGGATTGGGCAAAAGAATTATCAGGTATTGCCAAAGAAGTATATATTGCCTGTCGGAGTGATTTTTCGTGTCACGAATCTCAAATTACATATCTAAAAAATAATTCCGTTGTTTGCTTTACCCAAACCCAAATTACGGAATTAGTAGCAAATGATGCTGGCGATTGTATTGAGAAAGTAGCGATTACAAATCGGGAGTCCGGAGTTGTGCAATATATACCAATCGATGACGTCATTGTAAACCATGGTTATGATAGAGACAAATCGCTACTCGAAAATAGCCCGCTTGACATTCAAATAAGTGACAACTATTTCATATCTGGATCGAGCAGTAGCGAAAGCTCTATTCCTGGTTTATTTGCTGCTGGGGATATTTTACATCATGACGGAAAGTTGCATCTTATTGCTGGTGCTTTTCAAGATGCAGCAAATGCAGTGAATCAAGCTAAGCTTTATCTTGAACCTGAAGCAACGAAAACGGCAATGGTATCTTCCCATAATGAAAAACTCTACAAGCGAAACGAAAAAATCGTAGCGGATTTGTTGAATGAATAGATGAGGTAATCTAGGGCATATCGGGTACTAGTGGCGACTAATTTAGATTAAATAGATAGGGACCGATTAAAAAACAGCTTCTGTTTTCCTCATTATAAAACGGGAGCTGTTTTTTATGCGCTTATCCAGTTGCTTTTTCAGACATTTCATTGTTCATTAAAACATTGAGTAGTTTTTCTCTTCATTAATAAATAAAAGCAGAGTTGAAATAATAAATGGTTAACAGAAAGAGATAAACAGATGCAAACTATAGAGAATCAAAAAGGCTAAAACAATGATCTTAAGGCTTATCTGATCTTTGGGGGGAACACAAATGTGTGATGGAGAAGATTTTACGGCAATTGAAACATTCATCTCGACCCAAATTGAAGCGTTAAAATTAAGACAAGTCTAAGTGAGTGATAACAGCACCTAAATACCCAATTTCGTAAGATGCCTTTAGGTCATACCATTACGGTACTGGCAATCAGCGGGGGATGAAAGAAAACCCCCACAGATTGAAGATTCACTTTATAAAAATTTTAATATAAAGGAGTTGTTTTTGATTATGGATTTAAAAGAACAAGTTGTATTGGTTACAGGAGCAAGTAGAGGGCTTGGAGCCGCAATTGCAAAAGCTTTTGGGGAAACTGGTGCAAAAGTAGTGGTCAACTACTTTATGAATAAGGAAAAAGCTGAGGAAGTAGTTGAGCAAATTGGCAATGAACGAGCGCTTGCTATTCAAGCAGATGTTCGTAATCTAGAAGAAGTAAATGCTTTGTTTGTAAAAGCGAGGAATTATTTTAAAAAGCCCATTACAACGATTGTTAATAATGCACTAATTGATTTTACATTTAATGGAGAGTTACGTAATAAGTTAGATTCTATAAAGTGGAATGAGTTTCAAACGCAATTTGAAGGAAGTGTAAAGGCCGCATTCCACACTTTGCAAGCAGGAAGAGCAGATATGGTGAACCAGAACTTTGGTCGTATCATAAATATTGGAACGAATCTTGTACAAAATCCAGTCGTTCCCTATCACGATTATAATACTGGTAAAGCTGCTTTACTTGGTTTTACTCGATCCATGGCTAAAGAGCTAGGTCCAAATGGCATTACTGTAAATATGGTATCTGGCGGTTTGTTAAACAAAACAGATGCAAGTGCTGAAACTCCGGATGCAGTTTTTAAGCTGATTAAAGAAGAAACGCCGCTGCAAAAAGCGACTACACCCGAAGATGTCGCTGATGTGGTTCTGTTTTTTGCCTCTCCCTTGAGTCGAGCCGTAACAGGACAAAACCTAGTGGTTGATGGCGGCTTAGTTATGAATTGAAAAATCTCTATTCCCTTGGAGATATTTAGACAATATTGATTGGTCTTTATACTAATATTAAATTTATCTATTAGGTATAATGTAGAGAAATATGTTAAGAATACTGCTATTTATACTTAAGCCAAGCAAAACAAGCTCCAAATTATCGGAGCTTGTTTCTGCTAGGATTTGAAACTAATACAGAGAGCGAAGCAAGTAAATAGATCCATTGTTTGAAAATGTATACAAATAGATCTAAAAATTGATTACGCGAATAATATTTGATAAATTTTAAATAATATAATTATTTTTTGAATCAACTCATATTTATTTAGAAGTACTTATCTTAGTGAAATTTTTGCTGCCTTGTAAAACGATGAGGTATCTATATTTTTAACATAAAATCTGAAAAAGGAGGATTTTAATGAAAAAAACGGGATTTATTTATGACGAAAGCTATTTTTGGCATCAAACTGGCAATGGGGCATTAAATCTTAGTTCTGGTGGTTGGATTCAAGAGGATATCCATGCTGAAAATCCAGAAACGAAGCGTCGGGTTAAAAATTTACTAGATCGTTCGAAATTTATTAAAGAATTCCAGCTTATTGAACCGAGAACAGCGACAAAACAGGATATAGAAATGAATCATGACGCGGCATATATTGATCGGCTAAAGCAGCTAAGTGATGCAGGTGGTGGTGATGCGGGAGAGCATGCGATTGTCGGCCCCAATTCGTATGAAATTGCCCTATTATCGGCTGGAGGTGTGTTAACTGCTGTGGATGCTGTTATGCAAGGAGAAGTGCAAAATGTCTATGCTCTTACGCGTCCGCCTGGTCATCATGCTGAATTTGGAGAAGGGATGGGTTTTTGCTTAGTCAATAATGTCGCGATTGGTGCAAAGTATTTACATAAGCAATATGGTTTGAAGCGGATTCTGATTCTTGATTGGGATGTGCATCATGGAAATGGGACGGAGAGCGCTTTTTACTCTAATCGAGACGTACTCTTTATTTCTATTCACCAAGAGAACATTTTTCCGAAAAATCGTGGGGAAATCACGTATACAGGTGAAGGAGAAGGTGAGGGATTTAACGTAAATATTGAATTACCAGCCGGAACTGGAAATGAAGGGTATCAGTATGCATTTGAACATGTAGTGGAGCCAATTGTAAACCAATTTCAGCCAGAATTTATTTTCGTATCAGCTGGTCAAGATCCAAGCCGATTTGATCCTTTAGGAAGAATGCTTGTTACAGCAGAAGGATTCTACGACATGTCATTAAGAATGAAGCAGTTGGCTGAGAAGCATTGTAGTGGACGTTTAGTCGCTTGCCACGAAGGTGGATACAGTACAGCATACGTTCCTTTTTGTACCTTAAAAGTTATGGAAGCGTTATCCGGGAAAAAGAGTGGAATTGACGATCCATTTGATCAGGGGTACCATGAAGGTCCTTTGTATCCGAATCAGATGGAGGCGGTTCATAAAGTAATCGGTGTTCAGAGAAAGTATTGGGATTTGTAATATAGCTTTAGTAATGGTTAAAGAAAGGAGCCAACTATAGTGAATCCAATATCAAAGGAAATAGGGACAATTTTTATTCCAGTAAGTAATGTAGAAAAAGCTCGCGATTGGTATTGCGAGCTTCTAGGTTTACCGGCTGATGGCGAAATAAAGCTTGGGCATTTGTATGTTCTATCTCTGGATGGGATCAACATTGTATTAGATAGTAAAATTTATCAACCGGAAAATATTATCAGCACGCCTCTTTTTCATTTTAATACCAATCATATTAAAGATGCTTATCAATACATCCATGGGAAAGGCGTTGAAGTAACGACAGAGATTGAGCATGGACATTGGTTTAACTTTAAAGATCCAGATGGGAACCATTTAATGATCTGTAGATGTTAAAGAGGATAAAGGTGACATTTACAGCCTTAACTCAGTATAAATAAATGTAGATGCAGTTTTTGGGATCAGGTGTATCACAAGTTAAAACAATACTCTGCTGTTTTAGAATCAAAGCTTTTAAATCGCAAAAAGCAGGGACACTATAAATGTCCCTCTTTGTCGTTAATGAATAAGTTTGTTTACCTCAAAAATTTTATGCCTTCTTATAGTACAAACAAAACGAACAATTATAAATTGATTATTATTGTATTTGCTTATGTTGTAGCGTCGTTTTTTAAAGCATCTATCTGTTAACCAAGATAAATCTTTTATATAACTGTCTAAAATAAACGTTTCCAGCAATAATGCGAATACCAAAAAATTATAGTGTAGGTAGTATTTTTTAACTCTTTTAGATCATTTAATAAAAAGTTTGCCTGAGAGAGTTCCTCTTCTTTTGCGAAATCAAATCGGCATCCTATTGATATTAAGTCATTATCGCATTAATGTCCGATAAACGGTCTCCGATTACCACAGCTCTTTTAATTTCATATTTATCTATTATACTTTTAACTAGTTCTGATTTATTCAACGATTTGATTTGTTCTATACTAAACGTCTCAGTAACCCACGTCTTTAACACCACGATGACGTAGTTCCTGCATCCATCTTCCCATACGTGCGCGGATTCTGTTGGTGCAATGATGAAGGCTAAAACTTCTTTCATACCATCTTCGGTAATTCCAATCGCAATATATACGGATTCGAAGGTTGTAAAAGTTCATGGAATTTGTAATCGCTTCATAAGTCTCTCCACAGGTTGCAAACTCAAATCTGGACATACAATCGTTCCCCGTAATTCTATGAGATGATCCTATGTGAGCGTTCATATTTGGCGTCCTTGGCGATATTCGTTCATGTAACATAGTAAGACCCTTACAAAAAGTCTTTAAATGTGTTTGAAATAAACAGAGGATCGTTAACTGTATATATAATGTTATCTTTCACTAGTTGGCGTTTCCATAATTCAATTACAGAATACGAACAGACAGGAGGAAAAAGGAACCATATCAAAACACTCTTTCACAATGACATCGGGACCGTCAAAAAGCAATGCTACCACGAGCTAGGTACACTTCAGAAACGGAACATTCACCAACATGATTGGCAGGTCTTGAACAATATCCGATAAAAAGTTCATATCCGTTCTCGATTGTGCTTCAACAGATAGAGCTACCAACATGAATGAATACAGGTCCCTGTCTATTGGAAGTGTCAGCTGAAGAATCATTCATTTGAACGGTCAGCCATTGTGTTTTAACATACTTCTCTTTATATAAGAACTGCGGTGTTCACAGAATCGTTGCACCCAACAATACATCTGATGAGTTTTTTAATTTCCTTCCCCCGACACCATTCAGCTATACTTTGTCTGCTTTCCTTCCAGGCACCGCAATGTATTTTCCATTCTATTCGCTTGTCTTTTAAGGTCATCGCATAACCTCCCAAATTAGTTTCTAAGAAGATTATCACATAGACCTACTTGATTGTTGTATGTATTTTATTTTACGCTCCCCCAAAGGGGCGTTATACCTATTTTTACTGAACCAAAAAGTCGGCGATCTTTATCACAACCGATTATAATCAAAGAATGAAAGAGCAGAAGTTAAGGGGCTTAGTACGACTTTAGCAATGATGGAATATATTTAAAAACAGATGCCAAAGACAAGGACAATGAATTCTAAAGTATCCATGAGTACTTAGAAAAAATGCCTAAATAGCAACCTCAATCAAGGTTATCCTAAAAGGGTACACAAACTAATTGACAGTATTTTGTTCTGCGCATATAGTAGTTGTATATATGCTTGATTTAATTAATGGCTAATATATTATTGAAAATTTCCCATGTAAAGTGGGGGGGATAGAAGTGGCAAGTATTGAAAGGCAAACGAAAATTATGGAAATATTAAAAAAAAGAAAAGTCATTTCAACTCGTAAATTGGAATCTCTATTGTATAGTAGTACTTCTACTATAAGACGTGACTTGATTGAATTAGAAAATCAAGGAAGGGTGATTAGAGAACACGGTGAAGTAAGATTATCAATACCTAAAAATATTGACTATTCTTATGAATCCAGGTTGGATGAGCAAGTAAAACCTAAATATTCAATAGCGGAGATAGCCTCTACTTTTATTGGACCGAACCAAGCTATCTTTCTAGATAGTTCCTCTACGGCTTCTTTTATTCTTCCCTTTCTAACAGAAGTTGACAATTTAAGGATTATAACAAACAGTGTTGATCTAGCCCCTAACTTGAATAAAATGCCTAATATCTCATTATTTATTACAGGAGGAGAAGTTATTCACGGAACAAATTCTATTCTTGGAAACTTTGCAGTAAATTTTCTTGATAACTTTTATACAGATATTGCTATTTTTAGTTGTAGGGGTATTGATAATATTGGCAGTTATGAGGCCGACTATAACCAGGCTTTAATTAAACAAAAAATGATAAGTAACACCAAAAAGACTATATTATTAGTTGACTCTTCAAAATTTGATACTAGGCATTTTTTTAAATTAGCGCATTTTAGTGAAATTGATCACATAATAACAGATAAAAAACCAATTAATAATTTTCTCGATAATATAAATGATAATTGCGAAGTTATTTGGCCCGATTGTTAATTTATTAAACAATTCCTCCATAGAAAAAACAAAAATTTTAATTTTTTGTGATTCATAGCTGCTGTAGAATGACTGATTGTGAAACCTTCTTCCACGTTTAAATTCTCTAACCGTAAACAGCTTGTTGTTAGTTGAACCTTTCTGAAGCGACCCCTTTCCGTCGCTTTCAACTTTTTGTAACATTCTCCGTTTTGGGCTGTTCATTCTTTTTCTTTGCTCTCTTTATATTATATTTCATTTTACTTTCCACGTTTAATTTATCGCAGGTTCTAGCCCGTTTTCTCCCTGTACTCTCTTCTTTACTCCTTTTGTGATCATTATACTTTTTTCTTTTTTATCCAGTCTCTCAAAACTAACATCAGACTCATCATATTTTTGAACTAATATGAACGAAAAAAATAGTATTTTTGAACAAAAGCCAATACCTCTTCAGATCATTGAAATCGCTTACTATAAGATATATATTTTATTTAGTCGAGAGTAAATGTAAAGGAGAGAATATTAATGTCTTTAAGTTATCCTAAACTTGGTATAAGACCTATTATTGATGGGCGTCATGGTGGTGTAAGAGAATCTTTGGAAGAAAAAACGATGACAATGGCTCAGTCAGCAAAGGAATTAATTGAAAATAACCTTCGCTATGCAGATGGTACTTCAGTTCAATGTATTTTAGCAGATCGAACGATTGGTGGAAGAGGAGACGCTGGAGCTGTTGATGATCAGTTTAAAGAAGAAAATATCGTAGGTACACTTTCCGTAACAGCGTCATGGAATTATGGCACAGAAACATTAGACTTAAATCCGAACACGATTAAAGGTATTTGGGGTTTTAATGGTACACAAAGACCTGGAGCGGTTTATGTTGCCGCCGCGATGGCTGCATATGCAGAAAAAGGATATCCAACATATAAGATTTACGGAGAAGAAATTCAGGATTTAGATGATGATAGTATTCCTAAAGAAGTAGCAGATCAAATTTTATCATTTGCAAAAGGTGTATTTGCTGTAGGTCAAATGCAAGGAAAATCTTATGTAAATATTGGTTCCTCATGTATGGGAATTGTGGGGTCTCAAGCCAATGATGACTTCTTTAATAAATATTTAGGGATGACTGTCGAATATGTTGATATGACAGAGATTTTAAGAAGAATTAAACTAGAAATTTATGATAAAAAAGAATATGAAAAAGCATTGGCTTGGATTAAAAAGTATTGCAAAGAAGGTATTGACATTAACGAAGGAAAGGATTTCCCGGAAATCATTGAAAAGTCAAAAGTTATTCCTGCCGAAGAAGATTGGGAGTTTATTGCAAAGCATGCGATAATAACTCGAGATATTTTATACAGTAATGAAAAATTAGCAGAATTAGGATGGGAAGAAGAGGCTAAAGGCCGTAATGCTATTTCTGGAGGATTCCAAGGACAAAGACAATGGACAGACTGGTTACCCAATGGAGATTTTACTGAAGCTATTATGACTTCAACTTTTGACTGGAATGGGCCAAGGCCAGTTACTGCATTTGCGACTGAAAATGACACGCTGAATGGAGTTTCAATGCTCTTTGGAACTTTATTAACTAACAAAGCACCTCTATTTTCTGATGTAAGAACTTACTGGAGCCCAGAATCCGTTGAACGTGCTACAGGTCATAAATTAGAAGGAAAAGCTAAAAACGGAGTAATTCATTTAAAAAACTCAGGAGCCTCCGCTTTAGATTGGTCCGGTGCATTAACAGATGAAGATGATAATCCTACAATGAAGGAATTTTGGAATATGAATGAAGTTGATATAGAGAAAGTCATGGACAAAGTAGAATGGAATAGAGCCAATTATGAATATTTCCGTGGTGGAGGATTTTCATCGAGATTCTATACCGATGTTGAAATGCCAATGACAATGGTTCGAGTAAATCTCGTTAAAGGAGTAGGTCCAACCCTGCAAATTGCTGAAGGCCACAGTTGTGTTCTAGACAAAGGACTCTCAGATATCTTAGATGAACGTACTGATAAAACATGGCCAACGACTTGGTTTGCACCCAAACTAGGGGCGCCAGGGTTTGAGACTGTTTATAATGTAATGGATAATTGGGGATCAAATCATGGCGCTTCGGTTTACGGACATGTAGGACACGAATTCATTACCTTAGCAAGTATGTTACGTATTCCGGTAGTACTGCATAACGTTGAGGATGAAAGGATTTTTAGACCACATTCATTCACTGGCTTTGGAACCAAAGAAAATGAACGTACTGATTTTGAAGCATGTCAGGAATATGGTCCTCTATATAAATAATACATCCTTGATTGGAATGGCCATTCCAATCCGAGAATATATTTTGAAAAGCTCGAATTTCTACCAAAAGTAGCAATCTATGAGTGATTAGATTATTAAGCAAAAATAGATTGTGATTAGAAATATGTTATTCAATTTCAAGCTACAATGGAGGTTATATATATGGGTCTGCTAGAAGAGGAACGAATACAACTTGTTGAGTATGGAAAAAAATTAATTGATTCTGGATTAACAGTCGGTACTGGAGGTAATATTAGCATTTTTGACAAAAAATCTGGTTATATGGCAATCACTCCTAGTGGTATGGATTACTATAAATTGCAAGAAGAAGATATTATTATCATGGATTTGAACGGAAAAATTATGGAAGGTACATTAAAACCTTCCAGTGAATATCAAATGCATTTAGTTGTTTATCAAAATCGCGCTGAAGTGAATGCTATGATCCATACCCATGCGTTATATTCTACCACAATATCCTGTTTGAGAGAGGACTTACCAGCTATTGATTATCTTGTGGCTCATTCCGGTGGAAAAAATGTCCGCTGTGCAGAATATGCGGCTTACGGAACGAAAGAGCTAGCTGAAAACGCACTTAAAGCAATGGAAGGAAGGAAAGCCGTATTACTTGCAAATCATGGTATAAATGTAGTAGGCGATAACCTTGACGAGGCATTTGCAATCACTGAGCAATTGGAATTTTGTGCCCGTTTATATTGGCAATCCAAAGCAGTTGGAAATCCCGTGATTTTATCAGATGAAGAAATGGATAATATGGTTACTAGATTTGTTACTTATGGACAACAAGAAGAATAAGTTTGTTAAACACCTCGGATAATCAGATGATGAATTGAAAGCGAGATTAGAAGCTATTATCAGGCAATTCGTGCGTTTGTTCAATTAAAGATTCAAGTTTGGCTGATTCTACCGTTGATCTCGCTTTGTTTATTTTTTGATTCCTATTGATGCTTTTAAAGTACGTTAAAAAAGGATCCAAGGGCGATTAATCCTAGAAACGTGTTTAACCCACTTATAATATTTTGAATTGATATAACCCAATTTAATGTGTGTCATTTTTCAAAGGAATTTTCAAAAGTCTTCAAATAATCTTAGAGATATGTGAGCCAACGGCTTATTTAAGAAGGTAATAAATATCGCCTTAAGAGAGAGGTTATTTCTAGTTAAAGAAGTTTATCTATTGCTATAGACTTCTTTTTCAATCAAACAACATTTAAATTGGATTGTGAGTTGGCATAAGAAGCCTCGAACTACTATTTGTCGCTAGAGCCAAAGCAAACTGAAAATGAATACTATTTTAAAAAAACTGCATTTCCTACTTTAAGCATAGATTTACTTTGCTTTCAATATCATTTTCGATACCTATTATAATGCGTTTTTAGTCAAATGATGGTTACTTTGCATCAAAAATAAGTGAGGTGAATAAATAATGACTTATAAAAAATTATTAGCAGTTGATTTAGGAGCAAGCTCAGGAAGAGTTATGCAAGGATTATTTGATGGAAAAAAAGTTGAACTATCTGAAGTTCATCGATTTAACAATAATCCTATATCTGTTGAAGATAATTTATATTGGGATGTATTAAATCTTTTTCAACAAATCAAAAAAGGTATTGTAAAATCTTCTAGAGATGGGATACCTATTGAGTCGATAGCTGTAGATACTTGGGGGGTGGATTACTGTTATCTTGATAAAGATGGTGATCTTATCTTTAATCCACGCAGTTATCGTGATCAAAGATCGAAAAGATATGAAAATGATTTCTATAAAGAGTTGTCAAAAGAAGACTTATTTAAAAAGACTGGAGTTCAACCAAATTTAATTAATAGCATTAATCAAATCCATGCAGATCTGGCTAGCAAACCATATTTGAGGAAAATAGTGGAAAAAGTGTTATTTATGCCTGATTTTTTCACCTACTTATTATCGGGTCAAATGATTAATGAATATACAATTTCGAGTACGAGTGGATTATTAGATGTAAGTTCCAGACAGTTTTCTAAGCAATTAATGGAAAAAATCAGTATACCAATTGATTGGTTTTCTAATATTTTAAAAGGAGGTAAAACTTTAGGAACTTTAAGAACTGAGTTATGTAATGAATTGAATGTAAACGAAATCAAGGTCGTTGCAGGAGGAAGTCATGACACAGCAAGTGCAGTATTGGCTGTCCCATATATAAAATCCATTCAAGAAACTGCTTTTATTAGCAGTGGAACTTGGTCTTTAGTTGGTGTTGAATCAACGAATCCTGTAGTAACAAATGATGCCTTTCTAGCCGGGTTAACAAATGAAGGCACTTTTGATGGTAATTACCGAATTTTAAAAAATACAACAGGATTGTGGATTTACAATGAATTAAGACGTGACTGGTCTATAAAAGGTGAGAGTTTATCACATAAAACTCTTGCAGATCTTGCTGAAGAAATAGAAGATAATAAATCGTATATTAATCCTAATGCTGAACCTTTTTCCAAACCAGGAAATATGGAAGAAAAGATACAAAAATTTTGTATGAAAACTAATCAAGAAATACCAAAAACTAAGAGGCATTTGGTTAGAGTGATTTTAGAAAGTTTGGCAATGTCTTATCGAAATACAATTGAACAGATAGAAGATATTACTAATCGCCAAATTAACCAAATACAAATGGTGGGAGGAGGAATTCAAAACGAATTATTGTGTCAACTTACAGCAGATTTTACGAGTAGAGAAGTAATAGCAGGACCGATAGAGGCAAGTTCCTTAGGAAATGTAATTTCGCAACTAATTACTTTAGGTTTAATTAATAGAAGAGAAGATATTGTTACATTAATTAAAAACTCTGAGAAAATTAAAACTTATAAACCACGCAAAACCTTCTGTTTAGAAGATAAATATAATCAATTTAGTAATATCTTAATATGAAAGAGGATAAATAATATGTTAAAAAAAATACCGTCTATATTAAGTCCAATTTTAGTGAAAATATTAATGGAAATGGGACATGGAGATGAATTAGTCATTTCGGATGCTAACTTTCCGGCAGAAAGGATCGGCCAAAGAGTAGTTAGAGCGGATGGACATACTGTTCCTGAGTTGTTAAAAGCAATTTTAGAGTTATTTCCACTTGATAAGTATTCTGAATATCAATATGCATTAATGGAAGTTGTTAAAGGTGATGATGTAGAACCAGTAATATGGAATGAGTACTCAGAAATCATTCAGCAAGAACATCCGGATGCTCAAGTTAAATATATGGAACGATTTGATTTTTATAAACAGTCTGAAGGTGCTTTTGCAGTTCTAATCACCGGTGAAACAGCGTTATATGGAAATATAATAATAAAAAAAGGGGTTATTTAACTTAACTTTTGCAGGTTGAAAAAAACGTGTGTTAATTTGTAGATGTAGTTTTTATGTAAGCGCTTAATAACTTGTGTAGACAATTGTTGTATGGTTAATAAGGAGATTACATGAACAGCTATTGAACATTTTAAAAGAGATTTGCCTTATTCGTATTGAAAAAGATATTGATATCCAATACATGCGACAAATTTGGGATAATTCCTTTGGCATTTATTGTATCCGACTACAATTTCAACAGTAGTACCGATTACTGTGTTGCGCTAATAGAACGAAGAATGATGTTTTTGCCATCGCTCGGTACCTCCAAACCATACAGCAGATCAAAGTTGACACGTTTTTAAAATTAGCTTTTTCACCACGCCAATCATGTTTAGATTTTTTCCGTTATCGCTTTAATCAATGGCTGTAGAGTAAAGTGAACCCATAAGTACAGAAGAGGTATCAAAGCTACTGTCTAATACATGTTTAAGTATATCCAGTAGTTTGTTCCGATGTAGTTTTCAATGCAACAATGTAGCGAAGGTTGAGACATTGATTTTCTACTATTTATTCGAAGGAGAAAAAATGAAATGACTTCTGGAAAAAAGCTTATAAATAACAAATCAGTATATGAAAGCGAAGAAATAGCTTTTAAAGAAAAATTAGCATATGGCCTTGGAGACGGAGCCACTGCTTTTGCCGCTATAAGTGTTGCTTCTTTTTCAATGTTTTACTTCACAGATTATATTGGTATAAATGCCACAATATTAGGAGCAATTTTATTTTTTAGTCGATTTTTTGATGCTGCTACAAATGTTATAATGGGGCACTTTGTTGATAAAACTACTTCAAAACACGGAAAAGCTCGTCCGTGGGTTTTATGGACAATTATTCCTTTCGCGATAACATTAGTACTAACATTTTCAATACCGACTGGCTGGGGGGAAATGGCAACTTTAGTATATATTGCTGTTATCGTTAACGTATATTTCATAGCTTATACAGCAAGTAATATACCGTATGGAACTTTGGGAAGTTTAATATCTAGAAATCAGAATGTAAGAAGCGACTTAAATATTTTACGAATGATTTCTTATTTTGCTATGTCTATTATTTTAGGTGCAATTACAATGCCCCTTGTCGAAATGTTCGGTGGAAAAACAATATCATGGACATATGTAATGATTCTATATGCAATTGCGATGTCTTTAGTTTTCCTTTTTACTTTCCGAAATACTAAGGAACGAGTACAATCTGCAGCTGATGCCAAGGAGCAAGAGAATCTTTCATTTGGTCGATCATTAAAGTTGGTATTGACGAACAAATATTGGATTATCTTATTCTTCATTATCCTTTTTGCATGGTCATTATTGTTTATGTTAAATAACGTGAACGTCTATTATGCAGAGCATATTTTAAACAATGCTAAATATGTTGGAGCTCTTAATACTTTCTTCACGGGTGGTTTACTTGTTGGTTTTTTAACAATTTCATTTGTGATTAAAAGATTTGGAAGAAGAAGAACCATAATCATTGGATTAATTGCGCTTATAGCTAGCAGTTTGTTAATGTTATTTGATTCAACTAGCCTGGTGCTTATCGGGATTAGCTCCGTTATACGAGGTTTGGGATTTTCTCCAATTATGGGGACTGCATATGCTATGCTTGCTGACGTTATTGATTATGGTGAATGGAAAAATGGTTTACGAAATGAAGGGCTTACGTTTGCTGGAGGAACTTTCGCTACAACAGTAGGAACAGGAGCTGCTTCTGGTGGAGTAGGATTGTTTTTAGGAGCAAATGGTTATATTAGTAGTATGGGGGCAACACAACCCGCAGCTGTGTACGATGCTATTACATTTCTTTTTATACTTGCCCCTGCAGTTTTAGGAGTATTATTAATTATCTTATTTTATTTTTATGACTTAGATACTTTTTATTCGAAAATTGTAAATGATATTAGAAAAAGGGCAACATTTAAAAACTAAGGTTAATTTTTACAGGATGAAATTAAAAATGGGGCATACAAGTGTTTTTGCTCAATAATTCCTGATTTATTCACCAAAAATGCAAATACATTCAACCCCATTGGTCTAAAAGGAATCTGTGTCAAAGGTTTATTCATCAAATAAATAAAAAAAAGAATCCGTTACTGCTAGAGTTAAAAGTACCACTAAATAACCACAGAAAGGATTCTTATAATAGCTGCTTTACAACAAACAACGCTAGTTTCAATTGTCAAATTAAACTATTTAACAACGGAGGTTCTCTTTCCTCTGATAAAGGTGGGTTACTGTTTACGACTAGTATTTATGAAAAAGGGTGCTGCTTATCACGAAAAGGCAGTGATTACGACCGCGAAAGAACATGACAGAAATCAATTGGAGGTTCTTGTGGATGATAAAGAATCCATGTATGTGTTTGATCGCGGTTATGTAGACTATGCACGTTTTGACCGGGTGACCGATGATGGCTACTTCTTTGTTTCAAGGCTAAAGAAGAATGCCATCATTCGTGAAGTTTCCTCTTTTTCACTTCCTAATGATGGTACGGTTCTATCCGACAAAATGGTCTACATAGGAACGGCACAAAAACGCACGGAAAACGTCTTTCGTCTCCTTGAAATCATGGATACAAAGGGAAGTCTGCTTCGTTTAATTACGAACCGTTTTGATGCAAGTGCCGAAGAAATCAGTGACATTTACGTTCTCGCTGGGCAATTGAACTCTTTTTCAAATGGTTAAAGCAGCATGTAGAAATAAAGCATTTTTATGGAAAGAGCGAAACTACTGTATAGAATCAAGCATTTTTAGCTCTTATTACCTACTGCTTACATGTTTTTGTCCAACTGGAGAGGAGAAGCAAAAAATCACTACTTCGAATCAATCGCTGGTTAAAAAGAGCGAACTGGAAACCATCCTATGTCTGGACTATGAAAGGAAGTTTGAAGAAAGTTCCAGTCCGTAAATCAGCTGCAGCCGTTGTTCTTTGCATAATTATATAATTTTACCAAATGGGCAGTGCCACCTTTCTTCAGGTTTTGACTTTTTGGCTCAAAATCACAAAAAATATTTAACTGAATATTTTTATTTTAATTATGCAATGCTAGTGATTCCAGCTATAAAGGGAGTGTTTGGTGTAACATGTTTGCACTTGCATACAATCTTTTCTTTCAATAATATGCGTTGCAATTTCTATTTTTGTAAAGCTGGAGATATCCTTTCATTCGCTCAAGAACTGGTAAGAATCGTTTCTGTCCTATTCCTATTTATTTTTAAACGTACATAAAGGAGGATATAGCGCTCGCTTTTCTAATTGATACTCAAATGACTTTAATAGCAAACTTAAATAATGTACCCCTTATTAAAAGACTGGTAAATACCTTATACTGTTGTTCTTTTAAAGAAAGTGGAACAATTGACTAACTAAAATATATTATAAAGGAACTAAAAAGTTATTGACCTGACATTATGAAATTCATACCCACTATAAAAGTTTAATTCAGCTTTATTTTAATGTTTTTTTACAACTTCCTGTCCACGTACATTCCATGTGATTGCAAATAAAACAACCGAAAGTATGCAAGATGCAGTTAACAGCATAAATCCTGCATTCCAGCTGAAGTGTTGCACAACAAATCCCATAATAGCGTTCGCTGTTACGGCGCCACCGATATATCCAAAGAAACCAGTTAATCCAGCAGCAGTACCTGCAGCTTTTTTAGGTACAAAATCAAGAGCCTGTAAACCAATTAGCATAACCGGACCATAAATTAAGAAACCAATAGCGATTAATGCCATGTTGTCAATCAAAGGATTACCGGCGGGGTTAAACCAATATATAAGAACTGCAATCATTACCCCGATCATAAACACTACACCCGCTGGTCCACGACGTCCTTTAAATACTTTATCGGAAATATAACCACATAATAATGTACCAGGAATACCTGCCCACTCATATAGGAAGTAAGCAATTCCTGATTCACTCATATTAAACCCTTTTTCTTCACTTAAATAGGTTGGAGCCCAATCCAATACACCGTAGCGCACGAAATAAACAAAAATATTGGCAATAGCAATAGCCCATACCCATTTATTGTTTAACACATATTTAAATAAAATTTCTTTAGTGGTTAGTTCGGTCTCGAATGTTTTTTTAGATTTACTTGGGTAGTCATCACGATGTTCTTCAATCGGTGGTAGGCCGACGGATTGTGGAGTATCACGAATTAATACAAAAGCAATAATTGCAATCACAACAGCGACTAGAGCCGGAAGAATAAATATTCCTTTATATCCTATAGAAGTTGCTCCGAAATAAGTGGTTGCAAGGGACACACCGCCAATGGCTAATGGAGCCATAAGCCCTCCCCCAACATTGTGAGCTATATTCCAAATAGCGGTTTTGCCTCCGCGTTCACTAACACTAAACCAGTGTACGAGCACACGACCAGATGGCGGCCACCCCATTCCCTGAACCCAGCCATTAAGAAACAGCATAATAAACATGATGGTAATGGTTGAAGTAAAGAAAGGAACAAATCCTATTAACAAGTTTATAGTTGCAGATAAAATTAAACCAGTAACTAGAAAAACTCTTGCGTTACTCCTATCTGAGACAGTTGCCATAACGAATTTACTTATCCCATATGCAATGGAAATAGCTGATAACGCTAACCCTAATTCTCCCTTTGAGAATCCTTCTTCAGTCAGATAAGGCATCGCGATCGAAAAGTTTTTACGAATTAAATAGTAAGCTGCATAGCCAATGAAAATCCCCATAAAGACCTGAAACCTAAGTTTTTTATACTCGGAATCTATCTTATCCCCTGGTAATCTTTCCTTGGCTGGAGCTGGTTTGAACAATTCTAACATATATCTCCCCTCCATGTTTGAAAATATAGAGATCCATTTCCCCCTTTGGGATAAAAGGTATATTCTCCCTCCCTTTTTATAAAAGTAAGTTAATTAGAGGGTGAGCAGAGATTTAACATAAAAAGAACCATACTGATATATATACTTCCTGTAAATGAAAGTATATATCTCAGTATAGTCTCCTAATCACCGCTACCTCTTAACTTGTAAAACAAGAATACAAGATCATCCGACATATGTCAACGCTTACATTGATTATAAAGATCAAACAAGATTTTAGATTTCTTGAATTATACTCATGATAAAAATTCGCCGAAGTTCACAAGCAATTTGCACCGACGTCTGTCAAGTGGACACGATAATTTGTTCACAACTTTTTCGCCGAAGTTCAAAATTATACGGTGATTGATTGAAATGCAGCGAGATAATTAGCTTGGGGCAAATGGTCTCGCTAGTGTTTTAGAACCTAACTCCTAAACTAATACTCCGAGGCTGTGATAAAACCTCCACACTACCGCACTGCAAATTGCTTATCCATTCTTTGTCTATCGTATTCTAATAAAAATGATGTACGAGAATCATATAATGCTTGTAAAGGAGCTTTCGCTTTTCCTGCCACGTCTAAACCGCGATCATCGTATAGATAATAAACAACGCCATCCTTTATTCGGACTATATATAACTCGAAATTATTGAAAATCCCCTTTCCCGTAAAATCTTTCCAAATGCACTTCTGAATCCACGCTCTTTTCTTTACGTTCGCGACGGTAGTTTTAACGGCAAAGCGGTGAAGCTTTGTTTCATCATCTTCATCATCATATGGATTTGGCAAGACCTCATAACTCAGCTGACAAAATGGAGGGCGCTCATAAAAATAGCGATTCAAGAAGCGATGCCTGCGATATGTTTCTGCTCGGGTATGATATTTTTGTAACACTACGTACACTTCCTCTTCCGGTTTAAATAAATCGTTCCAAATCATTTGCGCCCTTTTTTCAGCAATTTTAAAGTAGTTAGGATCACTGGTTGAATATTCAACTGGTCCAATTTCAAATCGCAATCCAACAGGCATGGTATAAAAAAGTGGTGCATGTAAGCCATTTTGATATATAGATGACCACCATTGGTGAAATGTCATAATGATAACCTCCTTAGTTGTGCTGTAGTGGCTATTACAAGAGAACCTTTGTCAGGATAAAGAAGAGAAGGGTTTGGCGTCGGCAGTAATACATTCCACGAAGAAAAAGGATGTTCGCGGATGTTGCGAAATTAACCTTGATCTACAATTTTAACAGAAAAAACACTTATTAAATGAAGTTTCACTTAAATCCTTAATAAATTCAAGTCTTAGCTTGAAAAATTCCTTGAAATTTCCTGTTTTGGAATCAGAAGCTAGAAGCAGTAAATGTAGAGGTTCTACAAAGAAGCTTTTTACGGAGGCTCGGGGAAGAGGTATCCTGAATGATTTTCCATTATATGGTGTGTCGAGTATTCGTTATGCGGAGATTCGTATAAAAGGAGAACAGTTTTATATATAGTGAGGTAAAAAGTATAGGTTTTGTTCATGATAGCTTTAGATATAGATGGTTCGATAATTCATAAGCATTAGGTCTGTTTTATACTCGAATCATAGGCCAGTGCCAACAGTTGTTCTCTTAGTTGGATTCCTGACGTAATATAATTCATACCAAAAGAAATTTTCCGCTAAGAGGCTAATAGGAAATCATTTGTTTTAATAAGGATAAAAATAAACTAACCAAGGTCCCAAAGCATTGCCGTAGATCTGCTATGCAGTGTGTTATAATAATGGAAAATAATCTGCTTTTAGCCTCAGGTATAGGTTATGAAATACTGGTTATGGAAAAGTGTTTTTGCACATGTTATATGTTGTGGAGTGTTATCAATAAGATGAATATAGTTCAATCATTATTCTAGTTGCGGGAAAGTCATCATAAAAAACTGCGTCTACGTCATTGGAGTAGGGGAGGCAAAGCGATTTTGCAGAAGCTTACAAGGACTAGAAGTATTTAGGGAGGTCGTCCTAGACATGAATTTAGAGGTGCTGATTAATAAATACTATGATCAATTAAATGATAATGATTTACATGTCATCAGTTATGTTAGCCAAAATATAGAGTTGTGTAAGGATAAAACGGTTACAGAGATTGCTAAGTATTGCAATGTCTCGCCTTCTACGATCATTAGAACAACGAAGAAACTAGGCTTCCATGGCTATAGTGAATTTCGCTATTTTCTAAAAGAAGAAGCGGACCGCAGGAAAGAAACGAGGGTGCCAAATAACCAATATTTCAATAGCTCAGTTATACTAAAAGATGTGAAGGAAACGATTAAACTTTTTGAACAGGATAAAAGTTTAGAAAAAATATATCAATTATTTTTAGAGTCCGATCATATTTTTGCTTATGGAACCGGATATGGGCAAAATTTAATGCTTAAAGACTTTTCAAGATGCTTATTGAACAATAATATTTATTTAAATATCATACCAAGTAAAACTGAACTTGAATTAATCTCTCAAAGTATTACTCCAAATGATTTATTAATAGTTGCCTCTTTATCTGGGAATATGAAATCCATTGATTCGATGGTTAGAAATATTGCTGTAAAGCAGGTACCGATGGTTTCAGTTACTGTTTTTTCCAGAAATGAATTAGCTTATTTAGCAGACTATAATCTTTATTATCAAGTGTCTAATTTAAATAAAATTAGCCAATTAAACAACTCATCATTTTGTACATTAAATCTGGTGTTAAGTTTATTGTACGAGGGGTTTATCAATTATCTAAAAGAGGTCGAATGAACGTTGTTATGTCGCTAGATCATGAACATGTTATAGGCAATCTTTTAAATGTAACGGGAGGATTATCGGGATAATGAGTATAAATGATAATCCTCCGGTTGGTTTATCCTGATATAAGGTGCTCTGTAAGACTCCCACTTCAGGATTTGGGGAATCTAATCTGTACTGTAACAAGTCTAAGCGGAGATAACAGCACCTAAATGCCCCCAAGACCTTTAGGTCATACCATTACGGTACTAACAAGCCGTGGGGGATGGATGAAAACTCCACGAATTGAAGGTTCACTTTATTGGTATATTTAATTACATGATACTTACTGTTAATACAACGGAATCCTTTGTGGTAGCCCCATAGTTATATTCCATTTTCTCCACTTTGTCCATATTTGTAATGATAAGAGGAGTGATAGCAGATTTAGCATTTTCTTTTATGAAATCTATATTAAAAGAAATTAATTTTTCCCGACTGTAACCTTGTCGCCAACACTAATAAAACTTTCAAACCCTTCCCCTGATAAATTCACCGTGTCTATTCCAATATGCAATAATATTTCTAAACCATGATTGGATGTGATTCCTACCGCATGCATCGTCGGGAATACTTGAATGACTTCTCCATCAATTGGTGCATATAATATGCCTTCTGTCGGTTCGAAAGCTACGCCATCATCCATCATTTTTGAAGCAAATACTTCATCCGGAACTTCAGATAGAGGAAGCGCAGTTCCCATAATTGGCGATTTTATTTTAATTAGTTTATTCTTCTTTTTTAAAAAGTTTAACATTGAACAAACTCCCTACTTCGTATGTTTGATATTTAAATGAATTCAGATTTTACTCGGATAGAGAAACTTTTAATCAATAAAAGATAGAAGCACAAGAATTCAAGTATTTAAGAGAAATTGAAAGATAATTTACTCGTCTGGTGTCCTGTAGCCATTGAACAGTTCTCTATATTGTACGCTTGTGAACAGATCTATTTATCCCGCATATAAGGTGCTGTAAGATTCCCACTTCAAGAATTAGAAAATCCATACTATACAACCAGTCTTAGTGGGAGATAACAGCACCTAAATGTCCCAAGGCCTTTAGGTCATACCATTACGGTACTAACAAGCCGTGGGAGAGGAATGAAAACCTAACTAATTGAAGGTTCACTTTATCTATTTATTAATGTATATTATGGATTATTTACATAATTTATATACTAATTGCATCATCACATGAATGCCCTTTTTTATATCCTCGTAGTCTGTCCATTCATCTGGATCATGGGATATACCTTCTTTACTTGGTACATATATAAAATTCGTAGGCGCAAAATCTGCCATAATCATTGCATCATGCCCAGTTCCATTGTTGATGATCGTATATTTATAACCTAAGTCTTTACAAATGTTCTCCATGAGCTCTACGTTTTCTTTTACCATTACGCTAGGAGGAGTTGGGTTGCTGTAGCCTACTCGAGCCATTTCGGTCAACTCTATCTCTACGTTTGTTTCTGCTTCGATAGAGTTTATTTCTTTCATCAATAGGTCATGTAAATTAACATTTTTAAGCGTTTCTACATCAAAAGTTCTGATTTCTACTTTGGCTTGCACATACTCTGGTACGAATTGATGGGAATTAGGCGAGACTTCCAACTCTCCTACTGTTCCGGTAATGCCAGGGCCTAACGATTTAACAATTTGGTTCACGGCTAAAACAAATCTTGAAGCTGCAACCATAGCATCTTGTCTAGTGTCCATGGGAGCTGTAGAGTCTGCTAATTTTCCATAGAAATTCACTTTATATCTGCCGATTCCTGGAAGATATTCGACTAAACCAATATCAATATTATGATTATCAAGAACAGGTCCTTGTTCGATATGCAGTTCTATGAAATTTTTAATGGAGCCTTTTTCCCTTTTAGCCGCTTCTAAGTCAGGAATTAGGCCATATTCTTTCATTGCCTCTCGTTTTGTTAAACCATGTCTATTTTTAACAGTATCTAGTTCTTTTTCTGTTAACGTTCCAACAAGTGCCCGTGAATTTGAAACTCCTGTACCTGATCCAAATGTTTCGCCTTCTTCCGCATTCATGGCAATGATTTCTATCGGATATTCGTTTTCAATATTATTTTCGTGAAAAACACGCAAGATTTCTAACGCCGCGACCGTTCCGGCAACGCCATCAAAAGCTCCCCCATTTACTACAGAATCATAATGCGAGCCAATCATAATTACTGGCGCATCAGGATTTTTCCCTTCTCTACGTCCGAATAATGTTGAGAATCCATCTTCCCATACTTTTAAGCCGATTCTTTCCATTTCGTTTTTCAAATACTCTTTTGCTAATTTATCTTCATGAGAATATGATGACCTCGTAACTCCATTGCCTGGGGTTGCAGTAAAAGTTGCTAACGTTTCGATGTCTTTAATTACTCTAGCTAGATTAACCTCCATACTTATCTTTCCTTTCAATTATATAATTGATAGTGCTTCTGGAATCATCGTAGCACTAGATAAATAGCCGAACAATACATGTTGGAGATTAAGATTTTTAAATCTTATTTAGAATAAAATTTCTTTTATGTAAAAAATGTACGGGGTATGGAAATACATTCTTGAAAAGTATATTTACTCGATCATGGCAGAAGTAGTAAGGAGTAATTTTGTATATGGAAGTGATCGCATGAATTATCTTAAGTTAGAATGAAATAAGTTTTAATTTTTGTAGACATGCGATTAGGTTAATGGGACCAAAGTAAATGAGGGGATTTATGGTTTAGGGTTATACATAGCAACGATAAAGTGGGAAGAAGAGAGGATAAATGGCGATATCACTATATTTCACTATAGATTTGATAAGCTTTATTTTCCGCTGATTATATTTTCATGATGTGGATGAATATTCAAAAGTAGATTAACGAATTTAAATGCTGAAAATATATTGTTGGCTATTTTTTTAAGTGATACTATGTGTTCAGAAAGATGAGATGAAAGGGCTTCCTTTTATCTTTTCAATCTCTAGAGATTAAGCGTATGTTTCCGGAGAACATGCAATAATGATCGCAACCAGCTTTTTATTTCAATTAAAAAGGAATACTAAGAAGTAGGAATAACAAGTTACATGATATTCAGTTACTAGTTTTTTCATCATTTATAAAAATTATAAATTTGAGAGCAAGGTGAGGAATTATGAGAACTGCTATCCAAAAATTTGGAAAAACGCTAATGGGACCATTATCGATTATTGTAGCTTCAGGTTTGTTACTTGGTATTGTATCTATCCTACAAAATCCGTCTCTTGTCGGGGAAACCGTTGCGAACTTTGAAGCAGTTCAAAATTTTATAGGCGGAGTTCGGGCAATTGTTTCTATGATGTTTGGTCTACTACCAATTTTGTTTGCTATATCAGTAGCTACCGGCTTAGCAAAAGAAGATAAAGAAATTGCAGGCTTTGCTGTAGTGATTGCTTTTATCATTTTTCATGTCGTAATCGGCTATTTATTAGAATTAAAAGGTATTACACTTGAAACGACTTCCGTTGAATATTTAATGCAAGATGGATTAAACCAAATCAAAGCATTTGAGATCTCTAATGCCTATGAAAGTATGTTAGGTGTATTTACGTACCGTATGGGAGTGTTTGGTGGAATACTTGTAGGATTATGGACTGCATTTATTCATAACAGATACCATACGAAGCAACTTCCTACAGCTTTTAGCTTCTTTAGTGGGAATCGTTTTGTGCCAATCGTTATTATTGTTACAATCCCGTTCCTTTCTATTATCACTTTCTTTATCTGGCCTTACTTTAATAGCGCCATCAATGGTCTAGGAAGTTTGATAAGTAAATCAGGCGCATTGGGTACTTTTATGTATGGGTTTTCCGAGCGGTTGCTTATTCCAACGGGTCTCCATCACGTATTGAACCAATTGATTCGTTTTACACCAATCGGCGGTACAGCAGTAGTTGACGGTGAAACAGTATCAGGGGCATTAACGATTTTTAACTCCGTAATGGCGTCATCACAACCTGATATTGATATATTAAGACAATCGACGCGCTTTCTAACTCAAGGTACTCATGCATTTATGGTATTTGGATTACCTGCCGCATGTTATGCCATGTATAAGACATCTTATTTGAAACAGCGTCCTAAGATTAAAGGAATGCTTCTTGCATCAGCACTTACTGCTTTTATAACAGGTATTACGGAACCAATAGAATTTGCTTTTATCTTTATTTCACCAGTTCTTTGGTTGTTCCATGCATTTATGGCAGGTTTATCTTTCTTAATCATGACTTTAATGGATGTTGCTGTCGGGAATGCTGGAGGCGGAATGATTGATCTAACCATTTTTGGAATTTTACAAGGTACGTATACGAGATGGTACTTGATTGTATTAGTAGGGATCGTTTATGCTGTAATTTATTACTTTGTGTTTAAATTCGTGATTGAGAAATTTAATATTAAAACACCTGGTAGAAGTGATGAGTCTGATTTAAATGAAGAAGACGAAATTGTAGCATCAGATGATAACCATTTTGGAGCTAATATTCTACAAGCATTAGGTGGCAAAGAAAATATTGTTGAAATTGATAACTGTATATCTAGATTACGGTTAGTACTAAACGACACTTCATTAGTAAATGAATCATTGCTAAAAGCAACGGGATCAATGGGGTTGGTTAAAATTGATAACAAAAACCTTCAAGTTGTCTATGGTTCTAAAGTAGAACAAGCTGCACGATCTTTAAAAAATGAAGTAAGGAAATAGGATAAAATTTTTAACTGTGGTGAGATAAATATAATGTTTCGTCTTCATGATGAACCATTTATATAAGAACATTTTTGGAGGAGGGAAGATTCGCTATAGCGGATTCTGCGATAGTGAAAAAACAGATGAAAAAAATTTTTGTAAAAGATTACGACGAAATGTCAAAAAAGGGCTATGAAATAATAAAAGAAGTGATTGAAACGAAAGAACAACCGGTCATCTCTATGACCACAGGCGGTTCACCGAGAGGATTGTTTAAATTATTCGTAGAAGATATTAAGAATGGTTTAGATATTAGCCAAACGACCATCATGAATTTAGATGAGTATATGGGTCCTAAAGATGCTCCGTATACAGTACGAACATTTATGTATGAAAATTTATATAAATTAGTTGAAGCAAAGCCTAAAAATATATTCTTAATTGATGGGGAAGCTCAAGACACAGATAAAGAGATTGCCAGATATAAAGCCATCCTTGATCAATATCCTAGGGATGTGCAATTGTTAGGCTTGGGTACAAACGGTCATATTGGAGCGAATGAGCCGGGAACTCCTTTTGATTCCACAATCTTCTTAGCACAGCATGACGAATCAACCATCCAAAGTACGATGAGAGAATATGGCATAGAAAGAGTAGATGCCCCAACAGAAATGATAACTCTCGGGTTCACGGAGATCCTAGCAGCAGAAAAAGTAATCCTGCTCGTATCAGGGAAACATAAAGCAGAAGCAGTAAAAGCTTTACTAGAAGGCGAAATCACTCCGGACTGTCCTGCTACTGCATTAAGAAATTGTGAAAATGCAGTTGTGATCATAGATGAAGAAGCTGCATCTCTACTGGAAAAATAATTAATAAGGGTCTGTCTCACACTGCGTTCAAACAGTAGGGGCAGGCCCTTATTGCATTGATAGGTTATAACGGAAAGCTGTTTGTTGCTGTTATAATTGAGTTCAGGGATATTGGAATAGATTAGTATTTGCAGTAAAAAACTATTTAGACTTAAAAAGTAAAATATAATAGCCTGTCTGTTTAAGTATAGTAAGCGAATATGTGCAGATCAGGGAGCCTGAATGGTATCGACAAAGACCTGTTTGGTTGTTTCCTAAAGAAATAACAGTAGCTAAAATTGTAAAATATTCAAACAGGGTATTCACTAGCTATTTCCATTTTCAAGTTGCAAAAGCACAACTGGAATTTGTTAATTATTAGCATGATTAGTAAACTTATAATGGAAACGTAGTCATTTGTGCTATCCTGTATGTACTTATTTCTTTTTATATTATATACTTCCTCAAAGGACAATTTTTTCATCATTTTTAAAAGGGACGAGAAGCAGGAAGGAGAAAGTAAACAGAAAGAGCAAAATATGAGGGAGGGGTAAAGTGTTGGAAAAAGAAAAAGGTATGCTAGCACAACGATTTAGGAATTTTGCTAAGCATGAATGTAAAGATTCCAGCGAATTATATGAATTTTTATCCAAACAAATTGCGGAGGATAAAGAATTATTAGAATTATGCACACATACAAGAGCAGGCCAGCCGATTCCCAATATGTTATTCGGTGCGGTTCACTATTTATTATTAAAGGGCACAAGCCATAGGTTAAGCGAGTATTACCCTAGCATTGTTCAGGAGCCTAAAGATATTAAAGCTTCCTTTATTCCTTTTCAAGACTTTTGTCTCCATCATAAAGCTGAAATACAAACGCTTTTAGAAAGCAAGTTAGTTCAAACAAATGAAATAAGACGCTGTGCCTATCTTTACCCAAGCTTTTGCTATATGTATAACATTACTAAAAAGCCACTAGCTTTGATTGAAATTGGCACCAGTGCTGGGCTTCAGTTATTATGGGACACTTATAGTTATTCATATATCAATAATGGCACGGTTTATGGTAATTCGCAATCATCTGTACATATATCTTCGGAGATTAAAGGTATGGGTAGCCCCTTACTCTATGCAGACAGCCCACCGGTAACATGGAAAGTAGGTATTGATTTACATGTCAGCGATGTAAATGATCCAGCAGATGTGCAGTGGTTAGAAGCGTTAATATGGCCAGAACATCAGGAAAGGTTGGCTTTGTTTAAAAATGCTGTCAAACAGATGCAGGAAAATCCAGTCAAACTAATCGAAGGGGACGGAGTGGCTTTACTGCCTGAGGTTGCTGAGAAAGCACCTAAAGATGCAACAATTTGTGTTTTCCATACTCATGTTGCTAACCAAATATCAAAAGAGTTAAAGTTGAAGCTACTTCAAAACATTAAAAGGATTGGCAGCAAAAGAGACATCTTCCATCTTTATAATAACATATGGGATGGTGACCTTCACCTGGACTACGTAGTTGGGGGAAAGGAATATCATCATACAATTGGAGAGACAGATGGGCATGGTAGATGGTTCAGTTGGAATTTATTCGATGGCAAAGGATAATTCCAAGAGCTATGATGGATGAGAAACTAAAGCAGGGTGAGCTAAAATTGCTAACTAACAACGATCACATGATAGCTTCAATAACTATTTGAAATAGTTTACTACTATTTTCACTACTTATTTTATTGGACATTTTTCTTCTTCTTGTTTATCTTTTCTTGTGGTAAGATAAGACAACAGGAGGTAGAATAATGCAATCATTCATCAAATTCAGTCATTTTGTCGGAAGAACATTCGCAATATGGGTACTTCTAGTAGCAGTCGTTGCATTCCTGTTCCCAGAGCAATTTTTATGGATTGGCAGTTATATATCCATTATGCTTGGGATTATCATGTTTGGCATGGGGATGACGTTATCTGTTCAAGATTTTCGTGAAGTGGTTCGCCAACCGAAAAGTGTTGCTATAGGTGTTAGTTCACAATTTGTATTAATGCCACTCATCGCTTATGGTTTGGCAAAAGGGTTAAACTTGCCGCCAGAAATTGCCATTGGGGTTATTTTAGTTGGTGCTTGCCCAGGGGGAACTGCATCCAATGTGATGACATTTTTGGCTAAAGGAAACACTGCCCTATCGGTTGCTATAACATCTGTATCAACCTTGCTTGCTCCATTACTAACACCAGCTATCATTTACTTTCTGGCAAGGGAATGGTTAGAAGTCTCGGTATCGAGCATGTTTATGTCTGTCGTGAAAATTGTCTTATTACCAATTGTTTTAGGTCTAATTGTCCAACTTTTCTTAAAAGAACAAGCAAAGAAAACGGTTGATTTGATGCCATTAATTTCTGTAGTCGCTATCGTTTTGATTGTAGCAGCAGTGGTCGCAGGAAGTAAGGACAAGATAATTGAATCTGGCTTGCTCATATTTGCTGTCGTCATTTTACATAATGGATTAGGCTATTTAATTGGCTTTTTCGTTGCAAAATTGTTTAAGTTAGAATTTATGGACCAAAAAGCTGTTTCTATTGAAGTAGGGATGCAAAATTCAGGACTAGGCGCTGCACTAGCTGCTGCTCATTTCAGTCCATTGGCAGCAGTTCCAAGTGCTATTTTTAGTTTTTGGCATAATATATCAGGTCCCATACTTGCAACATATTGGGCGCAAAAACCAAATAAATGATCGACGGGCACCTGCAGCTTGTAGGTGCCTTCTACAATAATGCCTTTCTTTTAATGGATAGGAAAGAGACCTATTATTTACAAACTAATTTTGGAAATGCGTTGATAATTTTTCTGAGAAAGGGGATTTTCTAAATACCACCAAACAGGAAGAAAATTAGAATAAATGGTAATTACTGTATCTAAACCTGATGATCAATTAAAGTCGAGTTAGCTACTTTTTGGGACAGCGGCAATTGCAGCAGCTGTTGACAACTCCTTTACACTTCTTAGCTAAAGCCATGGATATAGTATATGAACGGATTTGTTCCTTATGGGATCCTATGTAGAGTTAAGCGACTCGTTTATCTCTTGCATAACAGATGAGTAGTGTTTTCCTTCTCCTAGATGAGGGTGTTTTCAAAGAGTAAGCCATTTTTCCATTGAATGTATTTTGTTATATCGGTTTAATGCTTTAGGGTTCTACCCCACCTGCTTACATTGAAAACAGCCTTCATACATAGCTGTTAACTTGTAAAAAGAGGTGCATTTCATACATTTATAACCCATCATATTTTCTTTCGTTTGTATGATTTGAATCATCTCCCCTCATATTCAATTTTCTAAATCAATGTAACTTATCCTTAAAATGAAGGAAAAATAAGTGAATTTGTCAGATAAAGCTTTGAAAGTTTGATAGAGATTTTTTCGGATACATTATATAATCATTTTACATAATAATGATTTGGTACGAATAGATCGTATTTAGAAACTACATGCAATCATTTGTCTAGCGGAATAAGTGATGCAAAGGAGATATGATTAATGGAAGAAAATAGAATATATGAACTAAAAGAAGAAGCCTCAGAGAATGAACTGATCGATATAGTAAGCAGTATATTTCCGAACAGCAGAATAATCTATTTCATGATCCCAGACTGCTATAATGATTTTAGGTGCGAGTTACATGGCGTATATAAGCAGGACGTGAGATAAAGGGAAAGCTAAAAAAAGGCTTCACAATCGGTTATATCGATGAAAATCCTTTGCAGTACTTATATGCTTTTTTTGAAAGAAGTATGGGGATTCCATTTGTCATTACGGAAGAAAAGGTAAGCTTTACGTTTAAACGGTTGAACTCTTGGAACTATAGTAAATTCTTTAAGTTATTTGTAACGAACAAAGTACCCCATATTATGTGTGGACCTGATAATCAAAGCTTGATCTATTATCGTGCATTGTAATAATAAACATATGCTATTTATAGGGAAAAGTATAATGAAAATTCATGTGAAAAGTTAAAATGCTAAAAACATATCACAACTATTTCTGCTCTCATAATAAAAATTAAACATCAATTAGAAAAGGTGCTTCTATGTCAAATGCTCTCCCAAATCCGCATCGCAGTTTGTGCACCTGAAGATATGCCGATTAAAAGTTTTTATCAAGGGGTGTTTGAAGAAGTGTTTATCTTCTTCCACCCATTTATAAAGCCAAAACAGGATAGAAGAGAAGCTTTTCCTGATAAAAATAAGCGAAAAATGATCGGTTTAAAATAGTTACTTGGCAAACTTTTTTAAAGAATAAGAAAGTATAAACTTAGGTGCTTATGGATAATGAAATAACCGAATAGTCACGTCCAGCGCAAGCGCCAGCAACGATGCGACTTTAGAAATGCGCCCTACGATAAGGCCTCATCGGTTCGTCGCAAAGAGGAAGGTCGACTAAAAACGGGCTTGCCGCCTGACGTCGGCATATCCCTGTTTTTAGTGGCATGATTCCTTTATCTTTAGTTGATTCGTTCCATTCGCTACGTTGCTAAACGGGCGCTTGCGCCTTTGTTCGCTTGTCTGGTATAGCTGATATAAACCAGCTTGATATAGGTCTGCGAACGAGTATTTCCGCTTTAACTGGGGCTAAAATGGATGAAGCAACTGTTGTGACCATCGAACAGGTTTGTAAGGAGCAAGGCTTGTGGCAGCCTGGAGAGGGTAGACTACCGGATATCTTAATCTATCCTCTTTTGAAAGGTATTCAAAAAGTTGGTCATGATTGGATATGGTGTGGTGATGAATTTGGAACTGAACGCAAATTAGAAAGTATATCTGAGTTGGCCAACTCTAGCAATATATCAGATGATTATACCAACTTTTTTATGCATCATAATGAACTGCTCGTAACGACGTATTGGGATAGCCATTATTCCATGCTCTGTTCGACAAAAGAGACCAGTGAAGCAGTGCGAGCAAGTTCTCATTTAGAAGGGTTTTATTCAATGATGAAACGGATATTTATTGGAGTCTAAGTAGCCTGAGAGGTTAATAGTGCGAAAAGGGAATAGTCCATCTATCATACTTAAATATGAATATCGTAACGGATTGTTTTAGTATAAAAACTGAAACCATTTTTCTAAACATGGTATAGTAATACATAAGGAGGTGGAGGAGTTGAATCACAGATTCTTTCGGTCGTTCATAATACTGGTGTTATTTGTATGCTTACTGTCGAGTCAAGCAGTACAGAAAATGAATCAACTACCTAGTATGAAAGCAGAAGATACAACGATCACTTCTGTTGTACAAGCTTCTCAGGACGAAGCGATACAAGTTACTTCACTTATTATTCCTACACCAAACGATGTGTCATTGCCAACAAGAATGCCTCCTATGAAGCAAGTCGTATTTTCGAATTTGATGAAAGATTATTTTAACAATAGGGAACTCTATGTTACGGATACGAGTCGAATGGTGGAATCGATGAAGTACCATTCTAATTATCTCTCTGTTCATGCTTCATAACGTTTATGAAAGCATGAAAGGAGAATAGAAATTGAAGCAGTCACAAGGAAAAGCAGAATGGAAAGAAGCATTCGTGTGTTATTTGGTTATTCTTATCATTTTAGGTGCATTTTTAGGGACAATTGCAATAAGTGGAGAATTGACAGGTACGCATTGGATAAGCTATATACGTAAATTTGAATGGGATATTAATATAGATTTATTACGACAGCTGTTCTTGCTTGAATAACGGGAAGCGTCATTTATGGAAGTGCATCCCAGGAGTTCGTTTATTACTCGAACTCCTGGGATGCTTTTTATTCCACGTGTAATAGTCAGCAAAAACTCTCCTTCCATACTAGGGTGGTAATCCATAAATCCATAAGGGTAAGTTTGGAGAACTAACTGCAAGTCCTGTAAACTATGTTCAAAAGGCCTTTAGGGCAGGGCCACTCGGGTACTAATAACCCACGAAGGTGTCTATCGGCTTCTATGAACCAATATGTAAGGACAGGATGATAAGCTATTACAAAGCTAATTTTAAAATTTCGACAATATCTGCAGCATACAACTTTTTCAAATGTCCAACAGGTTGGGTGTTATTTTTTGTTGCTCGATTTGCCATTTCGACAAAATGTGTGTCGTCCATTCCGAATTCACTCAAACGAGACTTCATGCCCATACTGTTAAAGAAATCACGCGTTTTTTCTATACTCCGTTGAATGATTTCTTCTTTAGAATAAGCAAAAGGATCAATTTGGAATACACGGACTCCATACTTAACAAAAATATCTGGATGAAATTGGCTTACATATTGCATCCAAGCTGGGAATACAACTGCCATCCCTTCACCATGGACAATTCCATATTGCCCGCTAATTTCATGCTCAATTCGATGTGACGCCCAATCCGGTTCACGTCCTAACTCTAAACTATTGTTATGTGCCATGACGGCAGTCCACATTACTTCAGCTCTTAAATCGTAATTTTCTAATTGAGTCATCAATTTTTGCCCGCTGATTAAAAGTGATTGAATTGCGCCTTCGAGAAGAAAATCAGTTAAATTGACATTTTCGATGCTGGTGAAATAGCGCTCTAAAAGATGCGTTAAAATATCGGATACGCCTACGCCAGTGTGATAGCTTGGGAGTTTTACTGTAAATTCCGGGTTCAGAATCGAAAATACCGGAATAATTAAGTTTGTTTCTACACCTAGTTTGTGCTCAGCGTTAGAAACAATGGTCGCGTTTGACATTTCGGATCCAGAAGATGCCACAGTAGATATTACACCAATTGGTAATGCTTTTTCTACTTCTGCTTTGCCAATAAAGAAATCCCAAGCATCCCCGTCGTGCAATGCACCAAAGGCTACGGCTTTAGCTGTATCGATCACGCTGCCACCACCTACAGCTAAAATGAAGTCAATTTGATTTTCTTTTACAATTGTTACCAAGTGACGAATTAAAGTGATTTCTGGGTTGGGAACGACATCTCCATTTTTGAAAATCTTTATATTTTTCGCATGCAGCTTTGCTTCGATTTTGTCATAAATCCCCAAGTCAAAGATATAGTCGCCGCTATAGAGCACTAATACATTTTTGGAATGACTCTCTGCATCAATTAGATCTCCAATACGGCTTTCCTCACCTTTTCCAAAATAGATATTTGCTGGATTATAGTAGTTAAAATTTTGCATGATTAATTTAAACTCCTTTAACATATAAGTATTTGTTGGGAGACGTATATCATTAAAGGAATCAATGAGATTAATAAATTAATTGCATATTATTACTTTGAAAGAATTCAATCCATTCCTTAGATGGCTTTTGATCGGTAATAATTGTAGAAATATGAGAAAAGTCATCAATTAAATGAATAGTTCTAAAATCAAATTTTGTGTGGTCCACTACTAAAAAGTTTTGCTCTGATTGCTGTAGAAACTGTTTTCTAATAAGTGATTCTTCTTCGCTGTAATCCGTTGGACCAATGTGTAGACTAATGCCTGAACTACTTATGAATGCTTTGTCAATTAAGTATCTGGATATAACAGCCTGGGCATTTACGCCAATAAAAGAATGGGTTACATTTCTAAAGTTACCGCCAATAATAATTAATTTAATGGACTTATGATCTTTTAAGACGTTTGCAATATCTAATGAATTGGAAATCACTGTAATTTTTAATGTGGTCCTGTTTAATAATGCTGCGATCGATAATGATGTTGTAGAACTGTCTAAAGCAATGGAATCTCCATCTTCAATAAATTTCAAACATTTATTAGCCATAATTTGCTTTTCTTCTTTAAACATCGTTTCTCTTAATAACACAGGTACTTCTTTATCAAGCGTTTTGGGTTGGTAGGCTCCACCACGAACGCGCTTTAATTTTTTTTCTTTCTCTAAAGTTGCTAAATCTTTGCGGATCGTTTCTTCTGTTACATTTAACCGTTTGCTCAAATCTGTCACTTTTACGCTACCAGTATTATTGAGTTGTTTTAAAATTTCTTGTAATCTGTCATATTTCATCAAAAGAATCTTTCCTTTACGATTTACTACTTGCACCTTATCACAAAATAAGTTAAAAGTAAATAAAACAAAGCATAATTTCAAACTTTTTGCAAACAAATTCCAAATAAACCAAACTAAATTATTTTGAACTTCTTTGAAAAGTATTGACAATCTGTTTTATCTCGCTTATGATTAATTCCGTTGGGAGCGTATACATAAAGTTTCATAAATAAATATAACGGAAAGGAGTAAAGGTTTATTTAAGGTTGGGGGGAGTCGTGTTTTCTAACTATCTTAGATAAGAGGAGAATCCTAATGCAGAAAAACGAAGAAAAAAACAAAACTTCCAATAAAGGGAAATTTATGGGGCTTGTTCCGCTAATCATCTTTTTGGCTTTATATATGTTAACTGGTTTGGTCTCAGGTAATTTCGAAAATATGCCATTAATGATTGGAATATTAATTGCCTCAGGCATTGCATTAATGATGTCGAATAAAGACAACCCAACAAAGCTTGAAGAGCGTGTGACGATGTTTTGTAAAGGTGGCGGCGATCACACATTGATCTTAATGGTTATTATCTTTATTTTAGCTGGGGCATTTCATGGTGTAGCAAGTGGAATGAATGCTGTTGATTCAGTTACAAATTTAGGTTTAAGTGTTTTGCCATCTAATTTAATTTTACCAGGTTTGTTTATAATCGGTTGTGTACTCAGCTTCTCCATGGGAACGTCCATGGGAACGGTAGCGGCTTTGGCACCACTAGCGATTGATATAGCTGATAAAACCGGATGTAATATAGCGCTGGTATGTGGGATTGTTGTAGGGGCTGCCATGTTTGGCGATAACTTGTCTTTTATTTCTGATACAACTATTGCTGCAACCCGTACGCAAGAAATATCTATGAAAGATAAATTCAAAGCAAATGTTTTAATGGTTTTGCCGGCGGTAGTAATTAATTTAATATTATTGGTTTTTGTTCCTATTGATACTGTTTCAATCTCTGGTTCTTATGAATACAACTTGATAAACATTATTCCGTATCTGCTAGTTATTGTTTTGTCATTAATAGGTATTCAAGTAATTACAGTGATGGTTACAGGAATTTTTGCAGGTATGTTCATTGGTTTATACCATGGAGATTTTACGATTATTGAGTTCATGAAGATTGCTCATGATGGCATGAGGGGCATGGAAGATATGGCTATTATTGCTATTTTGGTTGGTGGACTCGTCGCATTGATGAAATATCTCGGAGGAATTGATTGGCTTCTTCATACACTTACTAGAAAAACGAAAACAGCACGTGGTGGAGAGTTATCTATTGCAGCTCTTGTTAGCCTAATGGATATTTCAACTACGAATAACACGATTTCGATTATAGCTGCAGGACCATTAGCAAAAGATATATCTGATGAATTCGGTATCTCGCGTTCACGTACAGCAAGTTTGTTAGATGTATTCTCTTCTGCTTTTAATGGTTTGTTACCTTATGCGGGGCAATTATTAGTAATTGGTGGAATGGCAGGAGTATCACCTGTTAGTATTATGCCGTACAACTGGTACTCTATTTTAATGATTGTAGTTGGGTTAATTTCTATTGCAATAGGTTTTCCAAAAGGGAAAGATGTAAAGGTTAACTAGTTATGTGAATTGCTTAACAATCGATATACGCAGGAACTTCTCTTCTAAGACGGTTGCCCGACTCGTCTTATCCTAGCTTCGGGAAGTTCCTCGTTAGCGAAAGCGAAAATGAATATTCTTTCGTACCTTGAATATTTTACACATGGAAGGTATGAGGAGTATTTCTCCATGAAACCTTTTATATTCAGTTATAAAAGAACGGCTTATATAATAATAGTAACATGTGTTAGGGAAAAAGACATGTCAAAGAGCTTAGAGGCTTTGAACGAAATGTTATTCCATTTTACGAGTACGTTAAAGCTTTCAAAAATATATATGCCAATCAAAAAAGTTAACAGGAGGAGAGTACGATGTCTAAATTTACACAGCATTTTTTAATGTCCCATAAAGATGTAAAAGAATTTGTGACGGAGGAGCTGGAGCTATTTTCTAATCATGCAAAACTTACGGTAAGTGAAATTGGCGATGGTAATATTAATTATGTGTTTCAAGTAGTCGATGAAAAATCAGGAAAGAGTGTCGTCGTGAAACAAGCGGACGTATTACTGCGATCTTCTGGTCGTCCGCTGGATATTTCACGAAACAAAATTGAAGCAGATATTTTAAAAATACAGTACGACTTAGTGCCGGAATTTATCCCGGAAATTTATAATTATCATGAAACGATGAGCGCACTAACGATGGAGGATATCTCTGCGTTTAAGAATTTACGTTATGAATTAATGGATGAACAAATCTTTCCGAATTTCGCAGAAGAAATAAGTACCTTTTTAGCAAAGGCGCTATTGCCAACAACGGATTTATGCTGGGATCGTCATGAGAAAAAAGAGCTGGTTAAGAATTTTACCAATGTAGATATGTGCGATATTAGTGAAGACCTTGTGTTTACAGAGCCGTATTATAACTACAAAGACCAAAATATTATTATTGAAGCTAACCAACAGTTTGTAGAAGAACATATTTATCAGAATGATGCATTAGTCAGTCATGTGGCAACACTGCGACACAAGTATATGAACAATGCCCAAGCTTTAGTACACGGAGATTTACATTCTGGCTCGATTTTTATTAACCAAGAGGGTATAAAAGTCATTGATCCGGAGTTTGCTTTCTATGGACCAATGGGCTACGATATCGGAAACGTCATTGGAAATTTATTCTTTCCATTAGCGCGTGCTCATTATTACAATGGAGATAAGCAGTTTCAAGCATGGTTAGAACTTACCATTGCTGAGGTTTATGATCAGGTAAAGGATAAACTTACAGCTGTTTATAATGAGCGAGTAACGTTGCCAATCTATACAAATGCAACATTTAAGGCGTCTTACCTAGCTGAAGTGATGGCTGATTCTTTAGGATATGCAGGAACAGAAATCATTCGTCGTGTCATCGGTGATTCCAAAGTAAAAGAAGTGTCAGAAGCGCCGATTGGAGAAGAGCGTATTGCTATGGAACGTGCACTGCTTAAGATGGGAATAGAATTAATTACACAACGGAAAGAGATAGTAACAGGTACGGAATTAGTCCGCCGTTTTAATATGATAATGGCTTAACTACGACTTTAGGAGGTTGTTGAAGATGCAACGTGCTGATTATGATTTGCCATTTTTATTAACATATGAGAATGTAGCTTGGTATGAGAATGGCAAAGTAAGAATATTAGATCGCCGGATTTATCCAACAGAAGTGCGGTTTGTCGAATGTACGACTCACCAAGAGGTTGCCCAGGCGATTACAGATATGGTGACGCAAAGCGCCGGACCATATACTGCAGCTGGTATGGGCATGGCGTTAGCAGCTTACGAAACGCGTGGGAAAAAAGAAGCAGAGCAAGTAGCTTTTTTGGAAAAAGCAGCTCACACGCTTGCTTGTGCTCGACCAACCACTGCCAATCGAATGGGAAAAATCACAAAGGGCTGCTTCGAGGTAGGAAAAGCGGCGTTAGCAAAGGGTGAGGACCCGATTGAAGCTATTTTTCTATCAACGGTAGATTCTTTGAATCGCCGGTATTCGATTATGGATCAAGTGGGTAAGCATTTAATCAAGTTGATGCCTCATAACGGAAAGGTCTTAACACAATGCTTCGGAGAAACTATAGTCGGCACCTTCCTGCGAGCTGCGAGATCAGAAAATAAAGATTTGGAGATTTTTTGTGCAGAAACACGTCCCTATTTGCAAGGTGCACGTTTAACTTCCAGCTGTGCAATTGATTTAGGCTTTCCAACAACGGTTATTACTGATAACATGGTAGCCTATGTAATGGAATATAAACATATTGATGTGTTTACGTCAGCAGCTGATTCGATCGCAAGGGATGGTCATATAGCCAATAAAATTGGTACCAATCAAATTGCTATTGTCGGTCAACATTATGAAGTTCCTTACTATGTTACAGGGATTCCAGATACAGATAAGCAGACGAAGGAAGATATTGTGATTGAAGAACGCGATCCAAAACAAGTGTTAGCGTATCGGGGAATCCCCAATACATTAACAGGAGTTCAAGCTATCTATCCGTCTTTTGATATTACTAGCCCATCGCGAATAAGCGGAATTGTGACAGATAAAGGTGTCTATTCTCCTTATGATTTAGCTACATATTTTTCTGAGGAGCAGACCCGTTTTTATTAAAAAGCAATCCATATAAGAATAAGAATAATGAGTCATATCTTTTGCCATAATCATCTTTGGAAAGGATGGATGACCAGGATCACAGGATGAGTTTTCCCGCAAATAACTGGCAGTAAGACATCTGATTTTATTCTACGCGTAAAGCTAAAGCATTAGAAGTGGAGGATCTAACTGGCAAGTCGATTGCCAAATTCTGTTCAGGTCTTTAGGTCATACTCTTGCGTACTATACTAATCAGTTGCGGAAGTAAAACCCCCACTGATGGAAGATTCACTATGTGATCATGTGAGAAAACTATAATGAGTGAGGATAATACAATGAAATATGTTGAAAAACGGAAACAGATTGTGGAATATGGAAAGAAACTATTAGAAGAGAAGCTAACGACTGGAACCGGCGGAAATATTAGTATATTTATTCGCGAAGATCAAGTGATGCTGATTTCACCAAGCGGTATTCCTTATCCTGATATTAAAGAAGAAGATATCGTACTACTAAATCTTGAAGGTGAGGTGTTGGAAGGCAATCGTAAGCCTTCCAGTGAGTACGATATGCACCGCATTTTTTATCAACGGACAGCCCATGTGAACTCGGTGGTGCACACCCATTCGGAGTATGCGACCGTATTTGCTTGTTTACATGAGGAGATCTTGCCGCTACATTATATCATTGGATCAGTGGGCAATAAAATTCGCTGCTGTGATTATAAAACGTTCGGCACGTATGAATTAGCGGAAGAAGTTTTTCAAACGATAGGAAATGATAAAGGTTTGCTTCTTGGCAATCACGGTGTTATTGCAGTTGGCGAAGATTTACCTGCGTCTTTTTCAGTTGCGAAAGATATTGAATTTATTGCAAAGTTGTACTACCGTGCACGTAGTATAGGTAAGCCAGTCCTTTTATCAGATGAAGCACTTGAAGAGGTTGTTGAAAAATTTGATACGTACGGGCAATTAAGGACATACGGTCAAGATTAAGTTAAAATATTTCTCTGGGTAAAGTATCAGACAATAGGTTGGAGAAGCGGGGTGAAGGTGCTTCCTTTTATAAATGATTAGTTTGGTGGCCAAAGGATGTTCAAAAACTCTTAGCTGATTTCGGTGTTTTTTAAACATGCATTTCTAGTAAAAATAATCCATTATGCAAACAAATAAACTCCTTGTTGGTGTACGCAGCAAGGGGTTTATTTTATTATCTCGAAAATTATATCCCGCATAATGTGCTGTAAGACCCCCACTCCAGGAGTTGGATAATCTGTACTTCAACAGGACTAAGAGGGAGATAACAGCACCTAAATGCCCGATTTGTTTAGAGGTCTTTAGGTCATACCCTTGAGGTACTAACAATCAGCGGGGCATGAAAGAAAACCCTCGTCACTGATTAAAGATTCACTTTATAGTAGCACAAATAAATTCGCCGTGTTAGCATTGTTTAAAACGGGTAATGCATAAGAAACACGTCCATGCTTGAAAGCAAATCATCTTTTAATGATTTGTTACAGCATAAAACTAAATTATGTATTTTCTAAAAAGATAAGAAAGTATAAGATTTTTTTGGTTTATAGTATAAGAAAAACACAGGCTTCCGCCATAAGACTTGGCGACAAGCCAAGTTTTTCTAAAAAATTGCAGAGGAGGAATATAATGAAACAACAACAGCTAGTTTTAAACGAACGCCCTAATGGATTGCCGAATGCTGATACGTTTGCATTTAAAGAGATTAACGTAGAGAATCCTGGTCATGAGCAGTTATTGCTAAAAACACTATATATTTCCGTTGATCCATATATGCGCGGGAGAATGGCAGATGGTCCTTCGTATATAGAGCCGTTCCAAATCGGAGAGCCGCTAAGCGGTGGTGTCGTGGCTCAAGTTGTCACTTCAAAAAGTGAGCAATTCCAACAAGGTGATATTGTCACTGGAATGCTGAACTTTCAAGAGTATCATGTGGTTGAGGCCAATCAAGTACGGAAGGTAAATACATTTGGCTTACGTCCAAGTGTTGCTCTTGGACCTTTAGGAATGCCGGGGTTGACAGCTTACTTTGGCATGATGCATATTGGCGAACCAAAACAAGGGGAAACAGTAGTCATTTCAGGCGCAGCGGGGGCAGTCGGTCAAGTGGCAGGGCAGCTGGCTAAGAGAGCAGGCGCTCACGTAATAGGGATTGTTGGTTCCAAGGAAAAAGCGAACTATATTACTAAAACATTAGGCTATGATCATGCGATTGAATACAAGCATGGAGATGTGCCCCGGCAATTGAAGGAAGCTTGTCCAAATGGGATCGATATATACTTTGAAAACGTTGGTGGAGAAATTTCCGACGCTGTATGGCCGTTATTAAATACATTTGCACGTGTACCAGTATGTGGTGCCATTTCTTCTTATAATTTAGAAGCAGGAGAATATGATATCGGCATTCGAGTACAGACATATTTGATTAAAGCTAGGGCCAAAATGCAAGGTTTTTTAGTAGGGGATTATGCGGATCACTTTAAGGAAGCATATGAAGAATTAGGAGAAGCAATAGCCAGTGGAGAGTTAAAATATGAAGAGACTATAAGAGAAGGGTTTGAATCAATTCCTGATGCGTTTATCGGCTTATTTACAGGTGAGAACATCGGGAAGCAACTGGTGAAAGTAGCAGAACAAGAGTAAAAATTAGAATTTATATAATCCGAGCACAATCTTAATAAAGTAGATTGTGCTCTGTTTTGGTGTGATGGCTGTTCCTTTATATTATTCAGCTTGTTAAAAATATGTGCAAACTTCCATGTTATCGATTTTTATCCTAATCCATTTTAAAGAAATTGCCTTGCCATATGAAACAGCTAACTTTTGTAAATCATTCAAACAGGGTACAATAACCCTGAAAGGAGCATTTATACGTATGCAAATCAAAGACGAACTACCAGAAAGCATAAAAGAGCAATTACAACATTACCAAACAAATACCACAACTTATACAGCATTAATCAGGAAAGGTGGCTATATGCCGCCGAATAAGGAAATAGTCACTGATGCTATCACAGCTCTTTTATTGGGAAAAAACATTTTACTAAAAGGTCCAACTGGAGCCGGGAAAACAAAGTTTGCTGAGACATTATCCAATCTGTTTCAACAGCCCATGTTTAGCATCAACTCCTCGGTTGATATAGATGCAGAAAGCTTGCTTGGCTTTAAAACACTTAATTATGAGGGAGAAAAGCAAGTGATCGAATTTATCCCTGGTCCGGTGATAAATGCGATGGAGCATGGAACTTTTTTATATATCGATGAAATTAATATGGCAAAGCCAGAGACACTTCCAATTATAAATGGCGTGCTTGACTACCGACGTTCGATTACGAATCCTTTTACAAATGAGATTGTTACTGCAAGTACTGGATTTAACGTTATTGCTGCAATTAATGAAGGTTATGTAGGTACTGTTCCATTAAATGAGGCACTAAAAAACAGATTTATTGTTATTGAAATTCCTTATATTCAAGGAGAGCAACTAAAGCAGTTAATTTTCCGTAATACACAGCTGACTGACGAGACGGTGGTTGATTTATTTGTAAAATTGTCCAATGATCTTATTCAAGCGGTAGCTCAAGGGAAAATTGCAGAGGATGGAGCTTCTATTCGTGCCTTATTAGATGCTTGCGATTTAAGTAAACATATACCTGCTAGACGTGCTATTCAACGGGCGATCGCTGATAAATTGGATGAAGATCGTGAACGGGAATTTATCATGAGTTTAGCGGAAACATTATTTAGTTAGGAGTATGGATGATGTATCGATTTCATCATAACACCATAGACACCGATTTATTTCGTCAGTTACAAGACTTGGCTGCTGTTTTATCAGGAATCCCCGATCTCAAATTTATCTATCGGTTTGGTTCGTATATTGACCTAGTCGATCGAGAAGTAACTGCAAGCAGAACTTGGGATACTGCAAAAAGGGAATATCAAGTAGCCGGCTTGAAAACAGATATTTACTTACGAACAATCGGCTCGCTCTTTTATACAAATGTACAGGCAATGCAACAATACGTAGAGACATTAAGCGGTTTGTCATTGTCTAAATTTGGTGGACAATTATTTGCTTTATTAGAAGATATACGGCTCGAGGAGAGAATTAAGCAGGAGCGCCCTGGCACGAGGGAGGAATTTGCTATAAGAAAACGCTATTTAAAGCATCAATTTGACAATGACCGTGCTGCCCATGTAACGAGGGGGCTTGCTCTTGATGAATTATTCTGTTTAATTTATTTGCGCATCCAGTCTGATGTTGCAGAGCCGAGTTTTCCAAGAGCGACCTTTAAGCAGCTTGAACAACTCGAAAAGCTTGCCCCATATTTATTTGCAGTCTTTGAAGCGAAAAACACGCGCGATATTGCGCGAATTTCGCTCGACATCCTGAAAGAATTGTCGGCTAATAATTATATCGACATGCTTCACGATTATTTTGTACTTCCAATCAGCCATGTCGATGCTTTTTCCAAAAATACATTATTTGATGAATTAACTCGAACGGACCCATTGGAAAATGACGACAAAGAAGAGCTGGATGAAGACAAAAACGAATATATTGACGAAACGTTTTCGACATGGCACAGAGAAAACGAGAACAGCAACCGCAAGCAAACTTTTCTGCAGTTTGAACTAGAGGTTGGAACGAAAACCAATATGAAGGGAAGTGGGGCAAGGGAAACAGAAGATGGCGATCAAGCTATGGGAACGATACATGGGGCTTCAGGTCAAACCAAAAACAAAGATTACTCGGATCTAGAGTCACTAGATAAGCAGGAAAATAAGCAAGGGAAACGCGATCAAGATAAATATGGAGAAGAGAATAAAGATGCAGTAAAGCTGATTAAACGAACTGTAACCCCAACAGAATCAGACTTATCCCTATATGATAAATATGTGGATGATGTCGAGCCATATAAGCGAAAGCTGGCAAATATACTAAAAAAGGCGTTGGAGCATAAACAGAACGCTCCTAGAAAAGATATTATGGCTGGACGTTTATCTAGAAAACTGTTGCCCATTTTCCTTGATGAGAAACCGCGAATTTTCTATAAAAAGAACGAGGAGGCAAAGGAGTTTGATGCCGCATTTACGTTATTAGTTGATTGTTCGGCTTCCATGTATGGGAAAATGGAGGAAACAAAGCGTGGAATTGTGTTGTTTCACGAAGTATTAAAAGCTTTTCATATTCCTCATTCCATTATTGGTTTTTGGGAAGATGCAATGGAAGTGAAGGAGCATTATCAACCAAACTATTTTCATGTGATTCATTCTTTTACGGACTCTTTTTATGCATTTAACGGTCCTAAGATAATGCAACTTGAACCCCAAGAGGATAATCGCGATGGGTTTAGTATTCGTGTAGCCACGGAGGAGCTTGCCGCCAGACGAGAAAAGAATAAATTTTTACTTGTTTTTTCAGACGGAGAGCCAGCCGCTGCAAACTATAATCAAAATGGAATTGTGGATACGAATTTAGCAGTAATAGAGGCAAGGAAGCAAGGAATAGAAGTAATTGGTACGTTTCTGGCCGACGGAGAGATTGATGAGCTTGAGGATCAATTGATGCAAAATATTTATGGAAGGGAAAGGATACTTGTTCCAAACGTAGCAGAGCTGCCCAATCATTTTGCACCACTTATAAAAAAGTTGCTTTTAAAGACGCTTTAGTATCGCGTGCGCATGATAACCTGGTCGTCCCTTGATTTGATGGCTGTAGTCATATAATCGACCAAGGTTGAGTGGAAATCGCGTGGCTGTAGCTCGGAAACGACCGATTTTACGATGAGCTTGAGCATGTTCGCCCTTGAACGAGCATTCTGGCGGATGCTCAAGTATGCTTGCTTTAGAAGCAAGTATTTCTGCTGCCAATCAGAGCGCCGACGTCAGGGAATCGGGGAGGTTCACGAAGAATCAAACACACTTTGAAAAAAACAATGATCATGCTTATCAGCTAATTACAGCCTTACATTTATTAAATTAAGTAGGTATTTTCACATTATAAAGGAGTTGTCCAAGTATTTCGTTGGCGAAAAGCTCCTTTTTTCGCAGAAGAGAAAACTGTATGTAATAGATCGTAGTCAATAATTTACAAAATTAATAGATTTTTAAGTCATTGTGCGATAAAATTGAAGCAATATTTCTACATTTAATATGGTAATTTTGGAAAAGGGTTGTTGGGGATGTCGTATCAAAACAATGTGTTTAAGTTTCTTTTTTCAATGGAAGACCATTTATTGCAAATAAAACATGCAGAAAGAATTCGGAACTTCTGGAAGGGTATTGGCGTTTTAATAGTTTGTACGATTTTGTTATATGGCTTAATGGCTTATATAGGGATGGGTACCGCAATTCTTTCACCGAATATAGCAAAGCTCAATCCATTGGAATATGAGCAGCAGAAGTTTTGGTTTATGGTTGGCAGAATGGGATATGCTGCTTTGTTTGCAGGATTAGTTTTATTTGTCCCATCATTATTCTACTATGCTGTTACCGGGATACCTTATCGCAAAATAGTGATGATGCAACAAGTGGTTTTACTCGTTATTTTAGTAGAACGTTTGACTTGGATTCCGCTTGCTATGTGGAATGGACTGGATTGGTACGTTTCCCCGCTATCATTCGGGATTATTGCTTCTTATCTTACAGAACATGTTTATTTCACTTATTTTTTTGGAATGATTTCGTTATTTCAAATTTGGATTATCGGGTTTCAAGTGAAGTATTTAGGTTTTTTCTGTGAAATAAAGAAGCTTTGGTTATGGCTCATGGTGATTGGACTGCACGTGTTTTATTGGGCTATGGCCTCTGTGCTGGCATTTGCGGATCAATACTTACTAAATGGGTGGTTTCATTAATGTCAAAAACAAGAAAGCGATTGCAAATGATTGCTGTTGCCTTATTTATCGGTGTGAATATTCTCTTGGTTTATATGGATGATGATGGGAAAGTAGACCGCATTGCATATGTTTCTCATTGGACAGCGGTTTTTCAATCTGATTTGGAAAAGAAAATACATACTACAGGTGTGTTAGCATCTGCACAAGAAAATCACGTATATTTTGATCCATCAACTGGGAGCTTTGAAGCTTTTGCAGTGGAAGAAGGGAGTTCGGTGCAAGCTGGTGATGCGCTATTTTCCTATAAAGTAGCTCGTTATCAAGAAGCAATGTCCAAATTGCTGGAAAAGAGAACTCAGTTGGAAGAAGAACTAGCAGCCGTTGAACAAGCAATGACGCAAATGACAGCGTTGCAAATACCTGAAGTTAATTTAGAAGCGGATGCGGGTCTGGAATGGACAGAGGAAGTGCTTAAAATTACGATTCCCCAAGACCCTGTTCAGGCAAATTTAGTAAAGCAGCAGTTTTTGTTGGAAAAGGAAAAAGAAGCAGCACAGAAGCAAGCTGCATTGGCGAGTGTGGACAGGCAATTAGCTGAGCTTGAGGAAACGGGTGATACGATTACAGTTGAAAGTCCATATGAAGGGATAATAACGCAGCTTTCGGAACAATTAAATGATCCAATTATCACTGTTTCTGGTACGGAATTGCATGTGGCGGGGGAACTAACGGAACAAGAAAGAGTTTATGTTAAAAAGAACCTACCTGTCGATATGGAGGTTATGGAGTTGAACAAGTCATTAACTGGAACAGTAACACAAGTGAGTGAAACACCAAAGGAAGAAGCTGCTGCAAAAACCTCCAGTATCTATCCGTTTATCATTGAGCTAAAGAGGGCTAATGAACAAGATGCAGCTAGGGATAGTGCAGACGAAACGGAAGATAATGAACAGGATAAAAAAACAAAGGATAAGAAAATGGAAGACCAAGAGCAGCTTCAATCTGCGACAGAAAGAGAATTGTTATCAGGATATCATGTGGATATAGACATCATAACAGATACTTCAGAAGAAGCTCCTGTACTAAACGAAGCAGCGATCTTTCAAAAAGATGCTTGGAAGATGACGGAAAGTGGTAAGGTTATACGTCAGCAACTAACGACAGGTATTGAGGAAGGAGACAGGATTGAAATAACATCAGGACTAGATATAGGAGATAAAGTAGCTTTACAGCCGGAAAGCCAGTTACGTTCACAAGCTGCATTTATTACACCTTTAAAATGGGAGAATGGATTCAAGAGAACGATGTCGCCAAAGGGTATGAATTGGTTTGAGTTTTTCGTGACGGGGATAGTAAGCAGATAAAAAGCTAGGGAAAAACAGCTGATTAAAAAAACGAACAATAAAGTAAAACTTCAATCAGTGGGGATTCTTTCATCCACCACTGATTATTAGTGCCGTAATGGTATGACCTAAAGGAATCGGGCATTTAGATACCGGTATCTCTCACTTAGTTAGGATTAGCAAGTTTTTGGCTAACAAATTATAGCCTAGAGTACCTTCTAGATATTCTTTTACGATAGTTAACTTGAATTTTTCATTATACTTTGCCATACAAAAATACCCCGAAAGTTAGATTTTTAACTCTAACTTTCGGGGTGCAGTACCTTTTTCGGATCTTATTTCATTAAATACTTTTATATCCCAAACTGTGATTGGTGCATATTAACTATGTGAAAACACCTATGTTTTTCTTACATTTCCAGTTTATGCATAAGGCTTATCGTAGCTTATTGTTCCTATCCCATTTTTTTCCTTTTAATTAAGCGAAATTTATTCCTATTGCAAATGGGACAACCTTTGTTCTTCAGTTCCTCTATAGTTGAGAAATCACCCCGAATGCCAACAAGTATGGAATGATGACACTGTTTACACTCATACGTTCGTAAAATTTGTTTTACTTCTCCGGTATAAATGGCATCTTTATAATCCCCTGAGATAATTGGCTTTGCAGCTTCTGTTGTTTTTAGTATGATCATTTGCCCTTTATTACCAATCATTTGTGCGCCTTCATACTCATTAAAATGTAAAATCACCTCTTTGATGGATAACCCCATGTGTATAAATTCACGTTGCATGGATAGCATAAAGTCAGGAGATTTATGAGCATATGATAAAAATATGGGTAAACTTTTTTCTTGTTTTATTGCTTCTATACCACGGGAAACAAATAATGCCATTCCTTGTAGGGTGTAAGGTGGATCTGTAAAAACGCAATCGAATTTCCCGTGCAACGTCTCAGACAGCGCTTGACGCAAATCAATTTGGTGACAGTTGATTGGCAGCTTCTCCTGCTTTATTATATCTTGAATATAGTTTAAAAACCTTTCATCGATATCTACAACTGTAATTTTCGTGTTAGGGCTTTTTAAAGGGAACAGACGTTTTAGTAGTAAACCGAGTGACACACTCACTAGATCGTCATCACCAATACATATAATGGTTTTGCCAATTAATGAATGCTCCCTTAGACAAAGGATTGCTCGATGTAAGCTGGTTGCGGGAGTGCATTTCGACTGATCAATTTGTACATTTACTTCCGGTCGCATTTGAAAGAGTTGTGTAAGTACTGATAATAAATCAGCAAGCTCTGTTTTCCAATCGGTTTGGCTGTTCATTAATTTCTGGTACAAGCTCTTATCTAACCCACCATACCCCAATTCATTTTCAATGTATATTATTCCTTCACGGGTACAACGCACACCACGATCTTGCATAAGAAGACCTGCTTTTATGAACTCTTTCTTAATGGCAACAGCAATTGGGACGGGAAGAAGCATTTTTCGTGCCAATTTTTTTGTTGAAATTCCTGGATTTATATAACACTCAATCAGTAGCTGTTCAATTACCTTGGCTCCTTCTTGAAGATTTAAATTTGTATTTGCCTTCTCTATATAATTTTTCACGGAATCACTCTTTCCATCGGTATGATAAAGTTTTATTCGAAATGTAAGAGCACAACGTCATCCAATGATGCTTTTATTTAAACAAAAAAGGACAGAATTTGAACATTTCGTTCATCTTCTGTCCTGTTAGGATATAGACTATAAATGGGATTTTCTAGCTTCAAAATGGTTTCTGAATACAGAAAAAACCGCAAATATAAACAGCTAAGTTAATAGTCATAAATTTAATGGATGATCGTAGTGTTCTTAACTTAATTGGCAGTCTGCTTTTTTCCCAAGCCAAATAAACCCTCAAGAAAGTGGGGTATTGACAAAAAATGCAGAACAAACCATATACAATTAATTAGTTAAGAACCAAAACCGACATCAAGACAACTCCTATATAATTCATTATTTACCAGATAAAAGTATCATTAAAATACTGAAAAGTCAAGCATGAAAAGGCGAGTTCTAGGAGTCAAAAAAACAAGCCACTTTTGTGTATTCTTATAAGCTATGGCGAATGTAAAAAGAAATAGAAATGACGAATGAGCTTTTTTAGGAGACGCATATGAAGTAGCTAGATCCATTTTAAAAAGTACAAATTTAAAATAGTGCACATTATCCCGTATATAACTAGAGTGAGACCCGCCTTTTCATACTGCGAAGCGAAATCTAGTAGAGTAAAGCGGAGGGTCCAACCGCAAGTCATATACTTGAATTATTTATTGAACCATCCGTGGGGTTTTCTTCGCTAATTGAAAGATTTATGGATGAAATGAACACAAGTTATTTTGACAAGAGGTTTATGTCAAGAAGAGGCTCTATGCAGATCATTTTCTAGTGCTTTTGATTGTTTAGCGTTGTATAGAACGTTAATAATCGCTCCGCTCATGAAAATCATTCCAGTTAAATAAAACCAAATAAGCAGAATAATAATACCACCAAGACTGCCATAAGTTGCAGAATAGTTACTGAAATTGCTAATATAGAAAGAGAATCCGAATGAGATCAGCTGCCAAAGAATACTTGCAGTAATTGCTCCAGGAAGAATATGCTTAATCGGCAGTCGTTTATTAGGAGCAAAACGATATAAAATAACCAGAAAACCTGTCAACACGGTTATGCTGAGCGCCCATCGTAAAACTTGAAAAAATAATCCCATTGCAGCAGTTAATCCGATGAAGGTCTCAAGGAATTGTAGAATGAGATTGCCGAATAGTGGCATAATGATTGCGATAATGAAAGCAATAATCATACTTAAGGTAAGCCCTAAGGCAGTGAGACGAACGAGCAGCATGTTTCGTGTTTCTTCTACCTCGTAGGCTGCATTACTTGCTTTGATAAAAGCGTTCATGGCAGCAGATGAGGACCACAAAGCACCGATGATTCCTAGCGTTAGAAGACCACCGCGTGGCACTTCGACAAGACTGACAATATTTTCTTCCAATAACACGGCAAGTTCATTTGGCAGAACGCTGTTAATAAAAGCAATGGCATCCTCCGAGTTAATTGGAAAATAGGGGACTAATGCAAATCCTACTAAAAAAAGGGGAACAATGGATAATAGGAAATAATAAGCTAATGCTGCTGCTAATAAAGGAACTTGGTCGGATTGAAATTTTTCTAAAAATAAATGAACATATTTTTTGATGGTAGTCATAGAATTTCCTCCAGGCTAAAGTTGCTTTATTCTCCCATACCCTTTATCGCAGTAGACTAATCCACCGTTTGTAAAGGTGATAAGCAGGAAACAAATAGCGTTTCAATCTATCTTGCCAGTGGTATAATGCATTATAAAGAAAGGGGGAAATTTTAAGTGGAAGACGTTTTATATTTGACATTATTAATAATAGCTGTTGCTTTTGCGCTGACAGTTGTTTTTATTGTTATCGTATTACATCGTTTCACCAAATTATTAAGAACAGCAGGGAGCACTTTAGGACAAGTTGAAACAGATATGCAACAAACGATACCGGAGCTACAAAACACACTACATCAAACCCAAGTAACGGTAGATGATATAGGGGAAAAATTACAAGCCACGGATTCCTTATTTGACACCGCTGAAAATTTGGGACACTCTGTCAATCATATTAATCAGGCTATACAAAAAACAAAGCCAACATTAACGAGTAATGAATTAGAAGAAGAAACAAAACTTTATGTGGAAGGGATACGTTGGTCAGCAGCAGCTTCTTATTTATATAAGCAATGGAAAGGAGCAAATACAGCTGCAAAAAAAACAAGTGATTCAATCGATCAAACAGGAAAAGAGGGATAAGGATGTTATTAGAAATTGGTGTATTATTAATTGGCATTGCATTTTTTATTGCGGCCATATTCGTGTCATATGCTCTAAATAACTTGGCAGGTGTTCTTCGAGGTGTTGAAAAAACAGTCGAGCAAGTACCAGATCAAATGAACGCAATGGTTAAAGAAACAACAGGGCTGATTAAAGAAAGCAATCATACGTTAGAGGATATCAACGATAAGATGAAGCAGCTTAGCCCATTGTTTTATGTAGTAGGAGATGTGGGAAATGTGACGCGCAAATTTTCCTCCTCACTCGTACAAGTGACAGAGTCATTAAAGAACAAGTCCGACAATGGAAGTGATCCTATGGGTAAAAAGAAATCCGGGAGCTTATATGGTTCTTTTACAACGGGGTATGATTGGTTAAAAAAACGCAGACAGCAAAAAAAGCAGCAAAAACAAGGTGCAGCAGTGAATAACCATACGAATAATTAGCAAAAACAAGCCGCTCCAAAGCAATAAAGGCAACTGATGAGAGAAAAACCAAGACTCATAAAAGTTGCCTTTTTTATAAGGTAAGAAACCAGCATGGCTTGCCTAGAGCGCGAGCCACCATCTATCATGAAAAAACTTTTGCTTTATAATGTTTAGATTCTTAAAATACTGTCTAAAATAAATGAGTTAGATAAGTTAAATAGAGTTGTTTTTTCATACAAAAGTATAAAATGAGGTGCTTTGGATAAGGAAATAACCGAATAGTCACGTCCGGCGCATGAGCCCAGCAACGATGCGACTTCAGAAATGCGCCCTACGATAAGTCCTCATCGGTTCGTCGCAAAGAGGAAGGCCGACTTAAAACGGGCTTGCCGCCCATATGTCGGCATACCCCTGTTTTAGTGGCATGATTCCTTTATCTCAGTTGATTCGTTCCATTCGCTACGTTGCTAAACGGGCGCTCCGAGCCTTTGTTCCACTATAGGAAAGTATAAGATTTTTTTGGTTTATAGTATAAGAAAAACAAAAGCTTCCGCCATAAACTTGGCGACAAGCCAAGTTTTTCTAAAGGAATAAGAAAGTATAAAATTTGTTGCATTGGGATAAGGGAATAACTGAATAGCCACGTCCGGCGCATGAGCCCAGCAACGATGCGACTTCACGAAATCGCCCTACGATAAGTCCTCATCGGTTCGTCGCCTCACCGTGATTCCTTTATGTAGAAGTAATTTTCCTAATCGAAAACGTCGTTCCAGTTCAAAGGTCTTTAGGTCATAACCTTGCAGCGGGATTAAAGACAATCTACTGATTGAATCATTTTATTATTACTAAGTGAAATGGAATGTAAAAGAGACAATCATTAGTAATGTAGGTGAGGTGAATGATTGTCCTGATTAAAAATAAATATGTTATTTAGGATTATCAGCAGCTGGTTGTTTCTTGCTTTGCTTGATTGCATAGTAAGCTATCGTAGCAAGGCCGTAAATACCTTCGAGATGATGTTTATTTGTAAATACATTTCCTTCTGTTGATGAATTTTGTACGCTCATTACAGCATTTACCATGGAGGATGAAGCGGCGTTAGCGGCTCTTGAAGCTCCTCCAACCATATGAAAAATAGGCGTTAATTCTTTAACTTGCTTATTTACTTCATGGAGCGTCTCATGTCCAGTACTTAGGGTGTCTGCAGCTTGATTAGTAAGTTCCTCCACTTGTTCTGGCAATTTGTTCGTTGTTTTCTGTAGGTTGCTTAGTACTCTTGCTAGGTTTAATAGCGGTTTAATTAATATAATAGAGAGTATTAGGAAAGCAACTCCAAAAATAGTAACTCCGAGGCCTAACCAATCCATTTGGCTCTCTCCTTTTTTAATATATTGATGTATTTCTTTAATATACCACGAAATGCCAAATTGTAAACGAAGGTGAAATCAATATTCATCCTATTACGTAGACATAATTCCATTGCCTGTCCCATAGACTATAGAAGAGAATAAAGCGAATTTTAGTACAGTAGAAATTCCCTACAGGTAAAAGTAGAAAAAGACGATTCGGGGGACTTTATAAAATAAAATTTTTACTACATGCAGCCTGTCGTTGCCATCCTCGCTTACCTGTTGAATCGCTTTTATGATCAGTGTCCTAAACAAAGGAAAACACTATTCTTCGCACGCTGTATTAGTGCTGAAATTTTCTGCGCTCTGTTGATTAAAGAATAGCGCATTATAGGTTCTTGTCTCTTGAAGATGAGCATTTTAAAGATATTAGATCTGAGTGGAAAAAGGGGGCTAGCAGTTGAAGCAATGGTATAAAATAGTGCTTTGGTTAGTAGGAGTATTTGTTTTAGGGTATCTTATTCAGTTGCCGATTACCAATCAACTATCTTTTAATGTAGGATCTTCCTTTTCATTACCCTTATCCGGGAAGACAATTGTGATTGATCCCGGGCATGGCGGACCGGATGGTGGTGCTGTTGGGAAGGATGATACACAGGAAAAGGACATATCCTTAGAAGTTTCTAAAAAAGTACAAAAATATTTACAGCAAGTTGGAGCAATCGTGTACTTAACACGGGAAACAGATAAAGATCTCGCTTCACCAGATGTAAAAGGGTTATCTAAAAGAAAATCAGAGGATATTCGTAACCGTTTAGCATTTATCAATAAAAAAGAAGCTGACTTTTTTATTACATTGCACTTAAACGCGCTACCTTCGTCTAAATGGAGAGGGGCTCAGACGTTTTATAATCCTCTTAAGGACGAAAATAAGCATTTGGCAGAAATGATTCAGGCAGAGTTGATCCGCAATTTGGAGAATACCAATCGTGCGGCACTAGCGATTAATAATGTTTATTTACTAAAGCATGCGGAAGTGCCGGGTGCACTAGTAGAAATCGGTTTCTTATCCAATGCAGAAGAACGGGAATTGTTGAAGGATTCGGATTATCAGCAAAAAGTCGCAGCAAGCATTTATAAAGGTATTCTGCGTTATATTACAGAGGAGATAAAGGATGAGGGAGAAGAGAGTTAGTTAGAGAATTTGGGCTAAACAAACGTATATAAACTATGAGTGCTTAGAAGCGCTCATTATTTATTTTAAGGACAAGTCTTGTTAGTCAATACATGGAAAAACAATGAATTAGGTAAGTAATGGAACAGCCTTTTGCAACTAGTACGCTTTCACTAGCTGAACGGAATTACTGATAAATGATAGGCAATCTCATAAACTGATGGATGCTTTATTTTATGTTATACTGACGTTGTATGCATTTACAAAGGGATGGTGATTTCGATGCTAACGAAGGAAGAAGTAATTCAGCTGCTTAACCCTGTTAGAGATCCGTTTTTACATATATCGTTAGAAGAAACTGAAGGTATAAAGGAAGTTAATATTAAAGAAGACAAGAACCATGTGAGTGTAAAAATTGGTATTTCTAAAACCAATACTGCTGAACAGATGCAACTGCAACAAGAGATTGTCGGAATCCTTAAGAGAAATGGAGCGTCTACAGTAGGTTTACGGTTTGAACAGTTACCAGATGACGTTATAAAGAAATATCAACCTGCTGCTGAAAAAGAGCAAGAGGCTGCGTTAATGGGGGGGAATAGCGGTACGAAGTTTATTGCTGTTTCCAGTGGTAAAGGTGGCGTTGGTAAGTCCACTGTCACCGTTAATTTAGCGATGTCCTTAAAACGTTTAGGAAAAAAAGTCGGAATTATTGATGCGGATATTTATGGCTTTAGTGTCCCAGATATGATGGGAGTGGAAGAACGTCCAAAGGTTCGTGGCGAAAAAATTATCCCTGTGGAACGGTTTGGTGTGAAAGTCATCTCAATGGGCTTTTTTGTAGAAGATAATTCTCCGATTATTTGGCGGGGTCCAATGCTCGGAAAAATGTTAAATAGCTTCTTTAAGGAAGTCGAGTGGGGGGATCTAGATTATTTATTGCTTGATCTACCACCTGGAACGGGCGACATTGCAATGGATGTACATGAGCTTCTTCCATCCTGTAAGGAAGTAATTGTTACAACTCCACATCCAACAGCTGCATTTGTTGCAGCTCGTGCCGGTCAAATGGCATTAAAAACAGAGCATGAAATTCTAGGTGTTATTGAAAATATGGCTTATTTTGAAAGTGAGCTTACAGGTCAGAAGGAATATGTATTTGGTCAAGGCGGTGGCAAGAAATTGGCGGAAGTGTTGAAAACAAAAGTACTTGGTCAATTGCCATTGCAGCAGCCGTATGAGGAAGAGGATGTTTTTGCTCCATCTATTTATCAGCAGGATCATCCAATTGGACAAGCATACCACAAAATTGCGGCTAAAATAGTGGCTCAATTGGAAGAATAAAATTGTAGAGGACGTCTCAAGCGTTGATTTAGTAATCTTGAGACGTCTTTTCTTTATAAGACTAAGAAAGTATAAAATTAGGTGCCGGAATAACCGAGTAGCTACGTCCGGCGCATGAGCCCAGCAACTAGGCGACTTAGAAATGCGCCCTACGATAAGTCATGATCGGTTCGTCGCAAAGAGGAGGGCCGACTAAAAACGGGCTTGCCGCTCAGGCGTCGGCATACCCTTGTTTTTAGTGGCATGATTCCTTTATCTTTAGTTGATTCATTCCATTCGCTACGTTGCTAAACGGGCGCCCCGCGCCTTTGTTCCACTATAGGAAAGTATAAGATTTTTTTGGTTTATAGTATAAGAAAAACAAAGGCTTCCGCCATAAGACTTGGCGACAAGCCAAGTTTTTCTAACGTTTGCAGGAACAGTAGCAAACAATTATTGTACATGTTTAACGGGATAGATTAGCGGTAAGATAAGAAACTAACACAATTCACTGCTTTTTAATGTCGGATGCCATTTGGTAATTTGGTACATTCTCAAGCACTAGATCATAAGGCGCTTCTATTCTACAGTGATTTAAATTGTATCGTCGTCTGATTTCAGTTTATCCTGCATATAAGGTGGTGCTGTAAGACTCCCACTTCAAGAACCGGAAAATCCATACTATAACAAGTTAAGTGGGAGATAACAGTACCTAAATGCCCGATTCGTTTAGAGGTGTTTAGGTCATACCATTACGGTACTAACAATCAGTGAGAGATGAAATACCCCCCCAATGATTGTAGATTCAGTTTATCTGGTAGGGTCAAGGCGTTTATGCTTTTTGTTTTTTTAGCCTCCTCCTCCAGCTTCACCTGCTCCGCCGCCGCCTTCCCCGCCTTCCCCGCCTTCCCCTTTTCCTCCTTCTTCTTCTTTCTTTTGTTTGCCTTGCTTTTCAGCAGCTTTTAGAAGTGTTTCTTGCATTTTTTCTTGGAAAAGTGGAGTTTCAAGCGTTTGTTGAATAGTTTCTTCAAGGTGCTCACGAAATTGCTGGCTTTTCACTACTTGGAGTATTTGATCGGTCATCTCAGGATTTTGCAATAATTCAAGCATTTGTTTTTGAAAACCTGCATCATTCATCAAGCTCTTCATTAGCTTCTTATGTTCTTCTTGCATAGATTTAGTATATTCTTTAACAAAATCGGTATCCTGGAACAGCGTTGTCCACATTTGTTTTCCTTTTTCAGATACAAGCGCTTCGTTAATGGATTTCTTTACAACGTCAGAATCCAAGACAAGCTCTTGTTTCATTTTTTCGTCTGTCATTAACTCACGTATTGCTTTTTTTCCATCTTCTGTTTGTAATATATCAACAACCATTTTCTTTGTTGTATCATAATCTCCTTCTTTGTCCGAGGCATTTCCATCGGTACACCCACTGATAAGAATGAAAGAAACGATAACAGCGATGCCAAGGATTCTTAATCGATTCAAATTCACTTTGGAAATCCTCCTTCCTTCTCTGTTTTAATGTGCGTGGATACAGAGAAAAATATTCGTTATATAAGGAAAAAACGGTTACTTCATGATAGAATACGGGAGAGGAAGGCAAGTTTGTCCGTATGTAAGATGTTCCAGAAAAATCTGTATCCATTGTAGGGAAATTGGACATGGAGTACAGCTGCTATATTGCTTTATTTCGGAGGTAGCTGGCAATAAAGCTGTTTTCCATCGCTACGAGTTGAAAATTAAGGGGGATAAGGGAGAGGATTTCAATTGCAAGTCAAATGCCCAATTCTAATAATCAGTGGGGAGATAGAAAACCAATGATTAAGGTGTGGCTTTTTTCGTTGGATAAAAATCGCCTACTGGATAATGGTTAAAATAATACGTTATAAAGTTTAGGGGGATAAGGGTTTTGAACACTCGAAAATTAGTCAATTTCTTTTTTAAAACGTTGATTATAGGTGGTGTAGTAGGACTTATTACAAGCTTTTTTGTAAAAGCAGAGGATTACGCTGCAAATCTTGACCCGATAAATTGGATGGAATTATTGGGGTTAATTATCTTTTTTATCGGGTTGGGGCTCGTATTTAGTGTTGTCAGTCAGACAGGTTTTTTTGCATTTTTATTTATTAACCGCTTTGGTTTAGGATTGTTTCGTTCTTTTTGGCCAACCGTGCAAGTATTATTAATTGCATTTGTCGTGTTTGATTTAGTTTATTTTCCATACCAAGCAACAAAAGGAGAAGTGGCTGTTTATTGGTATATCTTAATGGCGGCAGCTATATTAGCTTACGGATGGATTGTTTCAACCATTAAAGCAAAAGAAACGAACAAGCAAGCGTTTATCCCTGCATTGTTTTTAATGGTAGTAATCACGACTATTGAATGGGTGCCAGGATTGCGAACAGAAGGTACAGATTATGCTTGGTTAATGATCATTCCTTTGTTAGCTTGTAATACATATCAATTATTGGCACTACATCGAATCAACCAGAATAATGCTAGTTCTCAAGCTACATCTTCAAATAGAGCAACAATAAAAGAAAAAGCAAAAGGTTAAAGGGTGGAATGTTTCATCATATGTAACTGGCAATAATATCTTGTCATCAAATACTGCGAGGTAAAATCCAAAAAGATAAGCGGAGGATTCAACTGCAAGTCACATGTTCGATGCTTTTTAGAGACCTTTAGGTCATAGCTGTGCGTGTACTTGAATATTTCATTTTATGTCATACGCTCTACAGTAAATGCGTCGATGATGTCATCGACGCATCTTTACTTTCTTATGACTTTAGTCCGTTGAGCTCGCGACAGCGTGCGAAACAGAAAACCACCTGCTATGCGGGTGGGAAACCAATGGTTATACCAAATAAAACACTCACTTTCTTCTATTATAGAGATTGTTCAAGCCTCTAAACTATAGAAAGGAAAGTGAGTAAATTGGCTAAAAAAGCGAATAGTTTGGCACACACAAAATGGTTATGTAAATACCATATTGTGTTCACTCCAAAGTATAGACGAAAAATAATTTATAATCAATATCGGAGAAGCATTACTAACACTGTGTAAATATAAGGGAGTGGGAATAATAGAAGGTCATCTTATGCCTGATCATGTGCATATGTTAGTGAGTATTCCACCAAAAGTAGCGGGATCCAACTTTATGGGATATCTAAAAGGAAAAAGCGCCCTTATGATTTTTGATAAGCATGCTAATTTGAAATATAAGTTTGGTAATAGGCACTTTTGGACGGAAGGCTATTATGTAAGTACAGTGGGACTGAATGAAGCAACGATAAAAAAATATATCCAAGAGCAAGACATTAGATAAGTTAAGCGTAAGGGAGTGTGAAGAGCCTTTTAAGGGTGCAAGAAATACTGATACTCCTTTAGGGGTAAGCAAAAAAGGCAAAGGCAATGAGGCTTGAATACTGAATGAAAGCCAGCGCCTTTAGACGCTGGTCGGTAGTTTAGGCTTATAGCCGATGTGCAAACCACCCGTTGGACGGGTGGTCATGATTAGGGGTATTTATACGTATATAAGGTGCTGGAAGACTCCCACTTCAAATCTGTATTGCAACAAGTCTAAGTGGGAGATACAGCATCTGAATGCCCTATTTAAATACCTTTTAGGTCATACATATGGTACGAACATCAGTGGGAATAAATGCCCTCAAATAGTTGAAGATTTGCTTTATTCAACTAATTCCGCGCTGGCATGGGCTTGATTAATTAATTCAGTCATAGAAACAAATGAAAACCCTTTATTCTTTAAGCCGGGTAGTATTGTTTCTAGTGCTTTAGCAGTCTGTTTCACTGAATCGGAGGCATGAAGTAAAATGATATCTCCATTGGTTGTATGTTTCATGACATAATCTACAATTGTATTTGAACCAGGATTTTTCCAATCATGTGGATTCACATTCCAATGAATCACGTTATATCCCATGTTTTCAGCTGTTTCTATAATTTCTTTATTAAAATGACCGCTAGGAGGGCGTAATAATTTCACATCTTCATAACCTAATTTGTCGAATACTTCCCGTGCTTTTCGCAAGTCCTTGCTTACAGTTTCCAAATCTTGGTCCAAGTAACTTTTATAGCGGTAGCCAAGCATGCCTAATTCATGCTTGTTTTCCGTAATTTTTTCAACAATATCTGGATGCTTTTCCGCCCACTCCCCACTTACAAAGAAGGTTGCTTGGACACCTTCTTCTTTTAGTCGTTTTAGAATGTGATCAACGCGTTCTTCTCCCCAGCTAATATTAAAGGTTAATGCAATATTATTCTCATTTGCATTACCTTTTGACATGGCAGTGGGCTCCTTGTTTGAAAAAACCGTGAATTCTCCATTCCACTCTAGCCATAGAAAGGTTGCTGTAAATAGAGCGACAACTGCTACAGCAAACCATCGTTTCCCTTTGTTAAAGCGCCATACATAGAAATGCTGCACTATTTCTCCTCCTTTATAAATCCATTAGCAATAAAAGAAATTTAAGTAGATTGCATACTAAAAACTTATACAGATGTGAAATTTCAGCCAGTTTCTTATATACATGGCTTGTCCTCCTTTTACTATTGATTACAATGTGTATGATGCATAGTAAGAAAAGGTCTCTTAAGATAGAGAGAACGAGCGTCCGGGATTTTGGTTCTATAGCGTGTTTTGGAGTGAGATTGAAGGGCATGTATAAAAGAACGTTAATACATATTATGTTGTTGTATAAGTATTAAGAACAAGAATCATTTATTGCGCATCTAAAGTGCCTTAATGGTTGCTTTACGTAACTATGAAGTATTTGAAGTTTGAGAAAGGGTCGCGCTAACTATCCGAATTGTTGGGAACCCAGGCAATCAGATAACGGCCGCTTGGGAGAAGATTGCCTTTTTCGAAGGTATAGAAATCTAAGATTAACGGTATATCGTAAAAGAAAAAGGCTTATGTCAAGATTGTTGTAACAGGAAACTGTAAGTGCCCGTATCCTTCTTTTGTTATGCCTTATCACTAAGAATGATAAAAGCACTTGCTAAATAAATTGCTTATTAGTAATTAAAAATAAAAGCGATAATTATTACTAAAAACCGACATAATTCGATATGTTTTGCGAATAATTTTATATACATGTTTTGCATGATTTTGATCGAGTAGGAGAAACTGAAAACAGTAAAAAACAAAACGGTTAACAAATGTGAGGTGGTGAAACAAATGCTAGGTTTATTAATTAATAATATGGAACAAAAGGAATTAGAATATTTGATCCGAAGAGAGCTAGAAGAACTTTTAATGGATTTAGAGGATTCGCGAATTGATAATATAGTTAAAGAACCCATGAGAGAAAGGTACCAAATGTTATTTCAGTTATTTCGTAGAGTAGCGAATGAAAAAGAATGTATGAAATACATGCCTAAACGAAGTAAAAATCAATAAATGAAATAATGAAGAAATACAAAAATGTATAGTAAAATGACGACTTTTGCTTTGGTCCTAATTCTTCTTAGTTAGATATTCGAAAAAAGATAGTTATCTTTAGCAAGGAAATCCTTATATGACTTTAAATGATACCATTATTAATGGACAATTTCGAGATTTTTTGATCAGTTTCTGTTAGTTGAAAGGTAATAGGCAGATGTATGACAAAAGACTAGAAGTATAGAAACGATTAAAAGCAAGAGCATGTGATTAAGTGCGCTGTAAACTGTTGAGATTATTGGGTTATCCTGATTTTCAGGCATAGATACGGCGTATTTATAATTTATAAAGAAAAATTTAGATTTTCCTATTGCCATTTTAAAATATATATGCTATATTAAATTCTGTTGTCAATAAAAGGCACAACAACAGTGAAAAACGAAATAAAAAACTTCAAAAAAACTGTTGACAATCATTGAGAAACATGATAAATTATATCTTGTCGCAAAAAACGACAGATTAATAATATTGCTCTTTGAAAACTGAACAAAACAACCAGTATGTCAAGAAAAGCAATCTCTGTTTTTCTTTTAAAAAATCGACCGAGAGCAATCTCGGAAGAAGCTAAGAATGATGAAGAACGGTGTTCATCATCACAAACTTTTATGGAGAGTTTGATCTTGGCTCAGGACGAACGCTGGCGGCGTGCCTAATACATGCAAGTCGAGCGCGGGAAGCAAGCAGATCTCCTTCGGGGGTGACGCTTGTGGAACGAGCGGCGGACGGGTGAGTAACACGTGGGCAACCTACCTGTAAGACTGGGATAACCCCGGGAAACCGGGGCTAATACCGGATGATACATATCGTCGCATGACGAGATGTTGAAAGGCGGCATATGCTGTCACTTACAGATGGGCCCGCGGCGCATTAGCTAGTTGGTGAGATAAAAGCTCACCAAGGCGACGATGCGTAGCCGACCTGAGAGGGTGATCGGCCACACTGGGACTGAGACACGGCCCAGACTCCTACGGGAGGCAGCAGTAGGGAATCTTCCGCAATGGACGAAAGTCTGACGGAGCAACGCCGCGTGAGTGATGAAGGTTTTCGGATCGTAAAACTCTGTTGTTAGGGAAGAACAAGTGCCATTCGAATAGGTTGGCACCTTGACGGTACCTAACCAGAAAGCCCCGGCTAACTACGTGCCAGCAGCCGCGGTAATACGTAGGGGGCAAGCGTTGTCCGGAATTATTGGGCGTAAAGCGCGCGCAGGCGGTCCTTTAAGTCTGATGTGAAAGCCCACGGCTTAACCGTGGAGGGCCATTGGAAACTGGGGGACTTGAGTACAGAAGAGGAGAGTGGAATTCCACGTGTAGCGGTGAAATGCGTAGAGATGTGGAGGAACACCAGTGGCGAAGGCGACTCTCTGGTCTGTAACTGACGCTGAGGTGCGAAAGCGTGGGTAGCGAACAGGATTAGATACCCTGGTAGTCCACGCCGTAAACGATGAGTGCTAGGTGTTAGGGGGTTTCCGCCCCTTAGTGCTGAAGTTAACGCATTAAGCACTCCGCCTGGGGAGTACGGCCGCAAGGCTGAAACTCAAAAGAATTGACGGGGACCCGCACAAGCGGTGGAGCATGTGGTTTAATTCGAAGCAACGCGAAGAACCTTACCAGGTCTTGACATCCTCTGACGCCCCTAGAGATAGGGAGTTCCCTTCGGGGACAGAGTGACAGGTGGTGCATGGTTGTCGTCAGCTCGTGTCGTGAGATGTTGGGTTAAGTCCCGCAACGAGCGCAACCCTTGATCTTAGTTGCCAGCATTTAGTTGGGCACTCTAAGGTGACTGCCGGTGACAAACCGGAGGAAGGTGGGGATGACGTCAAATCATCATGCCCCTTATGACCTGGGCTACACACGTGCTACAATGGATGGAACAAAGGGCAGCGAAGCCGCGAGGCCAAGCAAATCCCATAAAACCATTCTCAGTTCGGATTGCAGGCTGCAACTCGCCTGCATGAAGCCGGAATCGCTAGTAATCGCGGATCAGCATGCCGCGGTGAATACGTTCCCGGGTCTTGTACACACCGCCCGTCACACCACGAGAGTTGGTAACACCCGAAGTCGGTGAGGTAACCTTTTGGAGCCAGCCGCCGAAGGTGGGACCAATGATTGGGGTGAAGTCGTAACAAGGTAGCCGTATCGGAAGGTGCGGCTGGATCACCTCCTTTCTAAGGAATAAGATGAAGCGTAAGCGTTCGTTTAGCGACGTATGAACTGGACTGAACCGAAGGAGATAAAGAAAACACGACGACTGTAGGGAGTCGATGTTGACTTATCGTACGGAGGTGAAGGAAGTTTCACTAGTCGCTGAACGCTGGAGCTGGAATATAAAAGGCGAAAACAATTGCTCAGCAACGTACGAATTGGACGTCTTCCGACGAGATAAAGGAAACACGATGAGCCGAAAGGCGAATTGATGTTGACTTATCGTAGGAGGGAGAAGGAAATTCGCTAGTTGCTAGGAGTTTGAGCTAGATTATATAAGGAAACCGACTAAGTTCGGTCCTAGACATACTTGGTTGTTTGGTTCAGTTTTGAGAGAGTGATTTAACAGTTTAAAATCATTTATCTTATGATAGGATGGGCCTGTAGCTCAGCTGGTTAGAGCGCACGCCTGATAAGCGTGAGGTCGGTGGTTCAAGTCCACTCAGGCCCACCATCTCTAAAAGAATATTAAGATATATGGGGCCTTAGCTCAGCTGGGAGAGCGCCTGCCTTGCACGCAGGAGGTCAGCGGTTCGATCCCGCTAGGCTCCATTTTTGTACCTTGAAAACTAAATAAGAGTAACAACGACATCAAACTAAAAGCGGAAGCGAATGTGTAGCGATGTACAGACTGGACTGACTCGAAGGAGATAAAGGAAACACGGTGAACGCAAGTGAATCGATATTGACTTATCGTATGGAGAGGAAGGAAGTCATGCTAATCGCTATGAGCTGAAGCTAGAAAACCAAAAGCTGAAAAGTAATATGCTTATTCATAAATAGAAAGTTAGTTAAGTGAATAAGGGCGCACGGTGGATGCCTTGGCACTAGGAGCCGAAGAAGGACGGGACTAACACCGATATGTCCCGGGGAGTCGTAAGTAGACGTCGATCCGGGAATTTCCGAATGGGGGAACCCACTGCTCGTAATGGAGTAGTACTTTTATCTGAATTCATAGGATAGAAGAGGCATACCCGGGGAACTGAAACATCTCAGTACCCGGAGGAAGAGAAAGCAAATGCGATTTCCCAAGTAGCGGCGAGCGAAACGGAAACAGCCCAAACCAGAAGGCTTGCCTTCTGGGGTTGTAGGACACTCCATAGGAGTTATCAAGAGATTCTTTAGATGAAGCGATCTGGAAAGGTTGGCCAAAGAAGGTAACAGCCCTGTAATCGAAAAGGAATCTCCTCCGGAGTGTATCCTGAGTACGGCGGAACACGAGGAATTCCGTCGGAATCCGGGAGGACCATCTCCCAAGGCTAAATACTCCCTAGTGACCGATAGTGAACCAGTACCGTGAGGGAAAGGTGAAAAGCACCCCGGGAGGGGAGTGAAAGAGAACCTGAAACCGTGTGCCTACAAGTAGTCGAAGCCCGTTAATGGGTGACGGCGTACCTTTTGTAGAATGGACCGGCGAGTTACGATCGTATGCAAGGTTAAGTGGAAGACACGGAGCCGCAGCGAAAGCGAGTCTGAATAGGGCGATATAGTATGCGGTCGTAGACCCGAAACCGTGTGATCTACCCATGTCCAGGGTGAAGGTCAGGTAACACTGACTGGAGGCCCGAACCCACGTATGTTGAAAAATGCGGGGATGAGGTGTGGGTAGGGGTGAAATGCCAATCGAACACGGAGATAGCTGGTTCTCTCCGAAATAGCTTTAGGGCTAGCCTCAAGGAAAGAGTACTGGAGGTAGAGCACTGATTGAACTAGGGGCCCTCATCGGGTTACCGAATTCAGTCAAACTCCGAATGCCAGCTACTTATCCTTGGGAGTCAGACTATGGGTGATAAGGTTCATAGTCGAAAGGGAAACAGCCCAGACCGCCAGCTAAGGTCCCAAAGTATACGTTAAGTGGAAAAGGATGTGGAGTTGCCCAGACAACCAGGATGTTGGCTTAGAAGCAGCCACCATTTAAAGAGTGCGTAATAGCTCACTGGTCGAGTGACTCTGCGCCGAAAATGTACCGGGGCTAAACGTATCACCGAAGCTGCGGATTGTTCTACGAACAATGGTAGGAGAGCGTTCAAAGTGCAGTGAAGTCAGATCGTGAGGACTGGTGGAGCGCTTTGAAGTGAGAATGCCGGTATGAGTAGCGAAAAAAGAGTGAGAATCTCTTTCACCGAATGCCTAAGGTTTCCTGAGGAAGGCTCGTCCTCTCAGGGTTAGTCGGGACCTAAGCCGAGGCCGAAAGGCGTAGGCGATGGACAACAGGTAGATATTCCTGTACCACCTCATGAACGTTTGAACGATGGGGGGACGCAGTAGGATAAGGAATGCGCACGGATGGATGTGTGCGCCCAAGCAGTGAGAAAGTCGGATAGGCAAATCCGTCCGATAATTTCAAGCTGTGACGGGGAGGGAAATAGAGTACCGAAGTTCCGGATTTCACACTGCCAAGAAAAGCCTCTAGTAAGTTCATAGGTGCCCGTACCGCAAACCGACACAGGTAGGCGAGGAGAGAATCCTAAGGTGAGCGGGAGAACTCTCGTTAAGGAACTCGGCAAAATGACCCCGTAACTTCGGGAGAAGGGGTGCTCCTTTAAGGAGGAGCCGCAGTGAATAGGCCCAAGCGACTGTTTAGCAAAAACACAGGTCTCTGCGAAGCCGAAAGGCGAAGTATAGGGGCTGACACCTGCCCGGTGCTGGAAGGTTAAGGGGAAACGTTAGTGCTTCGGCACGAAGCGTAGAACCGAAGCCCCAGTAAACGGCGGCCGTAACTATAACGGTCCTAAGGTAGCGAAATTCCTTGTCGGGTAAGTTCCGACCCGCACGAAAGGTGCAACGACTTGGGCACTGTCTCAACGAGAGACCCGGTGAAATTATACTATGCGTGAAGATGCGCATTACCCGCGACAGGACGGAAAGACCCCGTGGAGCTTTACTGTAGCCTGATATTGAATGTTGGTACAGCTTGTACAGGATAGGTGGGAGCCATCGAAGCGTGAGCGCTAGCTTACGTGGAGGCAACCGTGGGATACCACCCTGGCTGTACGAACCTTCTAACCCAGGGCCGTGATCCGGTCCGGAGACAGTGTCAGGCGGGCAGTTTGACTGGGGCGGTCGCCTCCCAAAAGGTAACGGAGGCGCCCAAAGGTTCCCTCAGAATGGTTGGAAATCATTCGCAGAGTGTAAAGGCAGAAGGGAGCTTGACTGCGAGACCTACAAGTCGAGCAGGGACGAAAGTCGGGCTTAGTGATCCGGTGGTTCCGCATGGAAGGGCCATCGCTCAACGGATAAAAGCTACCCCGGGGATAACAGGCTTATCTCCCCCAAGAGTTCACATCGACGGGGAGGTTTGGCACCTCGATGTCGGCTCATCGCATCCTGGGGCTGTAGTCGGTCCCAAGGGTTGGGCTGTTCGCCCATTAAAGCGGTACGCGAGCTGGGTTCAGAACGTCGTGAGACAGTTCGGTCCCTATCCGTCGTGGGCGCAGGAGGTTTGAGAGGAGCTGTCCTTAGTACGAGAGGACCGGGATGGACACACCGCTGGTGTACCAGTTGTTCCGCCAGGAGCATAGCTGGGTAGCTACGTGTGGCAGGGATAAGTGCTGAAAGCATCTAAGCATGAAGCCCCCCTCAAGATGAGACTTCCCATCACTAAAAGTGAGTAAGATCCCTCAGAGATGATGAGGTTGATAGGTCCGAGGTGGAAGCGTGGTGACACGTGTAGCTGACGGATACTAATCGATCGAGGACTTAACTAACCATTTTGGAAGATGAATCGTTGGATGATCTCTTATTTAGTTTTCGAGGTATAAATCAGGAATCGATTTTTTTCAACAAAAATCTTGATTTTTTCTCAAAAACGCTTATAATAAGATTTGTGCCTATTTTTTAGCACAACATAACAAATAGCAACTTTGCCTGGTAGTAATGGCGGAGAGGTCACACCTGTTCCCATGCCGAACACAGAAGTTAAGCTCTCCAGCGCCGATGGTAGTTGGGGCTTTGCCCCTGCAAGAGTAGGACGCCGCCAGGCTTTTTACTATACATATTTTTGTAATTATTTTTTGTGTTTGTGGTATAATAAGGTGTAATATTTACATTATTCCACAGTAGCTCAGTGGTAGAGCAATCGGCTGTTAACCGATCGGTCGTAGGTTCGAATCCTACCTGTGGAGCCATTTATGCTTCCATAGCTCAGTCGGTAGAGCACCACCATGGTAAGGTGGGGGTCAGCGGTTCAAGTCCGCTTGGAAGCTCTCTTATAAACGTTAATATCATAGGCTTTTACTCCAAACAGAGTAGAAGCCTATGTTTTTTTGTGGCATTTTTGCCGACATTTTGCCGACCAATTCGTTGTTTAAAGTAATTTTTATTGGATTTTACTGGTTCTTAACATCATTTAATTGCAGAATATCGTCTAGTTGTTCAGAAACAATTTGATTTGTTTCTTTATAAAGATGACTATAAATATTAATTGTTGTTTGAATGTCGGAGTGACCTAATCTTTCTTGTATTGGTTTAGCGTCTATACCCTTGTTAATAAGAATGCTGGCAGATGTATGCCTAAGTGAGTGTATTTTAATATATGTGAGGTTATGGCGATTCAAGAAACGTTTCCACCAATTCTTTAAGGAACTAGGGTTAAAAGGTTTTCCGTTTTCATCACAAAGCAATAAACATCTTTCTTCATCCCAATAATTATTTGAAGCAAGGGGTTCTTTATTTCGTATAGCAATCAATTTTTCTATAGGTTTAAGTAAGGATTTTGATAAATAAATATCTCTTTTCCTAGCTTGTCTATTTCCTTTCTTAATTTCATGAAATTGTAACCCTTTTTGTTTGGAATAAGTTAATGCTTGTCTAACATGTAGAATACCATTATCTAAATCTATATGCTTTTTTAGATCTATCCCAAAAAGTTCTGATCTCCTTAGTCCAGCAGTTATGGCGAGTTTTATTGCAATTTGCCAGTGGGGGACTTCACTTTCTTTATCGAGACATTTTAATAACTCAATGGTTTCTTCCAGGCTATATACTGGCGCTTCCTCGTATTCAACTTTTGGTTTATCAATTTTCTTACATGGATTTTCGTTCATTGCTCCAATCGATACAGCAAAGTTAAATATATTATTAAGTATGCGATAATGATAAAAAAATAGCTGAACTAGAAAGCTTCCCTTTTTTCCATCCAATCGCATTCCGTCTTCTTGCAAGTTATGAAGAAAGTCCACAATATGTTTCCCTTTTATCTGATCCATACGTAGATATTTAAAGGCTGGCAAGATTCTCGATTCTAAGTATACAATATGAAATTAGCTAGAGTAGTATGTGATAAGTGAATTTCTGCATGTTTTGGGTACCACTCCTTTTGTACAAAGTCCACAAAATTTATTTTTTCTGGTTCGTGATAGCCCTCACCTGTTACTTCAGATACAAATTTAATTAATTCTTTTTCAGCTTCTCTAGATCCTTTTGCGGATATTGTTTTATATTTTTTATGACGTTTCTTTGTCCCGGTTTTAGGATCAATGTAGGAACCTAGATCAACTTCCAGTTGCCATTTACCGTTATTTCTTTTTCTAAAATGCCCTCTGGCCATATGCTTACTCCTCCTCCAACCAATGGTTAGGTGTGTCGATATAATCAATAATGTTACCTGTTAGTTTCCCGTTTTCATCAATAAAGACTTTGTCATATAGTGGAACTTTTACTATTTCTTCAGCCTTCTTCTTCCTTCGTTTATGCTCTAGTGAGATAACCTTCATCAAAAAAACCTCCTGTTCGCATTTTATTTGTATACATCTCTAATCTTCTATAAGCAAAGTCGTAATCAACATTAAATAGTTGCATAATGTCATATATTTTATAGTTGTATAGCTTATCCAACATAAATGTTGGTACGCAAAAATGATACGCAAAGTTATTTGCTTGCCATTCCTGTAGATCAATAAACAAAGGGTGCATATTCAATTGACAACCGCAATGCCTAAGGTAATGTCCGATTTCATGACCAAAGTCCATCCAATCTTGTCTTTCAGTGTTTCTGATTAAACTTATTTCGTTGTCTAACCTAAACAGCTTATCTTCTTCATAAATAATATCTACACCCAGTTTCTTTGCTATTATTTTATTTGTTTATCTAAGTCAGCAGGATTTTTTATTCCGATTGATGTGTATAGTTCATATATGTAATCTTCAAGGTGCGTATACAAACCATAACTCCCTATTTGATAGAATGTATGTTCTGTTTAAGATTAAAAAGAGAAGTGTACATGTTGTTCATAGTGATTTTAATAGTGTTTATTGGGAGTCAATAGGATTTGAAGAATATAAAAATAAACTTCTAAAATATTCATTTTTGTATGAATATTATGATCAAATCAAATTTAAGTATGCTTATGTTTATTATTATTTTGTTGCTAAGTATTTAGCTGATAACCTTGAAAAAGAGAATAAAAAAGAAAGAATTCAAAAATTAGTTGTGGATATGGTGAATAATTTATATAAAGATGACTATGCAAATATTCTAATGTTCTTAATTCATCTTTCTAAAAATGAGTTTATTTTAAAACAGATATTGGATGCTGCAAAACAAAGTTTTCCTGATTATAATGAAATTTTACTACAAAGTGATACCGAAGTATTAAATGAGTTAATTGGTGAATTACCTAAATTAGTAGTAGAAGAAAAAATGACGTTGAAAAAAACAGAATAAAAATGCATAAAGATAAAGATGAACTTGAGCGCAATCTAAATATTGAAGAAGTAGCAGAGATGGAAGATAATGACCATGAAATGATAGATAAATCTAATTCGGTTAATCAAGGGTTTAAAGAATTAGAAATGATTGGACAAATCTTGGCAAATTATCCAGGACATATAGAAGGAAGAGATAAAGGGAAACTAATAAATGAAGGCTGGTCTCAGATTATTAAATGTGTTTATAAAGCAAATTACTTCTGAGAAAGATTATTTATTGTCCGAAGCGCAACAAGTTATTAGAAATAATGGTCTAGATAAATTAACTGATAATAAAGCTGAGGAAAAAGCGAAAAAATTTCTTTTTACTTTTGCTAGCTGGTTGGTTTACATTCACCATATTAAAAGTTATATCCAAATCATTAGGCAACAATGATATTTATGATGCAGTGAAAAGAGTTATCAATGAAAACCCGCAAGTATTAAAGAAAATAATCGGAATATCTATTGCTTTAGACCATAAATACAAAATCCCACATACTGAAATTAAATCCGTTATATGATGAAAATAAGGGGAATGTTCTTACCACAGACATAATTAGACGTATGGTAGCAAGGCACCTTCATTTGTTTAAGGTTGATTACAAAGAAAAACAGAAAATGTGTCAAAACGTTGAAATTGATTACAAAGCACAGGTTAAATTAGCGGTAAACAACAAGCAATTAGAACTACATAAATAAATGTAGTATTCAAATTAAGAGCTGAATTAGAGTTAAACATCTGGGGCACAAAATTAACATAAGTCGCTCTCTTTTGCTCAAAACCCACAGCCATATGAAAATATCTGGTACAAACTTTAGTAGTCATTTCTCGCAGCTGATCTGGCGTATATTCCCATACGCCAGATATATTTTTATGCTGCCACTTATATGTAGTTTTCCCATAAACAATTCCATATATTTTCCACTTTTAGTATAATGCACTAAAGGGGTTACATTGAAATGATTACCAATGGGGATAGGAGGGGATTTTCATTAAGGCGCTTTATGTAAGCGACCTTCATAGCTATATTGACAAAACCATATCGCAGCTTGAACAAATACATACACAAGTAAAAAACATCCAGAAGAGCGTAGAAGCCATTATAGTTTTGGAGGATGCGTTTAAAGGGAAAACGGCTAACTCTATTCGAACCTTCTATCAAGAGGTACATATGCCGTTTCTGTTGTTTCTAGAGGGGTTTATTACGAATTACTCTGATACGTTACAGGAAATGAAAAAGTCGATTCAAGACATGGAACCAAACAAAGATGGGGTTATTCGCGAGGATTTTCTTTCTCAAGACGTGCAACGAGGTTTTGAGCGAATGGAACAGATTACCATGGCGTTAACGGATGAGGCAAATGCTGTTCTTCACTCGGTCAAAGATATTGTTAACATTCCCAATATAGACGATGGCGAGTTTCTTGATAAAGTACAACATGCGAAAAAGCTGAACCGTCAGACGATAGAGAAGCTCCACGCTTTTGACCGCCACAATACAGCTAAGCTAGACCCCATAGAACAAGATATTCGCATGATGAAGAATTATATTAGTCAAATCCGTGAGTTAGGAAACAATGGGAAGATACGTATTGGCAGCTACCAAGCAAGGCAACTAGATGATCAAAAGTTTCACAAAGAACTTGTAGCTGGTATTGAGAATAAGGCAGTTAGAAACGCAATTGGGCTAGAGGCGGTTCTTGGCGAAGCAGGCAAGCTTCTACTTTCTAGGTATACTCGATTTGCAGCTATTCCTATTCGATATTTACAGAAACATTTTGGATTAAAAACCATGGATTACAGCTACCGGGCTATACATGCAGTTGCAGCAGCATCAGGTGACCGTTTAACTACAGGAGAATTTTCTACCATTGAACACCAAGTAATTTCCGCAGTAGAGGTCTCGGACTATAAAAAAGTGAGACAGGGAACTTACTATACATTGGTGGATGGTAGAATCGTAAGAAAATATCAATCCGAATCTGGAAGTGTAGAATATGAATTAGTGGATACGATTCCTGAAAATCGATGGAGACCAAAGAAGCCAGAAAAAAACTGCTAGAAAGAAGTATGGATGATGCAAAAGAAATGGGAGGAAAAATAGCAAAGGAAGCTTTTGATTTTCTCATTTGGGATGATGCAAAAACGGTGATGGATCCAAGAGCAACGCAACAAGAAAAGGAAATAGCAGCAGCTTCTCTTATGCCTCAAGGAAAAGTTTTTAAGCTATTTAAAGCTGGCGAAGGCGCGCTTAAATTTGCGAATAAGGGTAAGCAGACAGCAAAAAAGGTTAAAAATGTTACAAATTATAGAAAGACTTTTTTTGATAAATATCCTGAGCTTAAGGGTAGTGTTGTGGTACATCATGCTATTGAACAACAAGTTCTTAAAAGGTATCCTAAGCTATTTTCTAAAGAAGAAATTCATGCATTATCCAACCTTCGAGGGATCCCAAAAGAATTCAATAATGATATTCATTTATCAAAAATACGTAAAGAATGGAATAGATTTTATAGAAATAATCCTAATCCCACAAAACAAGATTTTATAGATTATATGATTGAGTTAGATAGGAAATATGGTGATAAATTTAACCCGCGAGTTAAAAGATAATTTAAAAAGGAGGAAGAACTCTAGTGGATTTATATTTTCTGGAACCAGAAGTGGCTGGCGGTCACGGTGAAAAAACTGTTTATGGAACAAAAAAAGATATTGAAATGGAAGGTATATCTGGAAAGGTAAAGTTTTTACACTATGAAATTGAAGGTTGGTTAGGAGATGACCTTTTAGAGGCCACTCCTGCCTTCATTATTTCAGGTAGAGTCGAAAATGAATTAAGAAAGAGTAAGTTTAAAGATTATAAAGTAGAAGAATGTTTAGTCACTACTTCTAATGAATTTAAAGAACTATACCAAAATAAGAAAATACCTTCTTTTTGTAGATTTATTCCATTGGGTACCATTGAAGTAATAGAAGATAATTTTACGAAATGGTCTGGACACCATTTCTGTCTTTCCTCGAAAGGGGAATTAGTAGTAACTAAAGAAGCTTTAGATTTTTTACAGAAATTCTCAATGGAAAATTGTGATATTGAAATCCTAAAACAACTATAACCGATTGCCTACTCTTACGAGTAGGCTTTTTCTATGTGCGCCAGGCATGGCGACTATCTGAGTGGTGCAAGTCCACTGTGGAGGTACACATCAACCAGCCACTAGAGAAGCGCAAGGCACTTGTTAATTAACGGTTATAAAAACTCTCAATCAGAATACCCTCCCTCTAAATTCACTAGGTATAATGGCAATGGAGAACGATGAGATAGTTGAACAGTTTGATAATTTAAAAGACATTAAAGAGTTATCTAGCGAATTAGATGAAATACTAATTAATTTTAATAATTTGAATTTAGGAGACGGTGAGAAGTAGAAGAGATGTTATTTGAAATTCATAGAATTTTAACCACTTTTGAGTGGCATTTTTCAGAGATTAGCGATTTAAATACAAAAATAATAAAAGAGTATAAAGATAAAGTTAATAATGATCATTAGCTACAAAGAGAAGGCCTAAAAACCTTCTCTTTTATAGTGACCAAACAGTGACCAACGAGCGACTAAAAGTTAATTTTTGCTATAAAAACTGACTGATATTGAAAATCACTTTACCATTAAATATTGTCATAACAAGCTTTTGACGAGCCATGACATAAACTGAAAGTTGCTTTTTATACCATGGTAAGGTGGGGGTCAGCGGTTCAAGTCCGTTTGGAAGCTCTCTTATTAACGTTAATATCATAGTCTTTTACTCCATTAAGAGTAGAAGCCTATGTTTTTTTGTGGCGTTTTTGCTGACATACCAATTAATTACTTTAAACATTTTCTAATCTTTTCCACTGTAATTTGATAAAAATAAGTTCGCATTCAAAAGGTTTTATATTGAATACGCCTTTAGTCCGTTGAGCTTGCGCAGCGTGGGAAACAGAAAGCTCCTGATTATGTAATTGATGCCCATAAAATTAGGCCACATTATTTTATTTAGCAGTTTTCAGATCTGTTCCGCATTATGCTCTAGGATCAGGCCTTTTAGATTTCATGATTAAACCTTTGCTAATAATTTTTTACAGTGTTCTTTACAAATTCCTTGAGAATAATATCTGTTTAACAATTCCTTTAAATCTATAGATATTTCATTCTCTGTTAAAAAATATGAAAGTATCTCATAATTTATTTTTTCATTCAAGTAAAATTTTCTGTTTGGAAAAAGTAAATTAACCTTAGAATTGATATTTTTGTTGCTAACTAAACCACTTTCTTGCATAGCAGTAGAAGTTATTATTGTTTCAATAAAATTGATTTCATCTTCAGTTAATCCGTTAGCTTTCATCCATTCACAAACTGTAAACTTTTCCATGAAAAAATCAACTCCTCCTATAAGTATAACATTTTTCCTTTTAATCTCGCATATAAGTTGCCGTAAGACTCCCGCTTCAAGAACTGGAGAATCCATACTACAACAAGTCTAAGTGATAGATAACAGCACCTAAATGCCCATTTCCTTTAGAAGATGTTAGGTCATATCATTACGATACTAACAATAAGCGGGAGATGAGAGGAAAACCTCCACTGATTGAAGATTAACTTTATTTATCCGCTCACAGCTAATGCATTATTTTAATTATAAAGCAAAACTATATCTAAACTTGATATACGTCAATTACTTTCTTTATGGATTCAAATAAAATAGAAGTGGATCATAAATAAGGAGGTTGTAATTATGGCAAAAGCAATTATACAATTAGAGCCATTGACTTGCCCGTCATGTATTAGAAAAATAGAAACAGCATTAGGAAAAGTGACAGGTGTTCAAACGGTAAAAGTTCTTTTCAATGCAAGCAAAGCAAAAGTGGAATTTGATGACGCTAAGGCAAACATAGAACAATTAGAAGAAGCGATCACAAAATTAGGGTATTCTGTTTTATCTAAAAAAATTGCATAGTATGTTAAAGTAATTAGAAACCCTTCCATAAGGGTTTCTAAGCTTTTCTACAAGTTGACATTTGGATATTAGAGTTAGATATTATCTTAATATAAAAATTTATCCCGTATTTAAGTTGCTGTAAGACCCCCACTCAGGAGTTGAATAATCTGTACAGCAACAAAAGTTCTAAGTGGGAGATAACAGCATCTAAATGCCCGATTCGTTTAGAGGCCTTTAGGTCATACCATTATGGTACTAACAATCAGTGGGGATGAAGGAAAACCAATTGATTGAAAATTCGCTTTATGGATGCCTAAGTCTCTTAAGCACCTTTCTAGATACAACCTTGAGAAGTATTCTGATCATCGGTGACATCGAAAAAACAATCTTTTTGTTACTTTTGAGTTCATCTTATTACAGGAAAAACACTATGAACTTGATGGAGGTCAATTACATAAAGGATGAGAGCGATTAGAATAAAAGTAGACAGTTGTACTATTTCTTGAAGGGGATGAGGAAAGTGGTTGCTATTATTCAAAAATATAAACAGCTTCTAACGGCTATATCTTTTACTTTTATCGCTCTTGGCATATTTTTAGGTATATTTGGTGAACAAATGATCAAGAATAGTTTTTTAATCTTTGCGACGGTTATTGCAGGGATACCAATATTCATTAAAGCTTATCAAGCGTTGCGAATGAAGGTATTTAGTATTGAATTATTAGTCACGATTGCTATAACTGGTGCGCTATTCATTCAGGAATTTATTGAATCGTCTGTCGTCGCTTTTTTGTTTTTATTTGGTGATTATTTGGAAGCACGTACACTTGAGCGAACGAGATCATCGTTAAGAGAATTAATGGATATGGCTCCTCAAGAAGCTCATGTTATTCGTAATGGGACGACTATGAAAATTCCAGTTGAAGAAGTAGCAGTTGGCGAGCGCGTGCTCATTCATTCAGGTGGTAAAATCCCAGTAGATGGAAAAATAATAACAGGAAGCGCCTCCATTAATGAAGCAACAGTAACTGGCGAGTCGATACCTGCCGCAAAGAAAGTAAATGATGATGTATTTTCTGGAACGATTGTTGATCAAGGTTATATTGAAATGATTGCTGAAAAAGTGGGTGATGATACCACCTTTGCAAAAATTATTGAATTAGTTGAAGAAGCGCAGGATTCTAAATCACAAACAGAGAAATTTTTAAACAAGTTTTCGCACATTTATACACCAGCAGTAGTTGTTTTGTCAGCTATCGTTTACATCTTGTTGCAAGATCTTCATATGGCGATTACGTTTTTGGTGATTGCCTGTCCAGGTGCTCTTGTTATCGGTGCTCCAGTATCAAATGTAACCGGAATTGGAAACGGGGCAAAACATGGTGTACTCATTAAGGGTGGGGAAGTAATGGACCGGTTGTCCAAAGTAGATACGGTCGTTTTTGACAAGACTGGGACATTAACCAAGGGGAAACCGGAAGTAACTGCAATGAAAGTATGGGATCCACAATTCCAAGAAGATAAATTACTACAGATCATCGCTAAAGCGGAATTGATCTCCGAACACCACCTCGGGAAAACGATCGTTAAGGAGGCAATTTCTCGAAACTTACTGATCAACGAACATGTAGGAAATGGGGAGATTATAAAAGGAAAAGGGATTAAGGTAGTAGTAGAAGGCTGGGAAGTGAGCATTGGAAATGAAAGTCTTATGAGAGAAGAAGACATCATCTTGAATGAAGCTATGCTTTTATATAAAGAAGGTCAAGAAAAGAAAGGAAATACGGTTGTTTTTACTGCTATCAATGGAAAAATAGCAGGTACTATCTCCATAGCAGATCAAGTTAGAGAAGATGCCTATATGGCATTACAAAAAATGAGAAATGATGGTATTAAGCAGATGATCATGCTAACAGGCGATAATAGGCATACAGCTGCCCTTGTAGCCAGAAAATTAAATTTGGATAGCTTTCATGCAGAATTGTTACCTGAAGATAAGGTAAACTATATAAAACAATTAAAACATGCTGGTCATACGGTTGCGATGGCGGGAGATGGAATTAATGATGCGCCGGCTATTGCGACAGCAGACATTGGATTAGCCATGGGCGATGGGGGAACAGATATTTCCATGGAAACGGCAGATGTCGTACTTATGGCAGATAAACTAACGCAATTTTCCCACGCTTATGCGCTAGCAAAAGCAACCATCCGGAATATGAAGCAGAACACATGGATTGCAATTGGTACAGTTTTTCTCTTGCTTTTAGGAGTATTGAATGGTTCTGTTCATTTAGCTTCAGGTATGTTTATTCATGAAGCTAGTGTATTATTAGTCATATTAAATGGAATGCGTCTCATTCGATTTAAATCTGGAATGAGTCAACTAAAAAAACAAGCAACGAAATTTCAGCTACAAAGATGAGAAGGTAACGATTATTGCCAAGCATTTATAGAGCACCAGAAAGTGTTTTAGTGTTGATGATTTTTCCCGTATATAAGGTGCTGTAAGTCTCCCACTTCAGGAGTTGGATAAACTGTACTGCATCAAGTCTAATTGGACAATAACAGCACCTAAATAAACGATTCGTTCATCTAACAATCAGTGGGAGATACACAAAAACCCCCACTGATTGAAGTTCACTTTATCCAGGAATGGGGAGATATGATGCGTTCAAAGGACGAAACAAATTTTAAAGAAGCCTGTAAAAATAATTCAGACCACTATTGTGTATCGGTTGTACCTATTTTTAATCATTTAGATAAACCGCAAATGGATGAAATTATGCAATCAGTTCATGCAGTTACTTTCAAGCGTGGAGAAATTATTTACCGTGCAGGCGATAAAGCTGAATGGTTGTATATCACTCATATAGGAAAGATAAAAATTTATCGTCTTTCAGATGAAGGGAAAGAGCAGCTTGTTCGAATATTACATCCAGGAGATTTTACAGGTGAATTAGCCATTTTCAAAGATACAGTACATGAGGCTTATGCTGAAGCGATGTCATTAGCAAAAGTTTGCATGATTAGTCGTAAAGCTATGCAAAATTTATTATTAAAATACCCGTCCATCTCTTTAAAAATTCTAGAAGAATTTGCTAACCGACTGGAGCAATCGGAGATGCAAACAACACGTTTTGCAACAAAGTCTGTTGACACGAGATTGGGTCTTTTCCTTGTTGAGAATATGGATGAACGAAATCAGCAAGTAGTGCTACCTATGAATTATAAAGATTTAGCCTCTTATCTCGGGACAACACCTGAAACGATAAGCAGAGTTTTAAAGGAGTTAGAAAGAAAAGGCTACATTAAGAAAAAAAGTCAAAAACGAATTGACATATTGGATGCCGATGCTTTATTGCTTATGTGAGAACTGTTTTCTTAATTGGAATACTTATTAATTGAAAAATGGGGTATGTTAATAAATCATTGCTTTTATTACCAATAGAGGATTTGATTTGAATATTACTTCATACTATCAAGGGGCATATTAGTCACATCTTTGATTCAAGTCTATTATATCCCTCCAGTCTTACCACAAATTCTTATATACGACAAAAAGGGCGTCGAAATACTCCCCCTATCGCAAGCTATGGTTTGGTGCTTTCTATCGTATTTTCCCCCATCCTCGTTTAGTAGATGGGGGTTTTACTAAATTATTTTATTTGGGCATATAAGTTGCTGTAAGACTCCCACTTTAAGTGTTGGATAATTTGTACCGCTTTATACCTCTCTTCTATTTCACCTTAAATACCACTCTCCATGAGATGACGGTTGCAAGCATTAAACTTACGAGATACATATACACTCCAAAGTCTATCTTGCTGAAAAATTGATGTGCTAAGAAAAACAAGCCAACTGCAAACATGAGCAAGAATGTTTTCATGGTAGTACCGCCTTGCTGTGCAGATTCAAAGGCTTCTGAAAATGGATACTTCCCATTATTAACAACTTTATAGCTAATTAAAGTAAGCAGAACACCTGTCATAAAGACAACTACAAGATCTGGGATAATTCGTGCAGAGAACAGAAAAATAAAAATAACCGCTAATAAGGTATAAAGTGGCAAATATAATTTTATGATGAACGCTTTTAAGGTTCCGCTATAAATAGCCGAATGATTTTCAATTGGTGCTGTTTGAAAAATCCATGCTCCCTTATATTTGCTTGAATAACGTAGCATCATTACAACAACGCCGATCATAATATTACAAAAATAAATCGTGAAATGCATATTACTATTTGAGAATTGTTCAAAAGAGTTTTCACCCAAATAATTAAAATGGAAAATGAACGGAAAAATAAGTGATAATCCTAATGTGGGGTATACCTTCAGCTTGAATTCCCGTTCTCGAGCCATAATAATTGATGAGAATCGGAAAAATTGTCGTTCTTCTTTGCTCCTGCAAAAGAGACGCTCCAATACAGTATGAATCCTCCTACGCTTCTGTTTAGATTTCTCGGTGCTTTCCATTAGCTTCTGTAAATTGCGCTCGAAGGCCGGCATTAATTTATAATATAAACCAATGGAAATGATGGGACCAATTACTGCCAGTGAAGAAAGGATAATCATTCCATAGGAGGTGTTCCCATTTAAAAATAATTCAAAAGGTGCACCGAACCACATAGGCGGAATAAATATATGCCACCAGCTAAAATCATAAACATAATTAAAATCAACCATTTCAAAGGAGCGAATGACAATTTGATAACCAATAACGATTCCTATAGACAGCAGAATTTGGACATAATTAATCATATCTTTTAGCTTTTCACCACTGAAAAATCGTAATATAAAAATATATACTAATGCTGTAATGGTCATGATGAACAAAATTAATAAAACGATTTCTGCTAAAAAAAGCAGAAAATAACTGATACCTTGAACTCCTAACATAACGATGGAAGGAATTCCGATAAATGCTCCTGTGAGCATGCTCATATAGATCGCAACATGAACAATTTTAGCAGCACTTATCGTTCTTGTATGAATTGGTTTAGTGTGAAGGACGGTTTTATCGCGAACATCTAAAAGTACCGATGAGAAATCTGAAACCATAGACGTCATTAGGATAAACATAGAGACACCGAATATAATACTGATTTGAAAGATATAATTCTCTCCAAAAAATATAAAAGGAATGAGGATTAAGCCGTATAATACATAAATAAATAACGATTTTACAAACTGATTCCCGTATTTCCTTTTATTAGATACGTTAGAAGCAAAAACAGTCGGTGTTCGACGTCCGTCCATTGTTAGCTTGACCTCAAGTATTTTGCGCATCATTGGGTAATCCATTCGAAGCATACGAAAAAGCGGCTGAAGCAAATCAAGTATTTTTAACGAAAAATTAATCATTGGCATCACCATTTGTCACAATGCGAACAAATTCTTCTGCTGTATGTTTGTGCTCATCAAAACCAGTTAATTGGTTGAAAATTCCTTCCAAGGAACCTTGCTTATTTTGTTCTTGTAACTCTTCAAATGTCCCATCAGCGGCAATTTTACCGTCTACAAGTAACACAATACGATTGCTGATTTTTTCGACAACATCCATAATATGCGAAGAATAAAAAATCGTTTTTCCATGTGCGACAAGCTGCTCTAAGATATCTTTTATAATCATTACGCTATTGGCATCTAGTCCACTTAATGGTTCATCAAGAAAAATTAAATCCGGATTATGTAAGAGACTGGAAATAATTAACACTTTTTGCCGCATCCCTTTTGAAAAGGAAGAAATACGTGTATGTAGAACATCTTCCATGCCAAATTGTTGCATCAGACTTTCTGCCTTGTTTGCTGCTTCGTTTTGCTCCATGCCGTAAAGCTCTCCAATAAATGTTAAATATTCATTTGCTGTCAGATTATCATAAATCTCTGCATTTTCTGGAACATAACCAATTTTACGCTTATAGGAATAATCACTTGTTGCAATATCTTCGCCAAAGATTTCTACCATACCACTATATTCTTCCACTAATCCGAGCATAATTTTAAGGGTGGTACTTTTTCCGGCACCATTAGGCCCAATATATCCAATGATTTGTCCTGGATATACATCGAGATTAATTTCATTTAATACATTTTTGCTTCCATAACTCATGGATAAATTTTTTAACGACAAGACTTTTTCCGTAGACAAAACCCCTCACCTGCTCCCTAATAAAATTTTAATTCTCATTCATACAGCCCCAAAGAGCCAAGGATAAATGAAAAAGGGCTTTTCTTTTATGGTGCTTGTGAAGAACAAACCAAATCAATTGCCAACGCGCACTTCATAGGGTCATTATACGATAGTTAAATTTATTTATCATCTAATAATAATTTTATAATGTGGGAAAAAATCTAAAATATGAAGCCCATTTGCGGGTAGCGTCGGGGGGGATCATAGAAGTGTACGATTATTTGTATAGGTATGTTCGTCAGCTGATGGGAATAAGTTTAAGCTGGAAAACCCCTATTTAACGACGATGGACAATCCTCAACAGCGTTCTATACTGTATGTGTAAAATCGATTTGTGTTATATTTACACAAAATTATAAATAAAAGATTGACAATAATACACTTTCGGTGTAAAGTATTAAACAAATTTAATATCACATGATTTCTTATCCAGAGAGGTGGAGGGACTGGCCCAGTGAAACCTCGGCAACAGACTTTGTTAAAGTACTGTGCCAATTCCAGCAAGCATTATGCCTGAAAGATAAGAAGAGCGTTAACTTAAATAATCTACCTCTTCTTATTTGTCAATAGGAAGAGGTTTTTTAATATTTAAAATTGGCGGCTCTTCCATACGTTACATGGACAATTGCTTTACAAGTTCCCAAAAGGTGTTTTGGATGCTTGTACTTTAACAATAAAGAGAAGGGAAGATGAGAAAATGAGTAAATTGGATGAAGTACAATGGGAGTACGTAAGAAAAAGCTTAGATGCAATTGATTTCGGATCTGTAGTCATTACTGTACACGATGGAAGGGTTACGCAAATTGACACAACGGAGAAAAAGCGGTTTGCGAATATAAATAACAATCGTTCATTGCAAAATTCTAAATAAAGCACATGCCGATTAGACAACTAAAGGCATCTTTTACCTTTTCGATTATTTAATAAGGTGAAAGATGCCTTTTACTATGTTAGAAAAACTATTTTTATCCCGCATGAACTGCTAGTAAGACTTATCTGGTTATGAGCAGATATTTAATTGCAAAGGAGGAGGTGACACCAACATGAGCTTATTACAACAGTTACAAGATCAAATTTTAATTGCAGATGGTGCCATGGGAACGATGTTATATTCGTATGGTATCGATCAAAGTTTTGAACAATTAAACATAACCCATCCAGATCAAGTTCAACAGGTACATGAAGCATATATTCATGCTGGAGCAACTGTCATTCAAACAAACACATATGGAGCAAACTATATTAAATTGGCACGATACGGCTTAGAAGAACAAGTTAAAAAGATTAACCAAAAAGCCGTACAAATTGCAAAGCAAGCCCGGCAAAAAGGAGTATATGTTTTAGGAAGTATTGGCGGTATTCATGGCGTTCAAGCATTAAATGAAACAAAAGAAGAAATTAAACGAAGCTTTCGAGAACAATTATATTGTTTACTTTTAGAAGGAATAGATGGGCTTATTTTAGAAACCTATTATAATCTGGATGAGTTAACAATGGTGTTAGAAATTGCTCGGGAGGAAACGGAAATCCCTATTATCGCAAATGTGTCGATGCATGTTCCGGGAGTTTTGGAAAATGGTACACCGTTAGCTGAAGCGTTACAGCAACTGGAATCTTTGGGTGCCGATCTTGTTGGTGTTAATTGCCGTTTTGGCCCATCACAAATAATTACATCCTTACAATCAGTTCCTTTACCAAAAAAGGCCTTTTTAGCTGCATATCCAAATGCAAGCTTGCCTGCATATCGGGATGGTGTACTTTATTACAAAAATGAACCGGCTTATTTTAAACAGTGTGCCGGACAATTGCGAGAACAAGGGGTGCGCTTATTAGGAGGGTGTTGCGGAACAACTCCTGATCATATTAAAGCATTAGCTGAAGGATTAAAAGATACGGACCCGATTACAGAAAAAGTGGTAGAAATTCCGCAGCGAGAGAGAGTAATTTTAAAAAGGAAACGAAAAGAAAAATCGCTGGCAGAATTAGCAAAAGAACGACATACCATTATCGTTGAATTAGATGCTCCGAAACATTTAGATATGACAGAATATTATCAAGGAATACGAGCGTTAAAGAAAGCTGGAATCGACGCAGTGACACTTGCCGATAATTCGCTTGCTACACCGCGAATATGTAATGTAGCTGTTGCAACGATTATTAAAGAACAGGGGATCAGACCGTTAGTCCATCTATCTTGCAGAGATCGTAATTTAATTGGCTTACAGTCGCATTTAATGGGATTAGACATTTTAGGAATTCATGAAATTTTAGCTATAACAGGTGATCCAACTAAAATTGGCAGTTTTCCAGGAGCAACTTCTGTTTTTGATGTTAATTCATTTAAGTTAATTGAATTAATTAAAAGAGGAAATAAAGGTATGTCATTTTCCGGGGATTCCCTAAGAGAACATACCTCATTTACAGTGGGAGCGGCTTTTAATCCCAACGTGAATCATGTAGAAAAGTCGGTTGCTAGATTGGAGAGAAAGATAGCAAGCGGTGCTGACTATATCATGACACAGCCTGTTTATAGCAAAGAGAAAATAATTGCTTTGAAACAAGCAACTTCACATATAGAGACACCGATTTTTATTGGAATTATGCCATTAACCTCTACAAAGAATGCTGAATTTTTACATCATGAAGTACCGGGGATAAAGCTTACGGATGAAGTTCGCTCTCGTATGAAAGCAGCTAAGGGAAATCGAGAGCAATCAACAAAAGAAAGCATTGCTATTTCGAAAGAGTTACTTGATACAGCTTTTGAACATTTTCACGGGATATATCTTATTACTCCGTTTATGCGCTATGATATGATCGTCGAATTAGTTAACTATATTCATCAAAAAACAAATGCCATGCGAGCGCAAGCAAGCTTATCCTCATATTAATTTAGGGCGTAGGGTTTGAGGATAAGTATACATCAAAATCTAAAGGATAGTCGTTAGGACATAATTGATTAATCTATCCTGAACCCGAAAGAAAATGTCAATAGTATTTATTTCATGATTTTCTATTATATAAAAAATGGAGGAGTATATATGTCAAAAATAAAGAGTTCGAATCTTGGTTATCCGAGAATTGGAGAAAGTCGCGAGTGGAAAAGAGCATTAGAAAATTTTTGGAGTGGAGTTATTTCTGAGACGGAGTTAATTGAAAAAACAACAGAAATCCGGTTACGCAATTTGAAAAAACAGCAGGAAAAAGGAATTGATTTAATTCAGGTAAATGATTTTTCCTTATATGATCATGTTTTAGATACAGCCATTACTTTTGGAATCGTACCGAAACGTTTTAACTATACTGGTGGAAAAGTAGATGTGCACACATACTTTGCTATTGCACGTGGAACAGATGGGGCTGTCGCTTCAGAAATGACGAAATGGTTTAACACAAACTATCATTATATCGTTCCGGAATTAAATGACGTCACACCTTCACTAGTAGAAAATCGAGCTTTAACCTTTTACAAGGAAGCAAAAGATAAACTAGGTATTGACGGAAAACCTGTGATTTTAGGACCTGTAACATTTGTAAAACTGGCAAAGGGGTATGACCCGCAGGAGTTTTCAACGATTGTGGAGACATTTGTACCATTATATATACAGATTTTACAAGAACTTGTCGAAGCGGGGGCATCTTGGGTTCAGATAGATGAGCCAATCTTAGTAACGCAATTATCGAAAGAAGAAATTGCAGTAGTTGAAAAAGTGTATGAGGCTTTTGCTGAACACGTACCTCATGCGCAGATTATTTTACAAACATATTTTGAAAAAATAACTGCCTATGAAAAAATAGTGAATCTTCCAGTAAAAGCGATTGGCATGGATTTTGTTCACGGAGATTCTTTAGAACTATTAAAAACGTATGGATTTCCCAAGGATAAGGTGTTAGCAGCCGGGATTATTGATGGACGTAATGTTTGGCGAGCTAATTTAGCAGAAAAGCGCACCATTTTGGAAGTGGTTAAACAGCTTGTTCATCATAATCAGCTTATCATTCAACCATCTTGTTCGCTCTTGCATGTTCCGGTAACAAAAACATTAGAACAAAAGCTGGATAATGTCATTTATGACGGACTTTCATTTGCTGATGAGAAACTGGATGAAGCAGTTACATTAGCGAAAGGCCTGAATCATGGTACGGTTTCCGTTCAAGCTGATTTAGATCAAGCGAATGAGGCAATTAAACAATTAATAGAGACGTATCAATCCAATGATGAAATAAGGAAAAAAGTAGCTCATTTAACAACTGCCGATGCACAACGATCCATACCATTTGCAGAAAGAATAGAAAAGCAAAAGCAACGTTTGCAATTGCCGTTACTACCGACAACGACAATTGGCAGCTTACCGCAAACGCCTGAAGTAAGAAGAACGCGTACCAAATGGAGAAAAGGCGAGATTACGGATCAAGCGTATGAACAGTTTGTGAAGGAGCAAATGAAACGCTGGATCAAAATTCAGGAAGAACTCGATATCGACGTTCTCGTTCACGGTGAATTTGAGCGTAATGACATGGTTGAATACTTTGGGGAAAAATTGAATGGCTTTACTGTGACAGAGTTTGGCTGGGTGCAGTCGTATGGCTCACGATGTGTTAAACCGCCTTTGATTTTTGGAGATGTGTCTTGGGATAAACCGATAACGGTGAAGGAGAGTGTTTATGCACAGTCGTTAACAGAACGTCCGGTCAAGGGAATGCTAACAGGGCCGGTAACCATTTTAAATTGGTCTTTTGTTCATAATACAACACCACGCTATGAAATTATGAAACAAATTGCTTTAGCATTACAAAAGGAAATAGAGTCTTTAGAGGAAGAGGGTATAACCATTATTCAGGTAGATGAACCAGCTTTACGTGAAGGGTTGCCACTTGATCGAAAAAAGTGGAATGAATATTTAACACAATCGTCACAGGCTTTTCGCCTTGCAACGGCAACCGCTAGAGCCGATACACAAATTCATACACATATGTGCTATTCTAATTTTGAAGATATTTTTGATTGTATCGACGATCTCGATGCAGATGTAATTTCAATTGAAACGTCACGGAGTCATGGTGAAATGGTCTCTACCTTTGAAGAAAATACGTACCAAAAAGAAATTGGTTTAGGTGTTTATGATATTCATAGTCCACGTATTCCATCTGTTGATGAAATCAAACAAAATATTAAGCGTGCATTACAAACGATCGCACCTAACCAATTTTGGATTAACCCAGATTGTGGTTTAAAAACACGAAAAGAAGACGAAACCATAGCCGCTTTAAAAGTTATGGTGCAAGCTGCAAAAGAAGTGCGAAATAAACAGTTGGCCTCTCAAAAGTAATCTTGTTGCTAGAATAGAATTTTCGTGTTGGGTTGTTTCAATGTCGGAAAATTTTCTATGCAGAATAAGTTTAGCTGGTTAATTATCTACACTCAGTTTGTTTTCATTAACGCATTGGTTAGTAAGCCCTCCGCTCTAAGACAAACTTTAAGTAGAGCGGGAGGTAAAATGCGAAAGTAATAATTAACAACCTGCAATCGAAAAGTAAGTCTATTATGTAAGGCTCGTTTTAAATAGAAGCGAGCCATTTATTTCGATACATTTCTAAACGCTTACAAGCAAACTCGTATTCAACATTAAATAAATTCATCACATACTTTGGCGTTATTTTCGTTTTGATCCGTTGTAACATAAAAGTAGGTATACATAGGTGGTAGCTGAAATAATTAGCTTGCCATTCTTGTAATTCAATAAACGTAGGTGGTAAAAACTCCTGTCTTCCTGTATGCCACAGGAAATGAGCAATTTCATGACCAAACTCCTGCCACTGCTTTTGTTCACTACGATTGCTATTTAGAAAAATAAGACATCTCTCATTTACGTATACACATTCGCTACTATATTCCCAATAATAAACAGGAATGTCTAGAGAAGAGGCAATATTTTTGATTGTTAAATCATATGGTTTATGAATGTTTCGTTGTAAGAGAAACCGCTGAATATAATCTTCTGTACGGGAAAAAAACATCAAATACCCCCAAAACGAACGTACGTTCTATTATCGTTAAAAATAAATAGTGTATAAACTATACACTAATAAATACTTATTGGTCTTCTTCTTTAAAAGCTTCCCAAATCCGTTTTAATCGTTTAAGATCTTCTTCTTTATTGTTTGGCAATTCTTTGTACCATCTTTCTAATGAAGGATTATTACGAAAAGATGCAAACGCTTCTTCTTCAGTTAAATTAGGATTATCAGACCGTCCAAGTAAATAATCAGATGTAACATAGAAGACATTAGCAAGCTTATTTAACTCGTGGTCCTTCATAGGCCTTTCCCCTGATTCAATCCGATTCATTACACTAGGATTTACCTCTAAACGTTTAGCAAGCTCACGCTGACTCCAACCATTAGCTTCTCTTAATTGAACAATTCTTGTTCCTACATTCAAAGCAAACACCGCTTTCTATTTTAGCAATTAAATCATATCATTTTTCAAATTAATATACAAATAAATGTTTCATAAACAGCAAGAACACAATTTGACATTTCTATTTCAGCAATGTATGATAGGAACAAATGTTCTATAGTTAAATTTTGGAATGAATGGAGGGAAGCGATGAGACATTTAAAAGCTACACTTAGTAATGAAACATGTATTAAGTGGATCGTTAGTGAACATCGGAGAGACAAAAGAGCGGGCGTGTTGACTCCTATTAAAAGAAGTAAGTATACAGAGGAATTGTTTAGCAAGGGGGCCGGTTTTCATGAACAAGGAACAAATAGAGAGAGCAATCAAAGATTATAACTGGATGATTAGGGAAATAAAGCGGCAGCGGCAGATGCTCGAGAAAGATATAGGTACTAAAGTGGTGTCCGCTTCAGGAGTTGAGGCTACGTTGCCAAAGTCAAAAGGAGTAATAAGCGACCCAGTGGTAAAAGAGGTTATCCGACGGGATAGAAAAAGTAACTGGTTATCTAAGCTGGAGAAAAAGGTACTATTTATCCAAGAGCGATTACCGGCTATAGATGAACCAAGAGAAGTAGTTGTTTTAGAATGCATGCTAGATGGTATGACAATTAGTGCGATTAGCAAGCATATGGGCTTATCCAGAAAAAATATCTATACGATTAAAGAGACGATCGTACAGAAAATGTTACAGTTTACACAGTCTTCACAGTAGATGACAAAGCTAATTATGGTTTTACCGGAGGCTGAAAAAGTATGAAAATAGAAATAATAAATATTAAACTACAAGATTGTATAAACATATTGGATAAGTTGCCGTTAATGGGTTTAAAGTCCATACATCGTACACGCTTACGTGACAGATTGATTACCGAAATTGAGCGCGTCTCAAAAGAAGAAAGACAGCTTAAAGAGGAACACAGTAACAAGGACGAAGAAGGTAATCCAATTATTAACGATGCTAGCTACGACATTAAAGACATTGAAGAATTTCAACAAGTAATGAAAGGATTTTACAAAGAAAAGGTAATCATTGATGGGGGGGATAGTCAAGTTTATTTAAAATCCGTTAAACAATCGCTGGAGGATGTGGAAGTGGAATGGTCGGGTAAAGAAGCTAACGATTACGCTTATCTGTATGATGCATTTATACGAAGGAGGATTCTGAATGATTGAATCCTAAGTAAATGGTATACGGTTAAATAAGTCTAAGATACGTATTAATTTTAGCATAATTAACAAGTGGGGGTCAGATTATCATACAGCTATGTGACTAGTGAGTAAATCAGTAGTTTTTCTAAAGTTTGCAGTATAGATACAAGAACTGGGTTTACAGAACAAAAGTTTAAGAAACACTAACCGTAAACCATGTTAAATAACTTAATTTTTATGGGGAGTGAAGAATTTCCACGCGTATTGAACTTAGTAAAACAAAAATTTAAGTAAAGAATTGTCTTAAAATGAATCCGATTGGTGATAAGTTTATATACAGAAGATTTGATATTTTTGTTACGAAAAGGATATTGGAAAGTATAATTTAACCAAGTAAAAAAACTAGAGAAAGAATTTTAGCACTTAAAGCGTATAAAGAGGGTCAATTATAAAAGGCATCTCAAACGAGGTGTCTTTTTAACACCCAAAAACAGGAGGTATTAAATGCTAAATAAGAATTTAATGGTTGCAAATGTGTTAGATTATGGAGCTATGGGGAACGGGGTAACTGACGATACTAATGCTTTTAATGAAGCGGTAAATTATTTACGAAGTAATGGTGGAGGAGTGCTATTTATACCCCTAAACAACAATTCACATTACCTATTAAATGATAGTGTTAGACTTTATGACAATATTGTAGTTGATTCAGACGGAGCAACAATAATAAAAAGTCAAAGCAGTTTAAACTATTATACTTTTATAACTTTAAGTGAGAATAAACAAGGTTATGGTAGTGGTGGAGAATGTATTACAATCCGAAATTTAAAATTTAAAGGAAGCTTTGAAAATAAGGTTAGTGTAAATATAACACTACATCACGCTAAAAATGTTTTAATAGAAAATTGTATTTTTGATGAAGCGATAATAGGAGGGCATGCAATTGATTTAGGAGGTTGTTCTGATGTGGAAATTATAAACTGTACTTTTAAAGGAATGTTTGTTCAAGAAGGTAGGGAGTACGCGGAAGCCATACAGATAGACCATAGTACTGCGGAAGGTGTAGGTATAGATAATCCAGATAGCTACGATGGAATTGGATGTAAAAATATATCAGTTAGAGCATGTAGTTTCTTACCAATAGAGGCTAAAAAAACTTCATACCCTGCACCCAATCCTTTAGGGTCACATTCTAGAGTTGGAAATATTATGCATAGAAATATAAGATTCAATGATAACTACGTGGAAGATAGTGTGTCACTTCCGGTAGGGACACCTTATGCTGCTGGCTGGCTACATTTTTATCATACTAATGGGATAGAAATTAAAGGAAATTCATTTATAAATAATAAATCTACTAGCGCAAGAGTGTTAGGTGTTTATTCAGCACTTACTACAATCTCTACAGATGATTTACCAAATCCCAACCCTGAAAAAATATCTTATACTCCCAAAATGTGCAAGAATATAGTTTTTAAAAACAATTTTATACAAGGATTTAATAATAAATTTGTAGGTAGGATCATTTATTTACAAGGAAGAAATGTAGAGAACGTAGACTGTTTTATAAGAAATGTAAGAATTAATTCTAATGAGTTCATAGATTGTTATGATTATCAGACTACAGACGTGGATAGCAGTTCTAATATAGTGTTTGCTGACAGAGTTCGCGAATTAAGTATATTCAACAACTATTGCAACTCTTTAAGGAGATTATTGCAGGCATATTCTTGCGTGAATCTATCAATAAATGAAAATAAAGTTATAAAAGCAAATTATATCGCTCTTCATTTAACAGATTGTTCAGTTGTGAATGTTTCTCAAAATTACTTTGATGAATTCCGTGTTTGTATGTATATTCGGGGGATAGAAAGAATTAAATTGTTAGGTAATTCTCTAGTTGGGGAGAAGGGAGATATTAGTGCTCAGTATGGTTCCTGCATTACTATTTCTAAATCATCAAATTTAATCATTAAAAATAACGATTTACTTGGAAATACAAATAGATTATTAGGTGTTTTTATTTACGGAGCGTCAATAAGGGGAATTGTAAAAGATAATTTAGTTAGAGGTTATAGACAGGGGATTGTAATTAGCTCGGATTCCTCGGGTATAAAGAATGATATATATTAAAAAATTATTCAAGGGACTTACAGAGCGATAATTTAAATAAATACAGGGGGTTGGACATGCGTGAACAATGGTATACAAACAAAGAGTTGTTTGAACAAATAGCAGCAATTCAAGGTGAATTTAAGGATTTGCGGCATGAAATGAAAGAAACACGAAATATGATCAAGAAGTATAATGGTTTGCGGGAAGAACTGGGGATTGTTAAAGAAAAGGTAGAGCGAATGGAAGCGAAAACAGAAGGGAAAAAAACATTACTGGAAGCTGTCCGCCTATGGGGTGGGTGGCTTTTTGCTTTTATTACACTGCTCATTTTGATTACCCAATATGTTTAAAGGAAGTGGGGTGGAAGCATGGATAAAGGTACGATAGTTAGAACAGTAGCTTTAGCGATAGCGTGGATCAATGCCGGATTAGCAAATTATGATTTACAGCCGATTCCAGTGTTACAAGATGAAGCTATAGCATATGGAATCACGTTTATGGTTTCTGTTTGGACGTGGTTTAAAAACAATTATATTACGCTTAAGGGAAGGCAACAAAAGGAAGTGCTAGAAAGAACAAATCTTATAAAGTAGACTGACGGCTAGTCCAATCGGGCAAGTCGTTTTTTTAATATTTTATAAAAAGGAGGAATGAACCATGGCAAAAATAGCTATTGGCGCTGGTCATGGAATGCATACATCAGGAAAAAGAAGCCCAGAAGGAGAAAGGGAATGGTCATTCAATAATAAAGTAGTTTCTGCTGCCATAAATTATCTAAATGGTTATGCAAATGCAACTGTCATTCGAATGGATGATCCAACTGGGGAGACAGATGTATCGTTAACAACCAGAACGAATGCAGCAAATAATGCAAATGCCGATATTTTGATATCTTATCATCATAATGCAAATACAGGGCAGTGGGGGGCGTGGACGGGCACAGAGACGTATTATTATCCGGGTTCGTCTACTGGTTTAGCTTTAGCAAGAGCTATTCACCCGAGTATTGTTGGAGCTATGGGTTTACGAGATAGAGGAATTAAATCAGCGAACTTTCATATGGTGCGTGAGTCCAGAATGCCTGCAATTTTAATTGAAGGAGGCTTTATGGATTCTACCATTGATATAGTGAAAATGCGTAATAATTCAGTTATGGATCAGACTGGGAAAGCATTGGCAAATGCAATAGCCGCTCATTTGGGATTGCAGTCTGGGGGTGGAAGAAACACGTATACAGTTAAAGCTGGAGACACGTTATGGGGGATTGCTCAAGCGCATAACATGACCGTTAGTGAATTAAAGCGGTTAAATAATCTTTCAGATGACACGATTTATCCAGGGCAGGTACTGATCGTCAGTGGGACTTCTACAAATTTTTCCAAAAAAAGCACAGGCTATGTAGAAGTACTTGCTTCAAGTCTTTGGGTATATGATGCTCCTGATTGGGATGCGAAATATGAAGTTGTGAACCAAGGCGAAGTATTTACAGTGAAAAAAGAATTAGAAGTAAAAGGATCTAAAATGTACCAATTAAAATCTGGTTTATATATTACAGGAAATTCAAGTTATATAAGATATTTTACAAAATAAGCCGTTAATCTAGATGAAACGCATTAAAATACAGAAGAAGCGGGGTCAACAAGCCCCACTTCTTCTGTATTTTCAATAATAATTAGCCGCCAATGATATGATATCCCGAGTCAACATGTAGAACTTCACCCGTTACACCACGTGATAGCTCACTCATAAAGAATAATGTTGCGTCTCCAACTTGGTCTTGGTCTACATTTCTTCGCAGTGGTGCTTTTTTCTCTATAACTCCCAGCTTTTCATTAAACCCGGAAACACCTTTAGCGGATAATGTGCGGATGGGACCTGCAGAAACGGCATTGACACGTATGCCATATTTACCCATATCTTCTGCTAAATAACGAACACTTGCTTCAAGGGAAGCTTTCGCAACACCCATGATATTATAATTTTGGATAACTCTCTCTGAACCGAGATAGGTTTGTGTGACAATACTGCCTCCTTCAGTCATCAGTTCTTTTGCCGCTTTTGTAACAGCAACTAGAGAAAATGCGCTAATCTCATGGGCTAAGAGAAAGCCTTCTCTGGATGTATTCGCATATTCTCCTTTAAGTTCTTCTCGGTTAGCAAATGCCACAGAGTGTACAACTCCGTGAATGACACCGATCTTCTCTTTTATGCTATTGAATGCGTTTGTAATGCTTTCATCACTGGCTACATCGCAGGGAATGATTAATTTTGCTTCAATATTGTGCTTGTCGAGCAATTTTGTTAGCTTGCCGTAGGATCTTTCCTGGCGGTATGTGAAAATTAAGTTTGCACCCGCTTTATGTAATGAAGTCGTTACTCCCCAGGCAATACTACGTTCACTGGCAACACCCATAATGACAATATTTTTTCCTTCTACTAAATTACTCATTAACGTACCTCCATTATTCTTTTAATCGTGCATGAAAGTGCCTTATGTTATCGTAAGGTAAAGTATCTCAGAAAGAAATAGTGGATGACACTTAAATGCCTCGTTGCATGCAAGGTAGAATGAAGAGAATTTTTCACTGCATACGTTTGATTGCTTATATTATAACCTAATACACATTTTGAAAGAAACCGTTAGCTATATCTGCTATTTTGACAATAAAAGTGCTGTTCGGACAACGATTAATAAAGAAATTAAAAAAAATTACATTTTCCCTTTACAAATGATATAGAACTAGGTATAATAAAATTCGTCAGTTTCGAAAAAGGGTACAACATGTACAACCTATCAAAACATCCCTGGCCCGTTGGTCAAGCGGTTAAGACACCGCCCTTTCACGGCGGTAACACGGGTTCGAATCCCGTACGGGTCACCAAGGAGGATTAGCTCAGCTGGGAGAGCACTTGCCTTACAAGCAAGGGGTCGCAGGTTCGAGCCCTGCATCCTCCACCATTGCCGGCCTAGCTCAATTGGTAGAGCAACTGACTTGTAATCAGTAGGTTGGGGGTTCAAGTCCTCTGGCCGGCACCATTTTTTAAAAAAATGAATAAAGATTAGCGAATGTGTTCATAATATTGGAGGGGTAGCGAAGTGGCTAAACGCGGCGGACTGTAAATCCGCTCCCTCAGGGTTCGGGAGTTCGAATCTCTCCCCCTCCACCATTACATTTGTTGGGCCATAGCCAAGCGGTAAGGCATCGGGTTTTGATCCCGTGTACCCTAGGTTCGAATCCTAGTGGCCCAGCCATTTTTTATTTGGAAAACTTTTCTATGCTATATATGACAGGGCAATGGACTAGAATTGACATGATAATTAGAATACATCGTATATGAGCCATTAGCTCAGTCGGTAGAGCATCTGACTTTTAATCAGAGGGTCGGAGGTTCGAATCCTCCATGGCTCACCATTTATTACAACTCCATATAAACTATACATAAATTTTAAACAAGGTTGCGACACGTAGTAGCCTTGTTTATTTGTATTTATCCTGCATATAAGGTGCTGGACTCCCACTTCAGTAGTTGGATAATCTTGTACGGCAACAAGTCTAAGTGGAGAAAACAGTACCTAAATGCCCTATTTCGTAAGAAGCCTTTAGGTCATACCCTTGGGCTACTAACAAGCCGGGGGATGAATGAAAACCCCACCGATTGAAGATTCACTTTTTATCCCACATGTATCTCGAGGTAAGACCTGCGATTCCATCCTACAAGGTGAATCCGCGGATAAAGTGTAGCAATTGCAAGTAAATGTCAGATCTTATACAAAGGACTTTAGGGTTAATCCCTTAAAGAAATGATCCGTGTGGAGAATGAAAAACTTCACTGATTGGTGGTTCACTTTATAATGGACTAATGAACAATTGATACTAAATGTAGCGTTGTCATTCTGTTCATTTATAAAGGGATGTGAGAATACATTCCCAAGAATGGTTGGAACAGTAAAGACTTTGGCAGATTAGGACTATATATAGTGAAACTTTCGATGTATTAGTGATTACTTAAGAGAAGGTTCAGTGGATATTATATACTTGGTGGTGAGGGAAAATGCATACATATATTAATGGTATGCAGGAATTTTTGAATAAAGATACTTATAAATTCCGAGCTGAGCAATTAGATATTCTAATCGAATTTATGCTTCATAATATCGGGAACACGAATCCTGAAATAAGGGATCACCTTATTTACAATAGTTTTGTTAAGCTAATATTGGAAGATCACTTAACTGTACAACAAATGGAATATCTTATAGAGACGTGTTTGAGTAAACAGTATCTATTTTTAAATATAGAGGATGGGACAAAGAGAGATAGCGTGTTTACTCGAACGTTTTCAGCACTAGTTTTAGCTGTTATCTTGCATAAGGACGCAACGGATAGAAGACTTTCCGCTGAATTAGTATCTCGAGTAATTCAAGCGAGTATAAAATATTTACTTTCAGAACGTGACTATCGTGGTTATATTCAAGGAAAAGGATGGGCGCATAGTGTTGCACATGGTAGTGATCTGTTAGCTAATGGAATATTACATCCTGTATTTGATAAAAATGATATTACAGCATGTCTTCGTGCAGTAAGAGAGTGCATTTGGGTTGAGTATGCTTATATTGACGATGAAGATGAGCGGTTGATTCAAGTTATTGAAGCTCTCATCGAGCAAGGTATGAAGGATATGGAATTACGTGATTGGGTGGAAAGCTTGCAAACAGAACACAAAAATGCACATACAAAATATCGTATAGAGTGGAATGTCAAACGATTTAATTATTCCTTATATATGGCATTGTCAAAGCATAAAGGCTTTTCAGTGTCTCGACAAGCGATTTCAGATCAATATCTATATGACCAATAACAAGTATTTTAAAAAGAATGGATTAATTATCAGTGAGCGGTTGTTATATTTTGGGGGAAGATATAAAACCTTTTTACTATACCCAATTGTTGCTAACTTTTACGGTTGATCTATCAAGTAAGGGGATGAAACTAGAAGTATAAACGTGCTAGTGGAGATCTTGTTGCTTAGGTTCTCTGAAATTAAGCATTTCTTTTTTCTTCATAATTTAACGGCGTACTCTTTGTCTACTTCTTCTTTTAAATGGAGTCCTTCCAGAACTCTTCTATAAAAAACAGTTAGTTTTACTTTAACTTAATTACAATACTATGGTATTATGTGTTTGTTTGGATTACAATTAGCTAAATTTCTAATAAAATGTTAGAAATCATGATATAATTTTTATAGAATCCGTTTCAAGAGAAGCCATTGAAAATCATAATGTTTTTCATTTAATGAAGAAGATATAAGGAAATTGTCATTGTTTATATATAGAAGAAGATGTCAATATTTATGAAGCATGATTGGTGAAGAATTGTAAAGGTTATAAAATATTGAGTCAACGCCGATAATCCGTGCGTTAGCCGCTAACTTGTAAATGAAAGAGGATGCTCAAAAGTCGAGAAAAAAGACACATTGAAATTTTTCGTAGGTTGTTAAATCGGCTTTATTATTTAAATGCATGCACTTTGCCGCTTGAAACTACGTAGCTCAAACTTCTCGGTTCTTTTTTCTCCATTCTTATCCACATTAATGAAGGAAACATGTATTAATATATATTATATAAAGGATGATCGGCGATGCAGACTTCCAGAATTCCTGGTTTTTATAAGCAAACAGTAAAAAAGCGAAGAGAATTGCTAAAGGATGTGGAGGCGTTTACGGAAGAAACTTTTGATATTATTTCTTCTAAAGAGCCTCTACCGCTTGATACAGCTGATAAAATGATAGAAAATGTAATTGGAACTTTTCCTCTTCCCTTAGGAGCAGGATTGAACTTTCTCATAAATGGGAAAGAATATGTAGTACCAATGGTCATTGAAGAGCCTTCTGTGGTAGCTTCTGCTAGTCATATCGCTAAAATTGTGCGTCAAGCAGGAGGATTTACTACAGAAGCAACTGAAAGAGTCATGATTGGACAAATTCAAGTAGTTGGTTGTGCTGACTTTCAAGAAGCAAAAGCTACTTTGCTTGAGGCACAAGCTGCATTAATTGAACAAGCCAATGCCTCCTATCCAAGCATTGTCAAACGTGGCGGAGGGGCGAAGGAAATAGATGTTCGAATTTTAAATGAAGCTGCTGGTTCGAGCTATCAGCAAATGCTAATTCTTCATTTATACATTAATACATGTGATGCTATGGGTGCGAATATTATTAATACGATGGTCGAATCTCTCGCTCCAACGGTAGAGGAGCTGACCGGTGGAAAAGTTTATTTGCGTATATTGTCGAATTTAGCTGATCGATGTCTAGCTCGTGCGACTTGTACGATTCCTTCACATTTACTGGAAACAGGGGATTTCTCTGGTGAAGAGGTAAGAGATGGCGTTATCCACGCATATGAATTTGCTGCTTCTGATGCGTATCGTGCAGTTACGCATAATAAAGGGATTATGAATGGAATTGATCCGATTGTAATTGCAACGGGAAATGATTGGCGTGCAGTTGAAGCTGGTGCTCATGCCTATGCAGCCCGAGATGGGCAATACACATCAATGACGACTTGGTCTGTTGATGCAGAAGGGAACCTCGTTGGCGAATTGGAGTTACCGATGTCGGTAGGGATCGTTGGAGGTTCCATTAATGTTCATCCAATGGCGAAAGCCGCGCTCAGCTTATTAAATGTAGCATCTGCCCAAGAATTGGCACAGGTGATTGTTGCTGTCGGTCTCGCGCAAAATTTAGGTGCATTAAAAGCATTAGCTACCGATGGTATACAAAAAGGTCATATGGCCTTACATTCTCGTTCTGTTGCTATAGCAGCAGGAGCTACTGGGGAGTTGATTGATATCGTGTCAAAAAAATTAGTAGAAATAAACGAAATCCGTGTAGGAAAAGCTAAAGAATTGGTGGAAGAGTATACAAAATGAGTGCAGAAAAAGTAACAACAACAGAAAAAACAGCTATCGGAGTAGCTTATAGTAAACTAATTTTAATTGGAGAGCACGCGGTTGTACACGGACAGCCTGCTATTGCTATTCCATTTCCATTGGTGGGCGTAGAGACAGTCATTGAACATCTGCCGGGACCAGTTAAGATCGACACAACTTTCTATCACGGCTCCATTGCCGAGGCGCCAAAATCATTAGAAGGCATTGTGAAATGCGTTGAAGAAACATTGGACTATTTAAATATACCATGTCAGGATATGCTTATACGTATTACATCGTCAATCCCACCTGGTAAGGGATTAGGTTCCAGTGCCTCTGTAGCTATATCTGTCGTCCGTTCGCTATTTGCATATTTTGATGAAACTTATACAGATGAAGAGTTACTGCGATTAGCTAATATAGCAGAGACGTTTGCACATGGAGCTCCATCAGGGATTGATACGTTGACTATTACATCGCAATCTCCTGTATGGTATGAGAAGGAGCATCCAATAAATTTTATTAAACTAAGTGAAGATTTTCATTTCGTTGTAGCAGATTCTGGTCGCGTTGGAGATACACGTTTGGCAGTTGAATCGGTTGCGAATTTATTAAAAAAAGCTCCAAAGCGAATTCAACGTAAACTGGAACGAATTGGTAAACTAACTCATGATGCGAAACAGGCCCTAGAGAAAAAAGGAAAGCATATTTTGGGGCATATGTTAAATGAAGCGCAGAAGGAATTAGAAGCCTTAGGTGTCAGTGACACCGGATTGAATCGATTGATTGACTTTGCTAGACAAGAGGGCGCACTTGGCGCTAAATTGACAGGCGGGGGGAACGGTGGCTGTATTATTGCCCTTGCCCAAAATGAGGTTCATTCCAGACAACTAGCGGAAAAGTTAAGAAAATTTGGCGCACATGCAGTATGGCCGTTTGTATTAAAAGAGAGTAAGGATCAATAAGCTATAAGTAGAAGGGGAATGACAATGAGAGCAACTGCTAAGGCGCATACAAATATTGCCCTTATTAAATATTGGGGGAAGCGAAATGAAGCGATTATTTTACCTACTAATAATAGCTTGTCGCTGACATTAGATGGTTATTATACAACGACGACGGTGGAATTTGATAATTCCCTTTCAAAAGATCAATTCATGTTAGACGAGCAAACGGTATTTGGAGAGCAGTACGATCGTGTAACCTCTTTTCTTGACATTATTCGACAAATGGCAGGTAAACAAGTGTATGCGCAAGTAACATCCATCAATGAAGTGCCGACTGCCGCTGGCTTTGCCTCATCTGCCTCTGGTTTTGCGGCATTAGCAGCAGCTGGTTCCAAAGCAATTGGGTTACATTTATCAGATCAAGAGCTTTCTAGATTAACCCGACGAGGTTCTGGTTCAGCTTGCCGTTCGATTTATGGTGGGTTTGCTGAGTGGGAAATGGGGATGCGTGAGGATGGAACAGATTCTTACGCTGTTCCGATTGCTCCAGCAGATTATTGGGATATTCGCGTGGCGGCCGTTGTACTATCTGCAACGAAAAAAAGTGTGTCGAGCCGTGAGGGGATGCGTCGGACTGTAGAAACATCAGCCTTTTTTCAAGGTTGGCTGGATAGTGTTGCACATGATTTGGCGGAGATCAAACAAGGAATCGATGTGCGTGATTTTCAAAAGGTTGGAGAAATCGCAGAAGCAAATTGTTTGAAGATGCATGCGACTACTTTAGGAGCGCAACCTCCGTTTACATATTGGCATGACACAACTTTAGTCGTTATGCAAAAAATTTGGGAAATGCGCTCACGAAGTATACCCGTTTATTTTACAATTGACGCTGGCCCTAATGTAAAGGTATTGTATTTACCTGAGCATGAAACGCATGTCCAACAGACATTACGAAATATACCTGGAGTAACAGATGTTCGTTTGAGTAAACCTGGTCGAGGAATAACGTATATATAGGGGCTGAATCTATTGTCACAATCAACCATGAATATTAAAGTGCCCGGAAAATTAATGGTCGCGGGAGAGTTTGCTGTACTACAGCCGTATCAACATTTAGTTGTTATGGCTGTAGATCGTTTTGTTTATGCAAACATTAAAGATAGTACAAATAATAGCTTGCATTTATTGGATTTCAAACTAGAAAATATCGGCTGGGAATATAAAGCGGATAAAGTGGAACTCTTTTCTACTGATCCAAGAACTGCATTTGTCCAAGCGGCGATGACAACTGCACTGCAGTACTTAAGAGAACAGCAGTATGCAGTAACACCTTTTCAATTAGCCATTAAAAGCGAGCTTGATGATGAATCTGGTGTAAAGTATGGTTTAGGATCGAGTGCAGCTGTATCGACATCCGTTATTGCTGCCATTTTAAATAAGTTTATGCCCGAGACACCAGAAGCAAAGCTAATTTATCAGTTGGCTTCTATCGCCCATGTAGTGACACAAGGAAATGGATCTGGAGCAGACGTGGCGGCGTCATCTTTTGGTGGCTTTCTTAATTATTCTTCTTTTCAAGCAGAATGGCTCCGTGAAGCATACAAAAAGTCACATTCATTAACCGAACTCACCCGCAAGGATTGGGTTTATGCTTCTTTGGATCCTATAACATTACCGAATTCTGTTCATGTTTGTATCGGTTGGACAGGAAAACCAGCATCTACTAAAAAACTTGTCGATCAAATCCTGCAACTAAAAATAACCAGTCCTGAGAAGTTTGCGAGTTTTATTTCCCATAGTGAACAAGCAGTTAAGAAAGTGTTGCAAGGAATGAAGCAAAACAATCTGGAATTATTGCTACAAGGTATTAAAGACAATCGACACGCACTAGCAACTGTTGGCGAGGATGCAAATGTTGCTATTGAAACGCCATTATTAACGACGCTATGTGATTTGGCGGAGGAATTTGGTGGTGCGGGAAAACCATCAGGAGCTGGCGGGGGAGATTGTGGTATCGCTTTTATGAGCTCCAAAGAAGCAGCAGAAGCATTAATGGAAGCTTGGGAAAAAGCTGGAATAAAACCACTTGCATTACAACCTCATCCGCATGGAGCAATGGTTAGTGAAGCCAAAGATATGTAATGGATTCATTTAACATATGAGTACTTTATCCCGCATATAAGGTGCTATAAGACTCCCACTTCAAGAACTGGAGAATCCATACTAAAATAAGTTTAAGTGGGAGATAACAGCGCCTAAATGTCCAATTCGTTTAGAGGCATTTAGGTCATACCATTACGGTACTAACAATCAGTGTGGTATGAATGAAAACTCTCTGTTAATTGAAGATTCGCTTTATTCTATTAATTATATGAATGTAATTGGTAAAGCACATGGATATTCTCGTGAAACATCCATGTGCTTTTTTTAAAGATAAGAAATTATAAAATTAGGAGCTTATGGATAACGAAATAACCGACCAGTCACGTCCGGCTTCAGCGCCCAGCAACTAGGCGACTTTAGAAATGCGCCCTACGATAAGTCATCATCGGTTCGTTACCTCACCGTGATTCCTTTATCTCCGTTGATTCGTTCCATTCGCTACGTTGCTAAACGGGCGCCCTGCGCCTTTGTTCCACTATAGGAAAGTATAATATTTTTTGGTTTATAGTATAAGAAAAACAAAGGCTTCCGCCATAAGACTTGGCGACAAGCCAAGTTTTTCTAAAGTACTTGGATTTCAGTAATTTATATTTAGGTTTGTTATTTTTATGAAACCTTTTCTTAACCTTTGCAGTTATTCATGTCGTAATTAATACATTTTTAATTTTGCCCGCTTGCATTCCAAAAAAAGAACGGTTATTAAGCTTTTGTAAAAGATTTACATTAAGTTAACAGAAAAAATAACATGTTAAATAGATAATCTAAAAAAACCTGTCAATAAACCTATTTATAACAATTTACATTATTTGGATAAAAAATGAAATATTAACGTTTCTTTACAAAAACGTAGCTATTATTTAATTTTGTATTTAATTTTCCTTCATAATTGTTAACTATACTTATAGTAGGCGTTTAAGAAAAGAGGAGATGCGATGGTGGGGAAGACAGAACTACATATTGATTCCAATCATTTTAAATGGTGCTTTGCCCTTGAAGAAATCGTTGGGAAGGCAAATAAGCAATAGTTTTTCATCATAGGACTCGAAAGGAAGTTAGAGGCTTGAACATATTAATTACTAATGAGGACGGTATTTTTTCACCGGGGATGAAGGCGCTGGCGGAGTTACTTTCCCATTTTGGCAATGTGACGGTCATTTGTCCTGAAACAGAAAAGAGTGCTTATAGTTACAAAATAACATCACGTCAACCATTAAAACTAAAGAAAGTAGATTTTTCTTTTCCTGCAGAAACATATGCAGTCAATGGTTCTCCAGCAGATTGTGTGAAGCTAGGGGTAGACGTTCTGGAAGGGAAAAAGCCGGATATTGTATTTTCTGGTATTAATATTGGTCCGAATGTAGGTAGGGATTTATATTCTTCTGGAATCATCGCTGCTGCACAAGAAGCAATGGTGTACCAAATTCCGTTTATTTCTGTATCGTTGGAGACGTTCGATACCAGGAAAATAAAATTCGACATTGTTAAACAATTATTCTATCAAGTTGTTGATGTTATTATTCAAAATAAGATCCCTAAAAATTTGATGCTTAATGTGAATCTACCCTATACATCGAAAGAGCTATGTAAAGGAGTACGCGCTGTTCCAATGGATCTATCCGTATCGCGGTATAACTTTACTGGGTTAAACGATCCCCACGGTCATATTTATTACTGGTTAAAGGATAATTACCAGGAGTGGGAGGTTAACGAAGGAACCGATTACGATTTATTAAGAAGGGGATTTATCACGATTTCTCCAATCGAATTAGTACATACGAAGAAACGAAGAATTGATCAACTCACGCGCTGGTTCCAATATCATAAATAAAAGATAAGTAGTAGTAACCTGCATATATATACAATTTCATGTTGAGTTGAGTCACTTCTGCCTTTTTGTCTACAATAACAATAAAGGGGGGGACTTTTCATGAAATCAAATATATCAATTATTGGGGTTCCAATGGATTTAGGGCAGAGTAGACGTGGTGTTGACATGGGGCCAAGCGCTATGCGTTATGCGGGCGCTGTGGAGAGGTTGGAGGCGTTAGGATACAAGCTACATGACCATGGTGATATATCCATTACGCGCCCAGATAAGTATGAAACAGGACAAGCTTACAAACTAAAGAACTTGCTTCAAGTTGTTGAGGCTAACGAGATACTGGCAATGATAATTGATCAAGCAGTAGAAAAGGGGAATTTTCCGTTAGTTTTTGGTGGGGACCATAGTATTGCTATCGGAAGCTTGGCGGGGATTGCCAAGCATTATGACCAACTCGGAGTCATTTGGTATGATGCGCATGGGGATTTAAATACCGAAGAGACATCCCCTTCTGGTAACATCCACGGAATGCCGCTTGCGGTTAGCTTAGGATTAGGTCATGAAAAGTTAACTTCTATTGCCGGATATACGCCTAAGGTGAAATCGGAAAATATCGTAATTATTGGGGCGCGCTCCCTTGACCCGGGAGAGAAGGAGTTAATAAGACGTAAAGGAATTCAAGTATTTACCATGCATGAAGTGGACCGTTTAGGCATGGCAATCGTCATAGAGAGAGCGATTTCTTATTTAAAGCCTCGTACAGATGGGGTGCATTTAAGTGTAGATTTAGATGGGCTTGATCCTTCAGAGGCACCAGGTGTAGGCACGCCAGTTATAGGTGGCATGACTTATCGGGAAAGTCATTTAGCCATGGAGATGCTAGCTGAAACGGGGATGATTACGTCAGCTGAGTTTGTCGAAGTAAACCCTATACTTGATGAAAAAAATAAAACAGCTACACTTGCAGTAGGTTTAATGGGATCATTATTTGGAGAAAAATTAAAGTGAAATTTGTAAAAATATGTTAAAATAGTAAAGTGATACCACATTAAATTCAGGTAGGCATTTTTCTCCATTCTTGCTGATAGAAGCAGCACAAAGCCTAAGGCATCCTTGAAAAAGAGAAAACATTTTTTCGTGCGATGCAGAATTGATGTAGCTTTCCTTGCCTTTGTACTTTTTCTTCGTGTCACGCTTTCTGTGATCAACAACCCCGCCTGAAGGAATCGAGCTTGAGGGCCCGTTATCACTCGCTATGACTTCTTTGTATCTAGGTCAACTTTTGAAGTGGGAGTTTTACGGCATCTTACATGGGGATAAATGGAAAAAGACATGATTTTTCATGTCTTTTTTACCCTATATTTTTTCTGTTTTTATAATGACGTGCTTGTATGCATGCGTTATTTTTTAAGGTTGTTGTTGGTTAAATATTCTAAGATTAGTGCATCTAATTCAACACTTGAGTTAATTACTGCTTCAGAGGTCAATGCATGCGAGTTGCTAAGAGAGATCATTTCCTCTCTGCCATTTTCAATTCTTTCTAATAATATAGAATTACTCACAAATCTACCCTCCTATCTAGTATAATATAGTAGGATAGTAGCCAAAAATTTGCAATCATAAACATTTACATTTTTTTAATATTTTTTGAAACCTATTGATCGGCTAATTCGTAACAATATTACCGCATAGTTAAGCGGAGGTACCAATATGGATGAAATGATAAGAGACAGAATTAAACAAGTGAAAAAAGGAGATCAGTCCGCTTTTGAAGATGTGGTCTCATTCTTTCAAAATAAGATCTACCAGCACTGCTTTCGCATGCTTGGTAATGCACACGAGGCGGAAGATATAGCGCAGGAGGCTTTTATTCGTGCATATGTCAATATCCATTCTTTTGATGAGCAAAGGAAATTTTCGACGTGGTTATATCGAATTGCTACGAATTTAACGATTGATCGTATTCGTAAGCGAAAACCGGATCATTATCTTGATGCTGAGGTAAAAGGGACGGAAGGGTTGAATATGTACTCGCAGATAGCCGATAATGGAAGGCTGCCAGAAGAAGAAGTCGAGGGAATTGAACTGCAACGCTATATTCAGTACGAAATTTCACAGCTTCCTCCAAAATATCGCAGTATCATTATGCTGCGGTATATTGAAGAATTCTCCCTCCAGGAAATTAGTGAAATCCTGGATATTCCACTAGGGACCGTAAAAACCCGTATTCACCGTGGAAGGGAAGCCTTAAGGAAAAAGCTTCGTCACGTGTAAAGGAGTGTGACTCACTTGAATTGTAATAAAGAAGCAGTAGAATTGATGCATTATTATTTAGATGGAGATATTACAAAAGAACAGGAGCAAGCGCTAAGTTGCCATTTGGAAAATTGTGAAGCGTGTCAAAAACATTTTCATGAGTTGAAACGAACAATAACACTTATACAAAGCACCGAACAAATAAAAGCTCCTGCTAATTTTACAGCAAATGTTATGGGGAATCTTCCTACCGAACGGAAGCGATATAAATATAGAAGATGGTTTAAAGCCCATCCAATTTTAACTGCCGCAGCGATATTTTTTATTTTTATGTTTAGCGGTATGTTTTCGTTGTGGAATCAAGACAATCAATTGAGTGTATCAAAGCAGGAAAACCTGATTATTAAAGGAGATACAGTCATTGTCCCTGCAGACGAAACTGTCAAAGGGGATTTAGTCGTTAAAAATGGTGATCTGATTATTAACGGTACGATAGACGGGAATGTCACTATTATTAATGGAGAACTCATTGAAGAACCTATTGAGGGTGAAGGTTTGATGGCCTCCGTTGGGGAAATAAATGGAGAAATAAAGCATGTGGACCAAATGTTTGAATGGATATGGTACTCCCTAAAGGAACTATTCCAGAGTATTTTTTCATTTTAAAATAAGATCTATCTAACCTGAAGGCGGTAATTCCGAATTCAGGTTTTTATCTTATATAATAAGGGAGGTGTAGTTTTTACAACCATGGTATTTGTGGAATTTGGTATTGTGTCAAGGAAAACTTTAGCAGAATCAATTTAAGGTCAGCGATCGTACATAATTAGCATACGTAATATAGATTTTAATGTAATATTTGTATCGTTTATCCCGTATGAAGGTGTGTAAGACTTCCACTTCAAAGAACTGGAGAAATTCATACTACAACAAGTCTAAGTGGGAGATAACAGCGCCTAAATGCCCGATTCGTTTAGAGGCCTTTAGGTCATACCATGCTAACAATCAGTGGGGGATGAAGGAAAACCTCCGCTGATTAAAGATTCACTTTATGGATAAGTGATCATTTTCTAATTCCTGTTGTTAAGGTGTTTTCTATACTCTTATCCACCCTAGAACTGCTATGTGAAAATCGTACATCAAATAGGTGATTTTATGTTACAATAGGAATGTTATAATGACTTTTTAAAAAATGGAGAAGTTCGAACTGGCTTCCAGCAAATGAGCCTTGAAAAAGCGTCAGCTGGAAAATAAACAATTGTACTTGCCTTTTCGAACACCTTGATATAAGAAATTACTGTAGAGGATGTGTACATCATGCTTGATGGGGGATTTGACCTAATACAGCTCCTTAGGATAGGCGTAGATATTACTCTCGTCTGGTATGTTTTATATAAATTAATCATGCTGATAAGAGGCACAAAGGCTATTCAACTTCTAAAAGGAATTGCAGTCGTGCTAGCTGTATGGTTGTTAAGTATTGTTTTAGATTTACAAACGGTGCGATGGATTACAAGCCAGGTGATGAACTGGGGTCTTATCGTTATTATTATATTATTCCAGCCAGAGTTGCGTAGAGCCTTGGAGCAATTAGGACGAGGTAATATTTTTGGCCGTAGTGCACGATCGGAAGAGGAAATCATGGAAAATAATATTGATGCGATTATTCAATCCTGTAATTATATGGCTAAACGTCGGATTGGAGCCCTCATCACAATAGAAAGGGAAACCGGGATAGGTGATTATGCTGAAACGGGTATTCCAATTAATGGTCAACTAACACATCAACTTTTAACAAATATATTTACACCTAATACACCGCTACATGACGGTGCAGTGATTTTGAAAGGTGACCAGATTATTGCTGCAGCCTGTTACTTACCTCTGTCAGAGAGTCCCTTTATATCCAAGGAATTAGGAACAAGGCACCGCGCAGCAATGGGAATTAGTGAAGTGACGGACGCCCTAACCATTGTCGTATCAGAAGAAACTGGTGATATATCTTGTACGAAAAACGGTGAACTACATAGAGAGCTTAGCCAGGAAGGCTTAAGAGATCTATTACACAAGAACCTATCATTAAGTTTAAAAGCCCCTGAAAAAAAGTCAAAAAAATGGAGGGGAAACAAAAATGGATAATTGGTTTCGAAGTAAATGGTTTGTCCGTGTCGTTTCCTTAGCTTTTGCCGTTTTCTTCTATATTTTTGTCGCTGTGGATCAAAATAGTTTACCAAATAATGATGATTCCACCTTTCCATCTGGAGAAGAGACGAAAAATGTAGAAACATTGGATGAAGTACCAGTTAGAATAGATATTAATAATGAGAAATATGTGGTTAGTGGCGTTCCAGAGTATGTTTCTGTGAAGTTAGAAGGCTCAGCAGCTATTTTGCAACCGACCATTCGCAATCGAAATTTTGATGTGTGGGTCGACTTAAAAGGGTTAGGAGCCGGCGAGCATACAGTAGAAATACAACATAATATTTCTAATAAGCTAGATGCCTATATAGAGCCGAAGCGTGTAGACGTTGTAATTGAAGAAAAGGCAACAAAAGAATTTCAAGTAAACGTTGACTTTTTAAATACAGATAAAATGGTAGAAGGATATGAGCTTGGGGACTATGAAGTAAGCCCCCAAACGGTAACCATAACTAGCGCTAAGAGTGTCATTGACCGAATAGGTATTGTGAAAGCTTATGTCGATGTGAGCGGGTTAGATAAATCCATTGATAATCGAGAAGTTCCTGTGAATGTCTACGATAACCAAGGGAATGAATTAAAAGTGAATGTGGAGCCAAAAAATGTAGTCGTTTCTGTAAATATTAATAATTCGAGTAAAAAAGTACCAGTCAGCGTTGAAACAACGGGTGAACCGCCAGAAGGGTATGCATTAGCTGGAATTTCTGCTAATGTAGAGGAAGTGGAAGTGTTTGCGAAAAATAGCATTCTTCGGGATTTGGATCAGGTTTCTACAGAAGCAATTGACTTGAGTAAGTTAAAAGAGTCAAGCACTGTGGAAACAAGCCTAGCGTTACCAGACGGTGTAACGGTTTTAAATGGAGAAAGTATTAAAGTTAAAGTTGAGATAGAACAGACAAAAGCGAGTGACACAAAGGCTAACGGTACAAAGGAAAGTGATACAAAAACGAATGAAACAAAAACGATTACAGGAATTCCAATTGAAATAGAAGGGTTAGAGGATGGGTTGGAAGCGGTCATTACAGATCCATCTAGTCCAGAAGTAGATTTAACAGCTTCGGGTGAACAGGGAGCTGTAGCCAAATTAAAAAAGAATGACTTTAGAGCTTTTATCGATGCAGGAGGTTTAGAGCCAGGTACGCATAAAGTATCAGTGAGAGTAGAATCGCCGGATGGTTTATCTGTAGAACCTGAATTTGAACAAGCTTCCATAGAAATTAGCGAAAAAACATAAGTAGCTCTTATCTAAGAAATGGCGGAATTGATAAAAAGGAGAGAAACTACATGGGAAAATATTTTGGAACAGATGGTGTACGAGGAGTTGCAAATAAGGATCTTACACCAGAGTTAGCTTTTAAGCTAGGACGAGCTGGAGGTTATGTGTTAACGAAAGAGACACCACGTGCCAAAATCGTTATTGGACGTGATACCCGTGTATCTGGTCACATGCTGGAAGGTGCACTTGTAGCTGGTTTGCTATCCATTGGAGCAGAAGTTATGCGCTTAGGTGTTATTTCCACCCCCGGAGTTGCCTATTTAACAAAAGCAACCAGTTCACAGGCTGGAGTTATGATTTCTGCATCACATAATCCTGTGGAAGATAACGGGATTAAATTTTTCGGTCCAGATGGGTTTAAACTAACAGATGCGCAAGAGGATGAAATTGAATCTATCATGGATGGTGAGGATGAACTTCCTAGACCAACTGGAGCAGATGTGGGGATTGTCAATGATTACTTTGAAGGTGGTCAAAAATATCTTTCTTATCTAAAAGATACAGTTGATAATGAATTTGATGGTTTGAAGATTGCGTTTGATTGTGCACATGGTGCTACTTCAAGCCTAGCGACCCACTTATTTGCTGATTTAGAAGCTGACATCTATTCCATCGGTTCTTCACCTGACGGGTTAAATATTAATGCTGGAGTAGGGTCTACCCATCCGGAAAAGCTTCAGGAATTTGTGCTAGAAAAAGGGGCAGATGTTGGTTTGGCTTTTGATGGCGATGGAGACCGATTGATTGCCGTAGATGAACGAGGAAAATTGGTTGATGGTGATCAAATCATGTTTATTTGTGCAAAGTTTATGAATGAAAGAGGCGTTCTTCGACATAATACGGTTGTCTCTACAGTAATGAGTAATATTGGATTTTATAAAGCTTTAGAAGCAAACGGCATGCGTAGCGACAAGACAAAAGTCGGTGACCGTTATGTAATGGAAGAAATGCGTCAAGGTGGTTATAATCTGGGGGGAGAACAGTCAGGACATATTATCTTTTTAGATTATAATACGACCGGAGACGGAATGCTGTCAGCTTTACAATTAGTCAACGTCATGAAAGAAACAGGCAAGCCATTATCGGAGCTGGCTGATGAAATGAAAATTTATCCTCAAGTGTTAAAGAATGTAAGAGTTACGGATAAAGATAAGGCTTTGCATCATCCGCAAATTAAACAAGAAATTGATAAGGTAGAGCAAGAGCTCGGTACACAGGGACGCGTATTAGTTCGTCCTTCAGGAACGGAACCTTTAGTTCGTGTTATGGTTGAGTCGCCAACGAAGGAAGAATGTGACAAATATGTCAATCAAATCGTTGATGTTATCGAAGAGTTATTAGGAGCAGCTGAATAGCGATAATGAAATAGTTATAGTTGTTTTCATCATGATTGGGAACAAACCAAAACAAATGATCCCGTATCCTGTAAAAGTGATACAGGATCATTTGCGTTATAAACTCTTCGTTGAGCGGACTTCCTTTAAGTTGGCAAATAGAGGCGATCTGTTTCAAAGGTTTATCAGGTGGAATAAAAGCTGATAATTTAGGTTAATTCGTTGCTACATGAAATGAGCAAATTAACGGAGGAAACATAAATGAATCACAATAAAGAAACCGTGCTTGGATTAAAAAAATTAGATAAGGTATTTATAATCGTACTACCAGTAATCATAGGAGGTGTTCTTGGGTGGTACATTCCAGCTATAGCTGACTGGTTGCTTACACTACCGTTCATACCTATGGAAGGGCTTTTAGAAAAAATCGTTTCCTTTGATCGGTTCTTGGTATCGGTTATTGCTTCGGTAATTGGCATTATTTTAGGTATTGCATTTAGCTGGTACGTATTTTATGAAACTTTAAAGATACAAATTTCAGAACAAGAAGTGCAATTATATATACGTAACACCCAACAAGTCATTAAAAAAGGTGTTATTACAGCGGTTTTTATGGAACAAAAGCAACTTGTAATTCAAGATTTGGAAGGAAATGAAAGCTTCAGAGAGGTTTCAGACATCGAAGTAGAACGAGTAGAAGAAGCATTCAGAGAGCATGGATATCCATGGTGTGACGAAGATCCATATTTACATGAATTCCGGAAATGGGAATTGGGCAATTCTGTATTCCCTTCAGAAATTAACAGCATTCTTTATGAGCGTTTAAAAGCAATACGAGAGGACGAAGAAAAGCAAGCAAACCTATTGAAACAAGACTTGAATAAGCTTGGTGTCGTTGTAAAAGACCGAAAAACGGAGCAATATGTTCGAATGGTTAAACCGAATAACTAAGAATCGTAAAACTATGCTAACTTCTGGTTGAAATTCGAATCGTTTTCGTTTCGCAAATGGATTCATAATACTTCATCAAGCGAAGCTCTTTTATTCCGCAGATAAGGTGCTGTAAGACCCCCACTATAAGTATTGCACATACTCAACATAGTCTAGGGAGATAGCAGCGTGTAAATGCCCTATTTCGTAAGAGGCCTTTAGGTCATACCATTACGGTATTACAAGTGGTGAGGAATGAATGAAAGCCCTTCCGTTGTGAAGATTCACTTTATTAGTAGTTAGCAAATGCTTCTGTTCAAGGTAATGAGAATGGGTTACAATAATAGTGAATAGTAAGAAAAATGAGAATGGAGGAAAACAATGATATCTTTTCCGCAGCCGACCGTAGAACAATTTTTCCGCACCTACGCCATTACTAATTTTACTGTAACTCCTGATGAAAAGCGGGTTATATTCAGCTCCAATTTAAATGGCAAGATGAACGTATGGGCAATGGATTTGCCAAAGACTTTTCCTTATCTATTTGCCCATCACGATGAATCATGTAGCTTTCTGAAGTGTGATCCTGAAAATCGTTATGTACTAGCAGGGTTTGATAAAGACGGGGATGAAAACCATCAAATATATGCCATTCCACCTGAAGGAGGTCTACCACAGGCGCTTGTGACCGGAGATCCACAGGAAAAATACTTCTTCGCACATCTAAGTGAAGATGGAGAACGTCTTTATTATATAACTTCGGAAGGAAATTCTTCGTTTTTAAATACTCGTATTCGTCATTTACAAGACGAAAAAGATACATTGCTACATGTAGGCGAAGCTGGCCCAACGGTATTAGAGGCAGTTTCTGAACAGGAGAAAGCTTTTGTATTTACACAAATGTATGCCAATACATATATTACAGGCTTCGTAAAAATTGGAGAAGAACAAATTCCTTTAACCCCTGATAATAAAAAAATACATGTCGTCTTTGACCCGGTTTTTGTAGATGAAACGACCATATATTTTCTCACTGATTATGAAGATGAATATACGTATTTGGCAAAGTTTGATATAGATAGCTTAACATTTTGTAAAGTTTTAGCTGTAGAACAAGAAAGTATCAACTTTTTAAAATGGAATAAGCAGCAGCAATGCTTTTATTTCGTAACGGAAAAAGGAGTGATGGATCGGCTATATCGATATAATCTTGCAGAAAAAGAGCTAATTACTATAAAGGCTCCACTTGACACAGTCGATCATTTGGTAGTGCCGAAATCAGGTAATCTTTATGTATTAGGAAGAACGGCAACATCACCGGCTAATATTTATCAGTATACGTACAACGATGAAAGCTGGACTATGTTAACAAATAATCGTGTCCTCGGTGTAGCTAGTGAAGAGATGGTTGTACCCGAGGTAGTGACATACTCCTCCTATGATGGAATGGAAATAGAAGCCTTATTATTTAAAGCCCATGCCCATTATGATAACGGCTATACTATTTTCTGGCCACATGGTGGACCACAGGCAGCAGAACGAAAAGAATTTCGGTCTATGTTTCAAGCTTTGCTAAATCGAGGATATTCAATATTTGCTCCTAATTTCCGAGGAAGTACCGGCTACGGCGCTTCTTTTGTAAAGATGGTCGAACAAGATTGGGGAGAAGGCCCACGGTTGGATTGTCTTGAAGGAATTCACTGGCTATTTAATAACGGAATAACCTCTAAAGACAAACTATTCTTAGTCGGTGGAAGCTATGGCGGATATATGGCATTATTGCTACATGGACGTCACGCTGACTATTTCAAGGCAGTTGTTGACATTTTTGGACCTTCAGATCTATTTACGTTCGTAAAATCTGTTCCTGCTCATTGGAAGCCGATCATGGAGCGCTGGCTTGGCGACCCGGAACGGGATGAAGAACGATTTATGAAGGATTCCCCAATCACGTATTTAGATGGAATGACCAAACCAATGCTTGTCATTCAAGGAGCTAAAGATCCGCGTGTCGTAAAAGCAGAATCTGACCAAATCGTCGCCAAGCTGAGGGAAAAAGGACGCGAAGTCGAATATCTTGTACTTGAAGATGAAGGTCACGGTTTTTCAAAAAAAGAAAATGAAATCAAAGTCTATCAACGTATGCTTGACTTTTTAGACAGGCATCAGGATAACAAGTAAAAAAAACCGCAGATGTAAATCATCTGCGGTTTTTTTTGCACTATAGGAAAGTAAAAGATTTTTTTGGTTTATAGTATAAGAAAAACAAAAGGCTTTCGCCATAAGACTTGGCGACAAGCCAAGTTTTTCTAATGTTTATAAACAATGTCTCGGTTATGGATAAAAGACAAGTAATAATAACGAAGATAATTATGGATACAGCTATTTATGAATAAAAAATACAAAGAAATTTTAGTTAATAAGTAGTACGTAGTATTAAAACGGCTAGCCAAATGCATAGCCGTTTTATTATCTAAAGACGTCTAAATACGAAATAAATATGAACTATGTTTGAACGAACGCAAAAATAGGTTGAATAAAACGATTACATTTAATATAATAACATTAAAGAACAAAATGAAACAATAGTGAACAGGAGGCGGAGTATGTTAAAAGACAATCGACAAAAACAAATAATGCGTTTAATTGATGAAAAAGGATTTTTAAAAGTAGCTGAGGCCTCCAACTTATTAAGTGTAGCCGAAATGACCATTCGCCGTGATTTAATGGAACTGGAGGAATTAGGTTTAATAGAAAGGGTGCATGGGGGAGCAAAAAGGAAAGACCGTGAAAGGACACAGTATATTGAATTATCCCACGTGCAAAAGCGAGCGCTTAATATAAATGAAAAAAAGCATATAGCTAAAAAAGCCGCCGAATTAATAGAAGAAAACGATGTCCTATTCATCGGTGCAGGGACAACAACAGAATATATTTATGATTATATAAATGTGGATTCAGCAAAAATAATTACCAATTCTATTTCTGTTTTTAATCGTTTTAAAGGTGACTCAAGGTATGACCTTATCTTAATAGGTGGTAGGCTACGTGAACGAACAGGAACTTTTATTGGATATTTTACACGAAAGTGGATGCAAGATATAAAAGTTCAAAAGGCATTTATTGGAACAAATGGAATAAAAGATGAACATATAACGACAGCCGAAGAGGAGGAGGGCGTTGTTCAACAAATCATTTTAAAAAACTCGGATAGAAATTATATTTTAGCCGACAGCACTAAATTTGGCGTCGAAGCTTTTCAAGTGTTGTGTCATATTGATATTATCGATGGGATCATCACAGATAATAAACTGGCTCCTCAGTTTGAAAAATATTATCAAAATAAATGTAACATTATTAAATAACATCAAGAACTAGGAGGTTTTACAGTTGAAGATAGTAATAGGAAGTGATTTAAAAGGATTTAAACTAAAGGAGCTAATTGAAATGCATCTTGTTCAATTAGGGTATGAGGTAGAAGATTTAACTCCGCTAAAAGTTAATAATTATTATGATGCTACATTAAAAGTGGCTGAACACATTCAAGCAAATAAACAAGACAAGGGAATTATGATTGATGAATATGGTGTTGGCCCATTTATGATTGCTAACAAATTAAAAGGGATTATATGTGCAAACTTATTTGATGAGCATTCTGCGCGAATGACGAGAGCCCATAATAATACAAATATGATAACGATCGGTTCAGGGATTGTTGGAGACAGGCTTGCAGAAAAAATAGTGGAGACATTTGCAGCCGCAAATTATGAGGGAGGAAGACATCAAATCCGCGTAGATATGTTAAATAAAATGTGTTAGGGAGTGAAGAAAATGAGAGTTTCAATTGGATGTGACCATATTGTCACTGAAGTAAAAAATCATCTTGTGAAATACCTGGAAAGTAAAGGTCATGAAGTTGTTGATAATGGGACATTTGATAAAAAACGTACGCATTATCCTATTTATGGTAAAAACACAGCTGAAAAAGTAACAAACGGTGAAGCAGACTTAGGAGTTGTCATTTGCGGAACAGGTGTGGGAATTTCGATAAGTGCGAATAAAGTGAAAGGGGCTCGCGCAGCATTGGTTGGAGATATTGAAACTGCACGATATGCAAAGGAAAATTTAAATGCCAACATCATTGCAATGGGTGGACGAATTGTCGGAGTTGGATTAATTGAAAATATTATGGATGTATTTCTAGAGACTGAGTATAACAAGACACCTGAAAAAGAGGAAATCATTAAAAAAATAGATATTCTTGGTGGCAATGAAGAGCAATCAAATAATGAACATTTCTTTGATGAATTTATTGAAAAATGGGATCGAGGAGAGTATCACGATTAAATAGACACAAAATCAAAGCAAGTTCCCGTATTTTTACAGAAGGAGGTGAGGAGGATGGAGGGAGTTTGTTCTCTTTACAAAAAGGATTTGATTTTTAAAAGTGATGCTCAAACACAAGATGAAGTATTTGACGAGATAGGTACAATATTATTACAAAAAGGATTGGTCAACGATCGATTTATCGCAGCACTTAAAAAAAGAGAAAAAGAATATCCGACTGGGTTGGATCTTTCGCCTGTTGCAAAAGGACTATCGAATGTTGCCATACCTCATACAGAAGCAGAGTATTGTAAAACAAAAGCAATTGCTGTTGTGAAATTAAATGATGGAATAACTTTTCGAAATATGATTGTTCCGGATTTAGATTTAAAAGTGAAGTATTTATTTTTCATCATTAATAATGAAAAAACAAACCAAACGAATGTACTTTCCGATTTGATGTCATTTATCACAAACGAAAATAATATGCGTTACCTTGAGAAACTAGATAAAACTGAATCTATTTATAACTTTTTAACAAATAACAAAGGAGATGTTTAAAATGATTAAAATCTTAGCAGCATGTGGAGCAGGGATTAACTCAAGTCACCAAATAAAAACCGCAATTGAGGAAGAAATGAAAAAAAGAGGTTATGATGTCAAGGTAGATGCTGTTGTAGTAAAGGATATTAATAAAGATATGATGGATCAGTATGATATTTTCACGCCAATTTCCAAAACAAAGTTTAGTTTTGACATAAACATACCTTTAATTGAAGCGGGCCCTATCCTATATCGTATACCATCTATGGCCGATCCTGTTTTTGATGAATTAGAAAGCGTTATCAAAGATCTAAAAAAATAAACTTTAATATAGGAAGGAGTACATGAAAAATGGAAGCAATAATTAAGTTTGCAAACTCAATTTTTCAACCTATTATTGATTTAGGCGCTGCGCCAATGATGTTTATCTTGCTTACTTTACTTGCCGTATTAATGAGAGTTAAAGTAAGCAAGGCGCTTGAAGGCGGGCTTAAATTAGCAATCGCATTAACGGGTATTGGAGCAGTTATTGATTTGTTGTCTGGGAATTTTGCACCTGCTTTACAAGACTTTGTAAAATCTACCGGTATTGAACTTACCATTACCGACGTAGGTTGGGCTCCGCTTGCAACCATCACTTGGGGATCAGCATATACATTATTTTTCTTAATGATTTTAATTATTGTCAATCTTGCGTTATTAGCCATGAACAAGACAAACACACTTGATGTAGACATTTTTAATTTTTGGCACTTATCCATTACAGGCTTACTAGTTATGTTTTACTCTGATAACCTTTTTATTGCAACAATGTTAGTCATCATGTTAGGGGTTATGAAGTTCATTAATGCTGATTTAATGAAACCGACATTTAATGACTTATTGGACATGCCTGATTCGAATCCTACAACAACAACGCATTTAAATTTTTTATTAAATCCTTTAATCATGTTATTTGATAAGTTTTTTGAGAAAGTGTTACCATTCCTTGATAAATATGACTTCGATGCAGCCTGGCTGAATGAAAAGATAGGTTTCTGGGGAAGTAAGTTTGCTATTGGTATTTATCTAGGGACTTTTGTCGGTCTGTTAGGGCAGCAACCAGTTACAACCATTTTTGCTCTAGCTTTTATCGGCGGTACAGCACTTGAATTGTTTTCTATTGTCGGAACATGGTTTATTGCAGCTATGGAACCGATATCTCAAGGAATTACAGATTTTATGAGTAAGCGCTTAAAAGGACGTACGTTTAATATTGGAATCGATTGGCCTTTCCTCGCTGCTCGACCTGAAATGTGGGCTGCAGCTAATGTCATTGCTCCAATTATGCTGTTTATTGCATTAATTTTACCTGGGAATGGAATTCTACCATTGGGAGGTATTATTGCTATCGGTTTAACACCAGCATTACTAGTCGTCTGTCGAGGTAAAATTATCCGTATGATTCTAATAGGTACTATTATGATTCCTATATTTCTTTGGTCTGGAACAGCGATAGCTCCATTTGTAACTGACGTTGCAACATCTGTTGGCGCTATGCCTTCTGGAATAGAAGGTGGTGCGCTCATTACGCATTCAACTCTTGAAGGACCGGTTGAAAAATTTATCGCTATCTTAGTTGGTAAAGCAAGTGATGGATTTAAATTAGTACCAGTATTAACCGCATTAGGAGCACTTGTAGCTTATTTAGGGCTTTTTGTGTGGTATGTAAAACAGATGAAAAAACGTAATAAAGTGTATGAAGAAGAGAAAAAGGCAGCCTAATAAAAGTCTTTTGCAAAACAAGGCGGACGACTTTTAAAAGACTGCTAATAGAGACCTAACTATTATAGTTAGATATGCTATTTATGCACGAAAAAGAGGAATTTGTCAAATAAGTATGCTTACCTAATTTAGGAGGAAAAATTATGGGATACGTCCTAAACACAAAAGACATGCTTATTACAGCTAGAGAAGAGGGGTATGCAGTCCCGAATTTCAATATTCATAATTTTTAAACAATTAAAGTGGTAACAGAAGCTGCAATGGAAGCGCAATCACCGGTTATTTTGGCGGCAACCCCTGGGACCATGAATTACGCAGGATGGCATCTATTCAGGCTATAACAGAAGTTGCCGCTAAGGAAAATGATAACCTGATTGCTTTGCATTTAGACCTTCATGAACATTAGAAACCAACGAGGAATCATTAAAATTGGGTATGAAGTCTGTAATGATAGATGGATCGCATTCCACTTTTGAAGAGAATATTAAACTCACAAGAGGGTTGTTGAAAATTCCCAATACTATGAGACTAGCTAGAAGCAGCGCTTGGTAGCCTTGTCGACCAAGAAGATGATATGCTTGTTGAAGAAGAAGACATAATTTATACAGATTCCAGATACGGTTCAAGAATTTGTGGAACGCACAAGGTTTGACTCGCTTGGTGTAGCTGTTGAGACGGGTCATAGCGTCTATGAAACTAAACAACATCTTGATTTTAATAGATTAGAAAGAATAAAAAATTTAGTTGATATTCCAATTGTTCTCTACGGTGTCTATGGGATTGCTCAAGAAGACGTTCAGAAATGTATTTCTCTAGAATGTGGTAGTGACTATTTATTTCAACAGAACTAAAAATCCCCCTTTCTAAAGCATTGCGTGAGCACATGATTATGCATCCCAGTGAAACTGATCCAAGGAAATACATGGAACCTGCAAAAGCAGCAATGAAAAATGTCGTTTTAGAAAAAATACTAATGTGTAAAAGTATGGAAAAGCAAAATCTGATACAGAATATTTATCTATTAAGGGAACTTCTTAAAAATCATATAATTGCCGGATTAATTACGAAGCAGGTAACTACTTTAGTGTTAAACTGCTCCCAATTGTTAGACATATTTAATAATAGGAGATGCAGTTTTTTTATGTGCCTAAAAGGATGGAGCACAGTAAAGTCGCATACCGAAGCAGGAAAGTCGTGCATCAAAACGAAAAAGACGTGCGCAAAAGCTTGTTATTCCCTTGTTAAGCTAAGATAATCGAATTAGCAATTTTGAAAAAGGGAAGGGCGTTTATAATTTAGAGCGTAAATCTTCCAAAAAGAAAGCGAACTTCTCTAAAGGAAGAACGGCATGGATGTATGCTCCTGATAAGTTGGAAGCATGGCTGAAGTATATGGCATTAGCAGGAAATGAATTACTAACTGAGGCGAATTCGGAGCAAGGTTTCATTTTCAACAATCAAAGGCGAAACAGATCCACTATTGTGTCGATTATCAAAATCATTTAGATGATGCTTATTTTGATTTCATCGCCAAGCAGGTTGGGTACTATTATACTCTTCGACTGGATTTATGAATACATGGTCAATCTAGGCAAAAGAATACAAACGAGGAGAACCTGTTCCTCAAACTCTATTATGATAAAAGGCATAAGTTAAAACATGCAGGGAGAGTCACCATAACGTATTTTGCGATGTCAATTCTTGCGATGTTACTGTATCTATGGTTAATGAATGATTATGTACAAGCTGGCTTATATAAGGAGAACACATTCCAATTAGTACTATTGGGTTTAATTGTTATCCAGTTTACTGCTTTATCCATTCCATTCGATCTAGTTTATATTACAGGATAGTTAAGAAAAAAGTGGAAGGATATTGAAAGCAAAGTAATTCAGGATGAGATATCAGTCATGGAAATTCTAAATGGCTGATATTTTTGATTGTAAACGTAGCTCCTCCTTAGAGAAACAGAGTAACGGTTTTAAATGAACGCAACATCATATTTCATGAGCGAGAACATATGCTTAAGTGAGGAAAGAAACTTCAGTTAAACAGCCAAGGAGGTGTTGATAGTGAAAAAAGTGTGGAAGCCATTTTGGAGTTATGATGTAAAGAAAACAGAAAGATGGCTCCAGACAAGAGCTTTGCAAGGACAACAATTAGTGAAGATAGAGCCTAATCTTCGGTTGTTTATTTTTAAAGCAGGGAATGATCCTCAACTTATTCGCTATCATATCGCCTATTATAAACGAAAGCCAAACGATGAGTTGCCTTTGGCATTACAGCAAAATGGTTGGAGGAAACTTTGTCAAAAAGGTTGTTGGTGTGTTTTGTCCAATCAAAAGCAAACGACAGATTTAAAAATTTATCCAGTCCGAAATGAAATCGCCAAACGGAATCGTCACCTATTATATTTTTATGCTGCTTTAACGATGTACCTGCTGCTTACGACGCTGTTGTTTCTTCTTATGAGTGGTATTCATATTTTTTATTTTGGATATATACTTACTTTCACTCCAATTTCATTATGGATTACCCTTCTCATGCTGAGTAATGGCTTGTTACTTATTGGTGCCTTTTCAATTGTTCGTCTCTACCAGTCTAATAAACATTTTTGGTAAATTAATATTTAAAAAAACATAAAGTTACTTGGTGGCAATGGAGAATGGTGGCAGGTTAATGAGAACTTATTATAAAAATTGTAATTTTAGCGTGCTATAAAAAATAATGTCTACATGATTTTTCGTTTTCTCAACTCAAATATATTATGTATGCGTTTCACTTTTGCCACCTTTGCCTCATACTATATTTATAATCAACTTAAAAAAAATCTTCCATCCACCATCTAGACAGAGACGGTGTCTTTCCACTCGCAACGGAAAAAATGATTGACTTAAAATGCAAAACAAGGTTAAAATGTGGTGTATCCTTTTTTGGATGATTCAAATATAGAAAGGAGCATTAAAGGTATACGAATTTTTTAAAAGCGCCAGGACTATGCATCCGATCGGCAAGAAGCATAGTTGACGAGGTTGGAGGTTATCGAACGTTCGGCGGGTGCCTCCCGATTGTACATCTCAATTGTCAAGCTCTTCCTTAAAACAATGAGGCAACTTATTGGCCAAAGGGAAACGGCAAGATGTTACAAAAACAATCACGAGAAAGGGGCAGTCAACGCCCCTATAATATATATTTATTTTGGAACGTTGGTCCTGCCCCTTTTTACAAGGAGGACTACAACTATGTGTGGAATTGTAGGATATATCGGACAGGATGACACGAAAGAAATTTTATTAAACGGCCTTGAAAAACTTGAATACAGAGGTTATGATTCAGCAGGAATTGCAACTTTAAATGATGCAGGCGTTCAAGTTGTGAAAGTCAAAGGTCGAATTGCAGCGCTTAGAGAAAGCGTAGATAACTCTGTACATGCAACGATGGGAATTGGCCATACCCGCTGGGCTACACATGGTGTGCCAAGTGAAGAAAATGCGCATCCGCATCAAAGCGCGTCTGGCAGATTTACACTTGTTCATAATGGAGTTATTGAAAATTACCAAGAGTTAAAAGAAAAATATCTTCGCGACGTGCATTTTGCTAGTGAAACAGATACAGAAGTTATTGTGCAACTGATTGAAAAGCTGTTTGCAGAAACAAATAATACAGCAGCAGCTTTTCGCAAAGCAATGAGTCTGTTAAAGGGATCCTATGCGATCGGTATGATAGATCATGAGCATCATGATACGCTGTATGTTGCTAAAAATAAGAGTCCTTTATTAGTTGGATTAGGGGACGGATTTAATGTTGTTGCAAGTGATGCCATGGCAACTTTAAAAGTGACAGATCAATATGTTGAAATCCATGATCGTGAAGTAGTGCTTGTTCATCGTCGATATATTGAGATTCAAGATCTTAATGGGAATTCAATCATGCGTGAACCATATACAGCCCAAATCGATGCCAATGATATTGAAAAAGGAACGTATTCGCATTTTATGCTAAAGGAAATCGATGAGCAGCCATTTGTTATGCGTAAAATTATTAACGAATACCAAACGGAAAACAATGAACTGAAGATGGATACAGGCGTCCGTCAAGCGATGAACAGCTGTGATCGCATTTATATTATCGCAGCTGGAACGAGTTACCATGCTGGATTAGTTGGAAAAGAATTTATCGAGAAACTTGCCAATATTCCAGTTGAGGTTCATATCGCAAGTGAATTTTCATACAATACGCCACTGTTGTCAGAAAAACCACTATTTATTTTTATCTCACAAAGTGGAGAAACAGCAGACAGTCGGGCCGTATTGGTAAAAATTAAAGAAATGGGACATCCGGCATTAACGATTACAAATGTGCCTGGATCCACCCTTTCTCGTGAAGCAGATTATACGTTAAACTTATATGCAGGTCCAGAAATTGCGGTTGCTTCTACCAAAGCCTATACAGCCCAAATCGCTGTTTTGGCTATATTAGCGGTTGATACCGCAAAAACAAAAGGACTATCGTTGGATTTTGATCCAATGCGTGAACTTGCTATTGTTGCCAATGCTATGGAAGTGCTAACTGATCAAAAAGAAGCAATAGAAGATTTAGCACGTAAATACTTGCGTACAGCACGCAATGCCTTTTTTATTGGTCGAAGCATAGATTATCATGTATGCTTAGAAGCAGCACTTAAACTAAAAGAAATTTCCTATATCCAGGCTGAAGGCTTTGCTGGTGGAGAATTAAAGCATGGTACGATCGCTTTAATTGAAGAAGGAACTCCAGTCATTGCATTAGCCACCCAAAAAAATGTCAATTACTCGATTCGCGGCAATGTGCAGGAAGTAGTAGCTCGTGGGGCTAATGATATGGTAATCAGTATGAAAGGATTAGAGCAGGATACAGATGCATTCGTCATCCCGCATGTTCATGAATTGCTCACACCACTTGTTAGTGTCGTGCCGTTACAACTATTGTCTTATTACGCTGCATTACACCGTGATTGCGATGTTGATAAGCCACGTAACTTGGCGAAAAGTGTAACCGTAGAGTAATGAGTGGTTGAAGTGGGAGTTTATCTCCCTGTTACTTTCTTCTACCCCACGCTAAAAAGTCGGTCCTACTGCTGAATGTTGGTACATTCGAGTGAAGAACGTGAGGAAATAAGAAGGGGCAGACAGCCGTTTTAAGTCAAGCAATCTCAATAAAAAATTAGGCTGGATCCAATATGGATGGGTCCAGTCTTTTTCTTCTGTTCAATATCTGTCCAATCCCTTATCCGTAGCGTGTTGAAGTGGTTTCCATATCGCTTTCTATACAGTTCTAAAGAACACGAGATAGAAAAAAGAGAGGAAAAACGTGCTTTTTAGGGGAGAACTTAATAACATTGCCCTGAGTGAGAAAAGAGGAGAAAAGCTTGGAGGATAAGGGGGTAAGGGTGATTTGGAAAAGTACCGAGAAAGTAACAGGGTTCATATAGTAGAGTGCAGAAAAGGAGTAGAAACAGGACGAAAAAGGAAGGTAATGAAAACCTTTATATTTGACTTTTGATACTGATAAGCTAATAAGGGAATTTGCGAAAACGGATGCCACTCCCTTGATTAAAGGTATTATGCAGCAGAAACAAGTGACCTTAAAGCGTTAAGATTTTACAAATAATATAAAATTAAAGAATACGAGTGTAGTTCGACATTAGTTGAAGCAACCTAAAGTTTTCTGTTGTATATGTATTGACTACATATGCTCCTGTATCTCAAGGGCAACACCCGCTCAAACCTCTGGTACTTTTTGAACTCGTATTACAAGGAATTTTCTTGTAATACACAATTGGAAGACTATATAATGAAACAAACTGAGAGTAATAAAATGATATAAGGTTTTCTGCTATAAACCAGTGCGTGCGTTAATTATATGGTCGATGAGAAGCGTTAACATCTAGGGTTATAGATAGTGCATCCCCATCTTGGTCGCCAGATTCTCAGTATATCGCATACCTTAGTCCAGTTGGTGACAAGGATAATAAGAAAAATCAGATCTTTATTAAGTCCATAGATAATTATAGTGGGGTTCAAATTACGGATGAGGAAGAAGGGGTAAGTAAATTCAAATGGGATCCTACTAGCAAGGGTTTTTATTATGTCGCACAGTCAAAAGAATCTGAGATGATAAAGAAGCGTAAACTATATGAGGATTTCCAACATATAGGTAAGGAATACCAGAATAATTGCTTATATTACATTGAAATACCAAAACTGATACACAACGATGAATTTGGACGTTTAGAAAAATTCGATAGTTCTGGCGAGAATAAAGGGGAGTGTGAAACTAGCGTCGTTTATCAACTAACTGATGGGATGGATTTTCATATTCATGAATTTGATATTTCAAATGATGGAAAAAAGGTTGTATTTATGGCTACACCAACCTCAAACATGGGAGATTATATTAATGGAGAACTATACTTACTAAATATCAAAGCTGGAGAGCTACAAAAGATGAATATAGATAAGTTGTTAGGAGGGAGCGTTTGCTTTTCCCCTGAAGGCCGCAAAATATGTTACTCAGCAAGTATAAAGGAGAAGGACTATTATAAGACCCATATACAAGACAGTACACTAGAGATATATGATATTCCTACTGGAGAGCTAATTCAACCTTTGACAGACTTTGATAGTACGGTTATTCCAATACGATGGACATCTAAAGGAATTTTAATTAGATGGCAGAATAAAACTAATTATCTTATTGGGTTGCTATCTGAGGATGGCACTGTGGAAATGCTAAGCGAAAAAGTAGATAGCTTTATAATGGATGCTTCTATAACAAGGGATGGAAATCATATATCATATAATAAGGCTATAACAAATGAAACCTTTGAAATCTATTTAGATGATAAAAAAATAACAAGTGAAAATAGCTTTTTCAAAGAAAAGCTTAAAAGTAACAGGGAAATAATCTCATGGCAAAGTAGCGACGGGTTGAAGATAGAGGGTGTTTTATCAACCCCGTTGGAGTTTGACGCAAATAAAAAATATCCCTTGTTAGTGATAATTCATGGTGGCCCGGCTTGGGCATCCTTTCCCATATTCTCAGATTGTTTTAATGAGAAGTATCCTATTGAACAGTTTATCGAAAAAGGCTTTATCGTTTTAGAACCAAACTACAGGGGAAGTTCTGGTTATGGTAATGAATTTTTAAAAGCAAATTATAAAAAATTGGGAATTGCTTACTACGATGATGTTATATCTGGAGTGGATAAACTAGTTGAAAAAGGTATTGCAGATAAAGATAGGGTAGGGGTTATGGGATGGAGCAACGGGGGATATATAGCAGCTTTTTGTTCCACATTTAGTAGTAGATTTAAAGCTATTTCAGTTGGGGGTGGAATTACTAATTGGCGTACTCATTATGTAAATACAGATATGCCTTATTTTATTAGGATGCATTTAGGAAATAATCCATGGAATGATCCAGAGATATATGCTAAAACTTCACCAATGACATATATTAAATCAGCCTGTACGCCTACCTTAATCCAACATGGTGAAAAGGATGCAAGAGTTCCAACTCCAAATGCATTTGAGCTTTATCAAGGATTAAAGGATATGGAAGTTGATACAGAATTAGTCATATTCAAAGGAATGGCATATAGTTCTGACCAGCCAGGAATGAATGTAGCTATTATGAAGCAGAATTTGATGTGGTTTTCACACTATATTCTTGGAGAGAGTGTGAAAGACTTTAGGGTTTTATAAAGCGGTTTCTTAAAATTGAGAGTCGAAAGGTTGGGGGGATGTCTTATGATATCAGAATTGGATAAAGCTGCATTTCATAAGTGTAGAAAGTTGATAAATGAACAAGGGCAGTTAGAAGCAATTGCAATTGTTGAAAATATAAATCCTGGTCGTATTTTTGTAGATGATGTTAATGACCCTGCATCTGGGGTTATTTGGTTAGGAAATAATGATGGATTTATATTTTTCGGAAACGAGCAAAATGAAGGATTTATTCATAAACTAAACAACTTTATCAACCATGTAATTATAGCAGAGGCAAAAAAAGTCCAACTAAAATGGTTTGAATGTATTGGTAATCATGAAAAGTGGAATAAAGTTATTGAAAAGGCCTTTGAACATCGTAAGTTGGGAAAGTGGAATCAGAAGGTTTATAGTCTACAGCCAGGTGATTATAAAGGCAATAGTAAACCTGAGATTGAACAAGAATATAAGGTTGCAAAAATGTGTGACTTTCTCTTTGAAAATAATAATAACCCAATAAAAAACAAATTTTTACAAGCGAAAATATCAGAGTTTTGGGATTCAACTGAAAGATTTTTGCGTAATGGCAGGGGTTATTGTATTGTTTATCAAAATGAAATCGTGAGTGTTTGTTTCTCAGGCTTTATCGCAGGCAATGTCCACTGCATTGATATTGAAACATTAAAAGCTCATCAGGGGAAAAAGTTGGCCCAAAGAATCGCTCATCACTTTGTTGAAGATTGTATAGAGAATAATCTGGTTCCATATTGGGATTGTATGGAAATGAATAAACCCTCTGTTGCAGTTGCGGAAAATATAGGGTTACGAAATATATTTAATTATGTAGGGTATGATTTTTCACTTGAATAACATGTAATAATTCATTGAAGAAACCTGATTAGACCAAGGTTACAAACGGGCGCTGTCATGGAAGAAGGTATCTAACAAAAAAATTGTGCAAGAATTAGCGCAGGGAGGAATTCATATTTATAAATATTATATAGCATTTACAGCAATTCTTGTCCTGTTCATTTCAGGGTGTAGCTCATCCAGCCAGATTAGCAATAGTGATTTAGAAGAATATGACGTGGAAAAGAAAATAGACGAAAGTATTCAAGGCGATTTTGTTTTTCGGCTTGTCAGTGATAAGAAAGAGTATGAAGCAGGGGATGACGTGAAATTATATGGCGAAATAACTTATGTAGGGGATAAAGATAAGGTTAATATACATCATTCATCATCTGCTATTCTTTTTCCAATGGAAGAAAAGGTACGAGGGTTTGACATTGGATTTGTTGTAAAGGAAATCGGGTTGTCAACTATGCTTAAACAGGGGGAGCCTTACCGAGAAGAATACAGGAAAAGTGGGAAATATGTAGAAGACGCACCCATTGATTATGTGAAGTTTATGGAAGAATTTTCAGGAATAGATGGCTTTCCTCCAGGATACTATGTTGTCAATGGTGAGACAGATTTTTACTTAGAAGGTCAAGAAAGAATAAATATGAAAGCGACAATAGATTTTAAAGTTGTCGAATAAGTTATACTAAAGCAATTGAAGGTTTCTAGGGGCGTTCTGAAATCGACATGAAAACAACGGTTAATTAGATCAGAATATATTATTGAGGGAAATGTTATGAAATAATAAAGTACGTTATTAAGAGCTATGGACCTTTTGATGGTTTTGCTTGATAGTATAATGTGCGTCAGTGGACTTGACAGCACTTTTTCTCCAAACACAAGGGTATGATCATGGACTTTCCTTCTGTTAAATTTTTCATTGTCATTGTTCCATTGCATTCACCTATGCATCAAGCAGCTGGCTTGTTTGAACTAACTCAGCCACTCAAGCTACCAATGTTGCAAATGATAGGAGAGAATGATAGGGAAGTATTTTTAGAAGTGGCTCCGCACTTTCGCAATAATTTTGCTGGAGCTAGTGAGTTTGTCATAATGGACAACATGTTTATCCATTATCTACAACCAACTTAGAGAGGAAAGTAATCCGATTATTAAAGAAGTAAGAATTAAAAATTCCTAACTTACAAGATAGGTAATTGTGCTAGACTAATATTCAATGGATGATTTTACAAAGCAAAGAAATATAATAGATTCCATAGAAAGGAAGGCTATATGACTACTCACAAATCGGAAAATAAATTGGAGTCCGGGCAGCAAATTATTGACCCAGCAACAAATATTCTGCCGTATCACTTGGAAATGGCTATTAAAGTTTATGAAGCTTGTGGAATGACAGTGACGAATAAGGTTATTCGAGAACCAGAAAGTGCTGAGTATAGTGCTTGCCGTTTTGGAATGGAAGGGAAAGACATCGTTTTTCGGGAAGCAAAGACAACACCAGTTAAAATAGGTCAGTTCGTAACAATATGGAAACGTCCTATGGATATAATTATCCCATTTGATAGCACGGATAGTGTAGATTTTATCGTTATAGGTGTAAGCAGTTCACAAAACCAAGGCCAGTTTGTTTTTGATAAAAGAATACTCATCGCAAAGGGAATTATGTCTCATAATAGCAAGAAAGGAAAAACGGCTTTTCGAGTCTATCCGCCGTGGACTGAACCTGTGAGCAAGCAGGCTGTGAAGACACAACAATGGCAACTCCGTTACTTTTTTCATTTTGGGCCACATATTGCTATTGATAAAGAAAGCATACGTAAACTTTTTAATCTTTAATGATTAAATTCTCCACTGTAAGCAGTGGAGAATTCACTATGCCTGTTCAGAAAACTTATAAATCACTGAAGTATTAGTAGAAAAATATGGTGTATAACGTAATAGCAATTAGGGCTTGCGATAAAGATTCTCTATACAATATTGATTAAGAATTTCGCAGAGTTTCTTATGATTGTTATGCTCAACTTATAAAGAAAAATCATTTTCTGAAAGAGCAGACGGCAACGCTTTTCCTTTTCAGCAAAGACAATCATCGTATTTAAAGTAACCCCAAAAGGAATTTAAAAATATCTATATACAAGAAGACTAGAAGAGTGGATTAATAAGGTGTGGAACAAATATCAAGTAAAATTTGCTTCCTTTTGCTTTAACTAAGTGTTTCGCTTTTTTGAAAATGAGGAATTACCCTTAATTACAGCTCCTATACATGTCCCATAATATATCGGTTTAGTTGTTGCAAGAATGGAAGCCGATGCCGATTTATTAAACATAACACATCTTTTCATGGAAAATGAGGGGAAATTAACTTCACGCTGCTTTTTTCAAATCGGCCGTAATTATCTAAAAATGTACGTCCATTATTATATGTTGGAGTACGCTTAATAGCCTTCTCTCGTATCCTTCATCGTGATTTGATGCTCTCAATTTACGGCTGTATGCGATTAGTGACATGACTGCTATACTAGAAAAAAACAATCCCATTTGTATGTAAGTATCTGCTATAAAAATAGTATAATAGGTGGGTGGAATCAGGAAAACGAGAATACCAGTTTAAGGATGATGGAAAGTGATTCGGATATTAGTAGCAGAAGATGATCCTCATATTCAACGGCTCATGAAAGTCTACCTTGAGCCTGAAGGATTTCAGATTTTACAAGCCTTTGACGGTGAAGAAGCTTTGGATGTAATAGAGAACAATCAAATCGATTTAATGATCCTTGATATTATGATGCCAAAGGTGGACGGCTTTGACGTATGCCAAGAAATCCGCCAATTTTCGACTGTTCCGATATTAATGGTGACTGCGAAAGGGGAATCTGCCGATAAGGTGAATGGTTTTCGGAGTGGGACTGATGATTATATCGTGAAGCCGTTTGACCCTGTTGAATTAGTTTTACGGGTAAAAGCATTATTGCGCCGCTACCGGATAGCCTATTCTTCGATTATTACGATTGGCCAATTAAAATTGGACGAACAAAAGCAAACGGTGGAAATCGATGATCAAATCATTGTATTGCCGCCTAAAGAGTTTCAGCTCTTTTTTAAATTGGCCAGTTATCCAGGAAACATCTTTACAAGAAGCCAGTTAATCGAACAAATTTGGGGAATTGACTATGAAGGCGATGAAAGGACGGTGGATGTTCACATTAAACGTATCCGTCAGCGGTTTGGAAAATGGACGAACCAGTTCCAAATCGTTACAGTCCGCGGTTTAGGCTATCAATTGGAAGTGAAAAAATGAAAACATTATATACCCGGATTGTTATTGTCTATATCATTACAGTTATGATCAGTCTTGTGATCGGTTTTTTCACGCTTACTCTGCTATTTCGAGAAAGCCTTGGGAATGATCAAGAAGATATGTTGATTAAACAAGGAGAAGGCATTATTACGCTATTTGAAAAAATTGATGATATTTCAGAAATGAAGGCGCTGGCAAATGAGTTGTTGGTACCTATGTTCGTTGATTTCGCTATCTATGATGCGGAAGGGAAGCTGGAGGTTTTTGGAGTAAACAAAAGATCAATTCCAGAAGAAAGGGTTCAACAAGTTTTAAAAGGAGGCGTATATAGGGAAGACGGGAGTGACCCGAATAAACCAATCGTCGGCCTTCCATTTCAAAAAGATAACAAACGTTATGCATTATTTGTTTATGTCAGTGATAGCGAGATCAAAAACGACGCCTATCAAGTGATTCTTTTGGGCTTTTTAAGTGTGTTAATTTCTGGCAGTATTTTAATTTTGATTGTCTCCCGCTTTATCGTCAAGCCATTAACAAAAATGACGCAAGTAACGCAAGAGTTGGCCAAAGGGAATTTTGATATTCATCTCAATTGGAAACGAAAAGATGAAATCGGTGTGTTGGCAAGAAATTTTGACATTATGGCGGAAGATTTAAAGAAACTCGAACAAATGCGGAGAAACTTTATTTCAGATGTTTCTCATGAAATTCAATCTCCTCTTACTTCGATTCGCGGATTCTCCAGGGCATTGAAGGAGAAAGACCTGCCCAGTGCGGAGCGTTTGGAATTTCTACAGATTATCGAATCGGAAAGTGAACGGCTATCACGCTTAAGTGGTCACTTGCTTCAACTCGCATCATTGGAATCGGACCAACACCCATTTGAACCGAAAAGTTTTTCCGTTGATGAACAAATAAGAGCGATTATTTTAAAGCTGCAACCGGAGTGGTCGAAAAAAGACATACAATTTACTTTAGATTTACCAAAAACGTATATTGTAGCAGACAAGGATTTGCTGCATCAAGTTTGGCAAAATATCATATATAACAGCATTAAATATAATAAGGATGGAGGCACTATTGGTATACGGTTAACGAAAAAGGCTCGTATAATCATCGTTGAAGTTGAAGACACCGGAATTGGTATTGCCGAGGAACACCTGAGGAACATTTTTGAGCGATTTTACAAAGCTGAACAGTCCCGGTCAAAGAAAAATGGCAGCGGCGTCGGCCTTGCGATTGTAAAAAAAATCTTGGAATTGCATCATGGCAATATTTACGTAAGGAGCAAGCTTGGAGAAGGAACCAAGTTCATCATTACACTCCCCTTAAGAAAACAAACCAAAAGATAAAATATAGATGTGAGGCTGGGGCAAAACTAAAATAGCTGATTAATAAACGAACAAAAAATCGTCCTTGTGTATACGCAAGTTTTTAGTGTAGTCAAAATATGTAGACTCCTGCGGGAATAGCTCGAGCTGAAGATCCCGCGGGAAAGCGATCTTTGCTTTCCGAGGAAGCTGAGACCTTGCCCGCGGAAAGCGAAATATGTTGACGTAGCGATGATAGGAATTTTTTAAACTCAAACAAACCGAACAATTATAAATGAATTGTTCGGTTTTTGCGTGCGCCCTGCATGGGCGAAAACTTGGTGGTGAAAGTCCACTACAGGCTTGGCAGTAGGAACTGTTAGCGGAAGGCAAGGTGGCTATCGTGAGGTAGTGGCTGAAGGAAGCTGGACGCAAACTCCTGAACTGACGAACAGAAATTAGATAGAAGGCTGAATTAGGTCGGATAAATCTGCGCAACAAGATAAAGTCCAATACTGCCCGAAACCTATACAGTAAATCTAACAGTTACATGGGAGGAAAGTTTTCGCTCTTACCGGGGGAGGTCTTGTGAGGGTGCAGTGGGAGTTGAATGATAACGAATCAGCACAACCAAAGCGGGGACGTTTTGGTGAATCACAAGAAGTCAGCAGAGGTCATAGTAATGTTAACTGACGAAACATGAAGGACCGAACAATAGAAATTTTGAAAGCTCTAGGAGGTGTGGAAGGTGCGACAACTGCAGAAAACAGGAGAATCTGGCTATCGGCAGAGAGATAGTGTGGAACATGAAGGGTATGTCGAAGCGCATAGTACTTTTCATGGTGAACAGAACAATCAAAATGGTGTATCCAATCTGTTTGAAAGAATCCTATCAAGGAACAACTTAAATCAAGCTTACCTTCAAGTAGTCAGAAATAAGGGAGCAGCAGGGATCGACGGTATGACGTACGACCAGCTACTTCCATACTTGAAGGAACACAAGGAGGAACTATTAACCCAGTTACGTCAAGGAAAGTATAAACCGCAACCCGTTCTGCGGGTTGAAATTCCGAAACCAGATGGTGGAAAGAGGAAACTGGGGATTCCCACAGTCATCGATCGAATGCTTCAACAAGCTATCAACCAAGTGTTACAACCGATATTTGAACCAACGTTCTCCGATAATAGTTTTGGGTTTCGTCCAAAACGTAGTGCGCATCATGCCATCATACGGGCGAAATCGTACTACGAACAAGGGTACAAATATGTAGTGGACTTGGATATGAAATCCTACTTCGATACGGTAAATCATGACAAACTCATGTACTTCGTGGAAAAACAGATATCTGATAAGCGAGTGCTTCACTTGATAAGACGATACTTATTAAGTGGAATTATGATTAACGGTATCTTCGAAAAATCAGAACAAGGAACGCCGCAAGGCGGAAACCTATCTCCGTTACTCAGTAATATCTATTTAAATGAACTAGACCAACTATTGGAAAAGCGTGGTCATCGATTCGTTCGTTACGCAGATGATTGTAATATCTATGTGAAAAGTAGAAGAGCAGGATATCGAGTAATGGATAACATTACTACCTTTCTTGAGAGAGATTTGAGTCTAACCGTTAACCGAGAAAAGAGTGCGGTTGGAAGCCCTTTGAAACGGAAGTTTCTTGGCTTCTGTCTATTAGCCACGAAGAATGGGGTTAAAATTCGTCCTCATAACAAAGCGAAAGTGACCGTTCAAGAGAAACTCAAGCGAATCACCAAACGCAATCGTGGGCGGAATCTTGAAGTGATTCTAAAAGAAATCCAGCAACTTATGACAGGGTGGATAAATTACTATGGCATAGGGGAAATGAAAGGATTCATGAAGAATCTAAATGGATGGTTGAAGCGACGAATTAGACAATATATTTGGAAACAGTGGAAAAATCCACGTACGAAAAGAAAGAATCTAATTCATTTAGGCATCGATAAACGTAAAGCTTATGAATGGTTGAATACAAGAAAAGGTTACTGGACTATATCAAGTAGCTATGTACTCCATCGTTCATTGACAGATAAAGAACTGGCGTCGAGAGGATATAAAGACATCGCTCTTCAATACCAGTTCGTACACTCAAACTATTGAACCGCCGTATACGGAACCGTACGTACGGTGGTGTGAGAGGGGCGAAAAGTTATTTAGCTTTTCCCTCTACTCGATTATTTAGTATTTGCTTATGTACCGGCTCATTTTTGTTCATATACAGTTCATATTACATTGTTAAGGTTTGTGTGAAGTCATAATGGGGGGTAGAAAAGTGTCGAGAATTACACAATGGAGTTTAAAAAATGGGATTGCGGTATTCTTTCTATGCATTCTAGTTTTGGGAGGGGGATTATTTGCAACGACGAAAATTCAAAAGGCAATCATGCCTGATCTTTCCTTTCCCACTTTATTTATTCAAATATCAGTTCCTGGACAGTCTGCTGAAGAAACTCAGAAAAATATTACTGTGCCACTGGAAGAAAAAATATTGGCAGCAAATGAAGCGGAAAATGTCATTGCTTCAACTACAAGTAATATGGTTACGATTGAAGTTCAATATCCCTTTGGGACTGATCTTGACAGGGTAAACAGTAAACTCGAAGCGATTGTGAACAGTGTTCCATTGCCTGAACATGCTGATCGACAAGTTTTGACGATTGACCACTTGTTAAATAGTGTCTATCAAGCTGCAATAACAGGAGAAGACCGCGAAAAACTTCAGAAAAAAATAACAGACACCATTATTCCTGAAATCAAAAAAGTGAATGGGGTAGCAGGTGTAGAAGTTACCGGACTCAGAGAAAATAATTGGCAAATTGAATTACATCAGGACAAAGCGTTGGAAAAAGGAATCAGTTTACAATCTGTCCAGGAGGCGCTGGAAAGTAAAAATGCGGATGCCACGGTTGGAACAGTTGAAAATGATGGGAAAACAATACCCGTTGATATAAAAGGTACCATCCAATCCGTTGAAGATTTGAACAAACTGATCATTACCAGCCCGCAACCAGATGTGGCAGCAAGTGTAAAATTATCTGATATTGCCACTATTAAACAAACGGAAAAAGAGCAAGAAATTTCTCGTTACAACGGAGAGCCGGCATTTGTTTTTAGCATTACAAAAGAGAAAGACGCCAACACGGTTGCTGTAACAGACAAAGTTGAAAGTATTTTTGATGAATATCAGAAGGAAGCGAAGTACGAAAAGTATCCTATTCTGAATTATGGCAAGGAAATTGATACGTCCATCTCCAAATTGGTAAAAGAAGGATTGTTTGGAGCATTATTTACCATCATCGTCATCGCCTTATTTTTACGAAGCTTCCGCGCGACGATTATTTCCATTATTTCCCTACCAGTATCTATTCTTGTTACGATCATGGCACTGGATTATATTGGCTATACGTTGAATGTCATGACCTTGGGGGGGCTTGCAGTCGCAATCGGACGAATTGTCGATGATAGTATTGTCGTCATAGAAAATATGTACCGTTGGCTACAGGAAAAAGGCAGTACAGTGAACAGGAAAGAGATTGCCTTCAAAGCAACGAAAGAAGTCATGACTGCCGTTGCCTCGTCCACTTTTATTACTTGTATCGTCTTTTTACCGGTTGCCTTTATAGATGGGATGATTGGGGAGCAGTTCCGTCCGTTTGCTCTTGCCGTTGCGATTTCCATCTTAACTTCACTCTTTGTGGCGATTATGCTTATACCCGTGTTAGGGAACGTCTTTTTCAAAAAAGTGAAGACGAAAGAAAAAGAAGGCAGAATGGTGTTAGGATATGAAAAACTTCTTCGTCTTGCGATCAGAAGAAAAGGCGTGGTGATTATTCTTTCTATCCTGTTGCTCGTCGGTTCAGTGTCATTAGTGCCACTTATGGGATTTTCGCTCATTCCCGCGGGAAGTAGCACATCGTTAAACATCAGTATGACGCTGCCCGCAGGGACGGAGCTGGAAGAAACGGACAAAATTGCCAAGAAAGTGGAAAACTATTTAGGCGAGAAGAAGGAAATTGATTATAGCAGTGCTGAAGTTGGTAAACCGGCTGATCCGATCTCATTCCAGAAAAAAGACAATGAAGCCGGATTTATCGTGAAGTTGAAAAAAGGTTATACAGCCGATGAAGAAACCAACTCATTAAAAAAGGATCTATCCAAGCTTGTTAAAGCGGATGTTCCAGAAGCGGATATAAGGGTTGAGGAATTATCACAAGCTCAAGGGCCTTCGGGAAATATAGTGGCCATCGAATTGTATGGAGACGATCTCCAAGCTTTGGAGAAGGCTTCCAAACAAGTAGAAAACTTGTTGCAGCAAAACAATCAATTAAAAAATGTAAAAAATGAAATGAATGAAGCACGGGAAAAATGGTCGATCTCTTTAAATGAGCAGGGAACAAAGTTAAACATCGATTCCACTCAATTAATGGGGCTGATCAATGAACAGTTAAATGCTGTGGAATTAATGGATTACAAAATAAAAGATGAAAAAATCAATGTTACGATTGATTATAATAAAAAAATTACGAGCAAATCCGGATTGGAAGATTTACAAGTTCCAACTCCAAGTGGTGTAAAACCGCTGAAGGAAGTGGCAGAAGTCGTTGAAATGAAGACACCTGTTGAGATTAACCAGGAGAACGGCAAAACATTGGCAAAAGTAACCGCGGAAATAAAAGGGAATAGCATTTTAGCGGAGTCAACCAAAGTACAAAAAGATGTCGATGCATTGAAACTGCCCGAAGGAGTAAGCCTTAAAACAGGTGGTGCGAATGAAGAAATCACGAAGCAATATACCGAAATGGGTGTATCGATGATCACTGCCATCGTACTGGTGTTTTTAATCTTATGTATGACCTTTAATGGCTTGTTGACACCAATCGTCATCTTGGCTTCCATTTTGTTCGTACCAATCGGCTCATTTGGATTTTTGCTCATTGCTGGCCAGCCGCTGTCTTTGAGCTCTTTAATCGGGTTGTTAATGCTAATCGGAATCGTTGTTACGAATGCGGTTGTACTCCTGGATCGGGTTGAAAATAACCGTAAACGTGGAATGAAAGTAGAAGAAGCCATCGTGGAAGCGGGAAAAATTCGGTTAAGGCCAATCGTCATGACTGCCGTTGCGACCATATGCGCGTTAATACCGCTCGCGATATCGGCCGATGTGGAGTCAGTTTCTGCCGCCTTGATTTCAAAAGGATTGGCAATTACTGTTATAGGCGGCTTGACGACATCGACATTGCTCACATTGGTCATTATCCCTGCACTATATCGAGCGGTTGAAAGATTCCGTAGAAACAAGGGGGAATTTGAGGAGGATACTTGACTAGAAGACAGAATAACGGAAAGTATGTAAAAAAGATTTTTTTACAAAAGGTATTCGCTGCTCTTTTTAAGCAGGAAAAAGTGATCAGAACATACACGCTTTTCCGTAAGAAAGTCAGCTAGGCTGTCGAGTTTTTGCTCGACAGCCTTATTTAAAAGATAAGAAAGCAGCATGGCTCGCATAGAGCGGGATCCACCATCTATCATGAAAAAACTTTTGCTAGGATTGGGAACGTACCCAAGATACGCTTCTCGGTTCTTTTTTTATATGTTTAAAAGTCTGTAAAATCAGACAAGAGGAGGATTTGATTAAAGGAACTGAGGATGATAAAAAGCGCACGGAAGCATGAAAACGTCCTATCCTAATCTCTTAAAACCTCTTGGCTATCCAAAGCCGTAAAGCTAAGCCGAACACATTTTTTTGATCTCCGTGTAAAAAATAATACAACAAAGCCTTGAAAGTGACGTGACGTCATTTTATATAATGTAAATAGCTTATAAAACAAGGAGGATGTTTCACTTGATCTCAATTAAAGAAGTGACCAAACAAACGGGCATTACAGTTAGAACGATGCGATATTATGATCATATAGGTTTGCTTAAACCAGCAGATAAAACGGAAGGCGGCCATAGATTATATGGGGAAAAAGAGATAAAGAAACTGCAAGAAATTCAATTTTTGAAAACTTTGGGATTTCATTTGAAAGATATTAAGGAAATGTTGGATGACCGTAAACTAGATTGGTTTAATAGTCTAAAAACTCAGCTGGATTATATCTTAAAGGAAAAAGAAAAGCGAGAGGAAATTGAAGGTATATTGCGTGGATTATTAAATGAAATGTTAATAGAAGAGAATATTAATTTGACCAAGGTACAGAGACTTATCCAGTTATATCAACAAAACTTTAATAAAAGGGAAGCCTTTCTAGCAGAAATATTTAATAAAGAGGAAAGTGAGTTGTTAGATTACCTACCAAATATAAATCGTGGTGACCCTGATACACTTGAATGGATTGCCTTAACGGCTCAATTAAGAAAGCATATGCCAAAAGGTGTTTCATCACCAGAAATTCAACGCATCATAAAACGTATGCACGAAAAAGAAATAGAGACCTACGGAGATAATCCAGAATTTATAAAAAACTATGGGACGTAAGAAAGTCACCCCAAAAATCGGAAAGTGCTGGATTTTACCCTATTGACTCGGAAACTCTGGATTTTTTTGAGGAAGCACTTGAATTATATTTAAAAAGCAAAGAGCAGCTTTCGAATTGAGGAGATTAAATTTCGCTTTATAGATTTTGATGATTCTGTGAGGTGGTTATTTATGCAAGACGTCATTATTCTATAAAAAAACATTATCTTATTCTTTTTTATGTTTATTGCTTTTTCTTGACGGATTATGGATTTTTCAATAAAAACAGTCGCAAACGAACAACTTAGGTATTAAAAAAAATATTTATAGACCATGGTAGCACTAATTTCCTGTTAGAAAGTAAGGGTTCAAAATGTTAGAGCTTCCTATAATAAACGGGATATACCCTTAGTAAAAGTAATGAACAAATAACCTTAGGGCACTAGCGTTGCATAAATATAGTAAGAAAAAACAGTGAATTTATTGTCGGTAATTTTTGCTAAAAACTGAACTACCAACTAAGGAAGCCCTGTCTATTCAGGTTAAATACAACCAAATATACTAGCAAGGGGAGATGTTATGAAATTACTAAAGTACATTATTAAAAGAAAAGTTTTCATTAGTTTGTTGGTCATTTTAATTATCTTTTTGGGAAGTTATGCTTTCTTGAATTTAGATAGAGAATTGACTCCCGTTGTTGACTTAAATGGTGCCTCAATTGAAGTTGATGCAGGAGATTTAACTGTGGCGGATGTGAAAAGTAACATTACAACGCCACTTGAACAAGAATTACAAAAAATTGATGGAGTAAATAAGATTGAATCAACTACTTATTTGGGGGGAAGCTCAATCCAGGCTTCTTTTGAAGATGGTTATGACAAGGATTTGGGGAGAGAATTAGAAACGATAGTACAATCATTTAAAAATAATTCCTCCGTAATAAAAAAGGTTGATGTTAGCAGGAACGGCTCGGGAACAAAATACGGATTCATTTTAGATATTTCTGGTGGAGATATGTCTGAGATGACCGAATTTGCGTCAAGTGTATTAAAACCTCGTTTGGAACAACTGCCAGAAGTGCAGGATGTTAAATTTTCAGGGATAAAAGATCTTGGGATGATTTTAAAGGAACCAAAGAATCATTATTAAATCTCGATGTTCCAGCACTCAGTGATAAGAAATTGTCAGCTTTTATGGAGTTAAAGGAAGTAAATGTACCTAAAGAGATTTATCATATAAATGGAGAACGATCTATATCTATATTTGCTGATATTGATGGTAGAGACCTAGGAGCAGTTAACAGAGATGTTCAAAATATGGTGGAGAACTATAAATTAGACTCTGGATACTCAGTCTCCTTAGGTGGTGAGCTGGAAGAACAGCAAGAATTGATGAAAGATACAATTTTCGTTTTAGTTATTTCCATATTTTTAGTTTATCTGGTAATGGCTGTTCAATTCAATCATTTCGGCCAACCACTCATTGTTATGTCTACCATTCCAGTTACAATTATTGGGGTAATACTTGGAATGTTTATGACACAAATGGAACTAAATATTATGTCAGCAATGGGATTAATCATGCTAGTGGGAATAGTTCTAAACAATGCTATCTTGTTGATCCATCGAACAAACCAACTCCTTATAGCAGGGCATTCTCTCCATGCTTCCATTATAAACGCTGGCCAAGACCGGATTCGTCCTATTTTCATGACCACACTTACTACGGTTGGTGGTATGATTCCGTTAGCAATGGCGTCGGGAATGTCAGCAGACTACCAAGCACCTGTGGCAACGGTAATTATATCAGGGCTCTTATTTTCTACTTTAATTACTTTAGTTTTAATACCAGCTATTTATCGTTTATTTTCGAGAGCGTAAATTTAAAAGAACTAAAATAATGGTTCAAGTGAAAGGGGTGGTGAGTAAATGGATAATAAGATAAATTTTGAATACCACTTCGTAAGTGATAAAGGAATCATCTCGAATAAAGATAAAAGGGATGTTCCAGCTATATTAGCAGTAGATGCTACGTTTTCTATAAAAATTAATAATAAATTATACTTTGAAACAGAACTTGCGATACTAGAATTCTATAAGTCTTTGTATGAATGGAAAGAAAAGATGACCAAGGATTATATACCAGAATTCCATTATTATACGATTGAATACGATGATTATGAAGACGGTGCTATACTGTCATTGCTTCCCTTCTCCAATCAGGCGAGATTGGAATCTATTTGGGCAGAATCAGATATTTATAATGTATTTGATTTGAATTATATTGTAGGTGCATTTATAGCCTTGGAGAAGAATCTAAGAGATGATATCGAGGAATATTATGAAATAAAACTGAAGAATTTTATCAAGCACATTCCATATAGGTGATTAGTAGTGTAGCACGAAAATAAAGGTAAGTGCGTTGATAATTTTGTATAAATTTTATTTCAGTTGAATGCGCCTTCCGTTATGTTATTATCTTATTTTCTTACTACTTGAAGATGATTTTGTAAACCTCTTCTACGTAATACAGACAAATTCGATAAACTGTTCTAACTACTTGCCGATACTTGCTTGAAATAATTTAACCGATTTTCTAATTTAATAATAGATGGTGGATAATCATTTTGCATTAAAATCAAATTCAATAGCAAATGAGCTGTCCACCCAGTATAGCGACTCATCTTTCCTTACATCATTTGTAAGTGTTTCTAGTCTTTGATATTGGTTATAATGTGTATAGCTCTTCGATGATACATGATAATAAGAAAAGGAGCGTTATACATGACTACACAAGGAAAATTACTAGAAGTTCAAGACTTACAAAAAAACTTCGGAAAGAAAGACAATATAACAAAAGCTTTAAACGGTGTCAGTTTTGATATTCTCCCAGGAGAATTCTTGGGAATCATGGGACCAAGTGGTTCTGGTAAAACGACATTATTAAACTGCATTGCAACGATTATAAAGCCAACATCTGGGCGGGTGCTTTTAAATGGTAAAAACATCAGTGCTTTTGACAGTAAAGATTTAGCAGAGTATCGGGGCACTCGAATTGGATATTTGTTTCAAGACTTTGCACTGCTAGATAATTTAACGGGTCAAGAAAATATCCTATTGCCACTGTCTATTCATGGGGTGGATTTTACAAAAGCACGTGCTAAATTAAATGAGCTGGCAAGTTTTTTAGAAATAACAGATATCCTTCATAAATTCCCTTCTCAGATGTCTGGGGGACAAAAGCAAAGGGTAGCTGCTGCTCGCAGTTTGATTTCTGATCCGGATATCGTTCTTGCAGATGAACCAACAGGAGCATTAGACACACGCTCTGCAAAACTCTTAATGAATAAGCTGGAAGGAATTAATAGAAGTAGTGGAAGAACAATTTTAATGGTCAGCCATGACCCGAATGCTGCAAGCTTTTGCTCAAGAATCCTTTTTATTCAAGATGGTGTCATCTTTCATGAACTGCGCCGTAAACAAGATGAGTCTCGCGAGAAATTTTATGACAGAATTTTAAGGGTACTAGCTCAGCTTGGGGGAGGGAGCGCAAATGTTCTCTAGGCTGATTTATCGTAATGCGAAGCGAAGTCGGAAGGAAAATGTCATCTACTTTGCAACACTTGTCACAGCAGTAGCCTCGTTTTATATCATACTTTCACTTGGGAGACAAGATGTTATTTTATTTTTAAAGGAATTTGAAAGTGATGCGATCGATAAACTCTTAGCCCTCATGCCCATCGTGTATCTATTTGCCTTATTTCTATTGTTTTTCTTGATTTTATTTGCTAATCAGTACCAATTAAATCGGAGAAGCAAAGAGTTTGGACTCTACCTCATGTTAGGAATGCGCAAAGAGCGTCTTGTTCTTCAACTTGTTGCAGAGGGGCTTATGACGTCTATTTTGGCACTCATTGGCGGCATTTTAATAGGCGGATTTTTAGCGGAAATCATTAGCTTGACGGTTTCTAAACTAGTCGGACAGGGAATTATCGGTCATCAAATAAGCTTGTCGGTAAGCGCGATAATCTTTACGATCATCGGTTTTTTATTCATCCAGCTCATTGCATTAGCCATTCTTGGCGGAAGATTATTTAATCAAGAGGTACATCAACTACTTTATGAGCAAATGGATAAGAAACAAGATATGGGACATTTTAAAGGCAACGTACTCCATATTTTAGTGGGTATTGTCTTACTAGGTGTTGCCTATTGGATTGTTTTATATCGTTTTATGGATTTTGCAGGACTGCTTCTGTTTGTGGCATTGGCTCTCGGATGTTTAGGAACGATCTTTTTTATGAGGGGATTTGGAAAACTATTTGGCTTATTGGCAAGCTTGTCCGAGGGTAAATCTACGAAAGGGCTGCGCACATTTACTTTAAGACAGTTCCAGGAAAACGTAGCGAATAAATCCACTTCTGTTGCTGTAACATCGATTCTAATCACGTTGGCGATCATTTTGATCACAAATGGTGCTTCAACTATTATCGGTTTCGATAGTGCTATTACTAGGACTTCCTCGTTATATGATTTTACGGTTCATGGAGATCATCAAAAGGTTGAGCAATTTCTTACTTCAGAAAAAATGGTACCATATGTAGAGGACTTAAATCTATTAGAAATTGGGAAAATGAAATTTCAGGATGAACGTGAGGAAAATGACTTGCCTGTATCGTTGGTAGACTGGCCTGAATTAAGAGAGCAGCTCATTATGGCTCTGCCAAGCAACTATAAAGAGCAGCTTTTATCCGGAGAAATGCAGGGTTACACGATCAGTTCGGAAAACCCTGAAGCACTTAACTTGCTTGGGGTCCTAGAGATTGATGCAAAAGCACCTTACCTCATTCCTGAATCATCTTATAATGGACTTTTAAAGGCAATAGGAGAAAAACCACTGAACCTGCATGCAGATGAAATTGCCCTATACTTTAATCCAGACCTTTTGCATATGGATAATCTAGAGAGCATGCCTGTACTAGATCGTATTCTTGAAAAGGCTGAAAAAGAAGGGCGAAGTTTGATGAGCATTCATGATCAGGAAATATCTATACGCCCATCAACTCCAATGAGGGGATTAGTCGCAGACCGTTCGATAGAAATTCATTCCGCATTTATCGTCCCTGATTCTATGTTTGAAGACTTATTAAATACGGAAACATATGTGTCCTATTGGAATTTTCGCATCCCACAAAAGCTGCAAGATGAGCAAGGTTTAATGAAACCAATGATGGAAGCTAGAGACTTATTACAATCTTCAGGCTTTCAGTTTGAAAGTTATTTGCAAAACTTTGGACGTCAACTCTTCTATGTTGTTGCGGGAAGTTATACGACACTATATGTGGGATTCTTATTCTTGATTATTGCTTGCACAGTATTAGCTTTACAATTTTTGACACAGATGAAGCAGACGGGCGGGCGCTATGTAACACTTTCCATGTTGGGAGCAAAACGTAAGCAAATGAAAAAATCGATGCATAGACAGGTAATGTTGACTTTTCTGTTACCTATGTCTCTCGCATGCGTGAGTGCAGCTGTTGGGATAAGGGCGATGATTTCATTTGTTGTTATTAGCATCGAAGATAACGCGTTACTTTATCCGATTGCCTTTACCTTTGCATGCGTAGTCATCATCATTTTCGTGATTTATGGAATAGCAGTTGCCCGTACAGCAGATCATGAGATCGATAAATTGCGCTGGAAGCCAAATATAGATTAAAAAACGGTTACATTTCATATAGAAGGAGGTGCTGAAGTGGCGAGGGTTGCTGTTGTCGAAGATGATTCATGGATGAGAGAAGAGTTAATGGATATATTGCAAAAAGAAGGGTTTGAAGCAGTAGCAATTACGGACTTTCATGATGTAGTCACTCAAATTGCCACTTTGGCACCAAACTTAGTCTTATTGGACATCAATTTACCGGAACAATCAGGTTTTGAAATATGTAAAAGTCTAAAATCCAAAGGGATTGGTCCCATATTGATGCTTACTTCCAGAGATAAGTTACAAGATGAATTACATGGTCTTCATTTAGGCGCAGATGATTATCTCACAAAGCCATGTAATCGAGACCGATTATTGGCGCGCATCCAGAACTTGCTAAGAAGGTTTGCAGGACAACCAGACTTGATCGATGGTGGCAGTTTTTCATTAGATCCAAATACCTTTACTTTATATAAAGGGTCCGCGTCGTTATTATTATCAGCGAATGAAGGAAAAATTTTATTGGCTTTAGTACAAAATAGGCCTGAGGTTGTACCCAAGTCAACACTAAGTGAACTTTTATGGGGAACAGACCAATTTATAGATGAAAATGCCCTTCAAGTAAATCTGACACGCTTACGAAAAACATTGCGGCAATTGGGCTTGGAAAATGAAATTGAGACAATCAGGGGCCAAGGGTATCGACTGAGGGGGCAAGAGAAGCCGTGAAATGGATAAAGCAAATCTATGATTGTTTTCATGCCTATAAACAATGGTTTCTTATCTTAATGGCTACAAGCCTCCTTTTTAGTTATTTAGCTTGGCTGGCTTACCCAGAAACCTTTAAGGTGTTGGTGGGGCTCATGATTGTTTTTACGCTAGCGATTGTTTCGTTGTCTGTATTCCTAATCATGAGAAAGCAAAAAATAATCGAAGTTGCCTTTCAAGATTTTTTGTTAGAACCAAATGAGACGAACGAAGAAAGATTGTGCCGGGTAGCTCCTAAGACACATTGGTCCATTATCCGTAAAATGGGAAGTACCCTAAGATCGTATCAGTCGGAACTGAATGATCAAGTCATTGAACTCACCGATTATGAAAACTACATCGAAGGATGGGTTCACGAAATGAAAAAGCCGCTTTCATTGATGACATTGGTATTAGATAACCGCAGTGACGAAATGTCTCCCCTTGTGAGACAGCGTATGCTTCATATTAGAGATCAAATGCATGGAGACGTAGAGCGAATTTTGTATTTTGCAAGGCTTGGGGCTGCTCATAAAGATTATATTTTTGAACCAATAAATGTGCTCGCATTTTGCAAACAGACTGTTGAAGACCATCAAACACTACTAGATGAATCCGGTTTTCAAGTACAGTTCAAAGGTGAAGAGATGGAGATTTTATCCGACCGTAAAGGATTAGCTTTCATATTAGAACAAATCATCTTTAACAGTACGAAATACGTTGCGCAGAATCAGAATCATCCCATTTTGGAGTTTGAAACGGGTTATGATCGAGCGAGTGATCAAAGCCTTTTATATATTCGTGATAATGGGCCTGGTGTCTCTGAAGAAGATTTAGCCTTTATTTTTGATAAGGGCTTTACTGGAGGGCGAGGTACCTATACAAGACAAGCAACAGGCATGGGACTCTTCTTAGTGAGCAAGATGGCTTATGATTTAGCCATTCAGTTGGATGCAAAATCAGAGCTTGGTTCGGGGTTGACCATAGCGCTCAAATTTCCAAATGTGAAACGATAAGAGGGCTATATTGGGACAGTTGTAATATATAAAAGTTAAATAGATAAACAAGTCAACCATGTAAAGAGCCTTTGTATGAATATCTTTTTTTATATAGAGGATTATTTGTATTTTCTGTCTAACTCTAGTGCAATTTCTACCTGATTATCGACCTTTTGCTGAAATAACCATAATCTTGAAAGAAAAATTGACAATATGATGGAAGAAATCACCTCAAAACGAGATTACACTCTAGAAGAGGTGATTTCATATGTATTTGGAAGTTATTAAAAACAATAAAAATGTTATCTTTTACTTATTAGGAGCCGCTGCTTCAAATTTAGGTAATGTTATATCGGGTTTAGCTTTTGTGTTTTTAACTTATGAGATGACAGGATCAGGCATATATACAACTGGAGTTGCTATTTCACAAGTAGCTCCCTATCTTTTATTCGGATTAATCGGCGGAGTCATTGCTGATTGGGTAGATAAGAAAAGACTTTTAATTATGATCGATCTTATAAGAATACCTCTTATATTATCAGTGGTTTTATTGCATGAATTAGAGTTATTAATCTATTGGCATTTAATCATCGTCAGTTTTCTTATTCATTGCTTAGGGTGTTTTTTTACCCCTGCACATAGAGCGATTTTGCCCATTATTACAAGTGAAGAGGAAAGATCTTCTGTGAACAGTTTACTTGATACAGTAACAAGGGGAATTACTGTATTAGGACCTATCGTTAGTGTTTTATTAATGAATATAGTTAACGTTATACATTTTTTTACATTTGACGCATTAACCTATCTTATAAGTGCGATTCTTATTAACAGGATTCAATTACCAGATAAAAAGCTAACAAATGAAAAGCTTAGCCAATGGAAAATAAGCGATATTTTTATCTCGATAAAGTATTTTTCAATATGGGTAAACGAACAAACAACTATACGAACATTATTTATAGTGACAGTAATCATGGTGTTTTTCAATACATGGGTCTGGCAAGTCGGATTGTTATTGCAACTCCTTGCAACAACCCCAAATGGAGAGGAATGCTATAGTCTACTTTTGGGGTGGTATGGTGCAACCGTTATTGTGGTTAATTTGTTTATCCCATTCATCTGGAAAAAGTTAAGCATGAAAACTTACTTGTTTGGCTCATTGATTTGGGGGATAGGTATTCTGATGTTAGGGTTTTCTTATACGCTACCACTATATTTTATAGGGGTATTCGTTGCGGGAATAGGCTTGCCTATCTCTGGTTTATCAAGAGTATATTTATTGCAAACATATCTTCCAACAAAAGAATTAGGGAAAGGCTTTAGTTTTAATGCATTTCTTCTCTATTTATCTAATGCAATTTCTCTTGGTCTATTCGGAGTACTCTCTTCATTCCTGCCTATAAGGATCTTGTTTATAATATGTGGATTTATGATGGCCATTTGCGCAGCCATTTATTTACGAATACTTGCTCGAAAAGTACTAGGAGTTATACCATATAACCGTTTGAATAATTGATTGTAAACAGTAACAGATGAAAAACCACAGTCCATCGCTATTTTTAAGATTGTTTTAGTGGTTTTGGTTAGCATCTCTTGGCTTCGAATTATTCGATATATTTGTAACCAAGAATATGGGGAAATCCCTATAATATCTTTAAAAAAATGGGCAAATTGATACTTGTTCAAATTAGCTACCTCTGCCATTTGATCTAGGGTCCAAGGATATTGATAACTTTCCTTCAAAGCACATACCGTTGTATATATTTGGGGGCTAATTATTTTGTAAGAATTTACATTTATATCCTGTGTATGTGTTCCAACGGCATTTTTCAGCAATATTAATGCAAATTGTGTGAAACTGTGCTCTAAAAATAATTCCATTGAATGAATATCATTTTTTTCAATAACTACATAGTCCAGTACAAACTTGACCCAGTTAGATACTTGGCAGTTTTTCTGTATACTCGAGGCAATTTGAATATCGTTTTGAGCAACAAAGTTGAGAGATTTCGAGACTTGATTAAGAAAAATCGGATTTAATTCAATAAGAAATTTCTTACCCTCAACTGCCAACTGTTTATGTTCATCTTGTGGGTTAAATAAAATAAATTGTTGATGATTAAAGTTTATTTGGTTTCTATTCGTTTGATAATTTATCATTCCATCTAAAGAGTAAATAAATTTATAGCAGTGATCTGAACGCCAGTTGCTTTCTTGACTAAAATCCTTCTTTAGTAAGAAAGTTCCTTCTGCAGTCTCTCGTATTATTTTTGATGGAGTCATGCAATCACCTTCTTTGTTAATATCAGAATTGTATCATAGTGAGGAGGAAAATAAATGGAGCATGCATTAATAATTGGTGGAACAGGTATGTTATCAAGGGTATCCCTTTGGTTATTAGAAAAAGGCTATCATGTGTCGATTATTGCAAGGAATGCTGGACGCATGCAGAGGCTAATGAAAAAGACGGTTTAAGTAGTAACATAACACCTATATTAATTGACTATAAAGATAATGATGAATTACAGGCAAGCGTAAATTCAACAATAAGTGAAAATGGTCATATTGAACTTGTAGTAGCTTGGATTCACTCAGATGCGCCAGAGGCGTTGAAAATAATAGCTGATGAAATTTTAGATAATAGCAATGAAGGGGAATTATTTCATGTTTTAGGGAGTAGCTCAAATTTGAATGCTATCAAGAGGAGGGTGATAATGCCTGACAGTTGTCTATACTATCAAATTCGCCTAGGGTTTGTAATAAAAGGTGGTCAATCAAGATGGCTAACAAATGAGGAGATTTCTGATGGTGTTATTAAAGCTATAAAAAATAAAAACAAGATAGAACCATTGGTCAGCTTGAGCCTTGGGAGAAGCGTCTTTAAACAATTGTGATAGTGAAAAGTATTTCGTGATTTGGTAGACTACCACAGATTTATCAATTGTTTTCTTAAAATTCGGAAGGCAATTGTTGCATATATGCTTGGCTCTTTGAAGCAGGGTATCGTACCACTTCTCCGCATAAAGGCAATTTGGTTGATAAACTTCTTTTTATGCCAGGGACTATTATAATGCATCGTCTGATCACTAGCGTTGCATTAAATTTTTAACCAAAAATCAAGTAAAACATTCATGCCAATATTATGAATAATGGGAATTTTTACTACAAAAATCCATAAAAAAACCTTATAATAAGGGTATGGTAGTTCTGTCCAGATCCCGAATTATAAGGAGATCACTATGGACAATTATACCATAAAAATGGTATTCAAGGAATACATTCATCCATTAGATTTAAAAGTCATTCAAAAAATGATTGAGAGTGGATGATGAATAGCTGATGTATTTAAGGCTTTAGGAGATCCAAACAGAAGAAAAATTTCTTCATTACTGAAGGAAATGGATTTAACGTTGTACAAATCGCGGAACATTTTGAAATAACAAATGCAAGTCTTTCTCACCATTGAATATTTTGTTTGAAACTCAATTAGTAAATAAGGTAAAAAGAGGAAATTTGTTATTCATTAAATATTACCATTATCCAAGATAGCATATCTGGTTTATATTTTTACCAAAGGGCAGTGCCACCTTTCTTCAGGTTTTGACTTTTTGGCTCAAAATTTTAGGGGAGATGTTAACTGAATATTCTATGTTTGTTGATGCATTACTAGTGATATTTATTACAAACATATCTTCCAACAAAGTGGTTTTAGTTAATTGCATTCCTAGAGGGATACTAGCTCTTTTTAGTAAGAACCGCAAGTGTTACGCTTTTCTCCAAAAGAAAAAGCATGGTCTAAACCACCTATATTTATAGCTCTCAAACGGTGTAAAAAAAGACCGATTGGTCCATAATAAGACGAACTCATAATAAAACGGAGTTGATCTTATGTCAAGCACAGGAAGAATGCCGCAAGAAGAGGGAATAGACCAAAGTTTAAGCTTAATGAGAGAAGGCTACATGTACATTTTGAATAGATGTCGCAGTTTCAATTCTAATATTTTTGCAACTCGATTACTCGGAAAGAAAGTAATCTGTATAAGTGGAAAAGAAGCTGCTGAGATTTTTTATGATTCGGAGAGGTTCAAAAGGAAAGATGCAGCACCAAATCGGTCAATACAAACATTGTTTGGTAAGAATGGTGTACAGGCATTAGATGGATGGGCTCACAAACGTCGTAAAGAAATGTTTATGTCTATCATGTCCACTGAAGAACTTAAAAGGCTCACTAACATTTTAAAAAAACATTGGGAAATAGCAATTAATAAGTGGCAGGGAATGGACAAGGTAATATTTTATGAGGAAACCAAGAAAATATTGTGTCGGACAGCTTGCGAGTGGGCGGGTGTTCCAGTTCAAGAAAGTGAAATAAAATCGTTGACAAGTAATTTAGGAGCAATGATTGAGTCAGCAGGGACAGTTGGTCCTAACCATTGGCTTGGGAGGAATGCAAGGAATAATGTTGAAAGATGGGTGCAAGGTCTGATTGAGAAGGTTCGTCATGGGACATTAAACCCTTCCGAAAATACAGCACTGCATCAATTTTCCTGGCATCGTGAACTGAATGGAGAACTTCTTGATACTGAAATTACTGCAGTTGAAGTCATCAATATACTGCGACCGGTGGTGGCGATCGCTATATATATTAATTTCATTGTTGTAGCAGTAAATAATTACCCAAAAGTAAAAATGAAGCTTCAGGCTAGTGATAAAAAATATGTGGAAATGTTTATCCAGGAAGTACGGCGCTTTTATCCGTTTTTTCCATTTGTTATCGCAAAGGTGAAGACAGATTTTACTTGGAATGGCTACCGATTTGAAGAAGGTACGTTAACTCTTTTGGACCTTTATGGTACCAACCATGATCCTAAAACCTGGGATAATCCTGATGTGTTTGAACCTGCTCGTTTTTCTGACTGGAAAGGGAGTCCTTTTGGATTCATCCCCCAAGGCGGTGGTGACTATTTTTTGGGGCATCGTTGTGCTGGTGAATGGGTAACAATTGAAGTTATGAAAGTTAGCGTTGACTTCCTTTTGAACCATATGGATTATGAGGTTCCGGCTCAAGATTTAAGTTACAGCATGGTAAGCATGCCCAGTATACCTCGAAGTAAAATAATAATTAAAAATGTGAAGGGGAAAATATAGTTTCATTTAAAAAAGTTGCTTTATCTATGCCAAAATCATAAAGGTCAGCTTTTTATTTCTCTAATAAAATGGACGTGCCTCCTTTAAAGTAGACAGATCTAGTCTGCTTTAAATAGGGGGTTTTTTAAGGTTGCATTAAGAATTGTGTTTTTGAAACGGGTTCGGGCAACAGGCTGTCCTTTGTTGTTTTTGTTCGAAGATAAGAAAATTTGTTGCTTTGGGATAAGGGAATAACTGAATAGCCACGTCCGGCTTCAGCGCCCAGCAACGATGCGACTTTAGAAATGCGCCCTACGATAAGTCATCATCGGTTCGCGGCAAAGAGGAAGGCCGACTAAAACCGGGCTTGCCGCCCATCGTCGGCATACCCCTGTTTTTAGTGGCATGATTCCTAAATCTTTAGTTGATTCGTTCCATTCGCTACGTTGCTAACCGGCGCCCTGCGCCTTTGTTCTTGTATTTGGAAATGATTAGCAACAATAAATTATTCATATTTGATAATTATTTATTGCAAATCGATAAATATATGCTACAATCAATATTGTAAATAACGAGGAGAGGTGTTCGTATGAAAAAAGTAACGACAGTATTCTTAAAAATAGCTGTTGTTCTTATAGGAATCCCAGTTCTTGCTTTATGTATATTTTTAGTGCCTAAGTTAGGAGATATTGGAGTCGAGTTGTTGCCTGATTTAGCTTTTATAAAATATCTCATTTTCATCATCTTTTATACGTCCGCTATTCCTTTTTATGTTGCTTTGTATCAGGCTTTCAACCTTTTGCGATTTATTGACGAGAATAAAGCGTTCTCTGAATTATCTGTAAGGGCGTTAAAGAAAATCAAATACTGTTCTATTACAATCAGCAGTTTGCATGTTCTCGTCTTGCCGCTCTTCTATCTATTTGCGGAAACAGACGATGCCCCAGGTGTTGTCATAGTTGGAATGATTGTTCCGTTTGCTTCAATGGTTATCGCTGTCTTTGCTGCTGTTCTCCAAAGACTTTTTCAGGAAGCAATTAATATAAAATCAGAAAATGATTTAACGGTCTGAGGTGAATACAATGGCAATTATAGTCAATATTGATGTGATGCTGGCAAAAAGAAAAATGAGTGTAACAGAGCTTTCGCAAAAAGTTGGGATTACGATGGCTAATCTTTCTATATTAAAAAACGGCAAGGCAAAGGCAGTTCGATTCTCAACTTTAGAGGCGATTTGTAAAGCTTTAGAATGTCAGCCTGGAGATATTTTAGAATACAAAAGTGATGAAGAAAATCAAGAATAGCAAGATTAGGTAGGAAACATTGCGAGAGAAGGAGGAACCATTTTCCTTTATTTCTATGAAACAAATTCATAAAAGGGGAGTAATCATGAATTTAGACGTTCAAAATGAGTATCAGGAAAAAACTTTGCTAACAAAAATCATGAGAGCAATAAAACAGCTTGTTCGTTTTGGCTGGGAACAGGCTCTATCATGTTTGTTTCCGGTCGTTATTTTTGCCTCTTTGGCGCTTACGCAGATGGTATCTCTTCCATTTCTACCACGATATGACTGGCTACTTATTATCTGTCTTTTGATGCAATGGGGCATGGTGCGTTCGGGGCTTGAAACACGTGATGAGTTAAAGGTTATCACCGTCTTTCACTTAATTGGGCTTGCCCTTGAGATTTTCAAAGTACATGTGGGGTCCTGGTCTTATCCAGAGGAAGGATATCTTAAAATTTTTGGCGTTCCTTTGTATAGTGGATTCATGTATGCAAGTGTAGCGAGTTATCTTTGTCAGGCATGGAGAAGACTGAATATAAAATTAGTTAAATGGCCGCCTTTTTTGGTGGTTGTGCCTCTAGCAGCTGCGATCTATCTAAATTTTTTTACCCATCATTATTGGATTGATGTTCGTTGGTGGTTATCAGCACTTGTTATAATTGTCTTTTGGCGATCATGGGTTAAATATGAGGTTGGTGGGACCATTTATCGTATGCCACTCGCGTTTTCTTTCATGCTCATTGGATTTTTTATATGGGTAGCCGAAAATATTGTTACATTCTTTGGTGCATGGAAATATCCAAATCAAACTGATGCATGGAGTCTCGTACATTTAGGTAAGGTAAGTTCATGGGTCTTATTAGTAATTGTTAGCTTTCTTATAGTTGCAACGTTAAAGCAAGTGAAGGGAAAAAATTCCACAAAATAAGCAGATGAGAAAGGGGGGGGGAATGGCTAATAACGTAGAAAAATAAAGAAGACATATACCGTAAATTGGTCATGAATTAGCGGAATAAGTTGTAAATATAATGGAATATCTATTCTTAATTTAAAGAAATAAAAGGTAAATATGGAACCAGAGTTATTCTACAAATGATAAGGGTTAATGAGTGTTTAGGCTGATTCATTCGTAGAAGATCGGTTTAGATTTATCTTTTATTTTTTTAATAATCAAAACAGCGATGTAATTATTTGTGTTTAGCAATGTAAGAAAATTGTTTCGGAATCAATACGGATATTAGATTTCGAAATTCTAGACCAAAAAGTTTTGGCATGGTTAATAAAGTAATGTAATGTCAGAATATATCTTATATGACCGAACTATTGCTTGACTTTTCCGTAACTTTTTGAGAATAATGAAAGGAGTAAAATGAAATGTAATATTATGGTAATTCATGTAGGGAGGAACAGTAAAATGGTTGCTGAAATAAAAAGAATCCTTAGAAACTCGTTAGAAGAAGAAAAGAATGCACTTTTACTTTCTATGTTTATGCAAATGGAAATGCATGAGGAAACAGCCCAATATACAGAGGAGCAGTTGGTAAAGGATTTAAAAAGAACCTATCATTCCTTTTTAAATTATAAAAGGAATCAAACGGATATAAAAAGGGATAATACCTATCATGCGGTACATATTCTATTTAGCGATTCCACGTATGGTAGCTTAAAACAGGCGTTAAAAGTGTCAGGATTGCAGGACGAAGAAAAGATAATCGCATTTTCAGATTTGTTTTCGATTGGTCCAATGTGGCGATTACATGAACAGGAAGGGCTTAGCTACAGATACGAATGGTTGAAAAATCATATTAACTTTGATGATGAATATATAGATGAATACGAATATAACTTTAATCATACCGTCTCCATGATTGACGCTATTCCAGAAAGTACACCCATAATCGTGTGGACAGGAGAAAATGCCCATGAACAAACCGTTTTACGATATGTTCTTTTTCTATTAAAAGAAAAAACAAATGATATTTTTATAATAAACGCAACGAAGCAATTTAAAAATCAATTTAATGTTCCAAGTAATGAATGTTTCCCGTTACATACTGGAGAAATTGTACCTGAAAAATTAATGATGATATATGAGGAAAGTAGAAAAGAAGCTCCAGCAAGTCAAATGCAACTTGAAGAATTTGCAAAGGAATGGCAAGCGTTATCTACTACCAAGGAATACCTCAGAATATGGGAGGATCAAGTAATAAAAAGTGTAGAGGAAAATATTTATGATGACTACATTATAAATAAGGTTAAGCAAATACATAACGAGCGAAAAAATAATGATTTTATATATTCAGCGCGACTTGTCGGTGAAATAATAGGGGATTTAGATCAATATATTGGCGATGCGTTTTTTGAGTACAGAGTAAGACAATTAATTATAAAAGGAATTTTTGAAATAAAAGGTGTTCCAAAAGCAATGAGGTACTATAGTGTAAGACTTCATTAATTATAGGGGTGGGCATTAAAATGATGACAGAGAAAAATGAAATCAACCATAAAAAGGAATTGTCACTAGAACAAAGGGAAGAATTACTTAAAGTATTGCAAGCCCGTTTTGAGAACAATATGAACCGTCATAAAGATATGGAATGGGGTAAAGTCCAAGCAAAGCTGGAAGCTAATACTGAAAAACTGTGGTCCCTCCATGAAATGGAACGAACGGGCGGTGAACCGGATGTGGTTGATTATGATAAAAAGAAGGATGAATACACTTTCTATGATTGTGCTACGGAAAGCCCCAAAGGTCGCAGAAGTGTTTGTTACGATCGTGAAGCGCTAGAGTCAAGAAAAAAACATAAACCTGAAAATAATGCCATAGATATGGCCGCTGCCATGGGAATTCAACTTTTAACGGAAGACCAATATCGAGCATTGCAAAAACTTGGAGATTTTGATATGAAAACGTCGAGTTGGATTTTAACACCTGCTGACATTAGAAATCTTGGTGGAGCGCTTTTCTGTGATTTTCGTTTTGGTCATGTTTTTGTGTATCACAATGGTGCCTCCTCTTATTATGGGGTTAGAGGTTTTCGCGGCTCGCTACGTATTTAAATTATATACAGATACTTATTGTTCAAAAAGGGGGATTAAATGAGAACAAGGGAGGAGCTTTTAAAAGATATCATAGAACAGGAAGTAATCGTTCATGCTACAGAGGAGCTTGCTGATTTTTCTTTAAACCATCCAGTATCTGGTTATCTAAAAAAGACGAACGGAGAAAATGCTGTTTTGGACTGTGTGTTGGATGTAAATGAGGATGGCATTTTAGCTGTTTTAATAAGTAGTTTTAGGACCGATAAAATCAAAGCATATCAGTATTTTCCATTTACAGATATCCAAGGCATTAAAATTAAAAAAGGAATACTTCATTATCATATTAGATTACAGTTTAAGGATGGAAAAAATTATGTATTTCAGGTAATGAAACGCAGAACGAAGCATTTCCCCAATCAAGTTCAACATTTAGAATATATGGTATCCGTCCTTCATGGTCAACATTTAACAGATATGGACAATCATCTTTATCAGAAAAAGGTTATAAGGGATAAAATATTTGCTTCGATTTATATAGTAACATTACTTTTGGTTGAAATAATAGCATTGTTTTTCTCTTACAATTACAATTCCAATAATATGTTTTTAACGATAGGTATCGTTATTTTGGCTGCAATTATTCATTTTATCTTGTGTATAGCTGTTAGCCTATACCTTGATAAGAGAAAAGATAAGCATTTTATGAGAGAGTACAATCAATTTATGAAAAGATATAGTGAAACTGAGAGTGCAGAAGTTCTGTTAAATAGTTTAACAAATATGGAAAACCCACCCAAAACTACGCAAGCAGCAAACGCCTTTAGTTTTAGTATGTCAACGGCTCTGTATAAAACAAATAGAAAAGAAGAAGCCTTATTCTATTTAGATAAAATTAAAACACCAGATAAAGAATTTCAAAAAGCGGTTGAGGAGCAAAAAGCTCGGATAAAAGATGAAATGGGTAAGTAAGATGATTCCTATACTTAAAATTAAGATCTTTAAATGTGTCGATTATGACGTTGCAGAATATGTACGTCTGTCCAAATAGTACAGGGGATAACAATTGCTTATTGCTTTCGTATAAGTTATTCATTTGAAAGCGATACATGTAGGTGAATGTTTAAAATGCTAGAATGGCAAATCAAAGGAGGGACGATCAAATTCATAGACTTATACCTTATATTTTCATAGCAGGAGTGACCTCTATTACTGCTGGCGGGACAATTATGTTGTCAGCAACATCGCTTTCCGCTTTAGAAGCGATTTGGCTTCAATTACGTCATCTAGTTGATGTTCTGTTGATCATTGGTGTTGTTCTGATGGTTATAAGTTATGTTTGGGGAGTAATTTTTAAGAAAAACAACGATTTGAGCGAGGAGGTGGTTGATGAATCTTCCTACTTAAAAAGAAAACAAGTAGGATTAATGATGAGGAGACTGAAATATTGTATTGATAAAATTCCTGCTTGGTTGAATGTTCTATTTGTGGTATTGGCAGCATTTTTAGTAATTAAGTACTCCATACCATGGCTTTTAATGATAAGTATCTCATTATTAATAATTATCATTTATGAATTCTTTACAGTAATGAAATATGAAAAATCAACGAACGATGAGGAAGATGAGTTATATCCTGGAAATGAAAGCAGCGCAAAGTTTTTCAGGCGACAGGGGTTTGGGTGGTTGGATTATAGAAAACATCCATTCAGTCCTTCATTGTTACTGTTTATAGCAATCATTATCTATTATTATAAGATCAATCCGTTCGGGGTTATGCACGACTATGAGTCTGTTGATATAGCAAGCCGTTATGTCGTTTCTTTCCCACTGTTGGTACAAATGTTAGTACTTTTAATATATTACCAAGCATTTGTCTATATTAGTCATAATTACAACTTTCTCGGATTTCATAAAATGCGTATATCGAATGATAAGGTCAGAAAATTACACTTTTTTGAACTCCCTATGTGTTGGCTTACGTTTTTAATATGGATATTTTCTATTGTACAATTTGTCCTGTTTTGAATTACTGTACTAAACCTCAAGAATTGCAGGTGAAAGGAGAACTTGTGGAGGATCACCTGCAAATTAAATATCTAATTTGGTCGGAAAAAATAGATTGATAGTTCACTTAGACAAAGATATGCAACCCGCAGCTTTCAGAGAGAGAAAGATTAAAAGTAAATATCCAAAAATGATTCATTATGATTAATACTTATTCTTTAAAGCGCAAAAAAATATTGGCTTTAGAGGATTTTTTATGTTTTATTGGAGATGAGGGAGTCTTGATTGACGTTATTTGATTGTAAAATATTTTAAAGTAATATAAATAAATTAAGCGAATTGCTTGTTAGTAATAACTATTATGGTGTAAAACGGAAATGGAAATGGTTTTTTGTTACTAGCAAGTACTACAACAATTGTTGTTACGCTTTAATATACAACACTTGTGGCATGACCTACCTAGTCATTTTTTTGGTATGTGCCTGCAAATAAAATTTTTTCTGCCCGAATTTCACATATTAAATATAAGGTTTTGCTTAAAGAGGCAGTCATAATAGCCTTTGCCAGTTAGGTGCGTTAGTTAAAAAAACAGCAGGATATTTGGCTTGAAAAACATTCCCATCGGGGTTCCATATCTAGCTATAAAAGAGTGTTTGAAATATTGACATTGTTCATGGACATAGCCTTTGGATACGCTAGCACCAGTTAATGGTAAGGTATTAGTTAGAGTTATATTTTTTATCTTTTGAACTTTACCAGCATGTGAAGATTTTCCATGCTGTTTATAAAATTTTCCATTTCTTGCCACAAACATGCTTGCTTAGTATGACCAAATAATTCAGCTTTCCTTTTTTCCACTCGTCAAGAATGGTTACTTTTAATAATTCGTTATCTCGATGTAAATCGCCGTCTATTTTAAAACCATTTGACTGCATTTCCAAGTTTTCTAGAGCCCTTTCCCACAAAACATACTGGTCTCAAGTAAATAAATTATATTCCTTTTCTGATAATCTTGCCCTTAACCTTGGAAACAACTGGTTTATTGCTTGTCTACTTTCAGAACCAAATTCAAAAAAATGTAGGAGCACAACTTTTAACCATGTATTCAGAATGTTCCGAAACTATTAATGTAAAACCAATTTTATAAATGCCCCTTAATAAATCTCCGCATTCATAGTCATTCCTTAGAAGTTCTAGTATAATAAAATGTAAAAAGAGATAGAATAACAGGGTGATAAAAATGGAGAAAAAACAAGTTCGGGAGCGGTTAATGGCCAATCTGTTTAAAGCACGTTTTCCTTTTCTCTACATATCTACATGGGAAGAAGAAAGGGTGCTTTCCCTCATATACTCGATGGCATCCAATCAGGAATTAATTAAAACGTCAAGAAAAGTTATTACGTGGAAAATTACGACTGGGATCGAAGAAGCGGGTGTAAAAGCAAAAGGAGATACAAAATCGGCGCTTAAAGCTTTAGAATTCGTTGAAAATTATCAAGAACCGGCTATTTTTGTGTTGCATGATTTCCATATTTATTTTGGAGGTGAAGGACGTACTCCAGACCATCAAATTATTCGTAAATTAAGAGATATTAGCCTGAGTTTGAAACGCAGCCCAAATCCAAAAAACGTTGTATTTCTTTCTCCCATATTAAGACTTCCGCATGATCTCGAGAAAGATATTACTATAGTTGATTTTGACTTGCCTAGTTTTAACGAAATCAAGCAAATTTTGGATGACCTCATTCAAGTTAATAAGCAAACTGGACGAATTGAAATTAAACTGACGGAAGAGGAAAAAGAAAAGCTTGTAAAAGCAGCACAGGGACTTACGTTATCTGAAGCCGAAAATGCTTTTGCGCGGGCAATGGTAGAAGATGGTCGACTTTCTATACATGATGTAGAAGTCATTTTAGAGGAAAAGGAACAAATCATCAAAAAGACGGAGATACTTGAATTTGTCAATAGCCGTTTGAATATGGATGACATTGGCGGATTAGAAAATTTAAAACGATGGCTGCGTAAAAGGAACAAGTCCTGGTTGGAGTCTACCCAAAAATATGGTTTACCGGCTCCAAAAGGTGTGCTCATAACAGGGGTTCCTGGATGTGGAAAAAGTTTAATCAGCAAGGCGATTAGCGCAATGTGGCAACTTCCTTTACTGCGCCTGGACATTGGAAAGGTTTTTAGCGGAATAGTGGGAAGCAGTGAAGAGAATATGAGAAAAGCGATTCAAACGGCAGAAGCTATTTCCCCTTCCATTTTGTGGATTGATGAAATAGAAAAGGGATTTAGTGGAATGAATTCATCTGGCGATGGTGGGACAGCTAGTCGTATCTTTGGTCAATTCTTAACTTGGATGCAGGAAAAGGAAAAGCCAGTTTTCGTTATCGCGACAGCCAATAACATTTCTAGTCTACCTACGGAATTGCTTCGAAAAGGTAGATTTGATGAAATATTTTTTGTTGACTTGCCGACACATCGGGAGCGAGTAGAAATTTTCAGAGTTCATTTAAAGAGAAGATTAAAGGATCCGAACGTTGCTAGAGACTTTCAAATAAATGATGACAATTTACATTATCTTGCTGGATTGACAGAAGGATTTGTCGGTGCTGAGATTGAACAAGTAGTTATAAATGGATTGTTTGAAGCATTTTACGAAGAAAGAAGTGTTACACTTCTTGACTTTGAAAAGATATGCAAACAGTTTATCCCGCTTTCCGTTACCCAAGCTGAACAAATTAAGGGAATACGTGATTGGGCCAATGTTAGAGCCGTAGCTGCAACCCCACGTGAAGATCGAGAGGAGTATTCAGAAAGCGGCGAGGCAGAAGACATCAGTGATATTATAGCATCACGCGGTGGAAGGACGATCGACTTTTAATTTTGTTGAAAGGCGGTAAATGAATAGTGAGTATTGAACTAGTACTAATCCCAGTTGGAATTGCGCTGACACATGCAGCGGGTTCGTTACTGGAGAAAAAAAGCGGACATACATATTGCATACAAACTGTCATGAAAAGACAGCACTTGCTGCAAAAAGCATTGGCACAATATGGTTGTAGTGTTTATGAGCTCAATGAACAAAATTATCAAACAGAAGTAGGAGATATTAAAATCCTTTTTCAACAAAATGACAAGGGAATGTTTGAAGCGTTATTTGATGAAAGTGTAGAAAAAGAACATGCATTGGGGTTTATTGAAAACCTACATGCAGAATATAAGTATGTCATTCAACAGGAAACATACCAGAAACTGGTGCAACGGGCTGAGGAAAAAGGTTTGAAATTGGAATCGGAAGAAATTCAGCAGGATCGTTCCATTCTATTAACCTTTCATGTAAATTAAAGTTATTGGCAGGTGAGAAAATTTGAATGATAAAAAAATAAAAATAAAAATTACAGATGACTGCCAGATATTTGCCAAAACGGTAGGTGTTAAGGGACAAGATTGCTTGGCGTATATCGAATTGCTTGAGCAACTTCTCGATGCTGAAACAGTGGATTCTAATTATACGGAAGAGTATTATCAAACAGAGATACAGTCGTTTCGCCAAAATAAACAGTTTTTAAAGGGAGGGGATTAGTAAATGGCCATTACCAGTAAGGGCAAAGGGTGGGAGTTGAGGAACTCAATTTGGATGCTTTGGGCGATCCTGACTTTAGGATTCTTTAATTATATTTCTTTTTATTATATTTATTTTCGAGTGAAACAGAGGAAATGGTTATTTGCTGCTCTAGTATATTCATTGATATTTATCACGTGGATAATTATCGCAGAAATTTATCCGGAAAAGCATTGGATGACAGATGTATCGTTTGCTATTTTTCTGTTGGGTTGGATTATTTCAATCGTTCATGTATTAAAGATACGGAAGGAGTATTTACTAAGGTTGGAAGTCAAGATAGCAAACGGTCAAAAGGAAATTCAATCGCTGAGGGAACAGATAAGACAAGAGTATGGAAGCACTGTCGAAGCTGGTTCCAAAGTAGCTCCTATCCCACAAGAAATTAAGGAACAGCCGGAAGATACGGTTAAAATGATTGATATTAATACTGCTACGGAAGATGAAGTCGCAGGAGTTCCAGGAATTGGTGCTTTGTTCGCTAAAAAAGTAATGGAAGCAAGAGAAAGGGAAGGCGGTTTTACGTCGTTTGAACATTTTGTACAGACACTCTCCATTAAACCACATTTGGCGGAGAAGATGAGACCTTTTCTCGTTTTTCCTGAAAAACCGAGTACCAGCTCTTTAAAAAAATCAGAGGGGAGAATTGTGGACTTCTAATGAAACTCGTTATTCATCGTTATTTGCCTTGTACAACAGTTGAAGGGCCGGGAAGAAGATTTTGCCTTTGGGTGCAGGGGTGTTCTATTCGCTGTGAAGGTTGCGGAGTGCCCTGGACATGGTCAAAGCAGAATGGAAATACAGTCACGGTTGAAGAGCTTTTTAGGGAAATTGAAAAAAGCAGAAAAGAAAATGATATAGAAGGTGTAACATTTCTTGGCGGTGAACCTTTTGACCAAGCGGAGGCTCTTGGAAAGCTTGCTGGCATGGTAAAGAATGCGGGATTGACGGTAATGTCATTTTCCGGTTATCTGTACGAAGATTTAAAGCATAGAGCGCAAGCAAGAGATCTGCTTGCCTGTACAGATTTATTGATAGATGGACCTTTCAAGAAGGATAAGCTTGATTTAAGCCGTCCATGGGTTGGCTCCTCCAATCAGCGGTTTCATTTTTTAACATCAGCCTACAAGTACTTAGAAAGTGAGCTTTCCAGTATTAGTAATAAAATTGAAATTCGCATTTCAAAAGACGGAACTGTTTCAGTTAACGGAATGGCAACGCAGGAAGCATTAAAAGAGTTATTTGATGTAAGTGAGTTTAAAAAAATCAAATCGATATAAAATTTAGAGGTTGTCTCAAAGGATATGCTTATACTCTAGTTATTAGTTCACATTGCCCGAGATAAAATAATTGTAGAGTCTGGCTGCGCATTCTTTTGAGGCAGCTTTTTTATGTTGTAGCACGCTCTTTTAATGAATTTAAAGGATTGGACGCGCTATTTATAAGCCACCAGAGAAACACTCAACTGTAAAAACATTGTTTATACAGCCACAGTTTATGTTGCCATTTACGTGGAAAGAGTTACACCGTGCCTTTAAGGAAACCTAGTGGGCAAGGGGATTTTTCGTCGTTTTCTCATTCGGAATTTTTTCTTAAGAGAAGAAAAGCCAATATAGTTGCTACCATCATAATTTTGTAATTATATGAATAATATTGCGAGTTCAATTTACCGCATTAACAAGATACGACACGTTCAGATAAATATTTTAATTATGATGGCTGTTCAATACGAGAGATGATCAAAGGCACCTATGATATATATACGCCTGAACAGGAAAAAGATGGGGCGTATTAGTTACTAAAACACCATATGGAGTTTTCAATTCAATGGTAAGGAATTCATTATAGAAGGAGAGAAGTCTTACTCAGAGGAACACTACAGCGAGATATGGATACCGGTAAGTAAAGCTTCACTTAGTGGTGTTTTTCCCTCACTGATTATTAGATATAACAAAAATAGAATAGCTTGAAACACGAAGAAACTTCACTTTTTATTCAAGCTATTGATGAATATTGCTGAACGTATAAACCATGCTTAGGTTAGAAGGAGAAGTCATCGCCTGATGATTTTCCCCCACTATTTCCTTTTTTAGAGTTATAGGGAGAAGTGAAAGAAAGCTAACCAGTTTCTAGGATCTCGAATCCCAATTAAAAACCGTACTTCTTCACTTTCAAACATAATGAGTCAATCCTTTGCTTTTTGCATAGCTAGAAAAGCCCTCCAAATAAAGGGGAAAGAGAGTTGCCCGATAATGTAGAATTAATTGCTTGTTTGCCGAAAAGACGGCAACAGAATTATTTAGCATGACAACGCTGAATGGTATTATTTATTTGTTTAGAAAATAAATTCTTATGAATAACCGGTAATATTAATCCCAAAAAAAGGAGAGGTGTCTACAGTTTTCAACAGTAGTACCAAACTTTTACAATAGCTTATACCTAGGAGAGATAAGGAACTGGTTTCAATCGAATTTTCTAGGTTAGCTCTACGATATATTCAAATTTGTCTCCCCGTGATACACTAATTGTATAACCAATCAATTGTTCATTATGATATGCAAGACGTTTAATTAGCATAGCAGGACGACCAGGAGGTAGCTGCAAATAGTTTGCTTCTTCATCTCTTAAAGTAGTTGCAGAAAAGCTTTCAATAGCTCTTGTTACACCTAACCCATAGTCTTCATAAAAAATTTTATACATGGATCGATTATATAAGGTAGTTTTTGTTAAATCAGGAAATAAACGCTTGGGTAAGAAGGTTGTCTCATATATCAAAGGTTCATCATCAGCAAGCTGTAACCGGATAACTTTGTAAACTTCCTCAAAAGAGGGGATATTTATTTTCTTTGCCAACCGCTCATCTGCTATCAAACTATCAAATTTTATAATCTTTGTAGATGGATTTCTCCCTTTTTTCTTCATTTCCTCTGTGAAATTATATAGCTTTACCAACTTCTGATCATAAGGTCTGGAAGAAATAAACGCTCCTGCCCCTTGTATCCTATATATGTACCCTTCTCTTTCAAGCTCATGCAAGGCTTGTCGAACTGTAATTCGGCTTACATCATAAATTTTACACAATTCTCTCTCAGGAGGGAGCTTTTCACCTTCTAATATAAACTTTTTTTCAATCATACTAATTAATTTCTCCATTAATTGTAAATATAATGGAATCTTACTTGTCTTATCCATAGTTTTTAAATCTTCCTTTATAATTTATAGGTATATTTTCATTTCATATAAGAAGTATAACTTAGAAATTAGAAATAACCAATCAATGCTCATGAAACAGTTAAAAAGCAATGTTAGTAATTAAAAAATATGTGCAAAAGCCAAGTATAGTTGACTTTTGCACGGTTAAAAGCTTTAAATTCCTCTATGATTTTTTGGGGACATATAGCTTAATATCATCAATTATTGCTGAGCCTTCATAATAATTGATATGGGGTATACCAATGATAAAATAATCCGGGTACGCTGAATCATCAGGCCATTGTTCTACTGAATAGCTACCATATGGCCCAGTAAAGGTAAGAGTAGAGTTGAATTTTCCATCATATTGTTCTGGTGTATTATTGTAGTGCCAAATCGGTCTTCCATTTTCAATAAAGTCTCTTTCGTAACGTAAAGTTTTTTGTCTGATATATTTAAAATTACCCGTCATTTCCATTACATAGCCAGTTTTACTTCTTTCTATGGCAAAAGTGTACGTTTCCTCAGGCATTAGTTCGGGCTGTATTTCAGCATTTGAAATGATAGAGTAGGGTGTATCTTGATCAGAAAATGAGCCACATTCTGTTTCAAACATAAATGAATTATATCCAATGGATTCATCTCTAAACGTATCTCCAGCAAAAAAGATACCATTAATAGCATTGTTTGAACTTTTTTCACTTGTTTGACTGTATAATTCACCTGTAGAAGGGTCACATACACCATAAGCCTTTGCCCAAGGGCCGCTAACATTATATGCATCCATACCTAATTTTCGGTGGTTGTGAATGAACACATTATTATGAGGAGCGGGGTTTTCATAATCCATAATGGATAGAAAGTAATATCCATTTTCCTTGGTCACGTCACCAAAATTAGGATTGTTATGAGATGCATCGCCGGAGAAATCACCACTACGTTTCCATGGGAAATTAGACTTTCGTTTCTCTAGTGTATACCCGTTATGTTTATCATCATAATCAAAGGTGCCGTTTCTTTGCCCCCCAAAATCAATATTTCTTAGTTTATATTCTATTCGGTACTCTGAAGGCAAAGCATCAGTAGATCGAATAATTAGGCCTGAATCAAAGCTGGTTGATAACTCAGCTGAATGATTCCCTCTATTTAATTTCACATTCTTTAAAGACGCATTTGTATCCGGAGTTCCGTCCTTATCGTAGTCTCTTGCAGCAACTTCGGCAGTTAGCCAACCGTCTTTGCCGAAATTTACTCGTTTTCTTAACAGATGAAAACTATTCAGTTGCTTTTCAAACTCAGTTCCACCTTTAACTTTAAAAAATTCCCCGTCATCATCAAGATGATCTACATTCCACGGACTTGTTTCGCCATAGTTATCCATTACCCACGGTGCTTCATCGACAGGTAGTTTTTGATTGAACTTTTCATGATATTGCAACTTCCAGCCTCTATTATTATCCGTTTCCGTCTTTTTGGCAGCAACAACATTAGTTTGACCAAGCAATAATGCAATACTTAGCAGAAGTACACATGTCGTTCTCTTTTTCATTTAACTTACCTCCTTTTTTAACCGTAACATGGTAAATGGTATTCATGATTCTAAAGATGTTTTCTTCTTATAAAACATACTTAGTAGAATAAAAGCTGCTAGCAAGGCAATAAAACCGATAATTGGAATATCTAAAGTGAAGAAAAGTTTAATTAAAGCCAATACGATTATTCCATCTGGTACTAAGAAAGCAAGCCCTTCTACACCATATACTTCTAAACCGAACAAAGGATAGAATAGAGCTACTGGAACGGTTAATATAATTCCATAAGTCAATCCTGAAATCATTGCTCCGCGTCTTCCACCCATCGCATTTCCGAATATTCCCGCAATTCCTCCTGTAAAGAACCCGCCAATAATAGATGGTAAGGGTACAATGGTGCCAAACAATGTAGAAACAAGCATTCCTACGATCATACCAATGATAGAGAAGAGAAAACCAAGCATAAGCGCATTAGGTGCGTATGGGAAAAATATCGGTACATCCAATGCAGGTTTTGCGCCAGGGACAATTTTTAAGGCTATTCCACGAAACGCCGGAACAATTTCACCAAGAAACATCCTTACTCCTTGAAGCAAGACAAGAACTCCTGCTGCGAATCCCAAGGCATTAAGTGTGCTGAAAACTAAATAGTTTTGTCCATCGGATAGTGGGTTTACTACCTCAGGTCCAGCAAAAAGTGCCGTAATGATATATATGATAAACATGATTAATGAGACCGATACAGCTGTGTCTTTGAAGAAGCTTAACTTTTCAGGCATTTTAATTTTTTCGCTGTCCTGTTCTTTGTTTCCAAACACTTTGCCTACCCACGCAGAAGCAACTACACCAGTAGTAGTTAAATGTCCATAAGCCACTTTGTCATTTCCGGTTATTTTTCGCACAATTGGCTGAGATATTGCTGGTAATAATACTAGCACTATGCCATGAATGATAGAACCGAAAATGATTCCATAAGTTTCTGATACTCCTAAGTCGTGAAAAGCCCATGCAAGAGCCCCTGCTAGTATCCACATCATATGACCAGTTAAGAATATATACTTAAATGGTGTTAATCGAGCTAGTACGATATTTGTTAAAAATCCGAATAGCAATATAAAAGATGTCATTCTGCCAATGGCAGCAACAGAGTCAACCAAAGCTGCAATAACAGCCTCATCTACGGGAACTACACCTGTTAACTGAAATGCTTCCTCAAACATTGTAGCAAAAGGCGATAAGTTGGTAACAATTAGGGAGGAACCAGCACCTAGAATTAATATCCCTAGTATCGTCTTAATTGTTCCTTTAACTACATCTGTAACCTCTTTTTTTTGTAATAAAAGACCTAATAACGCAACTAACCCTAGTGTAATTGCGGGGACAGTAAGGATTTCCGCAATCGCTTTCAACATAATTGAAACCTCCCTTTAGATAATGGGTGATAGGAGCACTTGAGGTTTCCCAAGTGCTTGGCAAACAATTTATTCATGGATCTTTTGTAAATAATCATGCAGTTTTTGTTCCACCTCATCAGCATCCGTAAGATTATGAATAAATATTTTACTTACTTCTACTGCTTCTAAAGCAGATTCTAAATCTGCTGAAGCCATAATTAAATCTGCATTTCTTCCCTTGGCTGACCCCGCATCCAATGCACTTACTTCTGCTTTGATGCCTTCTTTTTCCAAAATATCGTCTACCATCATTTTTAGCATTAAACTTGTTCCAAAGCCCATTCCGCATACCGTAATAATTTCCATAATATACCTCCTGATTATAAGCAAGTTATTCTATTGCGATATTTCTCTATAAAACGTTTATTGATCTGGTCTCCTTTGTCAAGGTTTGAACTAACATATATTGGTGGTTCTACTCCGTCTTTTGCTAGGTTCTCAATAACTTGTACCACTATAGATTGTAAAATAGTAAATCCGATAATGGAGGAAGTGGAGCCGAATTTAGATTTTAAACCTGGGGTTTCCATAATTGCATCTCCTGGTTCTCCATGATTATCAAGTACGATATCGGCTAATTGATATAATTTTTCTCCATTTTTATATCTTGATTCTACTTCTTTAGAAAAAGATAGAGATGTAAGCGCAATAATCTGTAAACCTTTCTTCTTAGCCTCAATAGCCATTTCAATTGGTACAGCATTTCTCCCTGACGTAGAAACAATTAACATGACATCCTGCTGTTGAACATTTTCGCCATCCAGTATTACTTTTGCAAGCCCCTCCTGTCTTTCTGAAAATGTACTTAATGGGGCAGAAGGTGCTAAAGATAATGGCGGTGATAGGATTGCATTTACAGGTACGAGTCCTCCTGCTCTATAGAACAATTCCATAGCATACATTTGCGAGTGTCCACAACCAAATACATGAAGTACACCGTCATTTTTAATGGATTCTTTAATAATATTTGCCGCTTGGATTATATTTTCGTCTTCTTCTTCGACAACTTGATGTAAGAGGTTAGTAATGTTCGTAAAGAAATCTTTGTATAGCATATTATTCCTCCAATTTGTAATTAATCAATTTTATTACCTGCTCCACACTTTGTGCTTTTCTAATAGATTCAAGCAGGTTATTATCCTGTAATACTTTCATTAAACCGGCCATTAATTGTAAATGTGAATCATGATCAATGGCACCTAGTGCAAATATTAAATCGACGGGGTCTTTATCACCAGCTCCAAATTCAACAGGGGTTTGCAGTGTCAGCATGCTTAAGCAAATTTCATAAACATTAGACTCTGGTCGAGCATGAAATAAAGCAATACCTGGTGCGATTACAATGTAAGGGCCAAATTCATGGACTGATTGAACCATACTCTCGATATACTCTTCATTAATTGATTTATTTTTTAGTAATAAATCCCCCGCTTTTCTGGCAGCATCCTCCCAATTTTTAGCGTTTACATTTAGTCGTATTGTACTTGCATTTAAGGCTGTGCTTATCATGACTTACCTCTCTTTCAATCCAAGTATTAATATGGTTGATTTTAAATAAAGTAAGCGATTTCAATTATTGGTTATGTTGTCATAACCAATTTGGTGTTGGTCATTTTTTATTTTTCGCATTACGCTCCTTTCTAAATAAGGCATAGTGTTTATTTTTTACTCTACTCCATAAATAAAGTGAAACTTGATGAATTGGTTATAACCAATTTAAATATATTTTAATTGAAAAAAACGATTTGTAAAGCGTTTTCAATATTTTTTTAAATATAAAACTAATATATACATCAAAATGAGTTAACACATCTCATATAATAAGATAGAGTTGTTTATATATTTATTTTAATTCATTTACAGTGTGTATACTTGGTGTGTCACACTAAATTGGACAAAAAATTATAGGGCTGTTGTTTGCATTCCACTGGGGTTAAATAACCTAGCGTTTCGTGAATCATGTTATTAAACCATTGAACATAATCATCAAGTTCAAGAGCGAGTTGTTCAAGGCATGGACGTATAGAAGGGGTGATATATTGCAAAAAGTTAAAAATATTGGTCGATTTTGCACAACGGACCATGAATGATATTTATTGAATGAATCAAGTTTAACAAAGGTGCAACCAGCGTTTTTAAAAATAATAGAAAAAGTGACAGCTTATTATAAATTTAATTTGGGGGAAAATCTGCATAGCGTATATATTCGAGGTTCAGTCCCTCGTGGGTTAGCTATTTATGGTGTCTCTTACTTAGATACAATAGCTATTACAACGAAAGATACGGATGAACTAAATTTACAGTGGGTAAATAGAACAGGACAAGAATTAACCAAAGAATTTCATTGTGTGAGCGGAATAGAATTTAGCTTCTACTATACGAAAAGAAGTATTGGAAACATCCACGTTTTCCATGATCCCTTTTATGCTTAAAACTCAAAGCATATGTGTATATGGAGAGGATTTAAGCAGTTATTTACCCAATTATAAAACAGATAAAACACTTGGAAACGAACATCTTGTAAATTTAGAGGACCAAATTAAACAAGCCAAAGACCTTAAAGATAATATAGATGTTGCAGATATTTTGGATTGCTGTGGATGGATTATGAAAATAATTGTTAGAGCAGGACTTGCACTTGTGATAGAGAAAGAAAACAAATATACAAGAGATTTATTTCCAGCATATAAACTATTCTCCACATATTATCCAGAAAAAGAGCTTCCGATGAAACAAGCACTTGCATATGCTATTGATCCAGTAGAAAATGCAAATGAAATAGTTGATTTTTTAGATGACATGGGAGCATGGATGATAAGAGAAGCTGAAAAATGGCTAAAGCCCATAATCCAAAAAGGCAACGAAATTTAGCAATATAGGGTAATGTATAATAGCTAATAGAAAGATAGAGAATCACCAAATTAAATGATACAAGCAAAAGAGTAAATTAGAAAATCCTATGAGGAAAGGCCTGAAAAATAGGGGGGATAAAATTGCTTACTAATTTATACTTAGTTAGACATGCGCATTCTGTTTATTCACCAGATGAAATAGGTAGACCGTTATCTGAAAGAGGCTTTATGGATGCGAAAACTGTTACGGAGTTGCTGAAAAGAGAAAGTATTGATGATGTTTATGCCAGTCCTTACAAGCGGGCGATTGAAACAGTTGAAGGAACTGCTAAGTATATAGGTAAAGAGATTAAAGTAGTAGAAGCATTTAAAGAACGGACTTTGGCGGGAAAACCAGTTGAAGATTTTACAGCCGCAATTACAAAAGTGTGGCAAGATGAGGATTTTGCATGGCAGGGGGGGAGAGTCGAATAAGACTGCTCAGAAAAGGGCAACCGATTCTCTTTTGCAGGTATTAGATAGGAATAAAGGAAAGAATCTAGTCATTGGTACACATGGAAATATTATGGTATTAATGATGAACTATTTCGATAATCGTTACGGATTTGATTTTTGGAAGTGTCTTGAAATGCCAGATATATATAAATTATCGTTTGAAGAAAATAAACTTATGGAAGTAGAGCGAATATGGGAAGTTAGCGACTGACTTTTGATAAAGACAAATTCCGTTGTGCAAATAGTGGAAGTATAATGTTGCAGTTTTTGGAATTTTAAACAAATATAATAGCTTGATAAAATACACAACGAGCAAATGATGAAAAAAACTACGGCAAAAAATGTATGAGAACAAACGGTATACCATTAAAAAAGAATAGAGGGGATAGGATGAATAAAACTATCTATATTATTAGGCATTGTGAAGCGGAAGGGCAAGCTGCTGATGCGTCACTTACGGAAAGAGGATGGATACTGGCGAAAGAATTATCTGATTTTTTATCAAAACGAAAGGTTGATGGATTATTTCGAGTCCATTTCTAAGGGCGATTCAATCTATAAAGCCATTTGCAGACAATAAGAATTTAGAAATTGAACGGGAAGATCGTTTAATGGAACGAGTACTTAGTTCTACCTTTTTCCCGGATTGGCTGGATAAACTAAAACCGACCTATTATGATCTTGATTTAAAGTATGAAGGTGGGGAATCTAGTAATGAAGCAATGGACCGTGTTGTATCGGTAGTGGAGAATATTATAGAAAGTAATGCTACACATACTGTTATTGTAGCGCATGGAGGAATTATCTCTTTATTACTGCATTACTATGACCAAAGTTTTGGGTTTGAGCAATGGAAAGGTTTAAGCAATCCTGACGTTTATGAATTAAACATTTCAGATCAGGCTGTTAGTTATATACGTTTGTGGGATAATGGAAGTAAATAGTCCAGCATATCCTAGTTAGCTAAAAAACTACCATACATTTTTTAGCTTTTACACTATATTTATTCCAAATATAAGGTACTGTAAGACTCCCGCTTCAGGAATTGGAAGATGTGTGCTGGACAAGTCTAAGTGGAGATAACAGTACCTGAATTATAGTGGTTGTACACTAAGTCAGAATAACATACCAAAGCTTAAAACATTTGCACACAATGGGTGTTCCGTAATAACAATAAAGTTTATAAAAAAAAAGAATAAAACGTTGTCTTAAATTAACTTGAATAAGCAGACCACATGTCATGTGAAACAACATTTCCGTTTCAGCTTAAACGATTAAAAAAGTGTTGCAATTCATTGCTGTACTCAACGGAGCAGAAGGTTTAAGAAGTTGTTTTGATGAAAAGAAACAAGAGCTGGCAGAAAATCGCATAGCAAGTAGTTGTAAATACGTTTTAAAAGGGAGATATTATAATGAAAATAGAAACAGTGACTTGTAAAGGTGTGGGTAAACTGAATGAAGATTCGGTTATTATCAATGATGATATTTCGATCTATGGGGTCGCTGATGGAGTATCTTCTATCGTACCTTTTACTAATCAAGAAAACGAAACTGGCGGTTATATTGCCTCTAACCTAGTCAAAAATTATTATCAAACGCTTCATCGTTCCAGCAGTTTTCTGGATGATTTTGCAAAGATAAACACGCAACTGCAGAATAAAATGAACGAATATAATGTTGACACATTGAAAAAAGAACAATTATGGGGAACTGCATTAGCTTTGGTTAAAATTTCTCCATATGGAATAGACTTTATCCAAACAGGCGATTGTATGATTTTTGCTGTCTATGAAGACAATGCAGTAAGGACGTTAACTCGAGCGCAAACAGCACCTTTAGAAAAGGCTGTTATAAATAGATGGAAAGAGCTTATTGATAAAGGAGTAACCAAGCAAGCAGAATTGATGAAGGATGTCAAAGAAATTCTTATTACTAATAGACAAAAAAGCAATACTCCTGCTGGATACGGCGTGTTAAATGGAGAAGATGACGCTGTGAAATTTACTGAGTTTGGAAAAATAAATAAAAACGGGTTAAAGCATATCGTGATGATGACAGATGGACTCTTTCTCCCAAAAGAATTGGTTCCTGAACATGAGCATTACTGGGAGGTCATGGTTAACAAGATCCTTTCTAAAGGACTACAAGCATATGCAGATGATTTAATCGAGCTAGAGTCGTCTGATCCGGAATGTGTCAGGTACCCAAGGTTTAAAATGTCAGATGATAAAGCGGGGATATGGATCACGTTTTAACAGCGGATATAATACATAAAGCGAATGATTTAGCAAAGAACGCTTGGTTAGGTTTATGTATAAAGATGAACCTATCATTCCTCGACTAATGAGAATTAAAACAAGTAAGCATATCCTCTTTTTTGAAGCTGTTGATTATACCCCAAGCAATGCTTCAGTACATAATTAAGTATTTTGCAGGGAAAGAGTTACCGGTATATTTAGGTGATATTAATTAGGGAGGAAAAAGTGTATTGAAAAAGAATATTGATACGGAAGAAGCAATGATTAGATGGGATAGCTTTGCCGAATCGTACGCAGCAAACCATTCCGATCAAGGAGATGCGCATAAAGAAGTATTATTAAATCCAACGTTATTTTCTTTAATGGGAACAGTTGAGCATAAAAAGGTATTAGATGCTGGATGTGGTGAAGGATATTTCAGTAGGCTGTTAGCAAAATCAGACGCAATCGTAACAGCAGTAGACTACTCCCAAAAAATGATAGAATTAGCGAAACATAGAACACCAGATGAATTTTCTATTAAGTATTATCAAGGTAATTGCGAGGATTTACATTTCTTAGTAGATTCTAGATTTGATATCATTGTATCTAACATGGTTATGCAAGACCTGGAAAATGTTGAAAAGGCGTTTCGGGAAATGTATCGGTTATTAGTCGATGGAGGTACTTTTGTTTTCTCCATATTACATCCATGTTTTGTCACGCCAGAAAGTGGGTGGGTGAAGGATGACTATGGAAACAAATTACACTGGAAGGTCGATCAATATTTTTATGAAGGGGTATATGAGCAAAGATTTGGCGATGAGGAGAAAGTTCTGCTATTCCACCGGACTTTGACAACTTATATCAATACTTTACTTACGATTGGTTTTAGGTTGGAAAAAATAACGGAACCGAAGCCAACTCAAGCGATGTTAAAAAAATATCCTTCCTTTGAAGAAGATTTCCGCTGCGCTGATTTTGTTGTATTTAAATTAAAAAAGTAAATAAATACTCCCTTTTATAGCAAGTAAGTCGATTGCAGTTTTTTAGTCCTATAAAGGGAGTTTTATCCCGATATAAGGTGCTGTAAGTCCACTTTAAGGAGTTGAATAATCTGTACTGCAACAAGTCTAAGTAAGAGGTAACAGCCCCTAAATGTCCTATTACGTAAGCAGCCTTTAGGTCACCTTGAGCTACACTTCCGTGGGGGATGAAAGAAAACCTCCACGGATGGAAGTTTTTTTAGAAGATAAGCAAGTATAAAATGAGGCGCTTCTGGAAAAGGAAATAACCGAATAGCCACGTCCGGCGCAAGCGCCAGCAACGATGCGATTTTAGAAATGCGCCCTACGGTAAGGCCTCATCGGTTCGTCACAAAGAGGAAGGCCGACTAAAAACGGGCTTGCCGCTCAGGCGTCGGCATACCCCTGTTTGCAAGGGCATGATTCCTTTATCTTTAGTTGATTCGTTCCATTCGCTACGTTGCTAAACGGGCGCTTGTGCCTTTGTTCAAAGATAAGAAAGTATAAAATTTGTTGCTTTGGGATAAGGAAATAACTGAATAACCACGTCCGGCTTCAGCGCCCAGCAACTAGGCGACTTCACGAAATCGCCCTACGATAAGTCATCATCGGTTCGTTACCTCACCGTGATTCCTTTATCTCAGTTGATTCGTTCCATTCGCTACGTTGCTAAACGGGCGCTTGTGCCTTTGTTCTGCAATTAGACACGATCTAACTCTTTAAGTAAAGCTTTGTGCAATCTATTTTGACATTTGATCATATAGGCCTGTTTATGGAGTTTATCACTTTTAAATTTTCCAATAACCTGACGTACATGTTTATTGGATACGATAAGTTTTTGGTATTGTTCATCGTGAAGATAATTTTGAAACCAGGATTGCCTCCTCAAAATTTTAATGTTCTTGCAAATATCTTCTTCATCGACCTTTAAAAAGGGAATGTAAACTGCAATGTTTAACAGATCTAGAAAAATCCATACATTCGCCATGATTTATCACTCCTCGTATAAAGTTTACTACCAATAAATACGTCTTAAACAACAAAATGGTTTCATATAAAAGAGTATACCTTTATAATTTCCCAGTTATATTCTATACTCAAGCTGAAATCAATTTTTTCCTTGAAGAAAGAAATACAAGCTTCCGTTTTTATGTTTCTTTAGCTTTTTCAAATAATAACAGTCGCTCTTTCATATCTAGGCCACCACGAAACCCTGTTAGTGCTCCGTTTTTTCCAATGACCCGATGGCACGGAACGATAATGAAAATGGGGTTTGCTCCAATGGCTGCTCCGACAGCACGTACAGCCTGTGGCTTTTCTATAGATTCTGCAATGTCAGAATATGTGACCGTTTGTCCAAACGGTATTTGTTGCAATGCTTGCCATACCTTTTGTTGAAAAGCTGTTCCGTAAAGGTCAACATCTAATTCGAATTTCTGCCTTTTCCCTTCCAAGTATTCTTGTAGCTCCAACATATATGGGTTCAACACGTTTTCGTTTTCCTTAATTTCTTCGTTTGGCAATTGCTTGTGCAAAAATACTTCCATTTCATTTACTGCTAAGTGATGCGGGCCTAGGTAGCACAATCCTTTCTCAGTTGCAGCTGCATAAAATTTCCATGTTTGATGTTGAAATGTTGTCCAATAAATGGTCACTGTTCACTCGCCTCCTGCATAATTTTTGTAATACCAATCGTTTGCAAAATCCCATTAGAAGGTTATTTTTCCGTTTGCTGTATCTGAAAGGCTAATCGGAATTGTTTGGGAGTTTTCCCGGTATATTGTTTAAATAAAGTAATGAAATAAGAAGTATTCGGTAATCCCACTTTTACACCTATATCAGCAATGGATTGGTTGGTTTGCATTAATTTCTGTTTTGCGTGATGAATTCGTACACGCTGTATATAGTCAGCCGGTGACATGTTCATGATTCGTTTAAACGTTCTTTGTAAATAATAAGGGCTACCATGACAATGTTCCGCTAGCAGAGCTAAAGTCAATGGTTCGTGGTAATGCGTATCAATAACTGCTTTTATTTGAAGCACCCATTCCTCATCTGGCATTCGTTGTTCGCATGGCTTGCAACGTTTACAAGGACGAAATCCTTCTGCCAACGCCTGCTGGGCATTTTGAAAGATACGTACATATTCCCTTTTAGGATTTGGTGATTTACAAGAAGGACGACAGAAAATACCTGTTGTACGAACACCGTATAAAAAGACAACATCGAAAGAAGCGTCATTTGTTATAATAGCTTGCCATTGTTCTTCTGTTATGGAACTTGTCATCGTGTCACCTCACTTATTCATTTTATTATAACGGTTTTAATTAAATAGATGAACGGTTTAGTAACATCGTCGCAAGATAGTGAAACTTTTAGAAGAGTAAATATGATACAACTAGATTAGAAGGAGGCAAGATAATGGAGATGGAAAATGTTTGGAAAGTTGCGGTTCCTGAAGGCTTTCGGTTTCAAGAAAATATACGTTATTTAGCAAATGCAAATCATGAATGCATGTATCAAGTAATAAACAATCAAGTATTGAAAGCAATCAACGTGGATAAAACTGTTTTCTTAATTGAATTGAGTGAAGCAAAATGTGGGGAATTGCTAGTTCGAGTCGTGAAAAGTTCCCATTCTTTTTCTGAAGCAAATCGTAGCAAAATTACTGCCTATGTACGTGATTGGTTCGATTTAGATACAGATTTAGCTGATTTCTATCAAATGGCTGAAAATGATATTTTTTTACAAACGCTTGTTCATACTTTTTATGGGCTACGCTTGATAGGAATTCCGAATTTCTTCGAAGCAATTAGTTGGGCAATTATTGGACAACAAATTAATCTTTTCTTTGCTTATAAATTGAAAAGGAGATTGGTTGAACGGTTTGGACAATCGATCCGTTGGAATGGAGGAGATTATTGGCTTTTTCCCACTCCAGATGTTATTGCAAATGTACCGGTTTCAGAATTGACATCGTTACAGCTATCGAAAAGAAAAAGTGAATATTTAATAGATATTGCCCGTTCAATAATTGATGGCGCATTGTCTAAAGAAAAGTTACTTGCTGCAGATGGCTTAGAGGAAGCAGAAAAAATACTGACACGTCATAGAGGAATTGGTTCATGGACAGCGCACTATGTGTTGATGCGTTGTTTTCGTTTTCCTAATGCATTTCCAATTGCAGACGCGGGTTTACAAAATGCGATTAAACAGTTAGCTAGATTGGAAAAAAAGCCATCCAAAGAATATATGTTGCAATTAGGTTCTGGTTGGGAAAATTGGCAAGGCTATGCTACGTTTTATTTATGGAGAACGCTCTATCAGTAATATTCTGGAAAGCAAAGTAATAGGATCGGGCGAGCTTATTTATAGCTTACTTATGAGAGGAGTAATATTGGAAAATGATTGAAAAACATCTTTAAATCATAGATGCTGGATAGCAAGATAACAATTTACACATGAGGATTTTCCAGGGTTGATTTCGTATCATCCACTGCTTCTTAATAATCTAGCAACTGAGATATTGCAATCGTTGGACGGTACTTTTACATCATTTAAGAGGAGATAATTTCATGGTAATTGCAGCATATATTTTAGGTGTAATCACACTATTCATGTTAGCATTCATCATCGTAATTCATTCCCTTTTCAGGAAAGCCTCCTATAACCACGGACAACAAAGAGATGCTTTGATTCTACTTGGCTCCCCGCAAAAAAAGATGGGGATCTGTCACCAATTTTACGCGAACGAGTAAATAAGGCTCTCAACTATACCATCAGGGTGCTTGCAGAACTATCATTTGTTCTGGTGCTGCAGTTTATAACGACTATAATGAACGGAAAATATGGCGGCACGCTTAATAGACTTTGGTGTACCTCATTCCAGTATCCTTTTTGAAAAGCAATCCCAAAATTTGGTTCATTCCAAAGAATTAATGCGCAAAATACCCCCTACAACAGCGGTTATTGTTCTTCGCCTTGACATTTGCGGAAAGCTAGTTTCTATGCCTCTAAACTGGGTATTGAACATACAGTAGATAAATCACGAATCCCAAAGAGTATGTACTCATTAGTATGTTATATATTTTTATATTGACACAAAGTTGTTATTTTACCATCTGCGTTATCAAAGCCAGTGGAATAAAAAATAATTAATACGTTTTTATATGGAGGGGAAATAGTTGAGCAAACAATACGAAATCACGGAAGAGGAAAAGAAAAAAGTATTAGATACATACTTTAAACAAGGTATCGATGGTAGATTAGATATCTTTCCAAGTAAGGAAAAAAGAAAGCTTATTGTACTGCAGAATATTCTAAGGCATTTTAAACCAAATACCGTTTACTCCGAAAAGGAAGTTAACGAGATATTAAAGGCTATATACAGTGATTTTGCAATTCTTAGAAGATGCTTTATTGACTATGGGTATATGGAGCGTAGCAGGGATTGTACCAAATACTGGGTGAAACAAACTCTTTTATAGCAGCCATGTATTGTAGCCATTATAACTAGATTGAAGTTGATGAAATGGAACATTGGAATTTGGTTGAAAATCAGCTGGAGAAATATATCAGCAATTATAAGAATGCTCTGTGAGTATTCAGATAAAAGTTCTATTTTGTGACTAGAAAAGAACTAAAGTACAATTAAAAGGTGTTCGAAAAATGTAGACCTTATTTAATTGAAACTTACCAGGCGAAGGTATGGGCTTTTACGATAACGAAAGGACCAGCTGCAACGATTTATGAAGTTGAAGCTAATTACGATACATGTAACATTTTACAACAATCGGCAAATGCACTTTATGATTGGGTAGCTCCAAATTTGCCAGAAGACTTAACCTTTATTAAGAATAATATTGCGTGGTTTTCTTGTACCAGTCATGAAGAAGTACCTTTTCTATATGTTCAGAGTACTATCGGCATTTAATTCACCAAATACCGGGTTTAAGCATCGAAAGAGAAGAAGGGCAGCTATTCATTTGGATTCGCATAGGAATATGTAACTGGTGTGACAAATAGTAAGTAAAATTTTAAGCGAGGGTAGCAAAATGAACCAAATCCAATTTGGGCATCGATTATTAGAAATGGATGAACAAAAGACAAGAAACTTTTATCACATATAAGGTGCTGTAAGACTCCCACTCCAGGAGTTGGATAATCTGTACTGCAACAAGTGGGAGATAACAGCACCTAAATACCCGATTCGTTCCTCTAACAATCAGTAGGGGATGAATGAAAACCCCAACTGATTGAATATTCACTTTATAGAAAATATATAATTTATGTCAATGCTTGGATTGCCAACATTACATGGAGGCATGTAAGATGTTAAAAATATGTCCCAAACGTCTTTATCTCATGAGGAGATTACGCCATATGAATTTAGTCAACCACTCGCACCATCTGTGGCAGCACAACTAGAAGATAAAGAGATTTGTATGCAAGCTGTGTTAGAGCATTGGGAAAAAATAAAAGATAGACACGATTTTTTATCGTGGAGGGGGCAGGAGGTATTGCTGTACCTTTAGGAAAGGACTTTTTAGTTAGTGATTTATCTATTGCTTTAAAGCTTCCCATTCTTATTGTGGCTAGACCAAATCTTGGAACGGTAAATCATACTTATTTAACGGTTCACTATGCGAGACAGGTAGGGATTCCGATTGTAGGGATTGTGATAAATGGGAAGAGTGATCAGCCTAATATAGATGAGATAACCAATCCAAAGCTCATGGAAGATATGTGTGGCGTTCCTGTCCTAGGGGTGACTCCTAAGTTGAAAAAACTTACAGAAGGTGATGTTCAACATATGATTCATACATCTTTAGATGTAGAAGGCTTGCTCCATCGTTTAATGGAAACTAGTCCTATGTAAACGATTCTCCACAGAAAGAGGTTGGGGCATAAGCAAATAAGTCGAACAATTAAAATATAATTTTCGGCTTATTTGCACACAATAGGAAAGCCTGAAATTTTAAGGCTTAAAACGAAGGATTTCACCATAAAAATTTGGTGATAATCCTTCGTTTTTTAACATGAGAAAAATCGCTACCTCAAAATATTTTGCTTTCCTGCGAGCGAGACATCAGCTTCCTCAGAAAGCAAAGATCGCTTTCCTGTGTCTTCAGCTTTGGTTCCCGAAGGAGTCTACATATATTGACTTCGCTGAACTAGCGTATCCCCAATCGTATGTCCTAAACGTTTTTTTGCAGTATTTATGCTATCTACATGTCAAGAAACGGATCAAAATAGTCATACTCGATAACGCCATTTGGAATAAGATTACTGATTCTAACCAATTCATTGACAATTTCCTTCGCTTCTTTTCCAAACACAGGAAGCGGCTGGTAGTTATTTTCTGTTTCGCTACCGTTTGAATTTTCTAACGTTGGTACAATTCGCAACCCTTTCGTTACGATAGCATTATTTTCTTTTGCAAACGTAAGCCGAAAAATCGCTGTTTGCCGAGATTTTAACGTCGGGTCAGCCCCAAAAGTATAGTCACCCATACTATAAATAATATATTTGCCATTGTACTTTTCAACACTTTGTAAACGATGTGGGTGGTGACCAATAATAATATCTGCCCCTGCGTCTATAGCGGCGTGTCCAAATTTTGTTTGGTAGGTAGCAGGTATTTCCATGTATTCAATTCCCCAATGCATATTCACTATGACTAGATTATCTTCTTTTTTATACTTTTGAACGTCTTGAATAATATGATGAAGGTATGAGTCCGCAGACTTTTTATATCGAGTTGGCGGAGCGCTGTCATGTAAGCAGGCAAACAATTAACGCGATTGAGAACGACAAATAGGATCAAGTATGTAATTAGCTGTTGATACCGCAAAATTTAAAAGTTACGATGGAGGAAGTGTTTATACCGAAAAAAAGGTGATATAAGCTCTCCGTTTTTCTAAAAACTACAGAAGTCCAAGTAGGGTTAACGGGACCTATTTCCAGATTCGCTCGTTTCGATAAGATTTCCATGGTGGCATGATATGCTTTCTTTTTTTCAGATAAGAAAAGCTTCGTCTGCGATGCACCGAACACAGAAAAGTGTTTCTCTTTTTTAGGGTGTCTATGGCTTTCTAGCGCTTAATTAGTGGAGGATAAAAGCCCCCAGAGTTTATGAAACTTCTTCTATTATTCATTCGTAAAATTATAAAAGGGAGTGGTTTATATTATTAAAAGTAAACTTTTAAGCAAAGGTGCAAGTCTATTTAATGTAAACGTATCTGATTTAAAATTAATTGGCGGGTTTTCAAACAATGTTTTTGAAGTTAATAGTAGTAAAGGGACATTTATAATCAAGTATTATCCAAGTTCCATGTATGAAAGGCATTCTATTGCTTCAGAGTTAGACTGGATCACATATTTATCTGAATCCGGAGTGAATGTGACGATTCCTATTGCTTCTATAAATAATAAACTATTGGAAGTAATAATATTAAATAACGAGGAAGTTTGTTACGTCTCAGCGTTTGAAAAAGCGAAAGGTGAATTTGTTGATGTTTTCAATAATAAAGAATGGAATGCAAGCCTTTTCTATACTTGGGGTAGGACGTTAGGAAAAATACATCGTTTATCCAAATCATATCGACCGACTAATCCAAAAATTAAAAGGAAGGATTGGGATAGCGGGTTACTGTTTACAGATGCAATTCTTGTTAATAATTTGATAAAGCAGAAGTGGGAAAATTTTATTCATGACTTGAACAAGCTGCCTAAGGATAAAAACGGATATGGGATGATCCATCATGATTTACACCATAAAAACTTCTATTTGTTTAAGAAAGAGCTGGTATTATTCGATTTTGGCGATTGTGAATACAGTTGGTTCGTATATGATATCGCAATTGTTCTATATCATGCACTGCAAGTTGTTGATGACAGGGAGAAAAAGGATTTTGTGTATAAATTTATCCGTCCATTTCTAAAGGGATACCAGACCGAACATCAACTTCAATCTGATTGGCTGCTAAAAATTCCGTTCTTTTTAAATTACAGGCAAATTTACTCCTATATATATTTTTCAACATATCTCACGAACGAGCAACAAAAAAATGATAGAACAAAGCAAGCAATCCAACGTTTGAAAACAAAAATCGAAAATGATATTCCTGTTTTAGATTTTCACTTATCAATACTCTAAGTGAAATCCAACTAACATAAAAGGAGGAATTTTTTGTTTCATTCTAATAGAATCCAATTAAGAAAAATGACCATAGAAGATGCTGAACAATATCATTCTTGGAGAAATGACGTCGATGTAATGATTTCAACCAATCCTTCGTTAGATTTCTATTCGTTATTAGAAACGAAAGCTTTTGTAGAAGGTGTGATTCTACATTCAAGTTCCTCCAAAAGCTATATTATTCAGGATAAAAATACTGACAAAGCAATTGGAATTACTTCTTTGATTAATATGGATCACAAAAACAGAAGTGCCGAATGTATTATTGATATTGGAGAAAAAGACTATTGGGGGAAAGGATATGCCAAAGAAGCTTTGAAATTACTACTTAATTACGCTTTCTTAGAAATGAATTTGCATCGTGTATCATTACGCGTATTCTCATTTAACGAAAGGGCGATTCATTTATATACTAAGCTAGGCTTTAAGCAAGAGGGCGCTAGTAGGCAAGCACTGTTTCGCAGTGGAAATTGGCATGACATCATTCATATGGGAATACTTCAGCAAGAATATATGACCATAGAGGATTAAAGGCTTTTTAACGTGTTCTCAGGCAAGTAATAGAAGCTTCCTTTTTTTAGAAAGTTAGTATATGATACGAACGTAATATTCTAAAATGGCTTTAATTTGAAAATATACCATTTTTAACATAAAAGCAATCTACTTCCTTCATTGGTTGCCAGAGTGGATTGCTTTTTTCATTAGTAAAGTACTATCCAACTACAATTGATTTCAACATAAAAATGACGATGTGGTCAATTCCTACTCTAGCTAATTCTATGAAAGAAAGAGGCGTACCACATAGCATCACTGGATATATTATCAAAATTTTTCTTTATAAGTAGTTATAAAGAAAAATCACTCTGTCATAATTAAAATTCACATAGGAGGAATGCATATGTCAATTCAATATATAGAAAGCAGCGTATATGAGGAAGAACAAATAAAAGCACTATATGATAATGTGAAATGGACAGCTTATACAGACGACATCCCTAAACTAGTAAAAGCAATAGAACATTCACTAGCAGTTATAACAGCTTGGGATAATAACAAGTTAATAGGATTAATACGAGTTGTTGGGGACGGGTATACGATTATTTATGTTCAAGATATTTTAGTGCTGGAAGAGTACCAAAATCAAGGGATCGGGTCTGAATTAATGCAGCGAATCCTGTATAAATACCATGATGTACGTCAAAAAGTGCTCTTAACGAATGATGCACCTGATGTTCGAGCTTTTTATGAGAAAAATGGTTTTCATTCTTGTGATAACGAGGGTTTAGTTGCTTTTGCGAAAATGAAAGAATAGCATAGCTTTGCTATTTTCCGTTTGTTATAATAACCAGCTATTTTTCACTATAAAAGAAAAAGGAGGGGCGTGAATGAGACGTAATCCTATCATTGCTGAACCCCTATACAAAGAAGTAGAATTCTATCCTTGGGAAGTAAAGCTTTTTCAAACAAGTTATGTCAGAAGATTGAAGTATCTTGCACATTTTGGTGGCGGTGCATACGTTTCTCCAGTTGTACATAGTAGATATGAACATACAGTAGGGGTATGGAAATTAGCGGCCGTTTATTTTCCTAATCATCCTTTATTGAGGGCAGCTGCAATTTTACATGATATCGGTCATCTACCGTTTTCTCACGCAGTGGAAAAAACATTAGGATATAATCATCAGGCATTAACAGAGGAATATATACAGAGTCCAGAAATAGTATCCATTCTTCATACAGCTAATTTAGAACCAAGTGATATCATTCATTATCTCCGATTGCCTTCGCCTTTGACAGGGACTCGGAATATATTAGGGTTGGATCATTTAGACAGCTTTTTACGAGATACCTATATGAGTGGCAAAATAGAAGAAATACCGAGCGGATTGATAAAAAGAATCCATTGTTCAGAGCGAGGTATAGAGACAGACGAACAAACAGGTCTTCAATTACTTCGGTTAATTGTTCAAGATCATGAGTTATTTCTATCTCCATTATTATTAGCTGTAGATCGATTACTAGCAGAAGCTATTTCACTTTATTGGAAATATGACGAAAAAAATAAAAATTCGTTTACCGAACAAACGGATGCAGATATGATTGCAGCATTGAAGGCATCGCAAAATTCTAAGGTACGAGATATTATTAATACTATTTTATATCAACCTGAGCAAATTAATGTGCACCAAAATTCAACAGGAAAAGGTATCTCCTTTGGCATTAGAAAAGTGTACCATAAAAGTCCTATAGTGAATGGCACGCTTTTATCTGAAACCGCAAAAGGTAAAGAAATACTAAATCGCTTAGAGCGATTAAAAAAAGAATACAAAGTGAATATTCCTTCGTTATAAAGGTTTAGGAGAAGTGGAAAGCTATGTTTCTCCTGTATTAGTAATTTAGAGCAGCAAATAAATGTGGCCTCCTCGCTATTTAGTAGGGACCACTGAAAAAGTCGACCTTTACAAAAATAATAGAGACAATTTATAGAAAATTAGATTTAGTCTTCACTACGTGCGGTAGTATTTGGATGTCCATTTTTTATTATATAGTTTGAGTGGCCTCATTTACTGTTGAGAGTGTATTCTAAAGATAGGATCGCAGTCGACACAGGGGCTCTGCAAGGCATGGTTCACGAGCCATGACCCAGTATCAAGGGATATTGGCGAAGGCTTATAATGCTATCATGCCCACGACTTTGTATAAAACCTTCTAAACTATCTTTTTTCCAGAGCATTAAATTTAAACAAATGTTTGTTTAAGATGGTTTGTGGCGTTGGATTTGGGGAGGCGTTATAAAACTGTTATGATTTGCCAATGAATTGCAGTAGTTTGCTTTCCTCCCCTAACGAAGTCAATCACATACAAAATCCATGCAACAGGGAAAGTCTGAGATAAAGGATTAATCTAATTTTTTTTTGAAGAGGACTCTATCTTGACCCTGCCCATCATAATTAGCAGTAACTTCAACACCATTTATTTGTTTATTTCCTGTTTCTATGTCAAATCCCATTTTCGTATGATAAGCGATCGAAGTTTTGTTCACAGGAGATGTTACACAACGTATAATTTTACGGTCATTTTGTTTAGCAATTGTAAAAAAACGTTCATATAGTACTTTTCCAATTTGCTGTTTCCTAAACTTAGGATGAACCCCGATAAAATGGATATACGCTTCATCCTCTTTTGATTGTGAGAGAAATCCAATGAGGAAACCTACTATTTCTCCATCGCTTTCAGCAATAAAGCTTGTATTTTGAAAATGATCAAAAAATAACTTTGGCAACATATCTGACATATTTCTTCCGCCCCACCATTCATTTATTAGCGGTGATAGGCTATAGTAGTCTGAACCTTGGACAAAACGAATATTCATTTTACCCTCCTATAATTTTTGACATATGAAGTTGTTCATGTAGTGCGATGGTTCTAAAACCATTTAGTTGTCATGGTACCTTATTCAGAATGTATGGTTTTTCCTCCCCAACTCTATCGTACTAAATATCACTTGCGTTACCTATAAAAATTTAGATAAAGTCGACATTATTTTTTAAGTTTAATTTGGTTGACTTAATTTTAGATGAAATTTTGCTGCGTTTAAGAAAAAAAGACAAAAAGGCAGTCATCCACCACTTATTTAATTTTGCTTTCTATTTTAATTTTGAACTTTATAGTTTTTAGGGATTGATAGTGATTACTCCTATTTGGAGATTTATGAAAGTGCCAGGGCGATACCCTTTTCTACTATTTTTTTGAATAAATTTTATTTCATAAACGAAAGATTGATCAGTAACTATTTTTCTAATGTAATTATCAAATTATACAATAAAAAATATGAAGCCCAACCTTTATAAATTATGGTAAGATTATGAACTAAGTAATTATTATTGAAGAGGCTTATTAGTAGTTCTTGAATCTAGTTTGATTTAGTTAGTTACATGTTCAAAAAGAGGATGAAAAGATTTGAGATAGCAAAACTGCAATATGTTCTTCAAAAATAGCGATATGTTACTGTCTATTTTTACACTCATTATTAAGTAATAGTTTAGCATATTTAAACGGAATAATAGCTCAAAGTGGGTAAAGAAAGGAAGTTATGCTAATGGATTGGTATTTAAAGTTTATTTTAGTCGGTTTTTCAATTGCGCTACCCGTTGGGGCTATAACAGTCGAAATGACCAAACAAGGCTTGAAAAATGGCTTTTTTCATGGTTGGGCGGTTGGGATTGGAGGAATGACTATTGATGCATTGTTAATTATCGCGTTATATTTCGGTTTTGCGCAAATATTATCACTGCCATATGTACAAATGCCACTATGGATCGTAGGAGCAGTGTTTTTATTTCTTCTTGCTTACGATTCAATCAAAAATGCGGATAAAGACATTTCATTAGCAGGGGATAAGATAAATCGCTCCTTATTAAAAACCTATCGTAATGGACTGTTAGTTGCGGTTTCTCCTGGGAATCTCGTGTTCTGGGTAACTATATTTGGCGTTGTTTTAGCAGATTCATACTCACAATCGGGTCAAGCTAGCTTTATCATTTCTGCATTAGGTATATTAACAGGTATTCTATTGCATGACATTGGTTTGTTATCTATTATTTCAATTACAAGGAAAGTAATGAGTAGGGCGATGATCAAGTGGACATCCGTAATTGCAGGTATTTTATTATTTGGATTTGGTTGTTACTTTCTTTATGAATTTTATGTAGATGTAAGAAGTGTATTTTAGTTTTTTATCCTGTATATAAGGTGGTGTAAGACTCCCAATTTAGGAGTTGAATATATGTACGGCAACAAGTCTAAGTGGGAGATAACAGCACCTAAACGCCCTGTTTCGTAAGAGATCTTTAGGTCATACCCTTGGGCTACTAACATCAGTGGGGGAGGAATGAAAACCGCCACTGATTGAAAATTCACTTTACTTGAGTTAGGTTCTTGTTTCATATAGGTATGGAAAGAAGGGTATTTCATATTTGTTTTTTCTGTTGAAAATAGAAGCTCTGATCCACTGAAGGTCGGAGCTTTTTCTGTCCTCCTTTGCATGATGTAACATGGCAAAAAAAATCAAAAAGTGTTTCATTTTTTTGATACGCTATTTACGAAGGGAGGCGAGTTACCATCTATGAAAAATCTCAAATGAATAAAATAATGGATTATATAGAAGTGCGTTTAGACGAGGTCTTTACCATAGGCGAAATAGCGAAGCAGGCCGGGTATTCAAAGTACCATTTTCATCGAATATTTAAAAATAATATCGGTATCTCCATTAGTGATTATATACGCCAAAGGAGATTAGCAAGAGCTCATCAGCTTTGTTATATACGAACTTACGGATTCTTGATATTGCATTACAAAACCAATTTGAGTCTCAGGAGGCTTTTACTAGAGCATTTAAAAAATATTATCGCTTTCCACCAGGGCAGTATCGGAAACTGATGTCGGATATATTAAAAAACAAGGAGGATTTCAATATGAAACAACCAATAAAAGGATGGTTCTTAAGTGGTTCTGATCCGTTTGATTATGAAATGGGAATTGATAGAAAGGTCGTTCATGAAGGAAAAGCATCTGGATATTTAAAATCAAAAACTGTGTTAGACGACACAAGCTTTGCTACGATGATGCAGCAATTTAAGGCAGATAACTTTATTAATAAGCGAATCAAGCTGTCGGGGGTTTTTAAAAACGAAAGATGTAGAAGATTTTTCTGGTATGTGGATGAGGGTAGATAATAAATTTGATGATGTATTGCAGTTTGATAATATGAATAACCGCCCAATTACAGGAACAACAAACTGGAATCGATATGAGATTATATTAGATGTACCTTTACAAAGTGCAGCTATTTCTTTTGGGATTATATTATCAGGACGTGGCCAAGTTTGGGCTGATCAGTTAGCTTTTGAGGAAGTGGATAAAAGTGTGGAAATAACAAATATGGAAATCTATCAAGACTTGTTAGAAGAACCAATTAGCTAAAACACAATTGCTTTTTGCAAGATAAAACTCCTACATGTATTTTGCCAAATATAAATAACTGATGAACTATATCTAAGATGTCGTCAAACTTCTGTTTAGCATTAGTACAGTTTTAGAAAAAATACTAAATAGAAGATGACTCATTTTGATTGAAGAAGTTGGAAGGGTGTTGTTTGTGGTTTCTGTTAAAAAAAGTAATTGCTGTTGTTATTATAGTAGGAATTATTATAATTGCTAAGTTTTGTATAAGTAACTCAACGGTTGTGTTAATTAAAGATATAATACTTACAAATTAATTAAAAAAATATTGGTAAAGCTCTTTAGTATCCATTTGGAAACCAAGGAAAAAATAAATAGTATATAGCTATAATGATAATACGTTTATTAAAGGTATAACGCAGTTGATGAAAAAGGAGCAGGGAGAGCGCTGATTCAACGTGAAAATTTTTCAAACGAGTCTCTACAAGCTGTAAAATTAGTTGAGCTGGCGCTGGAAATGGCTCATCCTAAGGGAACTGAGAAAATGGCTGACCTGTTTTGCGGTGTTGGTACGTTTTCTTTACCGTTAGCAAGTCGTGTTTCACAGCTTGCTTGAATAGAGTTCATCAAAACTTCGTTTGAATCTTTCAAACGTACAAAAAGTGTCATCCATGAATAAACATGTTCTATTTAGACCCCAATTTCTATAAAAAAGGTTGAATAATAAAAATATAGTATAGATTAAAATCCTGAAATCAGAAATGTTTATTAGGTATTTAATGAAAATTTGCCTCGATAAAGTCTCCAAACATACTTTTTATATATGAAAGCAAGTTTTCCCGGCTCGGCCTTAAAGAAGAAAAAGGGAACTTATTAGCACGGTGTAAAATCACTCTCTTTTTAATGCTCCTCGATAAACTCTAAAAAACTCTTTTAATAAACTTAACAAGTTGATGAATGATCTGTGAACGCTTAATAATTGGCTATCTATTAATTTTATATAAAGTTAGCTATTATTAAGTTGAAAATCTATTGAAACATTATTAACTTTAGTGTAAAATAAGTAATAATTTTGTAATACTTTATATAATATTTTCCAAATTTGTTTGAGTATCCCTGTAAAAATTGTCTAAGAATCTCGTTATTAAGGACATCGTTTTAAACGTTAAGGAGGAAAAAGAATGAGCAATAAGAAAAAGATTATTCTGACGATTGCAATCACCCTCGTTGTTTTAGGGGGCGTTGGAGGTTATTTTTTCTTTACTAGAGGAACAGGTACTGCAATAGAAGAAGGACTCATGCCAATGATGGTAAGTGATTTTAGTGGTGAGATGAGTTCAGGAAGTGAATTATTTGCTGGTGTGGTGGAACCAAAGGAAACACAGAAAATTATGCTGGAGCCGGAGCGGGGCAAAGTGAAAGAGATTTTTGTTAAAGAGGGAGACGAAGTCAAAAAAGGGGATAAGCTCTTTTCTTACCATAACCCCGAAGGACAAATGTTACTAAAAGAAAAAGCAATCGATTTGGAAATGGCAAATATAACAATTAATCAGAAAAGTAAAGAAGTAGATTCCTTGCGTAAACAATTATCAAAAGCAGAAGATGAAGAAAAGGGGGATATTCGCGAGCAGTTAAATCAGGCAGAAATAGATTTAAAAGTGGCGAATTTGGATGCGCAAAAAGCTAGAATGATGCATGAAGAGGAACAGAAAAAAGTAAATAATAATATAGTAACAGCCAAGGTAAACGGTATTGTTCAAAAAATCGATGAAGAACAGCAGCAAAAACAGCAAACAGATGAGGAAACTGCTTCAGAACCTTCAGGAGGCACATTTATGCAAATTGTTAATACAGAAGCTGCCTATGTAGAGGGGACTGTCAATGAGCTTGTAAAAGATGAATTAAAAGTAGGTCTTGAAGTTAATGTTGCTAGCAGAAAGGATCCAGAACAAACATGGCCTGGGAAGATTACAGAGATCGGCAAGCTACCTGTAGAACAGTCCGAAGAGGATGCAGAAATGGACATGTATTCTGAAGATCCTAGCAATCCAAACGCTTCAAAATACCCGTTCAAAGTCGAGCTGGAGAACCATGAAGGGCTGGAATTTGGTTATCATGTATTTATTGACTTAGCTCAAGAAGGCGCTAAAGGGGAAGAAATAGTACTGCCAATAGAATATATCGTGCAGGATGAAGAAAAACCGTATGTCTGGAAAGTTAAAGATGAAGCACTTGTTAAACAAGAGGTTGAATTGGGAGAAGAAAGAGAAGATGGCATGATGATCGTAGTGAAAAAGGGACTGAAGGCCGACGATTACATTCTATTCCCGGAAGATTCATTAAAAGAGGGAAAGAAGGTTACAATTGATGATTCAATTGAAGAAGATTTCTAAATCCTATAAACAAGGAAAAGAACAAGTCCCGGTTCTACATAACATTGATCTAACCATTGAGCAAGGGGAATATGTGTCAATTATGGGGCCTTCGGGATCGGGAAAATCTACGATCATGAATATTATTGGTTGTTTGGATATACCTACTTCTGGAGAATATACGCTTGAAGGGATGGATATGCTCGCAGGCAAGAATAATGAGCTGGCGACAATCCGCAATCGTTTTATCGGTTTTGTGTTTCAAAGCTTTAATTTACTACCTCGTTTATCAGCGTTAGAAAATGTAGAGCTCCCACTGATCTATGCGAAAGTTGGTAAAAAAGAGCGAAGAGAACGGGCAATTGAAGCTCTTGAAAAGGTAGGTTTAGGGGATCGGCTTTATTTTAAGCCGACCCAGCTCTCGGGTGGACAAAAGCAACGGGTGGCAATTGCAAGAGCGATTGTCAACAATCCAAAATTTGTGCTGGCTGATGAGCCGACTGGAGCACTTGATTCTAAATCAGGTGAGCAAGTGATGGAAATTTTTACAAATCTTAATAAAGAGGGAGTAACGGTTGTTTTAGTGACACATGAGCAGGAAATAGCTGTGTATACAAATCGAACCATTTTCCTTCGTGACGGCCGGATTCTTAAGGATGAAAGGAGAGCAGTCCATGCTTGATAATATTAAACTTTCTTTCCAGTCCATCTTTGCCCATAAAATGCGGTCCATCTTAACAATGCTTGGAGTGATCATTGGTATTGCAGCGATTATTGCTATTGTCTCTATGATTGAGGGGCAGAAAGAAAGCTTAAAGTCTGAAGTGATTGGGACTGGCAACAACTCGGTTACAGTCATGTTTCAATCGGACAGTGCTGTTGACATGATGTCGGGAGAATATATTGGCGATGTAGAGGAGGATCCGAAGCCGGATGTATTGTTACCTGTATCGCAAGAACGTTTGCAAGAAGCAGCTGATTTAGATGTCGTAAAGAATGTTGCACTTTTTTATCAAAATTATGCAGAAGTGTTCCATCTAAACAACTATTTGAATGCAGAAATTTATGCGACAGATGAACGATATTTGACATCTTTTCCAATAAATATTTTAGAAGGTAGAAAAATAACTTCTTTAGAATATGATAAAGGTCATCAGGTAGCAATAATCAATGAAGAGATGAGAGATAGCCTATTTCCAGAAGATGGCATGGCCGTCAATAAAGTTATTGAGGTGAATGCTGTTCCATTTCGAGTAGTAGGAGTCTATGTAGATCAGAAAGTTAATGAAGATAGTATGTGGATGATGGATGAAAGTGAAGGGAAAATGCTAATTCCCAAAGCTGCCTGGCCTCATTTGGGTAGCTTTAACGACTTGCCACAAGCCCTTGTACAGGCCAAACGTTCGGATGATATAGAGAAAGCAGGACAAGCAGTGGCTGATGTATTGAACCAAGACATCCCAGCTGAGTCTACCTGGCACTACAGTATTCCAAATGTAGATGAGATTATCGGCGATATTGAAGAAGTCAATCGTTCCTTTACTATGCTTTTAGGTGGAATAGCCAGTATCTCCCTGCTAGTGGGGGGAATTGGCGTGATGAATATTATGCTTGTATCAGTAACAGAAAGAACCCGTGAAATTGGTATTAAAAAGGCCTTAGGAGCAAAGCGGGGGATAATTCTAGCCCAGTTTTTGACAGAAGCCGCTGTTTTGACAAGTATTGGAGGAGTAGTTGGTATTTTATTGGGAGTAGGAACAGCAAAAGCGATTTCCCACTTTGCTAAACTTCCATTTGCTATACCCGTTCCAGCGATCATCGGTTCTGTGTTGTTTTCCATGATTATTGGGATTGTATTTGGCCTGCTTCCATCTATGAAGGCAGCCAAAATGAAACCTATTGATGCACTGCGTTATGAATAATAGAATATTTATGATAATAAGCAGCATTACCTAATCCATGTTAATGCTGCTTTTTTTTGTAAGAAAAGAAAGCAAGATCTGTGTAATTTCTGTTATATTTGTTATTATAATAGGTTTCTAGTAGGTAAACAATTGTTGCAATGATTAAAAGTTGGTTATAATATAATGTTTAGCACATGAAGTATAGAAAGTTATTACTGAATTTTTAATCGGAAATAAAAGTATTATGTAGGTATCTAAGCTAAAAACTTGTTCCTAAACTGGTTATCTACTTATATGGTCATAGCAATTATCATAATAATTTGATCAAAGGTAAAATATTCTGAATTTTATTTATAAATAATAAGGGGATTATTATTAATTAAATCTAGTTGTAAAGATGGCTGTCTGAATGATATAGAACCTAATAAGTTATATGTATAGAACTCATTGTTTAATAAAGGAGGAAAGAAATGGCGTATAAATTTAAGGATAATACGTTTATTACAGATATAAGTCAGTTTGATGCAAAAGGAGTAGGGAGAGCAGTCATTCACCGTGAAAACAAGCAAGGTAAAGGGAAAAAACAGCACATCACTATCCCTTACACACTTCCTGGAGAAAGAGTTCAAGCGACACTCGTCCCTCCGTATCGAAAAAGGATCGTCAAGCTAGATGATATTATCGAAGCACATCCAGAACGTATAGAGCCAGCATGCCCTCATTTTGGTCGATGTGGCGGCTGTTCTTGGCAGCATATATCCTATGAAGCCCAATTGAATGAAAAAACATTACAAGTAAAACAGCTATTAGAAGAACAGCAGTTTGATTCATCTGTCGTACAGCCGATAATTGTTGCGGATGATGCATGGCATTATCGCAATAAAATGGAATTTACATTTAATAAAGATGGCGAGCTTGGTTTGCATGAAAAGGATAATTATAGAAAGATTATTCCGCTGGAAACATGCATGATTGCAAGTCCGGAAATGGTGGCTGCAACGATGGAGGTAGCGAATTGGACCAAAGAGCACCAATTATCAGGTTATGATAAAGAAACAAAAGATGGTCTCTTGCGACATTTAATGGTTCGACATTCGCAAGCAACTGGAGAAATGATGCTCGCCCTATTTGCAACCGAAAGTGCTGATCAATACTCTGCTTTGTCAGACCTCATTCAACGCATAAAGGAGAAGTATCCTTATGTAAAAAGTTTGCTTTGGTTGGAAAACCGGGATATTGCCGACAAAGTACAGGCACAACAGGGGCAAATTTTATTGGGGCGCGATTTTATCTATGATGAGCTTGCAGGCTACCGATATCGTTTATGGTATGATACGTTTTTTCAAACGAATCCAGTTCAAGCTGAAAAATTAGTAGAACTGGCGCTGGAAATGGCTCAGCCTAAGGGAACGGAGAAAATGATTGACCTGTTTTGCGGTGTTGGTACGTTTTCTTTACCGTTTGCAAGTCGCGTTTCACAGCTTGCTGGAATAGAGATCGTAGAAACTTCGATCGAATCTGCAAAACGTAATGCCTCAGATAATGGTGTTCATAATACGTGGTTTCTAGCGCGAGATGCTCGACTTGGTCTGATGGAGGTACTTGAATTATTTGAAAATCCTGATTTATTGTTACTCGATCCACCGCGGTCAGGCGCAGGCGGTAAAGTAATGCGCAGGATCGCCCGTTCTAAACCAAAACGCATCGTTTACGTATCATGCAACCCAAAAACATTTGTATCTGATATCAAAGAACTTATACCATTTGACTATCATTTAGAGACAGTTCAACCTGTAGATTTATTTCCGCAAACGTATCATGTGGAGTGTGTATCGTTGCTACAAAGAGAAACTATATAGAAATCCTTAGTTTTAAACACTTTCACAAGCATTTCGTGTTTGTAGGAGAAGGTGAAAAAACGAGAAATAAAGTACTGAAAAACCACATCACCGTTTCGGTGGTAATTGATCTGGGGTGTGGGAACACAATAGAGTAAAATAATACGACGACTACAGTGTAAAATAATTGTGGTCGTCTTTTTGTATATTACAATCCATTTATCGTTTTGATTAGATTTGCAAAAAATGTATTTGGAAATTCCAATTAATTGTTTTTAGATTAATATTGACTTTTCTCCATTGTAATTTTAAATTTCTTTCTCTTTTGAACTATTTGTCACATAAGATAAGGTTATGTCAAATCACCTGCATAAATATGGTAAGCTTATCATAATGAATTTATGTGGGGGGAGAAGGAGAAAATGATTATAACCGATATAATAAGTTGGGTAGAAAGACAACCATATTGGCAACAAGTAATAGCAGAAAAATTATTAAGTAATCACACAATTACAGATGAGGATATTGAAGGGATTTTTCTTATTTTTAAAAAGGAAAATAGCCTTGTTAGTGAACCATTAGAAATAAATGGATTGAATTTTTCGAATAGTAAAACTGATACTAGTAAGATACCAAATATAAAATGGAGAGGTTTATCAAATGTTAATGGTGTAAATGCTATTAATAACAAGGAAACATTCTACGTTGGAGATGAGGTTACTTTAGTTTATGGGGAGAATGGTAGTGGTAAATCTGGATACACTAGAATTCTAAACAATATCTTTATTTCTAGAGGCGATAAAAATATACTACCTAATTTATTTGAAGAAACTTCCGAACCGCCTAGTTCCACAGTTATCTTTGAAGATGATAGTGGAAATATAGAGGAAATACATTATCCTACTGATAAGGATCATCCTTATACCAATCGAATTACAGTGTTCGATTCTCACAGTGCAATGCACGATTTAACGAAAGAAGCCGAATTATCTTTTTCGCCAACGGAGTTTAATTTTTTTGATGATTTCCTATTTAATATTGAGAAAGTCAAGAGTAAATTTGAAGAAAAGATTTCTACAAAGAAAGTTCAAAATAATTTTATAAAGTATTTTGATAAAGAAACTTCCATCAGGCATGCTATAGCTCAATTGAATAGTGAAACAGATATTAATGAATTTAAAGATAAAATAAAAATTTCTGAAGCTGATATTAATAAAAACAAAGAAAATATAACTCGTAGAGCGAAGTTACAATCAATGAACTTAGAAGGGAAGAAAAATGAATATCAAAAACTAATTTCTAATCTAGACAGTATAAAGACTAAAATTACTAGATTAAATAGAAAATTCAATTCAGAAAGAATATCCAAAACAAAAGAGTTAATTGAACAAAGAAATCACTATAAAAAGATTTCTTTAGAAGATGGAATAACTCAATTTCAAAGTGACCAAATAGATAATTTAGGTTCGAAAGAATGGAAGGAATTTATAGAGGCTGCTCAAAAGTATTATCAAACTATCGAACAAGAAATTGATTATTGTATTTTTTGCAAGCAAGATATTTACGGAATTGAACTAGTTGACAAGTATTGGAAGTATTTAAAAAGTGATGCAGAAAAAAACTTAACTTATAAAAATAATGACATCAAAAGAATTAAAGTAGATTTTAATGAAACGGATTGTACTATTTTTACTAAAGGATCCAAGATAGATGAGTGGATTCAAGAAAATAAACCTGAATTATACAGTCAATTAACTAATGGAGAAATTGAATTTAACAACTTACGTGAAAAAATTGTACAATCACTTGAATCTTATGAATGGTATGAAAGCATAGAAAGTTATGAAATAGTAATAGAAAATATAGATACAGCCATCGAACATATTAAAATGCTGGTTTCAGGACTTAATTCTGAAAAAGTAGAAAATGAAATAAAACAACTTCAAGCTTCCGAAAATGAATATACTGATAAACTAAGAGCTGAAAAGCTATTACCCGATATTGAAATGTTTATAATTAATAGTAAATGGATTAAACAAGCTGAAAAGTGTAGAATTACAACTCGCTCAATAACATCAATACAAAATAAATTATTTGCAAAATATGTAACAGATGAATATGTAAAAACATTCAATGAAGAATGTAAAAAACTTAAAGCTGAGTTTTCGGCTGAAATAAAACAAAGGGGAAGTAGAGGGACTACTTTAAATAAACTTACTGTAAAAGAGAAGAAACCTTTAGAAGTATTGAGTGAGGGTGAACAACGATCTATCGCTTTAGCAAATTTTTTAGCAGAAACATCCATACACAACAATAACGTTTGTATTGTCTTTGATGATCCAGTATCTTCTTTGGATTATAAAAGAAGAGATATTATTGCTGATAGATTGGTAGAAGAAGCAAAGCGAAAACAGGTAGTAATATTTACGCATGATTTAACATTTTTATTAGCACTTCAGAATAAGTGTCAAGAACAAGAAGTGAATTATCTAGCTACTACAATTAGAAAAATTCAAACGACTACTGGGATAATCGATAAATCCCTTCCATGGATAGGTTTACCTATCAAAGGTAGAATTTCACATTTGAAACAGGAACTACAGGGTTTAGAATCTAAGCATAAAAATATAACACCAGATATGCCAGAAAAATTAAAAGAATATGAAGATGGGGCTAAGTTGTGGTGCGAAAAATTGAGAGAAACATGGGAAAGAAGTATAGAAGAAATTTTATTTAATGACTCGGTACAAAGGTTCAATCCTGCGATACAAACTAAAAGATTAGAAAAAGCACCATTTACTACCGAATTATATTTAGAAATTGAAACAGGTATGAGAAATTGTTCTAACTGGGTTCATGATCGTGCTTCAGGATTAGGTGAAGAAATACCTGAACCTACAATATTAAAGGAATATCTTGATGCCTGCGAAAAGTTTATTAAAGATAATAGACCCCGATAGTTTTATGGGTCACATTAGATGCTCAATTAAATGGAGCATCTTTTTTTACGTCTAAAAATGGAGAATAGAAGGTGGAATATGACAAAACTAACTTTAGGAAGTTTATTTGATGGTATCGGTGTTTTTCCATTAGCTGCATCTCGTTATGGAATTATTCCTATATGGGCAAGTGAAGTAGAGAAAGCACCTATTTCTATTACAAAACGGCATTTCCCTAACATGCTCCATCTCGGAGATATTACAAAGATAGATGGTAGAGAAATTCCACCTGTTCATATCATTACCTTTGGTTCACCCTGTCAGAACTTATCCAATATCGGAAATCGAGAAGGTCTTACAGGAAGTCAATCTAGTTTGTTTTATCACGCGATACGAATTATTGTGGAAATGAGGTGTGCAACGAATGGAACATATCCAGTTATCGCTGTTTGGGAAAACGTCATGGGAGCTTTTTCATCAAATAACAGGCTGGATTTTAAAGCCGTGCTGGAGTCGTTCACAAAAACCGATATTCCAATGCCTGCTTCTGAAGTCTGGGCAAATGCCGGAATGGTCCGAGGGAAGGATGTTGAGTTGTGCTGGCGCGTGTTGGATGCCCGATATTGGGGAAAGCCCACGCTCGCTCAAAGAAGAAGACGTATCTTCCTCGTGGCAGATTTTGGAGGAACACGTGCCAGAGAAATATTATTTAAAACCCGCGATCTGCAATCGTTTCTTACGTCTTGCGAAGAGGACAGGCTGTCCTCCTCCAGCACCGGTCGAATATTTGCTCCAAAAACAGGGGGGAAAATACCCGTCGTCCGACCCTTTCAAGAAAGACGTATGCGAAGCACCGCAAAAGACAAAAATAAAACAGGCTTCCATGCAAGTTTTGGACGAACAAATGACCCTTTTCCCACTTTGCTCGCAGGTTCCGTAAACTATTTTTCATTTTGGTACGAAGGAGAAGAAAAAGAAGGGTTTATTCGTCAACTTACTCCATTGGAATGTGAACGTTTGATAGGATTACCAGAGGGATGGACAGCTTTAGGGCACAAAGGGGAAGTAATTAGTGATTATGCACGATATAAAGCGATTGGCAATGCGATTGCTGTACCATGTGCGGCATATATCATGGCTGGTATTGGGGAAGTTTTATAGATAAACAAACGAACGTATGGCAAATTCTACCTGTCATGCTTTTTTTATTGTCTAAATCAAGGGGGAGTGTGATTTCTTTGGAAGGAAATGAAACAAAGGTGATGGAATGGATTGAGGATCATTTTGTAATAAATGAAATTGAAATAGAAGATTTTCCATTCTTTCCTTGTGGGAAATTGATTCGTGATAAAAATGAAGAAGCGATGATTGTGTTTTGGTGTGTCATTTATGGGCGTGTGGATTATCGACTACAAGAAGCATAGGAGTGATTCATTCATGAAAATGTATTTTACTCGTTCACCTCCCTTTTGCTCTTGTTTTCCATTTGAATAGATAATCAAAAATTAAAACAAGAAAAGAGGGCTATATCATGGAATTAAAATATGTGATTCCAAATATGGAAAAGACGTTTGGAAATTTAGAATATGCAGGAGAAGGTAAAGTCGAACAGCGACGGATTAATGGACGTATGACCACTCTTTCTAGGAGTTATAATCTGTATTCCGATATTCAACGGGCAGATGATATTGAAGTGATTCTTTCCCAAGAAGCTGGAGAAAAGTTTTTTGAACATGAGGAAAAAGTAAAATTAGTGAATGCAAGAATTACCGCAGAAGGTTATAAAATTGGTGAGCGTGGTTTTACAAAATATATCTTACATGCAGATGACATGGTCAAAGCATAAGGAGGAAAAATAGATGAGATTAGCACAAGGTATTGTCATTGATAAGGAAAAAACGTTTGGTTTACTAAAATTTTCAGCATTACGTCGTGAAGTGTTTCTTCAAAATGAGGATGGCACGGTATCGAATGAAGTGAAAGAACGTACGTATGATTTAAAGTCTCGTGAACAAGGTCGCATGATTCAAGTTAGTATTCCTGCTTCTGTGCCTTTGAAAGAATTTGATTATAATGCGGAAGTCGAACTGATTAATCCTGTCGCAGATACCGTCGCAAATGCGACTTTTCGTGGCGCTGATGTCGATTGGTATATTAAGGCGGATGATTTGGTTTTAAGGGGAAAAACAGGAACAACGGGTAGTAACACTTCAAAAACTACATCAACAAAGGATAAATAATGAAGACCTTCCGAAGGCGAGGGGAACGCATTAAGGAAAAAGATGCTTCCCTCGTTTTTCAATTTATATTCTTTGAGCTGGTAGGTGTATGGCTCGTTTCCTTTATCCCTTTTCATCTGTCCTTTTTACTCTCGACCACATGGCAATTGGATGACTTTCAAGCACACTTTATCAGCACCTATGGATTGGTGACATTGTTAATTAGTCTTGCCTTAACTGCCGGATGTGCATATCTCTATTATCGCTATCGGTACGACAAAATAAAACAAATCATTCACCGTCAAAAGCTCGCAAAAATGATTTTGGAGAACGGATGGTATGAAACAAAACAAATTGCACAAGAGAGCTTTTTTAAGGATATTCCATCCAATAAAACGAAGGAAAAAATCAGCCATTTTCCAAAGATGTATTATCGGTATGAAAAAGGATTATTGTATATTCAAGTGGAAATAACGCTTGGTAAATATCAAGAACCCCTTTTAAATTTAGAGACTAAATTAGAAAGTGGGCTGTATTGTGAATTGGTATCAAAAGAGTTACATGATTCCTATGTGGAGTATGCCCTTTTCCATGATATGATTGCGAACCGTATTTCGATTGATGAAGTTGTTGCACAAAATGGACGCTTAAAGCTTATGAAGTCAATGGATTGGGAGTATGATAAGCTTCCCCATATGTTAATTGCTGGTGGAACAGGCGGTGGAAAGACATATTTTATTCTCACGCTGATTGAAGCGTTATTAAAAACAGATGCAAAGTTGTATATTTTAGATCCGAAAAATGCAGATTTAGCCGATCTAAATACTGTCATGCCCGATGTCTATTATAAAAAGGAAGACATGATGGTATGTATCGACCAATTTTATGAAGCGATGATGGCTCGAAGTGAAAAAATGAAACAGATGGAAGATTATAAAACAGGAGAAAACTATGCTTATTTGGGCTTAGCTCCTCATTTTTTAGTTTTTGACGAATACGTTGCATTTATGGAAATGCTTGCTTCTAAAGAGAGTACGACTGTATTAACGAAACTAAAACAAATTGTCATGTTGGGACGTCAAGCAGGTTTTTTTCTTATTCTTGCTTGTCAGCGTCCAGATGCAAAATATTTAGGGGATGGGATTCGTGATCAGTTTAATTTTCGTGTTGCGTTAGGAAGAATGTCCGAACTAGGATATGGCATGATGTTCGGATCGGATGTCCAAAAACAATTTTTCCTAAAACAAATCAAAGGACGCGGGTATGTCGATAAAGGAGATAATGTGATTTCTGAATTTTACACACCGCTTGTCCCAAAAGGTCATGATTTTCTAAAAGAAATTGAAAAATTAGTGTCATAAAGGCTGCCCAGTGCGGTGGCGTGCAACGCGAAAGCCGCCGTGCTGGGCTAAGCCTGCGTGGCGACAGCCACGCTTTACCCCCCTGTTTCTAACAGGGGGGTAGAAAAACAATAAAAAACTGTTTCAAAAGTCTAAAAATCCTTGTGCATCAAGGGTTTAGGGTATATTACGAAGATGTCAGCTTTTATCCTTTAGTTGACATCTTTTTTCTGTTGGGAGGAATGCACATGAATGAGATACCTTGGTATCAACAATTAAAAGAAAAACGATTGGCATACGGCGTATCGCAAAATAAATTAGCCGTACATGTAGGAATTTCAAGGCAATATATTAGTGAGATTGAAACAGGAAAAATGACACCGACCCAAACTTTACAACAAGCGATGTTTGATATATTAGAACAATTTAATCCAGAAGCACCTTTAGAAATCTTATTTGATTATGTGCGAATACGTTTTTTAACAACGAACCCGAAACCTGTTATTGAAGAAATTTTACGGTTGAAAATGGAGTATATGATCCATGAAGATTATGCGTTTTATTCTTACTTGGAACAATATGTTTTTGGTGACATTGTCGTCATGGTTTCGCCAGATGAAGATAAAGGTTGTCTGCTAGAACTCAAAGGTAAGGGTTGCCGTCAATTTGAAAACTTTTTATTAGCCCAACAACGTACATGGTTTGATTTTTTCATGGATGTATTTCGAGTAAATGGTGTCTTTAAACGGGTTGACCTTGCGATCAATGATAAGACAGGCATATTGGATATTCCATTTCTCACAAACAAATGCAGAAATGAAGAATGTATTTCTGTGTTTCGTAGCTTTAAAAGTTATCGTTCTGGCGAATTGGTTCATGGAGAAGAAAAACGGGATATGGGAAACACGTTATATATTGGCTCTTTAAAAAGTGATGTGTATTTCTGTGTATATGAAAAGGATTATGAACAATACGTGAAACACGGTGCATCACTTGAAGATACAGACATTAAAAATCGTTTTGAAATTCGATTGAAAAATGATCGTGCCTATCATGCGGTTGTTGATTTAATGACGTATGAAGATGCGGGACGAACAGCTTTTTCCATCATTAATCGATATATTCGGTTTGTTGATAAAGATGAGAAAAAACGACGAAGTAGTTGGCCAATGAATGCGGAGTGGCAACGTTTTTTAGATATAGGTGAAAATAGAAAAATTTATTTAACAACAAAACCTGAACCTTACACATTCGATAAAACACTTAGATGGTTGGCACGTCAAGTAGCCCCTACTTGGAAACTAGCTACTAAACTCGATGAAATCAATCAAACAACTGTGATTCAAGATATGTTGGATCAAGCAAAGTTAACCAAACGTCATCAACAATTATTGATGCAACAGGCACTGGAAACGGAAGACGTCATTAAATGACAGATTGGAGGACTTCCATGAAATTCGTAAAATTTATTTTTATTACCATCATAGGTGGCATTATTTTATGGTTTATCGAATGCATGCGTCAAGTGACAAAATATTAGAAAGTGGAAGGAGTAATGTAAGATGAACTTTGGGCAGAATTTGTACAACTGGTTTTTAAGTAATGCGCAGTCTTTGGTGTTAATGGCTATTGTAGTAATTGGTATTTATTTAGGCTTCAAGCGGGAGTTTTCTAAACTGATTGGATTTTTGATTGTTGCTTTGGTTGCAGTAGGGTTGGTATTTAATGCAAGTGGAGTAAAGGATGTATTGTTGAATCTGTTTAATAGAATTATTGGCGCTTGATTCAATTGTAAATTAGTAAAACAAGTTGATATACTTATCTTAATAATAAAATATTTTAGGAGGATAAGTTTGAAACTATTTGAAATAAAGTCATTATTATCTAATATGGGTAAGAACAAAGTCACCATGGATAAATTCAAGTTTTCATATAATGAAGTGCAATTTGAGGTATTAATTTTTACTGACCGTACACCATTTCAACTATTATTTGGTGTACTTGAAAAAAATTTCAGCTTTATTTTAGAATTAAAACAGGGATATCAACTTTCAAATCTATCAGACGAAGATTTTTTTACTTTATGTCGTATATTAAACTTAAAGCCTGGCAAGGGTAGCTTTACTTCGCATAAATTTTTAAAGCATTTTTCTACTTGTATTCCACTAGAATATAGTGGCAAAAAAATACAACCACATGAAGTTGCTTGGTATAAAGCAAAATATGTCCCTGAATCAGAGAAGATATATTTTTATGGATGGAAAACATATGGTCCAGATAGTCCCCATTCTGCTAAAAATTTTGAAAAAACAAAAGAATTTTTAGGGGAATCAGTCTATCAATTTTGTAAGAAAAATAATATTAGTTCACGATGGACTAACGAACCAGGTAAAAGAAAAGATTATTATTCACCTAATCTGTATTTAAAAAAGTAGTCACTTTAGTAACTATGAACAGTAAATCAAAATGGTTTACTGTTTTTTTATGCCCACTTATAACAAAAAGGATGTGAAAACTGATGGACATGCAAGTATATATCGCCAATCTTGGAAAATATAATGAAGGTGAATTGGTTGGCGATTGGTTTACACCACCAATCGATATGGAAGAAATGAAAGAACGCATTGGTTTAAATGGCGAATATGAAGAATATGCCATACATGATTATGAATTGCCGTTTGAGATTAGTGAATACACCCCAATCTCCGAAATCAATCGATTATGTGCAATGATACAAGAATTGGAAGGCTCACCAATTTATCATGAACTATCTGAAATTCAAGGCTACTGGTTTGATAGCTTAGAAGAATTGCTAGAAAATCAAGATGATATTATCTGTTATTCAGATTGTGAAGATATGGAAGATGTGGCTCGTTACTATGTGGAAGAAACAGGTATGCTTGGCGAAGTCCCTACTAATTTACAGAACTATATTGATTATCACTCCCTAGGTCGGGATTTAGAGATTAATGGAGACTTCCTTGTCACTCCAAATGGCGTGTTTGAGTATATAAAGTAAGAATTCCTTGCTATAATCTAACTATCAAATGTAGCTAGGAGAATACAATATGTCAAAAAAATCGAAAGAGAAGTTCGGGAAAATTGTATATTTTGATGAGCAAGCAGCTGTAGATTTGTTGGAATTAGAAAAAGAAGGTATGGAATCTGTAGTAATTAAGAAATTAAATGAGACAGCAGCTCAAGTGGAAGCAGGAGCATCCGTAAATAAGGGTATATTTAATTTTGCTAGATTAAAACTGTCAGGAAATGCTTCCCATCAGAAAAATAATATTATTGAAACTCAAATTACTAGTACTCTAATTAGTAGTTTTATGGATATAATTAAAACCAATCAAAAAATTACTAAACTAGAAAATCATCAACTTATTATACCTAAGGATTCTTCAGCATATTTTAGAAATTTAGTACCTATATTGCATATGATTGATGATATCAATAAATTAAATACTTTAAGCGCTGAAGATAAAGATAACTTTAGTGGTATTAATTTAAAGGGAATTGAGGATACTTTAGATTCACTTTCAGGATATTATGATCTTCTTTGTATATGTGAAAATGGAAAGAAAAAAATAGTAAGGTTTAACATTGCAGGATTACGAAATAATTATAATTTAAATGACTTAACTAAAATGAACTTAACATTATTTGGAGTTAAGGTAGGGGAATCATTAGATACCAACCTAGAATTTGAACATCAAATTGATAATATGACGACTCCACATAATACCACAAAAACAGGATTAGACTTTGATGAGGAACAAACTATACAAGTCACTTACGAAATAATTGACGTTATTTTAGCAGGAGTGTAAAAATGGATATTGAAATTTATTATGAACCAAGAACAAAATTTAATAAAAGAATACAACCGATTGAAAATAAAATATTTTTCAGTAGGATCATTCGCAATTGGACCAAGGACATAACGTTAGAATCTATTATATCAAATTTAGATGAAGATTTTGAAGCGTGTGTTATTACTTTGGAAGATTGTTCAGGAATCAACTCACATGTATTTGAAAACATCGATAATATAGTATCGATATTCGAAAGTTATTCTAATATAAATACTTTAATAATCAATAATCCACCAAAGTTCTTTTATGATAAATTGAAGCAATTGGAAGAAACAATTAAGGAAAAGAATTACAGTTACCCTAAAATTAATGCAACCCAAATAGGAAAAGTGAACCAAGGATTTGATTCAAATATAATAGGACAAACCCTTGCAAAAAAAGCAATATGCAGGAAATTGATAGCTCAAATGATTAGACCAACAAAAAAACCATTGGTACTAATGTTTTATGGGAATCCTGGAATTGGTAAAACAGAAACTGCAAAATATCTATCTAGCATTTTATATACAAAAGGATCACTTTTACGTGAACAAATGACAATGGTAGGTGGAGATTCAAGTGTTAGGTTTTTTAAATCCACTTCTCATAGTGAAGATTCTTTTTCAAAGCATCTACTGAATAGAACCTCTAATGTTATATTATTAGATGAGTTTGCACTAGCACCTCCCTTTTTTCAAACTACATTTTTTCAAATGTTTGATGAAGGAATTTATTCTGATCAAAATTTTACTGTAGATGTTAGTAATTCTATAATAATCTGTACTTCAAATCTACAAACTATACAAGATATGGAGAAAAATATAGATAATGCATTATTAAGTAGATTTGATGGGTTTATTCACTTTACTGATTTTACAGATGAAGATAAAATGGAAATTATAGACAAAATGATTTGTGAGTTTATCAATCCAAAAAACATGAAAAAAAGATTTATTGATAAATTGGATCGAACATTGATTAGGCAAAAAATAGAGAAGGCATTACCTCAATTAACTAATGTAAGGAATATTAGAAAGTACACGGAAGATGTAATTGCTGACACACTAATGGATGACTTATTGAATGATTAAAATATTTAGCAGTGAACTTTAAAATAGTTCACTGCTTTTTTTATTTCAAATATGGAAAGGAAAGAAATATATGAAAAAATTAAAAAGCTATACACGTATTTGGTCGGTTGAAAAAGTGATTTATGCGATTAATGATTTTCGCTTGCCTTTCCCCGTTACCTTTAATCAAATGTCGTGGTTTGTACTTTCTTTAATACTCGTCATGTTACTCGGGAATCTTCCCCCACTATCTTTGATTAATGGAACGTTATTAAAATATGTGGGAATTCCCGTTGGCTTGACATGGTTTATGAGTCAAAAAACGTTTGATGGCAAAAAACCATATAGTTTTCTGAAATCCGTCATCACTTACTTTTATCGTTCCAAAGTGACTTATGCAGGGAAGCCAATCAAATTAAAACGGATAAAAGTGAATGAAAATATAACAGCTGTGAGGAGTGAAGTCCATGCGTTATCCGATTAAATATATGGAAAACAATCTTGTCTTTAATCATGACGGAGAATGTTTTGCCTATTATGAATTGCTTCCCTACAACTATTCTTTTTTGTCACCAGATGAAAAAGTTCAAGTGCATGATCATTTTCGCCAATTGATTGCACAAAATCAAGACGGAAAAATTCATGCCCTACAAATTAGTACGGCTAGTAGTATTCGTTCTGTTCAAGAGCGAAGTAAAGAATTGGTAACTGGAAGGTTAAAAGATGTTGCTTATGCACGGATTGATGATCAAACCGAAGCACTTGTTTCAATGATTGGAGAACATCAAGTAGACTATCGCTTCTTTATTGGTTTTAAGCTGCTCTTGAATGAAGAGGAAGTTAGCATGAAATCCATGGGGAAATCAATTAAAAATTCACTATCTTCTTTTGTTCGTGATGTGAACCATCACTTAATGGGGGATTTTGTTTCCATGCCTCATGATGAAATGAGACGTTTCTCTAAAATGGAATCTTTGCTGCAAAACAAAATTTCAAGGCGTTTCAAAATACGTCCCTTAGATAAAAATGATTTTGGTTATTTGATTGAACATCTACATGGTCAATCAGATATTGCTTATGAGGAATATGACTATGTGCTTCCACTAAAAAAGTTAAAACAGGAAACTTTAGTGAAGCGTTATGACATCATCAAACCAACACGTTGCTTAATGGAAGAAAAACAACGTTATTTAAAGATTGAACAGGAAGAACAACCGACATATGTTGCTTATTTTACCATCAATTCAATTGTTGGGGATTTGGAGTTTCCATCGGATGAAATCTTTTATTATCAGCAGCAACAATTCACCTTCCCTATCGATACATCCATGAATGTAGAAATTGTGACGAATAAAAAAGCATTATCAACCGTACGAAATAAGAAAAAAGAACTGAAAGATTTAGATAATCATGCGTATGAATCTAACAATGAAACAGGAAGTAATGTGTTAGAAGCCTTGGAACAAGTGAATGAATTAGAAGATGTACTTGATCAAAGTAAAGAATCGATGTACAAGTTAAGCTATGTCATTCGAGTTTCTGCATCTACTTTAGATGAACTCAAACAGCGATGTAATGAAGTGAAAGATTTTTATGATGATCTAAACGTAAAACTTGTTCGTCCATTTGGAGATATGATTGGTTTACACAGTGAATTTATTCCCGCTAGTAAACGATATATGAACGATTATATCCAGTACGTTACATCTGACTTTTTAGCGGGACTTGGGTTTGGTGCAACACAAATGCTAGGAGAAACAGAAGGGATTTATTTTGGTTACAACTTGGATACCGGAAGAAATGTATATCTCAATCCTAGCTTAGCTAGTCAAGGTGTAAAAGGTTCTGTCACTAATGCACTTGCTTCCGCTTTCTTAGGCTCACTTGGTGGCGGAAAATCATTCTCAAATAACCTACTCGTATATTATGCTGTTCTTTATGGCGGACAAGCTCTTATCGTTGATCCAAAGGCAGAACGTGGCAACTGGAAAGAAACATTGCCTGAAATGGCACATGAAATAAATATTGTTAATTTAACAAGTGATGATTCAAACAAAGGGTTACTTGATCCCTTTGTCATTATGAAAAAGAAAAAGGATTCAGAAAGTCTTGCGATTGATATTCTTACCTTTCTTACAGGTATCTCTAGTCGGGATGGAGATAAATTTCCAGTATTGCGACGAGCGATTCGGTCCGTTGGTCAACAGGAAGAACGTGGTTTACTTCTTGTGATTCATGAATTAAGAAGTGATCCGAATCCATTAGCTGGACCGATTGCGGACCATATTGAAAGTTTTACCGATTATGATTTTGCCCATTTATTATTTTCCGATGGAACGGTGAAAAATTCGATTAGTATAGAGAAACAATTAAATATCATTCAAGTCGCTGATTTGGTATTACCCGATGCGGAAACAAGCTTTGAAGAATATACAACAATGGAATTACTTAGTGTTGCAATGCTGATTGTGATTTCGACATTCGCATTAGACTTTATCCATTCTGATCGAAGCATATTTAAAATTGTTGATTTGGATGAAGCTTGGAGTTTCCTGCAAGTCGCACAAGGAAAAACACTCTCGAATAAATTGGTTCGTGCAGGACGTGCGATGAATGCGGGCGTATATTTTGTCACACAAAATGCGGATGATTTAACAGATGAAAAACTAAAAAACAATATCGGTGTGAAGTTTGCTTTTCGTTCTAGAGATATTAATGAAATTAAAAAGACATTAGAATTCTTTGGCGTCGATAAAGAAGATGAAGGAAACCAGAGAAGACTTCGTGAACTAGAAAACGGGCAATGTTTGATTCAAGATTTATATGGACGTGTGGGGATTATTCAAGTCCATCCTGTTTTTGAAGATTTATTTGATGCTTTTGATACTCGGCCACCTACAAATGAAAAAGAGACGAGGTGATGATGTGAAGAAACGACAATTTAAAAAAGTAATTTTAACGGTAGTACTCATTGGTGCTGCCGTTTTTCTATGTCTTTTTTTACTTGGCACTTTTGCGCAAGCTGCTGGACTAGTTGATGATACGGTATCAGAAGATAATCTTTATTCTAAATATGCCCTTGACCATTACCAACTCGATTTTTATGTCGATACAGGTTGGGATTGGCTCCCGTGGAACTGGAATGATGGAATTGGTAAACAAGTCATGTATGGGCTTTATACGATTACCAATTTCATTTGGATTATTAGTTTGTATTTGTCTAATGCAACAGGCTATATAATTCAACAAGCTTATTCTCTTGATTTTATTTCACAAACTGCGGATGCAATCGGAAAAAATATGCAAACATTAGCAGGGATTACTTCAAGTGGTTTTAGTAGTTCAGGATTTTATGTTGGTTTCTTGCTTCTGTTTATTTTAATCATTGGCATATACGTGGCTTATACAGGATTAATGAAACGAGAAACAACGAAAGCGATTCGAGCGATTTTAAACTTTTTGGTCGTGTTTATTTTATCTGCTTCCTTTATCGCTTACGCACCAACATACATTACAAAAATCAATGATTTTTCAGCAGATATTAGTGAAACAAGTTTAGATTTGGGAACAAAAATCTTAATGCCAAGCTCTACTAGTCAAGGAAAAGATAGTGTGGATATGATACGGGATAACCTCTTTTCTATTCAAGTAGAACAGCCATGGATGTTGTTGCAATTCGATGATTCGGATAAAGAAACGATTGGAGAAGATCGCGTTGATACGCTAGTTTCGACTAGTCCAGATGCCAATAACGGAAAAGATCGGGAAAATGCGGTTAAAGCGGAAATCGAAGATCATGACAATAAAAATTTAACGATTACGAAGACCACAACACGTTTAGGCATGGTCTTCTTTTTGTTTCTATTTAATATTGGAATATCCATTTTCGTATTTTTATTATCGGGTATTATGATTTTCTCGCAAATTCTGTTTATTATTTATGCGATGTTTTTACCGATTAGTTTTCTATTATCCATGATTCCAACTTTTGAAAACATGGGGAAACAAGCGATTATGAAGTTGTTTAATGTGATTATGCTTCGTGCGGGTATCACGTTAATTATTACCGTTGCTTTCAGTATTTCATCCATGCTGTACAGTTTAACAACGAGTTATCCATTTTTCTTAATTGCCTTCTTGCAGATTGTCACGTTTGCGGGCATTTACATGAAACTTGGTGACATCATGAGTATGTTTAGCTTACAAAGCAATGACTCACAAAACGTTGGTCGTAAAATGATGCGTCGGCCTTATCGCATGTTTAATCGTGGGGGGCGTCGCTTACAACGTAATATTACACGTACACTTGCAGGTGCAACTGCTGGAGCGACGGCTGGTGCATTAGTTGGTCAATCTAGAAAAACAAAAGGGAGTTCATCCCCCCTTCGTCCATTACAACGGCTTACATCATCACCTAAAAAGAATCTAGAAAAGACAAACGAACAGACGAATCCAACTTCATTAAGTCAGAAGTTTGGTCAAGTAACTGGGAAAGTACTAGGTGCAAAAGGTCAGATTCGAGCAAATATTAAACACCGAAAAGAACAATTGGTTGATTTACCAACAAGTACAAAATATGCAGTGATGCAAGGAAAAGAACAATTGAAAAAGCCTGTTCATGAATTTAAAGAAGGTGTTGTGCAAGCGAAGAAACAAAGAGAAAAATCAGCAAAAGAACGTTCAGTGAAACATCGTCAAACAATTGCCGATAAACGACGAGCATTGGATAAAAAACGTGCATCTTATCGTGAGCGGTCTACTCATACACGATCAGTTACTCAAAGAGAACCGATTGTAGGAAGAATTATACAGCAACAAAAGACATCATCAAACGAACAAGAACAGTTAACTCATGGAATGCAAAATCATATTGATCAGTTGCAGGTACAAAGAAAAAGAACAACTTCTAAAGAACGTCCAGAAATGGAAAATAAGCAAGAAATACGAAAAGTCATGAAGCATGTAGGTAAACCAATCAAAGTAATGAAGAAAAGACAACTTCAGAAACGTTCCGTGTCCAGACAAAGGAGAGAAGTCCAATGAAGGTTATGCGATTAAAAATAATGCTCATTACGTATGGAGTAGGCTTTCTGCTCTTTTTTGGCTTGTTAGTTTTTGTGGCACTCTTTATTTCTAATGAAGATAATTCATCAGAAGGAAATTATTCGGGCATTGATGACGGGGGAAGCGTTTCTCTGTCAGCAGACGTGTTAAAGCACCGGCCAATGGTAGAAAAATATGCGAAAAAATATGGTGTTAGTGAATATGTGTCAACGTTACTCGCAATTATGGAAGTGGAAAGTGGTGGGAGATTAAAGGATGTGATGCAATCGAGCGAGTCATTGGGGTTACCGCCAAATTCATTAGATTCGGAAGAAGCATCTATAAAGCAAGGGGTAAGATATTTTGCGGATTTAGTTCAATTAGCAGAATCTAAAGGAGTAGATGGAAATACGGTCATACAGGCTTATAACTATGGCGGCGGTTTTATTAATTATGTTGCACAAAGAAGTAAGAAACATAGTTTTGAACTAGCCCAAAGCTTTGCGAAGAAAAAGTCAGATGGAAGTAAAACGTCCTATTCCAACCCAATTGCGGTAAAAAAGAATGGTGGTTGGCGCTATCTGTATGGCAATATGTTTTACACCGATTTGGTTAATCAATACTTTCACTCTCCACAGTTTGATGGTGACATTTTGCAACTTGTGATGGATGAAGCGTTGAATTACGAAGGCTATCCTTATGTATTTGGTGGAGATAACCCAAACACTTCTTTTGATTGTAGTGGACTTACACAATGGAGTTATCAAAAGGCGGGAATTAATTTACCAAGAACCGCACAACAACAATATGACTTTACGGAACATATCCCTTTATCGGAAGCAAAACCAGGTGATTTAGTGTTTTTTCACTCAACGTATAATGCTGGAACGTATGTTACTCATGTCGGTATTTATCTTGGAGATAACCAAATGTATAACGCAGGTGATCCAATAGGCTATGCAGACTTAACAACTGCTTACTGGCAAAAACATCTAATTGGAGCTGGCCGAATTAAACAATAGGAAGGGTTAGAAAAGATGAAAAACATATTTAGAAAAAAAGAAAAACAAACGATGGATACAAAGTCATCAAAAACAAAAGTAAAAAGTGTTGGAACACGTAAGAAATCCGTCACGGTTTTGTGGATTGTATTAATCAGTAGCCTGGTCTTTGCGATTTATAAGAACTTTACGGCAATTGATCAGCATACCGTTCATGAAAAAGAAGTCATTGAAACAAAACTTGTGGACACAAGTGCAATTGAAAGCTTTACGAAAAACTTTGTGAAAGATTACTATACATGGCAAAATAATAAAGAGTCTATTGAACGAAGAGAAGAAAAATTAAGTCTTTATCTAACAGAGGAATTGCAAGCCTTAAATACTGATACAGTAAGAGCAGATATACCCACTAGTTCCAGTGTGAGTAATATTGATATCTGGTCAGTATCACCAGAAAGTGATAATACCTATGGAGTTGTATATTCAGTAGATCAAAAGATTACAGAAGATAAAAATAGCCAAAGGATTCGTTCCTCCTATCGAATCTTACTTCATAAAGATAATGCAGGAAACTTAGTTATTATACAAAACCCTAACTTTTGGAGCATACCGAATAAATCAGATTATGAGCCACAACAACATGAAAGTAATGGTACAGTTGATTCCGATATTGTGCAGGAAGTGACAGAGTTTTTGGAGACATTTTTTACGTTTTATCCCACTGCCACGGATAAAGAACTTGCTTATTATGTGAAAAATAATGCATTACCATCGATTGGTAAGAATTTTTTATTTTCAGAGCTAGTCCATCCAGTATTCCAGGCAGTAGATCATCAAATAAAAGTATGGGTTACTGTTAAATATATTGATGAAACAACAAAGGCAATACAGTTTTCGCAATATATACTCACGTTAGAAAAAGATACTAATTGGATGATTGTCGAGTAAAAATGATTTAGCTGATTTACTGTAGCTTTAGAATAAAGATTTTATCAAAAACAACTCGCAGACCCATAGTTAAATTAGAAGAACCCGTTTTGAAAAAAGATTGATCAAAACGGGTTAACTCTTTTTGAAACAATGTGCAATTTGGTGTTTGGATTAGGGTGTTGAAATTTTTAGCTTATTAATTCAACGGCAAGAATAATTCAAAGTACGCTTACTTATATTAACCGTTAATCAAATAAGATGCTTTCAATAAACTCAGATTTATTTTCGTATATTTTTTCTATCGATGTCACCTACAACACAAAAGTAGAGTAGGTTATTACCAGCTTTGTCTTCAAGGGCATATGTCTCTCCTTCAGTTCTTATGACAAGAAAGTTTTTAATGCCCATTGCGACTGTTGTTTCATCGTTAGCGGTATGTTCTTTTTCACATCCGTAAATGTCTGCCTTTTCGATAAAGCTACTACTCTTTTTTTCTCATTTGCCACTGGAAAGCATATTTTAAATATCAACTTAAATCCTTTTTCTAATAAGTGTATCTTTCAATATTCGGATGAAGCCCCTTGTTAGTCATTTACTAATTTCTTACTTCTAAAATCAATTTAATTTTGATTAGCTCTTTTATGTTCAAAGCTACTTGTAAGTGGGCGAATGGCGAAAATTAGCCAAACGCAAGGTTCAGTTTGTTTATCCCGATTTCCACAGTAACTAATTCTAACAAAGCTTATACCGCAATAAGAGGTTTTTTTGACCATGATTTATTCTCCGAACGTTCTTTCTCATGAGCAAGAAAATATTCCATAATAAATAATAGTAATTCATCTTGTTTGAGAAATAATGTCTAAGTGCTCTGGTAGACATTCCAGCTTCAGATGCAATTCTTCGGATAGATGCTTTTTCAATACCTTCCGTTTCAATAATTTTCCAAGCTGTTTCAACGATCATTTTTCTTTTGTGATTATGATTAACTATTTTCGGCACTCAAATCACCTCTTGCTTTTATTTAACACATCGTGTTATTATCATTTCATCACAGTGATTGAAATAAATAAGGGGGGATGTTTAGGTTCTTGAAATCACTTATAGGAACATTAAAGCGGATGGACATTATCAAAGTGATGAAATAGGACCTTCTTAAGCAATTAAATCATTTGTAAGGTACATAAAACTTTCTTTATAATCGAATAAGTTTAATAAATGGTTTATTAACAGTTTGGGGGATAAGGGAAGGAATCATAGAAATGAAACGAAGATAGTCATGGGCAGTGCCTACTTTTTTCATGGAAAGGAGATTGAAATAGATGGATCTTCATTACGAAATTAAAGGAAGCGGAAAGCCGATTATACTACTTCATAGTGGAGCTATGGATTCACGTGACTGGGAATTCATCACACCACATCTTTCAAAGTCGTTCAAAGTAATAACTCTTGATGTCCGGGGTGCAGGGAAGTCACCCGTTCCGAATGAACCCATTGATTATGTTGAGGATCTTAGAAAACTCTTGGATCATCTTAAAATTAAGAAAGGTGCCCTCGTTGGACATTCCCTGGGGGGACAAATTGCAACTGATTTTACTCTGACCTATCCAAAAGGAGTGTCTCAACTGGTATTGGTCGCTCCAGGACTGTCGGGGTTTAAATTTTCTTCCGAGCATGCGGAATTAGAGAGCCGAGTTTCTAAAGCTGCACCAGATGTCGAGAAAATGATTAATATAACATTAAACGAGCCTTCTTGGAGCGTTTCTTTCGGAAAAGCATACGATTTATTACGTGAAATGATGATACATAATATTCAAAAGACTTTTGATTGGAAAACATTCAAAACTGCTTCCTCCAATTCAGCGATGGAAAGATTGGGAAAAATTAAAACGAAGACACTTTTTATCATAGGCGAGAATGACTCAGAAGATCTCTTTAAAATCGCACAATTATATACGGAAATTCCCAATATTAACTTTGTGCGTATACCTGGTGCTAATCACATCATCACTTTGACCCATCCTAAGGAGGTTTCCGACCACATCAGTCATTTTTTGAGCTTACTAGAATGGTAATATCGCGAAAACACAGATAAGGGATCTGTTCCAGTTAGGGAAAGTCGTAAGTGGAAGCAACCAACCAACCATAACGTTGTCCTGAAAGTGGTTTTGACAAGAATACCGTCAGAAGTCTTTAGGGACTACTTATCATCTAAAAGCGAGAATACTACCCGATGGCATTCATTGGTTTGGGCAGTTAAACAGTATTGGTCAGCCATTCTGTATTTGATTCAGCAGATTCTCTTCAAGCTGTTTTGGACATGGGATTGCTGAAAGGCATTACGCAAACTTGGGGTAGTATGGATGCACCGGTCAGGAGCTTGAAGTAAAGTAGAGAACAAAACTTGATAATTTAATATGATTTTAAAATTATAAAAAAATATTCATAAAGGCGATTGACCCAAATAGTTAATCGCCTTTTAACTACATTTTGGATGGATGTTTACTTACCTCCAAACGGTAAAGAATACTCTTATTTCAATCCTATAAAATTGCTTAAACAATATAAAATATTATTAAGCACTTTTAAGTGACAAACTTCTAAAAACTAAATCTACTAACCCGTTGAATAATATTGATACATAATCAACTAACTCAATTGACTTTCATTGCAGAGTGTTTCTAAATGATAACGGATTACTTCCTTCACCTTATCTGGAGAGTAGACGTCAGGTCTTAACAGAGCATGAATGGACAATCCATCAATTAATGCCGCAAGCCTACTCTTTTCTAATTTTACATTAGTTGAATCAGATAAAATCCCTTGTAGAACTAATATCTCGATCATTGAACTTGCTAATTCATACATACCGTTAGTCATTTCATCTTTTTTTTCTTTTAAAGTATCACTTGTAAGTGACTGAAGTGCAAGGATCCACCAAACACTCGTTTCGATTTTCTTTTCTTCATCAATTGGTATAAGCTCTAATAAAACTTCCGCAACCGCCTGCAATGGATTGTCTGACCAACTTTTACTTTGAGAACGTTTTTTCCCTTCTTCCAGATAATAATCCATGATAAATAATAACATTTCATCCTTAGTTGAAAAATAATGTCTTAACGCTCCAGCAGACATGCCTGCTTCAATAGCAACTCTTCTTATAGATGCTTTTTCGATTCCCTCTTTCTTAATAATACTCCAAGCGGCCTCAGCAATTGACTTCCTCTTTTTTTCATGATTAACAATCCTTGGCATAAAAAATCACTTCCCTTTCTTAACACAGTGTGTTATTATAAATTTAACACACTGTGTTATTTAAATTATAACATATAAAAAGGAGGTACTCTATATTTGATCGAAAGTATTGAAGCATTGATGCCTTCTTCATCAATAGACACATCGATAGCTTTGCTAATTATTTCTATTTGCGCATTAATTGATATATTAAGTCCTGGTGTACTTGCTGTAACAGCTTATTTATTATTGACACAGCCTAATCAATTATCTTCTCGCTTGCTTGTTTTTTTGTTTATTACGCAGTTTGGCTACTTCGGAGTGGGCTTATTCCTATACTTTGGTGGAGATTCACTATTGAAAGGAATCGGAAAATTATCTGAATTTGACTTTATCAATTGGTTTTATCTCCTTTTTGGAGCAGTTATGGCTCTAATTAGCTTCTGTAAACCAAATGATAATACAAAAAAACGTTTAATTTCATTTATACCCCAAAAAACAACGATGAAAGGGATGATCATGTTAGGTATCATTGTTTTTCTAATTGAATTTGTAACTGCTTTGCCTTACTTTTATTCAATTTTGTTAATGAATCACCTAACAATTGAGCCTTCCTCTTCTATCTTTATTATAATTGGCTACAATCTTGTAATGGTGCTTCCTTCTCTTCTTTTGTTAGGGGTTAATATTATGTTTAAAGAGAGACTGCAACAATTTCTAAATAAAATTAGATCAAAATTAAATGAAGCTCCGATTTCCTCACTGTTGGTAGCGATAGGAGTAGTAGGTGCGGTTTTTTTCAATATCGGTCTTAGAGGCATATTAAATTAAAAAATTATTAATGAGGTGTTCATCATGAAAGAAATAATCAGTGGACTTGGTCTACTTTTTGTTATACAGGGAGTAGGCGGATTAATTAATCATTTGACTAATGGTGGAAAAAGCTGGTTTTTGGTAAATTATATTAATGCGTTTCAGGGATTTGAAATTGTTATGGACATTATTTTTATTGTAGTTGGTGGGGTCATAAGTTTAGCCTCTTGGAAAATAGGCGGATCAACTAAAAGAGAAAATTAAAATATAGAGCAAATAGGACGGTTTATACATAGCCGTCCAGTTTGGCGGATGCTCCGTTGAAATATATTTTTAAATGTTTATAGAGAGGAACGTAAGAATTATTATGAATTTAAGACATATAGGGAGCTTGTCTCCCCAAAAGGAAGAACGATTATATTTTATTGATAACCTAAGAGGAGCTCTTACAGTGTTGGTTGTGCTTCATCATTTGGTGTATTTTTCCATCTATAACGAGGTATTAACACAAGGTTCTATTGGGGTTGTAATGGGTCTTCTATTCCTTGCTTTTAACCAGACTTTCTTTATGGGGACATTTTTTCTTATTTCTGGTTACTTTGTCCCTTTATCTATTGAACGAAATGGGACAACTCGGTTTATCAAAGATAGATCTATCCGATTCCTAATCCCATTTATCTTCTATATTTTCATTCTTAGCCAAGTTCAAGCAATTGAAGCCTATATACTTAACCAAGAGCCATTTACATGGCAAACCTATTTTTCACATTTAACTTACGGGCCGATGTGGTATGTCGAACTACTTTTCGTATTCGTTTGTTTATACGCAGTCTGGGCGAAGTTTATGAGTAAAAATAAGCTATCAGTAGTTCGGCAGAGTACACCACCCACCTACAGGATGTTTACAGTCTTTGTAATGATATTAGCAGCAGGATACTTCACCATAAGACTGTGGGTTCCTGCTCTTGATTTACCCGGTGGATCTCCCAAGGTTCAATCATTTGTTGGACTTTTTACAGCAAGTGGCTATGATCTCCCGCAATATGTCGGGCTATTCATTTTGGGTATCATCGCTTACCAACGTAATTGGTTTCGAAATACTCCTGATTCTATGGGGAGGGCGGGTTTTGGAATTGCAATTGGGGCATCGATTCTTCTTCTTCCCTTAGTCTTGTTATTTGGGGTAGACGGATTACAGTTTTCTGGTGGCTGGAACTGGACATCTTTGGTTTATTCTCTGTGGGAAGCTCTATTTTGTGTTGGCGTCATTCTCGGATTAATCATATTCTTTCGCAAAAGAGTTTTTCATCAAGGAAAAGGTTGGAGCTTCTTGTCAGCCCATTCTTTCGTGATTTACATCATTCATATACCGATTATCGCTATTGTTATTGCTGGATTGAAGGTCATCCACTTTCCACCATCCTTCATGTTTCTAGCTATGATTCTGATCACGATACCACTTTGCTTCTTGTTAAATTATATAATTAAGCAGATTCCCTTTGCGTCAAAGATTCTTTAGGACGGTGAATATTAAAGAAGAAAAGAGGATACGACGATAACCATATCTGCCCTTATGCTTCTCAAAAATAGAACTAATGAGCCTTTTCCACTTTGAATTTTTATCTGAGTGCTCAAAAGTATTAATTTTATAATAATAAGTGTTACGTGGAATACCGGAAATTTTGAGTAATGTCTTCACAGAATAATCGCGCTTTTGCTCATATACTACTTTTACTTTTTTGTTTTGTCGTAATTTGTTTTCTTCTTGAACTAAGGCTTTCAACTTTTTGAAATAGAATTTTCCATTTAATAATATGTATAAATTTTTACTCCCACCTGGCTTATGTTCAGTTGGGCTTTTTTGTATTTAATGAATATTTTTTAAAATATTGCTCTTATTTTTGGCATTTCATAAAAAATCTTGTTGAAGGTTATGAAAGGGGAAATCATCACCCACCTTTGCAGTTGCGAAGGGAGAGGAAATGCATGATAGAACCAGATCGTACCGTGTGGCAAGTTCGCTGTGCATTTAATGCTTTTTGTAAACGTGTATTGAAGAATGAAGCAATCAATATTTTCAACGAAAGACAACAACGACAAGCAAAGGAGATGACATTTTCTGATCTCACACCACAAGAAGAAAATCAACTCTATACCTTAGATCAGCAATATGAAGGAGAAGAAGGACAAAGTTTTCAAGTGGTTGGAAAGAAAATAACTCCGAAATTACTCGCTGAAGCGTTGCGTACTTTGCCAATAGAAAAGCGTAAGACAGTCCTACTATACTATTTTTTTGATAAATCAGATGTAGAAATAGCCGAACTACTAGAGATTCCTCGTAGTACGGTTCAGTATAGACGGACAAGCTCTTTTAAAAGGTTAAAGCGATTTTTGGAGGAACATGCAGATGACTGGGATGATTGATGCTAACACAAAAGACAACGAATGTGGCTTATTACCGTATCCAATTATTTTAGCTGCAAATAAGGGTGATCCAGAAGCGATGAATTACGTTATTTTGCATTATGGAAGCTATATCGCAAGTTTGTCTATGCGTAAACTTTATGATGAGCGTGGTAATACGTATTGGGGCATTGATGTAGACACACATGATCGTTTACGTTCGAAGCTTATGCAGGGCATTTTAGCTTTCAAGATTTGATTACATGGTTAAGTTTTCCCTTTCACATATATTGTTCTTTGACAAAGAAAGCACGGAAGATAACGCCGTGCAGTATAGACCGAAAATCAGATACGTTCTACTGATGATGAGCCACTTGATTCATACGCCATGACTTTCGATAGAAACGAGCGATTATCTATGAGTCTAATGCAATCATGGTGGATTGCTGGCGATAACCCATCAGTATGGATAATGATACTCCTCTACCGTCATGGTTCGAGCGTTCGAAGCGTCGCAAGCTATGAGTAGGGCTGGAAGGAATACTTGCAGGGGTGAAATTCCCGTGGAGCTGTACCAACAGCCGTCTGATTTTTAATTGATTAATTATAAGGGGGCGTGTTTTTTGAAACAGAATTTGATTCCTTATAGTATGCAAATTGCTATGTTAAAACAACTGCTAACCCGTAAATTGATTACTGAGAAAGAATATTACATGGTTAAAAATAAATTAATGAAAGAATATGGTGTTATTTCTGATATTACAAGCTGGATTGTGTTCCAATGATGAAAGAACTGCTAAAGTAAATGAAATCGAATTTATGATATTATAGTGTAAACGGTTACTAAAGTGGGTGTATAAATATGCTAAAAATTGAAGAATATATTTCCATGCGAAAAAGAAAAGAGAAAATAAATGAATTCGATTTTACAAAACACTCGGATAATATGGGAGAAATTATTAAATTCGTCTCTGAGTATTTCAATGATTACTTGAATCCTGAAGATTATAATTATGAATTAATTAAGCTTCAACAGACTATTGAAAAATCGAAGAAAACATTAATAACTCAATTCCCAAAAACACATGAATTTATCGAAGAATATTATTTGAATAAGAAAAAAAGAGTAGATACTTTTATAAAGAAAGTTTGTGATGCTCAAAAGGATATTGATATTTGCTACAATGAAACTGAATTTTTAGGAATTGCAAAAGAGGTAGCAGATAGATTATCTGACAATGAACTTACCGATGATGATTTTAATAAAATTGTATTAGCTGTTAAAGAGTATTGGTATTACTATATGTCAAAACCGAATCGTTCGGAAATGAAGGGACTAGACAATAATATTGTAAAATGGGTAATGGATTCTTATAGAGAATATGGGGTTAACATAGCAAGTTATGCTTTTAATATTGCATGGAAATGGTCGGATAAGTATGTAGAGCATAAATATTCTAGGCAGTATGAAGAGCATTATTATATTAATAGTTATGATTACCGTTATCAAGACAACCCATTTGATATAGACGAGGAATATGAAAAACATCGGGATAAACCCTTTATGCATGGTAAGAGAGATTATTTTGAGATGTTGGTAATGTATAGTTGGCTTTTTGATATTTTAGAAGATACATCTTATTGGCCCGAATACGAAAAATTATGTGTAAAGACTAGAATGATGAATTTAAAAACACACCATCGAGTCTTGATACCAATAAGTAATGGAAATCAAAAATACCCTGAAGAAATACAAAGTGGAATAGAGTATATAGAATCAAAAAATGGATTAATAAAAAACAAAAGAAAAGATCAATATATAATTTCTATTTTAAATGAAAAAACTACAAATAATATATGGACAAATAATTCTATAAAAGATCAAGTAGTAAATAATATAAAAGAAACAGTTGGAAAATATGGGAAGCCAAAACTAATTGAATTTAGGACTCCATTTAAATCTCCTGTCTTTGGTATGAAAGAATTAATAAATAGGTATTCAGAGATTGAAAAGGATTTAAAAACGCTAGGGAAAATTTCTATTGCTATCAAAACCAATTCAATTAGAACAAGCAAAGAGCCGGTAGTTCATAATATGAATGATATCATGGAATTACATCATGCGATTGAAGAAATGAAACTAAAGTTAAAAATAATCATTGATCTTGTAGACACAAATAATCGTAATGTACTTAAAAAGCGAATGGAGGATTTAATTAATTCTCTCGCTGCAAAACCTAATAGTTTTATAGGATTTCATATAAATAAGATTGATGAATGGGGGAGAATATATGGCTTTACCGAACGTGGCTATAGGATTGATCGAAATTCCTATCCATCATATTCGGATTTTATGCTAGGTCTGTCTACAATATTGCAAGGTTCTACACCTAAACTTTTAATTCCTGAAAAAGTAAAATCGGAAGAAGAGTTGGAAAAACTTGTAGATGCTTTATATAAATGTGGATGTGAATTTGAAAGTGGTGTCAACAATGCCTAATAATCCGCAGAAATATGATCTTGATAATATAGATGATGAAAAGAAGTTTACTATTTGGGTAAGGTCGCTAAAATCAATTAAGTCTATCAATTTACATTCTTTAATTCTCGAACATGACAGGGTTGAAAAAAAGAGAGAAGAAAATAAGAAATATAGCTATATTGAGGAACTTCCATTTAGTTTGCAATTAGAAGAAAAGCAAAAAGTTAATTATGAGGATATTCCAAAACAGACCATTTTAAACCTACATGTTTCTCCTTCAAAAAGGAAGTTAGCATACACATTTATTAATAGGTTACTAAGAGGGGCTGAATTGTTAGGTGGCCAAATTTACATCGGGCATAAAGAGGATTATTATACTGAGCTACAATTACCGCATGTAAGTTGGAGAATATTATTGATTGAGCAGAAGATAAGAGGAAACACAGAAGGGATTATGCAACCAATATATAGAAAAAAACATTCGGGAATTTTACGGTTAGAATTAATTAATTTAGAAAATAAAAATAAATTAATCTATACAGATGAATCGGAATCCCTAGTTAACCAACTTGAAGCAATTTTTTTAGATTTAAGGAAAGAATATTTGCCGATACGAGATAAAAAGCGTGAGGAAAGAAGAAAAAATGAAGTAGAACAGGAATTAATAAGAGCTCGAAATGAAACTGAGGAACTTGCTAAAGAACAAGAAAAATTAAAAGCAAAGATTGATGAAAAAAGAAATATTCTCAAAGAAGAAGTATTTGAACATATAGAGTATTTGGAGAGAATCAAAATAGTAGAAAAATATCTTCAAGATATACAATCGATAACTTGTGATGACAAAGAAAACAAGGAAATTATACAAAACTACGTTGAGAAAGTTCAAAGGTTATATAATTTGAATAAATTTACTGAAATAATTGATTTGTGGAATTCAAAGTTTGATTAATACTTTTGAATGATTTTTTATGAAATAAGAAAATTTAAAGTCGCAACTTCAGCTGTTTGCTATTGACTGTAACGTCCAATTCTAATAACTTAAGGAGCGTAGGGACAGATGTGTAATGTATAACGGGTGAGAAACCTGTCCCTGTATGCTATAATAAAGAATTACAATAAAATTATAAAGGTATTTCTGCTTTCCTTTCAGTTAGTAAAGGAAAAATGGTTTGAACTATTAAAACGAAAGCTTAAAAATAAAAGCTACTATACATTAAAATTAAAAGTGGTTGCTTGGATAATTCTATTATAAATGTTAAATTATATATTAAATCTTTTATCCTGAGTCTAGTTAAGTATTTATTGGTGATTGTGAAAATCTTGGAGAAAAAATAGAAAAGCTAACTTAAAAAATAGTAGAGTAAAGCAACACATAATTTATATGAGTTGTTTTTTTACATTCAACTTACCAGAAATTTAGAGAGTAAGTGTACCTATGTTTCTTTTTACGGTAACGTTTTAATGCTAATATATACTCTCCACGCGCCAAACTGAATTCGTACATATAAGTTTTCCATAAATATTTTCACCTTCAATTTAATACTCAGTTTAAACTATACATTTCAATACAGAAAACTGTGGTAATAACGCTCACCTAAACTCACTCAACGACCAGTAATTTGATGTTTTTTAGTGTATAATAATGTTAAATAAATGATTGGAATGATATTTGTGATTAGAGAAACTTACTATAATTATATTGCGGAAAAAATGGAAATACTTGCTACTAGGATAAAAACCGGTGGAAAATTAAATTTATTGGGGTTAAATATTCATTCAGAAACGTTTTTTAGAGATCTTCTGAATCTAATTTACAGTTATTATTTAAAACCTGCAAATGTAGGTACAGCTAACTATGAAGCTATTGATCTTGTTGATTCAGATAATAAATTAGTTGTTCAAGTCACTGCCACGGCAACTACTACTAAAATTAATGATACGTTAAAAAAGGATAAGATTAAGGAACTTGCTGAATCCGAGTATAATTTAAAGTTTGTATTTATTTCAGACCATGCAGATAATTTAAGAAAAAAAACATACAATAATATACATAATATTAAGTTTGAACCTTCAATAGATATCATAGATAAAGTAAGTATTTTAGAAACAATTTTACAACTGGAAATAGGTCCGCTAGTGGATGTATATGATTTTACAAAAAAGGAATTTGGTGAAAATCCGAGTACCTCAAACCTTAATTCTAATCTTGTGTCAATTATCAATTATTTAGCTAGTGAGGACTTAAATGAAGTAAAACATGTAATTGAGTTAAATGATTATGGCATTGAAGAAAAAATCGAATATAACGAATTACTGGATATTAAAGAATCAACTTTTGATGAATATAAAATATATTATGGTACTCTTGATAGAATCTATCAAGAGTTTATTCGACAAGGAACAAATAAAACTGTATCAGTATTTAATAAAATTACTTCATTTTATGAAAAAGAAATTATTTCTAAGGATTTATCGAATATAGAGAAATTTTTTAACATAATCGGAAGAGTACAAGACTATGTTATAAATAGTGGCTATTTAAATAATATACCAGAAGAAGAAATTGAGATGTGCGTGAGAATAATTGTTGTTGATGCTTTTATTCGCTGTAAAATTTTTAAAAATCCGAGGGGGTATACTCATGTTGTTACTGAATGATATTAAACCAGATATGAGTATATACTATTATGCGTCTTTAATTATTAAAGAAATTAAGGAAAAAGAAAATTACGATATTGTGTCGCTCTATAAGAATGTAAAAGAAAAGTATCATATTTCATTAAAAATGTATTCTTATTGTTTAGATTGGCTATTTTTAATTGAAGCTGCAATTATTGACGAGAATGGGGAGGTGTCACTATGTACTTAAAGGAAATGACGATTGAAACAAGTGAAAAAGTCATTAGGAATATAGAGTTTCATATCGGTACAAACTTAATTGTTGATGAAACAAATAAATTAGAAACAACAGAAACAGGAAATAATATTGGTAAAACTACAGTTCTTGCTTTAATCGACTATTGTTTAGGGGGAGACCCAGATCAAATTTATAAAGATCCGGAAACCAAAAAAGAAATAGCTTTTGTCAAAAATTATTTAGTGGACAACAAAGTACTAATTACATTAACTTTAAAAAAAGACTTACTTAATGAAAATTCAAAAGAAATTATAATAAAACGCAATTTCCTACAGAGAAACCAAAAAATAATGTCAATTAATGGAGAAAACCTTCCCAAAAATCGTGGGAAAGATTTTGACGAAAAACTCAATAAACTAGTATTGGGTGAAAGAGAAGAAGAAAAACCAAGTTTCAGACAAATAATTGCACATAATATAAGATATAAAGATCAAAGAATAAATAATACTTTAAAAGTTTTGAATAACTTCACATCTAGTACTGAATATGAAACTCTTTATTTATTCATGTTTGGATTGCCTGTTTTAGATAGAACTACTCTTGTTAAGAAACTCAAAGTCGAGAAAGAGTTCAAAAATAAACTTGAAAAACAGCAATCTAAAACAGAATTAGAACTTCAATTAGACATTATCAAAGACAATATATCAAAATTAGAAAAGCAAAAAAACAATTTAAATATAAATGAAAAATATGAAGAAGAATTACAGGAGCTTAATAATCTTAAGTATAAGATAAGTAAGTTAAGCGCTAAAGTTAGTGAATTATCCTTAAGAAAAGAGTTACTAAAAGAAACAGAATTAGAATTGCAAAAGGATTTCTCTAATGTTGATTTTGAAGATTTACGTGAATTATATACAATCGCAAAAAAAAATATCGAAAATATTCAGGTAACTTTTGAGGAAATGGTTGAATACCATAATAATATGGTATTGGAAAAGATAAAATATATTACTCAAGATTTACCGGATTTGGAAATACAAATAGATAAGTATAACAAGGAATTGACAAAAGAACTGTATGCTGAACAAAAATTGACTAAGAAACTTTCTTCGAGTGATACTTTCGGTGATTTAGAGCGAATAATTTCTGAGTTAACTGAAAATCACAGGAAACTAGGAGAGCTCGAAGGAAATATTTCTAAAATTGAAGGAGCAGAACAAAATATTGAAAAAGTTGAAAAAGAAATTAAATTATTAGATGGGAATCGATTTACAGAAGATTTTCAAGAGGTGCTTAAAGCACAATTAAAAAAATTCAATCGTTTTTTTACAGATGTTTCAAAAGAACTTTATGGGGAAGAGTATGGTATCACATATCAAATAAAAGAAGAGCAAAAGTCCAAACAACAATACTACTCTTTTGAGAGCTTCAATCTAAATACCAGTTCAGGCAAAAAACAAGGAGAAATCTTGTGTTTCGACCTTGCGTATATATTATTTGCTAGAAGTGAGAACATTCCAAGTCTAGACTTTATTTTAAATGATAAAAAAGAATTAATGCATGGTAATCAACTTTTGAGAGTGAATAAATTTGCATGGGATAAAAATATTCAACTCGTTTTTTCAATTTTAAATGATAAAATACCTGAAGAGTTAAATGATGATAAACACATTGTACTAAGACTATCTGAAAGTGATAAACTCTTTAGAATCGAGAATGGCTAATTAACCTGATAAAGTTAATTTATAAATATAATGATAACTACTTTTATAGTGAATAGCCTTGTCATCAAATGTCCAGAAAATTACCGTAGATTGCTAAACTGTTTAGCGGTCAAAACCTTTTATATAATTAGTAGACACACATATTATATAAAAGGTTTTTTGTTTGTTTGGTTACCGATTTACTTTGGAATTGACCCATCATATTCAAATATGACAGCGATTAATCTCTCGTATGTTAGTATATATTTAAATGGTTTGGACACAATAGTGTACCATACAAAATTTTTATTTATAATAATAAAAAAGCACTAGTAAGATATTATTTCACATTAAGTTCATTGTCAATTTGATAATGGAATCAGCATCACACAATAAAGAGTGGCTGAAAACATTAAGATATATTTTAACGTTTTCAGATGTACTTTTATATGTTTCAAAAGGTATTAATTTAAAAACATTTGTAATAGTGTATTAGATTTTCACAGCTTTTACTAAAATAAGGAGATAAGTCCCCATTGTTTAACTAATTAAAGTAAACATAAATTGGATAATTACTTAGAATTTTCATGGTACTGTTTAGCTTCTACAATAACATTTATGTGACTTGAATCCAAAATTGTCTTAGGGTTTTGATTAAATCCAAGTTCTTGTTTGGTATAAGCTGATACTCTTTTAGAGAGATAGTCTTGTAGTGAAGCATCTGTAAGGTATTTTTTTTCATGGAGTGCTTCTAATACATCACCGTTTATTGCCTTAACTAAATGATAAGTCCATATTCCATTTTTTAATATATCACTTGAATAAGAACTTTCCCCAGGATGACAGGATAAAAACATTGCGTAATATGGAAATTCATGTGTTAAAAATATTATTTCTTCATCATTTATATCGGTGATATTATTTCTTTCATTTTCGTTTTGAAATATTTTTGCACAAGCATCTATAAAAACAAGAGCATTTTTACATTTAGACTTTAATAATGGATCAAGCAATAGTTTACGTAATGACACTGCTGTCTCAGTTATGTTATATGGATGCGTGTCATAAGTAGACAAATAATTTGTAATTCCATCATGGAAACCATGTCCAACATAATAGAAAATCAAACGATCTTGTTCAGTTAAAGAATAAAATAAAGATTTCAAATCATATTCTAAATTACTTTTTAATGCATTTTCATTTATAATCATATAAATATCACTTTCATTTACTGCCATTGATTCTATCAACATATTTTTAAATTTATTAGCATCATTACTGGCATATTTTACACTAGATATTTGATTTTCATTCCTAGGAGAATATTCTTCTATCGCAATAATAACTGCAATAGTTCTACTATAATTAGGAATACTTAATTGAGCTTTTTTACTTAAAGCATCTTCTAAAACACTATGTGTCCCTTTTCTTATATATTTTTGGCCTTCCAACAATACATCTTCGTCTGACTTCTCAGTTCTGATTACAAAAATAGATTTTTCTCCGTTTTTTACCCAGTCAAAAGTTACATTCGGTATTGGTGATAGTAAAGAAATCGCCCTTTTTGTAATTTCAACAACCTGAAAATCAGAACTAATTCCTACAATTTCATTTGAAGCAGGCGTAATTTCTTTAAGTCCAAAAATTATCGATCCTCCATTTGTATTTGCAAACGATGAAATAATTTTTGCTGTTTTATGTGGAACAAATGGTACAGCATTAAATTCTAACTCTACTGACTTAATTTCATTTTCTAAAGTTTCAAATTCAGATTCCGTAAAATTTAAGTTATTTAATGGTATTCTATTTATACCTGTTTTTTTAAACAATTGCCCTAGCGTTATTTGTTTCGGAGCGCTAATACCATCTTCACACCAAAGTTCAGCATCTACATAATCTAGAACGTCAAATTCTGAAGTATAATATATTAGCACTTGATTATTATCAGATGGTCTAGCTACTACAGTGATTTCATTTCCATTTTTGATTATCCCACCAATAATACTATCTGCGATTTTATAATAATTTGAACAATCGTATTCTGGTAACTCTCTTAGATGGTCCATTACATTACTAACAGATCTAGAAATAAGGCCTTCTACATATTTCAACCCATCATAGTCAGATTTTGATAAATGAAAGAATTCTGGAGGTATCTCTTTCTCGTTGACAGCAGTCTCAATATCCGCAAAAGAAGTTATTTTTTGTTTTTTTAAATTACTATCTCTTACATCAAGTATTTCTTCTGGAACCTCTAATTCTTCCTGTTCAAAATATTTTTGAACTTCATTTTTGGTAGTTCTAAGTAAAAAATCTAACTTTTTTTCATGTCCAACTAATTGGAAGTATCTACATAATATTTCCGACAAATTTAACAAAACACTATTAGCATCCCAAGGACTAGTTACATAAAGACTGGCTTCGGTAAAATGAGTATTTACACTTTTAATAAAGTTAATTCCCTTATAAGTAATTTTGAGGTTTTCGGACTGGTATATTTTTAGTTCTTCAATTTTATTTTCTAAATTACTTAAGCTAATGGTTGTATTATCATCATTATCTTCACTTGTAACCCATACTTTTAGATACGGAATAATAATACTCAGTTTACTTTTCAAGTCTACACACTTTCCCGTTTGAGTGTGAACCAGTTCGAACTTATTTTGTTTCAACAACTTTATCTTAAAATATGTCAATAATTTTTTAAGATTCGGACTCTTTCTATTCTCAGCACTTAAGTTTATAAAGTGATACTGTTCTTGAAAAATAGATTCATTACCATCTAAAAAGTATTTAAGTGAACTACATTCTGTGAATTCATTTTTTGTGTTCAGCAAGTGGTTAGTTTCAGACCATTTTTCAATTGTTTCAATATCGTCAGTATCCCAATTAACACATTTGTTTAATAATATAGAATAGATTGATTGGATTCTTTCATAATTATCACTCTTTATATTTCCATTTTTATCAGTATCTGTAGAGACTTTGCTTAATATAGCTAAATAATCCTCTATATTTAAATCGGTTTTAAAATTAAAAAAGGCTTTCCAATCTGGTGATAAGTCTGGTCCATTAAAGACAGATAAATAATCCCCAGAAATATCCTTAATTTCTCTTGTATTCAGAAATACATCGGAGGACTTTTCACATCTTTTTGAAAGGGTAGGAATACATTGTATATTTTTAATAAACCATGGAACATAATTTTCGACCTCGCTTCCAGTAGTTTGACCTGGTCTTCCATGGTGACCCCAATAAGCAATTGCTGGCATTTGCAATTCATCAGGAGTATGATTTTCAATAAAATCAGACCAAAATATAGATGCAAATTCTGGGTTATCTTCAGTATGATTAATATAGTTCATAGTGATTATGTTTTTATAAGAATCAGCTCTAAAAGTGCTTAGTAAAGGAGTAAACCTTTTATCGCTAGTTTCAAAATATCCAGATTTAATATCTACTTCGATTAATTGTGAGTTAGAATTTTTATTTGCATGGACTACTGTAGAGATTCCTTCTTGAACTCCAAGCATTTTAAAAAAACGTTTCCACTCATCTTTTTCCAAGGGGTCTGTAGAATAATCTTCGCTGACAAAGATATTGCTTCTTAATACTTTTTCACTTTTTAACCTTGGATTATAATAGTTTGAAAGGAAACAATCTATAGCAGGACATAAGCTACCACTTGAAGTAAGCAGTTTTAATCTTGTTAGTTGTTTGATTAGTTCTTCTTTTAAGTCCCCTTTCTTATATAAACTAAATAAATCTCTAATTGCCTGTATAGCATTCTCTTTTGTAATATAGACGTCGATATTAGGTATGATATTCTGAGTAATATAAGTGATATCTGTTTTCTCTTTTAACCCTAGACCTTCCAACCAAAGTCTACTATCAATGTCCTTAAGTAACCAAACCTGTAACTCTTCATGAACAAAGGATAATTCGTTGTTAGGGTTATTCCAATTATCATCATTTGCTGCAGGAAAACATACTTGGCTAGGATAGTTTATAAAGTTCTTATGGTCCCAAATAAACGGAAGATTTCTAAGTGAATTCTCAGAAATATAACTAACTTTCTCCGATGTACAAAGCTTTCTAAAATGTTTTATTAATTTAATATTTTTATCTAGTGTATGCGTATTGATAAAATTCTTAGAGGAAAGGAAAGCTTGTAAATCGTCCCATTCAAAACATGAAGCACCCAGTCTTTTAAAATCAGAAAAAAATTGATTGCTTTTAGCGAATTGTTTAGAGTGAGCTGATTCCTTCGTTTTGTTTTCTTCAACGAACTTTTTAATAGGCTCATCACCTATGAATTTTTTCTCCGACAGATATGTAAAATCTATTATTGTTTCATCGATTTTAAGCAGCTGTCCTTTTTTAGATATAACAAATGGAATATTCTTTAGTGCCTCAATAATTCCTTCGTTAAACTTTTTTCCCAATTCATCATTAAAAGTCTTTTCAGGAATTAATTGATATGCTTGAAATTGAAACTCGGTCTTAACTAATACTGAAATCCACTTAAAGATCTCAACAGCAATTGTTTTAAAAATCCACTGATTCCATTTTGAATCAGTATGAAGTGATTCACGATTAGCAGAAGTTAGGAAACTAGTATTAACTAGAACGGGTAAGGAATATTTAGTTTCATCAGTTGGTAAATATGAATAAAGAAGTTTTTCTTGTTGAGAAAGATTAGTAATACCATCCTTACCAACTTTTGCTGCTAAAGATAACTCTATAGATGTAGCATTAAGTAACTTCTCTGGAATATTTCTTTCATCTTGCAGTTCTTCTCTCACATCTTGAGGAACCGTTAGTTGTTGGGTATTTATCAACCACTCTGTTTTTGTCGAACTATCTCCTTTTTGTAGAGTAACTTTGTTCTTTCTTGTTCGGTCAATTTTTATAGTCTTTGATCCACCTATATCAAAATGGATTTCACAAATGTTTTTTAGAAATAAAAATAGATTTACATTTTGAGATAAATTTTGAATAGCCTGGCTTGTCTCATTTACATTCTTCAATTGGATAATAGTTGCAACGTTTGCGTTATTATTTCTAATGAATTGATTAATCGGTTCTGAAGTTTCCTTTATTTCGGTATATATGGGGATAATTTGCCAAGGAAACTGAAACTCCCTATCATTACTTTCTTCCCAATCAACCTTTGATTCTTTCCATTTCCATTCAAATGGGTAGGTTGCATCAAACTTAAAATACTCGTAATTAGTATATATAGTCACTTTATCAGATTGTCCAAATACTGATTTAAAGCCAATGCCTTTATACCCTGTTTTTGTTAAATCTGATTTTTTAGTGCCATTGTTTACATTACAAATACCTTGGAGATCACGCTTAGTAAAAGGTTTACCTGAGTGAGCAACTACTAAGTTATCATCAAAAATTTTTATCCATACTTTTACTACTTCACCATTCTGACAAGAATCATCTGCATTTTGCAAAAGCTCATAAATGAATCGATTTGAATCCGTATATAAATCACTTGATAATGCATTTAGTGAACTAGCTTGGTTAACTGCTTGACTAGGATTTATATAATTGGTGTTATCCATAAAAATTTTTTCAATCTGTTCTTTTAAACACATTTTAACATTCCTCCACTTCTATTGATTGTATATTCATTTATTGAATTTTATCTTAATAAAAGATTTATATCTTTTGTATAATTTCTCTTATGGCAGATACAAAATTTATCTTTTACTATAATAAGGATGTAATCGCTTGAAAATCATCTTTGATCTGAATATTGAATCGTTACTGAAATTAAAGAATAAATAAATTTACCAAAGTAATCGTATTGACTAACACTTACAATATGATTTTGTAGTTTATTGGCGAGATATATTATAAAGTTATGTAAAACAATGGGAGTTCTTAAAAACCTATTCATTACGTTTATTACGTATTAAAGCAACCAAATTTTCAAAGATGTAGGTTTATATGTATTCTTCATTATAGCACTTAAGTTATCACATCGTTGCTTATTTTATGTTTGCTTTATCGATGCTTAAATTGCAGGCTAAATATTAGGACTATGACAACATGAACGTATTCTATTAATTAAATTTAAATGTGTGAAAGTTAAAGTGGTCAAAAGAAATTTCATTATCACGGTTTGTTTTGATTGCCATCTATTACTTGGCTGATTTATATACAATAGTGAAAATTATTCCAAAGAAATTCTTTTAAATACTTGGCAAATTCCCCAAAAAATAGTTGAAGGATATGAAAGGGGAATTCGCCACTTATTTTTTCAACAATATGAATAAAAATTGCAAGCATAATAAACCTGTTGATATCTAGAATGGAAAGTTATCGTAACAACCTGAAACAAGTATTTTGACTTACCACGCAAGAAGCGTAGTCTTATTGAGAAAAAGGAGTTTAAATTCTTGACATAAGTATTATTTCAAGTTTACATGCATAGGGATTGTTTGGGTTATCAGCATATATCTAGTCGAGGTACTGACGGAGAGATACGTGATTTTTTACGTTTAAAGCTTATGCAAGCTTAGTATTCAAACTGTGATTAAATAACAAGTTTTTCCCTTTCAATAATCATAAATAGTTCTATGACAAAGAAAGCACGGAAGACAACGTCGTGCAGTATAGACAAAAAATCAGATACATTCTTCTGATGGTGAGCCACTTGATTCATACGCCATGACTTTTGAAAGAAACGAGCGATAATCTTTGAGTCTAATGCAATTGTGGTGGATTGCTGGCGATAACTCATCAGATAGGATAATGATACTCCTCTATCGTCATGGTTCGAGCGTTCAAAGCGTCGCAAGCTATGAGTAGGGCTGGAAGAAATACTTGCAGGGGTGAAATTCCCGTGGAGCTGTACCAACAGCTGTCTGATTTTTAATTGATTAATTATAAGGGGGCGTGTTTTTTGAAACAGAATTTAATTCTTTATAGTATGCAAATTGCTATGTTAAAACAACTGCTAACCCGTAAATTGATTACTGAAAAGGAATATTACATGGTTAAAAATAGATTAATGAAAGAATATGGCATTATTTCTGATATTACAGGCTGAATTGTGTTTCTATTGGCGATACAATAGAAAGTAGATAGGAACACAAAAGGAGGAACTGTTATGTCGAAGGTAGAAGTGATTCGTGCCAATAGTAACTTAGCCAACCAGAAACGTGGAAAAGAAATAAAACAGCTTAGGGTAGCGGCATATTGTAGAGTAAGTACAGACTCAGAAGATCAGTTAAGTAGCTATAAATCACAAGTCTCTTATTACTCTGATTTAATTCAGAAAAATGTTGAATGGGTGTTAGTTGATATTTATGCAGATGAAGCTATCACAGGTACACAGATTACTAAACGTGAAGATTTTCAACGAATGATTAATGACTGTATGAATGGAGATATTGATATGGTGATTACGAAATCAATATCTAGATTTGCAAGGAACACATTAGATACGTTGAAGTATGTTCGTATGTTAAAAGAAAAAGATATAGCCGTTTATTTTGAGGATGAAAAAATCAATACACTGACAATGGATGGTGAATTGTTACTTGTTGTTTTAAGTTCAGTCGCTCAACAGGAAGTCGAAAATATCTCTGCTAATGTTAAAAAGGGATTAAAGATGAAAATGCAACGTGGAGAGTTAGTCGGTTTTCAAGGGTGTCTTGGTTATGACTATCATCCAGAAGATAAAAGTGTTTCAATAAACGAAAAAGAAGCGGAAATTGTTCGTTATATTTTTCAAAGGTATGTTGAAGGAGCAGGTGGTAGTATCATCTCAAGGGAGTTAGAGAATTTAGGTTACAAAACAAAGAGAGGTACTCCAACATGGGCTGAAACAACTGTACTTGGAATTATCAAGAATGAAAAATATAAAGGCGATATTTTAATGGGAAAAACTTTTACTTTAGATCCTATTTCAAAACGTCGATTAGAAAACTTTGGTGAGGAAGATCAGTATTATTTGCGAAATCACCATGAACCAATTATCAGTGCTGAAATATTTGATAAGGCACAGGAAATCAGAATGAGAAGAAATCGAGGACGAAATACAGTAGAAAATAATGGTGGGAAGCGGGAGAAATTTAGTCGTAAATATGCGTTTAGTTGTATGATTGATTGTGCTTATTGTGGAAGTACACTAACAAGACGTAGATGGCATAGCGGAACGAAATATGGGAAGGTGATTTGGCAGTGTGTTACAAGTACAAAGAAGGGAAAAAAGTTCTGTCCAGATAGTAAAGGAATACCCGAAGAAGCTATTGAAAAAGCTTTTCTAGAAAGTTACCGAATTATGTGTAATAATAACAAAGACGTATTGGAAGAATTTTTGCAACGAATGGAAGAAACATTGAGCTTCAATACGATTCATAAAGAAATAGCTAAAATAGAAAAAGAAATTCAAGGCTTAGAAAATAAAAAGAATAAATTAGTGGACATGAGATTGGAGAATGTTATCGATAAAGATACGTATGAAGATAAATATAATTCACTCATGCAAGATATTAATGAGAAGGTTCAAACAAGAGAAAAGTCCTTATCAAATTTGGAAGAAGAAAAGGATATTAAAAAACGCTTACTGGCCTTCAAAAAAGTATTGGAACAAAATGAAGTGATTGATACGTTTGACCGTTATGTATTTGAAAGTGTCGTTGAGAAAGTAATTGTAGGTGGAGTAGATGAAGATGGAAATAAAGATCCTGCCATGATTACGTTTGTATATAAAACAGGTTTAAGTAATACTCTTGATGGTGAACAATTTAAACCAGCACGAAGAAATGCGAAAAAAGAAAACACAAAAACATCTAATGAATTGTGTTCACATACAGCTAACGAGGATAATAAATTGTGTTCACATAGTAGCACCGACACACGTGGAGTGTGTAGCGTTGCTAGAGTTAAAAGTGTCTAATTAATTTTCTCAGTGGAAAAAATACATTTCCTAATCAGACCTGAATTTCGGTATATATGTTTCCGATTTTCGGGCCTTTTTCATGTGCAGCCCTTGTCTTGCCTGCTTTTCTTGATTTCTCCTTCCATCTTTTATCGGGAAACTATATAACTCGTGAAAAACGAGCCAATTTTGAATAGGAAAAGTGGGAAAATAGAGGTTGGTAGGAGAGCGTTATTTTAACATGAACAGTAGAATACGGGTTTAAATTTAATTAAAGAATAGACCACAAAATTATTCTTTTGTGAATCCAAAATTGTTCCAAATAGGAAATTTTATTTAAACTGTGACGGAGGAATAAAGTATAGGAAAGGGGGGCGTTGTTTTATTTTGCAAAACCCATAATTAATGGTAAAAGAAAAAGACAGATTACTGAATATATTGGTAAATTTAGGAGCTTTTATGATATAATAAAAGCTGAAACAGATAAATTTTCCGATCTTTTATGGCAATTCTTGGATAAATTATGTCGATGTAATGAATGTAAACAATCAAAGAGTGAAGGGAGGTTTATTTAAGATGTTTGTAGCTGCTAATATGGATGATCTGCTACTAGCTTTAAAAAATAAAGCACCCCAGATATTAATAAAAGATGAATTTAAAAATGAAGTAATATCATTGACGGAGCACTCACTTTCAGAAAAGGAAACATTAGGCTTTGAATTAGGCTCAGCTGGTACTAGCAATTTTTTAGCAGAGTTATTTTATCAAATAACCAATAAATTTAGTAATAAACCGAACGAAGCAAAAACTATTGAAAGTAAATTGAGGAAATATAAGCTGAAGAAAAATAGTAAAGAGGAAATAATTTTAAGTTTGCAGCAACTAGATTATTAAGCAACGAAATAAATAAAATTTAAAATACGAGATACCCTTAACTCAAATGCCTTTATCCTAGTGAAAAGTTTAGCTTTTTAATGATTTTATATAGCACATTACTTTGTATCTAATATTTGTGAAAAAAATATGGAAGTAATGTGTTATTTTTATTATGTCTATTTTCTATATTCATATAATAAAAACAAAAAATTCTCCATAATTGGAATATGGGCGAATCTCTAATCTTGTTAGTTAATACTGGAAAATATAAAGGTAGAAATTAGATTATTACCATTTTTTAATGGCGTTGATCAGTGACAATAAAGATACTTCTTTTACGATAAAGTTGTTCTCAAATGAGAAAGCTATCGAAATAGAACAGGATCTTTTTTAAGAAAAGCCATGTTCATTTTTGGCTGAATTACTTAAAGACAAATAAAAATGAAAGATAAACATTTATAAAATTGAAAGTACTTAATAGCATTAGAACAAATAATTTTAGTGACGAGCATGTAATGGAAAAAATATCAGCTATGTGTACAGGGGCTTCCACTGAATTATCAAACTATAAAGGTATTACATACGGTTTATACCATGAATATGAATCTGATTATAAAGGGGATTATACATTATGTGTTGCTATTGAAGAGTTATTCCGGATGATACAAAATTTGAGATTTTTAAAGTTGATATTGAAGATGAACAAGGCATTTTTCATACATGGAATGAAATTTGGAATAAAGAAGCGGAAGGCAATTTAAAGCGAATATACACTTACGATCTAGAAAAGTATTACCCAAATGGCAATATTGACATTTATATTGCAGTAAAGGAAGAATAACCTTATACTGAATAACCTTATACCATAAGTAGCTACGATTGTGAAAGAAATAATTAACTTTTATTGTAACTAATTCTAGGCTCAACGATAAATAGTTGATTATAATAAACGCTATTTTTTGAAAAATGAATTTCCTAACAAAAAATAATGCTATTTCTCGCTGTTAAAAGTAAATAATACTTATTTTTATTGAACAATAGTATTTTTATATGATTTTTTATCCCGCATATAATGTACTGTAAGACTTCCCACTTCATTAGTTGGATAATCTGTACTGCCAAAATCTAAGTGGGAGATAACAGCACTAAATACCCGATTCGTTCCTCTAACAATCAGTGGGGGATCAATGAAAACTCTCACTGATTGAAGATTTACTTTATCATACGCCAAATCCGCCATATTTTAATAACGATATGCAACTAACTTCAAAAATACTTTAATTATTTGTTAAAGAAAAAATTAACCTGTACGGAGAGTATAGCCCTGAATATCCTTTAGTTAATGTTCAAGAAGCAGTCTGTTTTTCTAAACCAGCTAAAATGAATAGAGGGAAGTTATTTTGACAAGCTTATATTGTTATAGGAATTAAAATAAAATCTGCTAGTCGCTACCAGCAGATTTTATATGAAAGCAGTTTGGTTAGTGTGTTAAATTTTATTTGACCAAAGGTACCGATTTGGTGTTATTTTGCTTTATCTATAAACAAGGCCACCATCTGTTAGAATAGTTTGACCTGTAATGTAATCAGAGTCATCTGAGGCTAGGAATGAAACTAAATTCGCAACATCTTCTGGGGTTTGGTAACGTTGTAATGCAATTGCAGAAGAATATTGTTCAAAAGCTTCACCTGGTTTTAAGTTATCGCTATGTTTTACCATTTCTTCGTCAATTCTATCCCACATTTTTGTTTTTGCTATACCAGGGCAGTATGCATTAACGGTGATTTGGTGTTTAGCAAGTTCTTTTGCTGATGAATGTGTAAAGGATCTTACAGCGTGTTTTGTAGCTGAATAAGTGCTTAGCATTTCGTATGATTCATGACCAGCAATACTACAGGCGTTAATGATTTTGCCTTTCGTTTCCTGTTTGATAAATTGTTTTGCAGCTGCTTGGGTACCGAATACAGTTCCATTTACATTGATTTGGAATAAGCGGTTTAGCTCTTCTTCCTCTACTTGTAAGAAAGGTGTGACGGCGTCAACACCGGCGTTATTAACGAATACATCTAATCTGCCGAAATGTTCCACAGTTTCTTTTACTAAATTAAATTGATCTTCTCGCTTGGCGACATTTCCCACAACGCCAATGACGTCAAATCCACTTTCTTTAAACTCTTTCACCGTTTCGTTTAGAACTGGTTCATTAATATCGTGTACGACTACTTTGAACCCGTCTTTACATAAGCGATGTGCAATACCTTTTCCTAAGCCTTCTGCGGATCCTGTAACTATAGCTACTTTCTCCATTTTAAAGCCTCCTAAAAATAAACTTTTATATCCACTTCTTATTGTACCACTATACATACAAAGAGGGTTAGCAAAACATGACAAAATGTGACAATTTATAAATATATAACAGATTTTGCTGGAAAATGGAGTAGTATAAGACTATTATTTAGCGATTTACTATAGTAATTAATTTTGATAGTTCATTATAATAGAATTTAAAATACATATCTGGTAAAAATATAAAAAAGGGAATTCTTATGGTTTAGTTTTTATTATGAGGAAGCTTTAACGAGGTTAATTTATAAATCTTATCTAAAGATATTTGCGTGGATTTTGCTATTTGTTTAATCGAAGACCGGGGGTGTTCCATAATATAGTGGATAATTTTCTCTCTGTCTTCAAGGCATGCAGGACAAAATGAAAGTGGGTTTAATTCCATTGGAACTTCACATAATCGACAATTCCTTACAATTGTTCCCACTTAATTACCCCATAGTAATTTTGTACAAACAGTATATAACAAAAAATAACAGCTGTAAATGTAAGAAAATTTCTAATATAAATGTAAGAGCGTTTAGTATTTGCGAAGAGGGGTGTTTAATGCCGTGGGCGGTATTATAGAAGCAGGGGAAATAAGGGGACATGAGTTTTTTAGATTAATTGGCATTTTAATTTGATTTATAATAGACGTAGAGACAGGTGTTATATCAAGTGGTTGGAAGAAGAATAGGGATATGTAAAGAAACAGCGACAAGAAAATATATAAGTAAATAGATATTTAAACAAACGTTTGAGCAATAGTTATTACATGAATACGGCATAAAATTTACTTTCTTTTAGAGGGTAAAGTTGGAAATTAAGGGGATGGTATTAGATGGATCAAAGAAGCACTCATTGAATGTACGAAGCCAAAATTTAGATTGGATAACTAAATTCGATGTGTTTTCTATTGTTGCATACTAACATAAGCGAAGTTTAGCGCATGGATGAAATGGCTATAGGAAACTGAAAGAGTTGGGTTTTCCTTAGTGATATTTTCAATTTTTGAGTCAAAAGGGGATGTTTCTCATGTCGATTGTGCTAAAAAGAGTATACGAAGAAGAATCTGAAATAGGTGGTTATCGGATATTAGTTGACCGAGTTTGGCCGCGCGGCATTTCGAAACAACGCGCTAACCTTGATAAGTGGTTGAAAGAACTTGCACTAAGTACATCATTAAGAAAGTGGTTTAATCATGATCCAGACAAATTTAATGCGTTTAGCCAGGCTTATAAAGAAGAGTTAGAACAAAATGAACAGCAAAGAAGTATGTTACAGGACTTACGAGAACTGTCAAAAAATAGAAGCGTTGTCTTATTATACGGATCCAAAGACAAACAATATAACCATGCTGTTGTGTTGAAAGATTTGTTGGAAAAAGGGAGCTGGCTTTAATGCTTACGCATGAGGTTAGTGAGATATAAAGCAACGTGCAAATATAAATAACTCCGTATTATGTTTAACATAGTATGGAGTTATTTATACTTAAAGATGATAGAATTGTTCGTTGCACAGATAAAAGTTTTTATATGACGTATTTTGACTTTATACTTAATTCCTGCTATAAATATAATGAGTAATTACTCACTCAAATTTAGCCAAAGGTGGCGATATCGATGAATGGTACAGTTACCATGGAGGGTGTTAGCAAGAGCTACGGTAAAAGAAATGTTTTACAAAATATTAATTTAACAATAAATGAAAGCAGTATCTATGGGTTAATTGGTCCTTCTGGGGCAGGGAAAACAACACTGGTGAAAATGATTGTGGGTATGGACCAGCCGGATCGTGGCAGCATTTATGTTCTTCAGCAACAAGTTCCAAACTTACAATTACTGCAAAAAATTGGATATATGGCACAATCGGATGCCTTATATTCGGAGTTGACAGGAAAAGAAAATCTACAATTTTTTGCCTCGCTCTTTAAATTGAAAAGAGACGAGATGAAGGAACGGATGACTTATGTAGCAAATTTAGTAAATTTAACGGAAGAATTACCGAAAAAAGTTTCTGCCTATTCAGGAGGAATGAAAAGACGGTTATCACTTGCGATTGCATTAATCCAAAATCCAGCTATCCTTATACTTGATGAACCGACGGTAGGGATTGACCCCGAGTTACGGTATAGCATTTGGAATGAATTAATGCGTTTAAAAAGAGAAGAAGGAAAAACAATAATCGTAACAACGCATGTTATGGATGAAGCAGAAAAATGTGATTGTATTGCAATGATTAGAGAAGGGTCCATTATAACAACAGGGTCACCGCAAGCATTGAAAAACGAATTTGCAGCGGGTCACTTAGATGAAGTATTTTTGAAAGCGGGGCGAATCTAGTATGCGAACAATGGCAATGGTTAAGCGTATTTTTCGGCAAATGTTTAGAGATAAACGAACAATGGCACTGTTGTTTGTCGCACCTTTATTTATATTGACACTTATGTATCTAGTGTTTAATGGAGAACAGGCGGATCCAGTTGTAGGTACAGAAAATGCCAATGAAAGATTCATTGAAAAGCTGAAAGATGCGAATATTAAGGTGAAGGAATTTGCAGATGTAACAGATGAACAGGATTTGGTTGTGGAAGAACAATTAGATGGATTTCTACAAATGGGAGGGGACATACCGAAACTAACGTTACGAAACAATGATCCGTCAACTTCACAAGCGTTGCAGATGAAAGTAAAGCAAATAACGAATGCACTGCAGATGTCTAAGCAATTACAAAAAAATGTAGACATGGAAGAGAACACTTCACTTGATATTGCTTATGTTTATGGAGATGAAGACACAGTGTTTTTTGATGTGCTAGGTCCGATTTTAATTGGCTTTTTTGTGTTTTTCTTCGTGTTTCTTATTTCGGGCATAGGTTTATTAAAAGAGCGAACAACTGGAACATTGGAACGATTAATGGCGACCCCTGTTAAGAGAGGGGAAATTGTTGCTGCTTATCTAATTGGCTTTGGTACATTCGCAGTGTTACAAACCATTATTATTGTTCTTTATGCTGTTAGCATATTAGAAATAGTTTTAATTGGGTCGGTTTGGAATGTACTTCTTATTAATTTGCTGTTAGCAATGGTTGCCTTATCTTTAGGGATTTTACTATCGGCGTTTGCTGAATCGGAGTTTCAAATGATGCAGTTTATTCCGATCATCGTCGTTCCACAAATATTTTTCTCGGGTATTATCCCATTGGAAGGAATGGCTGACTGGCTGCAAGTACTGGCTAAAGGAATGCCTTTATTTTATGCTGCAGATGCTTTGCAAGATGTTATGTATAAAGGCTTAGGATTAGCTGATATAACCGGAGATCTTTATGTATTGATACTTTTTGCCGTTGTTTTAATTATTCTCAATTTGTTTGGATTAAAAAAGTATCGAAAATTATAAAGAATAAAGGAGAAAGAAATTGAAATATAATAACGTATTAGATTCTATGATTGCTCAGGCAAAGAAGACAAAAAAACAGACAGAAAAACAACAGAAAATTGTAGAAACAGCGATTAGGTTATTTGCGGAAAAGGGCTATGCGAATACGTCTACAAGTGAGATTGCTAAACAGGCTGGCGTTGCCGAAGGATTAATATTTAAACATTACGGAACGAAGGAAAATTTATTGCGGTCTGTCATTCTTCCATTTTTTAAGTCATCACTGCCAGACATGGCAGAAGAAGTATTTGCAGAAGTCTTGCCAGCGAAAACAACGTCTTTTGAAGAGTTTTTACGTGCATTACTTCATAACAGAATTCAATTCTTTTATGAGAATAAGCAAATTTTACAGGTTGTTATTAAAGAGATAATATATAATGAATCCTTAAAAAAAGAGCTCTTACCTTATTTGGCTGATACAATTCGATTTCGCTTTAAAAATACTATCGAAATGTTTAAAGCGCGGGGAGAGCTAAAAGATATTCCGACAGATGATATTGTCTATTTGCTGCTTCCTGTTTTGGGAGGGTTTATCATCTCGCGTTTTGTCATTGTCGATGTAGATGTGATTCATGAGTCTGAAGTGGAAAAACTAATCGAGTTTATTATGGGTGGAATTCGAAAAAACGAGCATTAAACTGTAATCGTAATTTAATGGGCAATTACGTTCATAAATGTAAGTACATCAAGCTTATTTGCATACTTATACAATAATTGGATGGAATAGATAGCATCACAGATTTTTCGTAGGAATAGAGGTATGACAATTCTCTCTTGTTCATAGTTTTCTAACTTCTAAACAAAGGGAAGAAAAGCACCTTAGGTCAAGGTATTTTTCTTCCCTTTATTCAATATTGCTGCACCGTTATAAGTAAGAAGCGAAAGTTCTGCCCGCCCATATGCATAAAAACAAGCCAGTGGTTCAATAAGAGAACTATGAAATCTCGTTTATTAGTTATTTTTCATTATTTTTGCGAACTCTTCATGCAAAGTTGCTAAAGATATAGATATATTGTGTATAGTTTCGGCATCGTAATATTTACCATTTTGATCTGTCAAACCAAAGGCTGCTATTGCATCTGAAATAAGATATGTATTGAAGCCTAAATTACCACTCATTCTTGTAGTTGTAGATACACAATGAGGTGTGGTTAAGCCTGTTATACCACCGTCGATATATCATTTTGTTTTAGATACTCTTTTAGATTTGTACCAATAAAACCGCTATTTACTTTCTTTGTGAATACTACTTCTTCAATCGTCGGTTCAACCATTTTTTTATTGCAAACCCGGCATTCTTTGGATAAAATACGGAATTAGGTTTATCCGAAATATGTTGAATATGGATTACTTTCCCTCCTTTTTTTCTCCATAACGTTAATATTTCACTAATATTTTCTTCGCAATTAAGATTATTTCTTCTCCCCACTTTTTATCATCGAAAGCTTTTTGTACATCTATGATAATTAATGCTTGATTTCTATTATCCATAAGTCCTCCCCAAGTTTTCTATCTAATTAAAGTATACAGATTTATCACGATTAAATCTTTATTGACGGCTTGATTTCCCCCCCTCATTCAATGTCTCACCAAATAATGAGACATTGAAGCGAATGCTGTTGACTAATGGTTATAGAATTTATTTTATCGCTAGTCGGTATTCCAAATTCGTATAAGAAATATATGTAAATCCTATTAAAAGTAGCGACAATAGTCACCCCTGTTTTAAGATTAATGGATTCATCAGTTTCCTTGTTCTGGAAATAATTGCCAGCATCCCTGTGTCATGCATTAGGATTATTCCTAAAATTCCAGCACCAGAACTTTTGCATATACGTGAATGTTTATGAAGTACAATCATATATTGAAAGCAGGACGAGTATAAAGGGGAAATGTAAATGACTATGCCATTAATGATTGTAATAGTAACTGTCATCATTTTATCGGCTTTTGTGATAGGAATTACAATGATATATCGGGATAGGATTGCAAGCATGACTGGCATGATGATTGCGATGGCGCTTGGAATGATTGTTGGGCTTACTATTGGAGTCATTGTTGGCATTTTGTTAATGGGGAATTTATTTTATTCAACAGTAATTTCTATGCTAGTGGGAATAGTAGTTGGTTGCTTAGCAGGAATCCCAGTTAGCTTACTAGCTGTGCTGGATGGAACATTATCGGGTCTGATGGGAAGTATGATGGGGGCGATGTTAGGAGAGATGATCATGCAGGATTATCAAGACCCCTTTATTCGAGTCATGTTTATGATTTTTCTTATGACTATGATTCTAATTTTGTGGGTAATACGACAAACATCAGCAGAAAGTAAAAAGCTGTGGAATCATCCGCTTATATTGCTGATTGCTTTTGTTCTAGTAATAATTGGGTTCAATGAAATAGGACCACTCGTGGCAGTCTCAAATACACATTAACAAATGCATGGGGACAAAAACTGAACAAAGAGATAGATGAAAACAAGATAACTCATTGTTTAAGTTCTTAGCAAAAGAGATTGGAACTAATTATGTGAGTAGATACCAATCTGATAGAAAATTAGTATAATGTTGATGAAAAAACATGAGCGCAGAAAATCTACGCTCATGTTATTTAAAGTTTTAGTTTTATACTATAGGTATAACTCGTTTAACCAAGCAAGTAACTGTCAGGAAGACCTTTACTTCAATCTTGGGAAGTGAAACCCAGAGAGTAAGTAAGAGATCCAACTGCACGTCAAATGCCCAATTCTATTAAATCCCTTTAGGATATATCCTTGTGGTGCTAACATTCAAAGGGGGATGAAGAAACTCCTGCTTCATTGAAGGTTCGCTTTAGGATGTTGTTTAAGTCGGCTTTTGTGAACGAACTTTTAGGTTATAGGCTCAGGTAGCTTCCGCTGCTTAACAGACTGTCGTTTCACTAACTCAGTGGATAGTGTATAATGATGGTCAACTTTTTCCCCAGCTAAAAGCTGGAAGATGACATGTACAGCTAATGAGCCTGCTTCGTATTTTGGTTGTTTAATTGTTGATAGTGGCGGTGAAACATATTCAGCAAGTTGAATATCGTCAAATCCAATAATGGATATATCATCGGGAACAGAGATGTTATTTTCTCTTAGTGCCTCTAGACCGCCAATGGCCATTTCATCATTGGAATAAAAAATGGCGTGTGGAAATTTCCGCTGTGCGATTAGCATTTTCGTTGTACGGTACCCACCTTCACGAGTGAAATCGCCAATAATTTTCCACTTTGGTTGGTAGGCTATTCCGTGATCATTTAAAGCATTCATGTACCCTTGAAACCTAAGGTTATTATCATGAGAATTATAAGGTCCACTTACATAGGCGATTTCACGATGTCCATTTTGTATTAAATGCTCTGTCGCTAAGTAACCGCCATGTGTATTATCGACTTCAATATTGTAAACAAAGTCGCTATCTAATTTCCTATCTAACACAACGAGCGGGAAGCCTTTTCTTGCAGATTGCAAGGTTACTTCATCGCTAATATTGTGTGCAAGTATAATAGCACCGTCTACACGCTTTTCCTGTAAAAACTTCGTCGCAGTTGAATTTGCTCCCCCTATAGAACTACAAGCAATTAAGTCAAAACCGTTGGCGGTAGTTACATCTTGAACCCCTTGAATTAATTCTGAATAAAATGGACCAGATAGATCGCTTAGTATTAAAGCAATTGTATTTGTTTTTGTCCTTTTTAAATCAGAAGCAAAGCCATTTTTCTTATAGTTTAACGACTTTGCCGCTGCTTCTACTTTTTCTTTTGTAGCTTGACTCACTTTGTTACTATTGTTTAATGCATAAGAAGCAGTGGAGATTGCTACACCAGCGAGCTTTGCTACATCTTTTATTGTTGCCATGAATACACTTCCTCCATAAAAACGATTCCATGCTTTGTTCAATATTATTGTATCTTAGATTTTTATCATTAGCACTATATATGTGAAAAATAGTGGTTGTCCAAAACGGCAATTGTCGTACTACCTTGTTTTAGTAGTAGCTCTTTTATTTTGAAATACATTTACTAATTCATATGCGTGATGGAGTTAGTAAATAACAGGATAAGTTATGCATCCGGTAGAAAACATCACACATTGACGTCTCTGATTCCAGTCAATTTTGAAATATATTGAAGAACATACACTACAGTTTTCTTATTTAATTCCTGACATCGTAAACCCTTCAACGATGTACTTTTGAAAGAATGAAAAAATGATGATGATTGGTACAACCATAAATGCAGCTCCAGCCATTTGCAGAGCAAAGTTGTTGCCGTATTGTCCCTGTAGCAAGGAAAGTCCGACAGAAAGAGTGTATAGACTTTCATCATTAGCGACAATTAACGGCCATAAGAAGCTGTTCCACGCACCAATAAATGCGAGAATACCTTGTACGGCGAAAATGGGCTTTGCTATTGGAATAATAAGTCGAAAGAAAATATAAAATTCACCTGCTCCATCTAAACGTGCCGCTTCAATTAAATCTGTCGGGATGGTCGTCATAAACTGCCTGAATAAAAAAATGCTGAAGGCAGCAACTAGACCTGGAAGAATAATTCCCGGTAATGTATTCGTTAGTCCGATACCATTTAATAATAAATAAACAGGTATCATTGTTACTTGCCCCGGGATCATCATGGTTGCTAGGACAAGGTAGAATATTTTTTCCCTGCCATTAAATTCAAACTTTGCAAATCCGTATCCTGCCATACCGTTAAATAGCAAGCCAATGAATGAAAAGAATACGATGATTAATGTGTTTCGTAAATAAACCAGAAAATTTAATTCGGTAAATAAGTGCCTGAAATTTTCAAGTGTTGGGTGTTCAGGTAGTAAGGTCGGTGGAATACGTAATGCTTCACTTTCTGGCTTGAATGCACTTGTAATCATCCAAATGAATGGAATGGATACCACTATCCCACCAACAATCATTAACGCTGTGATAAGGATTTTTTCTGTTTTTCCTTTTGTTGAATTTAAAGTTGCCAAGACAATTCCCTCATTTCGAAAAAGTTAAAATTCTGTATCGGATTTTCGAAGTTTAAATTGAATTAAAGTGACGATAATAATCATAATAAACAGTACGAAAGAGCCGGCAGCAGCATAACCAAATTCACTAAATTGAAAGCCTTCCTTATAGATAAACAATGCAATAGATAATGTTCCGTCTAGCGGTCCGCCTTGCGTCATCACATAAGGCTCTTCAAAAAATTGCATCCAACCGATTAGCGTGGTGACTGTTACGAAAAACGTTGCATATCTCAATAAGGGTAATGTGACATTAAAAAATGTTTGAATTCGATTGGCGCCGTCCATTTTAGCTGCTTCATAGTAAGCTCTTGGTATTCCTTGCAGTGCAGCAAGAAAGATGATCATGTTAATCCCAATGCCTTTCCAGACAGCGAGAATGATAAGCGAAATTTTAGCAATCGTAGGTTCTTGAAGCCAAGGTATGTTCTCTACAGAAAGTAAAGATAGAATATAATTAAATAATCCGTATTCTGTATTGTATAGGTACCCCCAAATGACGGCGACTGCAATAATATTAGTAATCGAGGGCATATAGTATACAGACCGGAATATGGAATAAAGTTTGTTGCTTCCATAATTAAGCATTAATGCAATTCCCAATGAACAAATGATGACAAGCGGAACACCGATCATGACATAAAATAAAGTATTGAAAATGGATTTTAAAAATGTATCGTCAGCAAATAAATTTTGATAGTTTTCAAATCCTATCCAGTTGATGTTAGACCAATTTGCTAACCCTTTTAAATCCAAATCTGTAAAGCTGATGAAAAAAGCAATAGTAATCGGAATAATGCTAAATATGATTAATAATGAAACAGCTGGTGCGATAAACATGTAGGGATGTCGATTACGAAATTTATGTTTTAACATATCATAAACCACCTATCGTTATGAAACGTATTTTGGTGGAAGTATATAAGACCACGAACATCCCGGTCTTATATACTTCTTAACAAGCTATTCTGCTAATAAATCCTGAGCTGTCTTGTTGAATTGTTCCATTTCAGCTTTTAGATCGGCACCACCAGCATTTACTCGTTCTAAGGAACTAAGCAGTTCTTGGGCAATTCGTTCGAACTGCTCTGTTTGCAAGCCTGCTTTTGATTCTTTTAATTGCTCTCCAAATACGCTATACATTGGATCATCTTGTAATTTTGGATTTTCCCAGCTTTCTGGCTTAGAAGGTAATGTATTGGATATGTCTAACCATTCGAGTTGTGTTTCTGTTTCGTTCATATAAGATAAGAATTTCAATGCGTTATCAACATTTTCTGAATTATGGAAGATAGATAATGTAGCTCCTCCCATGCTGGAAGCCTTTGTTTCTTTACCTGGCATAACAGCAACTGACCATTTTCCTTCTGCATCAGGGGCTTGTTCGTTTAAAATATTAACCATCCAAGGTCCACTGAAGAACATTGGCTTTTTACCATTAGCAAATGCTTGAATAATATCTTCGCCTTGTTCTACTTGGCTAGAACCTTCTTTAAAGAAGCTTGTATAATATTCCATCGCTCCTATAAATTCTGGAGTATCAAAATTTAATTTATTTTCTTTAAGGTTTGCATCATAGCCATTTTGCCAAGCAAAGATAAATGGCGTAATTTGGTCATTTTGATCTATATCAAGACCGTATTGGTCTTCTCCTCGGTCTGCTAATTTCTTTGCAGCGTCTTGTAATTCTTCCCACGTTTCTGGTGCTTTATCATAACCTACTTCAGCTAATAAGTCAGTGCGGTAATATAATACTCGGGTGTCTACATACCATGGGATACCAACGATTTGGTCATCAAACTGCATAATTTCTGCAGCACCATCAAAATAGTTTTCTGGCGCAAATTCTGGATGTTCTTCCATATACTCGGTTAAATCCAATAATGCTCCTGCTTCAGCAAATTCTGGAACCCAAGTAGTACCCAATTGCAATATATCAGGACCATTTCCGGAGGCGACTGCAGTTAAGAGTTTGTCGTGTGCGCTGTCCCAGGGAATAGCTTGTACATCTACTTTGATTCCTTCATTTTCTTTTTCAAATTTTTCTGTTAGCTGCTTTAGAAGCTTCCCTTCCTCACCCATCGCCCAAACGGTGATGGTATCATCACTGCTTCCGCTATCTTTTTTAGAAGCTTTATCATTTCCACATGCACTTAAAACGAGCAGAGCTACGATAAAAGAGAATAACAACCATTTTTTCACTATAGAACACTCCTTTTATTTTATTGAAACGTTTCGATAAATTGATTATAATAAAATTTGAAGTCGCTTTCAACTATTTTTTGTGGACAACTTAAGTTTTTAATATATATTTTCGTTAAATGTTTATAAATCAATGTTAAAATGGTATTTAAGCCGAATTTCATTTGACTAACGTTAAATAAACACTTATAATCCAGATTGTATTCTTTGTTGAAACGTTTCGAGTAAAGTTGCTTTTTATAGTTTGTAGGAGGGGTAACGTTGAATGAAAATAAGATCAAAGATCTATTAAGAAAGATGACCTTGAATGAAAAAATTGGACAAGTCACACAATTGGCCACCCCATTTTTTAAAGGTGCTTCTGATCAAGGACAAATAACTGGGCCAATGAAAGATATAAATATACCAGAAAATATGATACAACTTGCAGGATCTGTTTTAGGTGCTTCTGGAGCTAAGGAGACCAAATTGATTCAAAAGCAATATTTACAAGATAATCGGTTAGGCATTCCTTTACTTATTATGTCGGATATTATTCACGGCTATAAGACTATTTTTCCAGTTCCATTAGCAATAGGTTCCTCTTGGGATTTGCAATTGGCGGAAAAAAGCGCAACCATTGCTGCTAAAGAAGCTGCTGTTAGTGGTGTACATGTAACTTTTGCGCCAATGGTGGATCTAGTTCGTGACCCACGTTGGGGAAGAGTGGTGGAATCAACAGGTGAAGATCCCTATTTGAATAGTGTATTTGCCAAAGCCCAGGTTCGTGGTTTTCAAGGTACTGATTTAAAACATGATCATGAACGTGTTGCCTCGTGCGTCAAGCATTTTGCTGGTTATGGTGCAGCTGAAGGTGGCCGGGATTATAACACGGTGAACATGTCAGAGCGAGATCTGCGTGAATCATATCTCCTAGCCTTTAAGGCAGCCCTGGAAGCTGGCAGCGAGTTAGTCATGACAGCCTTTAATACAGTTGACGGCATTCCAGCGAGTGGAAATAAATGGTTGATGCGTGACTTACTACGTGAAGAATGGAAGTTCGATGGTGTTGTTATTTCTGATTGGGGTGCAGTGAAAGAATTGATTCCGCATGGTGTTGCAGAGGACGAAGCAGAAGCAGCCGCTAAGGCTCTGTCAGCGGGTGTGGACATTGAAATGATGACAGACTGTTATGCCAATCACCTACAATCACTCATAGAATCAAATCAAATCGATACATCCCTTTTAGATGAAGCAGTAATGCGTATTCTAGAGTTGAAAGACAAGTTGGGATTGTTCGATCATCCGTTTCGAGGTGCTGATGAAAAGCGGGAAGCTGAGATCGTTATGTGTCCAGAACACCGACAGGTAGCGCGTGAACTTGCCACTAAATCCTGTGTCCTGTTACAGAATAAGGGAGGTATATTGCCGCTTCATCCAACACGAAAAGTAGGTTTAATTGGTCCATTTGCTAACAATAACGATATTCTTGGTCCGTGGTCATGGCTTGGAGCAAAGGATGATGCTGTAACGCTATATGAAGGAATTATGAAAAAAGTACCTGCTTCAAAGTTAGTCGTAGCAAATGGTTGCGGAATTGATACTAGCTGTGAGATTGAGCTAGCTAAAGCGATAGATGTTGCCAAGCAATCTGATGTGATTGTTTTAGCCTTAGGAGAAAGCTCTGATATGAGTGGAGAGGCTGGTTCAAGGGCGAATATCCAATTGCCGCACGTTCAATTACAATTAGTAGAAGTATTGGTTGAATTAGGAAAACCAACTGTTGCCGTATTGTTTAATGGGCGGCCGCTTGATTTACATGGTGTCGTTGATAAGGTAGATGCAGTGCTTGAAGCCTGGTATCCAGGAACAGAAGGCGGTTCAGCAATTGCAGATATTCTTTTCGGTGAGGTAAATCCGTCCGGGAAAATCACCATGTCGTTTCCGTATAGTGTAGGGCAGATCCCAGTATACTACAACAACTATAATACGGGACGTCCTAAAGGTGCAATTAACGCCCAGGAACGGTACGTATCGCAATATTTAGATTGTCCGAATGAAGCTTTGTTTCCTTTTGGATATGGATTAAGCTATACCAGTTTTGATTATAGTAATTTTATACTTTCTTCAGATACGATAACACCAGATAAGCCTTTAACGATCAAGGTAAAGATAACGAATACGGGAGATGTAGCTGGAGAGGAAGTGGTACAACTCTATGTTCGAGATTTAGTCGGTGAAGTTGTGCGGTCACTTAAGGAATTAAAAGGATTTAAAAAGATATATTTACAACCAGGTGAGGAAAAAGAAGTTACGTTTATGTTGACAGAAGAACAGCTACGTTATTATCATGCAGATTTATCATTTTATAGCGATGAAGGGAAATTTGAGGTGTATGTTGGTCCAAATAGTCGGGATGTAATGGCACTGTCGTTCGAATTGCGTAAAACGAAAGGAGAATAACTATTGAATCTAGGAGATAAATTTCACTTAAAAGCACGAGACATCACATTTACATTTCTTCCAAGTGGCGATATTTATGAAATTTCCCATAAAGAAACAATGATTAATCAGTGGCTGTCAAACCCTATTGATGGAGCGCTTAATAATATATATTTACGGATATATCGCAATTGGGATATAACAGCGGTTCCTTTAATAGGTGTCCGGTCGAATAGCGAGATTTTTACTACTGAAAAATATGTGAAGTGGAAAGGTTTTTTTGAAGATGTAAATTACGAGGTCACTTTCTATATAACGGATGCAGGTGTTTGGTTTTGGGATATTTTGTTAACTGGAGAAGATATAGAAGTAGACTTAATTTATGCTCAAGATTTAGGTCTGGCTGATAAAAGTGCTGTTCGTTCGAACGAGGCTTATATGTCTCAATATATGGATCATTCTATTTTTAAAGATAAGCAAAAGGGTTATGTTATTTGTACCAGACAAAATCAACCGCAAAAAAGTGGATTCCCTTATATACAGCAAGGTGCTTTGAGCAAGGTTGTAGGTTATTCTACGGATGGTCTTCAATTTTTTGGCTTATCCTATAAAACAACAAATCAAGCCGAAGTGTTAACAAAACCTTGTTTAGCAAATAAAAACTATCAGTATGAATTTGCATATACAGCATTACAATCAGAGAAACTTAATTTAAATGGGGAGCGGCATTTCGTATTTTATGGTTTGTTTAAAGAAAATCATTCTTCTGCAATTCAGGAGTTGGAATTTGATCATGAAATCAAAAAAGCATGGAGTTATATAAGGTCCGAATCAAAAGATAGTAGTCCATTAGAAAGGGTCCGTTTGTTATCTACAATAGGAGAACCGCTGCAAACATTGGAAATGACAGCACAAGAAATCGAAAAATATTTTCCTAATCGTCAGCTGGAAGAGTTTGCTCAGGAAACATTACTCTCCTTTTTTACAGATACGTATGAACATGTCGTTTTAAAGCGAAAAGAAGAACTTGTGGAGCGTCCGCATGGGCATATCATCATGAGTGGACATAATGATCAAGTGCGAGAAGATACGATGTCAACTACTTCATATATGTATGGAATATTTAATTCACAGCTCGCCATTGGTAATACATCTATGAATAAAATGATAACCAATGCACGAAATCCATTAAATATTATGAAAACATCGGGGCAAAGAATCTATATTCAAATAGATAGGACGTATCGTTTGTTAACGATGCCTTCTATGTTCGAAATAGGTTTTAATTATGCCAGATGGTATTACAAATTTCTAGATGATGTTATTGTTATTACTAATCTTACTAAGGTTGATGCAGCTGTACTTCAGCTGCATGTAAGATCGGAAAAAGGAAAAGCGTATAGGTTTATAGTTACAAATCAAGTAACGATGAATAATAATGAATATGAAGTCCCTTTTCATATAAAACAGAATGGAAATATCGTTGTTTGTACTGCCGACTCTAAATCAGATAGTGCGGCTGTATACCCAGAGTTAAACTATTATATTCACGTTACAGGTACTAAGATAGCCGTTAGCGATGAGCGAGAACTAGCTACAAATATTACTCCATTATCTACATCACTTTTAGTCATGACTATGAGTCCTACAGCTAAATGGAAATTGAACGTCCAAGGTTCATTAACTAAACAAGAACATCTCATTCAACTTTCGGATATTGCTAAAGAGATAGAGCGTTATCGAATCTATTACCGTCAAGTTAATAAGGGGTTTAAACTAACTACTTCTGGTAAGTCTACGAGGGAACTAGAGAAAATAAATACGTTAGCTTGGTGGTATACGCATCATATGCTCGTACATTTTTCATCTCCACATGGATTAGAACAATATGGGGGGGCCGCTTGGGGAACTCGTGATGTGTGCCAAGGTCCAACCGAATATTTTCTAGCTACGCAAAATGATCAAGCTGTTCGGGATATTATTAAAACCGTTTTTTCTCATCAATATGAAGATACAGGTAATTGGCCGCAATGGTTTATGTTTGATAAGTATACGAGGGTTCAACAGGAAGAAAGCCATGGCGATATTATTGTTTGGCCACTTAAAGTAGTTGCTGATTATTTGGAAGCGACCGGGGATTATAGCATCTTAGAGGAAGCAGTTCCGTATACAGATAGAGGTACATTTGCATTTACAGCACGAAAAGCGACGATTATGGAGCATCTTCTAAAAGAAGTAGATTATATCAAGAACCACTTTGCCCATCATACGTTTTTATCTTTATATGATGATGGTGATTGGGATGATACACTGCAACCTGCGAATGAACATTTAAAGAAATACATGTCCTCAAGCTGGACGGTCGCATTAACGTACCAGGTATTACAAAAAATGGCGCAAGCTTTAGCGGTGTATGATGAAAAAGAATCGTCAAAGATGAAAGAGCTTGCTTCAGGTGTGGAGTCTGATTTTAAAAGATATATCCTTTCAGAGAATATCATTCCAGGTTTTGTATATATGGAGAAACCAGGTAATATCGAGTTTATGCTTCATCCTACTGACTCAAAAACTGGCATCCATTATCGCTTATTACCAATGCAACGTAGTATTATTAGCGAATTATTCACAAAAGAGCAGGCTGAACAACACTATAAGTTGATTAAAGAACACCTGTATTTTCCGGATGGCGTTCGGTTAATGAATCGCCCTGCAAATTATGAAGGTGGAGTAAGTACGCATTTTAAACGTGCAGAGCAGGCGGCGAACTTCGGTCGAGAAGTAGGGCTGCAATATGTACATGCGCATATTCGCTTTGTGGAAGCGATGGCAAAGCTTGGCTATGATCATGAAGTATGGAAAGGCTTGTCTGTAATTAATCCAATATTAATTCAAGAAGAAATACCCCATGCAGAAATCCGCCAAAGCAATACGTACTTTAGCAGTTCGGATGGTAAATTTGCTACAAGGTATGAAGCACGAGAAAAATTTGCTCAACTACGTACTGGAGATGTTGCAGTAAAATCGGGATGGCGAATTTATTCAAGCGGACCAGGGATTTATATGAATCAATTGATCTCAAATGCATTAGGAATTCGCCGTCAGCAAGGGAATCTTGTGATTGACCCCGTTTTGCCAATGGAATTGGATCAATTAGAGTTCACATTTCAATATGTTGGGAAGCCAGTAACGTATCAGTACCATTTACAACATGGGAAAAAACAAGTTATTATTAATGGTAATAATGTGGATATCACTTCGTTAGCAGATAATCCTTATCGAGATGGAGCGATCATGGTCCAAGCCGAAGAACTGGAAAAATATTTACAAACTGATGAAAACAAAGTGGAGATTTATTTGTAGTGAGAAGAGGCTGGGACATAAGCAAATACTATATAGCCAAAGCCGAACAATCCATTTATAATTGTTCGGCTTATTTGCATTAAAAAATTTTTATCACCGCTATGTCAAAATACTTTGCTTTCCGCAGGTCTCTTCAGCTTCCTCGGAAAGCAAAAACCGCTTTCCTATGGGATCTTCAGCTCGCGCTGTTCCCGCAGGAGTCTACATATTTTGACTACGCTAAAACTTGCGTATACACAATTGGCGATTTATGGTTCGTTTTTTTAATCAGCCGATTTCGTTATGTCCCAGCCTCTTTTTTTATCCCTCATATAGGTGATTAGACTCCCACTTCAGGAGTTGGATAATCTGTACTGCAACAAGTCTAAGTGGGAGATAACAGCACCTAAATGCCCTATTTCGTAAGAGGCCTTGGTCATATCCTTGCGGTACTAACAATCAGTGGGGATGAATGAAATCTCCTACTGATTGAAGTTTCATTTTATATGTGCACCAGGTACGGCGGCTATCTGGGTGGTGAAAGTCTACTGTGGGGGTACACATCAACCAACCACTAGAAAAACGCAAGGTACTTATCGTGAGTTAAGGGCTGAAGAAAGCGTGTATCAAAATCTTCGCTCAACGAACAAAAATCGGATACCAAGGCTATGTAGGTGGATAAGGCTCCACAACAAGTAAAAGTTCTAAAGGATGTGCGTAATCCTATAGAAGAAATTAGGCGAGTAAAAGAGGAAAGATATAGTTGTCTTACCCTGAGAGGTCTGATGGAGACAGCTGAGGAGTCCCCCTGAAAAGGAAGCTGGTCGAAAAAGGTTTATCGTGGGAAATCAGCTGACGCCGTAGTAGTGATAAAATCACGAAGGGTTGAACAAATTATACTGTTTCTACGCCATGAATGCACGAAGGATAAACTTCTGAATGTGTTAATGATGAAAGTATGACGTTTCTCAAAGGACAGTCAAAAATAGAGTATTCTTCGTCATGTGAAAGAGAAGGAAGATACGAGTGTGAAACTTTTAGAAGAGATTCTAAGCAAGTGAAATATGAATGATGCTTATAAAAGCGTGTACTGTTAATAAAGGAGCAAGTGGAGTAGATGGAGTAACCGTAAATGAATGAAACGGATACCTAATGGAACATAAGATTGAACTGCGGTATACGGAACTTTTTGTACGTTGGTGTGAAAAGTGCGAAAATTTCTTAACCTTTCTCTTTACTCGGTATTTAAGAGTTGCTAAGTTGAGATAAAGGCTTGGAATCAGATACGATAGAGGAAATTAGTAAAAATTAGTTCACTATTCCTTCAAATAAAGATGGAGTAAAGTAACGGTCATAATGATGAGTTAGAACCAATAAGGAAACGATGCCAGATGAACACCCCCTTCCTATTTAGTTGGTGAACTATTATTGGGTTCTCTCATTGGCTTTGTGATAAGTGTAGCTTTAGTGTATTTATTTTTTAGTACTAATGCAGAAAAAAGCAGGAACGGGACGTGATCTGATTTTGTTGCTATACACTGGAGAGCCGGTTAGTAGCTTGTTTCCCAAACGATATAGTATGCTGTGTTTAGTGGAGGGAACTAATATGAAAAACATACCTGTAACTAAATCAGGATACCTAGAGCTTCAAGAGAAACTAAACTATTTAAAAGCAGTAAAGCTGCAAGAGGTAAATCAACAAGTAAAGGAAGGGCGGGCTTTCTGTGATTTTGATGAAGATCCAGAATTCAGAAAGTCCTTGGAGGAACAAAGTATCATACAGGCACAAATTACTGAATTAGAATCCATACTGGCTCGTGCAGAAATAATGGAAGTAACCAAAAGCGATGTCGTTGAACTTGGTACGTTTGTTACGTTTAAAGAATTACCCGATGGTCTTGAAGAGACATACCAGATTGTTAGTCCTAAAGAGTCAGATCCCCAAAAAGCGCATATCTCCACTAGTTCACCAATTGGAAAAAAATTAATCGGTAATAAAGTAAATGATAAAGTATTTGTAGAAACACCTGCTGGAACAGTGAAGTTGCTAATTACTAAAGTTGATTGATAATAATAAAAGGGGTGAAACCTTTATCGCCGTTTTTAAGATGCTGTAAGACTCCCCCCTCAGGAGTTAAATAATCTGTACTGCAACAAGTCTAAGTGAGAGATAATAGCATGTATGCCCCATTTTGTAAGCGGCCTTTCGGTCATACCATTACGGTACTAACAAGCCGTGGAGGATAAATGAAAACCTCCGATGATGTAATATTCACTTTATTTAGAAGCCTTTTCTGGTTTTGTTACTATTCAAGAATGCTTTTTTACTTAAAAAATAGAAAGGGTGAGCTTTTCGTGAAAAACAAGAAATATTTAATCGCATTAACAATACTTTCTGCTTTTTTATTTTGTGGTTTAATTATTGTTACTTCATTATCACCATTATCCGAACTGGGTGATAATGCAAATCAATTTAACTCCAAAGGTATGTGGCTTTCTATTGCAATGATTCTTATTTTTTATCTAGTACCATTCATATTATATACGGTTGGGTTAAATTGGATGAAAATAGTGATGGCTGTTTTTTGCACAATAGGAATTGTGATGCTTTTGTCAACAATTGTTATGGTTGCAATCATTGGTCTAATTAATGATAATATGTTGCAGTTGAGCAGTGTTATGGTCATTAGTGGAATGGGCGTTTTAGTGAACATCATTTGGTTTTTTGTTGCTTTTCGTGCCAGAGAAAAATAGAAAGTAAGGCCCTCGTCTCAGTTGATAGAGCATACTGAGAATTCGAAGTTGGCCTAGGAAAGGCAGGACAAAGGGGGCTTCTGAAGCCAACATCTTTGGCGATGTAGATATGTAATAGGAAATGTATAATTATAAATATACTATTATTTTCAAGGATGGCAGAAACATAGTTATTTATTTATCTCGTATAAGGTGCTGTAAGATTTCCCGCTTCAGGAATTGGATAACCTGTACTGCAATAATTCTACGTGGGAGAAACAGCACCTAAATTCCTGATTCATTCGCTAACAATCAGTGAGGGATGAATGATAACCCCCACTGATTGAAGATGTACTTTAACTTCCTTCGGTACTAAATTCGAGGTCATTGCTGACACTCTCTGTCGTACTAAGGGGGCTTTTTTTATAGAATAAGAAAGCATTCCTGTAATAAAGCAAAATGAGGATTGAACTAAAAACACCCCCTTGGTATGATACGAGGTGCCCAAAGCTAAAGCAAAAATGGACCCTTAAATTAACCAAGGAGGATTAATATGAATTATAAACAAAATGAAAAGATATTACAACTGACAGACAAATAATTAATTATTGGAGTTGACATCGCCAAGAATAAACATGTTGCTCGCGCAGGATTTTCGTGGGGTTCAATTTGGAAAACCACTATACTTTGAAAACGCGTTGAAAGGCTTCCAAACATTCACTCATTGGATAGAGAAATTAGCCATACAACAGGAAAAATCCGATGTTATTATTGGTATGGAGCCAACTGGACACTACTGGCTGCCCTTGGCTTATTGGCTCATGGAAAAACAACTCAAAGTAGTCGTCGTAAATCCAGCACATGTTAAAAAGTCAAAAGAGTTGGATGACAATTCCCCAACCAAAAATGATGTAAAAGATGCCAGAGTCATTTCACGCTTAGTTCAAGACGGGCGCTATTCGGAACCTCATCTACCAGAAGGGGTCTATGCAGAGCTGCGAGAAGGCATGAATATGTATGACCAATTAAGAAAAGACCTGCAGGCAGTACAAGGACGCGTCCATCAATGGATAGACAGGTATTTTCCAGAATACACGACTGTTTTTGCGAAGTGGGAAGGACAATCTTCTTTACAAGTTTTAAAAATGGGTTTATTTCCCGATGAAATCTCCCAAAAAGATGACATGGAAATCCTGTCAGAAATCCGTAAAGAAGTAAAAAGAGGAGTTGGCTTAAAAAAAGTAAGACAATTGAAAGAAGCTGCTCGCCATTCCATTGGAATCCAAGAAGGAAAAACCATGGCAAGGCTAAAGATACAAACATTAATGGATCAGTATACGCTCCTTCATGAAAAGATCGATGACGTTTGGAAAATGATAGAGGGGCTTACGAGCACCATTCCTGGTGTACAGGAAATGGTAGATATAAAAGGTGTAGGTGACATCACAATCGCTGCCTTTCTGGCGGAAGTGGGCGATCTCCATCATTATAGTCATCCGGAACAAATTATTAAATTAGCGGGCTTAAATCTAAAACTAGCAACATCAGGAAAATGGCAAGGAAGAACAGTCATTACCAAGAGGGGTCGACCAAAGCTACGCGCGCTGTTGTTCAAAGTAATCCTACCATTGGTAAATCACAATCCGGCATTTAAAGCCATGCATGGGTATTTTACAACAAGGAAAGAAAACCCGCTAAAGTAGAAACAATCATTAATCGCATTATGTTGTAAATTAATTCGAATATTATTCAAAGTAGGGAAACAACAAGTAGCCTTTAGTCCAGAAAAAATGTTAAGTGATATTCCGCATTTTCGCTTACAGAGTGCAGTTTAGCTAAGCAATAACGAATACTCGTTTAGACGTTTTTTAAGAAGTTCATTTTATACAAATACTACACAACAATGGAAGCACGGAGCAGCCGGCAAATTTTTATACAATCGGGTAATGACCCTGCAGGAAAGCAACGCCGGCCCCACTTCATGGATAGACCGAATGAAGGAATGTATGCGCGAAGACGCTGTGAGATGTGGGAGGGTTTGTCACCATGAGTATGGTGGGAAGAAGAGGTGCGATCATAGGCGTAATAATTTCCATTTTTTTCAAAAAGAAGAAGGATGGCTTATTAAGTGCACCCTTCTACATTAAAAATTACTCCTACACGGTCTTAACATATTGTTGATGAGTAAAAAACAAAATGAAATTAATTTTCTTCCTTACAGGCATCTCTCTAGGCAGTAGTTGGTGAACATTCGCTCTATATTCTGTTTACGCATCATTTCTAACAGGTTATCTTTCACTAGCACAATACCATGTACTTTTAATAATTTCGGTGGCAGTATTTTTATACGAATAATTCACCAATTTGTAAGGTATTTAGAGCTTGATTCTGTTAGAATGAATCTAAGTAGGAAAGGGAGAAGGAGGGGATTCAATGTCTGTAATCAAAGATAAATTTGGGCGTCCATTGCAAGATTTACGGATTTCTGTTACGGATCGCTGCAATTTTCGCTGCAGATATTGTATGCCACGGGAAATGTTTGGCAAAGATTTTACCTTTATGCCGAGGAAGCAACTGCTTTCATTTGAAGAGATAGAGCGGATCGCGAAAATCTTTGTTCAAATGGGAGTAAGGAAGATTCGATTGACTGGTGGAGAGCCTTTATTGCGTAAAGATTTGCCTGTATTAATTGAAAAATTAGCCTCTATTCCTGAATTAGAAGATGTAGCCCTTACGACGAATGCTTCTCTGTTAGAGCGCATGGCTTGGGAACTAAAAGCTGCAGGTTTGAACAGAGTAAATGTAAGCTTAGATGCTATAGATGATGCCGTTTTTGCCGAAATTAATGATTCCAGCTACAAAACGAACACGGTTTTAAGAGGAATCGATAAAGCCCAGGAAGTTGGGTTAGGCGTGAAAGTGAATATGGTAGTTAAAAAGGGAATGAACGATAACCAAGTAATTCCGATGGCGACCTATTTTAAAGAACGTGGTATTACACTAAGGTTTATTGAATTTATGGATGTAGGTACGACAAATGCTTGGGACTTTAGCCAAGTGATTACGAAAAAAGAACTTTACGATGAATTATCAAAGCATTTTTCGTTAGAAGCTGTGAATTCTGCTTATGTTGGAGAAGTAGCAAAACGATATCGTTATACGGGGTCGGCTACTGAAGTCGGGTTTATCACTTCTGTTTCTGAATCTTTTTGTTCTAGCTGTACTAGAGCAAGGATCGCAGCAGATGGAAAACTGTATACGTGCCTATTTGCATCAGATGGATTAGATTTAAGGAGTATATTACGTTCTGAAACGGACGATGAAGCAATACGTTCAGCAGTTGTGTGTGCATGGCAGAAAAGAGATGATCGGTATTCTGATGAGCGGACAGAGGAAACAGCAAAAAACAGGAAAAAAATCGAAATGTCTTATATAGGCGGTTAAGTTTTCATTTGAGCACAAAGAACAAAGGCGCAAGCGCTGTAAAATAAATAAGGTGACTTTTAAATGGTGAAGGTAAAGGAGGATAATCCAATTGATTAATGTTTTATTATTCGCACAGCTTCAGGAGGATTTGGGGACGGATCGATTACAGGTAAATGGGGATGGGATGACTGTTGAGGAATTAAAAAAGCAACTTCAGAAAAGCTATCACTTACCTCAGCTTCAGCAAATGATGACAGCAATTAATGAGGAATATGTAAATGATCAGGAAATGATAAAAGCTGGTGATACAGTTGCTTTTATTCCGCCAGTAAGCGGAGGGTAGAGAATCAAAAGGATAGTTATGAAGACTTTATTTTGGTGTTCGGTTCTCGTATGAGCGGGTGTCCATTTGAACCTAACGATCTTTTTTATAATGCGTGTGAAAAATCGACTGCTTTTAGAGCGGTTTTGCTAGCAAACGATATTTAATCGGAGAGGGGCGCTTTTGTGAAGCACAAAACAACAGGGGCGGTAATTGCAGGAGGTGCCTCCAGAAGGTTTGGCTCCCCAAAAGCATTTGCCAAGAAAGATGGGAAACCTTTTTACCAAATTTCTGTGGATGTACTGCGGCCATTTGTCAAGAAGGTCTGCATGGTTACAAGTCCTGAGTTAGCTTCGTTTTTTCAGCATGACGATATAGGGTTACAGGTGATAGAAGATGTAGCTCGCTATCAGGGGCATGGTCCGCTAGCGGGCATATATACTGCAATGGAGGCTTGTAATACGGAGTGGCTAATCACTTTGCCAGTCGATGTTCCGTTTATGAAGCCGAAGATTTTAGAGATTTTGCTTCACCATGCTTCGAGTAATGTAGAGGCAGTAATCCCAATCGTAGCTGGAAAAATGCAACCACTTGTTGCTCTATTCGATTGCTCCGTAAAAGAACGAATAAAAAACCAGCTCGATCAGGGAGAGCGAAGAATGGATCAACTGTTAGAAAAAATAAATACGCATTATGTGGAATTAGATGATGTAGAGGCATTCTTAAATATAAATCGGCAAATTGAATACAAAAAATATGTTGGAGAGACAGAAAATACTTAGACTGGAGGTGCTAACATTGCTGCGTGATCATAGAAAATCTTCACCAAAAGCAGTTACATGTGCCATTTTGACGGTCAGCGATACAAGGAATAAAGAAACAGATAAAAGTGGAAAGCTTATAAAGTCGTTTCTGGAAAAAGAAGGTCACGCTGTTCATGCATATGATGTTATTCCAGATGAAAAGGCGGATATTCAGGCTTATTTAAATAATTATGGAAAAGAAGTGGAAGCTGTTATCATTAATGGAGGAACAGGGATTTCACATCGAGATGTTACGATTGAAGCTGTTAAGCCATTATTAGAGAAAGAATTACCAGGCTTCGGTGAGCTGTTTCGAATGCTCAGCTATCAATTGGATATTGGATCGGCAAGCATTTTATCAAGAGCGATAGCTGGAGTATCTCAAAACCGGATTGTTTTTGCCATTCCTGGTTCCAGTGGGGCGGTAAGATTAGCCATGGAAAAGCTTATTCTTCTAGAACTGCGGCATTTGGTAATGGAAGTGAGGAAAGATTTAGAGCGAAAATGAAACTTAACTTCTTTCATTCGTGTAAATAAAAACGGTGATCAATTACAGTGGTTTCTGCTTAACAGGAATTGTTCTTTCTGTTTTCTACTAATAGAACCACTGGGAATGATGATAATTTAGATACGGAACAAAAGGATGAAGCAACGTGAAAAAAACAATTATATTCATTTTCGTAGTGATGCTGTTGTTTTTAACGGCTTGTGGAACTTCATCGAAGACAAGTTCTAAAGCTGATAAACCTGTAGAGCTTACTGTTTCTGCAGCATCTAGTATGATGGACGTATTAATGGATGTAAAAGAAAAATTTGTTGCAGAGAACCCGGAGATTGATGTGACATTTAATTTTGGTGGTACAGGGGCGTTACGTAAGCAAGTTGAACAAGGAGCGCCAATTGATGTCTTTTTTTCGGCTTCCAAGCAAGATTATGAACAGTTAATGGAGGAAGGCTTTATTGATCGAGGTAAGGAGTTACTACAAAATCAATTAATTGCTATCAAGCAAAAAGAGGTGCCTTCCCAATCTCTAGCAGATTTCATTGAAACCGAACAAAAACTTGCTATTGGTACGCCAGAAGCAGTTCCAGCAGGATTTTATGCCCAAGAAGTGTTAAAAAATATGGATGTCTGGGAGAATCTTCAAGGGCGACTGGTATTTGCTAAAGATGTATCCCATGTCCTTCAGCTAGTGAAAGATAATGCTGTTGCTGCAGGCATTGTCTATAGTAGTGACCTTCATCGTGTAAACGGAGTAGAGGTAATGGAAGAGATTGATCCTAAGTTACATACACCTATATCCTATTACGTAGCGATGATCGAAAATGGAAATGAGCAATCCGCGAAGAAGAAAGAAGCAGCTCAACAATTTTATAATTATGTGCAAAATGAAACGAGTAGAGAGCTGTTTAACCAATTTGGTTTTGTTATTAGTAATAAGTTGGTGGGTGATTAATGGCTTGGTCATGGCATCCTGTTCAGCTTTCACTTGTCGTAGCTAGTATAGCTACAGTTATCGTATTTGCTTTTGCGATTATATCTGTATTCTGGATGACAGAAAAAAATGTTAAAGGGCGAGCGATCATTGAAACTATCGTTTTCTTGCCGCTTGTGTTACCGCCGACAGTAATCGGGTTTCTACTAATTATGATTTTCGGTAACAACAGTTTTGTCGGGCAAGCCATTTCCTTGCTACGTGGGCAAACGATACTATTTACGGTCACTGCGGCAATTATTGCTGCCAGCGTTGTTGCTTTCCCACTCATGTATCAATCACTTAAAACAGGATTCCAAATGGTTGACGATAATATTCGCGGCGCGGCCAAGGTAGACGGAGCGTCGAGTTGGAAATTGTTATTTTTCATTACAATTCCATTATCTTACCGGTCCATTGCGACTGGGTTTATTTTAAGCTTTACGAGGGCGTTTGGCGAGTTTGGAGCAACGCTAATGTTTGCTGGGAATATTCCGGGGAAGACACAAACCATCCCAACCGCAATTTATCTTGCAATTGAATCGGGAAAAATAGAAATCGCAGCCTATTATGCGCTTATCAGTATTGGTTTTTCGTTTGTTTTATTATTCTTAATGAACGGATTAACGAGAAATAAAGAGCATAAAAAATAGCAGGGAGAAAATTATCCCTGCTACGTGAACAATATTTCCGCTTTACTGATGTAATACGTAGCTAGTTTGTGCCCCTATGATAATCGCCGCTTTTGCCACCGCTTTTTTCTTGCAAAAAGGTTGGTCCAATCGTCATCCCTTTATCGATCGCCTTACACATATCATAAACAGTTAATGCTGCGGTGGCGGCTGCGGTTAACGCCTCCATTTCTACTCCTGTTGGACCGACTGTTTTAACCTCAGCTTGGATAACTAACTGATACATATCATATGCATCTAACTCAACCCAAGTAAATGAAAGGTCTACACTGCTAATCGGTATCGGATGACACATCGGAATGAGGGATGATGTTTGCTTTGCTCCCATGATACCAGCTATTTGAGCTACCCCCAGTACATCTCCCTTTTTATTCTTTTGTTCGACAATATTTTCATAAACCATTTTATTCATATTTACACTTGACCGGGCGATTGCCTTTCTTTCACTTTCATTTTTTTCAGAAATATCAACCATTTTAGCCCTTCCATGTTCATTGAAATGTGAGAAGTCTGCCATGCTGTCACCTGCTTTCTTTGTTAAAAAGAGTGATTCTGTATCACTATTTTACCATTCTATCCTCCTAAAATGAAATTATAGCTATTGTCTATAGTAGTGCATTTCTTGTAATGATAAGCCTCATATCTCTTTACCTATTAGCCGATTTTAGCAAAAATGATCAGCCAATAGACTGATAGCTATATTTTTATTTATCCACCATTGTTTGTTTTTTCGCTTACATATTTCAGAATTATTTAAGAGTTTCATAAGCGAGGGCTTAGAATTACTGCATATGATGTAAGCGGATGAATAATGGAAGGGGGGGCACTCCCCCGTCTATTTATTTTTTCGTCTAAATTTATTTCTCCATCTACTTAATCTTTCTTTCAATGATTCTTCTGTTGCTGCAAAAAAAATACCCATTATAAAGAGGAAGCCTGCGCCCATAACAGTACCGATCCCGATGCCTGTTATATAGCTTCTGTCACTTATAAAGAAACCATATAAAAATATTAAAATCCCGATAGTTAAAACGATTGCTCCAGTATACTTAACAGCTCGTATCATCTTTCGCCGCTTTTTCATTGTTGTTACCTCCAATCATGTATACGTACTGTATTACAGTTTGAATTTTCCCATAATAATTACGTATCTATTATTCCATACCCTTCATTAATGGAAGCAAAAACAAATTCGTATATATTTGGTCCCGTATTTCATTTTATTTACGATAGTATGAAAATGGGTTAGCTCAAAAAGCCAAAAGTTTACGTAAAAACAAAGAAATGCATACAAAAGAAGGCTCCTACAAGTCTTATAAATAGACATAGGAACGCCCTCTTAATTATTTTCATTATGAAGAAACATTTTTATCGCTGATTATTGGTCGGTTATACATAGATAAATCATTAAACATGCCAACGTAGTATTTTATTTGTCCAGCATTATTTTTAATGGTGCTTATATGTAACCATTCTTTATACACTTCACTATTTTTCCGCTTGTTCCATATTTCTCCTTGCCAATAACCATGTTTATTTATATCTTGCCACATTAGTTCATAAAAAGACTTATCCTGTTTTCCAGAATGCAAAAGGCTAGGTCTCTTCCCGATTGCTTCTTCTTTACTGTACCCTGTCATCTTTGTAAAGGCAGGGTTAACATATTGAATCTCCCCATGGATGTTCGTTATCATAATCCCTTCTGAGGTTCCTTCGAATACTTTTCTTTCTAGATCTCTTTGTTCTTGGTAATACATGAATATAACAATTACTAGGCTTATGAAAGCAAATTGGGAAAGTGCCATAAATCCGATGGCATAATGCCCCGTTATATTATGAACGGTGGTTAATATAATTGGGGGAAAGAACCCACCTAATCCTCCCATTGCTGCCACGATACCATTAACAATCCCAGCTTGTTTTGAGAAGTATAATGGAACCAGCTTGAATACGGTTCCGTTGCCGATTCCAACACTTATGGCAACGGAAAGAGAGCCAAACGTATACCAATGAATATTTGGTGAAAAGGATAATAGAATACCAGAAATGGCTACACCAACAAATACAGCCATGAGTATATAATAGGCATTAAATTTATCTGCTAGCCATCCACCTACTGGTCTAAGAAATGTTGCAACTGCAATAAAGACGGCGGTTCGCACACCTGCATCAATAGATGTCAATGCAAAATTTGTAACTAAAAAGTTAGGTAAAAATACAGTAAATGCAACAAATGCGCCAAACGTTATAAAATAAAATAGGCTTAGAAACCATAGGGTAGAATTCTTATATACCTTGGTTATTTGTTCAACCATTGATGTTTTAACCTTGGATTCTTTTTTATCGCCAAATGCAATATTGAAGATAAGAAACAAGAGTATAAGTACAAGGTAGAATTGAATCGTTCTTTGCCAGCCAAAGGAATGGGCAATAACCGGTGCTAAGAAAGTAGTAATAGCCGTACCAATATTCCCTACGCCGTATATTCCGTTGATTAATCCATGCTTTTCTTTTGGGTAATATTTTGGTAAAGAGGTTACCCCAATGGAAAAAGTAGCTCCGCCCACACCAATTATAAATCCTCCGATAATTAAATCTATAAACGAATTAGCAAGACTTATATAGAAGACCGGGAGCAGTAGCGTACAGAAACAAATAATATGGATAATCCTTGCGCCATATCGATTGGTAAAGAACCCAATAGGAACACGTAGGACGGAACCTAAAATAACCGGGATAGCCGTAACTAACGAGACTTGTCCAGCAGTTAATGGAATATCTTCTTTCATACTGGGCATCAAGGAAGAGATTAATACCCATACCATAAAGCCGATAATTAGACTGGAAGTTTGCAAGGAAAGCTGAAGACCTGATTTTTTTAACATAACCGTTCCTTCCTCTCTCGTTTACATTATATTTATCATATAAATTTTTTTATTCCGAGGGTGTGATGTATATCACATCTTTTCATAAGAAGTGGTGATTAAATGAGTTTAAAGAGATTCATTGGAGGGATAGCCCATGAAGAGGAAACGCTCACCGCTTTGGCGACGACTTAACTATTTGAAACCAAAAGAAACGTATGCAAATAATCATAGCCAGCTACAAGAAGGAAATAGAGATTGGGAACGAGTGTACCGAAATAGGTGGCAACATGACAAGGTTATTCGTTCTACACACGGTGTGAACTGTACGGGTTCATGCAGTTGGAATATTTACGTGAAAGATGGAATCGTTACGTGGGAAGGGCAGCATTTGGACTACCCTACAACTGGACCAGATATGCCAGAATTTGAACCACGTGGTTGTCCGAGGGGAGCTAGCTTTTCTTGGTATCTTTACAGTCCTCTCCGAGTGAAATATCCGTATGTTCGGAAAAAATTATTACAATTATGGAGAGAAGCATTAAAAGAATACAACCATCCTTTAGAAGCTTGGCGAAGTATTGTAGAAAATAAAGATAAAGCAGCTAAGTATAAAACTGCTAGAGGAAAAGGTGGCTTAGTTCGTGCTGATTGGGAAGAAGTAACAAAGCTAGTTGCCGCTTCGGTTCTTTATACGGTAATCAAATATGGTCCAGACCGTAATGTTGGCTTTTCACCGATTCCGGCAATGTCGATGATTAGTCATGCTGCTGGAAGTAGGTTCATGTCATTAATAGGTGGTCCAATGTTAAGCTTTTATGATTGGTATGCAGATCTTCCTCCAGCATCACCGCAAATTTGGGGAGACCAAACGGATGTACCAGAAAGCTCCGATTGGTTTAATGCAGGCTATATCATAACATGGGGATCCAATGTACCATTGACGCGTACCCCGGATGCTCACTTTTTAGCAGAAGCGCGTTACAAAGGGACTAAGGTCGTTTCTGTTAGCCCCGACTATGCGGAGTCGACGAAGTTTTCGGATGATTGGTTGTCCGTGAGGCAGGGAAGTGATGGAGCTGTTGCCATGGCAATGGGACATGTTATTTTAAATGAGTTTTACGATAAGGAAATGACTCCATATTTTGAGACATATGCCAAAACATACACGGATTTTCCATTTATAGTTCGTTTGAAAAAAGGTAAACAGCATTTTCTGGCGGATCGTTTCTTGCATGCGAAAGATTTAAAAAAAGCATGTAGACATAGCGAATGGAAGCCAGCTATGTATAACCAACGAACCAGTGACTTTGCTATTCCACAAGGAACGATGGGATCTCGCTGGAGTGATGAAGGAAAATGGAATCTCTTACTGGTAGACGAACTAACAGGAGAACCAATTGAACCCATCTTAAGCTTTTTAGGTTTAGAAGATAAAGTAGTAAATGTAGATATGCCTTACTTTGACAATACGACAAAAAAACTATTAAAACGGGCAGTTCCCGTGAAGGAATTGGAGCTAGATGGGAAGCGGGAATATGTTACAACGGTCTACGATTTAATGCTGGCAAATTATGGGGTGGACCGAGGCATCGGTGGTGAGGTTGCTAGCACGTATGATGCGATTGCACCCTTCTCGCCAGCTTGGCAAGAGGAAATCAGTGGCGTAGATCGGAAATTAGTTATAAAAATAGCTCGAGAGTTTGCCCGGAATGCTATTGACACAAACGGTCGATCAATGATTATTATGGGAGCAGGCATTAACCATTGGTTCAACTCTGACACCATTTATCGCGCAATTGTCAATCTTGTGTTAATGGTCGGCGCCCAAGGAGTGAATGGAGGAGGATGGGCTCACTATGTAGGACAGGAAAAATTACGCCCTGTAGAAGGCTGGACGCAAATAGCTACAGCCAAAGATTGGGGCGGGCCTCCAAAGTTGCAAAATGGAACTTCTTTTTTCTATTTCGCTACAAACCAATGGCGATTTGAAGAGACACCAGTGAGTGATCTCGTTGCAGCACATGTAGATAAAGCAAGATATGATCACCACGGTGATTACAATGTATTAGCTGCTAGGCTCGGTTGGTTGCCGTCTTATCCTACATTTAATCAAAATGGGATTGAATTGTATAAACAAGCAATAGCCAAAGGAAATAGTACGACTGAGCAAATTGGTCAATATGTCGCAGAACAATTAAAGCAACAAAAGCTGCAATTTGCCATAGAAGATCCAGATAATCCTGTCAATTTTCCGAGAAATTTATTTGTCTGGCGAGCTAATTTGATTTCCAGTTCAGGTAAAGGACACGAATATTTTCTGAAATACTTATTAGGAACGTCACATGGGTTGTTAAATACGGATGAAGATACGATACGCCCAGAAGAAATAAAATGGCGGGATAAGGCAGCTGAAGGAAAATTAGACCTGTTAATCAATTTGGACTTTCGGATGGCTGGCACAGCACTATACTCAGATGTGATTTTACCGGCGGCCACATGGTACGAAAAGCATGACCTATCGAGTACGGACATGCATCCGTTTGTACATCCATTTAATCCAGCGATTGCTTCACCATGGGAAGCAAAGTCGGATTGGGATATATTTAAGGCATTAGCAAAAGCAGTTTCTGACTTAGCAAAATCTATCGATATGGATTCGATAAAAGAGGTAGTCGCTACTCCATTAAACCATGATACACCTCAAGAAATGGCACAAACATTTGGGGAAATTAAGGATTGGTCCAAAGGAGAATGCGAACCGATTCCAGGCAAAACGATGCCACAAATTCACGTGGTTGAACGAGATTATAAAACAATTTATGAAAAAATGACCGCCCTTGGTCCAAATATGGTAAAGAGTCCATATGGCAGTAAAGGTATCCAATGGAAAATGGATAAGGAATATGAGCAAGTGAAGCGCAATATCGGCACTGTTAAAAATGGGAGCATAGCTGATGGTTGTCCTAACCTCGAAAATGCTAAAGATGCATGTGAAGCGATTCTCATGCTTTCCTCTACAACCAACGGAGAGATAGCAGTGAAGGCGTGGGAAGCATTGGAATCAAAAACAAATCTGCAGCTTAAGGATTTAGCCACTGATCGTAAAGAGGAGTTATTCACCTTTGAGCAAATAACCGCACAACCAAAAACGGTTATTACATCGCCGGCATTCAGTGGCTCGGAAAAAGGAGGACGGAGATATTCACCGTTTACAACAAATATTGAAAGAATGATCCCCTTCCGCACCATTACGGGAAGACAATCTTATTTCTTAGATCATGAAATGATAAAAGAATTTGGGGAACAGTTTGCTGTATATAAACCCATTTTAAACCATCGACCGTTTCGAAAAGAACGCCCAGAAATGGAAGGAAAGGAAATTACGCTCAATTATTTGACTCCTCATAACAAATGGTCCATTCACAGCATGTACTTTGATGCTCAGCCTATGTTAACGCTCTTTAGAGGGGGGCCAACAATTTGGTTAAACAAAGATGATGCAAAGGAAGTAGATGTAGAGGATAACGATTGGATCGAATGCTTCAACCGAAATGGCGTTGTTGTGGCACGGGCGGTTGTATCCCATCGGATCCCGAGGACGATGGCCTTTATGCATCATGCCCAGGACAGACATATTCATACGCCAGGAACAAAATTAACAAAAAATCGTGGCGGTACGCATAATAGTCCAACACGTATTCATGTGAAACCAACACATATGATTGGTGGCTATGCGCAACTTAGCTACGGCTTTAATTACTATGGTCCTACTGGGAATCAGAGAGACTTAAATGTGGTTATTCGAAAGTTGAAGGAGGTAGATTGGCTTGAAAATTAAAGCACAGGTAGGAATGGTCATGAACCTTGATAAGTGCATTGGTTGCCATACTTGCAGTGTTACATGTAAAACTACTTGGACGAACCGCGCCGGAGCGGAATATATGTACTTTAATAATGTAGAAACAAAGCCGGGAATTGGTTATCCAAAACAGTGGGAAGATCAGGATAAATATAAGGGAGGTTGGGAATTAAGAGATGGTAAACTAACGCTTAAATCTGGGTCAAAAGCAAAACGACTTATCGACCTCTTTTACAATCCTTACCAGCCAGAAATCGATGATTATTATGAACCGTGGGATTATGATTATGAGACATTAACGAATTCCAAAGAGAAAAAGCACCAGCCAGTTGCCAGGGCAAAGTCAGCGATAACGGGTGAGTTCATGGATTTGGAATGGGGACCGAATTGGGAGGATGATCTTGCAGGTGCTCATATAACAGGACTTAGGGATCCGAATATCCTGCAAATGGAAGAAACGATTAAAACAGAGTTTGAAGATGTATTTATGATGTATTTACCACGGATATGTGAACATTGTATCAATGCTCCCTGTGTTTCTGCTTGTCCATCAGGAGCTATGTACAAGCGAGATGAAGATGGTATTGTACTTGTTGATCAAAATGCATGTCGCGCCTGGAGACACTGTGTCACTTCTTGTCCGTATAAAAAAGTGTATTTCAATTGGAAAACAAACAAAGCAGAAAAGTGTACCATGTGTTATCCAAGAATAGAAAATGGCAAACCTACTATATGCTCGGAAACATGTGTCGGCAGAATTCGCTATCTTGGCATTATGCTTTATGATGCGGATAAAGTACTAGATGCAGCGTCCGTAGAAGATGAAAAAGACTTATACAATGCTCAATTAAATATTTTTCTAGATCCGAACGATCCTGCAGTGATTGCAGAAGCAAAAAAAGAAGGAATTCCAATGGATTGGATAGAGGCAGCGCAAAAATCACCACTATATAAAATGGTTATAGATTGGAAGATTGCGTTACCTTTGCACCCTGAATACCGCACGATGCCAATGGTTTGGTATATCCCCCCACTAAGTCCAATTATGAACATGATTGAAGGGAAGGGGAGTAAGGCAAATACAGAAGATATTTTTCCCGCCATTGACCAAATGCGTATTCCTATTGAATACTTGGCAAATTTATTAACTGCTGGTGATACAGAGCAGATACGCAAGGCTTTAAAAAAGATGGCCGTCATGCGAAGCTATATGCGCTCGGAAACGACCGGTAACGTATTCCATCTCGATAGAATCACAGAACTTGGATTGAAAGAGGCAGATATAAAAGAAATGTATCGCTTGCTGGCAATTGCTAAATATCATGATCGCTTTGTTATTCCTATGAGCCATAAAGAAGAAGTTGCTAACTTATACGAAGAGCAGGGGATTTGCGGGCTTGATTTTGCAGGGGGACCTGGGAACTGTGGTGTCTTCTCATAATGGGAAGATTACGAATGATTTTACTGGAATTTCGAGGTTAGTAGCAAGGCGGAGTGAGTCGTGCCCTATTCAACAATTTCATTTTTAAAATAAATCTTATCGAAAAGGGGGCTGTTTTTAATGAATCCAGTAGCAATGTACCAAATGATCGCTTTTCTTTTGAAGTACCCTAACGAAGAGTTAATGAAGGAATTGCCATATTTAAAACAGGAAATAGAACATTTAAACGACCCATTGATCAAAAATAAACTGCATAAATTCATTGAAATTGTGTCGGATACGCATTTAACCGATTGGGTAGATCATTACGTTGAAACCTTTGACTTTGGGAAAGTGACCAACTTATACGTTACCTATTTGAAATTAGGAGAGCATCGAAAAAGAGGCATGGAATTATTACAGTTAAAAAATTTCTATGAGCAGGCTGGATTTTTTGTAACGGATAAGGAACTTCCTGATTATTTACCGCTAATGCTTGAATTTTGTGCTCAAGTTTCTATGGAAAAAAGTAATGAGTTGCTGCAGCTTCATAGCAAGTCGATTTGGATGATACGTGAAAAACTTTCAGAAGCTGGTAGTTATTATGACTTATTATTTGACGCACTATTTCTACAAATGGAAGCAAATGGATTAGAAATTGAACCGTACAACCAAGAAATAGTTAACGCAGAAGTGAGGTAGAATGGCATGAAAATAATCGATTTATTACTGTGGGGAGTATTTCCATATATTGTATTGACGATATTTATTGGTGGTCATATTTATCGGTATCAAAAAGACCAGTTTGGCTGGACAACAAAATCAAGTGAGTTTTTAGAGAAGAAATTATTACGTGTTGGATCTGTATTATTTCATTTTGGTATTTTTGCTGTTCTTGGTGGTCATGTTCTTGGTCTTATTATTCCAGTTGAATTCTATCAATCATTAGGTATTACAGAGCATACCTATCATGTTATTGCTATTGTATGCGGCTTGCCAGCAGGGCTTGCTGCTTTCACAGGGGCTACGATCTTATTGTATCGCCGAATAAGTGTAAAGCGAATTAAAGTAACGACTTCGCCAAGTGACTGGGTAGCCTTGATTTTTGTGTTAATGGCAATCATAACTGGACTTTTAGCAACTAGTTTCAATGTTGATGCTCATGGATTTGACTATCGTACGACCATCGCTCCTTGGATTAGGGGAATACTAGTCTTTCATGTACAACCGGAACTAATGGCTAGCGTTCCAATTTGGTTTAAGATTCATATTTATACGACGTTTGGTTTATATACAGTATGGCCTTTTACAAGACTTGTTCATGCATTTAGTTTTCCTATCCGTTATTTACGTAGAAGTTATATTATTTATAGAGAAAGGGTAGCTTTAAAAAAAATTAATTAGAAAGAAAAAGTTTATGGTTGAGGGCCGTCAAAAGAACCAGTTACATTTGTTACATTTAGTACGGTGACTTTATCCATTGGCTTTTTTGGTAGCTCTTTTCTGTTAGCAATGCACGTGGTACATGGAGTTCTTGACGCAGATTTGAACACGTTCTTGATGTGAATTTGTTTATCTACAGAAAAGGAAGTATATGGGTGCCGCGTTTTATAATTTTTTCGAGATAACAGCTTTATTTTATCCCGTATATAAGGTGCTGTAAGACTCCCACTTCAGGAGATTTGGTTAAATCTGTACTGCAACAAGTCTAAGTGGAAGGTAATAGTACCTAACTAGATGCCCTATTTTGTAAGCGTCCTTTAAGTCATACCCGTGGGCTACTAACAAGCCGTGGGGATGAACGAAAACCATATCTGTCCAAAGATTCACTTTATTATCATGATTACTAGTGTTAGGAGGAGAGCATATGTCACCTTTATTAGATAAATTAGGACGCCCTTTACAAGATCTACGGATTTCTGTCACAGATCGGTGCAATTTTAGGTGCAGATATTGTATGCCAAAAGAGGTATTTGGTAAGGACTTTACGTTTATGCCTAGAAACAAACTTCTTTCCTTTGAGGAGATAGAACGAATTACTAAAATCTTTGTAAAACTTGGAGTGAAAAAAATTCGCCTAACTGGTGGGGAACCGCTATTACGTAAAGATTTACCGATGTTAATAGAGAAATTAGCCAATATTTCCGGATTGGATGATATTGCCTTGACAACCAATGCCTCTTTACTAGAGCGTATGGCTGCTAAATTAAAGCAGGCAGGGTTAAAAAGGGTAAATGTAAGTTTAGATGCACTCGATATTAAAACATTTCAATCCATTAGTGACACCGCTCATAAAAATGAAACTGTTCTTCGAGGGATTGACAAGGCAATGCAAGTTGGCTTAGGTGTAAAGGTCAATATGGTTGTCAAAAAAGGGATGAATGATGACCGAATAGTTCCAATGGCAAGCTATTTCAAAAAACGTGGAATAACGTTACGCTTTATCGAGTTTATGGATGTTGGACAATCGAACGGATGGGATTATAGTAAAGTCATTTCAAAAAAAGAATTACTTGCTACACTTTCAAAGCATTTTGAACTAGAATCGGTTGATGCAAATGATATAGGTCAGGTTGCTAAACGATATCGTTATCGTGGAACAAAAACAGAAGTTGGTTTTATCACTTCCGTATCTGAACCATTCTGTTCTACATGTACGAGAATGCGAATTGCAGCTGATGGCAAGTTATATAAATGCCTTTTTGCAACAGAAGGCTTTGATTTACGAAGTTTGTTGCGTTCAGGTTTGAATGATGAAACAATTCAATCAGCTATTGTCTCGACCTGGAGAGAAAGGGTTGATCGTTATTCAGATGAACGAACAGAGGAATCTGCAAAAAACAGGAAGAAAATAGCAATGTCTTATATAGGTGGTTAGTTATTACGAGCAGTAGGAATATAGGGATGACGGTCATTTTAAGAGAAAAGCTATTCAAACTCATAGATTAAAAAGGATAGAATAAAATTAGCAAAAAGTTGGATCGCTCGCTTGTTACTATGTATAAAGTTATGATGACTATGGCATTAAAACAAATTTACCTTTTTTTCTAAAGAAAGTAATTCACTTATTATTTAAGCTAATGCAAAGATTGATTCAGTTATCTCCTGTTTCTTTAATTCCAGTAGCTGGATGATAGAAAGTTCAGTTAATATTACAAAGTTCAATTGGACAGTATTCACAACCAATTTCATCCCGAAGAAACTTTATATTTTTGATTAAAATTTTACCGTTTTCCTCCATCGAAATAACACCCATTTTTTTAAGTTCACTTAGCATTCGATTAATACTTTCTCTTCTGGCTGCACAAAATTGGGCTAATTCTCTGTTCGTAAAGACCATATCTATGAGAATTCCGTTTTTATGAACCACTCCATAACTGTTTGATAAACGGATAAGCGTGGAATAAAGCGCACCTTTTTTGCCATTTAACAGTAAATCGCGAATCTTTGTTTGGAATTTGCGCATATGGTCGGCACTCCACTTCATGAATTCCAACGTTAGAGCAGGGTTGGAGAGAAGTTCTCTTTCCAATTTATCTTTATTTAACATAACTACTTCACCGGATTCAATAACTTTGGCGCTGAGAAAATAGGTAGCATGTTGACTAAATAAAGTCAGCTCGCCGACAATGTCACCGCGATTGCATATTCTCAACGTTAGCTCTTTGCCATCTGAGGTAAGTTTATCAATTTGAATTTGTCCTGATCTAATAAGGTAAATCTCATGAGCATCTTCTCCCTCATGAAATAAGTGACGACCCTGATGCATTGGTTTTACTGTACCTATTTCATTTAACATGATGTGCAATTCTTTTGGGATCATTGCTTTTTCATATGGTAGCTTTTTCAGTAAATTGGTTTCCATGTCGATCTCCTCTCTAAAAAAATATCTACTCTCCTCTATTTTAACATGAGAAATCATTTTTGATGATTGAATTATAAACGTTTACATTATTGTCACGTACTTTCAATAAGTTTCATAGTAAAAACTCCAAATGCTGATAGTATGCATATCAAAAAAGGTTAGATCTTCAGATTTATGGATTCTAATCTTAAAAAGAGAAGCAAAATAGCTAATCATAATGAATGTAGCTATTTTGCTTTTAGTATTAATTATTGTTGTGTTAATTGTTCCACAGGTTGATAAATAGATCCAATCGTATTTATGGCATTTTGTGGTGCTGCCATTAATGGGTAGTAACCTTTTTTTGTCATATACTGCCATATTTCATATGCGTGGTGGTTACTATTTAAAAACGCGTTTTCTAAAAAGGTTCTTAGATCAGGGTTGGCGCACTCTACTGATGCAATGCTATAGTTTTTTGCAGAGCTTTTCTGATTTAATAAATAAGCTGTTGCAATTTCCCGATCATTGTGTTGTTGCACATCTGTTCTCGGAGTAACAGATGGAAATTCGTTAACTGGCGCTTGGGTATAAGAGTCTAATACAGGCTTTAAATCAGCTGGTTTGAATTTCGAAATATCTGGTGTCGTTTGACTTTGGACAAATTCTACTTTTAAATTGTAGTCTTTAACATGTAGTGGAAAATGATTTTGTAATAATTCTTTTAATTCTGGGTCTTGCGCTTGATTAATATAACTAGCCATACATGTGACCGTATTATAACAACCTGCAATAAGTTCACTTAGTTCATGTAATTCATGAGCAGCTAAATTCATTTTAGAATCACCCTTTTTATCAAATTTACTATATAGGATTGGTAAAAAAATTGAAGTTATGCAAACTTTATCGTTTTTATAATTTGTATACCAATACTTAACCCGTATATAAGGTGCTATAAGACTTCCACTTCAGCAGTTGAATTATTTGATGCATCAAGTCTAAGTGGGAGATGGCGACATCAAAATTTTCGATACGATCGCATCAAGTAGGACATGGACTAAGGAGGCCGTCATATGCAGAAAAGGTGTTTGTTCTTTTTCAGGACAAGGAAAGCTGCGTTAGCAACGTATCGCATGTTGAAAAAGTTCTTCTTTTCCAATCACAAGAAAAACTTCGGAGGCGTTACTTCACAAGCGGAAAAAGTTTTTAAGGAGGCTTAAGGCTTTAGCCGTTGTTCTACTTTTGTCAGCAGGAGATGGAGAAAAAGCTCTACGAAACGAAGTTTCACTTTATGCCATATTTTATACCAGTGACGTAATATGGCTCGCAAATGGTGTATAGATGTTAATTTGCTAACGATGAAAAAAACTAATAATATCGTTCACTACTGAATACAATGAAGTAAGTGAAAGGAGATGATTAGTTGGCAAATTACTTAAAAAGCGCTATGTTTGAGCATGAATTTTGGCTACAGGTTTTGGAAGATCACGCAAGGTTCATACATGATTCTCTCTATCCATCGGAGAAAAAGGATATTGAAAAGGCTACTTACTTTATTCAACATTTCAACCAACTTCTAATTAAAGCAAAATCTTTAAATGAAACAAATGCAATCGCTTTTGCAAATAATGTAGAGAATATGGTTGAACAATTAAGAGCATTCAAGCTTTCCATTATTAAGCGCCAATTATTTGGGGATATTGGCATCCACCTTACCCCTACTTTTTTGAACCATATGGTAAATGAATTGGAAGAATACCAGCTTGTGTTAAGTTATCTCAAAGAAGGGAAGGTTCCTCCAATTTTTCACGAACTGCATCATCATTTAATCTGGCTTTTAGATGCTTCTGGTCATGCAGGTGCTATAGATTCTCGGATGGATGGGGTTGAGAAAAGGCTAAAAGAAAAAAGCCAAGCATTTAACAAGCATTTCGATCAATTTTATTTAAAAGCTGTCGAATTAACGGGTTACTTACGAGCAAATGTACAAACCTTCCCTGCATTAAATAGATTTACAGATGACGTCGAACTGGAGATGGAGTTATTTAAGACGTTCTTGAATGAATTAGAGGAAATGGAATTGAGTGCAGAAGTATTAGGAACGTTTACAGCTTCCATGGCTGATCATATGGCTAGGGAAGAGCGTTATTACTTAATGAAATTGGCTGAATCTAAGAAGTTGTTTTCCAATGATTAAGCCCACAAGTAGAAGTGCAGGCTTTTATATTGTTTCATTTGTAGAAGTTAGAGCATAAAGAATATAGAAGAATTATCTTGTGGCAGATATGGAGCTTTTATTTGAAATTATAAGATGCATAATTGTTTTGTCGACGTTTCATATATGAAAAAATTTGGCTACCTTTCGAATACATATACTATGAAACAAATTCTAATGGAAAATGCTTGGGATTAGCAAGTAGCCAAGTAATATATTAATAAGCACAATGAGTGTAGAACGTATGCGTTTTGCACTTTTTTTATCCCGTATATAAGGTGCTGTAAGCCTCCCGCTTTAGGAGTTGGATAATATGTACTGCAACAAGTCTAAGTGAGAGATAACAGTACCTAATCCCGATTTCATAAGTGTCCTTTAAGACGTACCCTTGGGCTATTAACAAGCCGTGGAAATGAATAAAAACCCCCACTGATTGAATTTCACTTTATTTACAAGTACATCAAGCACATATAGAGGCTTCGCTTTTCTGCGGCATTAGTTTACACTTGCCTATGACGTTACGTTATAAGATAAACTGAGATAGAAAAGTGAAAGAGGGGGATTTTGAATGGGCAAAGAGTACTTCACAGTGAAACAGTTTGCGAACATGATTGGTACAACTGAGCGTACGTTACAATATTATGACCGAAAAGGGGTATTAAAGCCGACGAGTTATACAGAGCACGGCCATCGTCTGTATACGCATGCCGATATATTTAAAGCGCAAAAAATAGTTACCTTAAAATATTTAGGATTTTCACTAAAGGAAATTATAGAACATCTTAGTGAAAACGCTGGGAAAAACATGCAAGAAACCTTAGAGCAACAAAAAAAATTACTGGAAGAAAAGCGCGAACATCTTGATCATGTTATTCGCACAATTTCACGGGTAGAAAAAATTACAGAGAACAATGAAATAGGTAGCGATCTGTTATTAACGATTATTCACGCTACAACAACAGAAAGACATACAGAGGCATGGCTAGCCAAACACCTATCACCGACAGCAGTTGAACAGATATTCATGCGTCATTTATCAGAAGAAGATAGACTGGCCATAGAACGAGAGGCGATGACATATATTCAGCAGTTGCAACAATTTTATCATCAAGGATTTTTGCCACATCATGTTGAAGTTCAGAGAACGATTGAACAGCTAATGGAATACACCGTGAATATGTTGGGGGATGAATTACTAGAACAAATTGGTGAGTTGGAACTAGAGGGAGAAGCTCTATTTCACTTCAGCTTTATGTCCTTAGAATTGGAAAAATTTATTGGAGAAGCAATAGATATTTACATGGAAAAGGCGGAAGCATTGGAGCGATAATGATTAGATGTATAATGAAGTTATTACTTAACTCTTTACGGCGGTTTGTAATGTCCTATACGAAACAGCAAATGAAAGAAATAGAAGAAAAGGTGATTTAGTATGAAAATAAGAAAATATCATCCAGATGAATTAGATAGGTTAGTAGAGATTTGGTATGAAGGTTCACTATATGCGCATGACTTTATCATGCAAAGCTATTGGGGGTCGCAACGAAAAGCGATGAAGGAAACGTACTTGCCAATGGCAGAAACGCATGTCATCATAGTTGAGGGAAAAATTGCAGGCTTTATTTCTATGGTCGATAATTACTTAGCAGCGTTATTCGTCAATGTGGATCATCAGGGCAAAGGATACGGAAAAAAACTGTTACAGTTTGTAAAAGAAAAACGAAAGCAAATTCAATTAAAAGTGTATCTGAAAAACGAGCAGGCAATTCATTTTTATCGTAAAAATGGTTTTAAGATCCAAGCCGAACAATTAGATGAACCGACAGGAGAAAAAGAATATGTCATGGAGTGGAATAGCGGTAATTAGCTAGCGTAATTGAAGTGTCATTTTTATCCATCATATAAGGTGCGGTAAGACTCCCACTTCGGAGTAGGTTCATCTGTACTGCCAACAAGCCTAAGTCGGAGATAACAGCACCTAAATGCCCTATTTTGTAAGAGATCTTGAGGTCATAGACTTAGGCTACTATCGATCAGTGGGGATGAGTGAAAATCGTCCACTGACTGAAGATTACTTTATTATTCATAGAGAATGGAGTAGGAATTAAACCACCATTACAGTATATACTAGATATATATTGAAAAGGTGGTTTTTTGGTATTTTTACATTTAAATTATTAATTATACGCAAAAAAAGATTGATTATATATATACTTAGTATATAATTGTGGTAAACACAAAATGATGGGAGAGCCAAATGTGATTCGAGTCAATCATTTAACTAAAGAATATATTCAAGGGCAAGAAAAAATCCAAGTACTAAAAGGAGTAAATGTACAAATTAATGAAGGGGAATTTGTAGCCATTATGGGTCCTAGCGGGTCTGGAAAAAGTACATTATTGCAATTAATGGGAGGACTTGATTTACCGACGAGTGGTGATATACAAATTAATCAACAGCCCTTACATGAAATGAATGAAAAGAAAAGAACGATTTTCCGCAGGCGACACTTAGGGTTTGTATTTCAAAATTATCAGCTGCTACCAACATTAACAGTTGAAGAAAATATTGCTTTTCCTATTCATGCTGATGGGAAAATAAAGAAAAAGCACCAGCAATCAATAACTAATTTAATCTCAGAGGTTGGATTAAAAGGTTTCGAAAAAAAGCGTGCTAATTTACTTAGCGGTGGTCAGCAACAGCGTGTAGCTATTGCGAGGGCGCTTGTTAATCATCCTTCTGTATTATTAGCTGATGAGCCAACAGGAAATTTAGATAGGACGATAGCAGAGGATATTCTTCGCTTATTATTGACATTTAATCGTAAACATAACCAGACAATTGTCATGGTGACGCATGATATCTTTGCAGCAGGCTTTGCTGATCGAATCATTCTTTTTAGGGATGGTGTTATTGAGAAGGTCATTGCTAGAAAGGATGAAGATTATGCTAAATATATGGCGAATTTCATGGCGTAATATGACAACACATAAAAAACGATTTTTCTTTTCCTTAATAGCAATTATCTTTGGGATTTCCTTTTTAACAGCAATGTTAATCGCTGATCGAACGACCAATGATGTCTTTCGCTATTACGAAAAGATGTATGTAGCTAATGCTGATTATTGGATTTTAAGTGACGAACATACCTATTCTGAAGCTGAAATATCTAGTGTTATAACCAGTCCCGAAGTTACGAATTCTTTACTAGCACTGGATAAACAAGCGTTCTTTGAACTTAATGAAAACCGTACCTTACAGGAAAGATCTGTTCGTATTACCGGAGTAAGCGATCAAGCTAGTTCGTTGCTTAAACTTCCTGTTATAGAGGGGAGCTTGGATAATAAGGGTTTTGTTATTCCAAAAGCTGTGGCGGAATTATTGGACAAAAAGGTTGGTGATACCATTGCTATTGAAGGATTAGGAACAGCAAAAGTATCAGCAATTGTAGAATACACCCAATTACTTGCAAGTCCTGACAATTGGGAAAATGCTAATTCAACAAGCTTTCGCATTATGGCTCCATTGGATATGCTAAGAGAATGGACAGGAATGAATAATGAAATTTCTTATATGCGATTTCAAACAGAAGGGGATGGAAAAGAACTTTTTCAATCAGTGCAACAAACTCTTAAAGATACAAGTATGTATATTCAGCCAGTAGTTGCAGATGATTTACAAAGTAATGATATTGAAGGACTTTATGCATTCTTTTATTTAGTCGCTATTCTTTCTATCTGTATCAGCGGGTTTATTGTGTTTAATATTATTTATACAAGTGTTATGGAAAGAAAAAAAGAATTTGCAGTGATGAAAAGCCTCGGGTATTTACAAAGTTCTGTATCTAAGCTGGTACTTATTGAAATGACCTTACTAGCTTCAGTCGGAACGTTAATTGGAGTGCCTTTCGGTGTATGGCTTGGAGATATATTTATGGAGGCGCTGCTAAGTGTGTTTAAATTTGATATGGTTTACACGCTGCAATGGGAGCTGCCGGTCATTATATCTGGTCTGATTGGGTTACTATTTCCCGTTATTTTTGCATTATTTCCAATTTATGTTGCGGGAAAAACACCTGTTTTATTGGCTATAAAGGAAGCAAGCACCAATCAATCCGCATCGTATCGTTTTTTAATTAGGAATATCTTAGGTTTAGGGATGCTAGGTTTTCTTTTTATGGATGGTCCCCTTTCATATATCGCCATTTTAGTAGCATCGGTTCTGCTATTTCCTTGCTTTGTTATCGGTTTAAAATGGGTTTTAAAACCCGTATTAGAGTTCCTGTTTTATTTTCCCGGGAAGGTTGCTGCAAAAAATCTGATACAACAGTTGAATAGAAATGCAAATTCAGCTGCTATTCTTGCTATAGGCATAGCCATTATCTTATTGCTAGGTGCTGCAATTGAATCAGCTCCTAAAACGCTTGGAAAAGAAATTAGAGAGACATATGGGGGAGATGTTCGAATCACGTCTGAAGCACCTTGGACGCAAGGCGATATAGCAAAGCTTCAATCCTACGAATTCGTTACAAAGGTTGAACCTTTAGCAGAGACAAAACCGATTACTTGGAAAACGACACAAGGAAACAGTAGGCAATTCTCTGTTTTTTCGGTTAACCGTAATGGTCCCTCTTTATTCGATGCTGAAAAAAATGTCTATTCGAAATTAGCACATAAGCCAACGGTTATTCTTGGAAGTAGGGCTTTTGAGGAATGGGGAGGAAATATAGGGCAAACGATAGAGATGAATACCCCTTCTGGAAAACAAAGGTATGAAGTGATTGACGTAGTAAATACCTCTCATTATTCAGGGTATGTCGCATTTATGGATAATAATCATTTCCAGGAAAATTTTGGCTGGTCTAGCGCTTTTGATATTCTGCTTACGGTTGATAAGCAAACTGAACAGTTACGTACAGAACTATATAATGATTTTGGAGATCATTTAGCAAAAGTACAAACTGTGGAGGAAGAAATTGAATCGGCAACTTCTGCTGTCAAAGGGATGAACGATCTTATTTTATTTATGTTGCTGCTTATCATTCTTTTAGCCAGCGTTGGTACTGCTAATACATTATTAATGAATACAATGGAGAGAAGAGTAGAAATTGGTACGATGAGGGCTATCGGCTTTACAAAGCAACAGGTACGTACGATGGTACTTCTGGAAGGGTTGCTAATAGGGTTAGCTGGAGTATTCGGCGGAATTATAATTGGTGCGCTACTCATATATGTAACCAGTAAATGGACGTTTATGGAAGGCTTTATGTCTTTTCAATTACCACTTGATAACGTTATACTAGCTATGATCGCTGGAGTTACCTTAAGTCTTTGTGCAGCTTGGGTTTCCAGTAGAAGTGTCATGAGACAAAACGTTGCATCATCACTTAAAGAAGGTTGATTAAAATGTCAGTAAGATATGGGATTTTAACGTTATTATCGGTTAAACAGCATCATGGCTATGAATTAAAAATAGAATTGGATTCCCTCCTTGGACTAAAAGGGAAAATCAATCCTGGTCAAATATATACAACGCTTGATCGTCTAACACGGGATGGACTTGTCACTTCGCCAGGGTTCGATGAGCAGGACAGAAGATTATATGATATCCACTTAAAAGGGAAAGAGGAATTGAATAAATGGCTAATAGAACCAGTAGCGTATAGCAACACAAAAGAAGATTTCTTCTTTAAATGGAGCTGCGCCAGAAGAACTAATTCTGAATTGGAAAAAATGATGTTGACACAGCAAAAAGAATTAATTGTTAAGGAAGTAATGGAGCTAACAAAATTAAAGACGGAATTATTAATGGAAGGTGATGAGAATAGATATTTATTAGTTACTGGTACGTTATTACATTTAGAAGCGGATTTGACTTGGATTAATCAAGTGGAAAACCGAGCACATTAATTTTGGAATACGAGGTTAATCTAATGAATAAGGGGGAAGTTGTTCTGGAATTTGTGGTTCATTATAGCTGGGAATTGTTTATAGCTGCGGAAGTATTATCCCTTGGTTCTTTGATTTTATTTGGTATATTTCGCTATTTTTTGAATAAGCCGAAGCTGGGAGTACTGTTTATTCTTTTATTCTTGTTTTTATTAACTGCAGAAGCCTTATTAGGTGTGTATGTATACGAGCAAACAGGAGAGATTTCTACCTTTCTTATCGTTATCACAATTTTTGTAATCTATGCATGTACATTTGGTATTGTTGATTTTTTAAGACTAGACCGTTGGATGCGCAGTAAAATTGGCAAGATGCGTGGCGTAGAACTGCTTACAGAAAAAGATTACGCCATCATGAGAAGAAATAAAGATCCCAAATATATTGCGAAGAAGTATCGCATCTCTTCGCTGATTCACTTAGTAATCTTTCTAGTTGTGCAAACTATTTTTTGGTCATTGGGAACAGATAGTTGGCAGGAAATGAAATCGTATTTGACCGATTTATCATGGTTAGAGCAGGGGGAAGCCAAAAATTCACCATATCCGAATGAGACCATTTTTTCTATTGGTATGATTTGGAGTATTGTTTTTGTTGCTGATTTTATTTATTCTTGGTCGTATACGATCTTCCCTAGCAAGGGATAATGATGTTTTCTGTTCTATTCGTTTATTCCTAAGTTTGAACGGTGAATACGTTGAAACAGTTCAATGAGGTGTTTGACTTCATTGAACTGTTTTTTTGAGAAGATAAGAAACCAGCATGGCTCGCCTAGAGCACAAGCCACCATCTATCATGAAAAAACTTTTGCTTTAATGTTTAGATTCTTAAAATACTGTCTAAAATAAATGAGTTAGATAAGTTAAATAGAGTTGTTTTTTCATACAAAAGTATAAAATTTGTTGCTTTGGGATAAGGGGATAACTGAATAGCCACGTCCGGATTCAGCGCCCAGCAACTAGGTGACTTTAGAAATGCGCCCTACGATAAGGCATCATCGGTTCGCGGCAAAGAGGAAGGCCGACTAAAACAGGGCTTGCCGCCCATCGTCGGCATACCCCTGTTTTTAGGGGCATGATTCCTAAATCTTTAGTTGATTCGTTCCAATCGCTACGTTGCTAAACGGGCGCCCCGCGCCTTTGTTCATATAGCTATTGATAATGGTGCTCTCTTTCCATGGCTTCCGCATCTGCTTTTGTTTGATGCACTGTGCCAAAAGGGTGCTCTGGGGGAGCATAGATGGAATAGAGCTTAAGTGGTTTGTCACCGGTATTGGTTACATTATGCCATGTTCCAGCAGGTATCATAATAGCATCGTCATCAGATACATATCTTTGAAAATAAAGCTTATCTTTTCTGTTTCCCATTTGTGTTAGGCCCTGACCTTCTTCAATACGTAAGAATTGGTCCGTATCTGGATGAACCTCTAGACCGATATCTTCACCAACAGGAATACTCATTAACGTCACTTGTAGATGGTTGCCGGTCCATATAGCAGTACGAAATGTATTATTTTGTTTTGTAGCTTCTTCAATATTGACAACGTAAGGCTGTCTCCCATAATCAGTAATACGACTGTCTTCAGGTAAAGTTTGATACGGTAAAGAATAAGGCGATATTTGGTAACCCATAGGGTTAGTTTTCTGCAAATACATGGGCTGATAGCTCCCACGATAGAACGGTCCATTGTAATAGCTAGGATAGGTAGGGTACAAGTATATATAGTTATACACGTTATTCATCCTTCCAATAATCATAATCGCGATATCTTATGCAAAATAGTGGGCATATGTTCATATTGTTTTACGTTAAAGTTAAGAAAGAATATTTTGGACGCCCATGACGCCCTAGTATGAACGCTGATCGGCAGCCTCGTATATGGAGTACTATCCTGGCATCGGAAGCCGCCCTAGAGCTACTAACAACTAGGTTCGAACATCAAGGTATACTACAGCCTGCGTGTATGAAGGTCAGGACGTACACTGGGAAACAGTCTTTTTAAGGCGGTTATGCCCGTAGGGGAAAAAGTATTGTCCAAATAATTCTAATATTAGGTACATTGCGGCAAGTACAAGAAATGGACATATTCAGTAATAAGTAGGTGATAAGTCACTTGATACGCAAGGCGGCGACTCCTGTGGGAAAAGCATGAGCCCCGGACCCCACAACGAGCGCTTTTTTCGAGGAGGAGGCTCAAACAGACCTTCGGAAAGCGTTCGCCTGTAGTGTAAAGCAACGGGTTCAGGCGTACGTATAAATTCTCAAGCAGTAAAACCAAAAAATGTAAGAAACAATGGGTGAAAAAAATAACACCTAAATATAATATACGAGGTATGTATACTTTGAAGCCGGATGTTTTTCCGAAAGGTACTTAAAGTTATTTAGGTGAATCTCAAAATAAATGAATGGTACAAATCGTTCTCATTTTTTCCTTACAGTAAAATTCGAAATTACTTCTACATGATTACTACGTAAAAAAAGTCGCCATACTGCCATTTGGCAGCATAACGACTTATCTATATAACTAGTTACGGATCAAGTAATCAAATGCGCCTAAAGCGGCAGTAGCGCCTGATCCCATAGAAATGATAATTTGGTTATAAGCACTATCTGTGCAGTCTCCTGCAGCAAACAAGCCAGGGACATTCGTCTGTCCTTGCTTATCTACAAGGATTTCGCCCATGCGATTACGTTCAACTGTACCTTCAAGCCATTCTGTGTTAGGAACGAGACCAATTTGCACGAATACACCTTGAAGCTCAATATGTTTCTCTTCTTGGCTATCCCGGTCTATATAGGTAATGCCATTTACACTGTCCGTACCTGTAATTTCCTTCGTTTGTGCATTTTTTATAACGGTTACGTTTGGTAAGCTGTATAACCGTTTTTGTAAAACTTCGTCTGCTTTTAATTCTGGTGCGAATTCAAGAACGGTAACATGCTTAACAATTCCTGCTAAATCGATGGCTGCTTCAATTCCGGAGTTACCCCCGCCAATAACAGCAACATCTTTTCCTTCAAATAATGGACCATCACAATGAGGGCAGTATGCTACACCGTTATTTTTGAATTCCTGTTCCCCGGGAACACCGATATTTCTCCAACGAGCGCCTGTAGAAATGATGACACTTTTACTTTTTAGTACTGCACCATTTTCTAATTCAAGCTCGAATAAATCTTTCTTTTCGATGTTCTTTGCACGTTGAGAGTTCATTACATCAATGTTGTAATCATTGACATGCTCTTCCAAATTAGCAACTAGCTTTGGTCCTTCTGTACGTTTGACACTAATGAAGTTTTCGATACTCAATGTATCTTGAACTTGACCGCCAAAGCGTTCGGCAACAATACCCGTACGTATTCCTTTCCGCGCAGCATAAATGGCCGCACTTGCACCCGCTGGGCCACCGCCAACGACAAGAACGTCAAATGGATCTTTTTCGGAAAGCTCAGAGGCATCCACGCCATGCCCCAGTTTTTCTAGAAGTTCTTCGAGCGTGATTCGTCCACCATTAAAGAATTCCCCATTTAAATAAACGGCTGGAACTGCCATGATGTTTTTTCTTTCCACTTCGTCTTTGAACGCTGCTCCATCAATCATGGTATGCGAAATATTTGGATTAAGAACGCTCATCATATTTAACGCTTGTACTACATCTGGGCAGTTGTTACAGCTTAGACTAACGTATGTTTCAAAATGATATTCATCGGTTATTCCTTTAATCTGATCGATAACCTTTTGATCTAATTTTGGAGTTCTTCCGCTAACCTGTAATAGAGCTAACACTAATGAATTGAATTCATGTCCAAGAGGAAGACCGGCAAATGCAATGCCCGAATCCTCACCGACACGGTTGACACTAAAGCTTGGTGTTTTTGGTAACTGTGTATGCTCAACAGTTATCCTATTGGACATGTTTGCTAGCTCATCAGTAAGAGCTAGCATATCCTGTGATATATCATCGTCCCCAGTGCTTACTTTAAGCACAAGGTCGTTTTCTAATAGTTCAAGATATTGCTGTAATTGTGACTTAATCTCTGGGTCTAGTACCATTTAAAGCACTCCTTAGATTTTACCTACTAGGTCAAGGCTTGGCTTAAGTGTTTCTTCGCCTTCTTTCCATTTTGCAGGGCATACTTCACCTGGGTTGTTACGCACATATTGTGCTGCTTTGATTTTATCAGCAAGCGTGCTTGCATCACGGCCGATACCGTCTGCATTAATTTCTACAGTTTGGATAACACCATCTGGATCAATGATGAATGTACCACGATCAGCAAGACCAGATTCTTCGTTTAACACATCGAACATACGAGTTAGTGTTTGAGATGGATCACCGATCATGCCATATTCGATTTTGTTGATTTTTTCAGAGGCATCATGCCAGCCCTTGTGTACGAAGTGTGTGTCTGTAGAGCAAGAATACACTTCAGCACCGAGTTTTTTTAGATTTTCATATTCATTTTGCAAATCTTCTAGTTCTGTTGGGCATACAAATGAGAAGTCTGCTGGGTAAAAGCAGAGCACAGTCCATTGCCCTTTGAAATTTTCTTCTGTAACGTCGATAAACTCGCCTTGCTTAAAGGCTTTTGCAGAAAATGGTTGTACTTCGGTTCCTATTAAAGACATAACAATCTTCCTCCTAGAAGTATTTTGATGTATGAGCTAAAAAGCAAAAGCTTTAGCTATAATAATTCTAATTACACATCTATTATTAATTAGTAGTCGTTGTTTGTCAAGGATTTACCTTTCTTGAAGAATAAGAAAGTATAAACTTAGGTGCTTATGGATAATGAAATAACCGAATAGTCACGTCCAGCTCAACCGCCCAGCAACTAGGCGACTTCACGAATCGCCCTACGATAAGTCATCATCGATTCGTCGCCTCACCATGATTCCTTTCTCTCAGTTGATTCGTTCCATTCGCTACGTTGCTAAACGGGCGCTTGCGCCTTTGTTCCTACTTTATACTGAAAAATGAAAGGTGAAAAGCCTTTATACATGCAGGTTATTGTAGGTTTTTTAAAAATAAAGCGCAAATGAAATGATTTTATTAAAAAACAAATGAAAATGATATTCAATGACAATGATAAAAAGGGAAGTACAGAGAAAAAAGAAAAAATATCTGTCTATTTGAAATGTAAGGTCTCGGAAGTCTCCCGCTTTTTGAGGAGCATGGAGTTGATATAAAAGGTATAATTACGAGAAAGTGGCACTTATAGCCCAATTTGTTCAGAAACTTTTAAGTCATACCCTTCTGGAGCTAACCATCAGTAGGAGTTGAAAGAAAAATCCTACTGAACGAAGGTTTTCTTTATAAATTTATCCTACCAAAGAACTCGCAACAAATACACTATGTGATCGTATTTGTTGCATAACATTTACAAAACATTCATTTTTTGTTCTGCTTTTGACTGCGTATCCTCATAAAATAGGTGTACAGTTGGATCAATTTGCCCAATGCCTAAATATCTTGCCTTATAATCTTGGAGCAAGCTAAAGAACTTTTTACTTAATAACAAAATAGCCACGACATTAATGAATGTAGGAATGGCTGAAGCGATATCGGCAAAGTACCAGACGGTTTGCCCCGTTAGACCATAACTTACAGCATAAATAACTAATGCAGTGCCTGGTATCGGATAGAACCGGTTGTAAAAGGTTAATATACGTTTCTTAAAGGTTTGATCTTTGTTTCGCAATAAATGGCGGAGCAATACCTCGTAATACACAAACCATCCTGTCAGTGTCGTTAACCCAAATAGAAAGATGGAAATGGTAATAATGATTCTTCCCGTATCACCGATTCCCATTTCAAATGCGGTTAACGTTAATTCCGCACCGGACATGCCAGAAGACCATTTTCCAGTAATAATAATAACAAAAGCAGTAACAGAGCAAACAACGATCGTATCAATAAATACTTCAAAAGCACCCCAGAGCCCTTGTTTTACTGGATGGTTTACTTTGGCGGTTGAGTGAACCATAGGAGAAGTCCCCCAGCCTGCTTCGTTACTGTAGACGGATCGGGCCATTCCCATGCTAATAGCTTGGGTCACTGCTGCGCCAGTAAATCCGCCAACTGCTGCTGTTCCTCCAAAAGCGCCTTGGAATATAATAGAAAACACATTACCAATCTCAGTGAAGTGGCTCAAAATAATATATAGTCCAGATAGAACATAAAATAGGACCATGAAGGGAACCAGCTTTGCTGCAAACTTTCCGATATGTCTTAAACCACCATAAATGACGTAATAAGTAACGAGCATAAGCGTTAACGAGACGGGAATCATGCCTATGTCAAATGTAGAGCTTACTGCTTCAGAGATGGTGTAGTTTTGCAGGGTGAAAAAGAAGGTTCCGAAAATACCACAACCAAACAGAACTGCAGGTATCATCCAATAACGAAATTTCCTCTCTTCCCCGAGCCCTTTTTCCATATAATAGGTTGGTCCACCATATGGATCGCCGTTTTCGTCCGTACTGCGGTAATGTACAGACAGGGTTACTTCAACTGTTTTAATAATCATGCCAAGCAAGGCACAAACCCAAAGCCAGAACATAGCCCCTGGACCTCCAACAGCAATTGCTGTAGATGCCCCGCCAATATTTGCAACACCGACAGAGCCACCAATGGCTGTACTTACTGCTTCAAATGAAGAAATAATTCCTTTAGAGGATGTGTTATCATCGGAACTTTTTCTTTTGAAAATGCTAAGCAATGTTTTCTTTAGAATGTGAGGTAAATAAATAAATTGAAAAAATTTGCTGCCAATTGTAAAGTACAGTCCGGTAAAGAGAATAACAATAAGGAGAGGAAGCCCCCAAAGAAACTCTGTGATAGATTGCAGTATTTCTTGCATACGTTTGCTCCCTTCATACATTTAATTCTTAGGGTGAGTATAAAAAGAAAGTTGTTAATTTTTAAATAATAACAAAAACAAACGAAATATTCAAATGAAGATTAGAAGGAAGATTGGATATAGTGAGTAATCAACGAAAGGGAACTTTCTATGCCAATTTGGACCAGAGCCGGCACTATACGCGGAAGGTTTTTATCCCTCTGGTAAAAGTTACTGTAGCAAGTACTGAAAATCAGAAAAAAATCTGTTATCATAATAGTACGATTTTTTGTAAAACAGTATAAGGGAGGCAGGAATAGCATGTTAGATTGCAGAGAGGAAATATTGCATTTGACAAAGCAATTCGTACAAATAGAGAGTGTAGTAAATACGGATGGGGAAAAGACGCTGGCATCGTCGCTCTATTCCATTATTTCCAGTTATCATTATTTTAGAGAGCATACAGACCAAGTTATTTTACAGCCAACCGCAAATGATCATATGGAGAGGTACAATGTTCTTGCATTTATTAAAGGGACAAAAGGACAGAGCAATAGAACGGTTATACTCATGGGACATTTGGATACGGTGGACACATTTGATTTTCAGCATTTGCAAAATGAAGCGTGCTCTCCAGAAGCATTGATGACACGGCTTCAGCATGAACCATTACCACCGTCTGTAAAAGCACATTTGGATTCAGAGGATTGGTTGTTTGGTCGAGGCGTTTTGGATATGAAGAGTGGGCTTGCCAGTCATTTATATTTATTGAAGTATTACGCAAATCATCCAGAAGAGTTGGATGGCAATCTTGTGTTTTTAGCGGCTTGCGATGAGGAAGATAGCTCACATGGCGTTTTGTCAGCGTTAGCGATATTAAAAGAGTTGCAAACGAAACAAGGCTTTGACTATGCAGCTGCTATCAATGCTGATTTTGTGTCTCCTGCATTTGCAGGTGACGAGAATCGCTATATATACAAAGGTACAGTTGGAAAATTACTCCCAACATTTCTTATCACCGGGGCAGAAACGCATGTAGGATCTTGCTTTGAAGGATTGGATCCTAATTTTATTGTTTCCGAGCTAACCAGTCAAATCAATTATAATCCAGAACTATGTGATGAAGCATACGGAGAAGTGACACCGCCACCGGTAACCCTTAAACAATCTGATCTCAAACCGACTTATACAACACAAACGGCTCTAGCTGCTTATGTGTACTATAATTTTTTTACACATTCCTGGTCGCCAAAAGAGGTATTGGAGAAATTGAAGACAGAGGCCTATATCGCTTTTGAACGTGCAGTTACTAAATTAGAGCAACGTTTTCAGCAATATGGGGAGAAAAGAGGAGAAGCAGTTTCTACTCTCGGGTGGCAACCTAGAGTACTTACTTACAATGAAATGCAGGAGTTATTAATAGAAGAGCATGGCGAGGCGTTTATACAGCATATGCAAGCATTTAAAAATTTTCTCCTCCAACAAGAGGACCTAGATACGCGGCTATTTTCAGTGTATGTAGTAGAAGAAGCCTGGAAATGGATGAAAGATAAAGCACCTGCTATTATTTTATTTTACTCTTCTTTGTATTCGCCAAGAGTTGACTTATCGGAAGAGAATGAAAAAGAGGCGGCGCTTTTAACCGCTATGGAACAGGCTGTAATAGAAGTGCAGCCAAACTATCCGCACCCTATAGCGTCGCGACATTTTTTTCCACATATTTCCGATATGAGCTTTCTAGCTATCCGTGATTCGAAAGAAGATATTCAAGCTGTGATAGATAATAATCCTGGATGGGGAACAAAGCACAAGGTGTCTTATGAAGATATTCGAGAATTAAATGTACCAGTGATTAATATTGGACCATACGGCATGGACGCGCATAAGAGTTTGGAACGGGTTGAAATGACGTATTCTTTTGAGATCGTACCGAACTTGACGAAACGCGTAATCGAGCTATTGGGGATGTGATCGTAATATTCATAATAATTGTAGACTTTATTTACATTTTCTAACATTTGATCGAGACAATAGATTTCAATCATAAACGGAAGCTAATGCTGAGAAACGAGGTGAAAAGGGGCTCTTGATCCTCTTTAGTGGTAAGAAGAACAGTATTGAGCATTGAGTTAATTTGCTAACAGATTCCAATGAAGAACGTTAGGACATGGGTCAAAAGCAAAAGCTGTGCTTGAAATTGGAAATTGATACTAAACTTACATGCTAATGTTATGCCTATTTGAGTAGATAACTCCTGGGACAATTAGACAAACATCTGGTTGCCCTAGGAGTCATGGAAATAATTAAATTATATTCTGTTTAAAGGGATTTTCACCTTAATGGTTGTTCCTTTTTGAAGTTGGGATGAAACATCAATGAATCCATTATGCGCTTCGACAATAGCTTTTGCAATACTCATACCTAATCCACTTCCATCTGTTTGTTCTGCACTAGATGTTCCACGATAGTAGCGAGTGAATAGATTTTGTTTCGTTTCATCATCCATTCCTATGCCATTATCTTCTACTATAATAACAGCATATGGTAGTTGCAATGTTGCAGTAACAGTAATTTGAGTTTCTGAAGGATTGTGTTTTTCTGCATTAATAATCAAGTTATCAAGTAAACGTTCTAACCATTGTTCTTTTCCTTTTATGAGCAATGATTGGTTGGGTAAAGAAATATGAATATTGCTATATTCTTTATATTTATATTGACAAGTTGTTAGGAGTGCTTTTATATCAATCCTTGCAAAGGAATCCTCTACTTTTTGCTCTTTTAATCTAGAAATAAAGGTGAAATCTTTTACAAGTTCAAGCATGTAGTCACTCTTGACACGGAGCACCTCGCCAATTTCTTGAAGTTCTGTATCATTCCATCGGTATTGTGCACTTTCCAACAAATGCGCATAGCCTTGTATAGTTGAAAGTGGTGTTCGTAAATCATGAGAGACGCCAGCCATCCATTCGTCACGTTTTCTCTCTAGTTGAGCACGTTCTTTCTCAAGAGAGGAAAACTGATCTGCCATATCATAAATTTCGTCAATGACTTCTCTATAGAGGCGAAATCTTCTTTTTATTTGGTTTTTTTTAGTAAATAATTTTCGTTTTTCTTTCTCTGTAAATACTTTTTCAAATTGGCCGTTTTTCATTCTTTCCAACCAACTGATAAATAATAGTAAAGGCTGTCCATAACGAATCCCATGCCATATGGATAGACAAATGATAATGAGTAATAGTGTAATACTAACACAGACTAAGGCAAAAATAGCTCGCTGAACTATTGAGCCATCTCCTTGATATTCATCTAATGTGGAATGCAACACCCAAAGGTTATCTCCTACTTCTGTTACATGAATGGATGTTCCATAGTGACTAGGCTCAGCTAACTGTGCTGTAATTTGTAAATTATCATATTTCTTTGGCTTGTCGCTTTCGCCAATTCGTCTGCTAACATCGCCATTTGACTTAACAATGTCTAAATATCCACCTAAGGCTCCTACCTCCTCTTGTAATTTAGGAATATGTTCTTCTTTAAGACTGCCATTTTCATTAGCTAGTTTTTTCCATTCCGTTAACAGGTGTTGAATTTCATCTTGATAACCAAGAACAAAGTAATATGGATCATTATAATAAAAAGAATCAACTAAAGTAGTGATTTGATACTCGCCTAATGACTTCTGTTGATCTAAGTTTATTATTTCTTTCAATGAATACTGATTCGGTAAATCTTTAGGAGTATTTTCTTCATGGATAACTGTACCGGTTTTATTAATAATTTGTAACCACATATTTTTTTCGGTTATTTTTTTGACCCATTCTTCGGGAATAACAGTATAGTCGTCATCAACGGCTGTTTCCGCTACAATCGCATCCAACATACCGTTCGGATAATTGCTATTAATTTCGTAATTTATTAATTGTTTTATCCATAAGAATAAGATAAGAAGTATAATAGCTGTAACTAACAAAATCATAAAAATAAATTGGAGTAGGAAATGAATAGCAATTCTTCGTTTAATTGAATTCATACGTTACGCTCCGTAATTAATTTATATCCTAAGCCTCTAACGGTAATTAAGTACCTAGGCTGGCTGGGATTTGGTTCAATCTTTTCTCGTACTCGTCTAATATGAACAACTACCGTGTTATCATCTACAAATTGGTCTAATCCCCAAACCGCCTCAAGTAATTCAGACTTTGTAAAAACTTGATTTGGATGGCGACATAAAAACACTAGCAGGCGAAAGACTAAAGCAGGGCAATAGATTACTTGTCCATTAACTTTCAGCTCTTTTGTTATTTCATTAACTTGAAAATGACCAAAATCGTGAATAAATGGTTTGAGTTTAGATGGATGCTGGTCCGTAGAGTTGGTTAGCCGTCTTTGTACTGCTTTAATACGTGCCACAATTTCAAGCGGGTTGAATGGTTTTGTTACATAATCATCCGCACCCATAGCAAAGCCTGTTAAAATATCAAGATCAGTTGTTTTCGCAGTTAAATATAAGATATAAGCATTTGATTTTTCGCGGATCTTAGGTGCTAGATCGAATCCGTTCCCATCTGGAAGCATCACGTCAAGAACAATGAAATCAAAATTATAGTGATCAATTTGTTGCAAGGTCTGTTCAGCATTGTATGCTGTTTTAATGTTAGAATACCCCTCTTTAAGTAATATTTTTTTTAACATTTGTACAATGGATAGTTCATCGTCGACTAATAAAATAGTTAGATTTTCCATTATATTACACCTGCCTCCCGCTTTATATTACCATAGAAACATTACGAAAACCTTACTTAATTATAGATGTGTTTCTCGTATTGTAATATGTATTAATTATCTTCGTAAGAATGGGATTGTATGATATTAAATAGTTATATTCACAATGTGGAGGAAGGCAGATGAATAAAAAAAGAATAACAGTTGTCGATCAATTACGTGGTTTTAGTTTACTAGGCATATTAATCGCGAATATGTTAATTTTTCAATATGGAATGTATGGAAAGGATGAATTAGAGTACTTTTCTGTTTCAAAGTTTGATGATATCACGCATCATTTAATTGAAATATTTATAGAGACTAGTTTTATGCCAATTTTTGCTTTCTTGTTTGGTTACGGCATGATGAAGATGAAAGAGAAATTAGAAGAGAAGCATTTGCCTGTTAAGCGTTATTTAGCAAGGCGTTTTCTCCTGCTTTCGATTATAGGTTATTTTCATGGTGCCTATTTATGGGAAGGGGATATTTTATTGATCTATGGGATTATAGGATTTATCCTGCTCCTATTTCTAAAGCGAAGAACGAAAACCATTCTAATCTGGGCAATAGCTCTATTATTTATAACTACATTTTTAAGTTATGGGGGTAAAGAAGTAGACCTATCTACAGAAGACACCTCGGCTATGGAAGATTATATAGCAAAGTCAAAAACGGTTTATCAAAATGGTAGCTATGCGGATATTTTAGCATTTAGCAGTGAAGATCCTCTCTTTGAAATGTTTACTGAAGAGGAACTAGCAGCAACCTTACTGATTACACCTTTCCTATTGCTACCTATGTTTTTGTTTGGTATGTATGCCGCTAACCGAAGATGGTTCATAAATCTGGATAGATACCAAAAGCGTTGGAGAAGGTTAGCGATTTTGTTTATCTTGAGTGGTATAGTGCTAAAGTCATTATCACTAATAATCGATGGAGAGGGAATGACCAGTTTATGTTTTAGTTTAGGAGGGCCAGTGCTTGCCTTTGGATATATTTTTGCATTCTCTCTACTGTTTCACCGTAAATCGCATGATATAGTGGTGAAAGGGTTTGAAGCAGTTGGTAAGCTTTCGTTAAGTAACTATTTATTACAAACGATCGTATGTGTAAGTATATTTTACGGGTATGGTCTAGGGTTATTTGGTAAACTCGGCGTAATTACAGGCGTTGGATTATCAATTGTAGTTTTTGCTATACAAATGGTGTTAAGCTTTTATTATATAAAAAGATTTCGGTCTGGTCCATTTGAAAAGATAATGCGGATCTGGACATATTTGAGTTGGTCAGGGAAATTAAATGTAAAACATGAGATTCAATTGCAAGATAAAATCAGTTAACTGCGTGTTCAAAAGGAGGTAATAAGGATAAGAAGTTCAAGGAACACAGATTAATAGATACATGAGCACTGCACTAGTAGCGTGCTCAAAACCCTTCTCATGGAGGCGAGATCACTGAAAATCTAATGACTTTTTTTAAAGGACTAGTATAAAAAAGGCGATTAAAATTTAATTTCTGAATTTGAAGTCGCTTTTTTTGTAAGATAAGATAGGTGCTTTGGGATAACGAAGTAACCGAATAGAGGAAAGTGTAGAAATAATAGAATCTACGGCATGTAAAGATCACATACACATGTTAGTTGGTATACTTTCCCGAAATGGACGTGTCCTCTTTCGTGGACTATCTAAAGGGGAAAATCAGCTTGATGATATTTGATCGTCATGCCAATTTAAAATATCGATACGAGAATAGAGAATTTTGGTGTACAGGATTTTATGTGGATTAAGGAAAAGATAGAAGAATATATACGAGATCCAAGATGTTGTAGTCGCAGAACAATGAAGCATGATGTAATATATTGATCCATTTACAGGTGAAGAAATAAAGAGGAAACGACTTAAGTGAGTAAGTTTAAGGTCTGGACAGTAGAAGTAGTACATGTGGCGAACTGTTCAGTCATCCTTTAGGGGTTGGTCAATAACAGAGGCCAGCCGCAGAGAAAACCACCCGTGCGCACGGGTGGTATTTATTCTATACACAGAAAGATTTACATTGCTTGGCGAATGATTGCTTGAACTTCTTCCACCTTTGGCTTTCTAGGGTTTGTTGCAGCAGTAGCATCCTTCATTGCGTTTTCTGCAAGCGTAGGAATGTCTTCTTCTTTTGCTCCAAGCTCTTTAAAGCCTGTTGGAATGTTTAAATCTTTAGCAAGGCGTTCGATAGCAGCAATTGCCTTTTCAGCTGCTTCACGTGTGCTCAAGCCTTCTACACTCTCACCTAAATATGCTGCCATCTTAGCAAAGCGATCTTCACGACCTACTAGGTTGTAACGGCATACATGTGGTAAAAGAATCGCGTTACATACGCCGTGTGGCAAGTTATAGAATCCACCCATTTGGTGAGCAATTGCATGAACGTATCCTAGAGAAGCATTGTTGAATGCCATTCCAGCTAAGAATTGAGCATAAACCATTTTTTCACGTGCTTCCATATCTTGTCCGTTTGCGAATGCACGTGGTAAATATTCAGGAATAAGTTCAAAAACTTTTTCAGCAGCTGAATCTGTCATTGGCGTTGCTGCAGTTGATACATATGCTTCAACAGCATGCGTTAAAGCATCTAATCCAGTAGCAGCAGTTAGAGCTGGCGGTAGTCCAACCATTAATTCTGGGTCGTTGATCGATACTAATGGCGTAACGTGCTTATCAATAATTGCCATTTTTACATGACGTTTTACGTCTGTAATAATCGTAAACTTCGTCATTTCACTTGCTGTTCCAGCAGTTGTGTTAATGGCAATTAAAGGTACTAACGGATTTTCAGACTTATCTACCCCTTCATAATCGTGAATCGTTCCTCCGTTTGATACAACTAGCCCAATTCCTTTTGCAGCATCATGAGAAGATCCACCTCCAAGAGATACGAGGGAATCGCAATTTGCTGCTTTAAAAGCTTCCACACCATCAGCAACGTTTTTGTCAGTAGGGTTTGGCTCTGCTTTTGGATAAATTTCTACTTCCAATCCAGCTGCTTTAATAATACTAGCAATTTTGTCTGCAATTCCTAATTTAAATAGACCATCATCTGTCACTAAAAGCGCTTTCTTGGCATTTACATCTTTTAAGCGTGAACCAGTTTCTTGAATACTCCCTTGGCCAAATAGATTAATAGACGGCATTGAAAATTGGCTCTGTTTCGTCATTTTCCTATCCCCTTAAAGAATTATATTTTTGTAATTGGCAGAAAAGTTTTGAAATCTGCTAAATATTTCCACTTACATTTTTAATATAGCATATTGGAAAATTGATTCAACAAAAAAGCTCAAAAATCGACAAAAAAACCGAAAAAAGTTAGTTATCAGTGATAGAAATGTTTATTTCCTTATTATTGCTCGATATTTCACAATTATACTAGAAGGTTAACCTATTGACTTTATAACTAATAGATGCATCTAGTTGTATTGTAACATTCAATGCATAGTAGGGTTAGGAAAACGATAGTTTCACTAGATTTGTTCAAAGCTAAGAAACCACCATGGCTCGCCTAGAGCGCGAGCCACCATCTATGATGATAAATTTTGCTATATAATGTTTAGATTATTGAAATTCTACCTAAAATAAATAACTTTTATAATGGTAAAATAGCATTTTTTTCATACAAAAGTATAAAATGAGGTGGTTGTGCGTCCGGCGCATGAGCCCAGCAATGGTGCGACTTTAGAAATGCACTCCCTACATAAGGCCTCAACGGTTCGTTGCTAAGAGGAAGGCCGACTAAAGGTAATTCGCATCATTATAATCCCAAAGTAAAGCAGCGGAGGATTAAAACGTTGCAGGCTAGGGGTGAATTAATAATCTGTAAGTAGCCATTTACTGTTGAATTGCAATTATTTATCCCGCATATAAGGTGCAGTAAGACTCCTAACTCAAGAATTGGCGAATCCATACTACAACAGTGGGAGATAACAGCACCTAAATGCACGATTCGTTTAGAGGCCTTTAGGTCATACTATTATGGTACTAACAATCCGTGGGAGATGAAGGAACCTCCACTGATTGAACATTCACTTTATCTTTTGGTATATTTCAATGAAGTAAGCCGTGAGGAGATCCTCACGGCTGAAGTGAAAGTTGATATTGTTTATTCATCGGAAAATCCTTGGCAAGTAGCAACATCTCGAAACCACCAGCCACTTTTCTTAATAGAACGTTTTGCGTTATTATTTAAATCAACGGCTACTAATCCATATCTATTTTTATATGCATTCATCCAGGACCAGTTATCCATAAACGTCCAGACGTGATAACCTTTTACATTTACGCCTTCTGCTAAAGCCTTGTGCACCCATTTTAAGTGATCTTTGTAAAAGGTAATTCGATAATCATCTTGAATAACCCCGGATTCGTCTTTAAATCGATCCTCGTTCTCGACTCCCATTCCATTTTCAGAGATAAAGCATTCGATATTGCCATAGTTGTTTTTCAAATTCATTAAAATATCATAGATTCCTTTTTCATATATTTCCCATCCACGGTATGGATTCATTTTTCTTCCAGGCATTTCATAGGCGTCAAAAAAATGCTCTGGCATGAAAGGTGCATCTGGATGAGGGACACTTTCTTTTGCTTTTACTCGACGGGGCTGATAATAATTTACCCCTAATAGATCTATCGTATTATGCGAGAAGGTTGCTTCATCTTCTGCTCTTGTAGATGGTAAAAGATCGTGTTCATCAAGTAATAGCACTAGTTCTTCAGGAAAATAACCTTTAACAGAAACATCTAAAAAAGAGCGGTTGAATAGTAAATCCGCAATCTTTCCAGCTTTTACGTCGGCGGGATGGTTACTTCTTGGATAGGACGGTGTAACATTTAAGATAATACCTATTTTCCCTTGTTGTCTTTCTTCTTTATAGGCTTGAATCGCTTTAGCGCTAGCCAGAATAGAGTGATATCCTACTTGGACAGCTCGTTTAAAATCTATGATATTGGGATAGTGCATATCGTATAGATAACCTGCTTCCACAGGTACAATTGGTTCGTTTTGCGTGAACCATTTGCTGACTTTTGGACCAAATAATTGAAAACAAGCACGTGCATACGCCTGGAAAGCATCGACAACTTCTCGGTTTTCCCAGCCACCTATTTGTTGTAATGCTAGTGGCATATCGAAATGATATAGATTTACAAACGGTTCGATTCCCATTTTATGAAGCTCATCCAGTACTTGATGATAAAATGCTACAGCTTCTTGGTTGACGTTTCCAGTGCCATTAGGGATGAGTCGCGACCAGGAAATGGATAAGCGAAAGGAATTATGCCCTAATTGTTTCATTAATGCGATGTCTTCTTTATACTTTTCATAAAAACGGGATGCTTTAGCTGGACCTATTTGCTGGAAAAAGCGATTCGGTTCTTGCTCGTACCAATAATCCCAAATGTTTTTACCCTTTCCTCCAATTGCTGCAGCACCTTCTGTTTGGGTAGCCGAAGCGGCACTTCCCCACCAAAAGTCGTTTGGAAATCTGTATTGTGACATAGTTACCACCTTCTCTTTAGTGATTGGTTTGAATAAAATGATATGTTGCACCAATAAGATTTGCCCGTTGTAAAAAAGTACAAGTGGCTACTTTTCCGTGCGGGTTACCTATTTTCATCATTTGTTGGATCTCATGTATGTTGGTAGATAATGTAGACATAAAATCAGGTCGTGTACTGATTCCACCACCAATTAAAATGATTTCTGGGTCATAGATGTGTTGTAAATTATATATGCCTGTAGCTAGTATGAAATAAAATTCGTCAATAGCCTGCTGGCATATCGCATCTCCATCTTCAGCCATTGCAAAAATTTGTTCACCAGAAAGCTGATTTGCTGGTACTCCTTTTTGTTTAGCTACTTTTCTTATTATTGCAGAAGTAGAACCCATGTGACTCCAATGGTTGATATCCTTTGTTTCTGGGTCTGCATACAAAATAGAATAGCCGAACTCTCCACCATACAGATGGGCACCTCGATATAGTGCACCGTTTGAAATAACGGCACCGCCAATACCTGTGCCTATGACAATGACTAATACATCTTGAAGGCCGGCCGCACCGCCCTTCCATAGTTCAGCAAGAGCTGCACAATTGGCATCGTTTTCTATTGCAACCTGTTCGCCGGTTGCCTCTTGAAGTGTTTCCTTTAAGGCAAGGTCGTGTAAATATGGGATGGCGCTGGTACCTTGTACATCTCCAGTAGCTGTAATTGTTCCTGGACAACTAATCGCTAGTCCCTGAATGACTTCTTTTAGCTTTATTTGGTGGACAGTTTGTTGGATAAAATTCATCAAGTCTTGTAAACTTTTGGGAGTAGGGATCTTATTTTCAAAAGAAATGTTTGCCTCTTCATCTACTAACGCGTATTTTATAAATGTGCCTCCAAAATCAAATGCGAGATACTGTGTCATTGTATACCCCCTTTTCTTTAAGCTATTAAAATATTGGCTCTGTGGGTTTATTAGCCGCTTGCTTCATAATGCTTAATCAGCAAAGAATTGGTACTGATGAAAAAGATGCAAAGCATTCCCCCGAATTTTGGGATTAGTTAAAAACAGCTTATAACTTTCACTGTCTATAACTATATTTGTTTTACAGCTACTATTTAAAATTTTCCTTTATGAATGATAGCTTTTCTTGATAATTTAGGTTTTTCTTATCCCATATATAAGGTGCTGTAAGTCTCTCACTTCAGGAGTTGGATAATCTGTACAGCAACAAGTCTCGGTGGGGGATAACAGCACCTAAATCCCTATTTCAAAAGAGGACTTTAGGTCCTACTATTACGGTACTAACTATCAGTCGGCGATGAATGAAAACCTCCACTGAGTGAAGATTCACTTTACAGTCGCTTGCATTACATATTATGACCTTGTAAATAAGCATGTTCTGTGTGGATCCATTTGCTTATATTTTCTCTGTACATGCTAATATACTGGGAATAAATCATATCAATTATAATAAGAAGCGGAATCTGTACAGAGATTTGGCCAACTTCATTCGTGTTTTTTAAACTGGAGGTCAGTAAAGTAACATTTGCTAGCTTTCTAATTTCTGGCGATTGGTTTGAAGTAATCATGATAATAGATGTTCCTTGCTGCTGAAGCTGGCGCAGCGAGTCTAACACATATTGATTTCTAGCGCGTAATGACAAGCAAATGACTAAATTATCCTCATTTAGCAGGGAGGATACCATTTCAATCGAATTATGGTCTTGGACAACTTCGACAAACTTTCCAATTCTTGTGAAACGAAATTTAAAGTCTGCTCCCGCGATTGCGCTTAACCCTAATCCATAAACATGGATGATTTTATGCCTATAAATATATTCACAAACGGTTTGAATATCTTGAATATCTAAATTTTCATCGATGTTATTAATAAGCTCCTTATACCGGAACTTAAGGTTATGAGTAACATTGTTTTTATCGATGGTAAGCTCTTCTAAAGTATTTCGATAAGCGAAGATAAATTCCTTATAGTTTTCAAAGCCAATTTTCTGGCAAAATCTTGTTATAGAAGCAGTAGAGACATTTATTTTATGTGCAATAGATGATTGCTTGAGAGGAGGGTTTCCTTCTAAGAAATAAGCGGCAATTTGTTCATCTACTACTGTAAATTTCAATCTGGAACTCTCAATTAATAAAAATAAATCTGTGTTTATCAACTGTATCACCCACTTATTTAGACCTAATAATTATTTCACTTCGCACGTAATGTGCCATTAGAGATTCCCTGTTTAGAATTTAAAACCACTACAAAAGAAGTTTAACAGGAAAATACAGCACCTAAATATGCCCAGTGAACCAACACTCAATAGGTGAAGAAACCTCCTATTGAATGAAGTTTACTTTAGTATAATATACTCTATTGGCCAGTAGACTAGCCAGAATATCCATCTCCAACCTATCTGTAGAATGGGGATGCTTTTATTCCAACTTAGGCAGGTGGAGGTTTCCCCATTTCCGCTACTTATACAGACTGTATTAGCTCAGAGAAAATAGGGGACATGTTGATTTCCTTTTTCTTGATAAGCATTGCGGGAAAATGATTAATGACGAGCTTTTCAAGGGCAAGAAAAGTATAGGTGAAAATATTTTTTTTAAAACTACAACTAGCTTAACCTTGTTTTATACTCATTTATCCCGTATATAAGATGCTGTAAGATTCCCACTTCAGGAGTTGGGTAATCTGTACTGCGCAACAAGTCTAAGTGGAAGATAGCAGCATCTAAATCTCCTATTTCGGAAGAGGTATTTAGGTCATAGCGTTACGGTACTAACAATCAGTAGTGGGGTATGAATGAAAACCCCCTACTGATTGAAGATTCACCTTATCATACGTATTTTTAGGTTTAAAAAGGTGTATCCTGAGGGGAAAGAACCCTAACTCTGAATACATTTTTTTATTGTATAGGCTAAAATTAGGTGCTTGTGGATAACGAAATAACCGAATGGTCACGCCCGGATCTATCGCCCAGAACGATGCGACTTTAGAAGTGCGCCTTACGATAAGGCCTCATCGGTTCGTCGCTAAGAGGAAGGCCGACTAAAAACGGGTGCTTGCCGCCCAGACGTCGGCATACCCCTGTTTTTAGTAAGCATGATTCCTTTATCTTTAATTGATTCGTTCCATTCGCTACGTTGCAAACGGGCGCCCTGCGCCTTTGTTCCTTTATGGGTGCTTAAATTCTATATAAATCGTTTTAATTTCTTTTGGTTTAAATCTACCTAAGGGAATCGTTTGGCTGCTTTGGAAATGTTGTTCATCAATCGTCTCTTCCATCGTGGTAAACTGCCAAAAGTGAATATCTTCTTGGCAAATTAGCTCACCACCATCTTGGATAGCCTGCTCAACTGGATTGAAAAAGCGTATGATCACCCCTTTTCTATTACGTGCTTTCTTACATGAACTAAACACGACTTGTTTTACTTTTGTAGCATCAACAAAAGAATATGTTTCTGGAACTTGGAATGGCAGTGGATGCATTACAAAATATTTTAACGTATTAGTAAATTGGTTCACGTTTTGTTGTTGATAATAGGGAAAAGATATGGCGTGTTTTTGATATTTACAGAATGCACGTGCTGCGTTAAATGTGTGTTTAATCTGAATGGAGCATTTAAACGTTAATGTTTTTTGCAATTGGCTATCTGGTGTTTTAATATATTTGAATTGATTACCGGAAGCAACACCTGGACGTCGCCCGAGATCAGGCTTACCGAGATAGCCTACCGCACGGAATAAGGTAAGCGCAATTATCTTATCTTTGGATCCGATGACTTCATATTCTTTGATACCCTTTGTAAAAGCGGTAATACTTTTTTGTTGGTCATGTAAGTTGATAAAACTGAGCATAGGATAAAGGCCTGTTGGTTCTTCTTTCCAGTTCTTTTCCTTCCAATCTTTTAAGTTAGGGTCGACAACAGGACGAGAAATAGTTCCAAAAGGTGTGTCAGCTATACTGTGCTCCGTTTTTACTCCGCTATTTACAAGTAGTCGCATGCGGTGATCCATTGCTTGGTTATTTATTTCTAAATGAACATCCACTGCTTGTTTATGAGCTTCTAACTTAAGTGTGCAGCAGTAGGGAATTGATGCAGTAGCCTTTCCTTGCTCTCGTTCATATTGGTTTTTCGGAATAATAAAGCAGCCGTTTAATTTTAATGAGCTTTTCCAATTTCCTTGGACGATAGAAACGTTAGCTGTATCAAATTTAAATTGCAATTTCCAATCGTTTGCTGGTGGTGAGTAGTCGTAGTTGTCACCGTCATCTCCTGCATCCTCCACGATTAAGAAATCAGGGTAAAGGATGTTGCTTTCTTTATCAAGAACTCGAATACTCCCATTTTTGAAACACACTTGATAGTACTCATTTTCAATCGTATTTCCGTTTTCCTCTAGTTGCTTAGAAGCAGAGGTTGTTTCTATACTATCTTCGTTTAATTTAATATCTAGTACTTCATAACCCAGTGGTTGTAGCTTTAAAGGCAAAGCAATTTCAATTTCGTAATAATATGACTCTGGAGAAGGATGAATGTTTTTTCGAATAGGTGCATTCGAATGCTTGGTTATTTTTTTTATGTCAAAAGCGACCTTTTTCCCTTCATGGTAAATCGTAAAAGCAGTTTGTGGTAGCGATAATGTAATGCCAATAACTTGCTCTCTTTCTATTAGCAACGTGTTAAAGACAGTAATTTGATTTTCTTTTAGATTTTTTCTTGATTCGCTAATTTTTCTTGTTAAGTAATCTACTACAGAATAGGACAGTTGATCAGCCTCAATGAACCGTTGTAAAATAGCTTGGTTCGTTTTATCACTATTACATCCCCCTGCACTGTCATGAGCATGATTACGTAACGTCAATTTCCAAATTTTATCTACTAGTTCTTGCTTATAAGGTAGCCCTAGCTGATCTGCTAACGTCATTAATGGTTCAATTTGGTAAATCAGTCGGCGTTCTATTTTATCGTTTAAATATTTATGATCGTAGCGAGATGAGTAAATGGAGCGATGAATTTTGGAAACTTCTGCATTCAATAATTCTCCCTGCACAATTGGTAAAGTTTTAGCTTCTTCATTAATTTGTGCAAACAACTGATCGTAGTTACTTTCCACTAATTGCTCATCTGTAAGCTGATCATTATAATACGCAATCCGTTCTTTTAAATTGAAATCGACATAGCGTTGATCGCCACCAACTGGTAGCGCAATATGAGAGGATGTGCTATCTTGCTTAATTTGATCCAATAATGGTTTCGTATAGTCTACTTCAATTAGCTGCACACCCACGAAATAACCATCTTTTATATTGTAGGTTAACAGTCTGGAACCATCCTCCGATTGCCAAAGGAATTCTCTTTGACTCAATTGATCGGATGATAATCCTCGCCAAAAAACAGCTTTATCAATGCCCATCTGGGAAAAGATTTTCGGCATATCAATGGATTGCCCGAACGCATCTGGTACATACCCTAAACGATCTGCCCCTCCTAATGCATCCCCTGATTCTAATCCGAGTTGCAAGTTACGAACAAGCGACTCACCACGAATGATCATTTGATCTGATTGTGTGTACCAAGGACCAACTTTTAATTTTCCTGTTGTAATAAGGGAATTTAATGTTTCTCTTTTATCTGGCTGCACTTCCAAATAATCTTCGACAATGCTCATTTGTCCATCCAGCATGTAGTAGTCGAGGACTCCCTCTTGTAAAGCTTTTATTACTTCATCTACGTGATAACAAAGCTGTATAAATGATTCATTACTTGTAAAATACCACTCATAGTCCCAATGGGTATGAGCGATAACATGAATTTTAGTTTTCATTTCAACAACACCCTAATCTGTTAATTGCCTTGAGTAAGTAATTTATTCTTAATAACGGTAAACATTTCTTCAGTGGTGGAAGCTTCTAGGATTTTTTTAGTAAATGCTTCATCAATTAATGCTCGAGAAATAGTACTGAGTAATGTTAAATGTTCTTGGTTCTTCCCTTCAGGAATTGCAAGTGCAAACGTAATATGAACAGGTTGATTATCCATGGATTCCCAATCGATTGGGTTTTTGAATTTAACTAATATAAGCCCAGGTTTTTTAACTGTTCTATGCTTACAGTGAGGAATAGCAATGGAGTTTTTAAACCCAGTTGTAACCTCTTCCTCGCGTTTTTTAAGACCTTTATAATAAGCCTTAGCGGATTTAACAATGCCCTGCTCCTTAGCAAAGTCTGCAATGAATTGTAACGCTTCGTCTTTTGTCTTTGCCGAAGTTTGAAAAGTAATATGTTGCATATCTAAAATAGATGTAACCATGATTTATTCCACCTTTTTCTTTGTAAATCCAATAATAATAGCTGTTACGAGAACTCCTGTCATGACACTAAATATCCATGTAACAAATGGTATAGGCTGTTCAATATAACCAATAAATGTGCCGAGCGGGGAGCCAATTCCACCATAGAATTTTGCGCCTAATCCCGCTGCAAGCCCTCCAGCAACTGCTGATCCAGCAACAAAGGCAGGGATCATTCGAATGGGGTCTTGTGCAGCAAAAGGTATTGCACCTTCCGTTACACCAACCATACCCATTCCAAAGGCGCTGTGAGCAGATACTTTTTCGGTTGGTGAAAATTTCTTTTTAAATAATATGGAAGCAAGCCAAATGCCAAGCGGGGCAACCGAAATAGCAGCCTGGGTAGCTGTTTGTGGTACAAAATTGGCGCCTTCAATTCCGTATTTAGCAACGGTGTCAGTAAAGACCGCTGTTCCAAAAACAAGTGCTGTCTTGTTAATTGGTCCACCAAGGTCAAATCCGACCATTGCTCCGATAATAACACCAACAATAACTGGAGCAGCGGCATAATTTTCATTTAGCGTCGTTAACCCTTCATATAAAAAGTCCATCATCGAAGCCATTGGAGTGCCAATCACATATAGAACAAAAATAGATATAATTAATGTACTTACTAATGGAAGTATCATAATGGGTACAATAGGTTGGATCATTTTAGGATAAGGAATCTTTTTAAGAATTTTTACTAAATAGCCAGCGGCGAAGGCTACAAGAATAGCAGCTAGGAACCCTCCACCAGCTTCTGCGCCAAGCATTTCTGCATCGTTGGCAATATATGTTCCAATCATGGCAGCGGCAATAGCTGGTTTTCCAGCTATGGAGTTAGCAACAAATCCAGCAAATAATGGGATCATCAATAGAAAACCAACTTGTCCAACACTGAACAAGTTGGACATTAAATCTCCCATGAATGTCGAAGTATCAAACCCCCAGTTGACAATTCTTCCTGCTTCATCCTTTTGGAATGCGTATACATTGGCAATAGCTAAAATAAGTCCTGACGCGATAACCATTGGGATCATGTAGGAAATACCTGCCATAATATGCTGGAAGAAGCCACCTTCTTCAGTTTTACCCATTTTGGCTATGCCAGCCTTCGTTCCTTTTTCTCCGTAACTCGTTGCTTGATTTAAAGCCTTTTCAATTAAAGCCTCTGGATTTTTAATCGCTTCGGCTGCCCGTACTCTTAACACACGTTTGCCTACAAAACGGGACATATCTATATTAATCTCTACAGCTAAGATTACTACGTCCGCTTCCTCAATTTCTTGAGGGGTAAGTTTGTTTTCGACACCGATGGAACCTTGTGTTTCCACTTTAATTTCATATCCTTTGGCACCCCCAGCTTTTTCTAAAGATTCTGCGGCCATATACGTATGTGCTATTCCAGCAGAACAAGCTGTAACACCAACAATTTTCTTTTTAGACATGGTAGCTCACCTTTCTAAGTTTGTATTGGTAAATATTGAAGTTGTAAGGCAGTATACTTATTAATTCTTTCTCTAATTGTTGCCCATGTATCTAGATACAATAAGAAAGACATATAGCTATACTTTTATTATATGGAGGCTGCATTATATTGTATATATCTACAGGTTATTCTGTATAAAGTATCTTTTTTATGCGTTTTCATGAAAGTAATTTCAGTTTAGGGAGTAAAGTGATGGGAGACTTGAGGGTTGATACAAAGAAAGTAGGCGGTTATGAGCAGATAAGCAGTAAGTAAGAGGCAAGAGTGAGTACTCAGTTATAATTGCGAACAAGTTTATATATGCCTTCTTAAAAATAATGTCTCTAATCCATATTGCGATTATGGCGTATTCTGAGAATATACCTGTATCTGGATGTTTGTTATAATAATAATAACTTTTAAACATGAAAGGTGAGACAATGGAAGCAATAAGGCTAACCAACTTAGAAAAATCGTATCGTCGGCACAAGGCTGTTAAAGATATTACACTTGAAGTGAAGAAAGGAGAGCTTTTTGGATTCCTTGGACCTAATGGTGCTGGGAAGACGACGACGATTAAAATGCTAACTGGATTGTTAGAACCTTCCAGTGGAACTGCTGCCATTACTGGTATTGATATATGGAAAAATCCGATTGAGGCAAAAAAGCATATTGCTTATGTGCCAGATCAGCCGAATATTTATCCGAAGCTAACCGGTTGGGATTATCTTGAATTTATCGCTTCCGTTTATCGCATCCCCAAGGACGTCTTTCAAGAAGAAGCGAGGAAGCTTTTGGATATGTTCGGGTTAACGAATCGGGCTCATGATTTAATTGAAAGTTATTCTCATGGGATGAAGCAGAAAATTGCCATTTGTGGCGCTCTAGTACATCGTCCAGATGTGCTGTTTTTAGATGAGCCGACAGTAGGCCTGGATCCGAAAAGTGCCAGAACATTAAAGAATTTATTACGTGAGCTTTGTGATAATGGGATGACAGCCTTTTTATCAACACATATTTTGGAAATTGCTGAGCAAATGTGTGATCGTGTGGGGATTATTTTTGAAGGAGACATTATTGCTTTAGGAACGTTGGAAGAATTAAGAAGTCGAGGCGAATATGCAGATAAGAGTTTGGAAGATATTTTCTTAGAGTTAACAGGTGGCGAAGACCATCAGGAAATCATTCAAGGATTAACGAATCAAGGTGGCAGCCAATGATGAAAGTCTTGCTTGCTAATCAATGGAAGATCTTTATCAATACATTTAAATCCCAGTCTAGCAAGTCGTACGTTGGGTATCTCATCACGTTTCTCTTAATTGGATTCTTTTTAATCTGGATTACGAATGGTATTGTTGCAATTAGCGGGTCTCTATCGGGTTACATTTTTGAAGGTGTATTAGCATACGGTATGCTAGCAGTAATCGGATTTCTTATTTTGTTTGGGTTGCCGCAAGTATTTAAACAACTTTACTCAGCAACGGATTTGAATTTATTATTTACGATGCCTATTCCGACGAAATATATTTTTTGGACGAAATATATTCAGAGCTTTGCAGGTATACCCCTAATATTTTTTATTATCGTTATTGTTCCGATGTTCACATACGGAGCAACGGTCGGTGTGCATATGTTGTACTATCCTGTTTTTTTCCTTGTTTTGCTAGCGGTGATGGTGATTGGATTGTCGATTGCTTACTTGTTTAACTTATTGCTTATTCAAATCATTCCAGCTAGCCGGGCAAATGAATTTATGACTGTTATGAGTGTTCTTTCTGGTGTATTTGTATATTTATTAATTATGCTTCCAGATATGATGGTTGAACGTTCTTTAACGGAAATGATTTTAACTGGGCTTCCTCTTTTTCCAGAATGGGTGCCGCTAACTTGGGCTAGCAAAGCTATCTCCGAAGCAAGTACGGGGTCTTTTGGTTTTATTCTACCGTTAACTATGATGGTTACATTAGCAATTATATCTGTTTTATTTGCGTCCATATTTGTGGAAAAGGGTTTCCGAACGGGTTGGGTTAAGCTAAGTGAAGGGGGAGGAAAAAGAAAGAAGAAAACTTCTGAAAAAGTGTCCAAGGCCGAACCAAATCATCCCGTTATTGCGATTGGTAAGAAAGAATGGTTGGTGATGAAGCGTGATATGAGAGAGTGGCTAGTTTTTCTACCGTTACTTTTCTTTTTTGTCGGATATATCTTTACGGGAGTGATAAATGGAGGCGGCAGTTTGAGCGATTTACGTGGTCCCCATGAAGTGACATGGCCCGTAGCGCAAGTTATCTTTCTGCTGATTTATGCCATGTTTAATGGGCAGATTGCTAGTTCTTCGGTTGCTCGGGAAGCAAATAACCTTTGGATTTTGCGTATTCTTCCATTGTCCGGAAAAGAAATAGCACTTGGAAAACTTTGGATTAGCTGGCTCATTCCTTTTGTCGTGTTAACGGTTATTGAGATTATTGTTGGTCTGTTCTTAGGCTGGACAGTGCTTCAATTTATTGCTGGGATTGCTATGAAAGCTGTTATGACTATTGGTATTAGCGGGATAGGTCTGTGGTTTGGAACCATTGGAGCGAAATATAATCCGGAAAATCCGCAAAATAGGCTGAAATTTGGATCGGCATTACTTTTATTTATCGCTTCGTATGTGTATCTGCTTTTAGCACTTATTCCATATGTTTTGCTACTTATTCCTACAGAAGCAAAAGAGTTGGCTCAAGAGGTTGCAAGCGACAGTAGTGGCGTGTTTGGTCTAGCTGCAAGTTTCGTTCATACAGTACTAGTATGGAAAGAGGCTAGTCCGGTACTGGTAACTTTGTTAGGGATTATATTATTGGTAGTCGTTTCGGTTGGTATTTGTGCTCTTTTTACGTCCCTCAGCGCTCGGAAAATGGAGCAAGGTATAGAAATTGAAATGGTGCAACAAACGAAATCTTTAAGGTTATAAGGATTTCTAAAACGGTGAGGCACAAAAAAAGAAAGGGAGCATACTGCTCTCTTTTTTGCTAGTAGATAAGAAAGTGTAAAGAGATGCTTGGGAATAACAAAATAACTGACTAGCCACGTCCGGCTCATGAGCCCGGCAACGATGCGACTTTAGAAATGCGCCCTACGATAACGTCGTAAAGAGGAAGGCCGACTAAAAACGGGCTTGCCTCCCGACGACGGCATACCCCTGTTTTTAGTGGCATGATTCCTAAATCTTTAGTTGATTCGTTCCGTTCGCTACGTTGCTAAACGGGCGCTTGCGCCTTTGTTCCTAGTTAAAAACTGATTCGGTGTTGGCATGTGAAATACTGAGATACAGGACGCCTCTTCATTGTATATTTTGCTGAAAACGTAATGAGCTTGTGTTTTAATGTAAGTAAAAGAATAAGAAAAAACATTATTGACTCTTTTACTTATTCTCGAACATTCTAGCTTTATATTTGTCTCCCCATTCTTTCATTTGCGTAATAATGGGTTCTAAAGTCATTCCAAATTCAGTCATCGAGTATTCGACTCTTGGAGGGACTTCTGGATATACTTTACGGCAAATAATACCATCTTGTTCCAGTTCGCTTAATTGTAAAGATAGCATACGTTGGGTTATACCAGGAATTAAGCGACGTAACTCGTTGAAGCGCTTTTTGTCATCTAGCAAATGATACACGATAACGCCTTTCCATTTCCCGCCGATGACATCTAAAGTTGATTCTACCGGACAGCCTTCAGGGCAGCCGTATCCGCTTTTTCTGTTTCTCATCTATCCACCGCCTGTTTTAGTTTTAGATAATTGCAGGTATGCGGTTCCCGGGGATCGTGATACCGTAATACTCCCATATTAGAAGTAACAATATAGGTAACACTAATGTTACTATACAACATAAATGTGCCTTCTTACATTATTTTGTGTTTGTTTTTATAATAGGAACAAATAAATTAAAGGAGATGATACGAATGAAAGCAATCGGATTGTTAGAGTATTTACCAATTGAGCAGGAAGGTAGTCTATTTGATTTTGAAGCAACTAAACCAACAGCAAAGGGTAAAGATTTGTTAATTAAAATAAATGCCATTTCTATTAACCCGGTGGATGTAAAAGTGCGTGCACCAAAAGAAAAGAAAGAAGAAACGCCTAAAGTATTAGGCTGGGACGCTAGCGGAGTGGTTGTAGAAGTAGGAGAAGACTGTGAATTATTACAGGTAGGTGATGAAGTTTACTATGCTGGTGCCATTAACAGATCAGGTACTTATAGTGAATATCACCTGGTAGATGAACGGATTGTAGGAAAAAAACCAAAAACATTATCCTTTGCAGAAGCTGCTGCGATGCCGCTAACGACCATAACTGCTTGGGAAGCGTTATTTGAAAGATTAGCAATTAACCCTGAGAATAGCCAGAAAAACAATTTACAAAGCATTCTGATCATTGGTGGCGCTGGGGGAGTAGGTTCGATTGCGATCCAACTTGCTAAGTGGGCTGGTTTGGAAGTCATTGCTACTGCTTCTCGTCCAGAAACGGTAAATTGGGTTAAACAACTCGGTGCTGATCATGTCATCAATCATCATGAGGCTTTGAAAGCACAATTAACAGAAAAGCAGTTGCATGAGGTAGACTATATTCTTTGCTTAAATAATACGGATCAGCATTGGGAAGCTATGGGTGAAGTAATTAAACCTCAAGGAAAAGTATGTTCCATTGTGGAAAATGAACAACCGCTTGATTTAAATGTATTAAAAAGTAAAAGCGCCACTTTCGTTTGGGAATTTATGTTTACACGTTCATTATACACAACACCAGATATGATTAACCAACATCTTTTATTAAATAAAGTAAGCGAATTGTTAGATCAACGTGTACTAAAAACTACGCTGCAAGAAAAGCTATCTCCGATTAATGCGGCAACGTTACGTAAAGCGCACGCTACTGTAGAATCAGGAAAAATGATTGGGAAATTAGTCGTTGAGGGATTTGAAACTAAGGAAGGGTAATGAATTAGTTTGGCTGCGGACTTCTTAATGTATGAGAAGCCCACAGCCAGATTTGCCCTACCAAAGCAAATTACTTATCCCATAAAACTAGCAGTAAAGCTCCACCCCCCTATGGGATTAACATCATGGTGAGGGATGGGAACACCAATTGTAAGCCAAACACCCGACTGTTCAAAGGTATTTAGGTCATACTCAGGCGGGACTAACACACAGTGGTGGATAAAATAACCCCACTGATGGAAGCTTTACTTTAAGCCTTTGCCTTCTCCAATAACTTAATTATTTTATCAAATCCGCGATCTTTGGCATGCTCTAATGGGGTAACCCCTTCCTTATCCGTAATCGAAACATCTGCACCATGTTCAAGAAGTAATTGGACAATCTGTTGATGCTTTTCGCCACCATCACTAAGCACAATTGCTTCCATCAATGCTGTCCAATGCAGATTATTAATATGGTTTACGTCGGTGTCTGAGTTGGTGAGTAATTCCTTTACTACATCTACATGCCCCCGTTCAGCAGCGGGTATGAGTGCTGTTCCACCAAAACGATTGGTAAGTGTTGTGTCAGCTCCAGCTTCTAAAGCTAATTTTAAAATATCTAGCAAGCCTTCTGCTCCGGCGTAAAGCAGGACATTGTCCGAACGATCATCCTGTTTGTTAATGTCGGCGCCTTCTTCAATGAGCAATTTTACTGTCTCCACTTCGTTGTTGTATGTAGCGGCGAGTACAGCTGTAGTGCCTTGATCATTGGTTGCGTCAATATTTGCACCGTTTTGGAGTAGTTGTTCTACTTTTTCCTGATTTCCCTTTGCAGCTGCTTCTATGAGTGATTGATTCAAAGCGATCTCCTCCTTGTTATTTGTTTGTTGTTCATCTGAAGACAAGTCGTTACTGTTTTGACATGCGACCAAAAAAATAACGATAACCAGTAAAGCTCCCAAAAGCATATGTTGTCTCATCAGTCTGTTAACCTCCTCATTAGCCAAGTTTATTCTCATATTCTTGGCAGTAAATCTCTACTTCTACTTTAAGAAATGGTTTCTGAGAGGATAAGTGCAAGGCTTAACTAGATCAGGGGGGTGGCAAAAGAGAACCCCTATTACAGATTCACTTTATTTATAGCTGTCACTAAAGTCCTGCTTCAATCCTGTGATGAAAACCAGGGGATGTTTTGAGAGCCAACTACTAATCAATTACCTGATTCGTTCCTCTAACAATCAGTGAGGATAATAGAAAATTGGTACTGATTGAAAATTCATTTTATCATGATTTAAATCACAAGAAAATTAAATGTCTTTCTATTATTAGATATGTTATAGTGATTTTGAAGAAAGTATGTGTATGCAAATTGAAATGGATAGAGGGAATGATTGAATGCAAATTAGGAAGTTGCAGGCAGGTGAAAACCCACCGCTGGAATTGTTATTAGAAGCAGATCCACAAAAAGAATTAGTAGAAGAATATCTTTTTAGAGGTGAATGTTTTATCGCCGAAATAGATGGAAAAGTGGCCGGGGTTTATGTTTTGCTTCCAACCAGGCCTAGTACCATTGAATTGGTTAATATAGCTATAGCTGAAGAAGAACAAGGGAAAGGGTATGGAAAAAAGCTTATTGCTGATGCTATACAGAAAGCGAAAGAAAAGAAATGTAGAATCATGGAAGTTGGCACAGGAAATTCGAGTATCGGTCAGCTAGCTATGTATCAAAAATGTGGTTTTAGAATAACTGGTGTAGACAAAGATTTTTTTGTTAAGCATTACTCAGAACCCATTGTTGAAAATGGAATTCCGTGTACGGATATGATTCGCTTATCTATCGATTTAGGTTAAAAACACAGACATACAAGTTTAGAGAGAGTGAGGGAAAGATAGTTTACGTATATAAGATGATTTATCTGTTATATTATTTTGGTGGAGGTAATAGTCATGGATAAATTTATGGAACGTGCAGTAGAGCTGGCAGTGGAAAATGTGAAAGAAGGCGGACAGCCATTTGGAGCGGTACTTGTGAAAGATGGAGAGATTAAAGCAGAAGGGGTAAATGAATTACATCACACTTATGATATAAGTGGTCATGCAGAGCTATTAGCTATTCGAAAAGCACAACAAGCATTACAAACAAATGATTTATCAAGCTACACGATGTATGCAAGTGGAGAGCCATGCCCGATGTGTTTAACGGCGATGTATTTTGCAGGAATTAGCAAGATATATTACTGTGCTTCTGTCGAGGAAGCTGTTGAAGTAGGTTTAGGAGCTTCCAAAAAGATCTACGAAGATTTACAAAAACCTAAAGAACAACGCTCTTTAGCTCCTGTTCATATGCCTTTACGTGAAGGACAAGAAAACCCGATGGAGCTTTGGAAGCAGCGAAACGTATAACGTTTGTCGAAATAATATACAACGAGGAAGCGATTATCCTCATCTTTAGTCCATTGCCGAAGACCGCATGGGAGTCTCATGAACTATCTCTTGGGGCTAGGTGATAGCTTCTACTCAAAATTAAAGCGCATCATCTGTTACAGAGTTTAAGCTCTGTGGATAACCTTAATTATTCTGGTTTGTATACCGTTTGTTGAGAGCTAAGTAATTTATCCCGGATATAAGGTGCTGTAAGACTCCCACTTCAAGAATTGGAGAATCCATACTACAGCAAGTCTAAGTGGGAGATCACAGTACCTAAATGCCCTTTTTCGTAAGCGGCCTTTAGGTCATACCATTACGGTACTAACAATCAGTGGTGGATGAAAGAAAACTTCTACGGATTGAAGATTCGCTTTATTCACGCATTCAATCCGTAGTATAATATCATAAATATCTTATAAATCTACACTTATATCCCCATATTGATCTCGCAACTTACGTTTAAGAACTTTTCCACTTGGGTTTTTGGGGAGTGTGTCTGTAAATAAAATGTATTTTGGTACTTTAAATGTAGACAATCTTTCTTTGCAAAATGTTTTAACCATCTCTTTTGTTAGCTGTGTGTCTTTTTTCGGAATAATGATCGCCGTTACCGCCTCTATCCAGTAAGCATCTGGTATGCTAATGACAGCGACTTCCGACACGCCTTCTAAGAGATAAATGGTTTCTTCTACTTCACGGCTTGATACGTTCACTCCTCCTGTGTTAATCATATCTTTTTTACGATCGACTATGGTTATATAGCCTTCTTCATCCATTACACCTAAATCGCCGCTATGAAACCAGCCGTTTCGGAATGCTTCAGCTGTTTTATCTGGATCGTGTAAATAGCCTTTCATCGCATGTGGTGTTCGATGTACGATTTCACCTACCTCACCACGCGCTATCTCTTGATCATTATCGTCAACAATTTTTGTTTGTACATTTAATGACGGAATTCCAGCTGAACCGAGCTTTCGAATTTGATCCTCTGGTTTTAGCACCGTGGCAAGTGGTGCCACTTCTGTTTGACCGTAAAAATTCCAAAAACCTGCGTTAGGTAGGCGCTCTGCTAATTCTCTTAATATTTCTCTTGGCATAATTGCTGCGCCGTAGTAGCATTTTTTTAGACTAGATAAATCACGTATTGCAAACTCAGGATGACGCAATAACGCAATCCAAATGGTTGGCGGACAAAAAAGCTGCGTCACTTTTTTCTCTTCGACTGTTTTTAAAATAACTTCAGGATTTGCTCCATCAAGAATAATACCACTACCCCCAACATAAATGCTCGGGCCTAAAAACACATGAAGTTGCGCACTGTGATAAAGTGGCAAAGCATGGATAATCGTATCCTGCGTTTCCATTTTCCCATCCACAACACAACTAACGTACTCACTTACAATATTTTTATGTGAAAGCATAACACCTTTAGGTCGTGATTCCGTACCACTTGTATATAAAACGTGACAAAGGTCCTCTTCTTCGATGTCAACTTCAATCAGTGATTTTGGTTGCGATTTTCTTATTTCACTTAGTAATTTCCAACCTTCAAGCGATTGTTTGTCTGTGTCCATCATATATCGGTATTTAATATCCATGCTTGACGACGCTTGGGCAAGTATATTTGCATATTCTTCCGAAGCTATAAGTCCAGTAACCTCTGCATGTTCTACAATATACGCAATATCTTCTAAGCTTAACAGATAATTAATTGGAACCATTACGGCTCCTATTCGAGCAAGTGCGAAATTAACAATTACAAAATCTAAGCTGTTTTTGGACATGACCGTTATCATATCTCCTTTTTTCATCCCATGTGCTAAAAATGCATGTGCTGTTTGGTTCACTAAATGATTCAAATCTTTATACGTTAATGTTATCGATTTGTAAGTGATTGCATTTTTATCTGGCATTCGATCAGCAGTACGAGAAAGTGTATCTCCCAGTGTATTTCTTCTTGCCCGTTGTAACATTTTATCCAAATTAACATTTGATCTCGTGTTCAATATCTCACTCCTCAGAAAATTATGGTTAAACAGTTCTTGGTAAAATATTCTTTTAATTATTTTAATTCAGATAATTGATAAAAGCAATATCTGAATTGCGTTTTCACTTAGGTATGCATGCTGAATAAAAATAAGCGCTACATCTGTTGCAATGTGCGCTTCGTTCTTCTTCCATAAAGCATGACTACTTTTTAAATAATGTTTTTAATGATTGCACGGTATCCGTAAAAAAGACGATGGTAAGGAGACCAATCAACGAGAATGTGTTTGTCAAAGGTCCATCAAAAATGAATATACCTATAAATATAAGTAGGATGCCTAAATAAAACCCTGGATCTGAAAGTTGGTCAAATAATTCTCCCTCGTCAATGCTTATCGTCTCCTGCATTTTTCTATCCCCTCGAATAAGTTCGTCTATGGTTATACCAAACAGATCACTAATGCGAATTAAGTTTTGAATATCGGGGTAACCTTTATTTGCTTCCCACTTGTACACTGCCTGTCGTGAGACATGTAGTTCATTTGCTAATTTCTCCTGCGACCAACCGCGTTCTTCTCTACATTTTTTCAATTTATCTCCAAAATAGTTTGCTTGCGGTTCCATAAATTCACCTCTCTGCTTATAAGTGTAAAGTATTACTTATCATGAGGGAAGAAACTTATGGTTTAAGTTGTTAACTAGCTGTTTACATGTGCGAAAGAACGCAGATGAAGGTGAGTGTCGTAACCATAAAACAGAAATGGTTTTGTTCCATTAATTTAAATCTGATCTTCATGAACAGCGAGGGTGTTCTATCAATTAGCTACTACTATTTGGTATAAGCAGGAGAAAAATGACAATTAATCATTTGGTTTTCTGCACAGTGATGTCATTTGATACAATAATAAGGCCAATAGCTTGTTTTTAAAAAATATATCTATAGATAATAAATATTGCTGTCGTACTAGTGTTTAATTAGTAACTATACTGTAAAATAGGATTTGATTTGTATGCATGAAAAAGTAACTTACTTCCTGCTAGTGCTGGTGGATTCATTTTGTGTTTGGCGAATGATTAATTCATCCAATTTTTGATAAATTTTGTAAAAGGTTCCTAAAAACATATTCATCACTTATAATCTAAAGTAGAATACAGTCGGTTAGGAGGTATTGCGTTTGGATTGTTGTTGTAAACGTGGAGAAACGAGAGAATTAATTATAGAAGCAGATATTGGAGCGGACCCGATTTGGTGTAAGCATTGTCGGTGTAATTTAGATATAGAAGATTTACCTATTTCTCAAGGATTAATGGACCAATTGGAATCTTGGAGTGCACAATATGGCAAATGGATAGATTGGGAAAAAGAACAATTATTACCACATGCTGCGCAACAGGAATTTGCATATAATGAGGGCGGGTACACTTTATTACATAAATTACAAGCTGAATTATGCTCGACTTATTCCATTCAGTTTATCCCTGGATCTACGGTAGACGAATACGAAGCTCTATAATCGGTTTGTTCTCATTTGATTTACAAAAAGGTGGTGTTTATCATGGAAATGTCCATGATGATTTTGGTGATATTGGCACTTGTCTATTACAGCTTTCGGATCATTCAGGTAATTATAAAATTAAGGCAGAGGATCGTCCTCCCAGCAACGAGGGGAGAAAGAAACGCGATTCGAAAACATCCGCAAAAAATAACTGCTCCGCCGACTGTTGAAGGACAGAAAAATGGTTTAATCATAAACGCTGCGCTCGTACTGTTTATTATTGCTATGTTCACGATTGTCTATATCACAGAGGTATTTTCTTGGCATCAATATTTGTTTATGCTTCTCTTTTTGGCATATTCCTATTTTATGCTGCCATTAAATTTATTTGCGGTGAAACATGATGGGATATTAATTGGTATGCGGTTTATTCCGTGGAAAAGAATAAACACCATCCACGTTGTACCGATTGATAAAAGTCATAGATATTCCGGTTTTTCACAAGAGGGGAACCAAGGGTATGTCTTAAAAATTAAATATACATTTGGGCATGCATCTTTTGTCATTACTTCTGAACAGATGCTGAAGCGGCTCTTAAAGCTTTTAAAAGAACACGTCAAGGTAGAAAAAAAAGTGGAAACATCGGTCTCGCAATCAAAATAGAATACCAACAATGTACTTACTTCTTACTACATGTGTAAGGGCATTGTTCATCTGTGACAGTACACCTAATGGAATTTCACCCAAGGAAAGCAAAGATATCGATAGACAGATAGATCAAAATTCGGAGGGTGTGTATGAAACTAGTTATCTCTATCACTGTTATTATATTCGTACTTTTATTTTCAGTTCTATTTGGATGGATGTTGATTAGTGAGAAAAAAGAGGATAAGTTAAACAGGAGTAGTATTTTGGGGTTAACAATAGCCGCATTTTTTCTAGCGTTACTAATCACGTTAGTACTTGGGATAGGCCTGTTTACGTTATTTGGCTCGATAAAAATGACCAATACATTGTTTGATTTGGAATTGAACATGAAGCAGGTTGGCTTTGTATTTATCGCTTACCTGATATTTTTATCGACGGTTGATAATGTTATCGATTTTTTAGTGAAACACATCATTGGGGAAAACTTATTTTACCTCATTTTCTTGTTATTAATCCGAACTTTTATTTTACATATGATCGGATTAATCATAGGCATCCAGCAAACTAGTAGTTTTATTATTGCAGGAGTAGTTTCTTTCATTATATTTTTAATAGAAACATATGCTATATTACGCAAAGGGGCTAAAGAAGAGACTTAAAAGCGGCAAATCATTGCCCGTAGAGTATGTAGTGTTTCTTAGAAAGCCTGGATATGATTTTGTTGCAGTGCGCTTTAACGTTAAACGAAAGTTATCGAAACATATTCGTTCCTTCAATTACAAATAATTAACATATTTCTGGCAGCTTCAACCGCAGCCACCCGAAATAAGCGAAGATAAAATGCGTTGTGCCAACGTTAACGTTATAATGGGCACCTGTTGTAAACAACTTCTGCAAAATATAGCGTATTCCATCAGCATAAGGCTTTGGCGCTAATTGCTGATGCAATGATATGGCTTTTAACGGCTGCATTCTGTAATAAGTATCCATGCTTTACGCATTTTAACATTCCAATATCATTCCCGCTGCCTCCAAAGGCTATGGTGTGATCGTACGGGACATGATAATAATCTTTCACAAATTTTGCCATGGCAGCTTTGCCAGTTTCCTGGGGGATAAAATCAACATCATACGCTTGTTCCGAATCACCTGGCTTTTGGGTTACAACGATTGATGGGGTTTATTTTAGTCAGCTTGTTAGTTTGCTGTTTATCATCCAAAATAATTTGGTCGAAATGGTAAAAGATGTTGCCACATGTGTAAGGAGAAGAATAATTGGAGAACAATTTCCACCAGAAAAAAAGCTGTGCAGTATCAAGGCGAGATTATTTAGAGTGGAACGACATAAATAATTGGGGGTGACTAGAACGGATTACGAAGCCATGTAACGAAAAAAATGATTCCTTCTCGTTACATGGCATGTGGATGAAGCTTAGCTTCCTACAGAAACGGTTTCTGGTAATGTACTTCCACCGTCAATAACAATTTGTGTACCTGTGATATAGCTTGATTCATCAGATGCTAAGAAAGCAGCAAGCTCGCCTACTTCTTCAATTTTACCTAGACGTCCTAAAGGAACTCCACTAGCGATACCGTCAATAACCTCTTGCGGATTGTCAGGGTTCGTTTCCTTTGCCATTTGCTCAGCCATCGGTGTTAGGACATAACCTGGCAGAATAGCATTTACGGTAATATTATCTGGAGCTACCTCACGAGCCAAAGATTTGGTAAAGCCGAGTACAGCTGCTTTAGTTGTTGCGTATGCGGTTTCACCAGGGTCAGCAACCATTGTACCCGTTACAGATGATAGGTTTACAATTCTACCTTGCTTTGCTTTTTTCATATGAGGAAGCACTGCCTTGGTCACATTCCAAACCCCATTAATATTAATATTGAAATGAAAATCTCTCGTTTCGTCATCCATATCCTCAAAGTTTGCTAACCGAACGACCCCAGCGTTATTGATTAGTGCATCTACACGCTGGTATTTTTCTATTACTTTTGCAATGCCAGCTTTCACATCTTCGTTTTTCGTAACATCTACTTCTAAAGCCATTGTTTCATAGCCTTGCTCGGCTAATTCTTTTGCCGTATCGTGTACCTGCTTGGAAACATCTAATAAGACGGTAATAGCACCATGTTTAGCTAGGACCTCGGCAATTCCTTTTCCATTACCCATTGCTGCACCAGTTATGATTGCTATTTTTCCTTCCATTTTCTTCAAATTGATTACCTCCTCATTATGATGAATGTATCGACACTTCCAGTATAACAAATAGGCTTGATTGTATATAGTTATTTATTAAATGTTTGTTAATGTTTTCCTATTAAGTTCAAAAAGAAGCTTGAAAATAAATGAAGGGAGTAACGCTCCACTTGATTCACATATCTTTCACATGCTAATTACACGTTGTTATCGTATAATATAATTGGGGTATTGGCTTTTGAAAAAGAAAGCGAATCAGAAGCATGATGGAGTATGGATCATTTTTTTAAGGGGAAGAGAGTTATCATGATTTTAAGAAATAAGCAGGAAGAATCAAACAAAAATTGGATCAGCATTTTAGCAAAAACAGTAAAATTAGGAATTATACGCTCGAACCTTATTCCTATGTTTGCTGGTTTTACTTTGGCTTTATATACGTATGAAATGAGCTTTATGGAAAAGCTTCCGGAAGTTATTTTTGCTTTGCTCGGAACAGCTTTAGTTATCGGAGCAGCAGGGGCTTTTAATAACCTCTATGATCGGGATATAGATGCGATTATGGAAAGGACAAAGCAAAGACCTACTGTAACTGGACAAATTAAACCGGTTATTGTGTTTTTGCTTAGTGTGATCATGAGTATAAGCGGAATTGCATTGCTTGCATTAACGACATGGTTAGCAGCTGTGTTGGCTTTCTTAGGACTGTTTTTTTATGTGGTTCCCTATACGATGTGGAGTAAACGGAGAACGGTGTATAATACAGAGATCGGAAGTATATCCGGTGCGATGCCACCATTAATCGGGTGGGCGGCAGTTTATCCGGACATTACACATCCAGCAATTATCGGTTTGTTTGTAGTTATGATTATTTGGCAAATGCCGCATTTTTATGCGATAGCTATTCGTAATCATAAACAGTATGAAGCTGCAAAAATACCAATGCTTCCTGTAGTAAAAGGAGTGCAGCGAACATATATTCAAACAAACGTTTATTTAGTCATTATGATTATGATTAGCTTTTTATTTGGAACACTAAGTATAGGATTAATGCTAGTAGCGCTATTATTGAGCGCAGGATGGTTAACACTTAGTGTGTTTCGTTATCATAGAGTAAATGCAGAGAAATGGGCTACTTCCATGTTCCTTTACTCACTTGTTCATATGACGGTACTTTTTTCAACCGTTATTATATACTCTCTAATGGGGATTATTTTTGAATTATGATTGGGAATAAGACCTGACTTTTTTGCTTTAAGGCGAGGCGAATTCTTCGAAAATAACTGGAAGAGTTAGCACCTAGTTGGAAGTCTATGCTTGTTCATCTTCAACCAGTGCATGTAATAAAAGAAAACTTCACTGGTTGAAAGATTACATAATAATTTTGTCCAAGCTGACATGAGCGCTTATGTTAGCTTGGACTTTTCTGTAGCCTTAAGAACGAACTAGCTAAAATAAGAAGCTTATTTGATGGTAATAATGGGAATATAATCTATACTGTGGCAAAATAATGATAAAGGTACATTATACAATCCTGCTATTATAGATGTTCTGCCTGAAGAAACGGCATAACCCGCCATATGAAAAGGGATATACCTTTCCATTTAAGGCAGATAAGTGACTCTTCCATCGGTGGGGAGGTTCATTCGTTTCCTACTGATTATTAGTAGCCCAAGGGTATGACCTAAAGGCCTCTTACGAAAAAGGGCATTTAGGTGCTGTTATCTTCCACTTAGACTTTTATTGTAGTATGGATTCTCCAATTCTTGAAGTAGGAGTCTTACAGCACCTTATATGCGGGATAAAAAAGGAAAGGTGTAGAAATGGACAATCTAGCTGTATCAATTGTTATTCTTTTCATTTTAATTATTGCCAATGGTATTTTTGCAATGACGGAAATAGGCATTGTTACTTCAAGAAAAATAAGGCTAGAACAGAAAGTAAAAGAAGGGAATAGCAAGGCAAAGACAGCTCTTTATTTAGCTGAAAATTCTAGTGAGCTGCTGTCAACGATACAAATTGGTATTACGCTCATTGGAATTATATCCGGTGCGTTTGGTGGTGCTGCGATTGCGGATGATTTAAGTGTTCATTTAAGCAAGATTCCCTTTTTAGCGCCATGGAGTACAGAAATCAGTATGGTTTTAGTAGTTACGTTTACAACATTTTTGACGCTCGTTATCGGTGAATTAACTCCAAAGCAAATTGGTTTAACCAATCCGGAAAAAGTAGCGCTTGCTGTCGCCAAACCAATGTACTTATTTTCTAAAGTTGCTAAGCCGCTTATATGGATTTTAGATAGGTCGACAACACTTGTATTAAAGGCTTTAGGGGTTAAGAGAAATAAGGAGCCGGATGTAACAGAAGAAGAAATTCAACAAATGATTGAGCAAGGTGTTCATAGTGGAAGTATTGAAGAAATTGAACACGAGATGGTTGATCAAATATTTTATATGGGAGATCAGCGGCTTAGCGATATCCTAACACCACGAACGCAATTAACCTGGATTGATATAGAAAGTAGCTTTGAGGAGAACATGCAAGTCATTAGTCAAAGTGAATTTTCACGTTTTCCAGTTGGAAAGGGTAGTTTGGACCACTTTTTGGGTATTATACATACTAAAAAGGTTTTTTCGAAACTGCAATCAGGAGAACCTTTCTCGATTAATGATTGTATTGAACAAGCATTAATTTTACCAGAGCATGTGAAAGTATTTAAGGCTCTAGAAACATTGAAAGAATCGGGCTACCATCAGGCAGTCGTAGTAGATGAATATGGAGGAGTCGAAGGATTTGTTACATTAAATGATATTATGCAGGTCATTGTTGGTGAAATCCAAACAGAAGGTAGCAGGGAAAGGGCTACGATCATGCAACGAGATAGTCAATCCTGGTTGGCAGATGGGCAAGTACCATTTGATACGTTTTTGCGCTATTTCGACTTAGAAGATGAAATAGATGAAGATATTGTAAAGGATACTTCATTCCAGACGTTAGGCGGGTTTATCACGAATGAAATAGGTAATACCCCAAAAGAAGGGAATACTATTTATTTAGCTGATTTAAAACTAGAAGTAGTGGATATGGACCGTGTGCTTGTTGACAAGCTGTTGATTACTCGTGTTCAAGAAACGGAAGAAATAGAACAGAGAGACAATGAATAACACAATGCATCCCATGTCTACAAAACTGAACAAGCAAGGAGATTTGGAAATGGAATATTACCAAAGGCAAACAGAAGACGTTCTAAAAGAAGTAGATTCTACACAACAGGGCTTAACGCAGCAAGAAGTGAAATCACGACTTGAACGGGATGGGTACAATGAAATAGAAGATAAAGAAAAGGTCCCAACGTGGAAACTTTTTTTAGAAACTTTCAAAGATGCAATGGTTATTGTACTACTAGCAGCTGCAGGAGTGCAGATATTGCTTGGAGAATGGGTAGAGTCACTCATTATTTTCCTTGTGCTATTAATTAATGCTGTTATTAGTGTCGTGCAAACAAGAAAAGCAGAAAGTTCATTGGAAGCACTTAGAGATATGTCGGCACCAGAAGCAAAAGTTATGCGAGATGGTATAAAACAGACAATTGCTGCTAAAGAACTCGTTCAGGGAGATATTGTTTACTTAGAAGCAGGAGATTACGTCCCTGCTGATGGTCGTGTATTGGAAAGCGGCTCTTTAAAGGTGAATGAAGGGATGCTTACTGGTGAGTCAGAAGCTGTGGAAAAATCGACCGAAGTGATTGAGGAAGAGGCTGCTTTAGGTGATCGTCGCAATATGGTGTATAGTAGCTCATTAGTTGTTTATGGTAGGGGTACCTTTGTTGTGACTGGTACAGGTACGAAAACAGAGGTTGGTAAAATTGCGGATATGCTGTCTACTGCGGAGCAAAAAGCAACGCCATTACAGCAAAAATTAGATAACTTTAGTAAGAAGTTAGGGATCGGTATTCTCATCTTATGTATTGTTATTTTTGCTGTTCAGGCAGCCCGTATTTGGTTAGGTGATAGTGAAGCTGATACGACAACGGCATTATTAAATGCATTGATGTTTTCTGTAGCTATTGCAGTAGCAGCGATCCCAGAAGCGCTGCAATCGATCGTTACAATCGTATTATCCGTTGGAACGAATAAAATGGCGAAGCAGCATGCGATTATTCGTAAACTGCCTGCTGTAGAAACATTGGGGTCAACAAGCATTATTTGTACAGACAAAACAGGAACACTGACACAAAACAAAATGACCGTTACCGATCATTTTTTACCGTTTAATAAGCACGAACGCTTACCTGAAGATCCAAATGATTGGCAGCAAGCAGAGCGGTTGCTTGTATACATCGCAGCGCTTTGTAATGACTCGTATATTAATCGGGATAAACAGGAAGTTGGCGATCCAACAGAAACTGCTTTAATCAACTTTGCAAACAAGCATGCACAGAACTATGAAGAGTTACGAAAAAAATATCCTCGAGAAGCTGAGTTACCATTCGATTCAGATCGAAAACTGATGTCGACCGTCCATACTATAGATGGCACAAAAATGCTCTTGGCTAAGGGCGGACCAGATGTGATGTTCCATCGCTCCAGTTATGTGTTCGTAGACGGAGAAGAGCAACCAATGACGGATGATTTACTGGATCGTTTTGAAGGAGCAAATGAGGAATTTTCCAATCAAGCACTACGTGTGCTGGCATACGGCTATAAACGTTTACCAAATAATAAAACAGAAATAACTCATGATGATGAGTATGATTTCGTATTAGTCGGACTAACGGCAATGATGGACCCGCCTAGAGAGGCTGTTTACGGCTCCATCGAAGAATCCAAGGCAGCAGGCATTCGGACGATTATGATTACTGGCGATCATAAAACGACAGCACGAGCAATTGGTCGAGATATCGGTTTAATGGGAGACAATGATATTGCCATTACAGGGAAAGAACTTGATAAGATGTCAGATGAAGAGTTAGAGGAGAAGATAGAGCAAATTTCTGTTTATGCTCGTGTGTCCCCAGAAAACAAAATCAGGATTGTGCGTGCTTGGCAACGAAGAGGAGCAGTTACTGCCATGACAGGGGATGGAGTCAATGATGCCCCTGCTTTAAAACAAGCTGATATTGGGATAGCTATGGGAAGTGGTACCGATGTTTCGAAGGATTCTTCCGCGATGATTTTAACAGATGATAATTTCGTATCGATTGTGAATGCTGTCCAAGTCGGCAGAACGGTATACGATAATATTAAGAAAGCGATTGGCTATTTGTTTGCTGGTAACCTAGGTGCAATTATTGCTATTCTGTATGCTGTTATCTTCAATTTACCAAATCCATTTACAGCGTTACAATTGTTGTTTATTAACTTAGTGAATGACTCGTTGCCTGCAATAGCGCTAGGAATGGAAAAATCAGAACCAAATGTGATGAAACGCAAGCCACGTCCGACTGGTGAAGGGATTTTTGCTGGCGGAACCCTACAAACCGTACTAACTCGGGGGATCCTAATTGCTATTGCGGTTGTCATTTCCTTCTATATCGGGTTATCTCATTCTAATGAAATGGGAGTAGCGATGGCGTTTACCACATTAATTATTTCGCGTACATTACAAACTTTTGCTGCACGTTCGAATACGGAGACGTCCATAAAAATTGGTTTCTTCTCCAATAAATATGTCATAGGTGCTGTATTGCTTGGATTTGTTTTATACGGTATTACGGTACTTCCATTTGCAAGAGGCGTATTTAATATACCTGCTGCATTTAGCTTTATAGATTGGACTATTGCAACAGGTTTAGCGGTCGCAGCGGTGATTTGTATGGAAGTAGCGAAAAAATTATTTAGACGGGCTTAGAGGTTTCTGTTTATAAAGGCGCTGAAATAGGGTGTTCTATTCAGCCAAATTCCTATAATATAAAGAAAAACAGCTGGGGTTACTAAAATGAGGAAGCACCGGCTGTTTTTCATAAAAGTTTACTGGACGTGTTGAAAAAGAAGTATAAGCTTAAGATAGAAAAATGTTTAACTAAGTAGAGAGAGGGGACCATAAACATTGTTACAGGATGCTTGGTTTACGGTACAACAAATAAATGACGATACATTTGCTATTAGCGAGTACGGTCATTGGGAAAAAGTACATTCCTTTTTATTAATAGGTGAAGATAAAGCGGCACTGATTGATACTGGTTTAGGAATTGATAGCATGAAAAGAATAACAGATCAATTGACAACGAAACCGATTGAAGTAATCACAACGCATGTTCATGTAGATCATATTGGCAGTCATGGAGAATATGACACGATTCATGTTCATGAAAGAGATCAAGACTGGCTCATTCATGGAATTGAGGGTTTGACACTACAACAGATAAGAAAAGATATAGCAAGAGATATTACACTTCCAACCCCGGCAACGTTTAACCCTAAAACATATATGCCATTTCAAGGAATTCCCACCAATATATTGAAGGATGGAGACATTATAGAGTTAGGGAACAGACAGCTAACAATCTATCATACGCCAGGACATTCGCCGGGGCATATCGCCGTATTTGATGAAAAGCAGGGGTATTTATTTACGGGAGATTTATTGTATGATCAAACACCTATCTATGCTTTTTATCCATCAGCAAATCCAGTTGATTTAGTTTCCTCTTTAGAAAAAATTTCTAACATAGATGGGGTGAAGAAGGTGTTTGGCTCTCATAATACATTAGGATTGGATGTATCCATATTACAAGAAGTGAAGCAAGCAGTAACTTATTTACAAAAGCACGATCTTGTAAAGTTTGGAACTGGGGTACATGAATTCAATGGTTTTTGCATACAATTTTAATAAAGATTGTAATGACCGTTTACTTCAGCTCCGTTAACATGCATGTCGGGAGTAATAGCAAATTGCCCGGTTTTCATTTGGACCAAAATCGGGTATACTGTACATAGATAGCCAAATGAATAAAAACCGCCTGGTGCTGGAACACCAAACGGTTTCGTGCATAGCCCTTAAAGGGGGCGACTCACATTTTGAGAAAAGTAACCATTAAATGCTTGTCAGGCTAGGGTGGTTACTTTTTTTCTGACAGAATAGCTACAATGAGCGTCCCGAAAGAGATCATTAAGACCAACCCTTCGAAAACTGTCATATAGGCCTCACCCCCTTTCTGAAAGGGATGAGCCACCACCCAAAAGCCTTATGCACTAATTGCATTATATCATACGGTGGATTTACAGCTAAAGGGTCATAAGACTTAGACTTCAAGCGTTAGTTGATGGGTGCCAGTGCAGTAAATAAAAAATTGTACTTTCAAGGAATTAACCTTATTATTTTTTATCCTGCATAGAAGGTACTGTAAGACTCCTACTTCAGGAGTCGGATCATCTATACTGCAACAAGTTTAAGTGGGAGATAACAGCGCCTAAATGTTCTTGTTCATAAGAGGCTTTTAGGTCATACCATTACGGTACTAACAATCCGTTGGGGATGAATGAAAATCCCTCACGGATTGAATATTCACTTTATGGCATACGTATGCTTTGTTGCTTATAAATGAATGGTCATTGTTTCGTTTCAACTAGTGGGAGATGGAGCCTCTTAGTTGACTTGATAGAGTATACATAAGGGATGGGGAGGGCTTTAGTTGGATATTGTAAATCAAAATCGCATAGCATGGGATCAGAAAGTGGAAGATGGGGCAGTTTATACACAGGAAGTGACAACCGAGTTAATCAAAAAAAGTAAGGCAGGAGACTGGGGGATTACGGTCACGACAAAAAAACCTGTTCCAAAAAGCTGGTTTCCTCCGTCACTTAAAGGAAAGAAAATTTTATGTTTAGCTTCAGGTGGAGGGCAGCAAGGACCTATCTTAGCTGCAGCTGGAGGCGACGTTACTGTGTTCGATATTTCTGAGCGGCAGCTAGAGAAAGATAAACTTGTTGCTAGGTGTGAAGGATTACAGCTGAAAACAGTACAGGGTGATATGACAAATCTATCCTGTTTTAAAAATGGTGCATTTGATATAATCATACACCCAGTATCGAATTTATTTGTGGAAGATATTTCACTTGTTTGGCAGGAGGCTTACCGGGTATTAAAAGATAAAGGTACGCTTATTTCAGGTTTTACGAATCCTGTTTTATTTATTTTTGATGATGCGGAGGACCAGAAGGGAAATTTGGTTGTTAAACATGAGATCCCTTTTCATTCTTTACAACATCTTACTCAAGCGGAAGCAGAAGCTTATATAGAAGCTAAGCATACAATTGAATTTGGACATACATTGGAAGACCAAATACAAGGTCAAATAGAAGCCGGTTTTTCCATCACTGGTTTCTATGAAGACGATTTTGGTGGAAGCCGACCGTTGGATCAATATTTAAAGTGCTTTATTGCCACAAAGGCAGTTAAAATAAGTCTTTAGAATAAATACGCTAAAGAGAGGGCAACACATGGAGGTGTAAAGATCACGTCGTACTCTTTATTGTGAAGTCATGAACATTAATTATGTTTCATGTCAAGGCGTTAACGTTAAAAATCAACCGCAAAATCCGAACGTTACAATTTTTACATCAAAAAGTCATAAAATATACATTTGAAATTCCTCATCATTTCATTTAGGATATAACTATATATAGTATTAAAATAAATTATTGATACTATATATAGATGGAATGTGTAAAGAGGTTGTCTGTTTATACGCTTAAATAAAAGGCTAGGTCCACAGTTATCCCGCATATAAGGTGCTGCAAGAATCCCGCTTCAAGAATTGGAGAAATCCATACTACAAGTGGGAGATAACAGCACCTAAATGCCCGATTCGTTCAGAGCCCTTTAGGTCATACCCTTGCGGTACTAACAATCAGTGGGGGCTAAAAGAAAGCCCCATTGCATGGAAGATTCACTGCTTCTGCTGCCTTTAACATACCTTTATTACATAAAAATTTATGATTCATTTGGAAAGGACGAGGAGGAATAAAATGATCGAAACAAAATCTGCTCCTATAAGTGAAGATCAAGAACTGATGATGGCTTTTCAAGATATTGTATCAAGCTCTAACCAAGATTTAATTCAAGAAAACGCCAATGTTGATGGGCGATCTCCGTGTGGGCAAATGAACAAATTTGCTAATGAAAGTGCTAAATTTTATGCGAAACAACAGATGTTAAGTGAAGAAGCGAAACAAGCTGTAGATGAAAACTATATCCATATCCATGATTTAGACTATATGCCTACAGGAACGGCGACTTGCTGTCAGATTCCTTTAGGTAAATTACTGGAAAGAGGATTTAATACTGGACATGGACATATGCGATCACCACAAACGATTTTAAGTGCGATGGCATTAGCGGCGATTATTTTTCAAAGCAATCAAAATCAACAGCATGGGGGACAAAGCTTTCAAGCTTTCGATTATGATTTAGCTCCATTTGTAACAAGGTCGTATAAAAAACAATTGCATAAATTGCAACAATACAAGCTTCCGCTTTCCAAAAATGAATTGGAGGAATTAGCTTGGGCAGAGACAGATCATGAATGCTATCAAGCTTGTGAAGCGTTTATTCACAATTTGAACAGTCTTCATTCCCGGAGTGGTGGACAGGTCCCATTTACTTCCATCAATTATGGTACAGATACAAGTAAAGAAGGCAGAATGATTATTAAGAATTTGTTACTAGCTACCCAAGCAGGACTTGGAAAGGGAGAAACACCGATTTTCCCAATTCAAATTTTTAAAATGAAAAAGGGAATTAATTTTTATAAAGAAGATCCGAATTATGACTTGTACCAGCTTGCTCTTAAGACTACGGCAAAGCGGTTATTTCCGAACTTTAGCTTTATAGATGCACCATTTAATTTGGAGTATTATGAAGAAGGAAATCCTGAATCTGAAGTAGCGTACATGGGTTGTCGCACACGTATTATGGCTAACCGTCATGGGAAAGAAAATAGTGTTGGGCGTGGAAATTTATCGTTTACAAGTATTAATTTAGTGAAAATAGCGCTTACGTCACAAACTTTTGAAGCATTTATCCAAAAATTAGATGAATATACTGATGTAGTGATTCGGCAATTATATGAACGATATATATTCCAAACACATAAACTTGTGAAAGATTTCACCTTTTTACATGGTGAAGGAGTTTGGACAGGAAGCTCTGAGCTCGGACCAGAGGATAGATTAGAAAAAGTGTTAAAGCAAGGAAGTTTAAGCGTTGGTTTCATCGGTTTGGCGGAATGTTTAGTAGCATTAACTGGTAAGCATCACGGAGAATCCGATGAAGCGCAGAATTTAGGTGAAGAAATTGTTGCTTTTTTACGGCAAAAATGTGATCAGGCATGTGAGCAATACGATTTAAATTACTCGTTGATTGCGACACCTGCAGAAGGGCTAAGTGGACGTTTTACCAAACGGGACCAAAAAGAATTTGGTAAGATTAAAGGTGTTACAGACAGAGATTACTATACGAATTCTTTCCATATTCCTGTGTATTATCCGATCTGTGCTATGGAGAAAATAAAACGAGAAGCTGTGTATCATCCGTATACGAATGCAGGTCATATTACGTATATCGAAGTAGATGGTGATATAAGCAAGAATTTAAAGGCTATGGATACACTCGTTAAAACAATGGCTGAAAGTGGAATTGGTTATGGCAGTGTTAATCATCCGGTTGATCGTTGTAAAAATTGCGGCTATACAGGGATGATTGATAATGAATGCCCTAGTTGTCAAATAACCGATGAAAAGCAAATTGATCGAATTCGACGCATTACCGGCTACCTCGTAGGAACGATGGATAAGTGGAATACAGCAAAGGCTTCTGAAGAGCATGATCGAGTGAGACACGTATAATGGATACAGCAAGGGTTTTATCCATCTATCATGATTCCGTAGTAGACGGAGAGGGATTACGTACCGTGATTTTTTTCGCTGGCTGCCCCCATCACTGTAAAGGATGCCATAATCCGAAGTCCTGGAATATAAGAAATGGAAAAGAGATGCATGTGCAGCAAATTATTGATGAGGCTCTGAATCCATTGACAGATATTACGTTAAGTGGTGGAGATCCGTTTTACCAAGCAGAAGCTGTAGCAAAGGTTGCTAAACGACTTAAAGAACATGGTAAAAATATTTGGGCGTATACTGGATGGACGATTGAACAGCTAATGGAAAATAACGACGCCCATCAATTAGAGCTACTTCAATATGTGGATGTACTTGTTGACGGCCCATTTATTTTATCTCAACGGGATTTAACCTTAACGTTTCGTGGAAGTAGAAATCAACGCATCATTGATATGAATGATTATCGCATACATTAGCCTTAGCTGAAGAAAAATATCGGCTAAAAAACAACTACCCTAACCGGGCTCACGCTAAAGTCATTTGACAAGCAAAGGCCCGGTTTTTGTTTATAAGAATCTATGCTTTATGCATGTATAAGTCTTATAAAACAGCACAAACTAAGCGTGACATTTTGGAAAGGAGTTTGTGCCATGAATCAGTTAACGCAAACCGAATTAGAAAACTTGCGTAAAATTATTGGAGGTCATGGGATGATCGCCAATAAGCTGGAAACGTACGCGCAATCAGCAACGGATCAAGAACTGAAATCAATTTTAATGCAGGATGCACAATCTGCTAGGCAGGCGCAGCAGCAACTGTTACCATTTTTACAATAGGAGGGCTCACATGTTACAGGATAAGGATATTGTAAATGATTACTTAAATGGACTGAATTCCAGCTTGAAAAGTTATGCCGATTATATTGCTCAAGCTAATAATGCGCAACTTAGACAAACATTGATTAATTTGCGAAATGGTGATGAGGCACGTCAACGAGCACTTTATAGTTACGCATCTCAAAAAGGGTTCTATAAACCTGCTATGCCAGCAACACAGCAAGACGTGCAGCAAGTGAAATCAGAGCTAACTTCCGGTCAATAATCGATTCGACCTGAATTAATGGTAGTCTCCTACCATTCTATCCGCTTATAACAAGCAAGCTATTTTATGTAAAAACCTTCCTATGCTATGATGATCTTGGAATAGGAGGGTTTTTCTTGATTTATATTGGATTAACGGGATGGGGGGACCATTACTCCTTATATCCGGAGCAAATGAAAGCAAAAGATAAATTAGCAGAATATAGTAGCCATTTTCTCGTTGTTGAAGTGGATGCATCGTTTTATGCGATACAGCCGATTCGAAATGTAGAAAAGTGGGTAAAAGAGACGCCGGCAAATTTTCAATTTGTTGTAAAAGCTTACCAAGGAATGACGGGCCATCAACGAACGGAAGAAGAGCGCCCTTTTGCTTCAAAAAAGGAAATGTTTGAGGCATTTATAGCTTCGTTACAGCCATATCAGGATGTAAATAAGCTAGCAATGGTTTTATTTCAATTTCCACCTTGGTTTGATTGCACGAAGCAAAATGTTATGTATTTGCGCTATTGTAAACAAATGATGGGGGGTATTCCAGTTGCATTGGAATTTAGAAATCAATCCTGGTTTAGCGAGCGCTTTCGAGAAGAAACATTATCGTTTATGAAGGAAGAAGGCTGGATTCATTCTATTGTAGATGAGCCACAAGCGGGAGAAGGGTCGATTCCGACGGTTCCGGTAGTGACGGATGAAGAAAAGACGCTCCTGCGTTTTCATGGCAGAAATGTAATTGGGTGGAATAAGCCAAATAGTGCGGAAACGAACTGGCGTGATGTGCGTTATTTATATAAATATAATGAAGAAGAACTGTTAAAATGGAAAACGATATTACAGGAACTGGAGAAAGAAACGAAGGATATTATCGTGTTATTTAATAATAATTCAGGCGGCGATGCTGCTGGGAATGCAAAGCAATTACAGAAGCTTTTAGGTATTGAGTATAAAGGGCTTGCGCCAAAGCAATTAGGATTGTTTTGAATTTAGTAATGGATGTCATGAATGTAATAAGCCATCTATATACAATTATACAATTCATTTGAATGTTATAATTTCCTTAGGACGCTTGGGGTAACATTTATAGGAAAGTATAAGATTTTTTTGGTTTATAGTATAGAAAGCATAAAATTTGTTGCTTTGGGATAAGGGAATAACTGAATAGCCACGTCCGGCTTCAGCGCCCAGCAACGATGCGACTTTAGAAATGCGCCCTATGATAAGTCATCATCGGTTCGTCGCTAAGAGGAAGGCCGACTAAAAACGGGCTAGCCGCTCAGGCGTCGGCATACCCCTGGTTGCAGGGGCATGATTCCTAAATCTTTAGTTGATTCGTTCCATTCGCTACGTTGCTAAACGGGCTCCCTGCGCCTTTGTTCAGAGATAAGAAAGGTTGACAAGTTTAAGATCCTTATCTATCCTATTGTTAATTTTCTTTATCTAAAATGGATATTCAGGGTTAGTAGTCCTACTCTAAAAAACAAATCACAGTAACTATCTTTAAACTAGATAATTACTGTGTTTGTACTTATTACTTATTTAACCGCACCACGTGTAACGTTACTAATGATCCATTTTTGAGCAATCAGATAAACAATTACCATCGGCAATAGCGCTAGTAAATAGGAAGCGAACGCTAAATTATAGTTCGTGCTAAATTCCGATTGGAAAATATATTGAACTAACGGTAAAGTGGCATGTTCCGGATCTGTCAGTATGACCAATGGAAGCATGAAGTCATTCCATGCATATAAAGCTGTAAGTATAGCTACTGTTGCATTCATTGGTGATAGAAGGGGGAAGATAACTTTCCAAAAGATCTTCCATGAACTTGCGCCGTCCATGACAGCTGCCTCTTCCAGTGCAACTGGAATTGACTTAATATATCCCACATAGATAAAGACATTAAAGGACAACTGGAACACGATATAAAGAAAAATGAGTCCGATGAGATTATCCATACCAGCGATGGCTGTTTGTCTCACTAATGGCAGCATAATAATCGGGAACGGTACGAACATAGCGCTTACAAAGTAATAAAATAAGCCTTTAAAAAATTTTTTATGCATATTTCTGGCAATTGCATAGGAAACAAGAGAATTCGTTAATACCGTTAATACAACGACAGAAAACGTAACGATAAAGCTATTTGATAATGCTTGAAAGAAATTGGTCATTTCAATCGCATCAAGAAAATTTTGAAAACGCCATTCATCTGGTAGAGAAAGTAATGGTTTTACCATTTCCCCCGGTGTTTTCAAAGCAATATTAATCGTTAAATATAACGGGAAAAAGATCAATAATGTTCCGATAATTAACAGGCTAGTAACAAGCCAATTTTTCTTTTTTCTCATTGTTGTACCTCCCGTTTTTGTAAGAATCGCAGTTGAATAATGGAAAGGGCAACGATGACAATAAAGTATATAACTGCGTTAGCAGATTGATAGCCAAATTGCCCGCCTTCAAATCCACCTCGATAAATTAATACGGAAATGGATTCCGTTGCATATCCTGGTCCACCGCCAGTTAAAGCAATGATATGGTCAAATACCATTAAAAATGTTTTCAATGCAAGTACCATATTAATCGTGAAAAATGGCGCAATTAGTGGAAATGTAATTTTCCAAAACCTTTTCCATGGTGAAGCTCCATCAATTGCTGCAGCCTCATAAACATCTTCAGGAACGGTTTGTAAGCCTGCTAGGTAAAGAATCGTATTAAAAGCTGTCGCTTGCCATACAGCCATGATGACAACGCCAACCCAAGCATAGTCAGGACTGCCTAAAATATTGGTCGCTAGCGCCTGAATACCTAGAGCATCGGAAAATTGCGGTAAAAAGATCGTGAAAATGAATTGGAAAATGAATCCAACAATAAGAATACTTAATATATTTGGTAAGAAATAGACTGCTCGTAATGTTTTTTGGAATTTAATATTTGCATTTAAGCCAAGAGCGATTAATAAACTAAAGATATTTACTAAGACTGTTGATACAATAGCAAACTGAAATGTAAAGCCATATGCGTTTAAGGCACGCATATCTTTAAACACATTTACATAATTAGAAAGCCCGATAAAATCCCAATCCCCGTACCCTCTCCAATTCGTGAAGCTATAAAATATTCCTTGAAGGAGAGGAAATGTATGAAAGATAAAAAACAAAATAACGGCAGGGATGGTCATTAGCAAAAATGCACGTTGTCGACTTTTCAATTCATTCACTTCCTTAATACCTTAATTGGATTTGGTCCCACTCTCGATCTAAGTCTTTTAACAATTTGGAAATGTTACCTTGATAAAGAAATTCTTGTATCATATTTTGAGCCCCCATTCCAGCCGGATAAAAATGGTCTGGAAAACTGCTTATTTTTCCTTCTGTAAAGTTATCTTGAATGCCTTCCATAATTGGATCATCAGAAATGACGTCTTTACGAACAGAAAAGGCAGATTGTTCTTCCATATATTGCTGCTGTTGCTGTTCTTCCATCATAAAAGAAATAAATTGCTTTGCTTCTTCAGGATGCTTGGATTCTTTTAAAGTGGCAAAAAGAACATCAATACCCGAAACTAACTTGTTTTTAGTGGGATCATTCGTAACTGGCATTGCAAATACACCGAGGTCAAGTTCAGGATTTAACTTGAGTAGCTCTGGAATCGCCCAGTTTCCTTGGGAATAGAAAACGCCCTTTCCTTGTGAGAATTCACGGTTTCCATCATTGTAGCCGATCCCAAACATGCGATCATGCCCGTAATCTTTTAATTGTAATAATTTTTCTGCTACTTCTTGATGGGTACCTTGAAACGTCACTTCTTTATTTGTTTTTTTATCGGCAAATTGTTTCGGTTGCAGATTCCCTGCCAACGAATTCCAAGCTGGCATTGTTGTCCATGAATCCTGGAAAGTAAAGTAGATCGGTATTTCTCCAACTGCTTTTGCTTTTTGCAGCAATTGAATGAATTCATCCCATGTTTTTGGAACATCTTCTCCCAGTTCTTTTAACTTGGTCTTGTTGTAAATCATCGTATTGGCGTTAGCCGCAAAGGGCACACCATGTATTCCTTTCTTTTCGGAGCCTTCTAGATCAGAAATGGTTTGTAAATATGCTGGTTGAATAGGGTCCAGCATAGGCTCACCTTCGTAGTTTACTAACATATCAACACTTACTAATTCCCTATATAAAGCATTACCGGCAATGGCTAGCATATCTGGCATATCATTTTTTACTAGCCTAGTTCGTAATAAAGTCTCTGCGTCAGGTGGAGCATATAAATTAATTCGAATGTTAGGATGCTGCTCTTCAAAACGTTCAATCATCGATTCGTATGTAGCTATATTTTCAGCTTTATTGGAAAATAGCTCTAGTTCCACCATATTTTCTTTCGGGGAAGAAATGTCACTACAGCCGACAAGCAGGGCAGCTGTAGTGAGTGAGACGACTAGAGAAGAAATCAATCGCATTAAAAATCTCCTTCTTTCTAAGTGAGCCTATACACAAAGGCTTCATATGGATTTAAGGTAAATTGGCTAAGCGTATGCATGGTATCCGTTGCCTCGTTTGTAATGAGTATTTCTTTCCCTGCTGATAAATTAAGTAATTCACATGTTTGGTTTTGAGCTGTAAAGTTACATACCACAAGCAATGTGTCATCTTGATAATTTCGAGTGTAAGCAAATATTTCTTCACTATCCTCTAGTAATAATTCAAATTTTCCATGCACAATAGTTGGTTCTTGCTTACGCAATGCAATTAGCTGCTGATAGTAATAGAAAATAGATTCTGGATCGGCAAGCGCTGCTTCTACATTAATGTTGATATAATTAGGATTCACTTTCAACCAAGGTTCTCCAGTCGTAAATCCTGCATGCGGATTGCCATTCCATTGCATTGGGGTTCGGGCATTATCACGACCAATTGCATAGATTGCTTCCATCAGTTTTTCTTTATTATGTCCTTGTGCCAGACGTTCGTTATACCAATTAATCAGTTCGATATCTTCATAATCATCAATAGAAGGGAATCGGACATTTGTCATGCCAATTTCTTCACCTTGATAAATATATGGTGTTCCTTTCATACCGTGGAGTAGAGTTGCTAGCATTTTCGCAGATTTCTCACGGTATTCCTTTTCATTACCGAAGCGGGAAACAACTCTGGGCTGATCATGATTATTCCAGTACAAGCTATTCCAGCCTTCCTTTTCTAGTCCATATTGCCATTTGCTTAAAATTTCTTTTAAGTCAGTAAGCTTCCAAGGCATGTTGGACCATTTTCCATCAGGACCATTCCAAAGACCCATATGTTCAAAATGAAATACCATATTTAATTCTTCACGTTCTTCCCCAGTGTAAAGCTTAGCATCTTCAACCGTTGCACCCGGCATTTCCCCAACAGTCATAATGTCATAATCGGCTAATACTTTTTGATTCATTTCATGCAAAAATTCATGAATACGAGGTCCATTCATATGAAATTCAAATGCAGACACAAGTTCTTTCCCTGGATCAGGTTCACGTTCTGGCATCGTTTGATCTTTGGAAATTAAGTTGATTACATCCATACGGAAGCCATCAATTCCTTTATCTAACCACCAGCGCATCATTTGGTATACATCGTTACGTACTGCTGGATTTTCCCAATTTAAGTCAGGTTGCTTCTCACTGAACATATGGAGAAAGTACTCTCCAGTTGCTTCATCATATTTCCAGGCAGATCCACTAAATGCAGATTCCCAATTTGTTGGGGGCTGACCATTTTCTTTGCCTTTTTTCCAAATATAATAATCTCTTTTTGGATTATCCTTGCTTGATCTAGATTCGACAAACCATGCATGTTCATCCGATGTATGGTTAACGACTAGATCCATCACGATCTTTAATCCACGTTTATGTGCTTCTTCGAGTAACGCATCAAAATCTTCCATCGTTCCAAATTCATCCATAATTTTTTGGTAATCGCGAATATCGTATCCGTTATCATCATTTGGAGAATCATAAACAGGAGATAGCCAAATGACATCAATTCCAAGCTTTTTCAGGTAGTCTAATTTTTGAATAATTCCTTGTAAATCACCAATACCATCACCATTACTATCATGAAAGCTGCGTGGATATATTTGATAAACAACGCTTTCTTTCCACCAATTTTTCTCTGTCATGAAATCATCCTCTTCCTTCTAGGTTAAACGTTTACTCTCTACGTAAAAAGAAAAGGTGAGAACCTGCCTTTACTGTTTGTTCACCGATTCTCTTTCGACTATTTTATGTTTCAGGCTGAGCGATTCAATATCTTCGCCCATAATAGAATGACATAATAGCTCTGCAGCACGGTTCCCCATTGTGTCAAACTCTTGCGATACGGTTGTTAAGGCCGGTACGGTCATCATAGCTAACTTTGTATTATCATAACCAATAATGGATAGGTCATCAGGTACACGAATCCCTTGTGCATGTGCTTCAGATATGACACCTGCAGCCATTTCATCACTAGCTGCAAAGATAGCAGTTGTTTCTGGATGATGCGCCATAATCAAACGAAACGCATGTTTACCATCTTCAAAATTAAAGGCATGACTCCAACTGATTTGTGTCGCTTTACATGGTAAGTTTGCATCTGCTAATGCTTGCTTAAATCCTTCTATTCGTGGAGTACCTGCGATTAAATCATGAGACGGCCCACTAACCATAGCAAGCTGTGAATGTCCGTGCTTGATTAAATATTGCGTAGCGTCATAGGAAGCTTGCTGATCATTAACTTTTACTTCTGGTATACCTTCTATTTCTGATGTTCCAGCTAATGTAACAAATGGTACAGCCATTTGCTTTACCATTTTTTGAAAATCAGACGTTAGCCTTGCATTGGCAAAGATAACACCTTCGACCTGTTTTTCGTAAAGCAATTGTAAATAGTGCTCCGTTTTATCTGGATCAGATAACGTGTTACACACGATAACACTTTTGTCAAACGCCTGCGCAGCTGCTTCAATCCCGTGAAGAAGCTCTGCACTTACCATCCCTGATACTGCTGGAAACAATACACCAATTGTTCCGCTTTCATTGTTAATCAGACCACGGGCAATAGCATTTGGAAAGTAGCCCATTCGTTCAATCGTTTGCATTACATGCTGCCTTGTTTTATCGGAGTAGCCTTTTCCCGTATTATTTAATATCCGAGAAACAGTCGCAATGGAGACATTAGCTTCTCTAGCAACATCTTTAATCGTTGATTTTTTCATACTATCTTCCTTATAGAGTAAACGTTTACTTTATTTTAGCGGATGATAGGTACGATGTCAACTAGAGAAGAAGGGTGTCGCTTGTTGTTTTGTAAACTAATGCTGTGAAAACCTTTCCCCTAGTTGCATCGAAAAAGCCACTCGCATCACGACTGAGGTCGCTCACATTGCGATCAAAGTAGCTCTCATTCCACGAGTAATGTCGCTCACCCTGTGCGGAAATTCGTTCGCCCACTCTATAAATCCGTTCGCTCCATCAAGAGAATCGTTTATCGGAAAATTTTTCTTATTTCTATTTACCTTTCTTTGACTCCGCTCATTTGCTATTGCATTTTTTCGCATCTTGATGTAGTATAAGTAAAAATCAACTATCTATAAAAAGCAATGAAGAGGGCAAGCATTGTTTTTACAGCTGGCAGAGAGGGGAGAAAGGGTGAGAGCTCCCTAGTGATGGGAAATGATGTACCACCTCATAAGCTGTATTGGGGAAACAAAGTAACCAATACCGTAAAGCTACGTTACAGCACATTAAGCCAAATAGGTAGTATTGCCGTTTGGAAAATTGGGTGGAACCACGGATAACACATTCGTCCCTTTCTAGGGATGGATGTGTTTTTTTACTGGCAAAGCATGAAGGTGACTGCATCATAACTGCACTGATTGATTTTTGTTTAAAAATGTAGGTGCAAGGTGATATAGCAATTGCAATAGGGGTTACTTTATTTTTATTAAAAGGAAAATAAGCAAACGCAATGAAGAGGGCAAGCATTATTTTTACAGCTGGCAGAGAGGGGAGAAAAGGTGAGAGCTCCCTAGTGATGGAAAATAATGTACCACCTCAAAAGCTGTATTGGGGAAACAAGAGTAACCAGTACCGTAAAGCTACGTTACAGCACAATAAGCCAAATAGGTAGTATTGCCATTTGGGAAATTGGGTGGAACCACGGATAACACATTCGTCCCTTTCTAGGGATGGATGTGTTTTTTGTACTATAAGAAATTATAAAATGAGGTGCTTGGGGGATAACGAAATAACTGAATAGCCACGTCCTGCGCCTGCGCCAGCAACTAGGCACTTTAGAAATGCGCCCTACGATAAGTCATCATCGGTTCGTGGCAAAGAGGAAGGCCGACTAAAAACGGGCTTGCCGCCTGACGTCGGCATACCCCTGTTTTTAGTGGCATGATTCCTTTATCTTTAGTTGATTCGTTCCATTCGCTACGTTGCTAAACGGGCGCCCCGCGCCTTTGTTCCACTATAGGAAACACGAGATGCGCAGAATCTTCGCGATACATAGAGTGACCAATGGAGTTTACTGGAAAGTCGCCGGAGTTCACAATTTATCCAATAACTTCAAGCAAGAACTTCCTTTCTAATATGGGAAATACGTTGCAAGCAACGTTCTATAAGGTTTTACTTAAATATTGAAATTTCAAGGAGGTTATAGGTGATGTCAAATTCCGTAATTCAAGTGCAACTAGCAGATGGAAAAGTGAAAGAATATCAACAAAGCATTACTGTAGTAGAGGTGGCTGCGTCTATTAGTTCAAGCTTAGGTAAAAATGCGGTGGCAGCAAAAGTAAATGGAAAGATGGTAGATGTAAACTACAAGCTAATGGAAAATGCTGTAGTTGAAATTTTTACTTTAGAATCAGAAGAAGGATTAAGCGTATTAAGACATACCACAGCCCACGTGCTGGCACAAGCAGTGAAAAGATTGCACCGTGATGTGCAATTGGGCATTGGCCCAGTGATTGAGCATGGTTTTTATTATGATTTTAAGTTAAAGGAATCATTTAACGAGGATGATTTGCAACAAATTGAGGCAGAAATGAAGACGATTATAAAAGAGGATTTAGCGATCAAACGAGAATTAATATCGTATGATGCTGCAGTACAGCTATTTACGGAACGAAATGAAGCATTAAAGCTAGAACTTTTAGAAAGCCTTGATAAGCACGAAACGATTACTATTTATCGCCAAGGAGAGTTTGTTGATCTTTGTCGAGGTCCCCATCTTCCAAGTACAGGGTATATTAAGGCCTTTCAGTTATCACATGTTTCTGGTGCATATTGGCGTGGAGATAGTGACAGAGATATGCTGCAGCGTATATATGGTTTTGCGTTTAAAAAACAGAGAGAATTGGAAGCTCATCTGGAATTTATAGCTGAAGCAAGGAAACGGGATCATCGCAAATTAGGAAAACAATTACAGCTATTTATGTTTTCTGAAGAAGCACCCGGAATGCCATTTTATTTGCCAAAGGGACAAATTATTCGCAATGAGTTAGAAAATCTTTCGCGAGAGATACAAAACCAAGCAGCCTACGATGAGGTTCGTACCCCGTTGATGATGAATCAGCGGTTATGGGAGCAGTCAGGTCATTGGGATCATTACCATGAGAATATGTATTTTACAGAAGTAGACGATACGAAGTTTGCAATGAAGCCGATGAATTGTCCTGGTCATATGTTGATTTATAAAAATAAGCTCTATTCTTATCGCGACTTACCGATTCGAATAGCAGAATTTGGTCAGGTACATCGGCATGAGTATAGCGGGGCGCTAAATGGTATGTTACGTGTACGAACTTTCTGTCAGGATGATGCCCATATTTTTGTTAGAAAGGATCAAATCGAAGCGGAAATCGCGCAGGTATTTCAGTTAATTGATCAGGTTTATCAAACATTTGGTTTTTCTTACACAGTGGAGTTATCTACACGTCCAGAAAAGTCCTTGGGGGAAGATCATTTATGGGAAGCATCTGAACAAGCACTTCAAAATGTTTTACATCAGTTAGCCGTCCCTTACCAATTAAATGAAGGAGATGGTGCATTCTATGGACCAAAAATTGACTTTCATATTAGGGACGCTCTTGGGCGTAGCCATCAATGTGCTACGATTCAATTAGATTTTCAAATGCCGGAGAAATTTGATCTATCGTATATTAATGAAAATAATGAAAAGGTTCGTCCTGTCGTAATTCATCGCGCCATATATGGTTCGATCGATCGTTTTTTCGGTATTCTAATTGAACATTTTGCTGGTGCTTTTCCTGTTTGGCTTGCACCTGTTCAAGTTCAACTCATCCCAGTTTCCAATGTACATTTGGAATACTGTAAAGCAGTGGAATCTACTTTAAAGCATCATGGAATCAGGGTTGAATTAGATGAAAGAGAAGAAAAGTTGGGCTATAAGATAAGAGAAGCGCAAATGCAAAAAATACCCTATACATTGGTGGTTGGTGACCAAGAGGAAGAGACTGCTACAATTAATGTAAGGATGTATGGAATAAAACGATCAGAGAAGAAAACATTAGCTGATTTTTTGAAAAAATTGAACCAGCAAATAAGGGAAAGAGTATTGTAGTTACTACAGAAATGTTTTGACAGTTTAAACTACAGGATTTATAATATAAGGAGAATAGAAAAGGAGGCTTAATAAAAGTATGAATTCAGGTAGACTACGTTTCGTAACTTTGAACAGGTAATTTCATATGTTCAAAAGCTCTGCCAGTGATTGCGGAGTAAGCGGGATTAGTCTGTCCTTTTTTAAAAACCTCATTTTCATAGAACGGATGATGGGAAAGGTGTCTCGTTATACCTTTCTTTTTTGTGCTTGAATAGCTTGTACAAATAATGCCTATCGTTAGCCAAGGAATTTGTTGCCACTAAATAGTGGTGGATATATTTAAATAAAGGCTTCGAATTGCATGACATCTCTGATGGAACTAAAAATGCAAATGTTAATGGAGACTAAATAGCCTGGTTAACGTATACATTACGTATCATAATGACCTTCTTCCTTTTACTTTAAAGATCACTGGCAATAGCTGGTGTTTTTTTATGTAACAAGTTAAGTACGATTAGGAAAGGAAGAAGTATAATGACGAAGAAAATGCATAAGTATAGCGGGAAAAAACTAAGTAGAGGGGAACCCCCCAATTACTTAGGACAACATTTACTCCATAAAAAACAAGTATTATATGAAATGATCAAGAAAGCTTCTGTCAGCAAGCAGGATACAGTATTGGAGCTAGGTGCAGGCAAGGGGGCATTAACGACTATCTTGGCACAAAAAGCAGCTAAAGTGTTGGCAGTAGAATATGATCATACGTTTGTTCAAATATTAAAATTGAAAACGGCCAAAAATAAAAACACGCAAATCATTCATGAAGATATTTTAAAAATAAATTTGCCTAAAAAGAAATATGTTGTGGTAGCTAGTATCCCATACGCTATTACGACACCAATTATGAAGATGCTGCTCAATCACCCTTCAGGAGCGTTTGACCGAGGAGTAATTATTATGGAAAAGGGAGCTGGCAAACGATTTACTGCAACGTTTATAAGAAATGCTTATGTACTGGTTTGGCGGATGTGGTTTGATCTTACCTATATGAAAGATGTTTCAAGGGATTGCTTCTCCCCACCACCAAAAGTAGATTCTGCGATGATCAAAATAACAAGAAAAAACCAGCCGCTCATTGAAAATAAGCATTATATGGCTTTTCTAGGCCTTGCTCAATACGCACTTAAGCAGCCAAAAGCAAGTATGGAAATGGTTCTTAAAGGTGTATTCACTGCTCCGCAAATGAAACATTTGAAAAGAAATTTGGGTGTGAAATCTTCCACAATGATTGGAAAGCTTCCAGAAGAGCAGTGGCAGGTTGTATTTTATACGATGATTCAGCATGTTGCACGTCCGCTATGGCCTAAGCCAACTAACCCGAAAAAAGGATCCCATAAGCGAACCAGGTAAAAAAAGCGTTGAGTTCTCTGTAAAAGTATATTAAAAAACAAGCAAGTAGTACCTAAGGGTAAGCTACTTGCTTTAATAACTTTGCCATGCCTTTTCGTATTTTTCAATCAAGGTAGGGCGGATTAATGTATTGACATCTAGAGCTATTTCGTTGCCTTTTTTATCCACAATATGTTGATCAATGTCCTTACCAAACGTTGCTAGTCCGTCTAATACATCGTTGGTTAGAAACTTCGTATCAACAGAAATATCCATATCCTCTAAATCAAATTCCTCGCGTTTTGCCAGTACAAACCCCCAATCACCAAAGCTAGGAACGTCTACATGGAGATTGTCTGTATATAGTTCAGCTGCTTGAATGGTTTTATTAATCGACCAATACACTTCTGTAGCAAAAGTTGGACTTGTTGCCTGTACCATCATAGCGCCTCCGGGACGCAAGTGATTACGGACCAGCTGATAAAATTCAAGGGTATAGAGCTTATTTAAGGATTCATTGTTAGGGTCAGGCATATCAACAAGTATAATATCGTATAACTCCTGATGATCTTGTAAGTATTTAAAAGCGTCTGCATTCACAACCTTTACCCGCTCATCTTCAAAAGCCTGTTGATTTAGCTCAGTAATCTCATGGTGGCTTTTACCAAGGTGGGTTACTTTGGGGTCTAAATCAACAAGCGTCATGGATTTTATGTCATCGTATTTTTGTAATTCTCGTAGTGCCAGCCCATCCCCACCTCCTAACACAAGAACATTTTCAATTGAAGAAGCAGTAGCCATAGCCGGGTGGACGAGTACTTCATGATAGCGGTATTCATCTGTTGAACTAAATTGCAGTTGTCCATCTAAGAAAAGGCGCAGGTCCCCTTGCTCTTTTGTTAAGATAACTTGTTGATAAGCGGTTTGTTCGTTATAAATGATCGGGTCATTATATAGTTTTTGTTCAAAGAGAAAGGCAGTCTTCTCCCCGAAGATAACGCCAAGGACTAATACAACGAAAATAATAATGCCAGCGATAAAATGTCGCTTAAATGTTTGGATCTCTTTCTTAAAATAGACTAGAATCCATAAGGCAACAATTACGTTAATAAGCGCTACAATAAAGGCAGACTTAACTAATCCGAATTGTGGTCGGAACAAATAAACGAAAAGCAAGCCACCAATGAGTCCACCTGCGTAATCTGAGAATAGAACTCTTGCGGTACTTTTTTGTAAGGTGACGCCAATTTCATTTGCTTTACGGATTAAAATCGGGAGTTCAACCCCTGTAAGTGCGCCAACTACTAAGGTGATAAAGTAAAGAAAGAAAGCATCCATTCCTGAACTTAAAAAGGCAGTAACTCCAAATAATACAAATGTAGAAAAACCACCTATTAAACCGATTGCGAATTCAATCCAAACAAACGATAAAATTAAATTCTTGGTTACTTTTTCACTAAGCGTCGCACCAATTCCCATACCGGTTAAAAAGAGTGAAATGGTGAGAGTGTATTGTTTTACACCATCTCCCAGTAAGTAAGAGCCAGCTGCTCCAAATAAAACTTCAAAAATGATTCCACATATAGATACGATTCCAGAAGCCCAATAAATGGCTTTGCTTTGTTTAATGCTTAAATGATTCACACGTAAGTCTCCTTGTAAAAAAAATCATCTTAACCGTTCATGAGAGGCTTAAAGGTTCTTAGAAACATAACTTGTCCCGCTATATAAGGTGCTGTAATACTCCCAATTTCAGGATAATCTGTACCCAACAAGTCTAAGTGGGAGATAACAGCACCTAAATGCCCGGTTCGTTTTAGAGACCTTTAGGTCATACCATTACGGTACTAACAATCACTGGGGGATGCCCCCCACTGGTGGAAGGTTCACTTAATACATACATTTCTAAGAGAGAAGAATAGGTGTTAGAGCTTTAATTGTATGTCTATTCGATAGACCAAAATACGTCTAACACTATTCTTGTTTCATTTGGTAGAAATAGCATATGTACCTTACTATTTTTACATGAATCAAAAATTTGAACAAGTTTGTAAAGATACTTTCTCCTCGATATGGATCCGATACATAGCAGAATGCTATAAATGTATCATTGGCATAATGATTGAATGAGTTCAAACTTGCAAACTGTTAATGGAACGTTCTAATTTGTGCTTTTACGATGGTATATAATTAAATTAAGTATATTTAATAGGATGGTAACGAATAGAAGAACTGCGGCAATGATTGCTACAGCCCCCATTGTATCCATAAGAGCAGACCAATCTTCCAGTTTTACTAGATGATAGCTATCGAAGATTTGCAAGCCTAGCGAAATTGCACAAGCACTAATGCTTATAATGGAAAGAATGGCCCAATTTTGATGGGTTTGTTTTTTATATTTCATGAGACTAACAATAGGAAGTATCCAAGCAATTAATCCAAGCACGAGACTACCAATATTAAGCATATCTGATTCTCCTTTTCCCTTGTTTAATTTTATCCCGCATATAAGGTGCTGGAAGATTCCCACTTCAGGAGTTGGATATCTCATATTGCGACAAGTCTAAGTGGGAGATAATAGCACCTACATATTCGTTCAGAGGCCTTTAGGTCATACCCTGGAGCTACTAACAAACCTTGGGGGTGAACGACAACCTCCACAGTTGGAAGATTCACTTTATCTTTTAAAAAAACTTCATTTCGTGCAATAGTCATTGTTGCTAGATTAATCTTATGAGAATGTTTAAAAAAAGGCAATCGACTAATAGGCCGATTGCAATCATTACAACTTGTTTTACTCTCATAAGTTAAGGTATTTCTTAGTATCGTATTAGCCTTTTTTAGAAGATAAGAAACCACCATGGCTAGCCTAGAGCGCGAGCCACCATCTATTATGAAAAATGTTGCTTTATAATGTTTAGATTCTTGAAATACTACCTAAAATAAATAAGTTATATAATGGTAAATAGCGTTTTTTCATACAAAGTATAAATTTAGGCGCTTGGGGATAAAGAAATAACCGAAGCCACGTCCGGCGCATGAGCCCAGCAACGATGCGACTTTAGAAATGCGCCCTACGATAAGGCCTCATCGGTTCGTCACAAAGAGGAAGGTCGACTAAAAACAGGCTTGCCGCTCAGGCGTCGGCATACCCCTGTTTTTAGTGGTATGCTTCCTTTATCCCGTAAAAAGGCGTTGTAGACTCCACTTCAAGAATGGAAGAAGTGAGCTGAACAAGCCGAAGCGGGAGGTAACAGCACCTAAATCCCCGATTCGTTCAACTAACAATCAGTGGGGATGAGGAAAACCCCGTTGATTGAAGGTTCACTTTATCTTTAGTTGATTCGTTCCATTCGCTACGTTGCTAAACGGGCGCCCCGCGCCTTTGTTCTTTCGTGGGGGTTCTTAAGTGATAGATGCCCCAATTACAAATCCAAGCCCAATGGATACACTCATGCTGATAATTCCAACAGCTATATTACCTTTTTGTAACTGTTCTTCCACAGAGAAATTACGCGTGAACAATTGGAATAGTAAATACGCTACCATTTGCAGGACGATCCCTACACCGCCCCAGATGAGTGTATCAATGATATTAGCACTATTATAGATAGAGAAGGCAAGAACGATACAGATTCCGACGATTTTCCCGCCGATCGATAAAGCTACAGCATGATTACCTTTTAAAACTTCATCCCAATCTTTGTATTTCTGTGTCATCAGTTCAAAAATAATTAAGCCTATAAGTACAATAAAAATAGCCACGAAAAAGTATATCAAAGTTGAAACAAATGGTTCCATGGAGTTCATCCTTTCTTTTCTTTAATTATTCGCATTATTTACCAGCACCTGGGCCGCCGCCTCGAACAGAGGAAGAACGGATAGATTTTGAATCACTTGACTTCTTGTATAAACCGCCCGAAGATTGATAGCCTCCATAACAGTCTCCGGAATTTTTACATTTGCTTTGACGTTTCTTCCCCCAATCATCAACGTCTAAAACTTCATCCAATAACCAAAGTGCAAATAAACCATTAAAAAAGCTCGGATTATAATTATCCCGTACGAATTGCTGTTCCGCAATTTCAACTGTTGAATTTTCCGGGTTATCTTCATCTTCTGTTACGATTACAAACAAGTTATCGTAAATAAGGGCTTGCTTGTTATCGCTTCTTTCACTTAGCTTTTCGGGTTCTTCATGCTCTTGTAGTTCGTTTACTACCTCATCAATGCTTTTGTCCTCAGCTATGTATATTTCAGATATGTCAGAGGAATTCTCTTGACTAGAAACAACATCTTGAAATGTATAATTTTGATCAATAAATTCAGCAATATCATGTTCAAACAGAGTTCCTTCTGAGGTACTGGCCTGACTTCCACAGGCGGTTAGAAAGAGCAATAAAGATACCAGAACAAAGGAAAGTGAACGCTTCATATTCTCACCTTCTTTTTTTGAGAATCTAAGTAAAGGCGCTCAGGAAGACACCATCCTGAGCGCCTAACTTATCTTATTCGTTAACGTTGCATAGAATGTGTATGAATTTACCCCGCATATAAGGTATATGAAGCCTCCCACTTCAAGGATCTGAAATGGTTTGGGTAGGAGACAACGCCACCTAAATGCCCGGTCCATTGGGCCTGTAAGATGTCGATCGCGGGAGGAGCGACGCACAGAAAAAAGGGGACTTAAGGGTTAAGTCTTTGTTCCACTATAGGAAAGTATAAGATTTTTTGGGTTTATAGTATAAGAAAAACAAAGGCTTCCGCATAAGACTTGGCGACAAGCCAAGTTTTTCTAAAGAGATAAGAAAGTATAAATTTAGGCGCTTGGAGATAACGAAATAACCGAAGCCACGTCCGGCTCATGAGCCCAGCAACGATGCGACTTTTTAGAAATGCGCCCTACGATAAGGCCTCATCGGTTCGTGGAAAAAAGGAAGGCCGACTAAAAACGGGCTTACCGCTCAGGCGTCGGCATACCCCTGTTTTTAGTGGCATGATTCCTAAATCTTTAGTTGATTCGTTCCATTCGCTACGTTGCTAAACGGGCGCCCCGCGCCTTTGTTCTATTTCACATTTCAGTAGGATATGGATGAAAACTCCTGCTGAATAAAGATCCCCTTCATCTGTTATATTTCTATCTGGATGTTATTCTTTGCCTAGTTTTTTCTTTAGGGCAGCAAGTTCATCATCGACATCACTTTTCTCCAGAGCTTCGAATTCGTCATCAAGGCTACGGCTGGAGCTTTGCATGTCCTCGCTTGTTTCTGCTTCTGCTTCATATTTAAGCACTTTTTCTTCCATGCGTTCAAAGCCTTGTTTGGATTCGTCGCTACCAATACCAGATAACGTACGGTTCATTTTTGTTCTTGTTTTTGCAGATTCTGCCCGTGCTTTCAAGGAATCCTTTTTCAACTTCATTTCCTGATATTCTGCCTTCATTTCATCTAGCTTCTGGCGTAATACCGTTGAGTCTTGTTTGGCACGCTCATAAGATTCTTTTAAGGAATCAGCTGTTTGCTGATGTAACTTTTTATCTTCCAAAGCACGTTTAGCAAGGTCATCATTTCCTGCTTCTACTGCTTTCATAGCTTGTTCTTCACGCTTTTTAACCATTTTCTGTGCATCTTCATATTTACGGTGCATCATTTTTTCATTTGCAATTTGTTTGGCAACAGCAGCTTCTGCTTCACGAATATCTTCTTCCATATCACGCATAAATTGATCGAGCATTTTTACAGGGTCTTCTGCTTTATCTAAAGCAGCGTTCAATTCAGATTCTACAACGGTTTTCATACGTTTGAAAAATTTAAACATGGTCATTCCTCCATTATATTTATTATTATTAACTACTAGCGATAATTTTTAATTCATATTCTTCAATTTCATATCCAATGCTCACTTCGATTTCATTGCCCCATTTTTCTAACGAGAGTGCCTTTTCGTCTGAATCGTCATAAAAATCGTAGTATTCACAGGTTAATCCAGTTAAGTTTTCACTGCGACCAGCTCCAATTACGCGAGCTTTACCAGATTCATCCAAGTAAAACGTTGTTCCTTCATAGGAAATTTTTTTAGGAATGGGCTCTTGAATAGGTAATTTAATTTTCTTATATATACCAAGATTAAGTTCATCATCCATTTCTACGCTTAACCATAACGTTTTATGCGTACCTTCTAGTTGATATATATACCATTTGAAGCCGTGATCGTCATAGTCGATTTTCCCTACGACTTTGTAGTCTTCTAGGTCAAATGTAACAATGTCATTTATTTGCAAATTAAACATATTTCTTTCCACAATTGGCTTACTTGTTTCTTTTTTGTTGCCAAATAAACGCCCCAATATACTCATGTATTCACCTCAGCTTTTCTTAGCATATATTCATTATACTAGTACGAATAAAAAATGTATAAGTTTCACGTTTTGAAAAAATTTATTAAATTTTTTTTGCAGAATGGTGGCTTTTGTCCTGAATCGGATAAAAACGGGAAGTGGAATGGCGCGTGGAAGGTGTTCATAAAGACCTATGAATTTTGCTGTAACCTTGTTTCATTGATTAGCATCTATGATATTAAAAAACTTAGCGAAAAAACCTAACGTGATATTTTTTTAGTCGTTCAGCTTTGAATTTGTAAATGAATCCTGTTTAGTACTAGCAAATTTTGAACTCCGGCGAATTAGTTGTGAACTTCGAGCAATTGAACTGCGAACATCGGCGAATTCTATAGAGTATACGAATTACTACATAAAAACTGCACCGCCAATTAGTCGATTTATCTCTAACAATGGGGGGTGCAGTTCGGTAACAGGGTGCAGACAAGCTAAAGTTAACGACTTCCAAACAAGTAAAGGTAGCAGTATCGTTATGATATAATAATGGAACAGAACTAATTACTTAGTAGGTTATTTTTCTTCTATGCGAATTCCCATGCTCTTAGCTGTTCCTGCTATCATCTTCATGGCACTTTCTATACGGGTTGTGTTTAAATCAGGTAATTTAATCTCAGCAATTTTCTTTAGTTGAGCTTGTGTGATAACGCCAACTTGTTGATGACCAGTTGTATTAGCGCCTTTAGTGATAGTAGCGTACTTTTTCAATAGGAAAGCAGCCGGTGGTGTTTTTAATTGGATAGAAAATGTGCGATCTTCATAGATAATTATTTCAGCTGGAATGATTTCTCCCGATTTACCTTTGGTCTGTTCATTATATGCTTTGCAAAATTGTAAAAGATTAATTCCCGTTGGAGCCAAATCCTTTCCAACCTTTGCTGGGTTCGCTTCACCTGCTTCTAATTCAAGTTTAATCATTTTAGTTACATGCTTCATAATCTATACTCCTTTCAGTAAGCAACTAAAAAGGAGTATAAGGTCTATCGTAACGTGAGAGTCAATAGAAATTACAAGTGTTTTTAATCATACTTCTTTAAACGATATCGACCTTAGCAGGTATACCTTTTCAACCCATGCATCTTTCGGAAAAAGAATGAGGGAGAGAGGCAATTGAATTATTTGGTGTAACCGTCAACCATAACTAAATTTGGAAGGGGGAGATAGAATGGTTCATATTTATGGGCAAGTGGTAGATCAAGAGACCCGATGTGTGCATTATCATTCACCAAAAGATATTATTGCTATAAAGTTTAAGTGTTGCCAAAAGTACTATCCTTGCTATCAATGTCATCAACAAGCCGAAAGTCATCACATAGAGGTTTGGCCAAAAGATCAATTTAACCAGAAAGCTATTTTATGTGGTGTCTGTAAAACGGGATTTACGATTGACCAGTACTTACATATAAATCAGTGTACGGATTGCGGTTCTGTATTCAATGATGGGTGCAGGCTGCATCATCATCTTTATTTTAAAGGAGCCTATAAAACTAGGTGCTTGTGGATAACGAAATAAATCGACTAGTCACGTCCGGCGCATGAGCCCAGCAACGATGCGACTTTAGAAATGCGCCCTACGATAAGTCCTCATCGGTTCGTCGCAAAGAGGAAGGCCGACTAAAACCGGGCTTACCGCTCAGGCGTCGGCATACCCCTGTTTTTAGTGGCATGATTCCTAAATCTTTAGTTGATTCGTTCCATTCGCTACGTTGCTAAACGGGCGCCCTGCGCCTTTGTTCTTTTGCTTAAATCATATGAAAATGATAGGACAGACGATTTGTTACCGTATCTAACCAAGCCTCTGTTGTCAACAGGCAATAAGCTGACTATATGAATGTCTAATAGTCAGCTTATTGCCTGTTCTTAAAATTGTCCTTTATACCAGCTGAAATATCCCAATTTGATAGAGATAGCTACGGTGGCTGCCAGTAGAACAATCATGCCACCTAAAAAAAGCCAATCGATAAAAGTAACCTGAAACTGTCGGTAAAAGGCACGGTTCTTTTCCCCACTGAAGCCTTTTGATTCCATAGCGATGGCTGTTCGTTCAGCTTTCCTAATGGCTCCGGAAAGTAAAGGGATAGCATAGCGTTTGTACTGCTGAATGGTTTCTTTTAAACCAGAGACTCGGTTGACTCCCCTTACCTGATGAGCCGCGCGAATTTGTTGTAGCTCATCACGCATCAAAGGTAAAAAGCGATAGCCTGCAAGTATGCCATATGCGAGTTTAGGTGGCAGTTTACATTGCTGCATAAGGCTTAGAATAAAATGAACCATGTTGGTCGTGAAAATAAACATAAACGATAAAGCAGCAAATGCTAGCATACGCAAGGTTAAAGATAAGGCGACGGTAACATTCTCTTTCGGTAATTCCCAAAAGAGAAATTGCATCGTCAACTGAGGATTATTTGGTTCATCTGCAAAGGCGACTGACGTCCAAAGCATGCCAATCGATAAAAGACAAATAACAAGAAAATAAAGCAGATACATTTTCCAAGCAACTTTTCCAAACAGGAAAGTGAGCAGTATGGTTAAAATACAATAAACAAGTGGAGTAAATGGATCAAACACGAATGTTAATAGGCAAACAGAAATAACGACAGTAATTGCTTTTATACTCGGATTGATGTTATTTAGCAATGTAGACATGGTAACCCTCCAAATGCCGTTTTAATTTGATCCGTGTCGGATAATCCAAATGCCATTTGTTTAAACACGGTCGTTCCCATAGCTGTTCAGGTGTTTCATCTATGACGATTTGGCCATTTTCCAATACGATAACCCGATCAGCATATTGATCGACAATGTCCATATCGTGCGTCACCATGATAATCGTTGTTCCATTTTTATATCGTTCCTCTAATAATCGCATCAGTTCACGGGTGGAGGCAGCGTCTTGCCCAAAGGTCGGCTCATCCAGGAACAAGATGTTTTGTTCATCGACAATCATGGTTGCCACACTAAGGCGGCGTTTTTGCCCTTGACTTAATGTATAAGGATGTCTATGCTCCATCCCTTGCAATTGGCAACTTTCTAATGTATGGAAAACTTTTTCTTTAATCGTTGTTTCGGGATATGTTCTCAAACGTAAAGTATAAGCAATTTCTTCAAACACACTATCTGTAATAAATTGGTGTTCTGGATTTTGAAATACATAGCCAATTTGTTGCCGTAATTCTTTTTGTTTCCAATGTTTAAGTAAACGATGGTTGACATATATTTCTCCTGTAGAAGGAGTTTCAATTCCTGCTAACAGCCGAGTCAACGTGGTTTTTCCACTGCCGTTCGCGCCGGTAATAGCAATAAACGACGGTCGCTCCAACGTACAAGTAATATGCTGTAATATTTGCCGCTTGTTTTTCGTTAGGTTCAAATGATGTGCTTCAAGCGCAGCCTTTGTATTTTGGTTTCTGGCAGGCGGTTTATCTAAATATTGCTGATCCAAATAAGACACATGTGCTGAAAAATCGTCATACGTTAGTGGGATAGACGTAAAAGTTGCTTGCTTGTTTGCTGCAGCGTTTAATACGAGCTCCGTAATTGGTGGAAGAGCGATCCCTTGTGATTGCAAAAGCGGAGCATGCTTCGTAATTGCTTTTGTTAAAGAACCATCAAAAATACATTGTCCCTGTCTTGATAATATACAAGCTCGTTGTATAAAAGAGACCCAGCCTTCTAGTTGATGTTCAATAACAATAAGTCCAATTTTCTTTTCCTGTTGGATGGTTTTCATCGTTTGGATAAATTCTTGCTTGGCTAACGGGTCTAAGTTAGCGGTAGGCTCATCTAAAATAACGAAATCTGGTTCGAGTGCTAAAACACAGGATAGGGCTAGCTTCTGTTTTTGTCCTCCTGAAAGAGAATGGATGGTAGCTTCTCTATGTTCCGTTAAATGAACGAGTTGTAATGCTTCATCGATTTTGGCTGCGATTTTTTCCCTTGGCGTATTTATATTTTCCAGTCCAAAAGCGATTTCATCCTCTACAGTTAACATACAAAATTGACTCTCAGGATCTTGAAATACGACACCGACATGCTTGCTGATTTCTCCAGGTTTTGTAGCTTGTACATTTTTATCGAAAATACGGACTTTTCCTTCCGTTTTTCCATCGAGTTCTCGAGGGTAGATCCCATTTAAGCAACAGGTTAACGTGCTTTTTCCACTTCCGCTCGGTCCAAGTAATAGCATCGTTTCACCAGCATTCAGATGAAAGGATAGTTTGCTGATAACGGCTTGTTCATGTCCTTCAAACCAAAGGGAAAGCTCGTTCACTTGTATCATGATACAGACCTCTCTTTATGCATTTGTTTACCCAGAGCAAAGCTGGACAGTACGCCCGTTTTTGCGAGGGAGTCACTAATTGCTTTTCCAAGCATACCAGAAATAATCGCCCCGCTTAGCATTCTAGCTACGAGCATGCTTATTACATAAGGTGTGCTTAAAGCCGCATAGCCACTACGAAAATAGCCCCAAATAAAACTTAAAATCGCTGCGCCTACTCCGGCAAGCATCAACACCCACAAGGAATAGCGTTTATACCTTGTAGCAGCAAAAGCTGTCTCAGCGCCAAGACCTTGAATGATCCCTGTCACAATAATAATCGGTCCCATCGCATTTCCTAATAGCATTTCAACGGTAGCTGCAATGGTTTCGGACAAAAACGCTGCACCAGGCTTCCGTAAAATATAAGCTGCAATAATGGATACGATAAACCAGATACCAAAAATAAAATCGTAACCTATAGGTCCCATAAAGGATGCAAGTAGCTTTCCTATAGGGAGAAAAGCTAAATAAACAATTCCAAATACGACCGATAACACGGACATGACAATGATTTCTTTTAATCGCCAATTATTCATTGTTGTCCACATCCTTTTTAGATGGACTATTAGCTGAGATCGTTACAGTCATAACTGTGTGGGAAGAATCGCTCTTTTCCATATTGGTGAATACTTGTTCCAAACCATTAAATACATCTTTTCCTTCTCCATCTAAACGAGTGGCATAGTGAATCGATGATACGTGGATACCTTCCTGCTTCATTGCTTCAATTTGACTGTAAATCATATCCATATAGTCGCCGCCGCCTAATGGATAGAGAGAAAATTTCCCAGCTATATTTTGTTGAATCTTGCTGCTTTGTGCTTCGTTTAATCTAATATCATCTTCTGCTAAGAAAACATCACCAGCGGAATCTCCAGGACAGCCTATGGAATACGTCCCGCTAAATACCACATGATGCCCAGTCTGAGCGGCATGGAGAAACAAAGCCTTGGTAACATCGAATACATGAACGATTTTCCCTCTGACACATGTTCCGACGTCTGTTGTTTTTACCCACACCTTTGATGTATCTACTTCTTCTAATGCTTTCATAATGACATGTACAAATTGATCTGTCATCGGGTAAAGTGCAAAATCGCATCCTGCAATTTTACTTTGGCTGCAAATAATGGTTTGATCTTTCATTCGTTCTTCCTCCCTAAAATTTTTATTAAGGTGTAGCCCTTTGATAGCACTACAAGGCTAACCAACTGTTCCTGAACATGGCCGCCTGGACTAATCATACCAAGAACAGTGTTTCGCCCAATTTTTTACATAAACAAAGGCGCGGGGCGCCCGTTTAGCAACATAGCGAATGGAACGAATCAACTAAAGATAAAGGAATCACGGTGAGGTAACGAACCGATGAGGCCTTATCGTAAGGCGATTTCGTGAAGTCGCCTAGTTGCTGGGCGCTGAAGCCGGACGTGGCTTCGGTTATTTCATTATCCATAAGCACCTAAGTTTATACTTTCTTATACATACAAAAAAACTGCATTCGCTGGGAATGCAGTCTTCGCCAATTATCATTTAACAGAATTTCTTGAGTGTAAGTTGGTCACGACTGCACTTCCCCACGCTAGTATTATCTAGATCGGGTAATAAGGGTCAGAATGATTCCTCTCAGCCATCTAAAATAGCTCCCCTAGTGCAATTAGCTATGCAATTTTAATCATACGTCATAGCGATTATAGTATAGAACGCCAAAGTTCACAACCAATTCGCCCGAAGTGCACAAATAGGTTGCTCGAAGTTCATAACTAAATCACCGCAGTTCACAATTCCATTCCGTATAAAAACAGTATCCTATTGCCTGTTTTTAAAATATTGTATCAAGGAAATATTTTAAGTTTAAAAACTTGTTTAATTATAAATAATTAGTTAATTAGGATAATATGAATGATATATAGAATGGAGAGCAGCTGAAGCTAAGCAAGGGGGAATTATTGTATGTATGATTACATAATCATCGGTGGAGGTATTGTAGGTTTAGCAACTGCATGGCAGATGAAAAAAAGCACCCCAAATCATCCATTGCCGTATTAGAGAAAGAAGTAGGATGGTAACCCATCAAACAGGAAGAAACAGTGGGGTCATTCATCCGTTATACCAAAAAGTGAGCCCTTTTACTTGGGGGTGTTCCAGTTCTCGTAACAGTAATTCCCCAATTTTTCCTTTATAAGGTAGCTGTTACCGCTACTATTGTTGATATATCCAGTAGTATGGACTGATATTACGGGACTCGTAGCTTTGCTTATTGTCGTAGCTAAAAGTTTAAAGAGAAATAATGGAAATTCCGTGTCAGAGCATGTTAGTTAGACAAATTTCGATAGTGCTGGTTGGATTTTAAAATCTAAATGATGCAGCCATACTTGAAAAATTCATTCAAAGGGCAAAAAGTCATATTCTCCCAACCAATCTATTCGCTTTCTTGTGTTATAATGGGATAAATAGGTCGTTAAAGGAGGTGAATATAAAATGATGGATTTAATAAATGAGCTCATTAATGATGCTTCACCAGTTTACTTTTATTTAAGCATCTTATTGACGATGGCGTCTGCATATTCGTTTACGGCTATTCAATTTGGTCATATGATGGATACGCACCACTTGCAAATAAGAGAGTATCATAATGAACGTTATCGCTTATTACCGATACAAGAACTATTCGGGATGTGCGATGAAATCTTTCAATGGGTCGTTAAAAAGGCAAGTCAAATAACTTCCCCAGATGATGATACAGACCACTCTCCCTTCTCGTTACAATTTATGGATTTATTACAACGAGGAGGAAAAATATGCACGATCATTTTATATTCACTTTTCTTAAGAAATACGGTGTTGTTAGTTTAACTTTACTTGTTCTGCTTACTGGATGTCAGGCAGATGGAGGAATGATGGGTTTTCAAAATCCTTTTCCCCCAATGATTAAGTATGTTGCTGGACTGTTTGGTGATGATTATGGCTTATCCATTGTTCTTATAACGGTGCTCATTCGTTTGCTGTTAATGCCGCTAGCATTTAAGCAAATCAAAAATGGGGCAAAAATGAAAGCAAAGATGAATCAAATGAAGCCAGACATGGATGCCCTGAAGCAGAAATATAAGAACAAACAAGATGCTGCCTCCAAAGCGGAAATGCAGCAAGAAATGATGCAGCTGTACAAAAAACATCAATTCAATCCATTAAGTTCCATGGGCTGTCTTCCGATGTTATTGCAATTCCCGGTTGTCATTGCGTTTTATCATGCGATTCGAAGCTCACAGGAGATAGCTTCGCACTCCTTTTTATGGTTCGATTTGGGGCAAGTGGACATGATTTTACCATTTGTTGCAGCAGCTGTTTATTTCTTGCAATCTCGTGTATCTTTGATTGGTATAGAGGAAAAACAAAAAAAGCAGATGGCCATAATGGGCTTAATATCTCCGATTATGATTGGGTTTATTTCGTTTAGTACACCAGCTGCACTTCCGTTATATTGGGCAGTGAGTGGTACGGTTCTCGTTTCACAAACCTTGCTTGCTAAAAAGTTGTATTATCGTGAGGATACAAAAGCGGAGAAGACCATGAGCAAGCAGGTAGAAACGTCATCGTCATAATACTGGTCTAGCCGAGGCTAAAACTAAAAGATCGGTTTTTTAGACAGGTATGTTCACACGAGACTCCATTGACTTTGCCTCAGGCATCTATATAATGAGTCCAGTATGATAGATTAAAATAAGAAGAGGTTCTTAGCTTAACCCTCTATAAAAAACGATAAACCACGGTGCCTTAGTGCCGTGGTTTTTTGCATCTCAAGAGAAAAGACATACTACAATTCTTAAACACTATGAAACAGTTTAAGCAAACAAAAGAGAGGATGATGTAAATATGAGTGGAAGGAAAGAAGCTGAATTATCAGGAGTGACTCTATTAGGCGGCCAAGATACTACCTATGCTTTTGACTATACACCAGAGATTTTGGAAGTGTTTGATAATAAGCACCCAAACCGGGAGTATTTGTTAAATTTAATTGCCCTGAGTTTACCACACTTTGTCCAAAGACGATGCAGCCTGATTTAGGTACGATTTACATTAGTTATATCCCAGATAAGAAAATGGTTGAAAGTAAATCATTGAAACTTTATTTATTCAGTTTTCGAAATCATGGAGATTTTCACGAGGATAGTGTGAATATTATTATGAATGACCTTATTCATTAATGGCTCCACGTTATATTGAAGTTTGGGGGAAATTTACCCCCCGTGGAGGAATTTCCATAGATCCATATTGTAATTATGGAAAACATGGAACAAAGTTTGCGCAAATGGCTGAACAAAGACTTTGGAACCATGATATGCATCCAGAGAAAATAGATAATCGTTAAAGTTTTTAGAGGGTTAAGCTAGGGTTTTGCTTTTTTAAAAAGGAAGAGGAATGGGATGTTTATTTACTTTAATGCAATGTTTGTAGGTCTGTTGTTGTTATCTAATATATTAGCAGTAAAATTATTTCAAATTGGCCTCTTCATTTTTCCCGGGGCTGTAATTGTGTACGTGATTACGTATTTACTTACGGACGTAATTGGGGAAGTGTATGGAAAAGAAGCGCTAAAAGTACGGTCAAAGCAGGGTCGATTACACAGTTAGTTGCGATGGGATTTATTTTTATTACGATTCATTTACCCAGCTGCCCCCAATTTTACTTTTCAAGCGGAATTTGGACAAATTTTAGGCGGAAGCTTTCGGGTAATGATTGCTAGTTTAGCATCCTATGTGACTAGTCAAAACCTGGATGTAGCCATCTTTCATTATTTACGCAAGAAGCATGGAAATAAGAAGTTATAGCTTCGTAATAATTTATCTACGATGACGAGTCAATTGTTTGATACAACTATTTTTATTGTTGTTGCATTCTGGGGAATCGTACCTGCTCATGTCTTAGGAGGCATGATTATATCACAATATGTTTTTAAACTAATCATTGCTCTTTTTGACACTCCTTTTGCTTATCTCTTAGTGAAATGGGCGCGTTCTCAGAAAAACAAAAAAATAACTGTTGCGGTTTGATTGAATTTTCGTTAAAATTAAATTACTACAAAATTTGAATGGTGTTTGTTCAAAGAGGTTGGGATGGAGAGGTTTTGGATTATGTTTCGAGCAGAACGAAATGGAAGCTTCGCTTAGAAACAGTAACAAATCCACTGAAAATCTAATGACAGTTTTTGAACACCCATAAACAAACTGCTAAATCTAATCGACTTTACTGTTGAAGTAAAGCGGTTCATTAGATGGAAACCAGTTATATGGACAGAATTGCTTTCAATATTTTCTGTCTTTATGACTGGTTTTTTGTTTTATTTTTCATAGTAATTGCAGTGGTAAAGCTATTTCTATGCTTATTATCCTGGCGTAGCTGTGTCAACTTAGCACCAAGTTTGTTGTGAGACCATGTCGTCATGTAGCCAGAATACGCACGGAGAATGAAATCTTTAGGAAACTCATAAAGCTGAGTTTTGTAATATTTTTATAGGGGGAATGGGTAATGAGTAATAATCTAATTGAAATGGATAAACGGCATTTCATCCATCCAACTTCATCAATTCAGCAACAGCAAAAAAATGGGGCAAAGGTCATTATGGAAGAAGGAGACGGCATTTACTTAAAGGACATCACAGGAAAATGGTATTTGGACGCTGTATCGTCGTTATGGAATGTGAATATCGGTCACGGCAGGGAAGAATTAGCGAAGGCTGCTGCGGAACAAATGAAAAAAATGGCGTTTAGTTCAGCTTTTTCCACATTTAGTCATGAACCAGCGATTCGACTTGCGGAGAAAATTGCTTCGCTTACACCAGAAGGGTTAAATGCTGTGTTTTTTACATCGGGAGGTTCAGAATCAAATGATTCAGCTGTAAAACTAGTACGGCATTATTGGAAGATCCAAAACAGATCGGAGCGGCGAAAAATAATCTCGCTTAAGCGAGGTTACCATGGCGTGGCGGCTGCTTCTACAAGCGTGACGGGCATCCCAGAATTTTGGGGGATGGCAGGACATATGATGACTGACTTTATTCATGTAGACACACATTATAACAGTACAACAGACCAAGCGATCGCTTCCTTACGACAAGCAATTGAAGAATCAGGTCCAGAAACAGTGGCAGCATTTTTTGCAGAGCCTATACAAGGAGCAGGTGGCGTATTAATACCACCAGATGACTACTTTCCTAGAATTAGAGCTCTTTGTGATGATTATGGCATATTATTTGTAGCTGATGAAGTCATTACAGGCTTTGGGAGAACGGGCAAGATGTTTGGAATCGAAAATTGGGACGTTATTCCTGATGTTATGACATTTGCTAAAGGTGTAACTAGTGGTTATTTCCCTTTAGGAGGTGTTGTTGTTTCAGAGACCATTCATAACGTGTTCAAAGAAAAGTCTCTTGGAACGCTATTTCACGGATTCACTTATAGTGGACATCCAACGGGCGCAGCTGTTGCCTTGAAAAATATTGAAATCATGGAACAAGGACAACTAGTGGAAAATTCACGGTTAATGGGGAATAGGCTGTTACTTGGTTTGAAAAAGGTCAAAGAGAGCCTTGAGATTGTAGGAGATGTACGGTTTGTAGGCTTACTTGGTGCAGTAGAGCTTGTGGAAGAACCTGTTTCCAACAAACGATTTGCGCAAGACCAACATGTAACACTAAAAGCGATTGAAGCACTACATGAACGTGGGGTTATTTGCCGTGGAGTTACCTATGATAATACGGATATCATCTGTATCGCTCCTCCGCTAATTATAAATCAGGAACAAGTTGACCAACTGGTCGAAGGAGTATATGAAGCTATTTTAAAAGTTCAGCAACAACTTGGGATAAAACGATAGAGAGAGGATAAGTTTTTCATATAATTGAAACCGATTACAAAATGTCTGGAAAGAGTGTAGCGGGTGAGAGCAATGGAATTTAGGAATTACGGTTATCGTCCATTTTTTGTTTCTTTTTCTGTTCTCATTTATGTTAACCGAAAAATAAAACGTATCAGATTATAATATGGCTAGTACGTATATGGTTCTCACCCTTTTAAGTAATGCAATAGGCATGGGATATATGGAAAATAGATTATTTGTATGGTATGAGGCAACAATGGCTAGGTTCTATGTTATTTTATCCCGCATATAAGGTGCTGTAAGACTCCCACTTAGAGGAGTTGGATAATCTGTACTGCAACAAGTCAAACTGGGAGATAACTGCATCTAACATGTCCTATTTCGTAAGAGCCTTTAGGTTATACCATTACAGTACTAACAATCAGTGGGGATGATAAAAACCCCACTGATCGAAGAGTCACTTTATAGCCGCATTTCAGTCATTTATGCCCCCCTGATTGCACTTATACTGGCACTGTATATTTCTCCATTAGTCGAGCTTTGGGAACTGGAACGGGTAATACTTGTTTCAGGGGCGCATGCATCTGGAATATTCGAATTATTCAGTAAGATATTATCTAGTGGTTGCTGGTTATACGTTTATACGTGAGGGAATTTTGGTAGTGGTTACTTGGCGAGTGTTAGGACATCCATTTACCATACATCCTGTATTCGTTGCTATTTTATCATCATTGTAAGTTTAGTTACAAAAAAAGATTTGTTTAATACAGAAAACATAAGCTAGTTCCGTAGTTTTTATAAATGGTAAATGATAAAGTCGCATGATTTAAAGGACAAAAGAAAATGTTACTTTAGAGATCATGTAGATAAAGAGGGAGTGAGGAGTCGAAACGATGAGTGATTCAGATAAGCTATTAAAGGTACTTGGAAACAAAGATGTGCTGGCACTTGCCTTTGGTGCCATGATTGGCTGGGGATGGGTCGTTACATCTGGCTTATGGATAACAGAAGCGGGTTCCTTAGGAGCGATTTTAGCATTTGCAATTGGTGGTTTACTTGTTGTATTTGTAGGGTTAACCTATGCGGAATTATCTTCTGCTCTTCCATTAGCTGGTGGAGAGCAAGTGTATACATTTAAAGCGATGGGAAGAGTAGCTTCGTTTATTGCTACATGGGCGATTATTCTTGGCTATGTGTCTGTAGTAGCATTTGAAGCAGTTGCGTTACCAACCGTGTTTGAGTATATCGTGCCTAACTATAGTCAAGGTTATTTATATACGATAGCAGGTTGGGATGTTACTATAACCTGGGCAGGAGTTGGAATGATTGGCTCCTTACTGGTTGCTTGGATTAATTATCGTGGGATTAAGCTTACATCTGTTATTACGGTTATTTTAACGACATTTATCATTATAGCAGGCTTGATGCTGATCACGGGGAGTACTTTTGGAGGAAATATGGATAATATGCAGCCGCTAGTTAATGCAGGTGCAACTGGTGTATTTACAGTCATTATTATGACACCATTTATGTTTGTTGGTTTTGACGTTATCCCACAAGCTGCAGAGGAAATCAATTTGCCACAACGTAAGATCGGTCAACTGCTTATTCTTTCAGTCGTTTTAGCAGTTATCTGGTATATTGCCATTATTTATGGAGTATCTCGTATATTAAATCCAACAGAACTTAGCGAGTCTAATCTAGTGACAGCTGACGCAATGGCAAAAGCGTTCGGAGATAGTAAGTTGATGGGGAATGTGCTGGTGCTTGGAGGAATTGGGGGTATTCTAACGAGCTGGATTGGCTTCTATGTTGGTGGGAGTCGGGCTATTTATGCGTTGGCGAATGCTGGAATGCTTCCAAAATTTTTAGGAGAATTACATCCAAAATATAAAACGCCTCACCGGGCAATTGTGTTAATTGTACTGCTTTCAACGGCGGCACCTTTACTTGGAAGACCAGCGCTTGTATGGTTAGTCAATGCAGGTGGCTTAGGGCTTGTTGTTGCTTGGTTAATGGTTGCCATTTCGTTCATTTTGCTGCGGAAAACAGCACCGCATATGAATCGTCCTTTTAAGCTGCCTGGTGGGACATTAATTGGCTGGCTAGCTGTACTTATGGCTGTCGGTGTAGTGATTTTGTATATGCCGGGCATGCCATCATCATTGGCCTGGCCTTATGAGTGGCTTATCATTGGAGCTTGGATCATCTTAGGGGTTATTTTGTATCATTATTCAATGGCTAAATATGGGAAGGAATACGCAAGTGAATATATGAAAAAAGAGTTAGATCGAATCGCTTAGTTCCACTTTACCCAATATGTAAGTAGATGCAATCTCCTCACTTCGAGAAGCCTACATCTAAATTCCCGATTCGTTCCAGGTTCATTAGGTTATACCCTTGCAGTACTAACAATCGGTGGGGGATAAAAGAAAGCCTGTTCATTGATGGTTCACTTTATCAAAGCTGTCATATCATTTACTTTTGATACATCTTTACTGCATACGCTTCTTAAAATGGATTTTAATAGAACGTGATAAATTTAGGTAACCAAAACATAATAATTTTGTTATAATAGGTTATATTCAGAATTTATAGACGAAACGAACTAGATGATACCAACTACAGGGGGTTACCAGACATGCGAATTATAAAGCCAGAATCACTTCATTTACAAGCTTATGCTATTTTGAAAGGAGAAATATTAGAAGGGGAATATAGACCAGGAGAGCGAATAGTGGAGGCTAAAATTGCTAATAAACTAGGAATAAGCAGAGGACCAGTAAGAGAGGCTATTCGCATGCTTATTCAAGATGGGTTATTAACGTATAATGATGGATATGTAAGGGTTTACCAGCCTACGCTTGAGGATGTGGTCGACATTTTTCAATGCCGAGAAAGCCTTGAGGCATTAGCTGTCAGTCTTGCTATTGAACAAATAACGGATAATGAAAAAAAGCAATTAGCAAATAATTTGGAATTGACGTATCATGCTTATCAACAAAAGAAATCAATAGAATTGAGTAAATTAGACCAAGAATTTCATGATATCATCATTCAAGCCTCTAGAAATAAGCAATTAATAGAATTGCTGGATGTGATAAGAACAAAAATTCACTATATGCGAATAACGATGGTACAAGGAGAATTTTATCCTTCTTTTGTAAGTGAACATGAAAAGTTGATCCAGTTTTTAGTTGATGGTAAGGAAACAAAAGCAACTACTTTGATGAAAACGCATATTCAAAAAGGTTTAGAAGGTGTATTAATGCATATTGGGAATGTCCAGTCCAGATGAGCAAATAACATCTGGATTTTTATTTTCATGTAGAAATGCTTTCGCGTTCGTAATTAAATCGGAAAAATTATAGTTTACAGTTCTCTGTTGACTGTAACGTGAATATATATTAACATACGAAATATACCGAAAATTTAGAAACAAGATCCATAAATAATTATATATGATTTTATATATAATTTCGAGAGGGGATGACTTAGATGAAGGCAGGGTTGCATATTGGAAAAACAAAAATACTGACGATAACAGTAACGAACGAGATGTTTGCTCAATTTGACGGTAAAGTTGTTCATCCTGTTTATTCTACAGCTTCCATGGTGTATCACATGGAATGGGTGTCCCGACAGTTGCTCATTCCTTATTTGGAAGACCATGAAGAAGGGATGGGGGCCGCAGTAAGTGTTCAACATGTTGCTCCTTCGGGGTTAGGTTCAACCATTAATTTGACTGCTACTGTTTCGGGGGTAAGTACGAAAGAAATTACTACGGAGGTGTATGTGGAGAATGCGAGGGGATTAATTGGAAAAGGCAAAGTAAAACAAGTTGTTTTACCAAAAAAATTAATTCAAGAAAAAGTGCGTACAACGACTACTTAAAGGGGGTCCGGGAATTGAAGCAATTAGAACATTTGCAAGAGGTTGATGTGTTTCAAAAAATAGGCGGTCATGAGCAAGTTGTATTTTGCAATGACCCGAAGACAGGATTAAAAGCAATTATCGCGATACATAACACCACTCTAGGGCCAGCACTAGGTGGAACACGTATGTATCCATATTCAAGTGTTAACGCTGCATTAAATGATGTGCTTCGTTTATCTGAAGGAATGACCGCAAAATGTGCAATGAGCGACGTTGATTTCGGTGGGGGAAAGGCAGTCATTATTGGTGATCCAAAAAAGGATAAATCACCGGCGATGTTTCGGGCATTTGGACAATTTGTAGATTCATTAAACGGCAGGTTTTACACGGGTACAGATATGGGGACGACTATGGACGACTTTATTTATGCAGCAAAAGAAACGAATTTCATCAATGGTCTACCTGAAGCATTTGGGGGTAGCGGAGACACGTCGATACCAACAGCACAGGGCATTATTTATGCGTTACAAGCAACGAATCAGTTTTTATTTCAAAGTAATGCTCTGGAAGGAAAAGTTTACGCGTTACAAGGACTAGGGAAGGTTGGCAGGAAAATAGCACTACACCTGCTTGAAGTCGGCGCAGAGGTCTATGTAACGGACGTGAATGAAAGCGTTATCAATGAGTTTTTAAATGAAGCTAAATCATTCCAGAACGCTGTGCATGTTGTAAGCCCGCTAGACATCTATCAAGTAAACGCAGATGTTTTTATGCCTTGTGCGATGGGCGGAGTAATTAACGAAAGAACGATACCAGTGCTAAATGTAAAGGCAGTTGTTGGTTCAGCAAATAATCAGCTAGCTCATGAAACGGATGCAGAGCTTTTACATGACAAGGGGATTTTATATGCACCTGATTATATCGTTAATGCTGGTGGACTTATCCAGGTTGCGGATGAACAGTATGGTGCCAACAAGAACCGCGTACTACAAAAGACGAAAACAATCTATGAAATGGTACTTCAATTATACGTAGAAGCTCAAGCTGATCATATAACTACGGTAGAAGCGGCACACCGTAAATATGTAAAACAGTTGGAAGAACAACAAAATCGAAACAACTTCTATAGTCGAAATCACAGACCGAAATGGGACATCAAGTAATAGGTCATTACTAAGAAAATTTTCCTCATCAAATGAAACTTCAATCAGTGGGATTTTTCTTCATCCTGCTGATTGTTAGAGACACAAAGAGATGACTTAAGGCTTTTGAGAGAATCGGTCATTTGATTTATAGTTGGATGTTGCCCATACATCCTGCTTTTCGCCAAGTAGAATGAAGAGGATCTGTATTACTGCCAATTACATGCGGGATATAAATGAAAAGGTGGGATAATCATGCGAGAAAAATATCCATTACTGCAGATAATTGACCAAGAAGGTAAATGGTTAGATGAGTCGAATGAGGAAGGATTATTGGAAGAAAAAGTAAAACAGTTTTACTATCACATGTTACGAATTCGAACCTATGATCAGAAAGGGGTAGCCCTACAGAGACAAGGAAGAATTGGGACCTACGTACCTTTTGCAGGGCAGGAGGCAGCCCAAGTGGGCAGTGCATTGGCCCTTGGAAATGAAGACTGGATGTTCCCTACGTATCGAGATCACGGTGCATCGCTTACCTTTGGAGCAGACCTAGATCGAATGCTATTACATTGGAATGGGCGGATAGAAGGGTGTTTACCTTCAAGGGAAAAAAAGATTATGCCTGCATCCATACCTATTGCTACGCATTTACCGCATGCCACTGGTGCAGCGATGGCTGAAGGGTATAAAGGAACTCGAAATGCGGCAATTGCCTACTTTGGAGACGGAGCAACGTCAGAAGGGGATTTTCATGAAGGAATAAATATAGCGAGTGTCTTTAAGGCGCCGGTCGTCTTTTTTAATCAAAATAATGGCTATGCCATTTCGCTTCCAGTTGAAAAGCAGATGAATTCGGAAACCATTGCACAAAAAGCGGAAGCATACGGCATCCCAGGTGTTCGTGTGGATGGCATGGATGTGTTCGCTGTTTACTTTGCTGTTAGCGAAGCTTTAGAAAGGTCTCGATCAGGAAAGGGTCCAACCCTAATTGAGGCAGTGACGATGCGGTTTGGTGCCCATACGACAGCTGATGACCCGTCTAAATATAGAGATCAAGCCGAGGTGAATCGGATTCGGGACCAGGTTGATCCATTACTACGCCTGGAAAAACATATGAAACATAGAGGTATTTGGGAGATGGCGTGGCGGGATTCGATTGAAACAGCGATTCAAGATGAATTGGAAGCCGCAATAAAACGGATGGAAACATATGAACAGCCAGCTGTTTCTGACATGTTTGATCATGTATTTGCTGAGCCAACGTGGACGATTGAAAAACAAAAGCAGCGCATTTTGTCAACGGGAGGGAGTAGCTAATGGCATTATCCAAAGTGGCTAACAAACAGGCGGTACAGGTTGGAGTAAAGGAACTTACGATGATCCAGGCGATTAATGATGGTTTAAAAACGATGCTAGAAGAGGATCCAAAGACACTGCTTTTAGGTGAAGATATTGGCAAAAATGGTGGAGTATTTCGAGCAACGGATGGATTACAGGACGTATTCGGCGAAAAAAGAGTAATCGATACGCCTTTAAGTGAAGCGGGTTTTGTTGGAACCGCAGTAGGGATGGCGTTAAATGGCTTAAAGCCTGTTGTAGAAATTCAATTTTTAGGCTTTGTTTATCCAGCTTTTGAGCAAATTGCCACCCATGTAACACGAATGCGCACGCGAACGTTAGGCTATTATTCGATGCCTATGGTTATTCGTGCGCCATACGGAGCGGGGGTTCGGTCGCCCGAAATTCATTCTGATAGCGTAGAAGCTTTATTTGTCCATTTACCTGGTATCAAAGTAGTTTGCCCATCCACGCCATATGATGCAAAGGGATTGTTGTTAGCTTCCATAGCTGATCCTGATCCGGTATTATTTTTAGAACCGATGCGCTTATACCGTGGCAAGCGACAAGAAGTACCGGCGCATGATTATCGCATTGAGCTTGGGAAAGGGGAGATCGTACAACAAGGTGAAGATGTGACGATTTTTGCCTGGGGAGCGATGATGCCTATAGCTATGGAAGCTGCTGAACTTATGAAGGAGCAAGGTATTTCTTGTGAGGTGATTGATTTACGTACATTATACCCATTAGATAAAGCAATCATTGCGGATTCCGTACAAAAAACAGGCAGGGTCGTCATTATCCATGAAGGACATGAAACAGGGGGAGTAGGCAGTGAAATTGTATCGGTCATTATGGAAACGAGTTTTCTTTATTTGCGTGCACCAATTGAAAAAGTGACAGGTTTTGATGTACCAGTTCCATTATTTGCTTTGGAACATACGTATCTACCTACAACAGAACGGGTGTCGCAAGCGATTCAAAAAGTTTATTCATTTTAGGAGGTGAACGCATTGGTTCAAGTAAAGTTTAGCGATATGGGCGAAGGGATGAACGAAGGGGAAATTATTCATTATTTTGTAGGTGTTGGAGATGTGGTGTCTGTGGATCAGCCGCTCGTAGAAATGCAAACGGATAAAATGGTAGCAGAAATTCCTGCCCCAGCAGCGGGCACGATCGCATCCATTCACTATAAAGAAGGAGATGTGGTTACTGTAGGCAATGTCATTATGGAAATTACCACCGAAGCTGAATCTGCAGCGCCTCTAAGTGAAATGTCAAATACCCGATTGCAATCCGCAAGTACTACTATAGCAACAAAGAAAAACGCTACTACGGTTACTAATCCTTATAACCGTATTTTAGCGGCACCTTATACAAGAAAAATCGCCAGGGAGCTAGGTGTTGATATAGAACAAATACAGGGGACAGGTCCAGCTGGGCGTGTACTAGATGATGACGTGTATCAGTTTGCTGAGCAACCAGAAACAAATAAGTGGACCGAAGAACAGGAAAGCGCTACTCAAAAGTTGCCACAAGCGGAAGAGGAGATACGATTTGCTGGAATACGCAAACGGATTGCAGAAAAAATGAGTTACTCCGTACAGACTATTCCGCATGTGACTCACTATGATGAAGTAGATCTTACGCATTTGCTTGAAGAAAGAAGTGTGTTAAAAGAGATGGGGGAATCCATTTCTGTGGCTGCTTTTTTTATAAAGGCTGTTGTCATTTGTCTAAAAGAGTTTCCGATATTTAATGCACAATTAGAGGTTGAAAAAGAGATTATTCGCTTATTAAAGCAATATTCTATCGGAATCGCGACACATACAGAAGCTGGTCTAATGGTTCCTGTCATACACGATGCCGATCAAAAATCGATCCGCTTTATGGATGAGGAGATGAAGAGGCTCATAAAAAAAGCGAAAGCAGGCGATTTAAAATTAGCAGATATGAAACAGGCAACCTTTACAGTAAATAATGTTGGTCCGCTTGGTGGGATGGCAGCAACACCAATTATTAATCACCCAGAGACAGCGATCATGACTTTTTATAAGACAAAGAAAGTGCCTGTTGTTACAAAAGACGATGCGCTAGAGATTCGAAGTGTGATGAATGTTTCGGTCACATTTGATCATCGGGTAATGGATGGAGCGCAGTCGATCGCATTTACAAATCGTTTTAAGGAACTAATTGAGCACCCGACAAAGCTATTATTGGAGTTGATATAAATGGTGGTTGGGGAATTTGCAGAACAGAGGGAGTTAATCGTTATTGGCGGAGGTCCAGGAGGCTATCATGCAGCGATACGTGCTGCTCAATTAGGAAACCAAGTTACGTTAGTTGAGCAGGACCAGTTGGGTGGTACGTGCTTGCATAAAGGGTGTATTCCATCTAAAATATTTACGCATGTCGCTAGTAAATGGCATCAAACACAACAATTGTCTGCATTTGGTATTTCAACAGGCGATCTATCATTGGATATGCAGGAGTTAATGGCTTATAAAAATAGCACGATTGAACAATTGTGTAAAGGTATTGAAAAACTTTGCCAAGCAAATCGGGTGGAAATCGTCCGCGGGAAGGCAAATTTTATCAATGAACATAAGCTTGGAGTGGAAACAGAACACCAATTTACTCTATTTACGTTTCAGCATGCTATTATTGCGACGGGCAGCTATCCTGTTTTACCTGAAAATTTAAAGAATAACCCCTTTGTATGGACGGAGGAAACGATCTTCACCTTACATGAAATTCCCAAAGATTTAATCGTTTGTGGTAGAGATTATATTGCTTTAGAAGTTGCATTTAGTTATCGGAAGTTAGGTGCGGAGGTAACCATTATCATACCAGAGCAAGCGGATTTTCCATTTGATAAGGCGATCAATCGCGAGTTAAAACGGATGTTAAAAAAAGAGAAGATTCAACTGTATCGTGAAAATAAAATTAAAAATATAACTGCTATCGATGGTGAAGTTTGTGTAAGGATTTCTAGCAATGATCAGGAAATTTCTTTAACTGGTACACATCTTTATATGGAAACAGAGCATAAGCCGAATATAGAATCATTAGGGATCGATCGGATAGGAATGATATATTCGGAAGCAGGTTTCATCAAAGTGGATAACGAAATGAGAACAAACATCCCTTCTATATTTGCGATTGGAAATGTGACTGGGGATAGGTTATCAGCAGTCATAGCAATGAAGCAGGGTAAGGTAGCTGCAGAATTTATTGCTGGAGTAGCGAGCGAGATAGATACAACTATGATGCCGACGGTAGTCCACAGTATCCCTCCAATTGCTGTTGTAGGATTGACAGAAGAGGAAGCAATACGACAAGGTTACGAAGTAAGAACTAGTCAGTTTGGATACAGTGGTAACAGCTATGCCCTGATTGGTAAGGAAAAAAATGGGGTGACAAAGATAGTTAAAGATGCCAAAACGGATTTGTTGTTAGGGTTTCATGTCATTGGCTTCGGTGCGATTGAGCTTATTAGTACTGGAGTTACTGCATTAGAATTAGTAGCGCGCGATGAAGATCTAGCTTTTCCGTTCTATCCGCACCCGAGTTTTAATGAAACCTTTTTAGAAGCAGCTGAAGGCTTGACGAATCGTGCTATTCATATGAAACCATCATAAGTAAATTGTATGCAGTTCATTTAACACTCCATGTTACACGTTGGAGCAATAGTTACAGCGAACGATTACACCCATATGTCACTGTTTTAACGTGAGTATAATAAGAAGGGGAAGATGGTATGTATCGTATTAAAGCTGTGCAAGCAACACCACTTTGGGAAGCAATAATGATGACTGTATTTATTGTATGTATTATCAGTGCGAGTATTATTTTTTTGGAAGCAGCACCACATATTCCGCTCATTCTTTCTCTATTAACGCTATGTATTTACGGGCTTGCGAAAGGGAATTCTTATAAGGTATTGGAACAGGGAATTGTCGAAGGAGCAAAGTCGGGTATGGGGGCAATTTTTATTTTCTTCTTTATTGGAATATTAATTGCTGCGTGGATGATGGGTGGAACGATACCAACTCTAATGTATGCTGGTTTTGGATTGGTGGCACCGAGCTTTTATTTTGCTATTGTATTTGTAGTTACGGCACTTATTGGTGTTGTCGTAGGCAGTTCCTTAACTACGATCGCTACGGTAGGGGTAGCCTTTATCGGTGTTTCTGGTGCTGTTGATGTTTCTTTAGCTATTACTGCTGGTGCGATTGTGTCAGGGGCTTTTTTCGGTGATAAAATGTCGCCTCTATCGGATACGACCAATATGGCGTCATCCACATTGCAGGTCGATTTGTTTGCACATATTAAAAATATGATGGGAACAACAGTCCCAGCCTTTTTGATTTCGTTACTTATCTTTCTGATTATATCCCCAAACCTAACAGAAGCAAATTTCGGAAAAATGAATGAGTTCCAAAGTGGTTTATTGGATACCGGTTTAGTTCATTGGGCAAACGGTGTCATTCCACTGCTCGTTTTATTAGTGCTATCCGTTAAAAAGGTGCCGGCAATTTTAACCTTGACGGGAGGATCATTAGCTGCAATTGTGATGGCTTATTTTCATAGTGCGCCATCAATAGGAAATCTATTTGCTATACTTATGGATGGGTTTGTTTCAGAAACAGGAGTAGAGGGCATCGACTCCTTGCTGACACGTGGTGGGATTAATGGCATGTTGTTTACCATTAGCCTTGTGTTACTTGCTTTAAGTATGGGGGGCCTATTGTTTACACTTGGGATTATTCCACGATTACTTGCTTCGATCGATCATCTTTTGAATAAGGTGTTTTCTGTCATTTTAGCATCCGCAACCACCGCTATAGGAATTAACGTCTTAATTGGTGAACAGTATTTATCAATTCTATTAACCGGTGAAACGTACCAATCACGCTATGCTAGAGTAGGTCTTTCAAACAAAAATTTATCAAGAGTAGCGGAAGATGCAGGAACAGTGATTAACCCGCTTGTGCCATGGAGTGTATGTGGTGTTTTTATTACTTCTGTTTTGGGTGTATCCACATTGGCTTACTTGCCATTTGCTTTTTTCTGCGTACTTTCTCCATTGTTGACGGTGCTATATGGGTATACTGGTTGGACACTAACGTATAAAAAGCCAGAAGTTGGGGCGAACTCAAGTGAAGCGACAGGAACGTAATTCATGGATATTTATACGAATTCGTATGTAATGTTTAATTATCTGTTTTTTTGAACGGGTTTAGCGTCAATTAATGAAAAGGTTACTGAAGGCTGACTTCATAAATAAAGCATGATATATATTTTAAACGAACTAGGCATTTGTTATAGAAAACGCAAAGGACTTCCAGGAATTTGGGGGTCTTTTTCCCGTTTAGAAAAGTGGTAATTTATCTTAGCGGAATGGTTTTGAAAGAAGGAACAATGAATATGATTTTAATTCCTGTTTGCGAAGGGAGAGCAGAGGATATCTACTGTGGACTTTCTGGTAACAGCTATTAAAAAGACTAAATCTGTACGAATTAAAATACACTTGAGAAGAGTTTCCGTGAATATTTGACAGACTCCAAATTTCATAGATCTTCTGCAAAAATGAATAATTATAGTATAATAAAAAAGATGTCGTTTTTTGTTACGGCTATTGTAGTATAACTTATTCGCAAAAGGAAATGACAACCATTTACTACATTAAAACAGCATTACAATTACTATTATCTTTTAATTACGCAATGATAGGAGAATTATAATGTGTAAAATTAGTTTCGATCATATTTATCATGCAGGTGAAGTTGTTGCGCAATCGGATTTATATGTACATTATCAAAATCAGGACATGCTGTTACAGTATAATAGTAATTTCTTGCATTTTTTAAGGATGCCATCGTTGGAAGAATTTGAGCAAACAGCTGCTTATTTACATGATTTTCACTCAAGGCATGGACAGCATCATGTGAAGTTTACGTTTCCACAGAATATAAAGCCAACGGAAGAGCTGATTAAGCATTTCATAGAAAATAATTATAATTATAGATATCTGGAACTTTTTACCATAAAGCCTTCGGAATTTCCGTGTGTTGAAAAAGATTCAAATATAAGCATTCAATTTGTTACTGAAAATGAGTATATGGACTACTCAAATTTAAAATATCAGCAAGATGTGCTGTTTGGTAGCGAGTTTGCAAAAGCACAACGAGATGTATATAAAAAAGATTTTCAAAATCCAAATAAATGGCAAATCGTGTCATATTTCCGGGGAAATATTTCGGGTTGTGTAGACGTGATTATTGGAAAAGGCACAGCAGAGATCGACAATCTTTTTGTGCTTGAAGAATATCGTAAACAAGGCATAGGCAGTATGCTGCAACAATTTGTAATGGATCACTGTCCTGATAAATTAGTGATTTTAGTCGCTGATGGAGAAGATACACCACGGGAAATGTATATTAAACAAAGATATTGCTACCGTGGTTTCCAATATGAAGTGCAAAAGGTGTATTTGTAGAACCGCAGATAAGGTGCTGCTCCCACTTCAGGAGTTGGGCAATCTGTACGGAAACAAGTTTATGTGGGAGATAACAGCACCTAAATACACTATTTCGTAAAGGTCATACCCTTGAGCTACTAACAAGCAGTGGGGGGGATGAAAGAAAACTCTACTGATTGAAGGCTTACTTTACATTGACTGGAAGTATTAGTCCAATAAATTTGCTTTCATATTTGTTGTGAATTTAAGGAAAGAAATCACGTATATAAGGGGAAAACTTTTCATAAAAAGACCCATTGGGTTTCTTTAGAAGTATAAAATCACCAGGAAAAGTTGTTCGGAGAATAGGACGTGGCGTTATCTTTATTTCCATATAGTTGTTGGTAAACAACAGAGTAGCCACGCCCATATTGACTGAATTTTTTGAACCCCTAAGAAAGAAATACTACTTACTTCCATTCCTCCATATTCCAAACTCGGGTAATCCAGTCTTGGTAAAAATATCGTTCATGTGAAACAAGTATTAAAGTTCCTGTGTAGTTTTCTAATGCTTCTTTAAGTGCGTTTTTTGTTGCGATATCTAAATGATTTGTCGGCTCATCTAAGATGAGAAAATTGCTGTCTGCTAACATGAGTTTGCATAAGCGGACTTTCGTTTGCTCCCCACCGCTAAGTGAAGATAGCTCTTGAAATATATGTTCGGATCGTAGCCCGCAACGTGCCAATGTTTGCCTTACTTCCTTTTGTGTCAATTCAGGATATGCTGACCAAATTTCTTCTAAAGCGGTGTGCTTTCCGATCGCAGGCATTTCTTGTTCAAAATAAGCTGGAAGCAATCGGTCGCCTAACGATATGTTTCCGCTTATCGCTTGTAACCTTCCTAGCAATGTTTTTAAAGTAGTTGTTTTGCCGATCCCATTATGTCCTGCGAGCGCTATTTTTTCCCCGCGCTGCAATTTTACATTTACATTGGTAAATAGAGGTTTATCATAGCCAATCGTTAAGTTAGTCGCTTGAAGTACAATATTTGCCGGTTGTGTTGTAACGGTAAAGGAGAAAATAGGTTTTGGATTATGGCTAGGTTTTTCTATCCGTTCCATCTTATTTAGTTTTTTCTCCCGGCTTTTAGCTTGCTTAGCGGTTGAAGCACGCGCTTTATTTTTTTGAATATACCCTTCAAGCTTGATTATTTCTTCCTGCTGTTTTTGATATTCGAGATGTATTTGTCTTCTGCGCATTTCATATGCTTGAAGAAATTGCTTATAGTTTCCTGGATATCTCGTTAATCGTTTATGCTCTAAATGATAAATTATTTGCGCTACATCAGTTAAAAAGCTGGTGTCATGTGTTATGAGCATAAATGCATTTGGATACATTTGTAAATAAGTTGTGAGCCACTCAATATGGGCAGTGTCTAAATAATTTGTCGGTTCATCTAATAGTAAGACATCAGGCTGTTCCAACAACAGCTTGGCTAGTAGTAATTTTGTACGTTGTCCGCCACTTAATTGACTCACATCCGTTTCCAAACCTAACTGAGAAATACCAAGACCAGCAGCAACTTCTTCCACCTTTGCAGGGATACGATAAAAATCATGTTGACCTAATTTAGTCTGCAACTGGCTGTATTGCTGTAATAATTGCTGAAGTTCTTTCGTTTGCATTTGAGCCATTTTCTCTGTAATGGCCAGCATCTCTTCTTCTGCTCGAAATAAATCCTGAAACGCTCCTTGTAAAAATTTCCGTATGGATTGTCCAGTAGTTAATTGGATATGTTGTTCTAAATTTCCAACTTGAACTTTTGGATGCCAATTTACTTGTCCTTCATCTGGAATAACATCTCCAGTAAGAATGTGGAATAATGTTGATTTTCCTGCTCCGTTGGGACCAACAAGTCCAATATGCTCTCCTTTAAGTAAACGAAATGATATATCTTTTAACACCATTTTGTCGCCAAAGCTGTGGCTTAGGTTTTGCACGTCCAGTATACTCATGGGTTTTTCTCCTTTTTGTAAAATGTTCGTAATAAAAAACAACACTTTGCCTGCAAGTACAAGGAGATAACATACCTTTTCAATGGACCAAAAGGCAGATATACATTTGGAACATACAACTCTCGCTTTTTTCATATTGACATATAAAAAAGCAGAGCGCACCGCCCTGCTCAAAAAGATATAGATGCCGAATAGAAGATATATCGTCCATCTTACCGTTATTTCATGAGTTCAGGTGATTATCCGCTGCTTGTAATTGCAAGGCTTGTTTTGAAAAATGGGCATACTTCTCCCGTCTTTAAGCACAAGCAATTTGAAGCACAGCAGATAATAACATGGATCACCCTCACTCCTTTAGTTTAAACTTTGAAAAATTTAATATAACTATAGCATAGGGACGTACAGTAATTCAATATTTTGGTGAAACTTTTTTATGCTTACAGCGTATGGAAAGGAGAGGAGGAGAAGTGATGAGCTATTCCAAGAAGCAGCCAAAGTTTAAACTTCCAAAGACGAGAGGGGAGAGAATGTGGAATGTTATCGGTTATTCTATTTTTTTTGGGACGCTGATTTTTATTATTTTCATATGGCGTGATATACCTGATCGAATTCCTGCTCATTATAATGCTGCTGGTGATATTACTCGCTGGGGATCGAAATGGGAGTTGCTTATTTTGCTGATTCCTGGAGTTTTTATAGCAATATTTATGGGGATTGCTGAGAAGCATCCCGAATCACATAATTATCCAAAGCGTTTTAATGAAGCGAATGCAAAAAAGTTTTATTTGAACAGTAGAAAAATGATAAATCAGTTAAAAAATATTTGTATGATCATTTTTGCTTTTCTCGCTTTAGAAAGCGTTTTTATTGCATTGGATTGGTGGGATGGTCTAGGTAATTGGACGTTACCTGTCCTTGTTATTGGTGCATTAATGCCTATATTCCTTGGATTAATCAAACGAAAGAACATCGAGTAATTATAGAATCTGCACATGTTGCAGTAAGAAAGGGCTTCATAGATTATTTTTACTTCAATTAAATAAACAATAATGCATTACCCGCTTGGTAAAAACAATATTTGCAAGCGAGTAAAACTAGTTAACCATAGCATCTTTTGCTGTGGTATTTTCTAATGGTTATTAACTGAGTATGATACTAAATGATCGTTTTATGTTTAAAATTAATTTTGGTGTAATACATCTTATCAATTGTGAATTGTTGAGCTTAATTCTTCATTATATACACTCTTTTACAAGTGTTTATTTATAATTATTATTAAAAGACACAATTAATACAAAAAAAGTTCGACATTTTGTTACATTTTTAGTGAACATTTTTTGACGGTTGGGGTATGGGGGTTGTATTCAATTTTTCTAAGCTTTAAGATTAAAAAACGGAAATTTGAAGGAAGCATAAATTTTATCCAAATATAATTACACAACAAGAATTAGGGGGAGGGGTATCTCTTATGAAATTGAAATGGGCCATAATAGGGGCTCTAATCACTGTAATAGCTTTGTTGACTGGCTGTGAACCGTTAACTGTACTTGATCCAAAGGGACCACAGGCACAAACACAAGCAGATGTGATTTGGATTTCTATTGCTATCATGGCGTTTATCGTTATTACCGTATTTGTTATGTTAGTCTATTTACTTATTAAATATCGTGGGTCGAAACAACCGGATTCCTACGAGCCTCCACATATTGAAGGAAATAAAGTAGTGGAAGCTATCGTTGTTGGAATACCGGTCATTATTGTGGCTGTACTATCAGTTATTTCCGTAAAAAGCACTTACGAAGTAGAGGCAAAGCCTGAAGGTTATGGAGATAAAGAACCATTAGTTGTCTACGCTTCTTCTTCCGATTGGAAATGGCATTTCAGTTACCCAGAACAGGATATTGAAACAGTAAACTATCTCTATATACCAACTGATAGACCGCTGGAATTCAAGTTGTATTCCTATGGACCGATTACAAGCTTTTGGATCCCGCAGCTTGGCGGACAAAAATATGCGATGTCTGATATGATTACGACATTGCACTTAGGTGCTGATGCTCCTGGTGAATTTATGGGACGTAATGCGAACTTTAGTGGAGAGGGCTTTGCTGAAAATACGTTTAACGTAAAGGCGATGCCACAAGAGGAATTTGATGAGTGGGTGAAAGAAGTAAAACAAACTGCTGAACCACTGACAGAACAAAAATTCGATGAATTATTGGAACCCGGTCATTTAGGACAATTAACGTTTACTGGGACACACTTGGATTTTATGCCACCTCCTGAGGGGCATCATGGAGGGCATGGTGCAGACGACAAAAAGAATAGTCACTCATCCCATGAAAGCACCAGCTCTGAACATGCAGAACATGAAGAGGAAGGTGCAGAGCACGAAGCGCATAACGAGTAATCTGTACGAGGTTTTACAACAAGATTTTCCAGGAGGGAGAAGAGAGAATGGAATTTTTTGAACGATTTGCCGTACCGCATCCCAGTCCTGCTATATATGCCTCTATGGTTGCTATAGCTTTAACTTCTATTGCAATTGTAGCAGGGTTAACCTATTTTAAAAAATGGGGCTATTTATGGCGTGAGTGGCTGACGACGGTTGATCATAAGAAAATAGGTATCATGTATATGATTTCCGCATTATTAATGCTATTCCGCGGAGGAGCAGATGTATTAATGATGCGGGCACAAACAGCTGTGCCTGAAAATACATTGCTTGATGCACAGCATTATAATGAAATATTTACAACGCACGGTGTAGTCATGATTATATTCATGGCAATGGCGTTTATCATTGCGTTAATGAACTTTGTCATACCGTTACAAATCGGTGCTCGGGATGTTGCATTTCCGCGATTGAATGCACTGAGCTTCTGGCTTTATTTTATGGGAGCTATGCTGCTCAATATATCATTTGTTATTGGTGGATCACCAAGCTCTGGGTGGACGTCTTATTTCCCGCTTGCTGGTAATGAGCTAAGTCAATCTGTAGGTACTAATTACTACATGCTTTCTCTGCAAATTTCAGGGTTAGGCACTCTAATTACTGGGATTAATTTTATTGTGACGATCCTTAAAATGCGAGCTCCAGGCATGACATTAATGAAAATGCCAATGTTCTCATGGGCTGGTTTAATTACCAATGTCATCATTGTATTTGCCTTTCCTGTATTGACAGTTGCATTAGCAATGGGAACCATGGATCGCTTGTTTGCTACAAATTTCTTTACCACAACAAATGGTGGTATGGATATGCTTTGGGCTAACTTATTTTGGGTTTGGGGCCATCCGGAAGTATATATTTTAATTTTACCTGCTTTCGGTATTTATAGTGAAATTATCCCAACCTTCTCACGTAGAAATCTGTATGGTTATAACACGATGGTTATTTCCATGGTAGTTATCTCATTACTATCTTTTCTTGTTTGGGTACATCACTTCTTTACAATGGGGCAGGGTGCATTAGTTAATAGTATTTTCTCCATTACAACAATGGCGATAGCCGTTCCAACAGGAATAAAAATATTTAACTGGTTATTTACGATGTGGAAAGGGAAGATTCAGTTCACTGTACCAATGTTATACTCGTTAGGATTTATTCCGATTTTTACCATTGGTGGTGTAACTGGGGTTATGCTTGGTATGGCTTCCGCTGACTATCAATATCATAATACGATGTTTTTAGTTGCTCACTTCCACTTAGTAATTATTCCAGGGGTTGTCTTTGCAATGCTTGCTGGTTTGACTTACTGGTGGCCGAAAATGTTTGGGTTTATGTTAAATGAACGTATTGGAAAGTGGGCTTTTTGGTTTATTGCAGGTGGCACATGTTTAGCGTTTTTCCCAATGTTTATTTCCGGCTTAGATGGGCAAGCGCGTCGGATGTACACCTACTCAGAAGCAACTGGTTTTGGAATATGGAATATGCTCTCATTTATCGGTGCAATCGGGTTGGCAATAGGGTTCATTCTTATTGTGTACAATATCTACTATAGTACTCGATATGCTTCCAGAGATATTGGTGATGACCCGTGGGATGCACGTTCTTTAGAATGGGCTACACATAATCCAGTACCTGAATATAACTTTGCTATTACACCGCAAGTAAATTCCAGACAGGCTTTCTGGGATGCAAAGAAAAATGGCCATAAATTATTTAAGGGTGGCTATAAAGAAATTCATATGCCGAACAATAGCGGTGTGCCATTTATCATGGCTGTCTTTTTCTTCATCTTTGGTTTCGGATTTGTATTTAGTATGTGGATAACAGTCATTGCTTCATTGATCGGTATTATTGCTTGTTTAATCCACCGTTCATTTGAAAAGGATCATGGCTATCATATTTCGGCAGAAGAACTTGAAAAATCAGAAGTAGAATTGCGGGGTGCTAAATAGTGAATATCGATAAGACACAGCCGCTTGAATATAGTACAGAACAAGGACGCTTAAATATTTTAGGCTTTTGGATATTTATTGGAGCAGAAGTGATGTTATTCGCTACGCTCTTTGCTTCCTATTTTACTTTGGTTGATCGTACAGGAAATGGACCATCTGGCTCTGAGATTTTTGAAATCACACCTGTATTAATTGAAACACTGGTCTTATTAACGAGTAGTTTTACCATTGGACTTGGGGTCCATGCGATGAGAATTGGCAATAAGAAAGCGATGATGTCCTTTTTCGCCATTACACTCGTTTTGGGCGCAGCTTTCTTAGGTGTTGAAATCTATGAATTTGTGCATTATGTGCATGTGGGTGCAGGCCTCCAGGTGAGTGCTTTCACTTCGATTCTATTAACGACTTTAGGAACGCACGGATTGCACGTGACATTCGGACTATTTTGGGGAATTATGATTTTAATGCAAGTGAAAAAACGTGGATTGACTCCACAAACGGCTAATAAATCATTTATTTTCTCGCTTTACTGGCACTTCTTAGACGTTGTTTGGATCTTCATTTTCAGCTTCGTCTACTTGAAAGGAATGATGTAAATGAAGGAATTATTTCCAGCCAAACACGTTATGGGTTTTGTGTTTTCACTCATTCTGACAGGTGTCGCGTTGCTAGTGTATTTCATGGATATGTCATTTACTGCAGGAATGACGGTACTTTTAATCACAGCGTTTGCCCAAGCAACATTGCAATTAGTGCTGTTTATGCATGCTGGTGAATCTGAGGATAAAGGTTCGATTTATACTAGTGTACTTTACGGAATTATCATTGCCGTTCTTACTGTGCTAGGTACGCTATTGGCTATGATTTGGGGATATGTATAAAATAAAAGAGGACTCTTCTAAAAGTTCATTTCGAATTTTTAGAGAGTCCTTTTATCCTGTATATAAGGTGCTTAAGCCTCCCGCTTAGGAGTTGGATAATCTGTATTTGTAACAAGTCTAAGTGGGAGAGAGCAACACCTAAATGCCCTATTTCGTAAGGGGTCTTTAGGTCATACCATTACAGTACTAACCAAGCCGTGGGATGAATATACCCCACTGGTTAAAGAGATTCACTTTATCATAGCTTTCTTCATTAGAGCTAGTATCTTGTAAACATTTAAGCTCCATATGTATATGACTTGTAGATAATTTCTGCACCTTTTCTGGATAGAGCTGATGTTAGATTAAGGTAAAATAATGCTGCTTACTTAACGGGTGATGTTTTAAACTGCAAATCCCTCCATATTAATTTCCGACATCTATGGTAAAGTGGTTTTATTTCACAAGCCATTATAAGAATGCTTACCTATTACGTCAATTTTTTTAGTTAAACACTATTTTCTATGCTAAGTCAAAAACTTAAAACCAGAGAGGGTGTGAAAAATAACCGTATACATAAAGGAAGCCGTCTGCATACACAATGCAAACGGCTAGAGATATGATATTCGAGAAGTACGTTAAAATTTAGAATACATTTTTTCCTTTTTCTTTGTGTTATCAATCATTTCTTCTGTAGCTACTAAAAATACTCCCATTAGAAAAATGAACACAGCACCCATGACAGTGCCAATGCCAATTCCAGTAATATAACTGTAATCGCTTACAAAAAACCCATACAAAAATATTGCGATTCCAATCAGTAATGTACTTGCTCCAACATATTTCGTTGCATTTAACAGCTTTTCATTTTTCATGTGGTCCTTCACTCCTTTAAGAAAAGGTAACAAAAATTCATATTCTTTTGGTTGAAGTTCTTATTTGATAATGTTCGTGCATGTATTGCTAATTCAAAACCAATATTTCAATTTAAAGTATTTTCTTTATTATCAATCATGTTCACAAATTTGTCAAATTTAACATCTGACTTCATACCGTACATTGACAATTAAATTGGAAAATCATACACTATAAACAAACAATCAAATAACTATTTGACTATAAGGGTGATGAAGGTATGAAAACGGATGCAGATAAAAAAGAAAAACAATCCGATGTTTGTGAGACTTTTTGTTATGACGAGAATACCGTAAATCGAATTCGTCCGAAAATAGACAAAATGGATGGTGTTGAACAAATATTTAAAGCCTTAGCAGATGCTACGAGGTTGAAAATTGCTTACGCTTTAACGTTAGAAAGAGAGCTATGTGTTTGCGATATTGCCAATATCATTGGCGCAACGAAGGCTACTGCATCGCACCACTTGCGACTATTACGAAATATGGGATTGGCGAAGCACCGAAAAGAAGGGAAGCTTGTTTTCTATTCCTTAGAAGATGAGCATGTGCATCAGTTAGTAACGATAGCTACAGTTCATGCAAAAGAAGGTGTTGACAGTGGCGGAAAATAAGCACGTTTATCGCTTACAAGGGTTATCTTGTACGAATTGTGCTGCAAAATTCGAAAAAAATATCCGAGGTATTGAAACGGTAGAAGACGTACAATTGAATTTTGGAGCCTCTAAAGTTACAATTCATGGGGAAGCCTCCGTGGAACAGTTGGAAGCTGCTGGAGCTTTTGATGGAATTAAAATTTTTCCAGAACGACAGCGTATGGAAGAACAAAAACAACCTTTTTGGAAAGAGAAAAGTAATGTCACCACGTTGCTATCCTTTTTATTAACAGTTTTAGGATATGTATTTTTATTTCGAGCTGGTGAAAGTAATCTTGCAACAGTAAGTACATTTGCTGCTGCGATTCTTATTGGGGGATGGGATCTGTTTCGAAGCGGTTTCAAAAATCTGTTAAAATTTGAGTTTGATATGAAAACGTTAATGACTATCGCCATTATTGGAGCTGCGATTATCGGGGAATGGGCAGAAGGGGCTGTCGTTGTTTTCTTATTTGCTGTAAGTGAAGCGCTAGAAGGCTATTCGATGGAAAAAGCACGCCAATCGATCCGTTCTTTGATGGATGTAGCTCCAAATAGAGCGACTATCAGAAGGGGAGATTCCCTCATTGAAATTGATGTCGAAGATGTACAAGTGAATGATGTCATGGTCATCAAGCCAGGAGAAAAAATTGCCATGGATGGTGAAGTTATAAAAGGAGAATCTTCTATTAATCAGGCTGCAATCACAGGTGAGTCCATACCCATATATAAAACGGCAGGAGATGAAGTATTTGCAGGTACATTAAATGAAGAAGGTTCATTAGAAATTCGAGTTACCAAATATGCAAATGACACTACGATTGCTAAAATTATTCATTTAGTAGAAGAAGCGCAGGCCGAAAAGGCACCTTCTCAACAATTTGTTGATCGCTTTGCAAAATATTACACCCCTGCAATTATTATTATTGCCTTTTTAGTTGCTGTCGTACCACCGTTATTTTTTGGTGCTGTTTGGTCAGAATGGATTTATAATGGATTGGCGGTACTCGTTGTAGGATGTCCTTGTGCACTGGTCATTTCGACACCAGTAGCCATTGTAACTGCAATTGGTAACGCCGCACGTAAAGGAGTCTTAATTAAAGGCGGTATTCATTTAGAAGAAGCAGGCAAATTAGAAGTAGTTGCATTTGATAAAACAGGAACAATAACGGAAGGAAAGCCGGTTGTCACCGATATTATCTCATTAGGAAATATGTCTAAATCGGATGTATTAGCATACGCAGCAGCCATTGAAGCCTATTCACAACACCCGCTAGCCTCTTCTATACTACAGAAAGCGAAGGCAGATAAAGTAAACGAATTGCATGCCGATAATTTTATGTCCTTTACTGGGAAAGGAGCTAAGGCAACGATTGATGAAATAGAGTATATGATCGGCAGTCCTGCCTTATTTCAAGGTAAGGCGCATATGCTAAAGGAGTTACAGATGCAAATTCGTACGCTGCAAACACAAGGTAAAACGGTTATGCTGTTTGGAACGGCAACTAGTATTGAAGGGTTAATTGCTGTTGCAGATCAGGTACGTAAAGACAGTTCATCCATGATTGATAAGCTTCATCAGCTCGGTAAGCGAACGGTTATGCTTACAGGAGATAATCAAGCTACTGGTTCAGCTATTGGACGTGAGGTTGGTATAAGCGAGACAAAGTCCGAGCTTTTACCGCAAGATAAATTAACGGCTATCCAAGAATTGAAACAGCAATATGGAAAAGTTGCTATGGTTGGTGATGGTATTAATGATGCTCCTGCTTTAGCAGCAGCAGATGTCGGGATTGCCATGGGCGGTGCTGGAACGGATACAGCCATGGAAACTGCTGATGTTGCGTTAATGGCTGATGATTTAAACAAACTTCCATATACGATGGGGTTAAGTAAACAGACATTAGCGATCATAAAACAGAATATTAGTTTTGCACTAGGCTTAAAAGTGATCGCACTTCTCTTAGTTATTCCAGGCTGGCTCACCTTATGGCTGGCTATATTTGCTGATATGGGAGCTACACTATTGGTCGTATTTAATTCATTACGTTTAATGCGCGCAAGAAAATAACCATAAAGAGCTTGCTCTTTATGGTTATTTTTGTCAATTCGCCGGAGTTCACAAGTAAAAAAAACTAGTAAAAAATATATTGACAACCTTATAAAATCGGAGTAAATTATAGCTTATCGTAAGAAGAATAAAATGAATCCATGTACCTTTTGCTGAATCTTTTTGAGCGGGGGAACCAATGAAAGATAGGTCAATGAAATCATCGTTTTTGGCCTTGGGGTGAATTCTTTTTTGAGGAAGGGGCGCTCTCCATCCCTAACCCGACAGCTAACCTCGTAAGCATTGATAAAGTTAGGAGAGAGGTCCTAGGGAAATCAGCAAACCTTTGAGACCATATTTGTGATGGTCTTTTTATATGAAACAAAGCATTTAGGTATGGATAGAAAGAAGGATGCAACATGATTGTAACAACAAATGTAAAAATTGACTCAGAAAGTATTAATGTAGTATTAAATGGTGCGCAAAAACATCGGGTCGTTAGCAAAAAGGGGTGGGTACGATGAAGAAGATTATCTCTTTACATCCATTACGTGGAATAATTATTTATTTTAATCCACCTCAAATTCTTGCAATCACGTTCTTGTTTTTAATTTTAATTGGAACTTTACTTTTAAAAGTTCCTACAGCCACGTATGAACCGATTTCTTGGTTGGATGCTTGGTTTACTGCTACATCAGCAATAACTGTTACTGGTTTAGTTGTTGTCGATACGGGTTCAACTTATACGTTGTTTGGAGAAATTGTAATTATGTTTTTAATGCAAATTGGCGGTTTAGGACTCATGACATTTTCCGTCCTCATTTTAATGATGATGCGTAAGAAAATAGGTTTGCGACAAAGGCTATTAACGCAGGAGTCTTTGAATTTAAATCAAACTTCTTTAGGTGGATTGCTACGACTTGTGAAGCTATTATTCATCTTTTCTATTACGATTGAAGCAATTGCCTTTTTATGCTTATCTTTTAAATGGGTTCCAGAGTTTGGCTGGTCTGACGGTTTAAACCAAAGTTTATTTCATAGCATATCAGCTTTTAATAATGCTGGATTTTCTCTCTGGTCTGATAGCCTATCACAGTATGTAGGGGATCCACTTGTAAATATTGTAATTACAGGCTTATTTATTACAGGTGGACTCGGGTTTACCGTCTTAGTTGATATTTGGGATAAAAAAGGGTTTCAAAAATTATCATTACATTCCAAATTAATGCTATCTGGAACCTTAGTCATCAATATTATTGCATTGTTCGTCTTGTTTTTCCTAGAGTATGGCAATCCTGAAACAATCGGTAATTTATCTTTTGTTGATAAACTATGGGGCTCTTATTTTCAAGCAGTTACACCAAGAACCGCAGGCTTTAATTCACTGGATATCACTGAAATGACTGTACCTTCTATACTGCTAATGATGCTACTTATGTTTATCGGAGCGGGTAGTGACTCTACTGGAAGTGGAATAAAGGTGACAACGTTTGTTGTTATGCTTTTAGCTACTGCTTCATTTTTGCGTGGAAAAAGTGAAACGACAGCGTTTAAACGGACGATAAAACTTCATATTATTATCCGAGCTTTGTCAATTATGATGATTAGTATAAGTTTAATCTTTTTAGCTATCTTCATATTAACCATTACGGAAAGGGCTCCTTTTCTTTCGATTGCATTTGAAGTCATTTCTGCTTTTGGTACAGTCGGAATTTCAATGGGTTTAACAGGAGATTTAACTACCATCGGTAAGATAGTCATTATGATAATGATGTTTATTGGCAGAATAGGACCGCTTACCATGGCGTTTGTCTTTGCTAAACGTAGACAATCATCGGTCCGTTATCCAGAGGAAGATGTATTCACTGGTTAAGGAGGTGGCTTATTGCTGCCTTCTGTTTTTACATAGATGGTACATTTGTCATATCCATTGGTTACGAAGAACAGTGTACTTTCCTAATTCCTTGTTTTACTACTCCCAAGGTAGGAACGGGATCGCCATTGGAAGCAGCACCTGTCGTTGCTTATTAAGGTGCTTGCACGAATGTTTAAAATGGATGATTTGGTATTGGAATAGGATCTACACCCAAAGTTTTAAGCTTGGTCAGTTAATGTACGGTGAGGAAATTTCAAAGAGAATTTTTTTATTTTAGTACCTTGCAATATTCAATACTAAAGTATATTATATATATAATATCAAACCTTGAAAATTCGTTGATGTCAAAGGCTTTGAGAGAGATAAAATATAAACCTCCCCCAAAACCTCCCCCAATTACTTTATTGCATCTAAATCTACACTGCTAGTAAACCCTTTTACTGATTCATTTTCCAGCTTATCAAATGAATGACCGTAAACATTGTAAATCATTTGAGGTGAATTACCTAGACGTTCTGCTATTTCAATTACAGGAACGCGATTACCGATTAAAATTGTTGCATGTGTATGCCGCAATCCATGTGGGGTAATCTCTTTAATTCCTATTTTTTTAAACAAGTTTCTAAACGCTCTATTTAGTATATAGTCATGGCATGGTCTTCCGTCTCTGTTTATAAAAATTATGTCATCCTCATTTAAATGCGACCCCAAAGACAACTTAATTTCTTTGCACCAAAGTTGATATGTTTTTAACTGATTAACCAATACATCGTCTACTTTAATATTTCTATAGCTTTTTTCACTCTTAGGGGTGCGAATGCCATGTATATCCCTAGTTCGGTTTACAGTTATAGTTTTCTTTTTGAAGCAAACATCATTCCATTGTAATCCAAATGCTTCTCCCTTGCGGAAACCGGTAAAAGTAAGCAATAATGTTAATGTGTAACTCGTAATCGATAGATACTTCTTGGCAGCCGGAAGAAAAATATTCAATTCATCAGGAGTTAAGAAGTTTCTATCTTCTTTTTTCTCTTTCTGAATTTTAATTTTGGTGAAGCGGTTTCTATCTAATATCTCATCATCTACAGCTGCATTGATAGCAGCTTTAAAAATTCTATGCAGTAATTGAACAGTGCTGGGTTCCATACGAGCTAAAAGTTTATTTATGAAAACTCGTTTATAAGTGGTTTTATCTAATTGTGTTAGTTTATAATTACCAATTAAGGGCTTTATGCGTGATTTGATAACACCTTTACGATGATCTTTAGTTGATTTCTTCCATTCATTTTTATGTGTTTCATACCAAATGTCTAACCATTCCGCAACTGTTAAATTAGATTTTTCAACTTGTCTTAGATTACCATTTAAAATGTTTGTTTTAACATCCAACAACTCTCTATATGCTTCATCCTCTGATTTAAAACCTTGCTTATATTTTTCCCTTCTTTTACCTAATGCATCATAATATCTGTGTCTATAACACCATAACTTTTCCTTTTTAGCATTAAAGTAATAGTACAACTCTTTATCTTTTTTACTATTATACAATTTCATCGTTATCTTTCCCTTCTTTTGCGCGGACAGGCGTTCAAAATAGGGGAGGCAGATATCGGTTGCATAATTGTGTCAGCACCACCTCCTTTTAAAAAAAAGAAACATTTGTTCTGTTTTGTGGTTAAAAAATTTTATGGGCGTGTGAAGTTAATAATTCCATAGGAATGCCATATTGTTCAATTGCTTCTTCTTTTGTAACGCATTCATTTACAGATGAAAACAATAAACTCATTGCCCAAAAATTTGCTTCTAATTCAATTTTTTCATTTGAAAATAACGTTTGTTTTTTTAAGAAAGAAGAATTACTACTTGGATGAAGTATAGCGTGCCCAAGTTCATGCGCGCATGTGAAAACTTGTTGTTCTTCTGATGAATTTTCATTGATGTGGATAACTTGAAAACGGTGAGACTTGCTATAATAGCCAAGAATATCACCCAAATTTTCATATACGATTATTATGTTTAATGCTTCTGCGATTCTGAAAGGATCATTAGTTTGATGTTTTTCAATGAGCTGTCTCACATTTTCTTTTATATCCATCAACCAATACACTCCTAATTGCGATGTTTATAAGATGTGAATTTTTTCTTAGCTAGCCTTTTGGTTAATCGTAATGTATTTTCCCATGATGCAATTAATAATTCTCTATCTTCTTCGCTTAGTTCATCTAACACCTTTCCATCGAAAGCAGCGAAAGCATTATCTACATCTTCACCATCAATTATTTTCTTAAGTTCCCTTTGGATGTCACGTTCATCTTTCTCGGTTAAGTCGTAGTATCTTTTCTTCTCAGTCCGTCCGAGCAGGTAGTCGGTCGATACGTCGAAGAAATCAGCTATCGCTTTGAGTTTATCAGCACCCGGGGTTTGCGTTTTTAAACGGTATAAAGTGTTTTTTGAATATCCCAAAGCTTTTTCTAAGTCATTAATGGATATTTTTCTTTCCTTACATAGTTTTTTAACTATCTCAAACGTTGTCATATCAACCATCCTTGAGAGCTAGCCAAAATAAATTAAACTTTTCGCATAAAACAGTTGACATTTTTATGCTTATAGTTTAATATTACTGACATAAGCTATTTTGATTAACTAAAAAGACAATAAAAAATTCGACCTATCAAAATACATTTTTTTCGCTGGGGAGCGCAATAAATGTGTATTTACAAGGCTTTTCCAAAGTCTTATTTAGGTATGGCTTCATGTTAAACTATACGCATAAAAAAGTCAATACTTTTAGCTAATCTTTTAGCTTATTAATTAAACAAAAAAACAGAAAGGAGTGTCTAATATGGAAAACGATTTTGGGAAAAAGGTAAAAATGTGGTTGCTACTTAACGACATGCAACAAAAAGACTTGGCTAAAATGTTAGGCATTTCCAGACCTTACTTATCTGACATCTTGCTAGGAAAAAGAAATGGCAAAAAAGTCAGGAAGAAAATTTTGAAAATCATAAACATGAAAGAGGTGTCTTAATTGCCAATAGCAGAGGTTAATATTGATGTAGATCAATCAGAAATAAGGGAGTACATCAATCAAAAATTGGATGAAACACTTAAAAACGCGCTCTTTGTTTGGGACATCGAAGAAATGTCAAAAAGGACATGCATGAGTAAATCCTTTTTAGAAAATGAGTTCTTGCACGATCCAAGAATGAAACTCCTTGAAAGACGCAAGGAAAAGGGGAAACGGTTTTGGTTTTATGAGCAAAGTTTAGAAGCAATGAAGCAAATTATGGACGAATGGTAATTAAAATAAGCGCGGACAGGCGTTTGAAATCACTTTAGATTGAAGGAGGAAGCAAAATGAAAAAAATCGATTTAATAAATGAGTCGTCAATCGACGCTATGTTTAAGGAGCAAGCCAAAGAAGTACGAAATTTAACAGAGGATGTTATAAAAGTTTGTTTTAAAAGCGGGTTAAGTTACAAGGACATGAATAAAGCCCTCTATATAGCTGATAAAGGGCTTTACAGAAATACAATTAATAAGTCTCGTTCTCAAGGTTCTTAATTACAGATTCTAAATTGCTATCTTCTGATAACTCGGATTCGTATTCTTCATATTGCTGTTGATTAGCACCTACAACGTATACAGTGTCATGGTATGCACCATCATCAGAGTTAATCAGTTTTGAACCTACGTGCAATAATTGCCAACCTTTTTGCAAGTATTCGTTGGCTCGCGAGTTAGCAGAGTAATCATATAGTTCCAAAGTAAAAACTATGTCTTTCACATTATCACCCCTTTCCTAATCATTCTATCAGAAAGGGATTAATAGGAGGAAAAGAAAATGAATTTACAAGTAATTGAACAAAACAATCAAAGAGTTTTAACTACTGCACAGCTAGCGGAGAATTACGGAACGGATAATAAAACTATTTCAAATAACTTTAATCGAAATAAAGGTCGCTACCAAGAAGGAAAACATTTTATTTGCTTAATAGGTGATGATTTAAGAGCGTTTAGAGCGAATCATCAATTTGATGAATTGCCATCTAACCTAAATAAACTATACCTATGGACAGAAAAAGGCGCATGGCTACATGCTAAATCATTAAATACCGATCAAGCTTGGGATGCTTACGAAATGTTGGTAGATGATTACTACCGAGTAAAAGAGCAAGAACTAGATGTATCCATGCTAAGCCCTGAATTACGTGCATTAATTAATCTTGAAAAAAAGCAATTGGAACAAGATAAACGCATTGAAGTTGTTGAACAAAACCAAGATAACATCAAGGAATTATTAAGCCTTAATCCCACAGAATGGAGAAAGAAAGTTAATAAGATCATTAATGCTATTGCAAGAGTAAGAGGGGGGTTTGAATCTTATAAAGACGTAAGAAACGAAACCTACGAGATGCTTGAAGAAAGAGGGAAGTGCCGTTTGTCTATCAGACTTATAAACAAGAAATCAGAAATGGCTTTAAACGGTGCTTCTAAGTCGAAGATTGACAAGGTGAATAAGATGGATGTCATTGCAGATGATGCTAGATTAACAGAAATTTACCTAGCTATTGTGAAAGAATTTGCTATTAAGTATGGCATTAAATTGGATTAATCTATTACTTACTAAGGAGGAAATAATGATGAAAAAAACTATAGAAATGCAAACTCCCCTACAAGTAGAAACAATACCAGTAATTTATGTTCTATCTCGTAGAGGAGACGGTACCAACGACAATCCCGTTAGACATGTACATCAATATTGGTCTGAAGAAGGTAATCTGTTAGCTGAAAAAGATGAAATAGAAAGATTTAAGTTAAACACAAATGTCAAGTGAGTAATTCGTTAGTTTCTTCGGCAACGTGTTCAGCAACAATAAGATGACATAAAGAGACAATAAATTCAGTTTTTTTCACAATAACACCTCCCTTCACAACCATTCTATCAGATGGGAGAAAAAAAGGAGGTAAAAAATGTATGAAATCTTAATAACTCTACTACTAGCTAACTTTATTTTACTGGTATATAGGACATTTATTAATAGGAGGGATTACTAAATGGACAACCAATCAAACCATAAAGCGCACGTCTTACAAAGCTTAACAGGCTCACTAGTAATTACATTAGTTATAGCATTAATTATCTATTTATAGGAGGGGTAAGGATGGATTTCGAAAAGTATTTTCTTGCGGAAGATATTGCTGACGCAAAACAAGAATATGTAGCTCTAACCGAGATGCTCCATAGAGTTGATAACGGATTGTGGAGGGGTGATTTAAAATGGATGGAAGAAAATTTATGTGGCGCTTTAAAACGAGTCCGAAACATGATTGATCTAAGTAAAGAAAAACAAGGCAAAGAGCAGTTAATCAGATTAGCAGATGAGCTGTCAGAACTAGGTATAGATCCACTTAAAGTATTAGGTGATAAAAATGCAAATAGACAAAACTGATCTATTTTACCAGATATGTTTTATAGCAACTCTAGTATTTTTGCATATTGCATTAAGGATTAGTAGTTAGGAGGTTAGACCATGATCGAACACCCAGATATAACACATATAAGGCGTACAGGCTACCCTAAATATAAAGGAGAGGTAAAAATGCTAGATTCACTCGAAATTAGCGGATTGCTTAATGACATTTCCGAAAAAACTAAAGAGTTGGAAATCATTTATAGAGAATCGGACTTTTTTATAGAAGAATTAGCAGATGTAGCACAAGCATTGTCTGATGATATAGATACTTTAATCAGTAGATTACAAGATTAGTTGCTACTTAGGAGTGGCGGAATAGGAGGAATCAGAATGAATACACAAGAGCAAATAAATAAGTTGATAGAAGCAAATAGGTTAATAAGTGAGGCTTTAAGCAATGATGGAGTTTTGTATGTTAATAAGAGCTTTACCAAGCCGTATTTAGATGTGCAAATTGATAACTCCATTTTCGGCAAATTTTCTAAAGGGAAAGAAACACTCATTTTGGGTAGAGGTGGCGGCACTTTTCCATATGAAGCATATTTCATTGAAAACGGAGTTAGATTTTACGCAGTAATGTCTGTTGATGATTATAAAAAAATGAACTCACTGCAATGAGTTCAAATAAATAACCATAAAACGTGCTCTTATTATAGCTTAATTAGCTTATAAGAGCAAGGGGAGGAAAAATAAATGAATGAATTCGCAGAGAAATTTAATGAATTTCAAGAAAATCAAGAACAGCAACCTTTTGTAATAGATGATGACAGCAAAGCAGACTGGGCATTACGTAAAATCAAGCTAGCGCAAGCTAAAAAAGAAGAACTTAGCAACTTTGTGCAGTCCGAAATGGACAAGTTAGAAGCATATCAAGCACAAGAGCAAAAAAAGCTTGATGACGATATAGACAGGCTTCAGGGTATGTTATCTACCTATGCACTACAAAAGCGTGAGAATGACCCTAAATTTAAATCGCAGAGCCTACCCAATGGTCGTATAAGGTTCGTCAAACAACAACCAAAATACCACTATGAAGATGATATGTTACTAGAATCTCTTAAAAAGTTAGAACGTTCTGACTTAATTAAGGTGAAGGAAGCACCTAATAAGGAAGCATTAAAAAAAGAATTTATTCCGCATGATGGAAAGCTTATCGATCCCGAAACAGGCGAAGTATTAGAAGGCGTAACGATTGAGGAAAGGGAAGAAACTTTCAAGGTAGAGGTGAATAAGTGATGATCTTTTCTAAATTAAATAATGAAATTGCACAGGCTTTTAGTAAGGCTTGGGCAGAACTAGAAAACCCTAAACATAATACAACGGTGAAAGTAAACACCAAAAGTGGTGGCAGTTACACCTTTGAATATACAGACTTAGGCGGAATATTTGATGAAGCCAAAAGAGTATTTAAAGAAAATGAAATATCCATTATGCAAAACGCTAGTACAAGGGAAATAAACGGTAATTTGATGATCTCCGTCGAAACAATGTTATTGCATTCGAGTGGTCAATGGATTAAATCAGATCCTTTGCAAATGCCTTGTAGTACCAATATGCAAGACATGGGCGGACAAATAACTTATATGAAGCGTTATTCTTTATCGGCGTTAATCGGTATAGCAACGGAAAAAGATGATGATGCAAACGGCGCCGTTGGTAATGAGTATAAAATGACCAACAAAGGCAATAAAGCAAGCGATAAACAACTAGACTTCGTTAAAAAATTACTAGAAGGAAAGGTAAATGAAAAAAATGATTTTAATACTCTTTATAGCTATCTAAAACAATCCATGGACACCGATGTGGACATGGAGAATTGGACAAGCCAACAAGCTAGTCAAGCTATCAAGATATTAAAAGGCGGTAACACTCAATGATCTATCCAGTACCTAAGCCAAGACATAAACGCAGAGTACCAAAGCAAAAAGACCGTACTAAAATTACAAACAAGGTGCGTAGAGAGGTTTTAAAACGTAGTGGGGGTAAATGTGAGCGTTGCGGTAGATCAAGCGCCTATGCCTTTGAAATGGCTCATTTACAACAGGCTAGCCATGGTGGACTCGGAAATGACCCAGCTAATATAGTCCTTTTATGTGGACCATCTGTAAATACTGGCACATGTCATAACTTTACCGATTACACGGCAGAGGGCAGGGCATGGCGCAAGAAAAAACACGAGGAATTGAAGCGATACTATGGCAAATGACGGCAGACTAGTAAGACTCAAGCAAATTTACGATGAGATAGAGACGCTCAATCCAGAAATACTATCTGACTTAAACAAGGTCATACGCTTATACTCTCAAGCGCAAATGCTTATTGGCTATTTAGATGCAGACGCTTTGTATAGATACGGCGCTGTCTATGCGGAGCGTAAAAGGGTACATGCTGAGGTTATTCAAGCGAGCCGCGGAACGGTCGCAGAAAAAGAATCTCTTGCGGAAATAGAGACGTATGAATTGCGTTTGCGAGAGGTAGAAGCAAAGGCTGAATCACGTAAATGGCAGAATCTATTTAAAGCTACGGAAAATTTGATTATTGCCTACAGGCGTGACGAAAGAACGGCTTTGGAAGAATATAAAAAGGTCAATGACATATATGGAAGGTGATTATATGCAACCATTGTTTATTGAATTAACGTGCGCAGACGGCGAAAGACGAACTTTTAATATAAATCTAATATGTGGTTTTGAGAGCTACGGGAAAAGCAGTGTTATTTACACAAATCACAGAGAATTCCCTGTTATAGAATCATACGAAACAATTAAAAACACAATCATTGAAATGAAGAAGGTGTTCTAATTGCACAAAAATATTGCTGAGGCAGAAAAGTGGCTAACTAGAACTAGGAAACTAGTTAATAGTGCGTCAAAAGAAAATATTGAGTTTATAAAAAATCGTATTGAATTGCTCGAGTGGCTCATAGATAGAGCCAAAGAAGCGACTAAATAAAGATGTATAACACATCAAGAGTCATACTGCCCAAATGGATTTGGGATAACGCAAAAGATAAAGCAGAGTTTAAAACTAATCTAGCATATTATATGCGGCGTTATCCCGGCTATAGGGTGGTTGAGGTAGGTAAGTATTATGCAAGATGTGAGATTAATAGGTAAAAGGGTGAGATCATGGCTAAATTCAGAATGGTTCACACAGAGTTCTGGAATGACCCAAGAGTGGTAGAGGAAATGACGCCAGAAGATAAATATTTCTTTCTCTATCTTTTGACTAACGCGAATACAACACAGATAGGGATTTATCAAATAACTAAAAAGCAAATGGCTTTTGATACAGGGCATTCAATCGAGAGTATAAACGCCCTATTAGATAGGTTTATCAATCACCACAAAATAATTAATTACGATCCAGCAACAAGAGAATTAGCTATTAAAAACTGGGGTAAATACAATTTTTTAAGAGGCGGTAAGCCAATGTTGGATTGCGTAACCAAGGAATTAAAAGAGGTTAAAAATAAAGATTTAATCCCAATTGTTGGAGAAAGGGTAGAAAAGCCGGAAATAAAGGCTTTATACGATACGTATACGTTACGTACCACGATACGTGGACAAGAAGAAGAACAAGAAGAAGAACAAGAAGAAGAAAAAGAAGAAGAAAAAGAACAACAACAAGAAAAAGACGTGAGTGTGATTATCCAATTTTGGGACGATAACGGATTTGGGTTTAATAACATGCATGCAAAACAACAGTTGTTGTCGTGGTTAGATGATTCTAATTTTAAAAATCCTAGTGAAATGATCTTGAAAGCATTAGGTATAGCTGCAGAAATGAATAAACGAAGACTCAACTATGTTGAGGGAATTCTAAAAAATTGGCAGAATGAATCATTGCTTACTGCTGAGGAAGTAGACCAAAGAGAAGCAAATCGTAATAAGAGTGAACCAAGTAATAATTATGACCCAAGCAAAGACAGGTTTTAGGAGGTTAAGCTGTGGAATCTATCCAAAATCTGATTAATACGATGGAACAAGTCGGAGAAGAACAATGTAAAGAGTGTGGCAGAGTTTACAAGTTATATAAAACGCCCGTAGGAGTTGCGGGCGGTTGTAAACCATGTGAGGACAAGAAGTTTAAAGCTAAATTGAATTTGCCCACTGTTGAGGATTACAGAGAGAGCAAGGAGAGGAACTTTATTCTAAGTTTCGAACGAGTATCAACTGATTTACAAAAAGCAACTGTCAAATCTTATAAGCCTGTTACAGATTCCCAAAAAGAAGCGAAACAAGCCGCCATTGACTTTATCACTCAATTTGATGGAAAACACTCATTAGCTTTAAGTGGAACACCAGGATTAGGAAAAAGTCATCTCGCTTATGCAATATGTAAGGCAATTAGAAAACAAGGCTATAAAACATTATTTATCAAAAGTACGGACTTGCTAGAAAAGATACGTGGAACATACAGCGGAAACGGATTGGCGGAAGAAGATATATTCAATATGATTTACAATTTGGATTTATTAGCACTTGATGACATCGGGAGTGAATACGTCAAAAAAGATGAACAAGGTCATGAATCGTGGGCATCCGATGTTTTATACAAAGTAATGGATTTGAGGCTTGAAAAATCTACTATATGCACCACGAATTACACGGAAAGTGAACTGGAAGCCAAATATGGAAAAAACGGCGTAAGAATCACTGATCGAATGATGGATATGGCAAAAGGAATCAGATTAATAGGTGATAGCTACCGTAAAAAGGAGAGGTTTTGAATGAGAGAAATTAAGTTTAGAGCTTGGGATAAATATAAAGAGCAAATGATTCCGAATGTCGAAACGGGAGTGTATCAAGATCCAGACGAAATTATTTTTTTCGGCACTGTATTAGGCTTAAACAGGTTTGATGTCATGCAATACACAGGCTTAAAAGATAAAAATGGCAAGGAGATATATGAGGGTGATAAATATCATATGGGTGACCCTAACATCACTTATACGGTTGTGTGGCATGATGCGGGTTTCATAGGCAAACAAAATGGCGGCAGTAGCTATGCAGGACTGACGCATTGGCAAGAACGAATAGAAGTAGTAGGAAACATTTATGAAGGTGATAACTAATGTGTAAAACATGTAAAGGACAAGGTGGTCTAGTAATACACCATGGTTATTATACAGAGTTTTTAAAGTGTCCAGATAGTCATTGCGATTTTATACGTGATGATAGTGATATAGAGAGGTTACAAGCTTGGTTGGATAGCTTGGAGGGAAACGACTATGGCGAAAGTGCCAAGAAAGATAAACCACAGGAACAAGCCCATACCGCATAAAGGTATTACAACAATAACCAAGGAAATGGACTTGCAGATAGCTGTAGAAGTTCGAGAGGAAATAATCGAACTCTATCAAGAAGGATATGCATTAGATGATATAGCAGAAACATTTAATTACGATCCCGACTTTGTGTTTATCTTGTTATTTATTGCAGCAAAGCACGGGGAAGTAACACGATCATATGGCAGGAGGTATAAAACATCATGATGAAAGTCGAAGAACTTAAACTAGAACTTAAAATTATTGCTGAGAAATATAAATATGCGGACGAATTAGACAAGCCTTTTTTAGAAAAAGAGCGTAAAAAACTAGGGGAACAACTTAAAGCTATCGCAGGAATTGAATTTAATGAACATTTAAAGCGAATTATGAACAAAAGACACTACATGACATATACAGATGTTTACTGGTTATTTTTAATGGGTATGCCTGCAAGCTTTATTTTAAGACAGATAGGTATCAGAGCGCGAGATGCGATGAGGATTGATTTTACAAACGCTGTGGAGTTTTATCGGACACAGTTCGAAGTAAGGGAAAAGAAAAGGTGATCCCATGGAAAGGATAGAGGTACTTGCTAAAATCACAGACCTTGAATACAGGCTTGAAAACGATGAATTAAACGATCAAGAACGCATGGAGATAGACAAAGAGATTACAAGGCTAGGTACTCAATTAAATTTAAATAAAGATGCTCAAAAGGCTTTAAAGATATTAAATAAACGTGTTTGGATGACATATTCAGACATTGAGATTTTACAGGACTTAGGCGTTGGAAAATTAAAAATAATGTCACATATAGGGATTGCTCAAGACCACTCTACTGATATTGATTTAAGTAATGCAAAGTCATTTTATAAGACTTTTTATGCAAAAAATAAAAGGCTAGAAAATTATCATAAACGGTTTGGCAGGGTCTTTAACCCCGAATTATATGATTGAGGTGAACTCATGGACATATTAAACACCGCAATAACCATAAGAGACAGTATAAGAGATATACCTAAGATATATAAGTCTAATCTTGCCCAAATAAAAGAATTAGAAGGCGAGGAACTAGATTTATTACACCAAATAGAGTTAACAAGATTTAATGCTAGAGACGGTTATAAGATCGCGAAACGTATCCAAGAGATACGCCAAGAAAGGCGAAGATTAAAGAACGAAAATAGCCAATTAAAGCACTTAGAAATCATCGTATCTAAATGGCAGGATAAGCTGCCTAAATTAGATGAATCTATTGGAAATATCAGAAAAGAAAAAGGAAATATAACTACTCGCAAATACCATTGCAGAGTTAGAAAAGACTTAGAGACCAAAATAAATAAAATATAAGGGAGTTTTACGACATGGAAATAAAAGTAAACGAACAACCCCAAAGGTTTTACCTAGCTTGGGAAGATAAATGGGTTGAGGCAGTAGGACATGAAATAAAAGTCGGTAATTATAGTTTTTGCGCTATTCCGATGCCAACGGGAGTGATTAATGTTTCGGAGATCACTACAGGATTGAAGTTTTATGAACTGCCTATGAACGCCTATGTTTTGTCGAAAACAGATACCAAAGAAAAAACATTCGAGTTTCTCGAAAAAGTCGGCGAATCGATCAGAAGACTCATCGGAAATACTAATGTTTTCGACAAGCAAATCATCCAAGGAAGAAAAAACACGGAGAAACTTCTTGGCAAAAAGCCAGAGACTGAAAATGTAGATATAGAGGAGTTGATCAAATGACTAATAAAGAACGGTTGGAAAAGATAAAAGTCAAATACAATGCTGGCAATGCTGGGAAATTAGGGGAATTCATAGATTTAAAATTAGTTAATCCGTATGATTTGAAATACCTAATCGAGCGAGTACAGGAGTTGGAAGAAGAAAACATTAACTTAAAAGCGATTAAAGCGGGCAACGAGGAATTGATTAAACTGGTAGATGAACGCACAGAAACATTAGAAAATAAATACCTAGCACTAAGAAACATACACAACATAACACTTAAAACAGGGGAGTTAGTTGCGGAAGAAAACAAACGCTATAAACAAGCAATGCAAAACGCTATAAACGCCTGTAGGTACACTAATCCAGAAGTGGCTTATATATTGCAAGAAGCATTGGAGGGTGAGGAATGATGCAAAGTTTTGAATACGAAGATGAAGGCGGACGAACTCTGTGTAAGCAGCACCATAAAATAAGGTGTAGCGAGTGTTTTTATGTCGATGTGTTAGAGCGAGAAAACCAACGCTATAAACAGGCTTTGGAGGATATAAGAGATATAAGCACTGGATCACCGCATAAATTTGCTGTTAAAGCATTGGAGGATGAAGAATGAACATAGTTTACAGAATAAACGAAGAACGCAACCGAATTATTAGAGAGTTAGCATTAAAAAATATTGAAAAAGACAACGATGACACTCCAACAGAAGAATTACCCTTATTAAAATTAAAAATACTCAATGGAGAAATGACATGAAACTATCCCAAACAGACTATCAAACATCATACATCATAGAGCAATTACACAAGCATGGTTATTATGATACAGATAATAAGACATACAGGGAGTTAAAACATAAATTAGCTGCTATAAGAGCATTAAAAATAAAACAGGATAGTCCTGATCAAGGGTGGTTTTAATTTATGAAACTCTACCTAAAGCACACAGAACACATCAACAATGATGGAGAGATATTAATAACAGTACAAACATATTATAGCCAACCAAGTGGTTGTTATTGCTTGGTATGGGTTTAGGAGGATAAACAATGAATCTATCAAAAGAGGAACGACTAGAAACAATAAACAAATTAATCAGATTTATTTCCGAACATGGTCGTAGATTTTTTTATTCAAAAAGCACTGCGAATCTTGAAAATGTTAATAGCGTTGCATTTATGAAGTTGAAAAATGGTCGCATCTATTTCGTGGATAGTTATACACGCAGAGAGATTGCTGTAATAAATAATTACCGTGACTGGAAAGGTTTTAGCAGCGGTGGAACTCTTAGGGCTTTGATATTAGACTTTGCAGAGTTCATTCGGACAGGTAAATACACTAATGGCAATAATGGGTACGGAGGTCTTTATTGTACACATTGGGGGCATAGCGATGAAGTGCAGCAAGAAATTATTAATTACGCAAAAGAAATCGGATATTTGAGAGGTGCCAAACAATGAATCCAACCAATAATTTAAACGAATTAACAATACAAATTAAACAATGGGCAGTAGATAAAGGATTAGATGAAGCACAACCGGAAAAGCAAATGTTAAAGCTTGTGGAAGAAGTAGGAGAACTAGCGCAAGGATTAGCAAAAGGTAATTTAGATCAAGTTATTGATTCAATCGGCGATGTATATGTTGTTTTAACGATCTTATCCATGCAAATGGATTTAGATATAAAGGATTGTATCGCTGCAGCTTATGCAGAAATAAGCGACCGCAAAGGCAAGATGATAGATGGTGTATTTATAAAACAAGAAGACTTATAACAAGAAAATCTATTAATCAACGGATGCTAACATATTAAATTACAACTATACCTATCATTATGGTAGGTATAGAGGGGGGAATAAGAATGGTAAAAATACCAGACCTTACAAACGAATTTGCTAAATTAAGTGCTTTAAAAAGATTATCTAATTTTAAATTGACAGGTGTTAGAGGACACATTCCTAAAGCTAGCCACGAATCCATTTGCAAAGAATTAAACAATATATATAAAGCTAAAAATGCGGACTACGGCAATAGCTTTGCTGAATCATATAAAGAATGGGGCATTACATCTGCTGTTGTCCGTATGGATGATAAGATGCGTAGATTAAAACAATTGGTTAAATACGATGCAAAAGTAAAAAGCGAATCAATTGAGGACACTCTATTAGATTTAGCAAATTACAGCATTATGGCATTGATGGAATTGAGAAGGGAAGGTAATAACAATGACTAAATGGTTGACTACCGGGGAAATGATAGATCAGTTAAAAGTAGGGGAAATTGCCGAACTGGAAGAAGGAAAAGGGATTCCTAAAAAGTATGGATTAAGTTATTCTCATGTGTGCAAAACCAAAGAAGGGGATATAAAGTGGTGCAAGAAAGATAGGAGTTTACCTAGTTCATCACCTATAGAAATATACGGTCATGTAATTACATGGAAATGGCGCATATTACCTAACTATGTAACCTTTTACGAAGCTATGAAGGCTCACCAAGAAAGAAAAACTGTTACCTATCATCATGACGAAGATTTAAAATACACCTTCGTGTGTGAATCGGAACCATATCAATTTGAATCATTGTATTACGACAGTATAAACTTACACGAATTAATCGACGGAAAGTGGACGATAGAAAATGATTAAACTAACCATACCAGGAGACATGCCAGACTTTAATAACATTATCAAAGTAAGTAAATCCCATCCTATGGCATACGCGAACCTAAAGAAGCAATATACAGACTTAACCATGCTTTACGCTCGCAATTTACCATTTATAGATAAAGCAAACTTAAATTTTATATGGTACTGCAAAAACAAGCGTAAGGACAAAGACAACATCATGACTGGTCAAAAATTTATCATAGACGGCTTAGTCAAAGCTGGAGTATTAAAAAATGACGGATGGGCGCAGATAGGAGATTTAAATCATAGCTTTGAGGTGGATAAATATAATCCGAGGATTGAGGTCATATTGGAGGAAATAGCATGACCTTTTTAAAGATATTTACAAGCTCACTCATAGCGTTTATAGGTGCTTTATATGCAATAGAGTTAGTAGCGCAATATTTGCCTTTGAGCGCTAGCTATGTGGGCATGGTGACATGTTTAGTGTTTTTAGTGTCGCTGTATGTAAAAGAATACGTTGAGGATGAGTAAAGGAGTTATGACTATATGACAAAGGTAGCAAAACCAAAGAAAACTACTTTTAAACACGCTGAGGCAGAATGGTTTAATTATCATAACACCTTAAAAGAGATTGCGAGGCTGAGGGAATCAATCATGAACCCTTTTGATGATGATCCAGAAGATCCAACAATTGTTAAAGGTGCTAACTCCGTTAGAATGCCGGGGGATCCAACTCAAAGAATGGCTACAAGGTTAGCTACACATAAAAGGCTGGAACATTTATCGGAAGTAACAAAAGCTATTGAACAGGTGTATAATGCCTTGCCAGATAATTACAAAGAATTAGCCAGATTGAGATATTGGAACAAGAACAATAAATTAACATGGGAAGGTATAGCTATGAGATTAAGCATCAGCGAGAGACATGCGAGAAGACAGAGGAACGAAATTATACAAGCTACTTTGGATGTGTTGGGATGGAGGTAAATGTCCGTTTTATGTCCGTTTTGGCATAAAAAAACATGTTATTATGCTATTGTGGGATAGATACCACATATACTTTATAAGGTGATAATACAGTAAAGCGCTCAATGTTATGCATTGGGTGCTTTTTCTATGCTCATTTACCAGTTTTTATATTGCATAACTTTTCCAACTCTATCATAATAAAGCTATACATATTGATGGAGGGGAAAGAGAATGAAAAGAACATTACTATTGTTATTAATTGGTTTGTTAACCTTCGCTTTAGTTGCTTGTTCGGGAGACGATGAGGAAAAAGAATCTAAGGCTAACGACGAACCTGCACAAGAAGAAAAAGCTAAGGAAGAACCTGCAGAAAAAGAGGAAGTTGAAGAACCCGAACAGAAGGAAGAGCCACAAGAGGAAGAAAATGAAATCGATACATCCATGTATAATGCTGAGAACGTAGATGTTACCGATGCTTTAGAGGCTAATAAACATATTACAATTATGATTGATGTCAATGCAGAGTTAGCACCAGGTATGGCTTTCCAAAACATTTTAAATGAAACATATGATTTTCTTGCACAAGATATCGTCAAGGAAGCTGACACAGTAGGAATTAACATAATACAAGATGGCGCGAAGATAGCGATGTTTACGGCAAAACCTAAGGAATTCAAGGCTGATGATAATATACCTATGGCGGAATTAGTTTTAAAAGTATCCGAAGTTGAAATGACATCGCCCGAAGTCGAAGAGTACGCAAATACTATGGGATTACCATTAGAATAAAAGATAAAGACACTCGATTACTGGGTGTCTTTTTTATATACATAAATTTATTACATTGGAGGTAGGTGAATATGTGATGAGGAAGAAGATGACGCCAAGACAACAAAAGTTTGCTGATGAATATATAATTACGGGCAATGCCACAGAATCGGCTGTTAAAGCTGGTTACAGTAAGAAATACGCTAACACAAACGCTAACAAGCTACTACAAAATACTACAATTAGAAAATACATCGACGAAAGGCTAGAGGAATTAAAAAGCCAAGCCATCGCCGATCAGCAAGAAGTGTTAGAATATCTAACTGCCGTATTACGAGGTAAAGCAAAAGGAACAGAATTAGTGGGGACGGGCGGTGGTGAACAAGAGGTTAAAATGATATCGCCGAGCATAGAAGCCAAAACGAAAGCCGCTGAATTACTTGGGAAGCGTTATGCTCTTTGGACGGAAAAACAGCAAATTGAAGATATAACACCAGTGTTTATTGAGGATGTGCCAGAAAATGACTAACTTGTCCGTTTCTCAAATTATTGGCGGTGGATACAACGAATTTTGGCACAACAAAGACTTTTATCGAGTTGTCAAAGGTTCACGCGGTAGTAAAAAATCAAAAACTACCGCACTTAATTTAGTGTACAGGATAATGAAATACAAATGGGCTAATATCCTTGTGGTAAGGCGTTATTCTTATACAAATAAACAATCAACATATACAGATATGAAATGGGCTATCAATCGTTTAGGGGTTGGCGGCCTTTTTAAATTTAACGAATCGTTACCAGAAATAACGTATATGCCAACAGGTCAAAAGATTTTATTTAGAGGTTTAGATAACCCTCTAAAAATCACATCAATAACAGTAGATGTTGGCATCCTCTCGTGGGTTTGGTTTGAAGAAGCTTACGAATTAGAAGATGTCAATGCTATGGACACAGTTATCGAGTCTATTCGTGGTAGTTATGACAGTCCGGACTTTTTCAAACAAATAACAATTACATTTAACCCATGGCATGAAGGTCATTTCCTCAAAAGAGAGTTTTTCGACGAAAAAACAAAGCGAAATAATACATTTTCTACAACCACAACTTTTAGAGTAAATGAATGGCTGGACGAAACAGACCGAAAGCGTATGGAAGATTTATATAGGACTAATCCTAAACGAGCGAGGATTGTTTGTGATGGTGATTGGGGAGTTTCAGAAGGTTTAGTATTTGAAAATTACAAGGTAAAAGATTTTGACGTAATCGAAAAAGTTAAAGAAATCAAAGAAACAACTCACGGTATGGACTTTGGATTTACTCACGATCCAACCACGTTAATTAGTAGCGTTGTTGATTTAGATAATAAAAACTTATGGCTATACCAAGAACATTATGAAACAGCCATGAAAACAGACGACATTTTCAATATGTTGCGAGATAAAAGCTTATTAAATGCCCAATTAACAGGAGATAGCGCAGAACCTAGGCTTATATCGGAGTTGAGGACAAAAGGTGTCAAAAGGTTGCATGGATCGAGAAAAGGAAAAGATTCCATCTTGCATGGTATCCAATTCCTGCAAGGTTTTAATATATATATTCATCCGTCGCTTAAAAATACGATAGAAGAATTTAACACTTACACATGGAAACAAGATAAAAACGGTAAGTGGTTAAATGAACCGATAGATGAAAATAACCACATTATAGATGCGTTGCGCTATAGCGTAGAGAAGTATCATTTAGGTAAAAGAAAAGACGTTAACAAAACCATAGAAGCAATTAAACACCTTGGATTGTAAAGGAGGAGCAGGATGAACGGATTTGAAACAGACACAAACAGAACAACAACTACAACAAGGTTTCCTGATAATGCAAACAAACACTTAACATATGAAAATCTTGAAAAGCTGTTAGAAAACCTTAGTGACTTGCAAGAATTAATAGCAACGCACGAGGGTTCACAAGTGCCTAGATTAAAGACGTTAGAAAACTATTACCTTGGCAAAAACGAAAAAGTGCTTAATCGTACTAGAAAAGAAGAACATTTATCTAATCACAAGGCAGCACATGCTTTTGCTAGAGATACAAGTCAATTTATACAAGGATATATGGTTGGTGTGCCTATCAAGGTGGAAGCTCCAGAAGAAAGCGCAGGGGAATTAATCACTGAAATAAATCGTGATAATGATGCGGATGCGCATAATAGCGAATTAACGTTAGATTTATCTATTTACGGTAGAGCGTATGAGTTGCTGTTTAGGAGCAAACAAGACGTTACTAGATTTGTTTTAGTTGATCCTAAGCATACATTTGTGATTTACGACGAAACGGTCGAACAAAACCCAATTGCTGGCGTTTATTATTTTCGTGATGACAACGGTAATTTAAAGATCAATTTGCACACGGAAAATAACGTTATAGAGATAGAAGAAGTTAACGGAAAGTTAGAGATAACTGACCAAAAGCCGCATGGTTTTGAAGGAATAACTATTATTGAGTATGCAAATAACCGTTTCAGACAAGGGGATTTTGAACCAGTCTTAACACTAATAGATTTGTATGATTCAGCACAATCTGACACAGCTAACTATATGACTGATTTAAATGATGCTATGTTAAAAATAACAGGTAATCTAGATATAGACGTAGATAGAGCCAAGTCAATGCGTGACGCTAATATACTTTTTCTAAAAACCGAAAACGGGGTAGAGGGCGGTTCGAGCAACGCAGATGCGGACTATATCTATAAAAAATACGATGTAGCAGGCGTTGAAAAATATAAAGACCGCATACAAAACGATATACACAAATACACAAACACACCTAATCTAAACGACGAGAGCTTCGCAGGCGTCCAATCTGGCGAAGCGATGAAATATAAGTTATTTGGATTAGAGCAAGTGAGAGCAACAAAAGAGCGCTTTTTTAAACGCTCTATGCGCCAAAGGTATAGGTTGATTAGCAATATATCTAAAACGTTGCGTGATGGTGATTTTGACGCAAACGACTTAACAATAACGTTTACACCTAACTTACCTAAGTCTATTAAAGATGAGGTGGATATTTTCAATGCTTTAGGTGGTCAGTTATCTGACGAAACAATGTTGAGTTTGTTGTCATTTGTGGACAGCCCGCAAGAAGAATTAGAAAGAATAGAAAAGGAATCACCACAACAGAACGCGTCCGCTTATGGAAATTTCGGCGCTGAACAATTCAGCAACGCCGAACAGTCACAAGAAGTGATAGAAAATGAATAATTACTGGCGTAAAAGAGAAGAAAAACACATACGAGAAAATCAAATGAATGACGCTCGTATAGCAAAGCGATTAGCCGAAAAACACGAAGAAGCTATGCAGGAAATACAAAAGGAAATAGAAGCTTTTTACGGTCGTTATGCAGATCGTGAAGGTATAAGTATGGATATAGCTAGAAAACGTGTTAACAAGCTTGATATTGACGAATACGCAAAGAAAGCTAAAAGGTATGTGAAAGAAAAGAACTTTACTCCAAAAGCTAACGAAGAAATGCGTTTGTATAACGTCACCATGAAAATTAATCGTCTGCAATTACTGAAAGCTTATGTAAGACTTGAATTAATTGGAATGACTAGTCAAAACCAACGAATCATAGAAGAAGAAATGATAAAGAACGTTCTAAAAGAGTATGAAAGACAAGCTGGCATATTAGGCAAATCGCTCATGTACAATGAAAAGAAAGCGAAGGTAATAGTCAATGAATCTTTTTTGAGCTCTACATGGTCTGAAAGGTTGTGGGGAGATCAAGAAGCGCTAAGGGAAGAATTAGACATACTACTCAATAAAGGCGTTAGACAAGGGAAACACCCTACTGTTTTAGCGAAAGATTTAAGAAAAAGGTTTGATGTAAGCCGATTTAACGCCGAAAGATTATTGGTCACTGAATTAGCTAGAGTTGATACATCTGTACAGAAAGACAGCTTTAAACAAGGCGGATACGATCAATACGAATATGTAGCTAAAATAGACGACCGCACCACTAAAAAGTGCAGGGGATTAGACGGTAAAATATTTAACGTAAAGGATATGCAACCGGGGGAAAACGCACCTCCCATGCATCCGTTTTGCAGATCGTCTATTGCTGCATATGTATCGAGGGAAGAATTTGAAGCTGATTTAGTAAGAAGGGGTCTATGATTAAATAAAACTCGTCTTTAGCCAATAGACGTTATAAACAGGGCTATTTATTATGCGATAAAGGAGAAATGACATGGACAGCCAAAAATTTATTGATATATGCAAAGAATTAGTAGTTAACTACACCAATGAACATTTAGATAAAAGTGACAACAAACAGATCACCACTCAAGATGTTTTTGTAGTGTGGAATTGCAAAACCTTACAGAACAACAAAGCATTGTTAAGTACTGTTTTATTTGACGGTATGTATTACGAATTGACCCATAACGGAGATAAGCAAGAAATATATTTTGATGCTTACAAGAAATGGGAGAATAAATGCATTGAAGTTTAGCGGTCACTTGTTTTTGGGATGTCCTAGATATGACATTAAAAGGTCTATTTATTATGCAAAAATCAATCGTACATGGGTGTTTGCAACTTAATAGAGTAAATGCATTAAACGGTCGTACACGGGCTTATATAGCGTGTGTGGGGCTTTTTTAATACATTGAAATATTAAGCGAATAATGCGTATGTGGGATAGGAGGAAAAACGAAAATGAAAAAACCTATAAAACTATTAAAAATGAATTTGCAGACTTTCGCTGATCCAGAAGGAACGAAAGAGAACACCGAGGAAACTGACGCTACAAAAAATGAAGAAAAAACCAACGTAGAACTAACGGAAGAAGAATTGCGAAAGAAAATCGAATCTGAATCAGATAGAAAACTGCAAAGTGCTTTACAAAAGAAAGAACAAGAGTGGGAAACAAAAACACAGGAAGCTATCGAGAAGGCTTTAGAAGAAGAAAAACGCTTGTCTAAGCTATCTGAAAAAGAGCAAGAAGAAGAACGCATGACCAAGCGCGAAAAAGAATTACAAGATCGCGAGAACGAACTAAAACGCAAGGAGTTAAAGGCGGAAGCAATTACGGACTTGAGCAATAAAGAACTACCGACTGAATTTGCTGACTTTTTACTTGCGGAAGATGCTGAAAAAACACTAGAAAACATCAACTCATTTAAAAAGGCGTTTGACACAGCTGTAAATAAAGCTGTTAAAGAAGAATTGCGCCAAGACTCACCTAACAGCGGAGCAGGAACAAGTAATAAAAACATTAAAAACATTGCTGAATTAGCAAAAGAAAATAGAATTATTTAGGAGGAATATTAACATGCCAACTTTTAACCCAGATCACGTAATGCTACAAGATGCAAAAACAGGTAAAATTCCACAAGAACAAGGAACTTTAATGCTTAGAGATGTTATGTCTAACTCAGTTATGATGCGTTTAGCGCAGTATGAGGAAATGACTAAGCAAGAAAAAGAATTCCAATACCTAGCTGAGGGCGTAGGCGCTTATTGGGTAGGTGAAGGTGAAGTGATCCGCACATCAAAACCACAATGGCTTACTGCTAAAATGGTTGCTAAAAAGTTAGGTGTTATCGTACCAGTATCCCGTGAGTTTTTACAATATACTCTATCGGGATTTTTTAATGAGGTTCGCCCTTTGATTGCAGAAGCTTTTTATAAGAAATTTGATGAAGCTACGATTTTAGGTGTGGACAATCCATTCCCGCAATCATTAGCACAGTCTATTACAACAGAAGGGCAATTAGCAGAGGGCGAAATAAACAGCGAAAACTTTTTTACTCTAACAGATTTTGTTAACGATGCAGGCTTTGACATAAACGCGTTTGTATCTAAAAAGCAAAACAGATCATTGCTACGTAATATTGTTGATGGCTACAAGCAAGAAGATGGAACAATTACAGACCCGCAACGTTTATACGACCGCACAAATAACACGTTAGATGGCTCACCAGTTGTAGACCTTGAATCAAATGAAATGAAAAAAGGTGAGTTGTTTGCAGGAAACTTTAACTATGTACGTTACGGCATCCCTTACAATCTTAATTATTCTATTTCAGAAGATGCCCAACTATCTTCTATTGTTGATGAAAATGGCGACCCTATCAATTTGTTTGAACGTGAATTGATTGCTATTCGTGCGAGTATGGACGTTGGTTTCATGGTTCTTAAAGATGATGCTTTTGCTAAAATTCAACCTGCAACTACTCCCTAATAGGCCCGTAAATCTATCGGTTAATTCCAAGACGGATACAACAGCAAGCCTTTTTTGGGAATAACCATAGACAGGGCTTTTTGAAAGGAGGATAACATGGTAACTTATAATGTTTATCGTGATGGTAGTAAAATAGCTAGTGGATTGACTGACAAAATTTATACAGATGATAGCTTAACCCCTAACACGCAATACCAGTACCAAGTTAGTGCTGAAAATTCAGCAGGCGAGAGTGAGTTATCTGATCCCGTAACTGTCAAAACGAATTACAGTGAACCGCAATCTATTGAAGTTAGCCCAAAAACAAACAACCTTGAAGTTGGTGCAGAACGTGTGTTAACAGCCACCGTATTGCCAGACACAGCAAAGCAAACCGTTGCGTGGGCAGTTGATAAAGATAACGTCGCTACTGTAGACAATAACGGCAAGGTGACTGCTATCGCCGCAGGAACTGCTACGGTGGCGGTTAAGTCAACCGAAAATGATGTGCAAGCAACGGCAACTGTTAATGTAACGGAACCGACACCAGAGGAAGGTGCTTAAAATGGTTGATGTTAAAGCGAATGTAAAAACAGTACTGGACATTAAGGACAACTTGCAAGACCCTGTCCTTGATGTCCTTATTAATAACGTAAGCAGTCATTTAAAAGCCTTATTAGGCAAAGATGAAATACCATCGTCGCTTAATTTTATCGTTGAGGAAATTACTATACGCCGATATAACCGTATTGGTAGCGAGGGAATGAAATCAGAATCTATTGAAGGTCACTCAATAAGTTTTTATGATTTAAAAGAGGAATTTACACCTTACGAAAGCATAATTGCAGCGCATAAAGAACCACCAGAAAAACCTGGTAGGGGAAAGGTGCTGTTTATATGAGATTTAACGATCGCATAACTCTTGTTAATCAAACCAATTCGTACTATGACCCTATAAAAGGAGAGTACGTGGACGGAGAAGTAATCGAAACTACCAAACCATGCAATGCGTCAACTTTAGGCATAGAGCGAACAAATGAATTGTTTGGAGAGATTGATAAAAAGATTGTTGTTGCTAGGTTGCAACGCCCTTATGTCGGAAAAGTAGATTACGCTTATATTAATGACGGCAGAAAAACCAAATATAAACCGCAACGCCAATCCGATTATAGGAAAGGCGTTTTTTATTTGGAAGGTGTATCTCAATGATTAAATTAAAAGGCATAGATGCACTTGAAAGAGGTTTAAAAGAGAGGGCAGAAGCTAAAGACGTACAAAAAGCAATACAAATCAATGCGTCCGAAATGCAAAGCAAAGCCCAAAACTATGCGCCTGTCAAAAGTGGTAACTTAAAACGCAAAATACAGATAGATGTACGCGGCTTGACTGGTCGAGTGGCTTCAACGGCGGAATACGCCCCTTACGTTGAGTGGGGAACTAGATTTATGGATGCACAACCTCATTTAAGACCTGCATACTACGAACAAATAGAACAATTTAAAAAAGATTTAGATAGATTAGTGAGGTGATTGTTTGGAAGAAAGAAAATCACCACAACAACAGTTATTTGATGAAGTATTTAAACGGTCTCTTTCGCTTGGATATAAAACGGTAGATTATTTGCCTGCCGATGATTATGGATTACCTTTTGTCCATATAGGCGAGCAATTCAGCCAAGACTTACGAACAAAGGATTTGCTTTATGGCAATGTACAACAAACAGTTAACGTTTACCACAATTATCGTAAAAGGCGAGAATTAACAACAATGGTAAACAACCTAAAGACTGCTTTCAGAAAAATGAAGCACACTGAAAACTTTTATGTAACAGTCAAAAACATTTCTGATAGATCCGTTCAAGAAAAAACAGGCACGGAAAGGTATTGGCGAGGAATCATAGAAATAGAATTTCAATTTCATTAGGAGGTAATAGCATGGCGGAAATGCAACAAGGAAAGAATAAGATATTGATGTTTCGCTTGTTGAAAGACCAATCAAAAGAAGCCGCAAAATTAGTATTTCAAACTGAACATACGTTTTCTTATTCGAGAGAATTAGATAAAATAATTACTAAAGATGGTGCTGTTGTGAAGGTTGGAGAATTAGAAACAGAGGTATCCATCGATGCTATTCAAGCGAAAGATGACCCTGTTAGCGATATGTTGCAAACATCTGTGCTCAAAGGTGAAAAACTTGAATTGTGGGAAGTAACGGTAGATGAGGAACTAAAAGATCAAGAAGGTAAATACCCTGCTGTATATTGTCAAGGCTATTTAGATAGTTGGGAGCCGACTGCATCGGCGGAGGATGAATCTGCTGTGTCATCTAACTTCATCGTTGAAATGGAACCACAGTTTGGGATGGCTACATTAACAGAAGAACAGCAACAAGCTGTGCAATATGCATTTAAAGACACAACAGCAGTAACACCCTAACAAGCCCGTAAACGTAAACGCTGATACTGTAACAGATAATAGCGTTTCGTTGTATTGGAGTTAATTTAGCGTTACGACAGGGCTTTTTATAATAGACGGAGCAGGAAATGCCTGCTCTATTTTATTTTTAGGAGGAATAAACATGAATCTAACTATTGGCGGAAAAGAATACGAATTGCGATTCGGCATGGACTTTATTAATACATTAGATAATATTTATACGCAGGAAATTGAAGGTATGCAATTCGGTATGGGTGTTGAATCGCTAGTTATGTATTTAAGTATGAAAAATCCTAGAGCGCTTTACAATGCAATTAAAGCGGGAGCTTCTTACTTAAATTCCAAACCTAGCAATCATGATATTGAAGTGTTCATTACCGAGAAAGCGAATAAGGACGAGTTAGGACCATTATTTGAAGCTTTTCAGAAAGCGTTAGAAGAAGCACCTTTATTGAAGCCGAAAATAAAACAGTTCAAAGCGAATCAACAGGCTTAACAAAGAAATCTTCTAACGCGACATATGAAGATATAAAGTTAAATTGTTTTAGGTATTTAGGGATTGAAACCTTACAAGAAATAAAGGTTATGGAATTCCCTGAATACTTATTGAGAATGAAAGCATATCGCCTAAAAAGAATTGATAAAGAACACGACATGCATTTACAAGCATGGTTAAACCATCAAGTTACATCAACGAAAGAGCAAGGTAAAAAACAAGTTCCTGTATTCAAGAGTTTTAAAGATTTCTTTGATTACGAAAAACGTATTGCGGAAGAAACAAAACCAAAACAATCCATATCTAAAAAAGCGAGAAATATGGCTCGCATCGCTTCTGTTGCTAATAGGAAGGGGGTAGAAAATGACTGAGAGTTATTCCGTTGAGGCTTTTCTTAAAGCTAATACGACAGGGTTTAATAAAGGTTTTAATGATGCTATTTCTGGATTGAAAAATTTCAAGAAAAATATTAGTAGCATAGACACCACGCCGATAAGAACAGCGGGAACCGCCCTGCAAAATGCTGGAAACAAAATGAAAGGCGTAGGAAATAGCATGAAATCAGCTGGGCGAAGCGCATCTATGTATCTAACCGCCCCCTTACTAGCCGCGGGAGGAGCGGCAATAGCAACGGGAGTTAGTTTTGATGATTCTATGGCTAGAGTGCAAGCTATTTCTGGTGCCACTGGCGATCAATTAGAGCAATTAAGAGATAAAGCAAAAGAAATGGGGGCTACAACTAAATTTAGCGCGAGTCAATCGGCAGAAGCATTAAACTATATGGCGTTGGCTGGTTGGTCAACAGAAGACATGCTTAACGGAATCGAAGGAGTCATGAGTTTAGCGGCGGCATCTGGCGAAGATTTGGCGTCTGTGAGTGATATTGTAACCGACTCTTTAACCGCATTTGGATTAGAAGCCAAAGATAGTAGCAGATTTGCTGACGTTTTAGCAGCAACTTCTTCAAACGCTAACACAAACGTTGCTGGATTGGGCATGGCTATGCAATATGCTGCTCCAGTTGCCGGTGCATTGGGATATAGTGTTGAAGATACTGCGACAGCTATTGGTTTAATGTCTAATGCTGGTATCAAAGGAGAAAAAGCAGGAACGGCATTAAGGTCAATGTTCACCAACTTGGCATCACCAACCAAAGCTATGAAAACCGCCATGGATGAACTGGGTATATCTATTAAAAACAGTGATGGCAGTATGAAGACGCTTGATGAAATAATGGGAGACCTCAGAACCTCGTTTAGCGGCCTAACAGATGATCAAAAAGCTTCTTATGCAGCTACTATTTTTGGTAAAGAAGCCATGTCCGGTGCACTAGCTGTGATAAACGCATCAGAGAAAGATTACAACAAATTATCTGACGCTATAAATAATTCTAGTGGGTCTGCCGAAAAAATGGCAGGCATAATGGAAGGTACATTAGGGGGGAAATGGAGAGAAATAAAATCTGGTATTGAAGGCTTTGCAATTAGTATATATGAAGTGATGCGACCTGCCTTAATGCAAGGTGCTGAAATGTTGCAAAATTTTATCACTTGGTTAAATAACTTATCTCCACAAGTTAAAATGGCTGCTGTTGTAATAGCTGGCTTAGTTGCTATCATTGGACCATTAGCAATAGTTCTTGGTACTGTAATCACTTTCGCTGGTATGTTTGTTGGTAGTTTAGGGACACTGATCGCAAGATTCGCCCCACTAATAGCGCAAACAACGGTTTTAAGAAATGTTTTGCTGGGTGTTATGCGAGTGTTTGCATTTATTAGCAATCCAATTACAGCTTTAGTTGCCATAATAACCACTATATTAATACCTGTTTTTATTAAGTTGTATCAAGAAAACCAAAAATTCAGAGAAATAGTTATGTTGGTTTGGAACCAAATTAAAACAGTTATTACCACAGTTGTGCAGACTGTGGTTGCTTTCGTTATGCAAATTTGGTCTACCTTAACAACCTTTTGGAATGAACATGGACAAATGATTTTGCAAGCAGCTATGAACGTTTGGAATGTTATAAAAACTGTGATAACAACCGTTATGACTGTGATTTGGACTATTATGCAAACTTTGTGGCCAGTAATAAAATCATTAATAGTTTCAACGTGGAATGCTATTAAAGGAGTTATACAAGGTGCTATTGATGTAATTTTAGGTATAATCCAGTTTTTTAGCGCTTTGTTTACCGGTAATTGGTCAGAAATGTGGGAAGCTGTAAAACGTATTGTGTCCGGTGCTGTAAAATTGGTTTGGAATTTTGTCCAACTTTGGTTCGTAGGCAAGATTTTAAAGCTAGGGAAAACCTTATTCAAAAGCTTAACAGGCATTGTCAAGAATCTTTGGAGTAAGGTGTCTGGATTTTTTAAAGGCGGAGTAACTAAAGCGAAAGACGTTGTATCAACCGGGTTCAACTTTATTAAAAGTAAAATTTCATCTATTATGAACGCTGTTAAGTCTGTCATTTCAAGCATTTGGAATGGGATTAAAAGCAAAATTTCAAGTGTGATGAATGCCATAAAGTCTATTATTTCGAGCATCTGGAATAGCATTAAAGGCGTAATAGCTAGGGTTGTTAATAGCATAAAATCAAAAGTATCTAATGTTTTTAACTCACTCAAGGGGGTTACAAGCAAAGCTTTTAACGCCGTTAAAAATGCAGTTAAATCCGGTATGGATAAAGCTTTAAACGTCGTGACCAACATAAAAGATAAGTTTTTAGACGCTGGTAAAAATATTGTTAAGTCTATTGCTAAAGGTATAACAGATTCGATCGGTAAAGTAAAAGATGCTATAGGCAAGGTAACAAGTAAAATACGCGACTTTCTTCCATTTTCTCCTGCAAAAGAGGGAGCCTTGCGTGACATCATGAAAATACAAATACCGCAATCTATAGCCAAATCTATTGATCGTGGCAGGGGTGTTGCGGTTAGGTCTATGGCAGGATTGACCGAAGCGATGAACAAAGAAATACAACCTAGTAATATAGCGTCACAAGTTGATAGAGTTAACAGGAGGTCGCACAACTCATTGCGATACGACTACACCAACGAATTGACCGTATCGAAACAACCAGCCTATATAAACGTAGCTATAGGCGGTCAAGAATTTAACACATTTGTTGAGGATATAACGCAAGTTCAAGACAGAAAAACAAGAGTAAGGAGATCATTTCAATAGGAGGTGCTTTTATGTACGGATTTGTAGATACTATAGCAGGAAGTGGTACAGGAAGCACTTCCTTATCACTGCAAACGGTATTTAACGGTAATAATTTAGATCAATTACTCACGGATGATAATGGCAGTTTTATCACTCTCACTGTCACAGGGAGAAGTAATTTAACACAAAGAGTACAAACAACCGAAGTCCCAGGAATGGATGGGTTATTAGAACAAACAGACCCTACCGTTAGTGAAAGGGAAATAACCATTAAATATAAGATAGAGGACAAAACAAACGAAGGGTTTAGAAGAAGGTACGACAGGCTTTTATCTTATTTAGGAGGATCTAAGAAAGTCTTGTCTTTCACCGACGAAGATGCTCTATTTTATGCGACATTATTAACAAACGAAACACCAGAAGAAGAGACTAATAATTTAATAGGAACGATAACCTTTCTTTGTTCCGATCCATTTAAATACGGCAAAGAACAAACCGAATCCTTTACATCTGACATGCTTACATTACCGTACAATGGTACAGCACCAGCATCACCGATTTTCGAGTTGGAGGTATTAAAACCCGTTACCTTTGCTATGGTGCAGAATCAATTTGAAGAATATCAATTGATTGGAACCCCTTTAGAAGCTGATATGGAAACAGTAGATACTAGGAAATTACTTATCGAAGAACGAGGGGAAACATTAGATACATGGAGCAATACCCCTACTAAAGTAGATGGTGGCGTAGTAGCTGGTAGACTAAGCACAGATAATGATGGTATTACTGTGCCAAGTTACGGACCGGATACAAATAATTGGCACGGTCCGGCGCTGATTAAAGAAATATCCCCATCACAAGACTTTGAAATTGAAATGATGGTTGAAGGAGAAACTGGTAAGCCAGATCAAACTTATCGAATTGAATTTTATGCTTATGATGAAAACATGAACGTACTTGGAAAAATGGCTCTACTAGATAAAAGTTTAGGTATAAACAATAAAATTGCTGAGGGGCGTATCGGAGGATATGAAGGCAGGCAACAAAATTATTTAATAAGCTCACAAAATTATAGTTATGGATGGCCTTTTTTCTTCGGCATGTTACGTTTGCGTAGGATTGGTAACCAATTCGAATTTTATGTAACACGAGTGGCCAATAATACAAAGCACGTTTTTAGTTTGAAAAAGTTATTTACCGATAACAACAATGAGTACATGGGTAAATTACGATATGTACAAATACACATCGGTAAATGGGCAGATTCGGCTAGAGCTTACGCACCTAAAATCTTGCATATAAAAGTGTTTAAACTAGCGCAAGAAACGGTCGATCAAACGCCATATATTGCACGCCCAGGTGATCTGATAACATTAGATAATTTTAATAAAGAGCTACTAATTAACGGAGAAGACTCGAAGAACCTAAAAGATTTCGGAGGTTCTTTTTTTAATTTACACAAAGGCGATAACCAACTAGTAGTACATCCATCTAACAGTTTTAAAGCAACAGCTAAATGGCGTAATAGATATAGGTAGGTGATAAAGTGATACACATTATAGATAAGCAATCAGATGAGATAGTTGGCATCATTCCTCCCAATGAATTTTGGGATGACAATTACCATCGCTCATTAGAGACGACCGCGGAAACGTTTGATTTTACAACGTTTGCTGATCGCGAATACTCCGAGTATTTAACTGGACGTAATAAAGTAATTATTCCTAATGAGGATGGTGATGGTGGATATAGAGAATTAACGATATGGCATGCAGGTAAAACACATAAAGATTCTCTTTATATAGAGGTCTTTACTAAAGCCAGTTACAATGACTTACGTAAAGCTCAAGTAATTAAACCACAAACGTTAAAAAGCCAATCGGCAAGTACCGCGGCAGCTACAATGCTGAGAAATACGGAATGGAGTGTTGGGCTTGTTGAAGGTAAAGGTTCTCGAACAATTCACGTCGAAAAACATACCGACCCTTACTCTATGCTTAAACGTATTGCGACTGAATTTGACCTTGAACTTGATTTTAGAATCGAAACAAAAGGTAATAAAATAACTGGTCGTTACGTTGACTTAGTCCAACAAATTGGACAATGGCGGGGACGTGAAATCGAGTTTGGTAAGGATTTGCGTAGTATCAAACGTATAGAGGATACTGACAATATTTATACAGCGCTTATTGGTCTCGGTCCAGAAAAAGATGGGAGACGCAAAGAGGTATTAGTTGAAAACTTTGACGCACTCCAACGATGGGGCAGACGTGACCCTGTCACTGGTGAGTTACGCCATATAATCGGTACCTATGAGCCACAGTCAGATGACCAAGATATGACCGATAAGCGATTGTACACGTTGACCGAAAACGAATTAGAAAAACGTATAAATGAAATTATTGAGTACGAAACGGAAATAGCCGACCTTGAACACGTGCCTGGCATGGAAAACGAAAAAATACGTTTCGGTGATACATTGAAAATAAAAGACACGCAATTTAACCCCCCTTTGTACGTAGAAGCGAGGGTTTTTGAAGTTAGCGGAAGTATGAAAGAACGTGGTAAAAAGAACGTCAAGCTAGGTGATTTTACCGAGTACACAGAAGAAGAAGTACAAGCAGTATGGAAATCACTACAAGACGAAATAAGACGTAGTATCGCACGCATGTTAAGCGTAAATGTAGTATCTAGCGCAGGTACCGTATTTAAAAACGGTATAGGTAGTACGGAGTTAACTGCCGTTGTCTATAACCAAGGAAATGAGACAGATAAAAACGGAGAAACATATAACTATACGTGGACTAAGTATGATAAGCACGGTAATCTTATAAACGACTGGTCAGCGAGTAATAAAACGATTACCGTACAAGCAACCGACATCGGCGAAAAAGCCATGTATGCATGTGAGGTTGTATTTCAAGATGTTGCTGTATTGGGATATGTGACGTTAACTAACGTATTTGACGGTGTGGATGGAGAGCCCGGAATACCCGGACCACCGGGGAAAAACGGACAAACTCTTTATACATGGCATAAATACGCAGACGATGAACAAGGAAACGGCATGTCTGATTATCCAAATGGCAAAGCTTATATAGGTATGGCTTATAACAAAGAATCACCTATTAAAAGCACCAATCCCGATGATTATGAATGGTCAAAGTATAGGGGAGATCAAGGTGTGCCGGGACCGCCGGGAGAAGATGGAAATCCTAATTACACTTGGGTAAAATATGCGGATGATGAAAATGGTAATGGCATGGCTGATAAACCGGATGGTAAGCGATACTTAGGACTTGCCTACAACAAGACCACGCAAACCGAAAGCACTAACCCATCTGATTATAATTGGAGTCCTTTATATGATAATGTGCAGGTTGGCGGCAGGAATTTATTTGTAATAAAAGACGCTCTAGTGAATAGTGTGTTTAAATGGGCAGACGGAGAAGTGGCGACCGAAACAGATAGTTTGGTTAGTGGGTTTATAGAGGTTTTAGCCAACGAAAACATTATTTGTAACTATACTATAAGTCAAATTATGTTTTACGATAAGGATAAGGTCTATATAGGCACTTATCGTGATGGCGAATTAGTGCCTGTAGGTGGTCAAACTAGACCAACTGATAAAATAACTGTACCTAATAAACAAAGTATAGCTTATATGAGAGTGTCTTTTAGGTACGGGTTTTTAGAAGACGCTAGTGTAGAAGGCAAGAAAGTAAAACTCGAAAAAGGCAACGTAGAAACCGACTGGTCACCAGCACCCGAGGACGAACGAGCCTACGCAGAATATGTCGCTCAACTGAAAGCAGATTTAGCCGAAGAAGAAGCTAAGGCACACGCTGATGGTAAGGTAACGGCAGAAGAACAGGCTCGTATCGACCAAGCTAGACGCAATTTAGAAGAAGCGAAACAGCACGCTAATGATGTATCAAGTGAAGCCGAAACTAACGCTAAAGATCACGCTGATAAGGTGTCAAAAGAAAAAGCTGAAGAAGCACGTAGGCAGGCGGAAGCATTTGCGGAAAACGCAAGCAACATTAAAAAAGGGATTATTGATGTTGGGTCTGTACCTATACGTACTGCTGCTAATGGTGCACGTATACAGTGGGACGGCACAAATGGTTTAGTGCAATATGATAGTAAAGGTAATCCAGTATCATGGCTTGATTTAAAAGGTAACTCGCGTTTTGTTAATGCGTATTTAAGCGGTGAGATACACGCTAAACGAGGTGTACTTGGTGATGGTAACGTCATTATAGACGATAAAGGCGTTAGAATTGTACGACCAGACGGTGCTATTACGATGCAAAATGGACTTATGCATAACGCCTATGCAGTTAGTGCTGATGACCCTTACTATATGACAACAACAAAAAATGAAGTACCGGGAGCAGAGGTTGGTCCTGTGTTTATTCCAGGGGGACTATACGGGTATAAGTTTAGGGCTAGGTCGTGGTATGTGTGCCTTAAGTACAGCGCTGACGGCAGCAAGCGAAAAGAGACAGGGTATTTAGATGTAAGAGATGGTTTAAATGCTGTTGCGTTTCAGCGTTACGAATTTGTGCACTGTGCCAGATATTTGATATTTCATTATTGGCCACATGCCGACAGCGGTAAACATTCCCTACATGTGGTAAACGGATCTAGCGATAAGAAAGAAGACCGCATTTATTTTCAATTGATCGAAAAAGGTACATCTGGCATACAAAAATGTGTTATTGACTTAGGTAAGCCTACTTTTAAAAAACGAGATGTCACTTTTAAAATAGGTTGGGTAGCAGCTTGGACGCCATCACCAGAAGAAGAAATCATCTTTCGAATGAAAAGTGTTATACAAACAGATGTGCTGTAAGGAGTGAATACGTTGGATATTAAAATTTACGATAACAATGATACCAATAACCGCACAAAAGTATTTTTTGCGGTTGATGATCGAAATATAGTAGATAGCGTGACGGTCGGTAATAGTGCAGTACCGGTGCGTAAAGGATTTCAATTTTACGTAGATGATTATGTCGCTAATCAGATTGATAAAACCGAGCTTGTGCTAACTGGTGGGTATCCACAGTTGTGCGTCAAGGAGGGGGAAGAGATAGAAATACCGACAGAAGAACAGGAAAAGCAAAAAGAAATTGAGGAATTAGAACGAAAGCTAAAAGAATTGCGAGGGGAGACCGAAGAAGATGGAAGCGAATAGCTATTTACAGGGATTTAACGATGGTTACAAGAAGGCTATGGAACAAATGGGAAAAGATAGTACCAAGATAGCGATAGACGGTAATTTTATTACGGGTGTATTAGAACCCGCTATTACCGATGCACAGGAAAGAAAAAAGAGAATAAAAGGAAACTTCAACGCTGAATAGGCGTTATTTTTTATGTCTTATGCAGGGGGTTGAACATGAGTGAAAAACAACAATGGTATAATAACCAACAATTATTTGAACAGATAAATGCCATGAGTAAAGATTTTGTGGGTTTGCGCCACGAAATGCAAGAAACTCGTAATATGATTAAAAAATATAACGGATTACGAGAGAAAATAGATGTAGTTGAGGGGAAAGTCAAAAAAATAGAAGCTATAACAGAAGGTAAAAAAACATTTGCAGAAGCTATTCGCCTATGGGGTGGATGGCTTTTTGCTTTGATTACTTTAGCAGTATTACTTGTTGATAAATTTTAAGGAGGAATTGAAAATGGAAGAAAGAGTGAAAGAGTTAGAAAATAAAGTAGCTAAGTTAGAAAGCGAGATTAATCAACTGAGAAAAGAACTAAAGTTTTATGTTGATGGGATAGTCGCAGGTATTATGAAAAATTAAATGAATTAATATAAATTACACCTCTTCTCCAATTTATAGTAGAATATTTTGGGAGGAAGGTGTAAAAAATGGATAGAAAAGAAATTGCTGACAAGATCAGACAAAGTGTAATTGACAAAGATAAAGAGTTAATAGTTGATACTATCGATAAATTGAAAGATAGTATAGCTAGATTTTACATTCATGATGTTGCTTTAAAGGCAAAATACCCTGAATTATCATGGAAAATCACAACTGAACCAGAAGGCATTAAGTTTAATTACAAAAATACATCGTTAATAGTTTTGTTAAATCAAGAAGACTATAAAATTACAGTATCTAAGAAAACTGCAGATGACGAGACTGTATTGGATGAAATAGTTGCTAATAACGGGAAATTAACCTGTCATGACGGCGAATTCAATATTGATGAGGTAGACGATTACTTAGCAAAATGTTTTGCAACTTTATTAGATTAAATGGAAGCACTCCGAATGGAGTGCTTCTTTAATTTTACAATATAACTGTTTAAACGGCTAGTCCAATCGGGCAAGCCGTTTTTTAATTATTTTATATCAAGGAGGAATTATTGTGAAAATCAATTGGAAAGTAAGAGCAAAGAAGAAATCATTTTGGCTGGCTTTAGTTCCTGCAATTGTATTATTGATACAAATTGTAGGTAATTGGTTTGGATATGATATTGCAGCAGAATTAATTAATGCAGAAGCTGCAAAATTTATCAATGCGGTTTTTGCTGTTCTAGTTATTTTGGGTATTGTAAATGACCCTACTACCAAAGGATTAAGCGATAGTAAGCAAGCTAGGCACTACAAAAAGCCTAGAGACAATGCTTAATAAGGTAAATAACGTTGATTAAGGCGCTCATTCGTGAGTGCCTTTTTTATATAAAAATAAAGGAGAGATCAATATGGTGAAAAAAGTAGCATGGGGTGCAGGTCACGGAATTCATACACCGGGTAAACGTACACCAGACGGTGAAAGAGAATGGTCATTTAACAACGTTGTGGTAACAGAAGGAATAAAACATTTAGAAGGCAACTATGATGACGTTGAAGTTTTACGTCTGGATGACCCAACAGGAGAGCGTGACGTACCATTGCAAGAGCGTACAAATAAAGCAAATGCTTGGGGCGCTGATGTTTATGTTTCAACACACCATAACGCTAATACAGGCAAATGGGGTTCTTGGACAGGTACAGAGACTTACACTTATTTAGGCAACCACCCAAGCACTGAGCAACTTGCCAGTAAAGTGCATAAACGTATCGTTAACGCTTATGGTTTAAGAGATAGAGGGTTGAAAAAGGCTGACTTTCATGTGCTTCGTGAAACAAAAATGGATGCTGTCTTAACAGAAGGTGGTTACATGGATTCTACAATTGATATTAAGAAGCTGCGTGATAATGAAGTGCTAAAGAAAGCTGGACGGGCTATAGCTGATGGTATTGCTGATTTTCTTAATTTAGAGCTTAAAAAAGGTGGCTCTAAACCAAGTAAACCAGCACCTGAGCCTAAACCATCTAAAAAATATAAAAGTGTTGTTGATTATATGAAAGATCATAAGATGGATGCTAGTTTTAACAACCGTAAAAGATTAGCTGAAAAGTACGGCATTAAAAATTATCGTGGTACAGCTAGCCAAAACGTTACGTTGTTAAATAAATTGCAGGGTCGATTTGTTAAATCTACCGCATCCAGCAAGCCAAAACCTAAATCCTTTAAAGTCGGCCAGAAAGTCACTGTCAAAAAATCAGCAAGCAAATTTGCTACTGGCGAGTCTATTGCAAGCTTTGTTAAAGGTAACAGCTATAAGATTAAACAGGTGAAATCTGATCGGGTATTACTCGATGGCATTATGTCTTGGGTGCGTAAATCAGATGTGTATTGATGTTAAAAAGCCCCCTCTATTCAAGAGGGAGTACGGAGATGGGGGTAAATTCATGACTTTATTAGTTTGCCCAACATTCGTCTAAAATATTTCCTGTTTTAAATATTAAAAGGCCCCGTCCTTAGTTGGATGGGGCAATTGAATAAAGGATTTGATAACATGCAATTTATTAGTGATTTCATAAATCTCACTCAAGGACAACTCTTAATTAAATATTGGTGGTTATGGTTGGTGTTAATTATCATTTTTAGTTTATATTTTTATAGAAAACGTTAATCAGATAAGTAAAACCCGAAAAACCTTTTACCAAAATCGTTTATTATGTAACAGCTAGCGAAAAATATGTAAAAGTGGAGTAATGCGTGTCAAGGTTATGTAGAAAGTATAAAACAGTCAAGCAATGGTTATATTTTCAAATGAAAGGGAATAGTTATAAGTAGGTTGTGTAGATTCGGACTATGCAACCAAGAGAACGGGTTGTTGGAGGTTCGGACTTCAACAACCTATCTTTTTACATTATTTAAAAACTCTTTATCTAATATGATATTGTGATCACATATATCCTTAATAAATCCACCTGTCTGCTTATCAACTAAACCAACAGTAACGTTTTTTCCGTAGTTTCTTACTGTCCGTATTGCTGGTTCATAATCAGAGTCAGCGCTAAGTAGTACAGCCTCATCATAAGCGTTCTGAAAAGCTAATGATACCATATCCACAGCAATATTGACGTCTGTACCTTTTTCCTCATAAATGTCCTTTCCGTTTTCGTCTACACCCTTAAACTTTAAAAAACCAACTTTAGCTATACATTTAGACACTTTTTTATTTAGAAAGTTTGCGAACCTTTCTGTACTTTGAGCTTTATCTTTTTCCTTGCTACTTTTTGCAGTGTAATAATAAAGTCTCTGCAAGTCACCTTTCTCTCTATCGCATATGTTTTTAGCTAATTCGTGGTAATCTATTTTTGTTTGGCAACCATAGAGGCTATTTACTGCATTTTCAAAATTATTCCCGTCTATAAAAACCATAATTTTCTTCAATTCTTTACCCCCATAAAAACTAAAGGCGTTAGCTTCTAATGCTAACGCCTTTAACACTCTAAGTGATTAGAATCCGAGTTTCTAACCAATATAAACTCTATAGGTGTATCTCCGAATGACACACCTTTCTAAACTCTATAGTTGAAGTCCGAACCTTCAACTTAATTAAAGTATAAAATGTGCGTCAACGCATGTCAATACTTAATATTCATTTTCTGCTTTATTTTTAAGCTAATTCTATTATTATTAAGTAGAAATTATAGCTATAATTGAAAGGCAATGAATTACCAAAATCTGCGTGCAAAAGTATTTATCAATTTCCCATAAAATAACACGCACACTAGTTCTCTTTTATGTTATAATAAGAACAAACGTTCTAAGGTGGTGCGATCATGTTAGGATTATTTAAAAACTCATTAGATAATAAGCAAAAGCTCATCATCTTTTATATAGATAGTGATAATAAGGTAACGGAGCGCTATATACGTGTAATTGAAATTAAAGAAAATAGTATTTTAGCCTATTGTTTTTATCGTAAACAAGTACGAACATTTAACATGGAAAATATCTTATCCGCTGGAAAAGTAAGAAAGAAGGTTGGCGCATAATGGTAAACGATCGGGGTACTATTAAATGGACATCTATCATGATGCCAGAGCATATTGAAATGTTGCAAAAAATGTGGAAAGAGCAAGACCACGAGAAAATGCCTATATTAGACGAACAGCAGAAAGAAGAAATAAACAATAAGCTGTTAATGGCTGTGGCGAATGATCTAACGGTCGAATTGAAATACTTTGATAACCATGATTTTTATAAGGTAAAAGGTAAAATAACCAGTATCAATAAACAAAATAAATACATAAGCATAGCTGGTCAGCATTTGCTTTTTGAAAATATCATTGATGTGTGGATAGACTAAAAATCTCAAATAATTGATGAGTTCGCTAAATGTTTATTTCTTGTAATATTTGGTGACATTAATACATAGAATGATGCATAAAAATTAAATTTCATTGACATTGATTTATTGGGGGTGGATAATATAGATAAAAGGAGGTTGAAACTGATGCTGCAAGCTATAAAAGATAGACCCGAATGGGCAGTGAAGCTGTCTAGCTCATCATTTAATTTGTCTGCAGCCGTAGCAAAGTTGATTTCATATCGTGAAATATTAGAGGAAAAAAGAAAAGATGATGAATTTTATTTACAAATAAAGAACGCCTTTCAAGAGAATGCAGAAATGGATCTTCGATTAGCGGAATCATTTATGGATGTTTCTTTTGAAGCAGATCAAAAGGTAAAGGGAGATGAAGACGAAATTGAGTAAGGAATTCCCTTTACACGGAGATATATATTGGGCAGAGTTAGGACCGGTCAGAGGCTCTGAACAAGATGGGCAAAGGCCGGTTTTTGTTGCTTCCAACAATATGATGAACCGATATTCACCAATAGTGCTAATTTCCCCTATGACTCGTGCTGAAAAAAAATACCCTTTCACCGTTACATATAACAAAAATGATTTAATTCTATTAGAAAGTAATATTGAAAAACTTAAAAAACTGGGGCAAAAGTTTGATATTGAGATTGAAAAAGGCGCTATTCTATGCGAACAATCAAGATCTGTTAGCAAAGACCGGTTAAAAATGAAGGTAGGCGAATTTAATACAGACAAATATGCAATTAAAGTGAAAGAGGCTATTTCTTTTTTGTACGCTATAAATGGTTGTGTAAAATGCTATCATCCTATGAGAAAAGATGCAGTAAAATGTGGGAAATGTGGGACTATACATAATAAAAAGTGCAAAACTTGTAAAAGGTTACTTAAATATGAATTTAAATACTGTCCATATTGTGGAAAGGAGGCTACAGGGAATTGGTGGAAATAAATAAAAAACAAGAAGTGATTAATTATTTAATAGACACTTTACCCGAGCTTTCTAACTACGTTAATCAAATAGTTTCTTTGTTACCAAAAAGTACGGAGGATATTGAAGAAAGTCATATTTTAAAAATAAATCCCATATTAAAAGAAATGGTCACCTTTACTAAAGGTAATCTTGTCGAAATGAGAAAAATGGCCCAGGCTAGAATACAGGACCTTACAAACAACGAGTCTGAAGATGAATCCGACATAGAGAATAAAAATATCGAAGAAGAAAAATATATTTTTGATTTATATTTTGACTCTATCTCCAATATTATAGATGGAGTCGAGAGTTTATATTCATATATTATTGAAGAACCCAGCGAAGAAAATCTATCTATATTCATCGAAAAAATATTTAAGGGCTCAATGGGAATTGCAGAATTAGTTGAAATTATAACTCAATAAATGAAATATGCTTTCCCTCTTTCGAGGGTTTTTCATTTTTATAAAAGAAAAAGCCCCCTATCAAAGAGAGCTACATTATTTAAACAACTTCTTGATCAATTTAAATACATCAAATGTTGTTTTATTATATACCTTATTATATGCTGCTTTTTTAGGATCACGAACCCAGCCATAGCCTTTAGGCATTTTAGCACCTGTACGATGGACAACTTGCCTTTTTATACTTGTCCTAGCAGCTACACGCTTTTTAAGGCTAGGCTTACGCATACCTATTTTCATGTGGGTTTACTCCTCGTATATTAAAATAACCAACCTGTTATAGGCTGGTTATTGATATTTTAAAAGCTTAATGGTAACTCGATGCTATCACCTAATGATTCTAAGTTTTCGTCTGACGCTCCATCTATAATTAATTTAATATCTTTTATTTCTTCGGCGGGAGTATCAACTTTGAAAATGACGTCTCCCTCTTTTTTAGTTTTACCGAAAAAGTCGCCACCCACTTGCTCACTTAATACTAGATCAGCTTCAACTTGATCTCCTGCATTAGTAGTCAACGTTGCTTGATCTGGATAAAAAGAAACGGTATCGTCTGATGTGTTTTCCGCTTTCATTCCAACGTTAATCATAGTCAGTTTATCTTTGCCTTCGAACATCTCTTTAAAATCTTCCGATGGCTCTAATGTAGCGCTTTGTATACCAGTTATTGTTAATTTCATTGGACCATTTTCAATAGTTTCATTAATATCTTTCTTCTCGCTTACTAACGTAAATTTGCCCATTTCGTTTTCTTTTACGTCACCTTCTGACGATTCATCCTCTTTGCTTTCTTCTTTATCCTTATCTTCTTTTTCTTCCGTTTTTTTAGAGTCGTCTGCTTTAGCTTCCTTGTCGTTATCCTCAGACTCTCCACCGCAAGCTACTAAAGCTATAGATACAATAGCTATTAACATTAATAAAAATACCCTTTTCATTTTGACATCCCCTTATAGATTATTTACTAGTATCATAGTATCAGTTTATGGATAATATTTCTATATAAAAATAAAAAATCCTTAAACAAGAACGAATGTTCTTCTACAATATAAGTATAAAACAAATGTTCTTAAAGGAGGATAAAAAATGTCATCTGTACCAAAACCACCAAAAAAGAAAAAATCATCAAATAGCAAACCTGTTTTAACTGAGGATAAAATGATCGAGTTATCGGAAAAATTGGCGGATGCATTGGAGTTTAAAAATGAGATTACAATCACTACATACAATAGGGGGAGATACGAAAAGTTTACAGGAGTAATACAAAGCGCTAACCCCGAAACAAAGATGATCACTTTTGATGTTGGATATTTTGAACACTATAAGATAAGTGCTAATATTATTGTGGATGTGAAGTAATAGAAAAGAGAAGGTTTATGTGCCTTCTCTTTTTTGCAGGTGATATTTAGTATGTAGTTATGTAATGTCTGGTAACGCCGATACCCACATCCAGAATACGGCACCAGGTCCACCGAGTACAACAGCTGTTGCCACACCAACAATATTACCGGTACCAATTGTGGCGGCCATTGCTGTTGTTAATGCTTGATAATGACTAATATCGCCTTTTGATTTTTCATCCTGTTTACTAGGACTAAAGGTTAATTTCAATGCGTAGGGCAGTGTTCGAAATTGAAAAAAACCTAACCGAATAGTGAGAAATAACCCTGTCCCGAGTATGAGCACTAAAGTTGGCGGACCCCAAACAAAATGACTAATTTGTTGAATAATGTCCATCATCAATTTCTTTCCTCCTTTTGGTTTGTAAATAAAATATTCCGAAAAATGGAGTTATCTGTCAAGAGTAAAATTATTCCTTTTTCTTTATAATAAAGTTGTAACTCCGCATAAAAAAACGTTAAATTGACTTTATGGTAACTTTTGGATTTATTAAGGAAGTGAATTTAATAGAAACTTTTGCTGTTAGGAGTGAAGTTGCTTATAATAGAATAGAACAATTTGCAAAAAAGTGGGTGGTCGGATGATCCGGGTAATTTTTGTTTGTCTTGGTAATATTTGTCGCTCGCCAATGGCTGAAGCAATTTTTGCTGATTTATTAAAAAAAGAGAATCTCACAGACAAAATAGAGGTAGATTCTGCTGGAACCGGTAGTTGGCATATAGGAAATCCACCTCATGAAGAAACGATAGCGATTTTAAAAAAACACGATGTGGCAGCGGACGGTTTAAAAGCGCGGCAAATAACTGCGCACGATAAAGGGAATGCTGATTATATAATTGCCATGGATGAGCAAAATAAACAAGATGTATTGCAAATGTTTGGTGAAGACGAAACAGTTCGGATAGCAAAATTGATGGATTTTGTTGAAAGAGCTGAAGAAGCAAATGTTCCTGACCCTTATTTTACAGGTAATTTTGCTTATACATATGAGTTGGTATCTGAAGGATGCTACCAACTCTTGCAGTATTTAAAACAAACACATTCTATAGTCTAAGGAGCGAAAATGATGGGAAAAAGAAAATTAGTCACAGGTGTAGTAATTGGCGCAGCAGCAGGGGGATTAATGAGTTTGTTGGATAAGGAAACAAGAGCTTATGCTAAAGAAAAAGTTACATCGGCTAGGTCTGGAGCAAGCTACTTAGTGAAAAATCCTTCTGAAGCTATCCGCAAGGTTCGGACTGCCTTTGATACATTTAATCAAGCGTTCGCAAAAGGTGCAGAAAATACGATAAACGCACTAGATCAAGCTGAAACAACGCTTGATAAAATTACGAATAAGCGCCAGATAGATCGAATAGAATAGATTAGCTACTTGTAAAAGGCATGAACGATCCAAGAGTGGAAAGTGGTTATAAAGACATTAACCGATGTTTAATAAGGGCTTATTAAACATGAGGGAACAAGTTTGGGAGTAGGACAATGGTAAATAAAGTTATTTTATTTGGAAAGCAGGTCTATCAACGGATGATAGATATAGATCTGTTTGGCTTGGCTGCTCAACTGGCTTTTTTCTTTCTGTTGTCACTGTTTCCTTTTCTATTATTTTTAGTGACACTTGTCGGATATTTACCAATGGATGAGTTAGCTGTGTTGGACATTATTTCTTCCTACGCTCCACCTCAAATTGTGGAATTGATTTCGACAAATGTTACCAATTTGATTCGTCAAAGAAATGGCGGATTGCTTTCATTTGGTATTATAGCTACGTTATGGGCAGCATCAAATGGAGTTAATGCTTTAATGCGCGGCTTTAATTATGCTTATGAAGTTGATGAAAACCGTTCTTTCATTGTATCAAGGCTCATCGCTATTGTGCTTACAATAGCGATGATGGCAATTATTATTATAGCATTATTATTACCGATTTTCGGGAAGTTGGTAGGGACTTATTTATTCTCATTTGTCGGTTTATCAGAAGGGTTTATTACCGTTTGGGAAGCTTTGCGCTGGGTTGTTTCTTCCATTGTTTTCTTTATTGTTTTTCTTGCGTTATATAAGCTTGCCCCGAATAAACGCATTTATTTAAAAAATGCTGCAGCTGGAGCTTTATTTGCGACAGTAGCATGGCAGTTAGTTTCACTCGGTTTTTCTTATTATGTAAGCAATATTGGGAATTATTCAGCAATGTATGGTAGCCTCGGTGCCGTAATTGCACTAATGATTTGGTTTTATTTATCAGGAATTATTATTCTTACCGGTGGCTTAATAAATGCTATTATTCGAAAAAATAAGCTGATGAAGTAATTGCTAAAGAAGGGTCTTTGACTTAGTTATTTACATTTCATTTCTTTGCCTGTGAATGTTATAATAATGTTAATATTTTCAATTTATTGTAATATTATGGAGGGTAGCTGATTGAAAAAATATTTACTATTATCGATCCTTTTCTTAGCTTTTTTATTAAATGGATGTTCTGATGAAAAAATCCCCTTATCTGAACAAGTAGAACAAATAAAAGAAATAAAAATATCCAATACAAAAGAGGATTATAGTAAGTCATTTTCCGATTCAGAAGAAATAAAAATATTTAAAAGTGCAATTAAACAAGCTAAAAAACAAGCAACCAATACAGAAGAATACGATTATGATATGGCAATAGTCTTTAATGATAAGTCAGATGATTTTTATGAAAGGCTTCTACAGATAACTAGAAATGATGAAAATGAAATTGTTTTAAATTACCTTGGATATGAAGAAGATACTTATGTTATAGATAAAACTAACTCAAGTAAAATAATTGACCTAATTTACGGACATAATAAACAATAAACTGAAAGATAAAAAATTTTAATGCTAATCATAACATGTCTAACAAAAAATGCGATTCGTTATATAGGATATTTTTCCTGACTCTTACACTCATGGTTTCAGGTTTTGTTATTGTTACAATTGCTAAAGATTTAAGTGATTGTCCTTTCCGATACGTTATATGAGCTAGTGTTGTATGTATTGTTTCGACTATTAAAATGCTTAAACTATTTTTTTAAAAAAGACTTTGCTTGTCGCCAAGTCTTATGGCGAAAGCCTTTGTTTCTTATACTATAAACCAAAAAATCTTATACTTTCCTGGTGTGAAAAAAGCCAGTTGCTTTGTGGTATCCATAACTCAGCAACTGGCTTTTTTCTTACATTCAAGCACCTCTGACTTTTTCAATTCCTTATAGCTTTTTCACCAATTTGACGATGACCATTTTCCATATTCCCAATAATTTCAGCGGACTGGCTTTCAACAGTATAGCAGGTAATTTTCTGCACCACAAAAAGAGTTCGTTTTTTCTTCCGTCATGATACGTTAATAGTTGATAGCAAAAGCTGCAATTATTGCTGGACGTTTTGAAGTACAATATGAGCATGACAAAATAAAAGTTGAAATTGACGAAAAAAATAAACAAGCAGTAAAAAAAGATAACAAGGGAGAATATCAAGGTGTAATAGAACAAAATATAAAAAAAATAATGGGCGCGGATGGTCATGAAGATAATAGTTTTAAATATGCTATTGCTAAGGTGAAAATGGGTGTAAAAGATCGAGGATAAGTGATACTTTAATGCAAACATATGCCTTAGGGAAATCATCTGTCTCTAAAGCATATGTTATAGAAGTTATTTCAACAATCTTAAACCATTTAAAATAACCAAAATAGTACTTCCTTCGTGTCCTATAACGCCTAATGGCATGTCAAGGACTTGTAAGAAGTTGGATGCGATAAGTACAGCAATGACTGCGAGCGAAAAGAATATATTTTGCTTTACAACTCGATTCATTTTTTGTGAAGTATGAATGGCATTGATAATTCTGCTAAGATTATTTTTCATGAGTACCACATCTGCTGTTTCTAAGGCAACATCTGTCCCTTCGCCCATAGCGATGCCAATATTAGCGGTTGCTAATGCAGGACCATCATTAATGCCATCACCGACCATTGCTACGTGCTGATAGGCTTCTTTCAGTTTCTTAATCTCCTCCACCTTTTCATGAGGCAAACAATTCGCTACATATTCATCAATTCCTGCTTCCTCAGCTATCGCTTTTGCTGTAAGCTCATGATCTCCTGTAAGCATCAACGTATGGATTCCTTGCTGTTTTAAAAGTTTGATAGCTTGAATACTATCGTTTCTTACAGTATCTTTGAGCGCAAATAAAGCAACGACTTGGTCGCCCTTTTTAACATATACAATCGTTTTGCCTTCAGCGGCAAGTTGTTTGGTTGTATGTTCGAAATAAGCTTCAAAACCAATATAGTCTGGTTTACCAATTTCCCATGTTACATTTTGGATAATGGCTGAAATGCCATTTCCCGCCAAAGTAAATACAGATACCTGAATGTCTTGCGGAAGAACATCTATCTTATTTTGTCTACAAAAAGTAACGATGGCATGAGCTAGTGGGTGAGTAGAATCTTGTTCCATGGCCATTGCAATTGGCAATATTTCCTCTTTAGTATAATCTGGATGGATATGGAAATCTGTCACTTCGGGCTTTCCGTTGGTTAACGTTCCTGTTTTGTCGAAGGCGATCGCCTGAATATGTCCAATATTTTCAATATGTACGCCACCTTTAAATAGCACACCTGCTCTGGCGCTTTTGGAGATAGCAGATAGTGTTGCTGGCATTATTGAGGCAACAAGGGCACATGGAGAAGCGACAACTAATAGAATCATAGCTCGATAGATACTTTCCTGAATCGTCCAGTCAAATAAAAAATACGGAATAAACATCATAAAAAAGACAACCACTAAAACAATTTTTACATAGGCCCCTTCAAATTTTTCAATAAATAACTGTGATGGAGATTTTTCCTCCTGAGCTGATTGGATCATTTGAATGATCTGTTGAAATAATGTTTGGTTTGCTGGTTTCGTGATTTGAATATATATGGAACCATCTAATGCCACTGTGCCTGCAAGCACTTCGTTACCTTCCGTTTTTCTAACTGGAATAGCTTCGCCGGTAATGGCACTTTCGTCAATCGACGTTTCCCCGCGGTCAATCTCTCCATCTGCTGGAATACGCTCTCCTGCTCGTACATAAATGATATCATTTATTTGCAAAGAGGAAACAGGAACAATTTCTTTTTCTTCCCCATCTATTCTCAATGCTTTTTCAGGCTGTAATTTCATCAGCGAAGAGATTTCTTTGTTACTTTTATTCATAGTATATGTTTCAAGTGCACCGGACAAAGCAAAGATAAAGATTAGAATTGCTCCCTCTGTCCAATAACCGATAGCTGCAGCACCAATAGCAGCAAAGATCATTAGCATCTCTACATTTAAGTCTTTATTACGAATGGTTTCTGTAATGCCTTCTTTTGCTTTTGCATAGCCCCCAATTATAAATGCAATCAAATGGAGAATCACCCAAAGAGGCTGAGAGAGATAAGCTTCCAACGACCAAGTGACTGCAATTAATAAACCACTAAATAAAGCTGCAATAAGTTCTTTGTGTTCAGAAATTTTTTGAATTGTATTAGAGGGGTGTGGTGAGCTAGTTTTGGCTGACATGTTCCGTCTCTCCAATCATTATTCTCTTTTGTTTAAAGTAATTATTAAATGGTATTTATTATTATATTAGCATTTTATAAAGTGAAGTCAAGATAAAAATATGGATCTATGATTATTTTATCATGAAATGGAGATGAAAAGGTCTTTTTCATGTTAAATATATGCAAAATCAGCGCGAATGTTACTGTTTTTTGAATTTCACATGACTTGTTGTTTGGTAACTGAATAATAATAATTAGTGTTAAAAGATATGAAATGTTATATTGTAATTTTCTAATTAAAATAGATAAGGAGGTTGTCAGTGTTTTTGAAGATAAGAAACCAGCATGGCTCGACTAGAGCGCGAGCCACCATCTAACATGAAAAAACTTTTGCTTTATAATGTTTAGATTCTTAAAATACTGTCTAAAATAAATGAGTTAGATAAGTTAAATAGAGTTGTTTTTTCATACAAAAGTATAAAGCGAGGTGCTTTTGGATAAGGAAATAACCGAATAGCTACGTCCGGATCCATTGTCCAGCAACGATGCGATTTTAGAAATGCGCCCTAAGATAAGGCATATCGGTTCGTCGCCTGATTCTATTCCAAGACCTTTAAGTCATTGCCCTCTGGTGCTAATCATCATGTGGCGAATAAAAGAGTAAGTACCAATGATTGAAGTTTCACTTTATTTTATCCTTGCATTCTGTTACAATCCGATATGTAATTATAAATATAACAGATAGGAGAATGGCTATGAAATATCTTAGAATAGCTTTCATATTTATTGTTTCAATAGTATTATTAAGCGCTTGTTCCAGTGACTCCAATGATGATAACAGTAAGGATGAACAAGAAGTAACAGGTGAAAAATGGCAAGAAATAAAAGATAAAGGAGAGCTTATTGTTGGAACTTCTGGCACACTTATAGCAGCATCCTATTACGATGGAGATAAAAAAAGTGAAGACCAGCTTACTGGTTATGATGTAGAAGTAATGCGAGAAGTTGCTAAACGACTGGATCTCGATATTTCGTTTGAAATTATGGGGATTGATAGCATGTTACCAGCAATAAAAAGTGGAAGAATTGATGTCGCCGCTAATGATATAGAAGCAACAGACAAGCGAAAAGAGTCATTTAATTTTAGTGAACCATACAAATATTCCTATTCTACGATGGTAGTACGAAAAGATGATAATTCCGGCATTGAATCTCTTGAAGATTTAAAAGGGAAAAAAGCTGGTGGAGGAGCGACAACGATTTACAGTCAAATCGCGGAGCATTTTGGCGCAGAAGTCGTTACGTATGGAAATGCGCCTAATGAAGCGTATTTACGCGATGTTCACAATGGAAGAACAGATGTTATTGTGAATGACTACTATCTATCTAAATTTGGTGTAGCAGGTTTTCCGGAGTTTGATATTCATCTTCATCCTAACTTGAAATTCCATCCTACAGAGCAGGCGGTCGTGATTCCACAAGGAGCAGATACACTTACAGAAAAAATCAATCATGCTTTGAGCGAGATGCGAGAAGATGGAACATTAACAGAATTAGCAACCAAATTCTATCAAGAAGATGCTTCTCAAAAGCCTGAAGGTGATATCGAGCCAATCGAAGGGTTAGACTTATAACAATTTAATTCTATCATTCGAGAAGTAGACGAAACTGATTAGACGAGCTGCATGCATTTAAAACCATCCATGGGAAATCCTGTGGATGGTTTGTTGAATACATGATTGGAGGGATTATATTGACTATTCAAGGAATTAATTTGAATGAAATATTTGATGTTCAATTGGCAGTAGAAAATCTTCCATTTGTATTAAGTGGCTTACCGATGACATTGCTTGTCTCAATTATTGGTATGTTGATTGGGCTCGTTTTAGGTCTATTACTTGCTTTAGTCCGAAATTCAAACTATTCTTTCCTAAAATTTCCAGCTAGACTGTACATATCGTTTATGCGTGGAACGCCGATGCTTGTTTTTTTATTTATTCTTTACTTTGGACTTCCTGTTATTGGTATTAAATTAACGGCATTAATGGCAGCGTGTTTAGGGTTTGGTCTCAATAGTGCTGCTTATATTGCAGAAATTGACCGAGCTTCGTTAAATAGTATTGATAAAGGACAATGGGAGTCTGCTAAAGCATTAAATTTAACCTATTGGCAGACATTGCGAAAAGTGATTTTGCCACAAGCTGTCAGAATAGCCATCCCTCCATTGACGAATGTTTTTATGGATTTAGTAAAGGCTACCTCTTTAGCAGCGGTTATTACTGTACCGGAACTCTTCCAAAAAACACAAATTGTTGCAGGAAGAGAGTTTGATGCAATGACTATGTATATTCTTGTAGCACTTATTTATTGGCCAATTTGTATTGTCATTGCTTTTATACAAGAACGTTTAGAAGCACATTATAGTAAGTTTATTGTACATGAAATGGTCTAAAGGTTGATTTGCTCTTTAGCTATAACAGTAATCTGACAGGATATTTTCATTGTTTATTCTGTCAGATTACGTACGATTATAAATTAAAGCCCCCTATTTGTTCTTGCTGCGTTCTTTTAAATAGCATAGCTATCGTAATCAACATAAGGATTGAAGTAATAAAATAAAAAAATGACACTCCTTGGAAAACGTCAATAAAATACCCACCGATAAAAGGCCCACTAATGCTACCAACACTGAACATGATTCCGACCATTAAATTTCCCGCTGGAAGTAAGTTTCCTGGCAACAGATCTGTCATATATGAGATGCCTAATGAGAATAAGGAACCTACACACATCCCTGCTAATGTAAACAGGATAAATAAAGCGACGATAGAATTCTCCCATAGTGCAGCAAGCAGAAAGCATAAAGAACCGAGCAGTAAAACCGTAATGAGTATTGACTTTCTCCCGAATTTATCACTTAACGCACCAAGTGGAAATTGCGTAATCAAACTTCCTGCTGCAAAACAAGGAATGATAAGGGCTAGAATGTCTACATGATGACCAATCCGTAATCCATAGATGGGAAAAATACTATGTAAGGAAGCTTCTAAAAAGCCATACCCAAAACCTGGTAACATGGCAACCCAAGCTATTTTTATGGTTTGTTTAAAGCGTTGTACGGAACTTGTCGGATATACAGGATCTACAGAGTGCTCAGGCCATTGATTACGAAGCAACAATAATAATGACCATACCAATAAACTTAGAACAGCAGAAACGAGAAAAGGAACGGATTGATGAATTGAGAGAAGTCTTGTCATCAACGGACCTAACGCAAAGCCTGCTCCGAATGATAAGCCATAGAGGGCAATGCTGCGTCCTCTTGTTTCTACTGTAGCTGTTGCAGTAATCCATGTTTGTGTTCCAAAATGTAGCATTTGGTCACCGATGCCTATCGTTAAACGCAGGATAAACCAAAACCATAAAGACTCCCATACGGGAAATATAGCGAGTGATAGAATGACCAGCAGACCACCAATAAAGATAATTGGCTTAAAGCCAAATTTTCGCATCGGCTTTTCCATAAACGGAGAGGCTATTAAAACTCCAATATACAAACCGGTGGCATGTAAACCATTAATGGAAGAGGAAATACCATTTTGTTCTAATATGATGGAAAGTAAAGGAAGCAACATTCCTTGAGAAAAACCTGATATAAAAACAAGCGCAATTAATATCCAGAAACGATAATTTGTGATTTGCATGATGTTCTCCTTTCTTAGCAGCTCTAGCCTTTTTGTAGATTATTGTATGACCTTGCTCATTAAATGGAGTGTGTACTGAGGGGGCTCCACCGTTTGCACATGTCACGCTGATGTCCGAGCATCCTTCGCATAATTTCTCGCATGTCACGCCGAGGTTCGATCAACCTCCTGTTTTTCGTGCATCCCCACTGGAGTCTACATATAGTTTCGAAGCTAAATTAACGCTTCATTCGCCTTTAGAGTTAATATTTTCGTTATGTCTGTCCTAGCCTCACAAAAATACTTTTGCTGTAAGAGTAATGGTAATATGTTAAAACATGTACTTAGTAATTGGATTGAAATGGATCTAACAGCATATGGGTATTTGGATAAACCTAGAAACAATTTACTAATAATCTATGAAAAGGTCAATTATTGTGAATAAAGTAACGATATCGTTTATGATAAAAGTAGTAAGGTTAGTTAAAAAATAAATGGGAGGGGAATTATTAATGAAATTACATTTAAAAGAACATGGGTTTAGAACAAAATTAGACTTTGGACAGCTGGAAATTTCAGGAGATGAGGAATTTGGCTTTCGTCCATACCAGTTGATGGTTGCCTCAATTGCAAGCTGCAGCGGATCCGTGTTTCGGAAAATCCTTCAAAAGCAACGGATAGACGTTCAAGACATGCAAATAAATGCAGAAATAGAGAGAAATAAAGCAGAGGCAAATCGTATCGAAAAGATAGTGCTTACGTTTATCATTAAAGGAAGTCGTTTAGATGCAGATAAATTATACAAAAATCTGCATGTAGCACGGAAAAACTGTTCCATGGTACGGTCGGTAGAAGACAGTATTGAAATTGTAGATAAGATAGAGATCATTGAATTAAGTAGATGATTTATCAGCAGGGGTATAAAATTCATATGTCAGAAAAACACTAAAGAAAAAAGAAAGGGTATGACATATGAATAGACGGAAACATTATTTTTTACTACTCCTTTGTATTGCTTTATTAGTAGCTGCTTTTTGGCCAAGCAATATGATAGCTAAAGAAAAGAAAAAGAACGCTTTTGATATACCAAGCCATGTACTAAATATTTCAAAAGATAACACTTTTCCCAACTCAACAGAGGACGAGGAAGTGATTGAGCCGAGTGAATTGACAAAGGAATTGATGGATGGGTTAGACATTAAAATTGAAAATCCAGTTTTAATTAAAATGTTAAATGAGACTAGCTTGAATCCTTCACCGGTCGCATTTGGATATCGAGGAATGGTTTATTTAGGACGTTGGCCGTTGAATTATGAGTCTTTAGAAACGACCATTAATTGGGAGTATCAGCAAGTAAATAAGAATGAGCTAAATAACACAGGAGCTTCAGAACCCCAGGAGATAAATTATGTACAGCAAGAACAAAAGGAAATTAAAGGGGCGCTCACGAACAAAATTACTAATCCGTCGGATGTAAAAAAGATGATGCTGTTAAAAGCAAAAGAAAAAACCAAGCTCCCTCTCTCCTATAAGACAGTCATTGGGAAAAATACGAAGAAAGACAATACGTACAAAGTTCCAGACGATAAGTATGGGGTGCTTCAATCCTATGCGCCTGCAGTAAATGAAAAGGGACAAGTTACTTTTGGTGAAGTGTATGTGAAATTAAAGGGCTCCAAAAAATCCATCGCCGTAAAAAATGTCACTAAACAAGGAATAGGAGCTTGGATACCGATTCAAGATCATGTCTCAATTTCTTATCAATTAAAATAGTTTTGGTATGAGAACTTGTTAAACGAATTGGATTTTGAAGTACTTCCTATTTACTTGCCCGAACCGCTAGGGAATGGTTACGTTAGCTTTGCATTTTTTACACATGTACACAATAAAGCTGTCGGACTTCCCGATAGCTTTTTAGCTTGTAGAGCCATACTATTCCTTATTTCCATATCTTACAACAATAACGTAGCTAAATAAAAAATGACCGAATATATTGGAAATGATAAATAAGGTTGATTTTTTCACTTTATTACTTTATCATAATGAAGTATTAAAGAGAGAGGAAAGTGGGGAAGGAAATGGAATGGGTCGTTCTTATATCTGTTCTTATACTTACTATTTTAAGTTTATTACGCGTAAATGTAATTATAGCTATTATTGCAGCAGCAGTTAGTGCAGGCTTAATGTCTGGATTGAATATAAAAGAAGCAGTTGAACTTTTAGTTAGTGGAATGGGCGGTGGAGCAAATACTGCACTGAGCTATATTTTATTGGGAGCTTTTGCTATAACGATTAGTTATACAGGGATTACATCGTTATTGGTTACCTACCTTATTCGTGTGTTAACAGGCAAAAAAACGCTGCTTTTACTTGTGATCGCGGCAGTTGCATCACTTTCACAAAACGTGATTCCTGTCCATATTGCTTTTATTCCAATATTAATCCCACCCCTATTGCCATTATTTGATAAAATGCGTATGGATCGGAGGGCAGTAGCAACGGCTCTAACTTTTGGTCTTAAAGCTCCGTATATATTGATACCTGCAGGATTTGGTTTGATTTTTCATGAGACAATTGTAGAGAATATGAATAAAAATGGTACGAATATAACCGTCAACGAATCGGTGTTAGCGATGCTAATTCCAGGCTCTGGGATGATTGTAGGTTTGCTGATAGCTATTTTTTTCACCTATCGTAAGGATCGAGTAGTAACCGATAATAATATAGAAACAAGCGAGACATCAGAGGTCGAAGCAAAGTCCGTTCATTTTAGCAAACAACATTTACTAACACTTATAGCTGTGGCGGGAGCTTTGACTGCTCAAATTTTAACAGGAAATTTAATTATTGGCGCGCTTACAGGGCTTGTACTCATGTTTGCTTTCGTTGTTATTCCATTTAACAAAGCAGATCAGGTCATAAGTGAAGGTATTGGAATGATGGGAACGATTGCCTTTGTCATGCTTGTTGCTTCAGGATTTGGGAATGTGTTAACAGAAACTGGTTCTGTAGAAGCGCTTGTAGAAATGTCATCGGGATTCTTAGAACAAAATAAAGCTTTGATTGCTTTAATTCTCTTGTTTGTAGGTCTTGTAGTAACAATTGGTATCGGTTCTTCTTTTGGTACTATACCGATATTAGCAGCACTATATGTACCAATTTGTTTAGCTGCTGGTTTTTCGCCACTAGCGACAGCTGCTTTAATTGGAACGGCAGGTGCGCTTGGTGATGCAGGTTCACCAGCTTCTGACAGTACATTAGGGCCAACCTCAGGTCTGAATGCTGACGGAAAGCATCATCATATTTGGGATACTGTAGTACCTACGTTTATACATTATAATATACCATTATTTATCTTTGGGTGGGTGGCAGCAATCATCCTGTAAGATAAGCTTGTATCGTGCGCTAATTTCCATTGTAAGCAGCAAGCCACTATATTTTTTTCTGGTTCAGACCTCCAGTAAGTAGAGTTTAACGGTGATTTTACTCTGCTGGACAAAGATAATGGTAGCAACAGGCTCGGGAGGTATCCATTAATCGAAGTGGTTGGCTTTGCAACATCCTGTATGCATAAAATCGATCAATGAGAATAAAACATCTGGAAACGGAGCATAGTAAGACCAAAAAACAGGTGATCATCAATGAGAAAAAGACTTCCTATTTATGCAGTCATTGCTTTATTGGCTATTCTATGCATGCCATTATCGGCTGCTGCAGCATCTGGCTATGGATGGGGTTACAGCAAAAATAAAGAACATAAACTCCCTGATATTGGAAAATATGCAGATATGCTTAAAAAGTACAATGCTTATTACGCCGATGACTCAGGAGAAAAAAATGTATATGTAACGTTCGATAATGGTTACGAACAAGGGTATACTTCAGATATTCTTGATATATTGAAAAAGTATCACGTTCCAGCCACTTTTTTTGTAACAGGACACTATGTGAAAAGTGAACCAGATTTAGTGAAACGTATGGTGAACGAAGGACATATTGTCGGGAATCACTCCTATCATCATCCAGATTTTACAATTATGAGTAAGGAGAGCATCCAAAAGGAACTAGAGTCATTGGAGGAGGCAGTTGCGGCCATAACAGACCAAAAAGAGATGAAATACTTGCGTCCGCCAAGAGGGATGTTTAGTAAGGATACATTAAAATGGGCAAACCAATTAGGCTATATTCACGTGTTTTGGTCGCTTGCTTTTAAGGATTGGGAGACAAGTAAACAAAAAGGCTGGAAGTATGCTTTTGAACAGGTAAAAGAGCAAATCCATCCAGGGGCGATTATCTTGTTACACACCGTTTCATCGGATAATGCCAAGGCACTCGAAAAAATGATTCAGGAGCTAAAGAGACAAGGTTATACGTTTAAAAGCTTAGATGACCTAGTGTTAAAAAGCAAGCTACCTAAAGCCATATATGGTCTTTAGTTTAGAACGCTACTTATATAGATGAAGACAGAGAAAGTAACAACTAAGACCCTCGGAAATAAACGCTGAGGGTCTTTTGGGTTCTATAGGTATTTATCCTGTATATAAGTTGCTGTAAGGGGAGTAGGATAATCTGTACTGCGACAAGTCTAAGTGAGAGATAACAGCGCCTAAATGCCCTATATCGTTAAGGTCTTTAGTTCATACCATTACGGTATAAACGAGCCGTGAGGGATGAATGAAAACTGAAACCCTTTTATTTACTCGTTTACAAGTTGTTATTTAAAATTTTCTTAATTTTTGATATGATTAAAAATAAACGAACAAGGAGTTGGGTTTTGTGAAAAGAGAAGCATTAATTGCTCCAAAAAATTACAATATCGCTATGGAAATGGAGCGCCACGCCAATAACAAGAATCAGGTAGCCCTAATTATGGAAAACCACCTTGGGGAAACGTATCAGCTTACATACAACGAATTACTGAAGCGAGCCAATCAAATTGGCAACGCTTTCCTGAGAGCGGGATTAAAAAAAGGTGATAAGATGTTAATTATGGTGCCACGTTCTTTTAAAGCATATGAAGTTTACTTAGCTGCGTTAAAGACAGGGATCATTATTATCCCAAGTTCTGAAATGCTAAAAACAAAAGATTTGCAATATCGTATATCCCATGGGGAAGTAAATGGCGTTGTTAGCTATTATTCATTTGCAAATCAGTTCAACGGCATTGACCAATATAATCATTTATATAAATTTTCTATTGGTAATTCTATGGACGGCTGGATCTTTTTAGATGAAGTAATGGAAGAAGAAAGTGACCAATTAGATATCGTCGCAACTAATAGAGATGATATTGCGTTTTTGCCATACACTTCTGGTACAACAGGAAATCCAAAAGGGGTCGTGCATAGTCACGGCTGGGGATATGCTCATCTGCAAACGGCAGCATATAATTGGTTAGCTATTCAAGAAGGAGACAGAGTGTGGGCAACAGCTGGTCCAGGTTGGCAGAAGTGGGTATGGAGTCCGTTTTTATCTGTTCTTGGTACAGGCGCGACGGGATTTTTTTACAGCGGCAAATTCAGTGCTAAAAAGCATTTACAATTATTAGCTGACTATCAAATTAATGTGCTATGTAGCACACCAACAGAGTATCGGATGATGGCTAAAGTAGATAATCTTCAAGAGTACCAACTACCAGCACTGCATAGTGCTGTATCAGCAGGAGAACCGCTAAATGTAGAAGTGATCGACATGTTTAAACGTTATTTTGATATTACTGTCCGTGATGGTTATGGGCAGACAGAAAATACATTATTACTCGGGTTTATGAAAAATATGGAAGTAAGACCTGGTTCAATGGGGAAACCAACTCCAGGGAATGAAGTAGAAATTATTGATGAAAATGGAGAACCACTAGCTGCAAATGAAGTAGGGGACATTGCTGTGAAATTAGATAGTCCTGCTCTCTTTTCAGAGTACTTTAAAGATATGGAGCGAACCAAGATGGCTAAACGAGGGGAGTATTATATAACCGGAGATCAGGCTTATAAGGATGAAGATGGCTACTTTTGGTTTGAGGGCAGAAGAGACGATATTATTATTAGCGCCGGTTATACAATTGGTCCTTTTGAAGTAGAGGATGCACTTGTTAGACATGCAGCAGTCCAAGATTGTGCTGTGGTGGCAAGTCCTGATGAAATACGAGGAAATATTGTAAAAGCATTCATTGTACTTCGGGAAGGATTTCAGCCAGATGATCAGTTAGTCAAGGAACTGCAAGACCATGTAAAATCGTTAACCGGACCTTATAAATATCCACGAAAAATTGAGTTTATTGATGAATTACCAAAAACAACTTCCGGAAAGACAAGAAGAGTGGAATTGCGAAACAAGGAAAAAATTCAAAGCAGTTAATCGCTAGCAGTAGGATCCATCTTTTGGGTCCTACTGCTTTTTATGATTTCACAGTTATATGAAAGATGGCTTGTTTCTGTAGCTTAATACGATGAAAAAGTCTCTCTCTGGACTAGCAAGAAAGATATTTGGAGGTTTTTCTTTCTATTTTCAAAACCTAAGTAAATAAGAAAAATTTTAGTTATAATACTAGAGATAATAAGCTGTTTGCTGATATTTTTTTAAAAAAATTGTGCATACCTCTTGAAAGTCAAAGAAGGTCAGAGTATAATAACAATTGAAAGGTCAAATATAGTCAAAGTCAAACATTGATGAATATAAATTAAATAATTTGAAGGAGGAATCAATATGCTTTGTCAAAATTGTAAACAAAACGAAGCCAACATTAATGTTGCGATGCAATTAAATAACCAGCATATGCAAATGCAACTATGTAATGAATGCTTCCGCAAAATGCAAGGTCAAATGATGAGCGGTAATGATTTCTTTTCACAATCACCATTTAGCAATGCATATGGAGCATTTAGCGCATCGGGTAACGGTTCGCCAAAAATGGGAACACGAACCAAACAACATAGCAGAAATCAAGGCAATGGTTTACTTGACCAACTTGGTAAAAACTTAACAGATGAAGCAAGAGCTGGAGAAATTGATCCAGTTATCGGTCGAGATAATGAAGTGAAACGTGTTATAGAAACGTTGAATAGAAGAAATAAAAATAATCCTGTACTCATTGGGGAACCGGGTGTAGGTAAAACAGCTATTGCAGAAGGACTGGCATTAAAAATCATTGAAGGTGACGTACCAACAAAGCTCTTGAATAAAGAAATATACATGCTTGATGTAGCTTCATTGGTCGCAAACACTGGTGTACGCGGACAATTTGAAGAGCGGATGAAACAATTAATTCAAGAATTACAACAACGTCAAGATGTTATTCTATTTGTAGATGAAATTCATTTGTTAGTTGGTGCTGGCACAGCCGAAAGCTCGCAAATGGATGCTGGAAACATACTCAAACCAGCGCTTGCTAGAGGAGAAATTCAACTTGTTGGTGCAACTACATTAAAAGAATATCGTCAAATTGAAAAAGATGCTGCGCTTGAACGTCGGCTACAACCAATTATTGTTGAAGAACCAACACCTGAAGAAGCCGTTCAGATTCTAAAAGGAATAAAAGACCGTTATGAAAAATTTCACGAGGTACGTTATTCTGATGAAGCTATTGAAGCATGTGTGAACTTGTCCAAACGCTACATCCAAGATCGTTATCTACCAGATAAAGCGATTGATTTAATGGATGAGGTAGGTTCCCGATTAAACCTAGCTAATTCATCTAAGGATTCTGAATCTATTCGTCAACGCTTAGAAGAAATTACGAAAGAAAAAGAAGCAGCAGCAGAGCGTGAAGATTATGAACGTGCAGCCCACTTACGTTATCAAGAAATACAATTGCAAAAACAATTGGAAAAAGCGAAAGGTGAAGAGCAAGTAATCGATGTAGATATTTCCGATATTCAATTAATTGTAGAAGAAAAAACAGGAATCCCTGTAACAAAACTACAAGCCGATGAACAAGAGAAAATGAAAAATCTTGCTAAAAACCTAGCAGCTAAAGTAATTGGGCAAAAAGAAGCTGTGGATAAGGTAGCAAAAGCAATTCGTCGTAGTAGAGCAGGCTTAAAGTCGAAAGAACGTCCAATTGGATCATTTCTATTTGTTGGTCCAACAGGAGTTGGAAAAACAGAATTGACAAAAGTGCTTGCTGAAGAATTATTCGGCTCAAGAGATTCGCTCATTCGGCTTGATATGAGTGAATATATGGAAAAACATGCCGTTTCTAAAATCATCGGTTCGCCTCCTGGCTATGTAGGACATGAGGAAGCTGGTCAATTAACAGAAAAAGTACGTAGAAATCCTTACTCCATCATCTTGCTTGATGAAATCGAAAAGGCGCACCCAGATGTTCAAAACATGTTTCTACAAATTATGGAGGATGGTCATTTAACAGATTCACAAGGAAGAACTGTCAGCTTCAAAGACACAGTAATCATTATGACAAGTAACGCTGGAACAGGGGATAAAGCAATAAATGTAGGATTTAACAAAGATGGACATGAATCTGTTTCCACATTAGAGAACTTAAGTGATTACTTCAAACCAGAATTCTTAAACCGCTTTGATGCGATTATTGAATTTAATGAGTTGACGAAAGAAAACTTGATGGAAATTGTTGATCTAATGCTTCATGAGCTACAAGACACAATTGAAGAACATGAAATTTCCATCACGATAACAGATGAAGCAAAACAAAAATTGGTAGAGCTAGGTTATGATCCACGTTTTGGTGCAAGACCTTTACGTAGAGTAATTCAAGACAAAATTGAAGATCAATTAACCGATTTGGTTTTGGAAAATGATGATGTAAAAAATGTTCACGTAGATGTTGTTAATGACGAGATTGTTGTCAAACAAGCTTAAAACTACTGTTAAAAACCGCAGAGCATGGTTAGTGCTCTGCGCTTTTTTTATAAGATAAGAAAGCATAAAATTTGTTGCTTTGGGATAAGGGAATAACTAAATAGCCACGTCCGGCTTCAGCGCCCAGCAACTAGGCGACTTTACGAAATCACCCTACGATAAGTCATCATCGGTTCGTCGCTAAGAGGAAGGCCGACTAAAAACGGGCTTGCCGCTCAGGCGTCGGCGTACCCCTGTTTTTAGTGGCATGATTCCTAAATCTTTAGTTGATTCGTTCCATTCGCTACGTTGCTAAACGGGCGCTTGCGCCTTTGTTCTAAGATAAGAAAGCATAAAATTTGGCCCACCACAGTGTTTGTAACTGTAGTTTTTTTATTGAAATGTAGATATGCTGAATCTTCGGGATGCATAGGTGACTAATGGAGTTTACTGGAAAGTCGCCGGAGTTTACAATTTATCCTCATGTAACTTCAGTAAGAATTTCCTTTTTTGTGGATAGTAAGTGAGGTTACTATTATAAACCAAATGATAAATTTTTCCATCACCTTTAATTCATACCATTGCAGTACTAATAATCATTTAGGAATGAAAGCAATGCCTACCGATTGAAGCTTCATTTATAGTATAAAAATAACGTATGTTATCTCCCAAAAAATGACTGGTGTTATTATTCATAAATGCTCTCTTTTTGCAAGAGAATAAACGTATATTCTAACTATGCAAAGGGTGCAGTTGGTTATGTTAAAAACACAGCAAATTTCAATAATTGTTCTCATTATTTTTTCCATTTTGTTTATTCACTTTCCGCCAGTACATAGCGCCAGTGGCAAGGATATGCAAGTACATTTCATTAATGTCGGTCAAGGGGATAGTATATTCATTCAAACACCGAATGATAAGCATATATTAATTGATGGCGGACCACCCCAAGCAGGAAAAAAAGTGGTTCATTATTTAAAGAAACACGGTATAAAAAAGCTGGATTTAGTAGTAGCAACACATCCAGATATCGATCATATTGGTGGTCTCATCACTGTGATGAAACATATTAAAATAGATAAGATTTTAGATTCTGGGAAATTGCATACAACGAGAAGATATGCCAAATATATTCAGGAAATTGTAAAGCAGGAAATTCCAATATCCATTACCAAGCTTCATGAAAAAATACCGCTTGATCCTTCCATTCATATTCAAGTGCTTAATACGTTTAAGAAATCAAGAACGAATAATCAATCCTCAATTGTCTTAAAAATGTCATATAATAATGTTGATTTTTTATTTATGGGGGATGTGGAGATGGAGCAGGAGCAAGAAATTATAAAAAAAGTGGATGAGCAGACAGAAATAGTAAAAGTAGCACATCATGGATCGAATACGAGTACTTCCCTGTCATTCCTGCAGGCTGTTCGCCCCAAAACCGCCATTTTAACTTACCATAAGGACAATCGGTATGGTCATCCTGTGGACCGTGTCATAGATCACTTATATCAAGTCGGTACTTCCATCTATTCTACGGGTGCACTAGGTAACATCGTCATTCGAACCGATGGGACTTCATATATGGTCGAGACCGAGAAGGAACCTTTAGACGTTTTATATGCTAGTTGATATTTACAAATATATACAAATATGATATCATTATAATATAAAAATGATAGGGAAGGTGTAGACATGATGAAGGAGAAACCAGCATGGTCATTGAACGGTTATCTTGGAATTTTAATCATTGCAGTCTTGTTAGCAGGAACAGCTTTTAGTTTTATGGAACAACAATTTATCCTTGGCGCTATTTGTTTAATTATAGCTATTACTTTAGGAAGCGGAATTACCCTAATACAACCTAATCAGGCTGCTGTCGTTATGTTTTTAGGAAAGTACATGGGGAGTATACGCAAGGAAGGAATTGTAATTACGGTTCCTTTTTCCATTCGTAAAATGATTTCTCTGCGTGTTCGAAATTTTAATAGTAATCGCCTAAAGGTCAATGATGTCAATGGAAACCCCATTGAAATTGCCGCGGTTATTGTATTTAAAGTGATCGACAGTGCTAAAGCGGTCTTTGACGTGGATCGTTATGAGCAATTTGTGGAAATCCAAAGCGAAACAGCTATTCGTGCTGTAGCAACGAAGTATCCTTATGATTCATTTTCTGATGCGGAACTATCACTACGAGGAAACGCAGAAGAAGTATCGAATGAATTGAAGGTCGAGTTACAAGAACGGCTAAAGGTTGCTGGTGTAGAAGTAATTGAAACAAGGTTAACACATCTTGCCTATTCCACAGAAATCGCCCAAGCAATGCTGCAACGTCAACAAGCTAGTGCAATTATTGCTGCTAGGAAGCAAATTGTTGAAGGAGCCGTGGGAATGGTCCAAGATGCAATTGCTCAATTAGAAAAAGATGGTGCTGTTGAACTTGACGATGAGCGACGTGTTGCCATGGCAAATAATTTATTAGTATCGATTGTTGCTGACCAAGGCACACAGCCTGTTATTAATACAGGATCGCTATACCAGTAATTAAAAGAGGGGTTATATGTCAAAAAAGAAAAGCTTTCCGTTACGGATCGATCCAAAGTTGTATGAAATATTGCAAGTTTGGGCAAAGGATGAATTTCGCAGTGTAAATAGTCATGTTGAATTTCTGTTACGAGAAGCGGCCAAAAAAGCGGGGCGATTACCAAAAAGTCAAGATAAAAAAATAGGTGAAGATTAAAATCACAAAACTTGCAGAAAAATCCTTTGGTTCTTGCAAGTTTTTTGTTACAAATTCGTATCTAATTACAATAAGATTGTTTGCACGCTTTTAGGTATTTTTGTACTCGCGATCATGTAAATAGTCATATTCCACTCTGCACACTATCTCATCAATAACGCTTATTTCTCAAGTGATGATAAATAATTATTCGCCGTTAGGAAAATGGATAGGGGAATAAATAAACAAGTTATATGTAAAATCCTAAGTTAAATGCCCTTTTTTACCATGAATTAACTTACGGAAAGAATGGTCGTAAATAAAAAGAGAGTAATAACAGCCACAATAATAAAATATAGTGTAATTGCTATCCCGTTAATATTCTGCTCGTAAGGTGATAAGTAGGAATTCACCAAATAAAAATTAGTAAGTTATTTTTTCATCTACGTAGACTTTGAATCAAAAATAATATTTCTTTAAATATCTTCAAGATAGTATTTATCCCGTATATAAGGTAATGTAAGACCCCTATTTCAGGTTGGATTATCTGTACTGCAACAAGTCTAAGCGGGAGATAACAGCACCTAAATGCCCTATTTCGTAAGAGGCCTTTAGGTCATGCTATTAAAGTACGAACAAGCCGTGAGGGATGAATGAAAATCCCCACTGATTCACTTTACCCCCACCAACCCAAAATCTTCTACGCTTCTTCTTTGTTCGCTGCCTACGCATGTATGTAAAAAATAATAAAGTTTTCCAAAACAGATTGACTCGTAGGTTACTTTGTTATATAGTTAGTCACATAAGTAATGAACCAATGAAGGTGATGCAATGAAACCGATTTTAGATGAAACCAAACCGATATTCCTGCAAATTAAAGAGCAGTTGGAGGATTCAATCATAAGCGGCTCCATTAAAACCGGAGAACGTGTGCCATCAACGAATGAATTTGCCAGTTATTATAAAATTAATCCGGCTACAGCTGCCAAAGGAATAAATGAGCTAGTAGATGAATCTATTTTGTACAAACGAAGGGGCGTAGGCATGTTTGTAACGGAAGATGCGAAGCAGATATTAATTGAAAAACGCAGGCAGTCTTTTTATAAAAATTATTTGCTGCCATTAAAAAATGAAGCGGAAAAACTGCAAATTAGTCAAGAAGAATTGAAAGAAATGGTAGAAAGGTTGGAGCAAGATGATGAAAATTGAAGTTCGTCAGTTGACGAAGCGGTACAAAAATCAATTTGCTTTAAATGATGTCACATTCACTTTGGAAGGACCAAAGATATATGGTCTTTTGGGAAGAAATGGGGCAGGAAAGACAACATTTATGGATATTCTAGCGGGAAATATTTTTCAAACCAGTGGCGATATTTTTATTAACGGAGAAAAGCCGTTTGATAATCGGAATGTACAAGCGAATGTCTGTCTGATTAAGGAAGGCGATAATTTTAAAAAAGAGTGGAAAGTAAAAGAAGTTGTTCGTCTTTATGGCTTTTTTTATCCAAATTTTGACCAACAATTAGCAGCATTTTCATTAAAAACATATAACTTAAATCCAAATGCAAAAGTGAAGACGTTATCTAAAGGGATGGAATCAGCGCTTGGCATTACAGTAGGATTGGCGAGTAAAGCACCAATTACGATCTTTGATGAACCATATATCGGATTGGATGCTGCGGCTCGTAAACAATTTTACGATGTAATGCTGCAGGAATATGAAAACGAAAAGCGGATGATTATTTTTTCCACTCATTTAATTGATGAAGTTAGTTTAATGTTTGAGGAAGTACTTATATTGCAACAAGGTAAACTGGCTTTACAAAAATCGGCTGACGTCTTACGAGAGAAAACCATCTCTGTCACAGGTCCCACAGAGAAAGTGCAGAAGTTTGTCAGCGACAAGCAAGTGATTAGTAAAAAAGAATTTATGGGAATGATGACAGCCTATATATTTGGGAACAGACAAGAAGCAGAAGGACAAGGACTTGAAGCCCAAAGCATCCCTACGCAAGACTTAATGATTCAGCTAACAGAAAAAGAAAGAGAGGATAGCCATGAAGCAATCATTTAAAGGATTAGTATATTTTTTTCTAGTGGAACTTCGTAGACCACTAATTATTTTTTGGACGATTTTATTTCCTATTTTAATCGTATCGCTCGCGTTTTCCTATTATCTGTCGCAAATAGAACAGGGACCTTTGTTTTTTAGTTTAACAGGACCATTATATGTGTTCTTCAGCATTTGGGGATTTATTTGTATAAAGGAGTTTATTCCATTTTCCATTAAGCTTGGCGCAACAAGGAAACAGATTTGGAGAGCGATCGGAGTATTTTTCCTTAGCTTAGCGGTTATCCAAGCAATATTTGCAAGTATCATCCAAGAAGTTGTCTGGAAATTAACGGATTGGGTTGGTATTGACGCGTTTCGTTTTTTACATCCAGCCCTCTTTGTTACCGATAACTGGTATACCCGGATTATGATCGATGTGGGAATCTTCACTTTCTTCTTTGCAATCTCATACTTGATTGGATTAGTATTTTATAAATACGGGCTACTTGGTGGCGGAAGTTTACTTGGAGCTATATTACTCGTTTTGCTGATGACGATAGCAACGGGATGGTTTGCAGAATTTGTGGGTAAAATTATATCTGATATGAGTGTTATCTTCTATATCCAAACGTTTGCAGTGGGAATAGCTCTTTATCTTTGTTCATTCTTATTTTTCCGCAAAATCACAATTGTAAAAGCAAGATAAATCTCTTAAGCGTTAACCCCTTATCAGCCTTTATAAGATTTAAACACTGATAAGGGGAGAAATACAGAAGCAAGCATAATATATTTTTACTCATTCATTTCGGTTGTTAAATACTTGTTTAAAACTGTAAATTGAAGCGAGCAACACTATAATAATCAGCAATACACTCACAATTGCTGCATAAATTAACGCAGAAGGTATGTCGCCAGTAATTAGCAATTCCTGAAGATGTGTCGATAAATTAGCAGGACTCCATGCAGTACGAGTTCCGAGCAAACTTGTAAGTAGACTAATAACGAGGGTTGTACCGATCGTTAAAAAAGCAACTAGTCCGGGAGAGCGCGTTAACGTATTGTAAAAAATAGATATGGTACAAATAAATATTAACCATAGACCGTAATAGAAAATAACGGCAAGAAGCATTGTAAACGCGATATCGCCATAAAGAAGGTTGGTATAATACCAGCTTGCCAGCATACCAATAATAAATGAAGACCAGATAAGTGAAAGCAAGGACAACCATTTGGCAACCACAAATTTCGTATACGAGACAGGTTTGACAAGCACGAGCTCTAATACACCACTTTTTCGCTCACCACTAATAGCACCCATTGACAATAAAACAGTAACTAAAACGCCTAACATAGAGTACTGGCTTAAGCTCATCATGATAGCATCAGCAGCCGAGAAATCAGGGAGCTCAATTACCGCACCGTCTGCCATGCCGCCGACAGCTTCCAAAATATCCGGTAGATAATAATTCGTTATTGGGTCCATAATGGCTAGCAGGATAAAAACGAGTGGCACCCAAATCCATTTTTTATTTCGCCAGTTTTCTAATAGTTCTTTTTTGAATAATACAGTCGTCATGAATGATTCACCGCCTTCATAAACATTTCTTCCAGAGAAGCTTGTTCCAGTTTAAACGTTAACAGAGGCCAATCTTCCTGCACCGCCTGTTGCAAAATTTCTTTACGCGCTTTCGTTATATCATTGGTAATCACTTGTACCGAATCTTTTTCCACTAAGGTGTTGCGGACATTTGCAAGTGTAGCTACTTTCTCCTCATAAAACGCTTGGCTTTCAGCAAACTGCAACGTTATTTTTGTCGTTTGATATTTTTGTCGCAATTCCTTCATTTTGCCGGATTCAATAATTTCTCCATTACGAAGCAGTATTAATTCATCACTGATCTCATCGGCATCACTTAAAATATGCGTCGAAAATAAGACAGTCATCTCCTTTTTCAGGTCTTCCATTAATGTAAGCACCTCTCTGCGCCCAATCGGATCAAGTGAGGATACGGGTTCATCGAGCATTAGCAGCTTAGGCTTATGAATAATTGCTTGGGCGATTCCGAGACGTTGCCTCATTCCACCAGAGTAATTGCTAATTCGTTTGTCTTTTGCGTCAATAATTCCTACTATATCAAGCAGTTCTTTGCATCTTTGGCGGGATTTTGCCTTTGACAACCCTCCCAATTGCCCACTATAGGTTAAGAATTCACTCCCTGTCATCCAAGAATAGAACACAGGATGCTGCGGTAAATAACCAATGAGCATTCGTCTATCCATGTTCTTGTTCTGCTCAAAAATGATGTTCCCAGAAGTTGGTTGTAAAAGGCCTGCGATCATTCGAAGCGTTGTTGTTTTACCAGCACCATTAGGGCCTATTAATGCGATGCATTGATGTGGTGTGAATTGATAATCCATATTTTTAACTGCGTGTGTGCCGTTGAATTTTTTGGATAAATCCGTAATAGAAAGAATCGTCATTTATTACTGCCTCCTTCCAAATATAAAGTACAGAATCGGTCCAATTATATTAAGAAATATAATGATGAACAGCCACATCCATCTTGGACCATTCGTATGCTTGTTTTTAGCCCAGTCTACTAAGCCAATAACCATTAAAATGCATTGAATAACAATAAACGGAGCAAGCAATGACCAGTTTATGGATTCGATTACCTCTAGCATATTTCACATCTCCTTTAGCGAGTTAATAGGATTAAACCAAAAACAACTAGTAAAGTTATGAAGATAATGATCCATGAGAGCGGCTTTCCCAGGTTTATTGTCCAACCAATGCCAAATCGTTTTTCTAAAAAGAGAGCTGGATCATTTTTATTGACGTAAAATTGTCCAAGTTTCCAATACTTATCATTATCCCGATCAATTACTTGTTCATTTCGTTCATCTGGAAACTTTACTCTGCTCCCACCTTGACCGGTAGAAAAAGCCAAATAAATAACACCAAGCAACAGGAGACCTTGAATAGTAATAGATGCAATGGTAAATAGCAGTTGTCCTTCGGGAATAAGTAAGATAAATTGCGCCATAGAAAGCCATATTGTGAGTAATATACTGCTAATAATCATGTACGAAGACCAGCGCTTCCGAAAAACCACATTTTGCTGTAGCGATTTGTTTGGATTTTCAGCACTAATTTGCTGCTTCACGTTGCCGATAAGAACATTTATAGCGAAAAATAAACCAGTTAATAAGAACTGTGATAATGGTAAAGCCAAAATAGATAGATACGATTTCGAGATAAAATTTGTAGCTTCCCCGAGAAAATCAAAATTGATTGGCAATTGATCTGGGAATTGGTCGTACCAAAAATACGACAGCGTGATTGTAACGATACTGATTATAAATGGAATGATAAACCATTTATGAGAGTACCTTAATTGCTGGTTGCGAAATTTTGTGTGAATCAATATTTTTTCTGTTTTTTCATTTGTCCAATTAGCAGTTTGTTTTTTTAACTTCATGGTCCGGTGAAAGTACAAATAAATGAAAAACTCAATAATGATATAGCCAATGATGACAGTGGGAAGAAATATCCCAACTTTCTTTTCTTCCATCATAGATGTTGGGGAGAAAAAGAAAATTAAAAAAACAATCATACTTACTATCGTTGTAGTTATAGCGTATTGTTTCCGTAATTGTTTCAATTCTGTTGATACGTAGATTTCTTCAGGTATCGATACACCAAAGCTTTCCGTTTTTCTTGTTAAATAAGGTGTGAAAATGAAAACAATAAACAATGGTATGAACGTAATTGCTAATATGGCATTCATAACTATTTCCCCCCTCTTGTAAAATCAGCATAGATTTGATTGCAAATTTTATAGAATTCTTCTTTCGATAAGTTACGACAAATACTTTCGGCAATGAAGGGGCGGAGATTTTTTGCTAATCCAGCTTTATACGTTTCCGTCGCTTTTGGAATGCCATCTGGATGGACCATGACTCCTTTTTGCCGGTGAATTTGTAAAAATCCTTCTTGTTTTAATTGTTGGTAGGCTTTATTAACGGTATGCAAGTTAATTCCGATATCAGCAGCAAGCGAGCGCACAGATGGTAAAGCATCTCCCGGAAGCAACTCACCTTTGGCAATTCCCTCGACAATTTGTCTAGTTAATTGTAAGTAAATTGGATCTTCTGATTCGAAGTCTAATTCAATAAACAAATATACACCCCCTTGAAGTTCTATCTGTTATATATAATGTATAACAGATAGAACGACATGTCAATATCTGTTCAACGTATTTGGATGAAGAACAAAGGCGCAAGCACCCGTTTAGCAACGTAGCGAATGGAACGAATCAACGAAAGATAAAGGAATCATGCCACTAAAACAGGGGTATGCCGACGTCTGGGGGCAAGCCCGTTTTTAGTCGGCCTTCCTCTTAGTGACGAACCGATGATGCCTTCTCGTAGGGCGCATTTCTAAAGTCGCATCGTTGCTGGGCTCATGCGCCGGACGTGCTATTCAGTTATTTCGTTATCTCCAAGCACCTAATTTTATGCTTTCTTATCTTACAAAAAAAGAGAGCATTGTTTAGCTCTCTAGTCTTTGTAGATAGGTATATTTTTAATACGGATTCAAAAGGGGAATGAGTATGCTGGGGAACTGGGATTACAGTCCGTTGTAGTAAAAGTTTATATTTGCTTGTATTGATGGATAATGTCGCCTAATAATTGGTGAATGGAGCGCTGTTTTTTAACGGATAGCTGTCGCAATTGGGATAACTTTTCCTTCAGTTCTGGAAATGTCATCACATATTCCATTATTTCCACTGCTTCATTATCAAATGAACTGTCAGAAGATCCGTAAATACGCTTAAATTCAGCTATTACATTTTCATGAAAAGAAGCATTGCCTGCTAAATGATCGAGGGATATGTGAAAAAGATCAGAAAGCTTCATTAAGGAAGAAATGTCAGGGGTAACATGGTTATTTTCCCATTTTGCTATCACAGAGCGTGAAAGTCGAAGCTTTTCTGCTAATTGCTTTTGAGTCCAACCATGCTGCTCTCGTAATCGTTTGATGTTATATGCAATTTGTTCGTTCATTTACTATCACACTCGATTGGTTAAAATTAGAAATGATTTCTATAGTAATTTCCATCCTATCATGATTTTTAATGGAAAATGATAATAAGATTGTTCTAAATTTGAACATATAGTAAAATGTTCCTATAGAGAAACAAGAGGAGGATATTATTATGATCTGTTGTCTAAAAATCTACCACCCAACGATCACAACGTTAACCAAGTGCAAAATCTTACGGTTTATTTTTAAGGATTATCCATTGGAGATTGAAGTGATTTCTAAAAACGCAGTTATTATATATGTGTGGGGTGTGCCGAAGAAAGAAGTGTGGCAAGCTGTTACCAACTTTGAAAGTACCAATGTCATTGCTGGGTATGGATTCAGTCAAGAAAAATCAGAAGCAAGATTACTGGCAGAAGCCATGGTAATAAAATGGTTAACAGTAATAAATGATAAGAGTAAGCACCCACAAGCTTTTTAATAAGGTGCGGTGAAAACTGGAGGAGGCAAAAGTTTATACAGTTTAGACAATACGTGGAATAAAGTTAAATGAATAAGTGTTACTTAAATTGGGCAACTATTCTATTTTGCTTACAGGGCGTATTTATCGAGGAACTGGCAGCGAATGGATATCCGAACAAACCATTATAAGACTGCCAGTGGATTTTTTATAATTGCGAGATAAGCACACAGTTATTCGTCAAAGGAATGGTGAAGCTGACGTAATGCCTCTTCTAAATAAGGAAAGGAAAAAGAAAACGAATGATCTAGCGCCTTTTTAGGAATAACGTACTGTCCTTTTGTGATTAGCTCAGCCATTTCTCCAAGGGCGGCATACATAAATAAAGAAGGGACAGGCAGCCAATAAGGTCGCTTTAATACTTTCGCTAACGTTCGCATGAATACCTTATTTTGCTTTGGATGGGGTGCGGTTATATTAACGGCTCCAGAAATAGCCGTGTTTTCCATACAAAATGTAATTAATCTTACTGCATCTTCGATATGAACCCATGAGATCCATTGTTCTCCAGACCCTATTTTCCCGCCTACCCCTAATTGTACAGGCAAACGCATCATTGGAAGAGCACCGCCGTGACCTAAAACAACCCCGAAACGAGTAAATACAATTCGAATACCGCTTTTTTCGGCTTTTTTCGCGATATTTTCCCACTTTGTTGCTACCTTTGCAAGAAAGTCTTCTCCAGGAGTGGTGGTATTTTCCGAAAACATTAGGTCATTTGATGTTCCATAATAACCTACAGCAGAACCACTAATGAATACTTCCGGAAGCTTAGGCAGTTTTTCTATAAACGTTACTATTTTTTCTGTAATTTGGATTCTACTGGAGAAAATCGCCTCTTTCTTCGTTTTTGTCCAATACCCAAATAAGGATTCACCAGCAAGATTAATAACAGCTTTCATAGGTGGCAATTGTTCAGCTGGATGATCGTAACCGATAAATGTTACCCCATTCGTATTTGTATGTTTTTGCGGGGAGCGTGTCAAAATATATACATAATAATTATGCTCCGATAAATAATTCGATAGCGCTTGGCCGATAAAGCCCGTCCCTCCTGTTAACAGTACATTCATTTGATTTGTCCTCCTTACCGTGCGTTTTATTTCTATTATATAGGATGCTCAAAAATGGTAGTAAGCATGACTAATGTCTTTCCATATGGTTCGATTAAAGAGTTGTTTCATGATTATTTATTTGTTGTCTGTAAATATTTACTATTTCTCGCAATTTCAACTATCCCTTTATAGAAGAAAAACTTCCACCCCAATCCTTTTGAAGAGAAAGCCACACACCCGAGTCTCTTCTCGATTTCCTCTGATTGAAATTTCACTTTGTTCTTATCAAGACATGCGCCGCACCTTTTGGTATGATGAAGGAAAGGGGAGAGCGTAATGGCAAAAATTACCCGTATTACAACACAGAAAAGAGCAAACCAACGATATAATATTTTTTTGTCGGATGAAAATCAAGGCGAACGCTATGGTTTTAGTGTAGATGAATCTGTATTAATTAACTTCCAGCTGCGAAAAGGAATGGAAATTTCCGATGCAATGGCAGCAACTATTAAAAAAAGTGACAGTATGTACCAATCATATACCCTGGCTATTAACTATTTAAGCTTGCGAATGCGAACAAAAAAAGAAATGCTGGATTATCTAACAGAAAAAGAAGTCGATCCGAGCCATATTTCAAGTGTTATGGAGAGGCTGGTGAACGAAGGCCTTCTCGATGATCGTCAGTTTGCGGAAATGTTCGTACGATCGCGAATAAATACTTCATCGAAAGGTCCAGCTATGATTAAGCAAGAACTGATGAATAAAGGTGTAGAAGCATATATAGCAGAGGATGCATTAAAGCAATTTTCGTTCGCATTACAATATGATAAAGTCCAGGGATTAGCTGAAAAAAAGCTGCAGCAGAAAAAGAAGCAATCGTTTCAAAAGCAACTGCAAAATATTCAAGCTTTATTACAGCAAAAAGGATATACGAAGGATGTTATTCAATCAGTATTCAATGATCTTCCATGTGCAAGAGATGATCATGCCGAATGGGAGGCAATTATCCATCATGGAGAAAAATTAAGAAAAAAACATACTGTGAAGCGATCAGGTTTTGAATTAAAGCAGAAAATAAAAGAAGGGTTATACAGAAAAGGCTTTTCCTTAGACTTAATTCAGCAGTACATAGAGACTTATTTGGAAAAGAAAGAGTAAGGGAAGGCAGTTGAGTTTCTTTTCTGTATTTTGGTTGGTAAAATAGAGAGGGTTTACTATGGTCCTACATAAGTCATCCCTATAAATGATTGGCTTGATACTTTGGAAAATGGGAAAAAATAGTTTATGGCTATATAAAGGGTGGAGAACTTTCATGAACAACAATTATCGTTACAGTGACTATTCAGTGGAGCAATTGCGTCAAGAAATAGGAAGGCTAAAAGAAAAAGCACAGAAAGCAGAACAACTTGGGAATATCTCGGAGGCTGCCGTAAATGAACGAAAGATGCAAGTTGCGTTAGCTTACACGTTAAACCCTGAAGACTTTACGGCAAATGAAGCTTACGAATTTATCACAGATCCAGGCTGGAGTTTTAAGGTAGATTACATTAATGGAGTATTTGCTTGGGGGCATAGAGTGAATTTATTAGGAGAAGTATATAAAAAACAGGAAGCTGTTCCTATTTCGCTATTGGGTAAAATGGTGAAGGAAAAATAATAGTATCCTTTGAGGGGGATAGGTGATTTTTGGGAAATGTTTTGTAGTCGGCATCATTTCAAAAATGGGATATGAACTTTTTTAATAAAGAGAAAAACAGCAGGGATTGAGCCTGCTGTTTTACAACGCTTAAATGGGGTTCTCTTCTACATATAGCTTGTTCTGAAGTTTCCTTTCTGAAAAAATCCATCCTGTATAAGAACTTGTAATGCGAAGAGAATCGTCAATTTGGACGACAGCAACAAACGGGTAATGGCCTTTGGAACGGTAACGCAAGTCGATAAATCGCACTTCGGTATAATCCTTATATTCGTTGATTTCCCAACGATATACAGGAGAAAAAGATAGAAATGCAGCAATATTTTTATCGGTTTTAGCGACTTCAATCAGTTCTGTATCCGGCAATGGTACGCGATGAAATTCGTCGATAATTTCAATATGATTGTTATCGACGACACCAACATAGAACCTATCCTTTGTTGTAATAGCTACACGCCAATAATTTTGTTTAATGGTAGGAGAAGTAGTTATTTGTTCCACTTCAGAAAAATAGTCATGAATCTTTTTTACAATGAACCGTTTATCCATATAGCGTTTCACATAGTAAAGCAGGATCACGCTATAAATAACCACCCAAATAAAAGCAGGGTTTGCACCCAATGCCCATGCAGCGATGCCGGCAATATGCAGGAAAAATATATACGGATCAAATGTATTAATAAATCCATAAGCTACCCAGCGATTGGAGAACGGCCGATAGGCTTGTGTTCCATAAGCATTAAAAATATCCACTAAAACATGGATAATCACCGCTATAGCAGTCCATTGCCAAATATGAAAAAAACTTTTTTCCGGGACAAATAAATGAACGATGCTTGCAATTAAAACTCCCCACATAAGGACAGCGGGAATGGAATGTGTAATTCCACGGTGATGACGTATATAGGTTGCATTATTTTTTAATTTTAAAATTGTATCAAAGTCTGGTGCATGAGAACCAGCAATAGTTCCCACCAGAACGGCATTAAACAAAACAGGGTCCGTTTGTATAACTGGGTCGATGGTAGCTAATCCTCCCAGGGCAACCCCCATTACAATATGGGTACCAGTATCCATAATTGGTTTTCCTCCTTAAGCTGCGTCTATAGTTTGTATTATTCTATTGTAGAGGTTATTCAAAAAATACACTAAAAGGCTTGCTTCTCAGCTCTTGGAAAAGGACGTTTCCAGCATGAGAATGGTTTTTGAGGACGCCCATACTAGTGCTCATGTAGCAAAATACATACGACCTTCTACTTAAGCTGCCTACGTCTTCGTGGTAGCGCAGAAGCCAGTACATTTTGTACAAGCACTACTCGAACCTTCAACGCCTTGAGCTCAAACGCACAGGGACGTCTTAGTGTCTGTGCCGGAACAGGACAAAAAGCTGCATCAGCAACGCATCGCACGAGAAAAAGTGCTTTCGAGAACGTTGCGACTTCACCGCCCTTGATCTTTTTTACTTTTTTGAACAAGCTCTTGTAGTAAAATGGATGTTCAAAAAAAGTCAGGTAAAATTAACTATAATGGGAGATAGGCTTTATTTTGCTTTCGCTTATCTTCCGATTATAGAGCATTCGAGAACTGAACTTTGTTTTGAACACGCACTATAAAGGACAGGAAATAATCTTGGTTACGTTTTTATTGTACCATATAGGAAGTGATTTTATGAATGATGAAAAACTACAATCTATTGACATTTTGACATTTCGCCGCGATTTAGTGGAATGGTATAAGAACAATAAACGGGATTTACCATGGCGTCAAGATCAAGACCCGTATAAAGTGTGGGTCTCTGAAGTAATGCTACAGCAAACAAAAGTGGATACCGTTATTCCATACTTCAATCGCTTTATTAATAAATTTCCGACCATAGAAGCATTAGCTGAAGCTGATGAGCAAGAGGTATTAAAGGAGTGGGAAGGACTTGGTTATTATTCTCGGGCAAGAAATTTGCAACACGCTGTTAGAGAAGTAGCGACTACTTACAAGGGGCAAGTGCCTAATGATCCAGATGAGCTTGGTGCGTTAAAAGGAGTTGGCCCATATACCAAGGGGGCTATCCTATCGATTGCGTATAATCAGCCAGAACCAGCAGTAGATGGTAACGTGATGCGTGTCTTATCTCGAGTTCTAAAAATTGAAGATGATATTACACAGCAACGGACTAAAAAACAATTTGAAGCATGTGCACGCAAACTAATCGATCCACAAGATCCCTCTTCGTTTAATCAAGCAGTTATGGAATTAGGTGCTTTAATATGTACTCCGAAATCTCCAACCTGTTTATTATGCCCGGTTCAAGCTCATTGCCAAGCTTTCGCTGTAGGTGTAGAAGAGGAATTGCCGATTAAGAAAAAAGCGAAAAAGCAAAAGAAAATCGCTTACGTCGTTTTACTGGTGGCGGATGAACAAGGTAATTATATAATAGAAAAGCGAAAAGATAGTGGTTTGTTAGCAAATCTATGGCAATTTCCGATGGTTCCTATTGAAGAAATAGGCTGGAATCATTTAGAAAATTGGGTTTATGGCGAATTTGGGTTTCGTGTGTCATTAGGGAAAAAACAGGGAGAGTTGAGGCATATATTTTCCCATTTAATATGGCAGTTGGAAATATATGAAGCAAGGCTGATAGGGGAAATAGTTGGAGAACAAAGACTGCAACTAGTAAATAAGGAAGAATTAGCAACATATCCTTTTCCTGTCCCCCATCAAAAAATCATGAAGACATTATTTGCGAATGAATAAAAGAGCGCCAAGAAATTGGTATGTCAGTGTTTCTGCTATGATAAAACTTTCCATTTACCAGCTTCACACATTGAAGCTGGGACAAAGCCTTTGGTCAAAGTAACATACAAACTATATAGAAAATAATGGATGTTGCATATAACCCGCTCGGAAATATACCACACACACCTTAGGACAGCTGGTGAGCCTCCAAGTGCTAACGCACTGCGGACTCTCACCGATGCCTTAACTCCAGCAGGAGTCATATATTTCTGGCTATATTACTACATCATTCGCCTTTGGAGTTAATACCATCAACCTTGTTTAAATTGAAGTAAATGCCTCTTATACAGGGATAATGGGGTGGTTATTTAAGTTTTCCTTCCTTTGATACATTTCTTTATTGATTTCATGCAAAATGGTTAATCCCTCTGGGTTTATATAAGGAAGAAGTTGTGACAGTGCATGCTGGAAATAAACTAATTCATGCTCACTCCATTCTGTTTTACTCATCATGGATAGTTCTGTAAAATCACGTTTGATTTGTTCCATTTCTTCATCCTCCAGAAAAGTACTACTTGATATCATCATGCATATAATGCTTGCATCTAGCCCCTTTTAAAACTGAATTAACGTAAGTGAAGATAATGACGCTCTAGCCCCTAATTAAATCAGTTTAAGGAAAAAGAAAACGCCTTCCTTAGACAAAGCGATTGTACCTTCAACAATATTGTATTCAACATTTAAACTGATTCTAAATTAGGGATGAAGGCGGTTCCCCACTTGTTTTATTATGTGGATTTAATCAATTACTATCCAATTGGAAAAAATAAACTTTAAATGATTATTTTACTAAAAAAATTACGGATAACCTATAGTGTAATGGGACAAATTAATTATTGCGGAGGTGATATTGATGGCTAAAAAACAACCGAACCAAACTACTTCTGGTACAAACATTCAAAAGGTTAAGCAACAGAATCAACAAGCCGCTCAAGGGCAAGGCCAGTACGGTACAGAATACGGTGCCGAACAAACCAATGCTCAGGAAGTAAGAAAGCAAAACCAAAAATCTCAGCAAAACAAACAGTAACTGTATACCCCCAATTATGCAGTAGATTATCCCAATAGCCGTTAAGGCTTTTGGGATAATCTTTTTTTACACTATAGGAAAGTATAAGATTTTTTTGGTTTATAGTATAAGAAAAACAAAGGCTTCCGCCATAAGACTTGGCGACAAGCCAAGTTTTTCTAAAAGAATAAGAAAGCATTCCTGTAATAGCAAAATGAGGTACTTGGGGATAACGAAATAACCGAATAGCCACGTCCGGCGCAAGCGCCAGCAACGATGCGACTTTAGAAATGCTCCCTACGATAAGACCTCATCGGTTCGTCCCTAAGAGGAAGGCCGACTAAAAACGGGCTTGCCGCTCAGGCGTCGGCATACCCCTGTTTTTAGTGGCATGATTCCTTTATCTTTAGTTTATTCGTTCCATTCGCTACGTTGCTAAACGGGCGCTTGCACCTTTGTTCGTGAGAAAAATAACAAGTGAACACTGTGCAGAAGCTGCCCTTTGCCTCCAGGTCAGCTTAAGAAGTCTGCTGCGGAAAGCGACGTTTATATTTACTACGAGTTCAGAAACGAAGATTCTTTAAAAATTTATCCCGTATATAAGGTGTTGTAAGACTCTCACTTCGGGAGTTGGATAATCAGTATTTAAGTGGAGATAACAGCACTTAAATGACTGCTTCGTTCAGAGGCCTTTAGGTCATGCCGTTGTGGTACTAACAAGCCGTGGGGGAATGAATGAAAACCTCCATTGATTGAAGATTCACTTTATGGTCCAATTGGCGTAATAGCTGAAAAAACCACAAGGTGCGAGTAGCTTATGTAAATATTTGACCCACGCTGTGAAAATGAATTACTTTATATTTCTATCCATTACCATTATAATAATATGCATGATTCGTCATGGAGGTATAGGTAAAAGAAAGGGAGATTAAATGGTTGCTCCGAGCCCAGGAACTAATGTACAAATACAAAGTTATAAGCATAGTGGACAGCTGCATCGTATGTGGAAAAGCAGTCTTGTCTTAAAAGGGACTGAAACCGTTGTTATCGGAGCAAATGATCGTACAGAAGTGAGAGAACATGATGGTAGAACATGGATTACGAGAGAACCAGCTATTTGTTATTTCCATGCAGAATACTGGTTTAACGTAATTGGTATGCTCCGAACAGATGGTATTCACTACTATTGTAATATGAGTTCTCCATTTATATATGAAGATCGTGCCATTAAATATATCGATTATGATTTAGATGTAAAAGTGAACCCGGATATGACATATATTTTATTGGATGAGGACGAGTATGATCAACATCGTCAAAAAATGCAATATCCTAGCAAGCTGGATTATATTCTACAGCAACAATTAAATATTCTATTAGGGTGGATAAGGCAAAAACAAGGACCGTTTTCCCCTGGATTTGTCGATGAATGGTACGAGCGTTACTTAACGTATAGATAATTTTAACTTGTGAGAGAACAAAAATGAATGATTACAACCTTGTTACAATCTGTAGCAAGGCTTTTCTTTGAAGACTAAGGTGTTCAAGCAAACGACATAACAGCTACTTAGTAAATTGCAGTGAATACTTACAGCGAATGATTTTCTTATTTATCCCTAATAAGGTGCTGTAAGACTCCAGCTTCAGGTGTAGGATAATCTGTATTGCAACAAGTCTAAGTGGGAGATAACAGCACGTAAATACCCTACTTCGTAAGAGACCTTTAGGTTATACCATTACGGTACTAACAATCAGTGAGGTGTGGATGAAAACTAACTGATTGAAGATTCAATTTATAGAAAAAGGACGTTTTCCGTATGAGTTCAATCAAGCAGTACATGCATTTTGTAAAGCCATATAAGTGGAAAATCTTTTGGACTGTTTTAGTAGGGATCCTGAAATTTGGTATCCCATTATTAATGCCATTAATTTTAAAGTTTGTAATTGATAATATTATCGGAAATGAAGCGCTTAGCCAGACGGAAAAAACAACGCAGCTAGTGTGGCTGATGGGGGCTGCTTTTATCATTTTTCTTGTTTTACGACCACCAATTGAATATATTCGACAATATTTAGCGCAGTGGGTTGGCAACAAGGTACTTTTCGATATTCGGGATCGTTTATTTGACCACTTACAACGTTTAAGCTTGAAATTCTATTCTAAAACGAAAACGGGCGAAATTATTTCCCGGGTAATACATGATGTCGAACAAACGAAGACTTTTGTTATTACAGGTTTAATGAATATTTGGTTAGACCTTATTACCATATTGATTGCGATTGGAATTATGTTGTCGATGGATATCGAATTAACGATTGTAGCAATTATTTTATTTCCATTGTTTGGTTTTTCGATTAAATATTTTTATGGCAGGCTACGCAAGCTCACACGTAAACGGTCACAAGCTCTAGCGGAAGTTCAGGGTCATCTGCATGAACGAGTACAAGGGATGCCGGTAACGAGAAGCTTTGCTCTGGAAGAATATGAACAAGAGCAATTCAACAAAAGAAACAGTAACTTTCTCACAAGGGCACTTGAGCATACGAATTGGAATGCCAAAACCTTTGCAGTAACGAATACAATAACTGATTTGGCTCCGTTGCTAGTGATAGCATATGCAGGCTATCAGGTTATTCACGGTACTCTGACGATGGGAACCATGGTTGCTTTTGTCGGTTATATGGAACGTGTTTATAGTCCATTACGACGACTAATTAATTCGTCGACAACACTTGTTCAGTCAATCGCGTCAATAGACCGTGTATTTGAGCTAATGAATGAAAAATATGATATTCAAGATCAGCCTGATGCCATTAAAGTAAAAGACTTACATGGTGAAGTGATTTTTGAAGATGTTTACTTTCAATATGAAGATGATGAGAATACTGTGCTAAAGGGTGTTTCCTTGCATGTGAAAGCAGGGGAAACGATAGCGCTTGTTGGGATGAGTGGTGGTGGGAAATCAACCCTTGTAAGTCTAATCCCGCGCTTTTATGATGTCACAAGCGGAACGATCAAAGTGGACGGAATTGATGTTCGTCATATGCAGGCACGCTCATTACGAGATCAGATTGGGATGGTACTACAGGATAATACACTATTTAGTGAATCAATTGCGATGAATATTCGCATGGGTAAACCCCACGCTACAGATGAAGAAGTGATGGAAGCCGCCAAGGCGGCGAATGCTCATGCGTTTATTCAGCAGCTGCCATATGGATATGATACACTTGTTGGTGAGCGCGGTGTGAAACTGTCAGGAGGACAGAAACAGCGGATTGCGATTGCCCGCGTTTTCTTGAAAAATCCCCCTATGCTTATTTTTGATGAAGCAACGTCAGCACTTGATTTAGAAAGCGAGCACACCATTCAGGAAGCAGTGGAAAAATTAGCTTCCAATCGAACAACATTTATCGTTGCTCACCGTCTAGCTACGATCACACACGCGGATCGAATTGTAGTCATGGAGGATGGGGAAATAAAAGAGGTTGGTAGACATGATGAGTTAATGCGACAGCAAGGTATTTATTATAATCTATATCAAGTGCAGCATCTAGATACTACGGTTTAAAACAATAAGAGCCTGAAAAAGGGGACACGATTGCCATTGTGTCTCCTGTTTTTTCAAGCCCGGTATTGTGCAAATTGAATAAACGTCTTTTCATCTTCAATGATACCACAAGCTGCGCACTGAATTTTATAATCTGGTCCTTGGTACTTCATATGAAATGCTTCTACTTGATTTGTTTCGTACGACTCAACAATTTCCCCAGTTTGCGCATTCAATTTAATAGGGTGTGCTACTTGATCAATTCTATTAAATCTTGTTTTATTTGTTTTGCAATTCGGACAACAATATGGCGCTTGCATGATTACCCTCCTGTTTTAAACTGTTAGTTCTAGTTTTCTTTGAAAGACGTAAAAATATGCATGTGCATATAAAAAGGACTGTTCGTAAAACGTAAAAGCGTCACGAACAGTCCTTGTTTTCAATACACGTATTATTTTAGTTGCATTTGTTGAAATGCTTTTTCGACAGCATGAATGGTGTCGTCTATATCTTGCTCTGTATGAGCAATTGTCAAGAACCAAGCTTCATATTTGGAAGGAGCTAAATTAATTCCTTGCTCAAGCATCAGACGGAAAAACGTGGCAAAACTTTCCCCATCACTAGCCTCAGCCTGATCATAATTCGTGATTTCCCCTTCACCAAAATAAACAGTTAATGCTCCACAAAGCCGATTTACAGAAAGTGGGATTTCATATTGACGTGCTTTTTCTAAAATCCCTGCTTCCAACTTTTTACCAAGTTGATCTAATTTTTCATAAAGCCCTTCTTCCTGCAACACTTCTAGACATGCGATTCCGGCTGCCATGGAAGCTGGATTCCCAGCCATCGTTCCAGCTTGATAAGCGGGGCCAAGTGGAGCAACTTGTTCCATAATATCTTTTTTACCACCATATGCTCCAATTGGGAGGCCACCACCGATAATTTTCCCCATCGCTGTCATATCAGGTTCAACGTCATATAATTGCTGGGCGCTGCCGTATGTAAAGCGAAAAGCTGTAATGACTTCATCATAAATAACGAGTGCGCCAGCTTGATGTGTAAGCTCGTTCACAGCTTGCAGGAATCCTTCCTTTGGTTCTACAATTCCGAAATTGCCGACGATTGGCTCAACCAAAACTGCTGCTATTTGATCTTCCCAAATATCCAAGGCTTGTTTTAATGCTTCGATGTTATTAAAAGGAACAGTGATTACATCTTGTGCTACGGACTCAGGGATACCAGCAGAATCAGGTGTACCAAGAGTAGCTGGACCAGATCCTGCTTCGACTAGCACGGCGTCAAAATGACCGTGGTAGCAACCAGCGAACTTGATGATTTTGGTACGGTTCGTATAAGCACGAGCAACGCGAACAGTTGTCATGACTGCTTCTGTACCTGAGTTTACAAAACGGACTTTTTCCAATGAGGGAATGGACTGTTTCAGCATTTTAGCAAATTCATTTTCTAGTTTGGTTGGTGTTCCATATAATACGCCATTTGTAGCTGCATGCGAGATTGCTTTAGCAATATGTGGATGGGCATGTCCGGTAATAATCGGTCCATATGCGCCTAGATAATCAATATATTTATTGCCATCGACGTCCCAAAAATAAGCTCCTTCTGCCCGTTCCATATAAACGGGGGCACCACCGCCCACAGCCTTATAAGCACGTGAAGGCGAATTTACTCCTCCGACAATATGCTCTAATGCTTCCCGGTGAAGCGCTTCTGATGTTGAAAAATCCATATTTATTTCCTCCTAATTATTGGTGTGTTCAAAAAGTTGTTGAGACATATTCGGTTGTTATTAACTCCATTACATAAGGAATAGCCAAAATCGAGACAATGCGTTTACAAAAAACTATCTTTCTGAACACCGTGACGAAATTTTATCGCCATATCTTATCCTAATTTTCTACAAGGCTAAAAATTTGAATTGTATTCAGCAGTCTAGAGGTTTCACGGCTTTTCAGTAACCCTAAGACAAAAACGTTAAGTAAACACCTTCGTGTAACAAATAGCAAAGCTGTTACAAAGTAGAGGCGCGCCATGTTTTTTTGAGCTTAGAAAGATAAAAGTTACGGATAAAGATAAAATTGATAAAATGAACGATAAAATAAAACGAAATAATGTAGACGCTTGGTATGAAAACAGATGACACGAGCATATTTTGCAACGCTTTATATGCAAAACCAGCATGAATAACGGCTACTAAAAATGGCAGGAAGAAGAGAAACGCCAACTGTCTGGTAGCAATTTGCCTCATCTCTTTATCCGTTAAGCCAATTCGATAGAGCGAATAATAATGTGCTACATCATTATCGATACCTTGATACATGCGAAAATAGAGAATCGACCCAGCAGCTAAAAAGAATAGGACACTAATAAATATACCAAAAAAGAACAGGTACGACATCGTTTTTTTAAAACTTGTGTACATGCCTGCCTTAGAATCTGGAAAGATATTAGGGCTTGTTACAGCAGCTTCTGCTTTTTCAATTTCATCAATATGCTGTATCCAATTTGGAATATGAGCTGTATAATAAAAAAACTGCTTCCCAGACTGTTTGAATTTAGTGAATACAGCATCCGGTACAATAAGTGCATTGGTCGCCAATATCGTTGCATTGATCGTATTTTTACCAGTTTTTATTTCAAGTTCTGTTTGATTTTTTCCAGAATTAAACCGTAATTTATTTGGTATTTGTGGTATATATGAACTTAAAATTGGTTGAGTAAGTAACAGTGCTTGATCATCCTCTATAGGTGAGGGTGGCTCTTGATCGTTTACTTCCATCATTTTTTGGTAATTTGAATAACTAAATGCAATTAGCTCCACATTATCCCAGTATGGAGAACTGGATACAGATGTTGTTTTTATAGCAGGTACCTTTAGTGACTGAAATGGTGTATTTGTCTCATGAAAGATCGTTTCGACTTGTTTTATACTTTCAATAAAAGTTTGTTTATTTTCTTCTCCTTCAGCGACAAGCGAGAAGTCATGAGGAACAAAACGTTCTGTCTCATCTTCAATGCTTTGAAAAAAGCCGTATAGCACACCAGAAGACGTAAAGGCAACCGCACTTAAAATGGTAACCATAGAAAGTAACCTAGCGTTATCCTTTAATTTATAGGTCAAATCGGAAATAATTAATAAATTTAAATGCTTATAAAAAATGCCCTTCCTTCGCTGTAGAAAGCTGGTTAAAGCGATACTAAACTGCGTAAATAAAAAATATGTTCCAGGAATAATAAGCGCTAAAATAATGAACATCCGGTACATTATGGAAATCATATCGGACGTATACGCTAAATAATAAGAATAGACCACAGCAGCTAGCGCAAGAATACTTAATATCCAGGAAAAGCGTGGTTTTTTCCTTGGTGCTTTTGCTCCACGGAAAACTTCCATGATAGACTTCGTTCGCAGCGTAAACACGACAAGCAGTGAATTGACTTCAAACATGATAAAGAATAGGAGCACTGTAATAGCAATGGCCTTCCAGGATAAATAAAATGAAAAAACTTCGCCCGTTCCCAAAATGAAAGAAAAAATCATTAAGAAAAGCTTCGTGAATAAAGCACCTACTAAAATACCTGCAAAAATGGATGCCAGACCGATGATCGTATTTTCCAAAATTAGCATTCGATTTAGCTGAAGTTTACTAATTCCTAATGTCGTTAAGATACCATATTCTTTTTTGCGGGATTTAATAAAAGCTGCTGTAGAATACAGCACAAATAAAAAAGAAAACAGATAGATAATAATTTCAGAGACGATGATCCCTAATTTTACGGCATCAATAAAGTCATATGTTGCTATTTGGGGATGAAAAATAACGACCGTATACATAAAAAAGACGATCACTGCAAACATACAACTTAAAAAGTAACTCAAATATGCACGTGTATTTCGTTTTACATTATTAAAAGCGAACTGTCTGAAGGTCATGGATATTTCCTCCTAATAATGACTGCATATTTAAGATGTCTTCAAAGAAGCTTTGCCGATTATCACCTTGATGAATCTCGTTATACAATTTACCATCTTTAATAAAAATGACTCTTTGGCAAAAGCTGGCTGCAAACGGATCATGTGTCACCATTAGAGTTGCTGTTTGATAATGTTTTTGCAGATGACTAAGCGTGTTCATCACTTGCAGGGATGCTTTGGAGTCCAGATTCCCAGTTGGCTCATCTGCAAATATAATAGACGGGTTATGGATAAGCGCTCTAGCTATTGCGGCTCGTTGCATTTGACCTCCAGATACTTCCATAATTCGTTTGTCTATAATGTCATTAATCTCCAATTGCTTGGTGATGAGGAGCAGCTTGTGGGTCATGTCTTTCACCTTTATTTTGTTTAAGGTCAATGGTAGTAAAATGTTTTCCCCGATGGTTAATGTTTCCAGTAAATTAAAGTCCTGAAAAACAAAGCCCATTTCTTTCCTTCTAAATTTTGCTAATTGGTGGCGAGAAAAAGACGTGACTGTTTTTCCATTGATGATGACTTTTCCTGAACTTGGTTTATCAATCGTAGATAATAAATTTAATAATGTCGTTTTACCACTGCCAGAAGGTCCCATAATACCAATAAATTCACCTTGCTTAACAGCAAGATTGAATTGATGCAATGCCTCATAAGAAATTCCACGTTTGCTACCGTACGTTTTGGACAAATTATTTGCTTCTAGTACATGCATTTCTACTCCTCCTTGTTGGTAGCTTTTGGTATACAAATTGATTGCTAATTTAACAATGCTATCCCCTATTATAAAGGAAAAACTAAGGTATCCTATTGGTTTTTCTTTCAGATTTGGGCATTAATCTTACAACTCTGTAAGTTTAATGCTGCTGAAAGTGGATGGATACTGTTGTTCCTTTTCCCTCTTCGGAAGAAATGGTTAATTCATGACCAAGTTCGATACAAACTTGTTTGGATAAATAAAGTCCCATCCCTGTTGATTCACGAAATTTTCTTCCGTTTTTGCCAGTGAAAAAAGGATCGAAAACTCTGTTAATGTCTTCTCGAGGTATCCCATAGCCTGTATCGGTAATTTGTAATGTAAGTTTATGATCGAATACTTTTGTACGAAAATAAATTTTTGCAGATTCCGGTTTTGAATATTTAATCGCGTTAGAAACTGCTTGATTGATTACAAATCGCAACCATTTGGAATCTGTTGTTACGATATAGTTTTGCGGGATTTCGAGTTCGGGATATACTTGATTACGAATAAAACTGGATTTAAATTCTTGAATAACCTCTTTAACTAGTGCCCTTAATTCAATTTGCTGTACTTGAAAATCTCGGTCAAATTTTTGTAAGCGGGATTGGTATAAAGCTAAATCTAAGCCTTGCTGCATCCGCTCTAACTCTTCATGCATATTATGCAAGAAACCCTGAGGTAACTGCAATTTTTCTTTTTGCAATGTTAAATGCATCACAGAAACGGGTGTTTTCATTTGATGGACCCATTGTTGAATAAAATGAAACTCCATTTGCTTTTGTTGTTTTAAACGTTCAATTTCTTCGGCATAGCGACTCGTTTGTGTATCATGTTGCTGTTTAATATTTGTCAATAACTGAGTAGGTGGGTCTGGGAGCCAGGTTACATTTTCTTTATCTTGATGAATCGTAACATAGTAATCACGTAATCGATAATAGCGATAAGCTAAAAATAGCAGTAAACCAAACGTTAACAAGATAAATAAATACGTAATTAAATCCCAGCCCATCGGCACAGATTTAATCCCATAGAATAGCTGAACGATAAATATGAAAACCAATAATTGGGCGTAAAAGAACAGCACTGTCGGAATACTATCTTTCAGAAAGTCTTTCATTGCCGTTCACTCCATGTATCAACCATTTTGTATCCTGCGCCACGAACGGTTTGAATGCTTTGACTAACACCAATATCTTCTAGCTTTTTACGCACCCGAGTAATATTGACAGATAATGTATTGTCATCCACAAAATGTTCGTCATCCCATAGCATTTCCAATAGATAAGTCCTAGATAATACTTGATTCAAATGCTCCATAAATGCCTTCAGCAAAATAAATTCATTCTTCGTAAGTAAGGCTCTGGTCTCATTCAGACTAACTTCCATTGCAGTTAGATGAAGGAATAGACCGTGAATTTCTATGCTATCAGCTGGTGTACTTGTGGCATATTCCCCATAGATTCTACGCATAATCCCTTTTATTTTTGCTTGAACAACATCAAAGTTAAACGGCTTTGTAATGTAATCATCCCCGCCGTTCTCTATTGCCATAACTTGATCCATTCCTGAATCCCGTGCGGAAATAAAGATTATCGGGCAGTTGGATATGCTGCGAATTTTTCGGCACCAATAAAATCCGTCATAGCTAGGCAGATTTATATCGAGTAAGACAAGATGTGGATCGAAGCTTGAAAACTCTTCTAATATATGGTCAAATTCTTGAACGAGCTCAATATCATATTCGTATTTTTCCAGATAATCTTTTAATAAATCAGCGATTTTTTTGTCATCTTCTATAAGATATATTTTTTTCAATAGATACACCTTCCTTTACACTTTCACTGAAGACTATAGACCAGAGCTTATCACCATTTAGCTCAACTGACGATGACTTGATTGATAATTCCATCGACTTACCTCGTCTATACAAGCTTCTATATTATTTTACTCTATCTCTTTTAGAATTTGAACTCCCCACCATTTATCCCATATATAAGTTGCTGGAAGATTCCTTACTTAAGTTGAATAATCTGTGCAGCAACAAGTCTAAGTGGAAGATAGCAGCACCTAAATGGCCTATTTCATAAGAGGCTTTTAGGTCATACCCAGGGCGGTACTAACAAGCCGTGGGGATGAATGAAAAACCCCGCTGATTAAAAATTCACTTGATCAACCTTCAGATCTGATTGAAGCGGGGGGATATCTCGCATAGATAAATAAATGACAAGCCTTCTTAACCATTTGCATAAACTCGTAATAGTATGTATGAAATGGAGAGATAGTGCTATGATAGCATGGGTGCTTGTTGGTTGTGTAATCTTTGTCATGGGGAGGAGCTTAGTTGATTTTATTTATGCTGGGAAAATGCAGCTTTATATGAGGCGAAGCGGGTTTTCTTTAGAATTTTTTTATATGCTTTTGCTTATTTATGGGATTGTTATCATCGGGTTTGGTTTAATTTATTTCGTCCTCTCCATGCAAAATATGGTTCTTGTTGAAAATGGAGAATTGAGACAAGGAGGGGTACTTGACTCCATTGGACACGCCGTTTATTTTAGCGGAGTAACGATGTTAACGATTGGTTATGGCGATATAACCCCTGTTGGTATAGGAAGATTCATTGCCCTCATCCAGGCTTTAATTGGTTATATTTTACCTACTGCTTTTGTACTCAGGCTCGTACAACATCAAGATCAGAGCAGGGATCAATGAATAGACGAGTAAATGTATGATATAGTAGAAGCTGAACATAGGATGGAGGGATAATGATGACTGTACAAGTTGGAGAAAAAGTAGCAGATTTTACGTTACCAAACCAGGATGGCGAATTAGTAAGCTTATCTGATTTTAAAGGCAAGCATGTTGTTTTATATTTTTACCCGAAAGATATGACACCAGGCTGTACAACAGAGGCTTGTGACTTCCGTGATGCGCATGAGAGCTTCAAAGATCTGGATGCTGTGATTATTGGTATAAGCCCGGATCCAGTAGCATCACATCAAAAGTTTATTGATAAACATGATCTACCATTTTTGCTGCTGGCTGACGAAGAAAAACAAGTAGCGGAGCAATTTGACGTTTGGAAGCTAAAGAAAAATTTTGGCCGAGAGTACTATGGGATCGAACGTTCAACATTTATTATAGATAAAGAAGGCGTTCTACAAAAGGAGTTTCGTAAAGTAAAAGTGAAAGGGCATGTGGAAGCTGCACTTGAATTTATTCGTGAGCAATTGTAAGTGTCTGATTAAAAAGGACAAACAGACGTATGGCTGTACTCGGTCTATCATGTCATTTTTCTCTATCAAATAAGGGCGTCTTGGATGTCTCGTGTATTGACTGGCAGCTTATAGCTTATGGTGCACGAAGAGGAAAGAGATTATCTATTTCCACATTAGTTGAAATTTTTGACGTGGGTTTTAAGGTTACACAGGTAATCCTTATCCCAGACGTAAGTATAGTAAAAGACTTCACTTTAATTTAACGCTCATGAGAAGAGTTGACACATAATATAAAATTGTGATAACGTTAACGTAATAAAATATAGGTATCATGTGACTAACTTGATTAGGCATGGTGGTTTTAATAACGGGTGTGTACTTCCGTTATTGCCACCATGCCTTTTTACTTTTTAGACTTTATACTAGAAAGTGTGGCTCTCCACTTATGGAATAAAAGAGGCTCGATACTAAGTGTGGTAGTGTCTCTTATTAGAATAAGATGGTAGATCGTATGTTAATAAGTAGACAATCCTTCTCTTTTGATAACTTTGAGTTGTTCGACAAAGGAAAGAGATGGAAAGGAAAGGCGATACTCGAGTACGTATCGTAAGGTTGATATATCATTATTCAAATAGTTTATGAATAAATGAATATGCCTATAAATGATATCGGTTTCATGCTGCTTATTTTCTCTACGGCATCGGTTTTCAATTTAAATAGATTAGAAGGTATTGTGCCTATATTAACATTCAAGCAAACTCATCAAGGAGGTGAGAAAAGCGCTTTCTTAATTATAAGTAACTTGAAAACCAAAATTATTTAATGAAAGTGAGGGATATCTTTCTAGTGAAAAATAGTATTAGGTATTATTGATTCTTTCAATTCGACTATAAAAAATGGTCTTATAGTAGGTCCTATGGTTAAAAGTAATATGGAGGTAGGAGGATAAAGATGCGAACAAAAAGATTTTATTTTAGTATAATTAGCATTCTGTTTTTAGTCTTAAATATGTTTTCAGGAATAGTAGTAGCAGCTGAAGAAAATACACCTGTGACGTTTAAAAATGCAGAAGACGCCCTAAATTACATTGAAGCGTATAAGCCGAAAATTTCTAGTGATGGGAATTCAATTATACTGCCAGAAATACCGGATAAGAATTATGAAGTTACATTATATGGGTCAGATAATAAACAAATCATTGATATGAATCTTAATTATTATCAGCCGATTATGGATATGAAGGTTAATATTTTATATAAGGTTGCCAATAAAAATGATCGTTCTGATGTAGCTGTGTCAGCTAACGACATCCCAATAAACGTTAAAGGACAATATGAGAAAGAAGAAGGGGATAACTCTGTTCCTAACGTAATTCCAGGTCTCCGGGAATGGAAGGGCTACCAAGGCGAGTTCACTCTCTTAGAGGATTCCAAAATAGTAATAGATTCTGCTAATGCGGATGCACTTATAGGGGTTGCAACTACTATTCAAGGTTATATCCAAGAAATGGTTGGTAAAAAGTTAAATATTCACAAGGGTTCTAAAGCTGCTAAAGGCGATATTTACCTAACATTAAACCGTGCACAAGAGCATTTGGGTAAAGAGGGTTATACGTTAAATATAAAGGATAATATTGAAATTAGTGCACCTGAAATGAAAGGGATTCAGTATGGAGGAATTTCTCTTACACAAATCCTTTATCAATCAAAAAATCAAAATACAATACCAAAAGGATATGCGAGAGATTATCCAAAATATGAAGTTCGTTCTGGAATGCTTGATGTAGGAAGAATGTTTATACCTTTAGAAAAAGTTCAAGAAATGGCAGAGTATATGTCGTGGTTTAAGTTAAATGAATTACAAATGCATATTAACGATTACTGGGCATCCGCTGATTATCATGGATTCCGAGTAGAAAGTAAAAAATACCCAGAAATAAATGCGAAAGATGGTTATTACCCACAAGATGAATATATTGCTTTCCAAAAAGAGATGAAAAAACATGGAATCGATGTTGTTACAGAGATTGATACACCGTACCATGCTGAGAGCTTTAGAGCAGTTAATCCGGATATGATGTTGAAAAAAGGTGCTTTGGATATAACAACACCGGAAAAGCGTAAGTTGGTTTATCCATTCATCGAATCTCTGATGGATGAGTTTTTAGGTGAAAGTCCCAATGATAAAAATCGCGTAGTTCAAAGTGACAAATTTCATATTGGTACAGATGAATATGATAAAAAATATTCTGAAGAAATGAGAGCGTATACGGACCACTTTATCAAGTATGTAAACAATAAAGGATATGAAACGAGGTTATGGGGGTCACTTGGAAAAAATGGTTTTGATGGTGATACACCAGTAAGTAGTGATGCAACGATGAATATTTGGGCAACTCACTGGTCAGATGTAAACGAGATGTATGATATGGGATTCGATATAATTAATACAACTGGTACTGATTTATATATTGTTCCAATTGGAAATGCTGGTTACCCGGACTATTTAGATATTAAAGATAAATACGACAAATGGGAGGTGAATAAATTCAGGCCAAAATCATCAGGTGGAATAGGAGGAGCAACCATGCCGTTTGCTCATCCGCAAACTAAAGGTGCTGAATTTGCCTTGTGGAATGATGTAACATCATTTTCTGGCGGCTTATCAAGTTTTGACATTTTTGATCGGCTAAAGGATGCGGTTATGCTCGTGTCTGAAAAAACTTGGTACGGCGAAAAAACAGAAGGCCAGACTTCTGGAGAATTTATGGAACGGGTAGGTGCGGTTGAAAACGAAATTCCTATGTCCAATCCTGCCAGATTTATAAGATCAAATTCCGAAATTGTAGCAAAATACGATTTTAATTCCGTTGAAAACAACGTTGTAAAAGATTTATCTGGAAATGATTATAATGCGAAAATCAACGGCGGTACTATCGTTGATAATGGGAATGGAAAGGCGCTGCAATTAGATGGTAATGGATATCTTGAATTACCATTTGATTCTATAGGTTACCCATATAGTGTATCATTTGATATTAAACTAGATAAGGATTCACTTGAAAACGCAACCCTTTTTTCTGGTGATGAAGGGAATTTTTATCTCGACATTGACGGAACTGGAAAATTAGGCTATGAAAGAAACGAGAAAACATCTGAAGGAAGTAAATATAAGTTTGAAAACTATAAATTTAAGCATGATTATTCCTTAGAAGAAAATAAGTGGCAGAATATCATAATAACAGGAAATAATCGAGAAACAACTCTATATATTGATGGAAAGAAAGTTTCAACATCAACTCAAATTAATAAATTAGAGGGACGTACAGGTGATTCGTCAACCTTTGTCCTACCTCTTGAAAAAATAGGTAACGGCATAAAGGGAACGATAGATAACTTCATAATAACGAATAATAAGTTAGAAAATAGTTTGCAAGAAAATATTGCTTACCAGCAAAAGGTAACAGCTTCTTCTGAATATGATAGTTCTCAAGCAGCCTCCTTTATAACGGATGGTAATTTTGGAACAAGATGGGGTTCAAAGTACAACTATGATACGGAAGAGGAAAAAGATAATCAGTGGATAATGATTGAATTAGATGAAATATATGATTTGAGTACCGTTAAAGTTTTTTGGGAAAAGGCAAGGGCAAATAAATATGATCTTCAAGTATCAGAAGATGGAAAAAACTTTAAAACCGTATACTCCTATAATGATAAGACGAGGAGTCAAATCGATACCATTAATTTGCAGGATGTAAAGGCTAAATATGTAAAAATAGTTATGTCGGAAAGAGCATCCAAATATGGCTACAGTATTTTTGAAGTAGAAATATACGGTAACCTAGATTTGAAAACAAGTGGTCAAAAGCTAGTAGAGCAAGTTGAAAAACTGTTGGGTTCTATACTAACTGATGCTGGGGATCAAAATGCAAGAAGTGAATTAATTGCGGCTAAAGATGAATTAAAATCATATTTGTCAGAAAAAAACTTAGATATTATCACATATGATAGATTGGCTGGGAAGGTAAAGGAAAAGCTTAAAAAGTTTAAAAAAACGGTAGACCAACCTAGGAATTTAGCTTATAAGCAAAAGGCAACGGCATCTTCCCAATATAATGACTCTCACAAAGCAGCAAATATTATAGATGGAGATTATGCAACAAGGTGGGGTTCTCAGTACAAAGTTGGTCCTGAAGAGAGAGATAATCAATGGATAATGGTTGAATTAGATGATGAGAAACAATTTGATACTGTAAAAATGGAGTGGGAACAAGCTAGAGCAAGCGAGTATGAAATATTTGTTTCTAAAGATGAAAAAGATTTTGAAAAGGTATATTCTTATTCCGATCATTCACCAAAAGGAAATCGGGATATTATTCATTTAAAAGATACGACAGCTAAATATGTAAAAATTTCTTTAACCAAACCAACTACCAAATATGGCTATAGTATGTTTGAGTTGGAGATTTACGATTACTCTAAAGTGAATAAGCTTAAGCGGGAAGGACAAAAGTTATTAAAAGAAATACCTAAAGAATCGGTCGGGAAAAGTGAACGAGAAGAATTAGTTAATGCGCTAAAAAAATGGGATTCTTTTGTTTCAGCAAGAGATAAAGCTGCAATTAGCTATCACCAGACATTAAAATTATTAAATCATACAATTGGTAATTTTAAAGCGTCTATTGTTCCTGTAACAAGCATAACTCTAGATAAAGAAAATATAGAATTAAAAGTTAATGAAGAAATTCAATTACATGCAAAAGTTGAACCTCAACATGCAGCAAATAAAGAGGTTAAATGGAGTAGTAGTAATGAAAAGGTTGCAACAGTTAATAGTGATGGTGTGGTTACGGGTATTACTAGTGGAAATGCCACCATTACAGCTCAAACTGTAAGCGGTGGACATAAGGCAACTAGTAGCGTTACGGTTAAAGAAATGGTCCACAAAGAAGAACTTAAAAGTATAATTGATGATTCGCTACAGAGAGAGGAATCCAACTATACAGAAGCTAGCTGGAAAGTTTTTGCTCAAGCATTAGAAGAAGCAAAGAACGTCTTAGCCGATGAAAAAGCAACCCAGGATGAAGTAGATAAAGCAGCTAAAGCGTTAACGAAAGCTATAGAACAGTTAGAGCAAAAAGTGGATAAATCGATCTTGGAAGAAGTGATAGTGGAGGCAGAAACTAAAACGGAATCCAACTATACAGAAGCTAGCTGGAAAGTCTTTGCTCAAGCATTAGAAGAAGCAAAGAACGTCTTAGCCGATGAAAAAGCAACCCAGGATGAAGTAGATAAAGCAGCTGAAGCGTTAACGAAAGCTATAGAACAGTTAGAGCAAAAAGTGGATAAATCGATCTTGGAAGAAGTGATAGTGGAGGCAGAAACTAAAACGGAATCCAACTATACAGAAGCTAGCTGGAAATTTTTTACCCAAGCATTAGAAGAAGCAAAGAACGTCTTAGCCGATGAAAAAGCAACCCAGGATGAAGTAGACGATGTTTTTGCAGCCTTGACTAAAGCAATGGATCAACTTACAGAGAAAGTAGATAAATCAGTGTTAGAAGAAATCATAGAAGAAGCTGAAGTTAAGAAAGAAATAAATTATACGGAAGAAAGTTGGAAAACCTTTGTCGCAGCGCTAGAAGAAGCAAAGGCTGTATTGGATAATGAAGAAGCAACTCAAGAATTAGTAGCTGAAGCCATTGCATCATTGACTAACGCTATGGAGTCATTAGAAGTTAAGCCTGGGATAGTGGATAAATCGAAATTAGAATTCGCTGTGAAGCAGGCGGATACTAAAGACAAATCGAAATACACGGAAGATAGCTGGGAGACTTTTGTACAAGCACTAGATATCGCCAAGAAGATTCTGGATGATGAGGAAGTCACCCAGAATGCAGTGGACGAAACTTTTAAAGCTCTAACGAAAGCAATGGATCAACTTGAAGAGAAAGTAGACAAATCAGCGTTAGAAGAAGTTATAGAAGAGGCAGGGACTAAGAGAGAAACGAACTATACAGAAACCAGTTGGAAGCACTTTGTTCAAGCGTTAGAAGAAGCGCAAAACGTCTTAGCTAACGAAGAATCCACCCAAAATGAAGTAGATAAAGCTTTTGAAACATTAATAAGGGCAATGGAACAACTAGAAGAAAAAGCTGACAAATTAGCTTTAGAGAAAGTCGTAGTAGAGGCTGAAGCTAAGAAAGAAGCGAACTATACAGAAGACAGTTGGAAATCCTTTAGTTTAATGTTGGAAGAAGCAAAGAATATTTTAGAAGATAAGGGAGCTACTCAAGGCGAAGTAGATAAAGCTGTTAAAAACTTAAAAGAAGCAATTAAAGGTCTAAAAGAAAAACAAGATGCAGTTGAAGTAGATAAGTCAGACTTAAAAGAAGTGGTGAACAAAGCAAGCAAGAAAGATGAGTCAAACTATACTGAGGAAAGCTGGAAAGTCCTAGTCGGAGCTTTAGAACAAGCACACAAAATTCTAAACAATGAAGAAGCCACCCAAAATGAAGTGGATGCAGCCGTTAAATCCTTAATGAATGCGATTAAAGGTTTAGAAGAAGTGAAAGTAGACAAATCAGCCTTAGAAAAAGCTATATCTAAAGCAAAGAAGAAAAATAAGTCGGATTACACTGCAAATAGCTGGAAGGTATTTACTCAAGCTTTAAAAGAAGCTCAGGATGTAATAGCGGATAAAGAAGTAACACAGGAAGAAGTCGACCAAGCACTTAACAACCTAGAGAAAGCAATTTCAGATTTGACGCAGCAAACCGATCATACTGGTTCCGAAGCAAATAATGACCCTAATACAACTGATGGCACGAAAGGTACAGAAGGAACGAAAAATGCAAAGAATCCACAAAGTTCTCAGGAGAGGTCTAAATTACCAAATACAGCAACAAATATCTTTAGTTTTATATTAATTGGTTCATTGATTTTAGCATTTGGATTATTGCTTTTCTTCCTTAAGCGGAAAAGTAATCAAAATGAATAATATGTAATTAAGGGGGCTGACCTGAAAGACCAATGGTTTGGTGGTCTTTTAGGTCCCCTTTTGTGTAACAGGGAACGGATACCGGGTTCTGTATTATGATTTAATCTTTAAGAGGTGTGATCTTCTGAAGCGGCACGGTTAAACGATTTTTATTTTATTGCTCGTTATAAGCAAACATCGGTTTTTATGCTATGCTTCTTTTGCCCCCATATTAGTGGTATTAAGCTTCCCTTTACTAGCGAATCGAATATATTCACTGTTTAAAACGATAATGTATGGAATTCCATATTCTTTTGTAAGGCTGATAATCGATTTCGGTTATCGACTTGTTGCATAGAAAACTTCATGGTATGGTTACGATTATATGTTGGAATTTGGGAAAACTATTCGTGTAACTTAAAATGAAGTGAGGAGGTAGATGCATGCGAATATATACTCGTTCTGGGGATAAAGGAAAAACTTCGCTAATATACGGAGAACGAGTAAATAAGAACGATCTTCGTGTCGAGGCATATGGAACTTGTGATGAGGTGAATTCCATGATTGGTTTGGCAATAAGTTTTTTGGAAGAAAAGTCATTTCCTAAAAAAACAACTTTCATTCAAGAACTTATTAGTGTACAAACATTGCTGTTTTATGTTGGCTCAGAGCTTTCCACACCAGCAGATAAAGAAGTTCCTTGGCAACTAAAAGAAGAGCATATTCAAACATTAGAAAAGCAAATTGATCATTGGGATGAGCAGCTAGAGCAGTTAACAAATTTTATTTTACCCTCCGGCGTCCAAGCAGCATCAGCCGTACATGTCGCAAGAACAGTAACGAGAAGAGCAGAACGTCTAGCAGTAGCTATTGAAGGTGTAAATCCATTAGCCATTGCTTTTCTTAATCGGTTATCGGATTATTTATTTGTCGCTGCACGATATATTAACCAATCACTTAAAGGAGAAGAACGTTCCCTACATATGACGTAATTCGAAAATGACTTAAACTAGAGTTATTCTAGTTAAAAATGGAATTAATTTCCTTAAGAAATGGTTTTCATTATTATGATATAGTACTTTACAATGAAAATCATTTTAAAATAATAAATAGTGTGCTATTATTGACAGAATGCGGTTGTAGGGATTAAACTAATTATAAAGATTATAATTTAAGAATGAATTATTTTTGTATAAACTATTGAAAGCGAGGTGGATGAGGGTGTCTGAAAACAGATTGCAAGAGGCTATTAATACATTGAAAGCTTCAGGCGTCCGTATCACTCCACAACGACATGCAGTTCTTGAGTATTTACTCAATTCGATGGTTCATCCTACAGCTGATGATATTTATAAAGCTCTTGAGGGTAAATTTCCAAATATGAGTGTAGCAACTGTTTATAATAATTTACGTGTTTTGCGTGAAGTAGGCTTAGTAAGAGAATTAACGTATGGCGACTCTTCAAGCAGATTTGATTGTAATACTTCAGATCATTACCATATTATTTGTAACTCATGTGGAAAAATTGTTGACTTTCATTATCCTTCATTAGATGAAGTGGAGGCATTAGCTGAACAGGTAACTGGTTTTAAAGTCAGTCACCACCGCATGGAATTGTATGGTGAATGTGAAGAATGTCAAAAGGAAGCAAAAAACAAACAAAAAAGTGGTTAATCATTGAAATCTCTATTGTGACTGCAATGGAGATTTTTCATCCTGGCGCCTGAGTTCAAGGTGGGGAAGTTTTGAGTACCGTTTGTACAGGATGTACTGATATCTACGCCTGTCACAAGGACGTGGGCAGTTTGTACGAGCATTAGTATGGGCTTCCTCGAAACCCATTCTCATGCAAGGAAAGGATATCCCTTTTTCAAGAGATGTAGGAGCAAGATAATGCAAAAATTCGATGTATCTATTTTAGTGCACTTGTTAAACAATCTCTTAAATGGAGCCTATCAAAACCATTGATGTAGTGGGAAGATCCACTACATCAATGGTTATTTTTTATTTTGATTCTCTTCCGACTTCTTTGTTTTGCTATAACGTCTTGTGTTGTATTTTTCATCAAATTCTTTTCCTTCTAGATCTTTATCTAGGGTTAGCGGTTGTTTACAATGCATACAAGCGTCAACGCGTCCAAGCATCTTCGTTGGTTTTTCACAGCTGGGACACATGATTGGTACAGCTTTTAGCGATAAGGTCCCAATCCAAAGATAAACAACACAACTTAATATAACCATTAAAACACCTAGAATAAAAAAGGTAACCATTAACCAAGGAATTTTTTTGGTTAGTATTCCCCCATACATAAGAAGAATCCCGGCAAATATAAGAATCAATGCAAAGGATCTAATTTTATTAATTTTGCTTGAATAAACGATTTGTGCCATGTTAATCCCCCTAATCCTTCAATAGGTAGTATAGCATATATTTATATAAAGTGAATCTTCAATCAGTAAGTGAGTCTACTATCTCTCGCTGATGTTTAGTTGTTCAAAGGGATGGGCTAAAGAGATTTTTAATAGACTTGGATATTTATCCCGTATATAAGGTGCTGTAAGGCTTAGGAGTTGGATCTGTACTGCAACATTTTAAGTTGGAGATAACAGTACCTAAATACTCTATTTCGTAAGAGGACATTAGCTCAACCATTACGTTACTAACCATCAGTAAGGAGGGATGAACCCCCCAATAGATGAAGATTCACTGTTATAAGCAATTGAATCTTCCGTTTTACCCCGTATTTTTTTCGCCTCTAAGTACTAAGTAAAAGCTTTACTAATGATAATATTTGAGCTGAACAAAGGCGGGGGCGCCCGTTTAGCAACGTAGCGAATGGAACAAATCAACGAAAGATAAAGGAATCATGCCACTAAAAAGGGGGTATGCCGACGTCTGGGCGGCAAGCCCGTTTTTAGTCGGCCTTCCTCTAGCGATGAACCGATGAGGCCTTATCGTAGGGCGCATTTCGTGAAGTCGCACCGTTGCTGGGCTCATGCGCCGGACTTGGCTATTCGGTTATTTCGTATCCATAAGCACCTCATTTTATAGTTTCTTATCTTATAAAAAAGGATTTTACCCTTTTACAGCGAATGTAATATAATACGACAATTTATGCAAATCATTGTGTAAATCTTTGTCAATTGTCCATGCAACCCATTGACAATCTTTCGTTTTGATTATAAAAATACAGAAGTAGCTTACAAATAGCAAAATGAAAAAATATCCCGCATATAAATTGCTGTTAGACTCCTACTTCAAGATATGAGATTCACACTACAACAATTCTTAAGTTGGAGCTAGTCAATTTAGTAAGAGACTTTTAGGTTATACTTAAGTAGTACTTTCAATCAGTAGTGGATAAAAGAAAACCCTCTGATTACTTGCAAAATTTATCATGTTTTTACAATAGAGCGAAATGAAAATGGAGGAAATAATAATGGAGCGTTTCCTACGATCAATTTATCAACATCATGCCAGTGACTCAAATGTATTAGGCATATTAACAGTAGAAAAAACGAAACCAGACAGTCCGATTACGGATAATTTCGATGTAATTCTTCTTATTATTGTTCAGGAAGCTGAAAAAGTGTGGAATGTGAAACATTACGAATTTGCAAACAAGGCGTGTGCTCTTCATATAGTGGCGGAAGAACTGTTAATGGAGTGGATTGATACTAGCGGTTATCGAAATGCAGTGGAATGGATTATATATGGAAGAGTAGTCTTTGATCGAAATGAATTTATTCAGGAATTAAAAAATACGTTACAAGATTTTCCTGATTCTAAGCGAGATTTACGTAAAATAATAGAGTTTGGAAAGCTAATAAAAAGCTATAACGAGGCGAAAGAGTTGTTAGTAGCTGGAGAGTATATGGATTCAAACAGCAAGATTTTATATTCGCTTCATTATTTGGCAAGATTGGCTGTTATTGAAAAAGGATATTATCCTGAAGTGACTGTTTGGAACCAAGTAAAACAAATAGATATCGAAGTTTATAAACTATATGAAGAATTTATCGAGAATAAAGAAGAACAGAAAAAGAGAGTACAATTAATGCTACTAGCAATGGATTATGTTATTAATGGGAGAGCAGAGATGGCCGTGAAACATTTATTGGATATTATGAAGTCTGAGGGCGGATCTTGGTATTACGGTGAACTGCAAGCATTACCGAAACTACAAGCCTATTCTTTAGATTTGTCTGCAATAATGACTTATTTAGTTGAGAAAGGGATGATTATGATTGATACAGAGCCAACAAAAGGAGAAGGCGTATATCATAGAAAATATACTGTAGGTAAATAGTGTAACGATTGTTGGTGATTTTCATATAGTATAGAGGCAATTATTTTATGGCTTATATGCGTGTTTGCTTCTGTCTTGTTTGCTGGAGAGTCTTATTGCTGAACAAATTAAAGAAGATATACTACTCAGGGCTCTGAAAAGTGTTGTCCTATGCTAAGAAACCATTTGTCAAAGGGTATGAAGAAGGTGTTTCGTTTTACAAAAAAATAAGGACGCATTGTTGGTATGGCATTTCTGGAGCAAGATTATAGTAAAAAAAGTCTTTATGAAGGTAATGGAATGGAGAGTGTATGTTTAATAGTACAATTAAGTAAGGTGACATGAGGAAAATAATCATACTTCGTTTAACGAATAGCAGATATTTCCCTTCTTCTTTTTAATGTACAGGAGTTGCAAGTGTAAGATAAAGCAAGGCTTTATTCCTGATCCGTTGAATGATATGTTATAGAGGCTTTTTATATGAAATGTATCATTTAGAAAAAAATATTATAAATTAGGATTGACTTTAGAATGAAGCCATGATAGAGTGATAAGCGTCGCAAAAATTCCAGTGAATTTAACGACAAGCATTTTTTTAAAAAAGATATTGACTTAACTATAAGTGATATGTTATATTAAGGAAGTCGCCAATTTGAAGCGGAAAAACATCTTGAAAAAAGTTGTTGACAAAGTAGTTTCATAATGGTATAATAAAGAAGTTGTGTCGTAAAAAAGGCGCTAACAAATTTGCTCTTTGAAAACTGAACAAAACAACCAGTATGTCAAGAAAAGCAATCTCTGTTTTTCTTTTAAAAAATCGACCGAGAGCAATCTCGGAAGAAGCTAAGAATGATGAAGAATGGTGTTCATCATCACAAACTTTTATGGTAAATGAGTAACACGTTACTCATTTACACAAGTGCAACTTCGCTTTTGTAAATACCAAAAGTGAGTTTTCTTTGGAGAGTTTGATCTTGGCTCAGGACGAACGCTGGCGGCGTGCCTAATACATGCAAGTCGAGCGCGGGAAGCAAGCAGATCTCCTTCGGGGGTGACGCTTGTGGAACGAGCGGCGGACGGGTGAGTAACACGTGGGCAACCTACCTGTAAGACTGGGATAACTCCGGGAAACCGGGGCTAATACCGGATGATACATATCGTCGCATGACGAGATGTTGAAAGGCGGCATATGCTGTCACTTACAGATGGGCCCGCGGCGCATTAGCTAGTTGGTGAGATAAAAGCTCACCAAGGCGACGATGCGTAGCCGACCTGAGAGGGTGATCGGCCACACTGGGACTGAGACACGGCCCAGACTCCTACGGGAGGCAGCAGTAGGGAATCTTCCGCAATGGACGAAAGTCTGACGGAGCAACGCCGCGTGAGTGATGAAGGTTTTCGGATCGTAAAACTCTGTTGTTAGGGAAGAACAAGTGCCATTCGAATAGGTTGGCACCTTGACGGTACCTAACCAGAAAGCCCCGGCTAACTACGTGCCAGCAGCCGCGGTAATACGTAGGGGGCAAGCGTTGTCCGGAATTATTGGGCGTAAAGCGCGCGCAGGCGGTCCTTTAAGTCTGATGTGAAAGCCCACGGCTTAACCGTGGAGGGCCATTGGAAACTGGGGGACTTGAGTACAGAAGAGGAGAGTGGAATTCCACGTGTAGCGGTGAAATGCGTAGAGATGTGGAGGAACACCAGTGGCGAAGGCGACTCTCTGGTCTGTAACTGACGCTGAGGTGCGAAAGCGTGGGTAGCGAACAGGATTAGATACCCTGGTAGTCCACGCCGTAAACGATGAGTGCTAGGTGTTAGGGGGTTTCCGCCCCTTAGTGCTGAAGTTAACGCATTAAGCACTCCGCCTGGGGAGTACGGCCGCAAGGCTGAAACTCAAAAGAATTGACGGGGACCCGCACAAGCGGTGGAGCATGTGGTTTAATTCGAAGCAACGCGAAGAACCTTACCAGGTCTTGACATCCTCTGACGCCCCTAGAGATAGGGAGTTCCCTTCGGGGACAGAGTGACAGGTGGTGCATGGTTGTCGTCAGCTCGTGTCGTGAGATGTTGGGTTAAGTCCCGCAACGAGCGCAACCCTTGATCTTAGTTGCCAGCATTTAGTTGGGCACTCTAAGGTGACTGCCGGTGACAAACCGGAGGAAGGTGGGGATGACGTCAAATCATCATGCCCCTTATGACCTGGGCTACACACGTGCTACAATGGATGGAACAAAGGGCAGCGAAGCCGCGAGGCCAAGCAAATCCCATAAAACCATTCTCAGTTCGGATTGCAGGCTGCAACTCGCCTGCATGAAGCCGGAATCGCTAGTAATCGCGGATCAGCATGCCGCGGTGAATACGTTCCCGGGTCTTGTACACACCGCCCGTCACACCACGAGAGTTGGTAACACCCGAAGTCGGTGAGGTAACCTTTTGGAGCCAGCCGCCGAAGGTGGGACCAATGATTGGGGTGAAGTCGTAACAAGGTAGCCGTATCGGAAGGTGCGGCTGGATCACCTCCTTTCTAAGGAATAGATAGGAAGCTTTGGCGTTGTTTGAACGTTGAAGCTAGACTATGCGGAAGACATACTTGGTTGTTTGGTTCAGTTTTGAGAGAGTAAATTATACCTCTCAAGGATAAAAGGATTTTCTGTTAAAATCCGTCACGTCCTGTGACGAACACAGAAGTCACGACATCCTGTAGAAACTTTGTACCTTGAAAACTAAATAAGAGTAACAACGACATCAAACTAAAAGCGGAAGCGAATGTGTAGCGATGTACAGACTGGACTGACTCGAAGGAGATAAAGGAAACACGGTGAACGCAAGTGAATCGATGTTGACTTATCGTATGGAGAGGAAGGAAGTCATGCTATTGCTATGAGCTGAAGCTAGAAAACCAAAAGCTGAAAAGTAATATGCTTATTCATAAATAGAAAGTTAGTTAAGTGAATAAGGGCGCACGGTGGATGCCTTGGCACTAGGAGCCGAAGAAGGACGGGACTAACACCGATATGTCCCGGGGAGTCGTAAGTAGACGTCGATCCGGGAATTTCCGAATGGGGGAACCCACTGCTCGTAATGGAGTAGTACTTTTATCTGAATTCATAGGATAGAAGAGGCATACCCGGGGAACTGAAACATCTCAGTACCCGGAGGAAGAGAAAGCAAATGCGATTTCCCAAGTAGCGGCGAGCGAAACGGAAACAGCCCAAACCAGAAGGCTTGCCTTCTGGGGTTGTAGGACACTCCATAGGAGTTATCAAGAGATTCTTTAGATGAAGCGATCTGGAAAGGTTGGCCAAAGAAGGTAACAGCCCTGTAATCGAAAAGGAATCTCCTCCGGAGTGTATCCTGAGTACGGCGGAACACGAGGAATTCCGTCGGAATCCGGGAGGACCATCTCCCAAGGCTAAATACTCCCTAGTGACCGATAGTGAACCAGTACCGTGAGGGAAAGGTGAAAAGCACCCCGGGAGGGGAGTGAAAGAGAACCTGAAACCGTGTGCCTACAAGTAGTCGAAGCCCGTTAATGGGTGACGGCGTACCTTTTGTAGAATGGACCGGCGAGTTACGATCGTATGCAAGGTTAAGTGGAAGACACGGAGCCGCAGCGAAAGCGAGTCTGAATAGGGCGATATAGTATGCGGTCGTAGACCCGAAACCGTGTGATCTACCCATGTCCAGGGTGAAGGTCAGGTAACACTGACTGGAGGCCCGAACCCACGTATGTTGAAAAATGCGGGGATGAGGTGTGGGTAGGGGTGAAATGCCAATCGAACACGGAGATAGCTGGTTCTCTCCGAAATAGCTTTAGGGCTAGCCTCAAGGAAAGAGTACTGGAGGTAGAGCACTGATTGAACTAGGGGCCCTCATCGGGTTACCGAATTCAGTCAAACTCCGAATGCCAGCTACTTATCCTTGGGAGTCAGACTATGGGTGATAAGGTTCATAGTCGAAAGGGAAACAGCCCAGACCGCCAGCTAAGGTCCCAAAGTATACGTTAAGTGGAAAAGGATGTGGAGTTGCCCAGACAACCAGGATGTTGGCTTAGAAGCAGCCACCATTTAAAGAGTGCGTAATAGCTCACTGGTCGAGTGACTCTGCGCCGAAAATGTACCGGGGCTAAACGTATCACCGAAGCTGCGGATTGTTCTACGAACAATGGTAGGAGAGCGTTCAAAGTGCAGTGAAGTCAGATCGTGAGGACTGGTGGAGCGCTTTGAAGTGAGAATGCCGGTATGAGTAGCGAAAAAAGAGTGAGAATCTCTTTCACCGAATGCCTAAGGTTTCCTGAGGAAGGCTCGTCCTCTCAGGGTTAGTCGGGACCTAAGCCGAGGCCGAAAGGCGTAGGCGATGGACAACAGGTAGATATTCCTGTACCACCTCATGAACGTTTGAACGATGGGGGGACGCAGTAGGATAAGGAATGCGCACGGATGGATGTGTGCGCCCAAGCAGTGAGAAAGTCGGATAGGCAAATCCGTCCGATAATTTCAAGCTGTGACGGGGAGGGAAATAGAGTACCGAAGTTCCGGATTTCACACTGCCAAGAAAAGCCTCTAGTAAGTTCATAGGTGCCCGTACCGCAAACCGACACAGGTAGGCGAGGAGAGAATCCTAAGGTGAGCGGGAGAACTCTCGTTAAGGAACTCGGCAAAATGACCCCGTAACTTCGGGAGAAGGGGTGCTCCTTTAAGGAGGAGCCGCAGTGAATAGGCCCAAGCGACTGTTTAGCAAAAACACAGGTCTCTGCGAAGCCGAAAGGCGAAGTATAGGGGCTGACACCTGCCCGGTGCTGGAAGGTTAAGGGGAAACGTTAGTGCTTCGGCACGAAGCGTAGAACCGAAGCCCCAGTAAACGGCGGCCGTAACTATAACGGTCCTAAGGTAGCGAAATTCCTTGTCGGGTAAGTTCCGACCCGCACGAAAGGTGCAACGACTTGGGCACTGTCTCAACGAGAGACCCGGTGAAATTATACTATGCGTGAAGATGCGCATTACCCGCGACAGGACGGAAAGACCCCGTGGAGCTTTACTGTAGCCTGATATTGAATGTTGGTACAGCTTGTACAGGATAGGTGGGAGCCATCGAAGCGTGAGCGCTAGCTTACGTGGAGGCAACCGTGGGATACCACCCTGGCTGTACGAACCTTCTAACCCAGGGCCGTGATCCGGTCCGGAGACAGTGTCAGGCGGGCAGTTTGACTGGGGCGGTCGCCTCCCAAAAGGTAACGGAGGCGCCCAAAGGTTCCCTCAGAATGGTTGGAAATCATTCGCAGAGTGTAAAGGCAGAAGGGAGCTTGACTGCGAGACCTACAAGTCGAGCAGGGACGAAAGTCGGGCTTAGTGATCCGGTGGTTCCGCATGGAAGGGCCATCGCTCAACGGATAAAAGCTACCCCGGGGATAACAGGCTTATCTCCCCCAAGAGTTCACATCGACGGGGAGGTTTGGCACCTCGATGTCGGCTCATCGCATCCTGGGGCTGTAGTCGGTCCCAAGGGTTGGGCTGTTCGCCCATTAAAGCGGTACGCGAGCTGGGTTCAGAACGTCGTGAGACAGTTCGGTCCCTATCCGTCGTGGGCGCAGGAGGTTTGAGAGGAGCTGTCCTTAGTACGAGAGGACCGGGATGGACACACCGCTGGTGTACCAGTTGTTCCGCCAGGAGCATAGCTGGGTAGCTACGTGTGGCAGGGATAAGTGCTGAAAGCATCTAAGCATGAAGCCCCCCTCAAGATGAGACTTCCCATCACTAAAAGTGAGTAAGATCCCTCAGAGATGATGAGGTTGATAGGTCCGAGGTGGAAGCGTGGTGACACGTGTAGCTGACGGATACTAATCGATCGAGGACTTAACTAACCATTTTGGAAGATGAATCGTTGGATGATCTCTTATTTAGTTTTTGAGGTATAAATCAGGAATCGATTTTTTTCAACAAAAACCTTGATTTTTTCTCGAAAACGCTTATAATAAGATTTGTGCCTATTTTTTAGCACACAACGACAGAAACTTTGTCTGGTAGTAATGGCGGAGAGGTCACACCTGTTCCCATGCCGAACACAGAAGTTAAGCTCTCCAGCGCCGATGGTAGTTGGGGCTTTGCCCCTGCAAGAGTAGGACGCCGCCAGGCATTGTAATTCTAATTGGTATCATTCCACAGTAGCTCAGTGGTAGAGCAATCGGCTGTTAACCGATCGGTCGTAGGTTCGAATCCTACCTGTGGAGCCAATGGAGAGCTGTCCGAGTGGCCGAAGGAGCACGATTGGAAATCGTGTAGGCCGTTACCGCGGCCTCGAGGGTTCGAATCCCTCGCTCTCCGCCACTATCATATAAATTTCATATTGGCCCGTTGGTCAAGCGGTTAAGACACCGCCCTTTCACGGCGGTAACACGGGTTCGAATCCCGTACGGGTCACCATTTCAGGAGGATTAGCTCAGCTGGGAGAGCACTTGCCTTACAAGCAAGGGGTCGCAGGTTCGAGCCCTGCATCCTCCACCAGTACGAATAGTCTAAAACGCTTGAAACTTCATTTTGTATCTTATATACTGTCTTATAGGCGGTTTAGTGGATATAATTATATCGCGGGGTGGAGCAGTCTGGTAGCTCGTTGGGCTCATAACCCAAAGGTCGTAGGTTCAAATCCTGCCCCCGCAACCAATATTATTATAAGATAGATGTTTTGGTCCGGTAGTTCAGTTGGTTAGAATGCCTGCCTGTCACGCAGGAGGTCGCGGGTTCGAGTCCCGTCCGGACCGCCACTTTAAAATGTGTTTGACTTTTATACATAAAACAAATGGCTCGATAGCTCAGTCGGTAGAGCAAGGGACTGAAAATCCCTGTGTCGGCGGTTCGATTCCGTCTCGAGCCACCATTTTTGTTTCAACATAGTGGAGGGGTAGCGAAGTGGCTAAACGCGGCGGACTGTAAATCCGCTCCCTCAGGGTTCGGGAGTTCGAATCTCTCCCCCTCCACCATTTTTTGCATATAGGGGTATAGTTTAATGGTAAAACGAAGGTCTCCAAAACCTTTGATGTGGGTTCGATTCCTACTACCCCTGCCAACTAAATATGGCGGCCGTGGCGAAGTGGTTAACGCACCGGATTGTGGCTCCGGCATACGTGGGTTCGATCCCCACCGGTCGCCCTTTTTGTATATTGGGCCATAGCCAAGCGGTAAGGCATCGGGTTTTGATCCCGTGTACCCTAGGTTCGAATCCTAGTGGCCCAGCCATTAAGCGGAAGTAGTTCAGTGGTAGAACACCACCTTGCCAAGGTGGGGGTCGCGGGTTCGAATCCCGTCTTCCGCTCCAATTTTATATTTAATGGCGGTATAGCCAAGTGGTAAGGCAGAGGTCTGCAAAACCTTTATCACCGGTTCAAATCCGGTTACCGCCTCCATGCCGGTGTGGCGGAATTGGCAGACGCGCGGGACTCAAAATCCCGTTCCCTTTTTGGGAGTGTCGGTTCGACCCCGACCACCGGTACCAACTTTATACACACAAATTACTAAATACTATTATCGTAAGAGATAAGACAGGTGAATAACCTGTCTTTTTTGCATTATATAAGGATTAAATTCCTTTAGTAACAAGTATTTAAGGCTCTATACTAAATGTGGTGGTACTCCTTATTGTGCCAATGCACAGAAAGATGCAAAAAAATACACTCACTCCCCTCTCTTTTGATAACCTTGAGTTGCAGACACAAAAGGTAAAGGAGAGGGAAAGAGTGCAATATCATCTTATCATAGATTTATTGGGGATAAAAGATAAACAAGTAGAAGTATGGGATATAAAAGAAGAACCCGCGACATGGTTGGTAGAGCTTTATACGAAAGTTAAAAAGCAAACATGTCCATCCTGTAAAGCGAAAACAAAGCGAGTGCACAGCTACCGAAAACAGTTGATTCAAGGGTCAAATCTATCCCATACATCCGTGAAAATTTCTCTGCGAAAAAGAAGATATCTATGTACCCATTGCCACCATACCTTTTATGAACATTTACAAATGGTGGATCGGTATCAAAGGTGCACCAATTCATTACAAATGAGCGCACGAACTTACTCGGCAATCGGTTCATTTACGGATGCAGCCCGTTTATCTGGTATGACAACGAATCGATTAATCCGTTTGTTTGATCGTCATCCCCTGCAAACAAAGAAGGTTCTACCACGTGCTATAGCTATTGATGAGTTTAAAGGAGATGCAGGAGGAGAGAGGTTTCAAACAGTCATTGCAGATGTGGAGAACAAAGAAATCATCGATATTTTACCGGACAGAAAAGTAGATACCATAAAAGAGTATTTACAATCCCGTGATACGAGTAAAGTCCAAATCGTCGTTATGGATTTGTCAAAATCCTTTAAACAAGCTGTACAAAAAGCATTAGGCAATCCATTGATTATTGCCGATCGATTTCACTATATGAGGCAAGTATATTGGGCACTGGATGAAGTACGCCGAGAAGTTCAGAGGGATTTGGATAAAAAGCCACGTATCCAGATGAAACGTAGTAAAAAACTGTTATGGAAATCGGTATATAAACTGGATGAAGAAGAGTCAGAAAAGGTACAAAAGCTTCTTGATATTGATCCCAGATTACAAAAAGCCTATGCACTTAAGAATAAGTTAGATCAATGGTTTAAGGAAAGCGATAAGGATACAGCTAAAGCTGGATTAGAAGCATGTATGCAGACATTAAAAGAATCAGGTATGGATTCATTTCAACGTGTTTATCATACGTTTCAGCGATGGAAGACAGAAATCCTCCAATCATTTATGTATCCTTTTAACAATGGATATATAGAAGGGATAAACAACAAGATAAAGGTGTTAAAACGTAAGTCCTATGGCATTAAAAATTTTTCAAGATTAAAGAATAAAATACTATGGCAACAAGAGGTTAACAAATTAATTTAACACTAACTAAAAAGAGATGGTGGAGAGTAATTTCCACCACCACATTTGACAAAGAACCGTATTTAAATGGCTCTAGAATCACTTTTGAATATGATTTAGAGTTTTGACATGGGAATCTTTATTAACCGCTTAAAGTGCGTAATATTCCTCTTTTAAGTTTTCAATTTACATTTACTATTGTAAAACCACTAATTTGCTTTTTATTTTACATAAGGTGAATCCTATCACAAATAGTGGTAAAGCAGAGAGAAGAGATTTGGTATTAATAAATGGCTATAGCAGATCTAGAATAAACAAAACGTAAAAAAGTAACCTAAAATAGCCCGTATAACTCCTTTTACGGATAACATTTATACAAAGGTTACTGTTTCTAGTACTTTATATAACATTAGAAATAAATGGTATAATTATAATATTGCAGATATTTATAAGGGGGAATTATATATGAGCCAATTAAATGATATCTTTGATAGATTATTTGCATCTAAGATTCCAACAGAAGTAATTCTTGAATCTCAACAGTTTTCTGTATTTGAAAACTTAGCAAAAAGTCATGATATTGAACAAGTAAGACCGCCTATTGAGGAGTTGAGAAGTCTGTTTGGAAAGGAAAATAGTATTTTTTCCCGTTCTATTGGTACCCATCCAGATTTTTTAGATACATCGATACTACCACATCACCAATATGTTTGCTCCTTGTTTTTGGATATCTCTGGTTCAACAAAATTAGGATTAAAATTTCCACTATCTAAGGTAAGGCTATACAAGAATGCCATATTATCTACAGCAATTGAATTATTTCAAGCATTTGATGGTCATATACACCGTTTGCAAGGAGATGCTGTTTTTGCCTATTTTGGACATAAGGAAATGAAAAAAAGTGATGCAATTATAAATGCTTTAAATGCAGCATCATTGATGCAATCATATAATAAGCATACATTGAGCAAATTTTTCGAGGAAAATAAATTACCACCTCTAAGGATTAGAATTGGGATTGATATTGGTGATGACAGCGAGGTTTTGTGGTCAGAATATGGAATTGGTAATGTTACAGAAGTAACTTCTACAAGTATTCATACAGATCTAGCAGCAAAATTACAAAGTCAATCGCCAAGAAATAGGATTATGATCGGTGAAAATGTATATAATTACCTTGATTTATCTGATAAATTCTTTGATGTAAAAACTCATACTGAGAATGGTGATACAGTAGAAGATAAATACGTGTTAAAAGATACAAATTTATATGCGTATTATCAAATGAGGGTTTTTAATTGGGAAAAGTATCTTGACTCATTTTCATCACTACCAAAATCAAAGAGCGAGGGACGAATCTATAGTTCTCCAACTGATTTTGAGTTAATCTGTAGTGTAAAAAAGGAAGAAGATGAGCCTTTTAAAAAATACTGCCAAAATAGTTACTCTTTGGAAAAAGGAATGCACCTAAGATTTGAATTACTTAATTATGCTTCAATGCCAATTGGAAATATTAAATGGAAAGTAATTAATTATGGAACTGAAGCAGAACAGTCCGAAAGTGGTCTTGAATATTTTATGGAGCAATCTGAAGGTGAATATGTTTGTGAACAATCAACAGCATATACTGGCCTGCATTTTATGGAATGTTATATATATAATCATGGTGGTAACTTAATTGCGAAAGATAAGTTTGGTATATTCATAAATGATGAAATAAGAGATTTTAGAAGACTCGGTGTACCGGAAAGTGGGTGAAAGAATGGAAAAAGTAGACTTTGCTAAGCATCATAACTCATACCTAAATGATTATATTAAATTTGCAGATGCAAAAGCACTTGCAATTATTACAATCAATGGATTAATTATTAGAATACTCTTTAACTATCTGACTAACAACTTGGTTGAGACAAAATACTTTTTTACTTTGATATCATGTATATTGTTACTGATCGCAATATTTTTTGCGGTATTGGTTGTATACCCAAGAACTTCAGCAAAGAATTCAAAAGGGCTAATATTTTGGGAAAATGTTAGTTCTATGGATAAAGAGCAATATCTGACAGAAGTAATGCAAATTAAGGAAGAAGACTTGTTAGAAAAAGTGATTGAACAGAACTACTTTTTATCTAAAACTGCAACGATGAAATATAAAGTTCTTAGAAAAGGGTTTTGGTTTTCCGGAATCGGATATATTGGCTTAATAATAGCAGGACTATTTTGGGTATTTGGTGGATAAAGCCAATACCCTTTTTAGTGTAAAAAATATGTGTTAATAAAAGCATCCCCATATCATTCGACTAATTTTCTGCTGTGATTAGTACCTAGATTTATTACCCTAAAATTAAGGCTAAATAGCCTTTCTAATCAACGATAGACATATAGGTAATATAACCACATTAACCATTTCTTTTTCTATATTTCTGCCCCTGAAAATCAAGGAATTAACTTCATTATCTTGAAGAGTCGTCATGTATAAATTTTCATAAGATAATGGAGGAGATACACTTGCAGCAAACAAATCACTCAAGAAAACCAATGGAAAATGAAATTATTGAATTCCATTACGAAGATTACCAATTTATTATTACACGCTTTAAAAGAATTAATTGGAAGCAATACGAGGGGTTCGCTCAATATCAGTACTTTTTATTTGTGTTTGATAAAAGGCAAGCAAAAATTAATCAAGAAAATTCTTTAATTGAAGTTTTTAATACAGAAATTAGAGATATTGCTTTTGCAACCTTTGAAGATCTTACTCAAAATATAGATGCTGTCCTGAGCGAGTATATTCTAGTTGATGATGCGATTTTCGAGTGTTTTAAACAAGTTGAAAAATTGAATCCTATTTATTTGGACAAAGACGAGGAGTGAAACCCTTGTCTCTTTATATGCCTTAACATTCGAATATGTTGATAAAAATTTAGTTATTAAAATGCAGTAATCATCGCTTCTATGTAGAAGTAAACGGTAAATGGAGGTGGAAATATTGATTAAATTAAGTGTAGAAGAATTAATCGAAATTAATGATTTTTATAATGGTGCAACTAGGGTAACGATAACCCATGCAACAGGTAATACTGTTCTATTAGAACTTTATGATGGTCGTGATATAGAAGAATTCATTCTTAGTAAGAGGAATTTGATAATGGTTCTTAGAAACTTCTATGTTGAGGATATCTGTGACATTGTCCATTCAGGAGTTTATGGTTTTATTGATGTAAAAGTAGATAAGTTAAATGAACATTATCCTGTTCAAATCTCTGTTGAGGATGGACACAAGTATTACTGCAATTTGGAAGAACTTTATTACATAAACGGCATAGTTGTTTACCAAAAAGAAATGTTAAGTAAAAAATAGGAAAAGAAATAATGCAGATAGAAATAATAAACTAAAGACAGATTAGGATAGTTTCACGGGTTTAATACAAAGTTAACTTATTCCCGAATCATTTTACAGACTGATCACGATTTCAAACAGTAGGGAAACCTACTGTTTTTTTATGAGGAATCTGTGATGAATTAGGGAATTTAAATGAAATGGAGGATTTTGTCATTTCTTGTAGAATTCCTACATAGATAATATAAATTAATTTTTATTAAGGAGTTTAGTAGTCGTGTATATTTCAAAGTTAAGTGTAAAGAATTATAGAAATTTCGGTGATGGGAAATTCTCTATACCGCTGAAACCATTTACTGCAATTATTGGCGAAAATAATATCGGAAAATCCAATCTTATTGATTGCATTGGTTTGGTCTTAAGTCAAGATATTACAATGTTTAAGAAAAGGTTTTTAGATGTGGATGACATTAATTCTAAAACAAAAGAAACTTTTAAAAAGTCTATTGTAAATCTTATAGATGAAGAAATCATTGACGAATCAAAAATAAAATATCCTGATGTAAGGGTAGAATTAATTTTTGATGAACTAGATGAGGAACAACTTGCAGTCGTAGGTGATTGGTTCTATGAAAAGACCTTTACTAAGGCTAAACTTACTTACTGGTTTAAACCAAGGACTGGTTTTAAAAGACAAGAATGGGTTGAGAGACAAGTAGCGAATTTGAGGGAACTGTTAACCGAGGGTAAGATAAAAAAGGAAGAATTATATAATCATGTTGAATTTCCTATTGATCAATACGAATATGTAATTTTTGGCGGAAATAACCCAACAAATAAATGTGATCCATACTTCTTAAAAATGCTGAAATTAGAAGTCCTTGACGCTTTACGTGATGCTAAAAAGGAACTAGTCGCAAATGGAGAATACAAATTATTATATCGTATTTTAAATAGAAATTATGAAAATGATTTTATTGAGATTCAATCACTACTTGGCGACCTTAATCAGAAATTAAGGGAAAATAAAAAATTAGATACAATTAAAAGAGAACTAACTGCATATTTAGATAGAGTTTCTTTATCTAATCCAACAGAGTTAAACAGTATTGACTTTAACTTTTCTTCTCCAGAGGTAAATGAAATATTAAAGAAATTGAGTATTGTGTACGGTGAGAATCCTGTTTCAATTGAAAGAAATGGATTAGGTAAAAATAATTTATTATTTATTTCTCTAGTGCTCTCACATTTAGCCTCTCAAACGGATGAAAAAACCAAATTGGCATTTAGAGTAATTGGTATTGAAGAACCAGAAGCACATTTACATCCACATTTACAAACACATCTGGCGAAAAATTTAAGTAAAGTTATTAATCTTGAGAACAAAGAGGTTGAAAAGGACGAAGAAAAAGAGAAAGAAAAGAAGGATACCCAGATTATCATAACGTCTCATTCAACTAACATAACTACCTCTATTGATCTAAATAACCTTGTTATCCTTTATAGGGATAAGGAACAAATAAAATATCATTATATCCTTGACGGCTTTTCAAATAAAAAAGAAGGACAAGACCATATAAAATATTTGAAAAAATATTTAGATGCAACTAATTCATCAATGTTTTATGCAAGAAGACTTATACTTGTTGAGGGCACATCCGAACAAATATTAGTTCCACTGTTTTTTGAATTACATGCTAAAAAAACATTAGAGAGTATTGGTTCCAATATAATCAACGTTAATGGAGTTGCTTTTAAGCATTTTCTGGAAATAATTAAAAATGGATATTTTATTAAGTGTGGTGTATTAACTGATAGAGATGCAGGAAAGAAAACTGAAAAAAGGGCTGAAAAACTTAAAGAGCACTATAAGGCTAATAAGGACGTAATTGCTGTCGAAATCAACGATGATACCTTTGAGAAGGAACTAATTAAGTATAACCTGAAGGGCAAGGGAAGAGAGTTGTTATTAAGGGTATTTAAACAACTCCATCCAATTAAGTATAAAGAAGTAGAATCAAATTGGGAGAATCAGATTAATATCAACACTTACTTCGAAAATATTGAAAATGATAAATCTGATTTTGCATTTGCTTTACATGAGGAATTGTTAAAAGATAGTACAGGCTTCAAAATTCCTGATTATATAGTTTCTATCTTCAAATTTATAATGGGGGAAGAAAATGAAGAGAAAACTAAGTAATTCGTTGATTATTGCTGCTGCTGGATCAGGTAAAACCACAGAGTTAATAAAGCAAATAATTCAAAAGGCAAACATACTACCTAATGATAAGTATTTGGTAGTTATAACCTATACGAATTCTGCCACAAATGAGATTTTAGAAAGATTGCAAAAAAAAGTATCAGTTCAACCTAATATTTTCGTAGGAACAATACATAGTTTCCTTATCAAGTTTCTAATAAAACCCTATGGGAAGGTTTTAGGACTAGTACCAAATGAATTGATTATTACAGATTATGAAATTAAGGTTAACAAATCGTCGAAGAATAAGTTTGTTGAAAAAAATATGATAGTTAGTACCTTTCTGAGAAAGGAGTCCTTACCTACGATTATATAGTTACTCTTTCGAAAAAAATATTGGGGAATGAGGAAGTCAAAAATCGTTTTTGCAACCGCATAAGATATCTATTTGTAGACGAATTTCAGGATTCAACAAGTACCCAGTTTGAAATTTTTGATACATTAAGGAAGGGGAAAAATTCTGAAGTAATACTGGTTGGTGATCCAGAACAACGCATAATGAATTTTAGGAACAAGCCCAGAAAAAGGAAGGGCTCTACAGAAGTTAAGAAAGTTCCTTTGCACCCAATAGATGCCCTACAAAAAAAGAAAGTTTATTCTATTAGTAAATTGAATTATAATTACAGATCTAGTGAAACAATTGTGAATTTTATCAACCATTTTCATTGTAGTATACAACAAGAATGGTCAAATAAAGAAATTACTTCAAAGAATCCAATTATGTTCATTCAATCAAATAAATTAAAGTCAATTATATCTGATTTTAACAATTTATGTGTAAACCACAATTATTGTAAAGAGGTACCTAGAACAAGATTTTTTTTAGCACATGAAAACAAAGTTTACAAAAGTTATAGAAAGGTTGATTTCAACCAAAAATCGAAAGAAAATTTACCGTTGTTCACATGCATTTATGAGTATTTATCAGCCTTTTACAACATAAAAATAAATCAATTACCCATAGTATTAGAATTAGATGAAATTGAACTTAGAAAGAAATGTCTATTATTGTTATATGAGATAAATTACAATATAGACTTTGATTTGGAGGATTTTGTAGATTTCGTAGAGACTACATTTAATCGTAAGAGGGAAGAGGCAGGCGAGGAAGTTAAGTTCAATATAAAAGAAAGAACAAAAAGATTCGTAGACGAACTCTCAAATAGAATGACTGCCAATGATGAGGGGATGGCTAAAGAATCAAATGAATACCAAGACTCTTTTCTTACGATCCATAAATCCAAAGGTCTGCAGGCCGATGCAGTACTAGTTGTAGCAAAAAATGAAAAGGAACTTTTAATGTGGCTAGAGGATGATAAAGAAAATAGGCTTCTCGACCAGCAAGATAAATGTAGATTAGGTTATGTAGCATTTAGTAGACCGAAAGAGTTTCTTTGCATCGCATGTCTTACCCCTCTTAGCAAAGAGACAATAGAAATACTTAACAAATTTAATGTAAATCTTTATTCACCTATAGAGGAACAAGAACAACTTTCTCTTCAGAATATGAATTAAGAAAAATGGGAGATAGTTTAAGGAGCACATTCCTCTAGTAAAGTAATGTGCTCTTTCTAACATTTGCTGTATGATCATCTTATAAAACGTAACCATAAACACTAATAAGTACTTTCTTCTAGCCTTTTCAGTGCCTTCTCGTATGCAGCATCTCTCTCTCTTTCTTCCCAATCAAGTCTTTGTAAAATTCTTTGCCAATATATATTTCCTTCGTCTGAATAAGATTTCGCAGTTTCTCTCCATAAATATGCTTCTGCCTCTTCAAGGACAATATAATGCCTACTATGAATTTTAAAATGAGGCATGCCATCATCCTTAATTAAACTATAAATCGTATTAGGGCTTGTTCGAAAGTGGTTTGCCGCTTCTTTTATAGTTAAAACAGTTCTCCCGTAGTATCTTTCCTTGTCTTTTTTTGTAATGGTCTTAATCTCATTGGAAAAACTGGCTAATTCTTCTCTTATTATCTTCCGAAGTATTTCATCAATCATTATCGGTTCCTCCTTTTTTTTATGAAAGTTAGCAATTTCCGATTGAACAGTTTTTACATCCCAATTATTTTCAGGATCAGTCCAGCCTAACTTTATATAGTCGGAAATTGTTTCCTTAATTTCATTCTCATCCAGAATTATTCGTGATTTAACTTTTCTATGCGGCATTGCTCTGGAAAGAGTTAGTTGACGGATTACAGAAGTGCCGATACCAGTCATGGAGGAAACCTCCTTGATGGTTAAGTAATTTTTGGTTAAATTCTGCTTATGCTCGTGTAAGGTTCTAACTAATAAAGAAAGTTCATCATTAATGATTGTCTCTAAAAGGTGTTCAAAAGAAACATTTGCTTTAGAGTCCATGCATCTACTCCCCTTCGTATAATAATCACAATATTAGCAGGGTTTCCTTGTCATCAAGTTATACTAGAATCAGCCTCGAAATTAGGAGTTAAATCCGCCCTAAAATCAATTTTGTGCATACTGGATATTAGTACTTGTAGTACTTGATTCTTCTCTTATATTGCTGTTTTGAAAGCCCCTTTACAACTAGTGTAACAGGATTATTAACATTATGTGTTAGATGATAACACGGCTATTAAAACTGTTATATTATGCGACAAAGTTTATGATAAAATAGGAATAAAGTTGGAAATTGTATTTTAGTTCGGGAGGAAAAATATTATGGCTGTAAAAGCAGATATAGATTTTCAGAAAGACTTATTTGATGCTGCAACTAGGATGCGAGGAAGTATCACTCCATCAGACTATAAACATTATGTATTACCATTGATATTTCTAAGGTATGTATCATTACGTTTTGATAAGCGAAGAGAGCAAGTTGAAGTAATGGTTAATGATCCAGAGAGTATTTGGTATTCAGATGACCAAGAAGTAAGAGAAAGTATTCTAAATGACCCAGACCAATACAAATCAGAAAATGTATTTATGGTTCCAGAAGAAGCAAGATGGTCTTATCTAGTAGAAAAGGCTAATGACAGTAACATTAAAGGTATTTTAGATAATGCTATGAAATTGATTGAGCAAGAAAACCCTGAATTGGAAGGGATTTTGCCACGTATTTTTCAAGGTTCTAACTTACCAGCAGAAAATGTAGCAGGTCTGATTGAAATATTCTCAAGAGATGTATTTAGTGCACGTCATGAAGATAGTGTCGACGTATTAGGCCGTACATATGAGTATTTCATTGGAAACTTTGCCTCTAGTGAGGGAAACAGAGGTGGAGAGTTCTTCACACCTTCATCAATTGTAAAACTTCTTGTTGCTATGATGGAACCAATTGAGGGAACAGTGTTTGATCCCGCTTGTGGTTCTGGAGGAATGTTTATCCAATCAGAAGCATATTCAGACAGAGGAAATGCATTGTCATTTTACGGCCAAGAAAATGTAGAAACAACTTTACGATTAGGAAAAATGAATGTTCTACTTCATGGAATAAACGCAGAGATTCGACTTGGTGATTCTTTATTAAATGATCAGTATCCAGACTTAAGGGCTGATTATGTAATTGCTAATCCACCTTTTAACGTTGATACGTGGGGAGCAGAGAGAATTTCAAAGGATGACCCTCGTTTAATTGGTCCAGTTACTAATGCCAATGCTAACTATATGTGGATGCAACATTTTCTTTATCACTTAAAAGAAGGCGGAACAGCAGGGTATGTAATGGCTAATGGTGCTATGACGACAAACACAATAGGTGAAAAAGAAGTTCGTCAAAAATTAGTTGATGATCATCATATCGATTGTATCGTTCAACTACCTGAAAAACTATTTTTCACAACGGGAATCCCATGCTGTTTATTTTTCTTAAGTAAAAATAGAAATGGATCCAATGGCTATAGAGAAAGGTTAGATGAAATCCTTTTTATAGATGCCCGGAAAATGGGATCACTTGTTAGTAGGAGCCAAAAGGCACTTTCTGAAAAGGAAATAGAAAAAATTGCGAGTACTTACCATAACTATCGCAATAATAATACTGATTCAATAGAGGAAGCGGGCTTTTCAAAGGTAGTAAATATTCAAAAGGTAAAAGATAATGACTATAAACTTACTCCCGGAATATATGTTGGGACAAAAAAGTTAGATGAAGACAATACAGTTTTTGAAGAAAAGATGGAGGAACTTATTTCTGACCTCCGTGATCAATTTTCGGAGAGTAGTCGACTTCAAGAAAAGATACTGAAAGACTTGGAGGGAATAGTTTGAATTCGTTAGAGAAAATAAATTCCCTTGGTTGGACAATAAAAAAATTAGAAGAAACAAATATAGAAATTATTGATGGTGACAGAGGGAAGAATTATCCTAAGAAAAGCGAGTTTAAGTCAAACGGTTATTGTCCTTTTCTTAATAATAAAAATTTGCTTGGGGATAAAATATCACTAGAAGAAGCCGAATTTATAACAAGAGAAAGGGACTCATTACTCAGAAAAGGTAGAATTCAATTTGATGATATTATTATAACTACTCGTGGTTCTGTAGGTAATGTGGGACTCTTTCATAGAGGTTTAGGATATGATTTCGCTAGAATTAATTCAGGTATGGTTATTCTTAGAAATTTTGATGATGATATCATAACTGAATACCTCTACTACCTTTTAAAAAGCCCTATATTAAAAACACAATATCTATCTATGACTTCTGGAAGTGCACAGCCACAATTACCGATTAGGGATTTAAAAAAAGTTAAACTGGTACTCCCACCTAGAAGTATTCAAGAAAAAATTGTAACAATAATCTCATCTCTAGAGAGAAAAATAGATTTAAATAACAAAATAAATATAACTTTAGAAAAAATGGCGTTCCAACTATTTAAAAATTGGTTTAAAACTGAGAGAACATTAAAGTCTAAATTAAGTGATTTAATTACTTTAAATCCTAGAATTTCTTTGAAAAAGGGTACTAATGTAAGTTTTGTGGATATGAAAGCATTACCTACTAATTCATGTAGTGTTCAGTATGAAGATGTCCAATATAAGGAATTCTCATCTGGGACAAAATTTGAAAATGGAGATGTTTTGTTTGCGAGAATTACTCCCTGTCTCCAAAATGGTAAAACTGCTATAGTAGACTTCCTTAAAGAAGGAGAAATAGGTGGAGGGTCTACAGAATTTTTAGTGCTTAGGCCTTTAGAATCTTCATGTACTCAATATATATATTGTCTTACTAGAGATGAAGATTTTAGAAGGCATGCAGAACAGAGCATGGTGGGCACTTCTGGAAGGCAAAGAGTCCAAAATCAGTCAATCTTGGACTATGAAGTAAAATTACCTGAACCAGAAGTAATGAATAAGTTTAATCAACTTACAGTGAAATGGTTTGAATTAATTAAGACAAATAATATAGCAAATTATTATTTGAGGGAAACTCGAGATTTCCTTCTTCCTAGACTTATTTTGGGGGAAATTGACTTTTTAGAAGCAACAGAAAAAGTAAAGGAGGTTATTTTAAATGAGAAACCGGAGCCGTCTTTATGAATCCGATTTTGAGGAAACAACAATAGAGAGGCTAAAAAATTTAGGATATGAATATATTCCCGCCTATGAGTGGGGTTCACGTCCGTCATTAGCAGATGTTGTAATGGAGAAAAGGTTGGAAAAGTATCTTTTTGATACTTATCCTACCTTTCCAAAAGAACATATGCCTGCTTTGATATCTCAAATTACTAATGTTGACGGAGTTACAGTTGAACAACGGAATGAACGATTTCATGAAGTGTTAACAAAAGGGATAGATTTTAAAATTGAGCAAGAGAATGATGAAGATCAGTTCTATCATATCTCCCCTATCAATTGGGAAAAGCCTTTAGAAAATGATTTTGTGGTAATGAATCAATTGGCTATCGAAGGTAGAATGTCTCGACGCCCAGATATCATTGTTTATATTAATGGATTACCGCTTATACTTTTTGAATTAAAAAGCCCTTATATTGAAAATACCACAGTTCAGGACGCCTACACTCAAGTTAGAAATTACACCTACGATATAGCCCAACTATTTAATTATAATGCGTTTTCTGTTATTTCAGACGGTACAACAACATTACACGGAATGCCTTTTGCACCAATCGAGTTTTTTGCTGCTTGGAAATCTATTGATGGTGTAAGGATAGACAACAATATCGCTAATAAAATAAAAACCCTTATAGAAGGTTTATTTCAAAAAGATCGCCTACTAAACTATATTCGTAATTTTATCGTCTTTATGGACAATGGTAAAACAAAAGTAAAGATTGGAGCAAAGTATCATCAGTTCTTTGGTGTTAACTTTGCTGTACAAGAATCTCTTCGAGCAACAAGACCAGATGGAGATAGAAAAATTGGAGTTATTTGGCATACGCAGGGATCAGGTAAATCAATATCAATGTTATTCTTTGCCGGTATCTTAATTCGCCATAGTGATCTGAAAAATCCAACTGTCGTGATTCAAGTGGATCGAGCCGATCTAGATAATCAATTACATGACACTTTTGTTGAGGGGAAATCTCTTGTAGGTCATGTGAAACAGGCTGACTCTGCTAGCGATTTAAGAGAACTTCTAAAAAATGAATCTGGTCAAATAATATTTACCACTATCGAAAAATTTCGTTTGAAAGAGTCCGAAGGTGTTCATCCAGTTCTTTCTGAACGGGAGAATATTATCGTGATAGCAGATGAAGCCCATAGAACTCAATATAATGATGCGGGATATGCAGGCCATATAAAAACGGCTTTACCAAATGCCAGCCATATCGGTTTTACAGGTACCCCAGTTGATTTCGCAGGAAGAAGTACGAATGAAGTATTCGGTCATACGATCCATACCTATGATATGCTTCAGGCAGTTGAGGATAATGCCACTGTTCCAATTTATTATGAGTCACGCTTAATAAGACTAGGAATTACTAATGACGATATAGATAGTCAAATTGAAGAGTTAGGAACTGGAGAAGGTAATGACGAACTTGAGAAACATCGTAGGGCATGGGCTGCTCTCGCGAAGTTGGCTGGAACTAAGGAACGTGTTGAGGAATTAGCCAAAACAATTGTTGATCATTTCGGTGAAAAACAAACAGTAACACCTGAAGCAAAAGGCATGATTGTATGTATGAGTCGTGAAAACTGTGTTGCTCTTTATAATGAAATGCGTAATCTACCAAATTGTCCACCAGTTGAAATTATTATGACTGGTGATGTATCAAAGGACCCAGAAGAGTGGCGACAAAAACAAGAGGGTAGTGATTACTCCCATATAAAATCCAAAGAGGAGCAAGAGGCTGTAAAAGCGAAATTACGAGACCCAAAGGACCCGCTCAAACTGGTTATCGTCCGTGATATGTGGCTCACTGGTTTTGATGCAAAGCCTTTAACTTATCTTTACGTGGATAAGCCGATGAAGGGGCACAATCTTATGCAAGCAATTGCACGTGTAAACCGTGTTTTTCCCGGTAAACAAGGTGGAACGATAGTAGACTTTATTGGAATTGCAACTCAACTGAAAGAAGCGACTAAGAAGTATACAGACAGTGGTGGTAAAGGAGATTTAACTTTTGACATAGAGCAAGCAGAAGGTTTGTTTTGGGGATTTTTACAAGATGTAAGAGGATTAATTCCCCAAGATCTATACCCCAATAATCTGTCTTTAAATGAGTGGAGAGCATTGCCAAAAGTAGAACGGGAAGATTTTATTGCAGAGGTGGTTAATCACTTTTTAGGTGGTGAAGAAAAAGTATTTTTAGAAGCACAGGTAAAACTTGCTAAATCCCATAAACTTGTTTCTCACCTCTCCTCTGTTACTGCAGTTTCAGGAGAAGTCTTATTATATGATATTGTTAAGACACAACTGCGCAAAATATCTCAACCAATTGGAGGAGATGGCCAGAACGATAATAATTATGAAAAGAAACTAGGACAAATAGTAAATGAAAGTGTAAGTTCATATGGTGCTTTGGATTTATTTGAAATTGCAGGAATCGAAAAGCCAAATATATCAGTACTAGATGATGCCTTTTTGGCAGGGTTAGTTGAAAAACCCCATATAGATTTACGATTGAAATTGTTGAGGCAACTTTTGGAGGATGAAATTAAGGTTAAGTTTAAGAAGAAAAATCCAAAAAGTAAACAGATGAGTGAAATGTTAAAGAAAACGATTGAAGAGTATCACAACAGAGTAATATCAGCAGCAGATGTCATCCGTTTTATGGTAGAAATGAGAAATAACTTGGACGAAGAGACAAAGAGAAGAATGGATTTAGGGCTTACTGAAGAGGAAGTAGCGTTTTATGAAATTATCGCAAATATGGAAAACGCTACATTCGACAATCAGTTTATGGCAGATTTAGTCCATCAAGTTGTAAAAAATATGAAAAAGGAATTCCAAGTTGATTGGACCAATCCACACCGCCAAGATATCTTATCAAAAGTTAATCTCGCAGTAAAGGCTACATTAATGAAAAATAAAATAAAGCCTGAACAATTAAAGTTTTTGACCAATGCTTTTGTTGAGGAAGCAAAGGAACAATTTAAAGATTGGCCAATTGATGCATAGGTAGGTGTATAAAGTTGGAGTTGCAATTTGAAGTGTTTACTGACGAGAATGGAATGTACGGGAGGGAATGTCCTGAATGTGAAGGCTATTTTAAAGTCAAAGGTGGAACAGGGTTAGATTCAGATCTTATGACGTGTCCTTATTGTGGCATTAGAAGTAGCACTGATGAATTTTTCACTAATGCTCAAGTTGAGTACATTCAATCTATAGTAGTAAATGAAATAGGGAAACTTGTTCATAAATCATTTAAATCACTTGAAAGAGGAAATAGAAAAGGATTTGTTACTTTTAAAGTCAATGATAGATTAAAAAGGTTGCCTTTAAAGCATTACTCTGAACAACAACTACAAACTAATACGAAATGTGATAAATGTGAACTAGAGTATGCTATTTTTTCAGTTTTTTCGTATTGCCCTGATTGTGGGGAGAGTAATACGTTTCAAGTATTTAAAAAGTCGTTGGATTCTCTTAAAAAACAATTAGAAGCATATACTAATTTAGAAATAGAAGATAAGGACTTTTTACAAGAAGTGCTTGAAGGGATATTTAAAAATACAGTTTCTAAATTTGATGGATTAGGTAAACAACTTAGGGATAAATTACCCACACCTTTAGCAAAGAAGAGAAGTCCTTTTCAAAATCTTTTTATCCTTAATAAGGAATTAACTAGCCACACTGATATAGATCTTGAAGAACTGGTTGGGGAAGATATATTTAAAGAAGTAATAAGGTTGTTTCAAGTACGCCACATTTTGGAACACAATTATGGTCAAATCGACGAAGAGTATATTGAAAAGACCGGTGAAGGCTTTAGAAAAATTGGTGAGCGCTATTTAGTTTTAGTAAAAGAAACTTCCTTTCTTCTTGATACTACTGAAAGACTAGGAGAATACTTATATTCTCAATTGCAATAATCATAATCAGGGGGAGTGGTGTACTACCGCCTTCTCTGATTTTTTTTCGTGATTGAATAATTTTCGCAGATTATTGAGAAGTAGTGAAGATGTTATCAAGTGAATTTTCAGGGAGAGTGGTTTAATGGATAATGAGTATCTTTCTGCTTTTAAGATATTTCAAAAAGAGCAAGACATAATAAAAAAGGTTTTAAGAAGTCCTGCAATTGAGGCGATGCAAAGACAACAGGATAATATAAATAGATTAATAGGCAATTCAGCGACAGTGGGATTTGATCGTTATCAAGGGATTGCCTCCATTATGAATAATTCGGCATTTAGGGAATTGCAAACGCAACAAGATACTTGGAATAGATTAATAGGGAATTCTGCTGCAATTGGATTGGAAAAGTACCAGAGTGTTGCAAGTGTAATGCATAGCACAGCATTTGATAATTTAGTTAAACATCAAAGTACTATAAATGGAATTTTTAAATCCTCAGCATTTGAAGCAATACAAAAGCATCAAGATACTTGGAGTAGGCTAGTAGATAACTCAATATCTACGGGATTAGAGAAGTATCAGGGGATCACTAGTGCAATAAGTAATCTTGGAATAGATAATTATCAAAATAGTATAACTCAAGTCATGAATAATTCAACCTTTGAGATATTGCAAAAGCACCAAGATAGATGGAGTGAACTTTTTAACAAGATTTCAGATTTAGGTATTAACTCAAGTACTTTTTCGGAAATGGTTGAAGAATTACAAGAGGTATATGACGAATTAGACAGTAGTTCATCAGTTTCTGAAAAAGAGAATATAAATGACAAGGAAATCAAAGAAGTAATTCAAGGGATTATTTCATATTGTATGCATATTGTTACAGTCTTCCATGTGGTCGATACAAAATATATTTGGGATATTCTAACTAAAATATCAGTATTAATGACCATTCTATTGCCTCTCGTACCTATTGATGAACCGAATACGCAAGAGGAAAAAGTTCAGATAATAAACGTTAATGGGGATAATAATACAATTAACATTGAAAATACCGATTCTGGAACTATTATCATTAACACAGGTGATAGAGAAACAGACGTGAATGTTATTAAAGATAACACCGAAAGTGTAGAGGAACATGGAAATCAAGTTGAAGAACTGGAAAAGAACAAACTTGATATTTCAGCAGGGCTGAAAACCTAGACAAAGAGTGGGTCAGGTTACTAATTAAAATTGATGCAAGAATTAGGCTCTAGTGAGTTACGTTTTCACTAGAGCCTTAAATAATCCCAATCGCTTGGTTATTGCTTAGAATACCCATCCTAAGATATATAGTCTTTCTTATGAGGAACTAGTGTAATGTCCGCTACTTCGTATCTAGCATTTATATTTTCTTGATCCCAATTAAAGGGCATTATCCTTCTAGATAATAATTTGTGTTCTTGTGAAGTTACTGTCGCTGTCCATAAATATCGATCTAATAAACTCCTAATAAAATCCTCTGTTAAAGTTCCGTCTTTTGCTTTTTGTTCACAAATATCTTGTATGTATTTTTTCTTAGGTATAAGGTGTTCGTATTCTAACCCAGTTACCGTGTTAGTCTTTAACACTTCTAATGCTGCAGGAGTTGTAAAGTCAGTTGAATATCGCTTGTCATTCCACTTCTTTGGCAAGTCCTTTGTGGCTAAATAGATATGTAAGTTAGCAAGAAACTTACCTTTACCTTCATGAATTCCTTTCATAAAGAGCGTATCATGATAGGCTAGTGTAGTTAAAAAATAAAAATATTTACTGGCTAAAGTTCTAATAATATCCTCTCTTCTGCTGTCCAATATAAACCATCTCCCTTAGAAATAAAGAAAAACCAATTAACATTATACAGTAAAAATCTACTAGTTCCTTCTTAGTTGACTTAAAGAACCCTGATTGCAGATTAATTGTAAAATAATAGAAAGATAACTGTGGTAAAATTAGAATAAAATTGCTGACTTAATTTTATTGAGGTGATTCCATTTGGTAAGTAAGAAACCATATTTTATAGAATCTCCATATTTTATTGGAGAACCGGGTAATTGCCACCTAAAGACTAATGCACCAAAAGAGGTCGTAAAAGAATTCAATGAGTTTATGGAAGATGATAATCCTAAACCGCCATATAAAGATATGGAGTTCATAGATTTAGATTTTAGAGTACTTTATGATATTGAGAAATACCTATTCGGCACTGTACATAATACATTTAAAGAACAAGGATTTTTAAGTGCTCCTGATTTTTTCTTAATTGTCATTTGGAAATCAAATCGTTCCAAATCGAAAGTTGCGAAACGCTTATTAGAAATGGGGTATCCAAGTCTACAAGAGGCTGTAAAAATAATTACAACTGAAGTTAATTTATTGAATGATTCTAAGCAAAGAATGAAATATTTAATGGCAAACTGCGGGTTCAGGTTGCCGATGGCTACTGCTATTTTAACTGTATTATTTCCTGACTCTTTTACTGTGTATGATGTTAGAGTATGTGATGTTCTTCAAGAACAGGGATACAAATTTCATAGTTTAACAGACCGAAAGTTTTCAGATAGATTATGGGAGGATTACAAGGCTTATATAAATGCCGTTTCAGTTTCCGCTCCTAAAGAATTCTGTTTAAGGGACAAAGATAAATATCTATGGGGTAAATCCTTTTATGAGCAGTTAATTATGGATATTAGCAACAATTTTAATGTGAAAAATGAGGGTAAAAAATGAATGTTGATACGATAAAGACAATAGATAACGCTATAAAAGAAATCTGGTGCAATAATATAAAGTCCGACTATGAAAACTTTAGTTTACTTAAGGAAGATACATTGAAGAATTCGTTTTATTTTCACCTAAGAAACAAGTTAACTGACAGGTTTTTAGAAGTAAATCGGCTGAAAATGTATACAGAATATTATCATGACGGCTTACGGGCAGATTTAGTCATAGCACAGTTATGTGAAGAACCCGGCTTAAATGGGCATTTAAGGAATGATGTGGTGGATATTTTAGCAGTAGTTGAAATGAAATATAAGTACGATACTAATGATGATCCTTTCAAGAAGGATATCGTGAAAGTACAAAACTACATTAAAAAACTTAACTATAAAAATTGCCTGTATTATTTAGCGTTTATTCATGAGGTTGTAAATCCTGTCAAGGAATATTCATGGCTAACACAGAGAGACTTAAAGTGGGCTTGCAGGTAAAGTAACTGAACTTAATGGCTATTTTATTGAAGGTAATGATGAGCCAGTATTCCAAATTATCTCATACTAATATTCGTAATTTATGAAATAAGAAAAGGTAGGATAGTGGTGAAATGTCCGAAGCACTAGAAGAATTATCGTATATAGCAGCACTAAGAGACGGAAAAAACCGTCTCTTTTATTTTGATAAAAAACAAGGAAAGAACATACGGTCATTTAATTAAATATATGTAAATATTTACTAAAGAATAGGGAGGATAATCAAATGATAAAGGGAAAAGACAAAAAGAAAAGCCCGGATTATGTAAAGGTCATTCATAATGATTATGTTATTACCATAGGTAGGCATATCCGCTTTAGTTGGGTCACTCATACGGATAAAGATTATATGTATTTCTTATATATCACCCGTACAGAGAAGAATTTTATTGGTAAAAATACAGCACATGTTGGAAAATTTAATGTTTTATGTCACCAACAAACATTCTACGATTATCACCGTTTAATGTTGGTCATTGAACCAATATTAAGTGAATATATCTTACAGAGTGAGAAAATTTTTGAGATTTGTATGCTTGTGCAGGAATTAGAATACCAGAGTGGAGACCCGCTACACCAAGAAACGAGTGGGGAATAACAGTAGGAAATATCCTACTGCTTTTTTATTTATATATATATTGAGATGAATTTTTCTGAAAAAATGTAATCAGTAGAAGGGAATTGCCTTTTGATATTGAAATAAACAGTATCAGGAATAAAGATTCTCAGAAATGTCTTAGAACTCTTTCTTGTGTATACGTCCTTTTGTTTGGAATAAATATACGCTTAAGACCAGATAGTTGTATTGCTATTTGGTCTTTTCTTATTGAAAAATTTGGAAAGACCTAATTAGTTCGAGTTCCAGTCAGGGTTCTAACAGTTTTTCTAGTTCATGATCATTTGGGGAGCATAATGGATATTAGGTTATTATCTAGCCAAATTAGTGACGAACCTTCCGGGTTTATCGAGAGAGTGATAAGAAAATATGAGTTACAAGGTTCAATGAAAAAAGAGTGATGGCTCACTCTTTGAAAACACCCATAATAATATGTATTAATATCAATGTAAAAAACTGTATAGAAAAGTACTTATTTTTTGTATTTAGTCCTTTTAAGTGATGCCTTCTTTAATATATTATCTATATCCATCCATTCTTTATCAGGAAAGACCTTAAGAATAAGTTCAATTTTAGTATTGCCGTACTTATCCAGTTTTGGTGCCTCAATCGTAACTGATGTATCATTATCACCATCTATAAAATCGAGATTTAGTTCATACGTATTTGGTAAGTTATATGGTGTTTCACCATCAAATAGAATGGGTGATCTCATGACCTTTATAACTTTTAGTTCTTCAAGTTCTTTTATATGACTAACGGCTGTCCTAAGGCTACAAGGTGCAGCCTCTGAAATTTGTTCATATGTCATATAAAATTGACCATTTTCATCTGCAAAGCGTTTTGAATGAATGAAGATTGCATTAATCGTTTTGTGAAATTTTTTAGGATACTGATGAATTGTTAGTAAGTCATTTCTAGACACCGCTATCATTGTTTTTGCTTTGCCTTTCCCAAGAACAATGTTATTTGAATAGACACCTTCCACGATTCTGCTAATTTCTTTATAGCAAATTTCCAATGGGGTATCATAATATTCCTTCTTTTGATTTCTCATCCAATTTCTTAGGATTTCTTCACAACTTTCCCTTCTGTGATTCCTTGTGTTTAACCATATAGCAAGTTTGAGAAGACTTTTGTGTCTTGTCCCTTTTTGCCATAGTCCATTCTTAAATAAATTTTCTAAGGAACTAAGTGTCTCACCTGTTTTTATCTTTTTATTATGACTGGCATTTTTACTTAAGTCTGTTTTTGCAATTGGCTTATGTTCAGAAATGCATTCACTTTTTATCGTTGGTAGTCTTTTAATTATTGCCCGGATTTGACTAATGTCAATTGGTTTTATATCTAGAATGTAATCTAGTGTTTCTATCGGTTTAAGTTCATCATTTACATACCAACAAATATTACTATTCTCGTCCTTGTTTTTTCGATTGATGCCCAGAGGAAGTTTCAGTCCTTGAGTAGGGCTTGGTCTGCATTCAATTTTATCTTTATCTATATCGGAATGTATTTGAAGCACTTTAGATGCAACATAGTTGTATAGTTGAACCATTTTAGGGTAGCCAATAGTACTTGAAAAATAAACATCCACATGATACCCCTTTGTACCGCTCCAACTTGTATGTATGAATTCCGACGAGATACCGATTTGATTTAAAACTTGGTATATGGATCGCACAACTTTCTTTGATGGGATATCGACGTCAAAGGAAATGAATTTAGTTAATTCTGCTCCGCAAAAAATGCCGTATGTACGTTTTCGTCCAAGATGTAAACCAATCATTTCATCATTAAGGTTCTTATTTATCCAAGTATATGAACCGTCTTCATTTTGAATAATGTATTTCTTTCTTTCAGTAATAAACAAATTTTTCATTTTCTTAGCAATAACACTAATGTCATTGTCCATTTAAACCACTCCTTTCAAATAATCCAATAAAGTATTCACTAATATAACTGAAAAAAACTGCATAGAAGATTACTTATTTATTGTCTTTTTATTAATAGTCTTTAAATAAGGTTTTAATAAGAATATCATGTATAATTCTGATTTTCATATTTTCACGAAATCCGTCACAGTTATGTGTTCCCATACTCGTTTCGTCTTTTTCTTTTTATGCTATAACAATAGTAAGCCAAGTAATTGGCGAATTTGAAAGGAGAGGATGATTAATGGAAGAAGTAATTAAAGAGGAAATGGTTAATCTATTTAATGTGGGTGTTGGTAATCAATATGATTATGTAGGATTCTATATGGATGAGGAGAAGGTAAGATTTCTTATAGACCGAACTGATGGTGTTTCCTATACAGACGATTTTATAGCCGGAAATAAGATTGAAGCGATCAGTATTCTTTTTGAAAAAGTTGAAGAAATGATTGATGAGGTGGAATCAAGATTATCAGATTACTATTCTGAAATCTCAGCAGAACACCATGAAGAAAAAAATGACGAAGAATTAAAAGAGAAGTTAGAAGATGCCGCCTTATCTGCTCTTTATAAAATTCAAAGAACAAACTTAAAATCATTTTTTAATGAAGATGAGTTAAAACTAGCAGAATTAAAACATAATAAATTAGTGGAAAAGTATGAACTAAAAGAAATGAATGATTTTTAATTACTACAAAAAAAAATTTCTCTAAAGTTTAATAGGTGGAGGTGAGTTGAAATAGAACTATTATCAAGTGCAGACATAGATGCAGTAAGGAGTATGTATCAGCAAGCGCAAAATAAAAGTGCTAGCCTCAATAGTGATGGCACATACAATTTATATTTAAATTTCGGTTTTGGGTGTGACGAACATAAAGTAACTGAGGAACAACTAAATTACATTCGTCAATAAACAGTTACATAGTATTTAATTTAAGTCTCTTAAAAAATGAAATGGTGCTGGCAATGAGTTTAAAACGCGCTATAATACGACCAAACAGGTTTTGTCAGATAATATGGTTTATGCGACAAGAGTACTTCATTTTCATGAATTTTCTCGTCGCATAACACCTGTAAAAGAAATACCTTTTTCGTCGTATAACATAGCAGGGAGGATTATTATAATGAACGCAGTTCCAGCCACTGTTTCACAATCACTTGAAAGTTTCAAAACGCACCTTCTAGAAAATGATAAAAGTTTAAACACCATTAAAAGTTACACCCAAGATTTAAACCACTTCTCTAAATGGCTCCATCAAAGATATGAGCAACCTCATTTAATTTCAATACTTACTTCTACAGATTTGAAAGATTATGAACGACAACTAAAATCAGATAACTCAATTGCTCCAACAACTGTTAATAGAAGATTGGTTGCATTAATGAAATGGTCCGAATTTTTATTAACTGTTGGATCAACCAGTGTTAATCTTTCCAATAATATTAAAATCAAAAGAATTCAAAAACAGAATAACATACGTTGGCTTACAAGAAAAGAAGTTGGGAAATTACTACATGCCATTGAGTTGACAAAGCAACAAAACTGCAAAAAGGGTATGCTTCATCAAACGATAGTTTATTTGGCTGTAAATTTAGGCCTTCGCGTTCAGGAAATCTGCAATGTCAGAATTATTGATGTAGATATCCAAAAGGAAATTATCAGAATAAATGGTAAGGGGGATAAACACAGAATCACACCTTTGACCGAAAATACTAAGGATGCAATAGTTAACTGGCTGAAGGTCAGGGAGCAAGAATCCGAATATTTGCTGGTGAGTAGCAAAAGTAATCATTTAACTACAAGAGCAGTACAGCATATATTTAAAAAATATAGTAATCTATTAGGAATTGAGATTACACCGCACTCTCTTCAGCATACATATTGCAAACAGTTAGCCGAGCATGGCGTTGATATCCAATCTATTGCGGATCTTGCAGGCCATAGTAGCATTGAGACGACGAGAGTTTATGTAACACCTTCAATTCAGGAGTTGCAAAATGCCTTGAAACGAACAGAATTTTAAGTAAAGCAAGCGCTCAATTTAATGGGCGCTTTTATGTATGGTACTGGCTCCTATTAATAGTCATAACAACCTTTACCTTTGAAACTTAAAGGTTAATAAGAATTAATAACTGTTTTAATGATTATAATCACTATAATCATTAAAACAGTTATAATCGCTGCTAATGGATGTTAATGAAAGTCAATTGGAGATAATTATTTTACTCATGCCTCTTTCAGAACGGGATGAAATAAATTTTTAAAAGCCATTTTTGGTAGCAAATAAAATACCATTGGCTAGTGAAAAAAATATTCATGGTAAACAATTTAAGTAATATCGAAATAAATTTACAGCCGAATAAAATAGAATAAATTAGGTTTTAAACGACATTTAATGTTTTTGCTTCATTTTCCCCGATTTTCACCTAAAACCGTCAATAACAAGTCCTTTAGTTATTACCCAATGTGATAGGGTGATCTCAGTATTAAACGGCTTGTAATTCATCATTAAGCCTTCTCCTTTTATCATTTAATTACATAAATCGCTATTTCGTAGATACAAAACTTGAAGATGATTAGATTCACGCTATAGTAGTCATCAAATAAAATTCGGAGGATGATAATGTGGGAATGTACTTCGGCTTAACGTTTAATCCAGAGAAGTATCCAGATGTAACAGAAAGATTGCAAGAACATGCTAGTATTTTTAATGAAAAATTAGAAATGCACTTGATAGTTGACCTTAATCTTTTGGAAATTTATTTCAAATCAATGGATCTAACAATAATTGATAGGGTTCTGCTTTATGACTTAGAGGAACTAGGCAGTTGGGAAACCTTCAAAAGTTTTTCAAATCTATGTGGAAAATATGGGTTAGAATACAGCGTTATAAAAAAATCAATAGACTTACACAGTGATGTTGATGTACCAATTGGTTATCTTACGGAAATTATTCAGGAGGAGTTACTTACAAATATAAAAACAAAGGGGGAAGAGTTAATGGATAGTAATTCCAAACAATATACGAAGAGCCAAATTGATTTTATTAATAAAAAACTTCAGGCTTCAGCAAGAATGGCCGCTCGAACGGAAAAAGAAATACATTCCCTTTTTACTGATGATGAAATAAATTTGGTGAAAGAGAATTGGAATGGAAGTAAGCCTTCAACTGGTAGGTCTTTTAAAGACAGGTTACTGTATCAAGTAGTTGCTGTTATACCTGAGGAAGTACTAGTAACTAATTGGAATGTTGATAGGAGAGAACTATTGCGAAAGATTTCGGATATAACAGAATATCAGGCTTTTACATTAATTCGGATATCAATTCAAAAACAAACCGGTTAAAGATGACAACTTTTGATCGTTGGAGGGTATAGTTACTCAACGGTATGTCGCAAAATTAATGATATGAATACTTAATAAAGGAGATTTAGTATTTTTGTAGAAAATGTTAATTTATTTACTAATTCCTATTAATAGTGAAAGGGGTTATTTATCTTGAATATGATAGTTGAAAAACAATGGCATAGGATAGCCTTACTTGGAATTATGCTTTATTTTTCTTTAATTTTCACAACTGTATTTTTACCAATGGCATGGATTCATTATAGTATTCCAACTACTGATTACTATTTAATTTCATTTCTTCTAATGTTTGTAGGAGGAGTAATTTTTAATATCATACTATCTTTCAAATTGCGTGCAAATAGAGAGGAATTAGAAAATGCTTTTCCTAAAGGAATGGTACTTAAGATATTTGGGTGGAAATTTGTAGCATATTCGATTTTATTTTTTGTAATGGTGTTCCTAACCGGTGATATAAAAACATATTTATATTATTTTCTTTTTTTGATGATTGGTGGGTATTCTTGGTTTTGTAGTCTTAAAGGTTACGTTCAAGCAAAAAATGATAAGAAAGGGAAAGATGACAGTATAAAGAAAAATTCATGGTTAGGTAGGATCTTAATTATTAGCATTACTTTATCTTTACTACTTGGCTATCTGTACCGACTCGGGTGAATATAAAGAACCCATTATGGAACGGGTATTTACCTGATATGTCTTTACAATACTTAGAAGTAATATACTTTTGCTATAATACATTTAATATATTTTTAATACACTTCAGGAAGGCTTTCTAGGGACCTTCCCAAAAAAATAGAATTTTTTTAAAATAGGTCCTTTACAAAAGTCAACTTTTATACTAGAGTTATTATTACGTTAATATACATTATATTTTTTGATTTAATATTTTTGATTTTTATACATTAGTTTTATATATAAGTCTCTTTCTTTTTATTACGGAAGAGCAAATAAAAATTATACTAATATACCTGAATAAGTGGGAAAGTATGTGTTTCGCATACTTGTAATTTCCTATGGTTGAGTGTGTGTTCTGTTATCACTCGATCACTTTGTTTTCGTGTATGTATAATTTTTGTTTGTTCTTTTTTTATTTGTAATAAAAAGGAGGGGACTTTTTTATTTGGTTTTTTAGTTACATGTTGGACTAAATAGTTCTGCTCTAGATCGACGTGATTTGAGCACAATTTAACCAACGTAATGGATTAAATGTTTAAGTAGATGAAATCTGATTTATGTATTCAACTCTAAAAAATTTAAGGAGAGCGTTTTTATGGAAAACATTTGTTAGTATCACCTATGCATGTTTCAAATCCTAAAATTCTTAATTTTTTCACTAGAAAAGATGTAACTTTTAGAGTCATCGAAGGTGATTATCTTATGAAACCCAAACTTTTAAAAAACTTTGGTTAGATGAAGCGAAGATTGCAACAACCAAATTTCCTAACGCGGTAGTATTTAATTAAAAAAGAGTATTAACAGAGGAAGGAAAAATTAAACAAGGATTAAAATTCAAACTAAATTATTGGAGGGTGTTTGCGTGGCTAAAACAAAACGAAAAATTGTAAAAACTGCTGCAGTGTATATTCGAGTAGGCTCAATGGAAAGGTTCCAAAAACCAAAAGGTAATTCCTCGGTGGATATAATAAAGGAATTAGAATTATACCTAAGTGAACAACGGAAGCAACATTCAAAAATTGAGAGAATTGCCTCGGCTTTTAGAGGACTGGAGACCTTAGATTATTGACTCTGATCATGGAAGTACATAACGAAAATTGGCATCTTAATAAAAAACTGAACTTAAAATCATTGAGGAGAAGATTATTTATGAAAAACAATAACGCATTAGTTTATATCAAAGGATTAACACCAGTAGAAGCACAATCAGATCTTAAAAAGGTGGAAAGATTTTGTTCGGAAAATGACTTAGAAATCGTTGAAATCTTGTATGACGAAACCCGAAAAAGTGAAAAAGATTATGACTGTTTAGAGGCTCTTTATAATTCTATGAAATCCCAGAAGGCAACAACCATTATATTTAATAGTTTCTATGCCTTCTATAACCTAGCAACATTTATTAGTCGCTTGTCCCATTTAATTGGTATGGAAGTAATAAAATTTCGTAATGGTGAAATCCAAGAAATGTTAAGTGAAACCAAAATGAAGGATATTCAAGTAATAAATCAGTCAATGTTCGATGAGGTACTAACTGTAGATTTTGGAAATTGGGTTGGAAGTTTATCAAATGGCCGTAAAGATGTACTTTATATTAATCGTGAGGAAAATATTAGAATGGCAGAAAGAGAGAAACATAAAACTCAGAAGGCTATTAAAAACTACAGAAAAGACAAAGGGATACTAGGAGTCGTTTTAAATGAAAGTAATTTAGAACAGATGACCATAGATGTTCAATCTGAAATGTTTTTGGACAAAACTGAATTTTCCCGTGTGGTAGTTTATGAGGGTTTCTATGAATTTGAGAAGTTATTGCAATCCAATAAATATTATCGAGTTATCTGTGATGATTTAGCATATGGAGATATTGACGATCTTAGGAGTTTTATAAACACCTGCAATGAGTATTCAGTTGAAGCGCGCTTCTGGGATGAAGATCTATCTACATTTAATGAATATCCATTGCAAACCTTTCTTGATGCTGTTACCGGGAATTTATAGAAAGTGGAGGGAGGAATGGTCAAAGTAAAGAGGCATTCAATAATTTTTGCAGCAAAAGTGTTCTGTATTTCTGTTTTAGTCATTAGTGGCTATTACTATTTACTTTGGATAACGAAAACAAGCCAAACCTTTGATACAGCACTGTACTTTAACGCTGGTGCCTTTGGAGGGATTCTCGCTTCAAAAATTAAATTACAAGGTCATATAAGCATAAAAGAGATAACGATTCTGACCATAATGTTGTTGATCACCCTAAATATAATAAGGCTGATTCTTAATATCGAAGATACAACACTATTTGCTTATCTTGGTTTAATCTCCGGTATTCCAATTTATGCTTGTACTAAAAGAGCATTTCGGGGATTTGAAATTAAGGGAAAAGAACATTGACTAAAATAAAAAAGTTAAAGGGGAGTTAACAATTCCTGAATGTAAAGTTTGATTATTAGTCTTTCAGTTAACTGGGGGATGTAAACCGTCCCCTCTCCAGTATATAAAATTTATCTTTAACAAGAATTTTTAAATCGAAGTGTGTACGTTAGAATCAAAGAAACTTATGAAAATAGGGGGGAATTAGAATGACTATTATGGCTGTGGCCTACATTAGGGTTAGTAGGATGGGGAAGGGAAAATTGAGTAAATGGGAAGATAAGTTTTCTCCAGAAACTCAACTTAATGCTATCAAAAATTACTGTAAAAGTAAGGGGCTATACTTTGCATGAAGAATATTATAGTGATTTAGATTACAGCGGCGGAACGGACAAACGTCCACAATTTCAAAAAATGATGTATGACATTAGCAATAAGAAAAAACAAATAGATGTAGTTATTGTTTACAATTTGAGTAGGTTTGCTAGAGATGTTCTAGATTTAAATAAATACTTAAAACTGTTAAAAGAACATAAAGTAGATTTCGTTAGTTGTTCGGAAGAAATGTTAAGAACAGACAATCCTTATAGGGAATTTATGATCAATATAATTGGATCAGTAGCGCAATTACAAAGACAGCAAATCGCAGAAACGGTTAGAGATAATATGCTTATTGCAGCAGAGAAAGGGGAGTTTTTAGGAGGAGTAACTCCAATTGGATATAAAGTTAACGAATTTACAAGGAAATTTGAAGTAGTAAAAGAAGAAGCAGATGTAGTTAAACTAATTTTTAAAAAGTACGCAGAAGGAGATGGCTTAGAATTAATTACGCAATATTTAACCGAGAACAAACTATTTAATAAGAAGAAACACAGTAAGACAACCATTCGTTCAATGCTCACAAATCCAAATTATACTGGCGACTTTTATTATAATAGAAGACAGAACTATGATGTTGTTAAAAAGAGGAAAAACAAAGAAGAAGATTGGATAATAGTACCCAAAAATCATACACCAATTGTAAGTTGGGATCTTTTTAACTTTGTACAAGCAGAGTTGAAAAATCGAAGAAAAAATGATAATCCATTTGTTAATCACAATAAATTAAGCAAACACATTTTATCTGGTTTAATAGAATGTGGAAATTGCGGATGTCATTACTGGGGCAATCCGAAGAAAAATGGTCAAAATAAAGTTTATGAATACTATGTTTGCAGTGGAAAGCAGAGACATTCCCGCGCGTATTGCCAAGCAAAGGGAATACGTGTTGAGAAGTTAGATGCGATTATTCTTGATAGTCTAAAAGATGTAATAACCCATGATGTACTTATGGATTTATGGGAAAAAACTTATATGCTTATTGCTGAAGAAATAAAGGTTGAAATGGCGAATGAGATGGTTATTAAAAATAATATAAAAGAATTAAAAGAGGAAAAGAAAAGATATGTAAAACAGTTAGGTAATGTTGACCCTGAAAATGATGAGGCTGATTTGATAAGTATGTACCAGAATGAAATAAAATTAGTTCAGCGTGAAATATCTGAACTGGAAAATTCTCTTCAGGAGGAGGAAGGCCTTACAGGTGATTTTGATATTACAGCAGTGTTTGACTTTAAAAAGGTAGTAAGTGGTATGGGAAATACAAAGTTGGATATTGAATTCCTTAAAACTTTTGAGAGGAAGCAAATTAAGCAAATAGTTAGTCGTTTTATTGAAAAAGTCATTGTCCAAGACCTTGATGATGGAAGTACTAAAGTGGATATAAAATATAAGGTGAATAAAGACGACCTGCAATTAATATTGAAGGGTCCCTTGTAGTGGGAAAAAAGAAGTTCATTAATAAAATATATTATCATAGAAAAATGTTGGGAGGGGGAATGAGGCAATCTGGTATTATTGCTGCTCCAGGAATCTATGCATTAAATAATAGAATTGATAGACTGAAAGAAGATCATGAGAATGCATTTTATTTTGCAAAAAAAATAAGTAGTATAAAAGGCATAAGATGTGATATTAAAAAAGTAAAGACAAATACTGTTATATTTAATCTGAAAAATGAATATATTAATGTTAACGATTTTATCAAAAAAGCATGGGAAAAGGGCTTAAATATCAGTGAGATTGGAAATCATAATCTAAGAGTTGTAACCTATTATAGTATTACTAAAAAGATACTTGATGATGCGGTTGAAAAAATAGAAGAAGTACTTAAAGAATATGAATAAAATCTTTGGTTGAATTTACAAAAGTCACCTACAAATAATGGTATCTATACATATTTGTAGGTTTTATTTTTTAAATTTTTATTATCTTATAAATATGGTAGTATTATTATACAATTAATCTTAGGAACGGAGGGAATTTATGGGTAATTCAAGCATTCTTATGCCACTAAAGGACAAAAGATTTAGACGATTTTATTCAATGCAATTGCTTTCAGACTTGGGAAATTGGTTGGATTTTACTCTTTTGATTCTTCTAATCAGCTATCAATGGGGACTAGGTGAAATTGCGGTTGCATCATATATTATTGTATATGGTCTTCCTTGGATTATTATTGGTCCATTTGCAAGTGTTTTTGTTGATAGATGGTCAAAAAAGAAGGTCTTTATAGTAACATTATCTTTGAGAATATTAGTTGTATTATCATATATAATTGCCCCCAATATTTATATTTTATTAACATTAGTTTTTATTAAGGGTATTTTAGCCTCACTCTTTGATCCAGCTAGACAAGTGACCATAAAAATCCTTATTGAAGCTACACATCTTTCTAAAGCTGTAGCATTAACTCAGCTTTCACTAAATTCAATGAAAGTTATTGGGCCATCTTTAAGTGGGCTTCTTGTTGCCATTATTGGCTTTAAAACTACACTAATAATAGAAGCATTACTATTTTTATTTGCTTTACTTTTTGCCTTGGCAATAAAAATCCCTAGCCAGAATAATGAAAATGAATCTTCACCTATGCAAAAGACAAAAAAACCTAAATTTATAGATGAACTAAAAGAAGGATTTAGTTACATAATAAAAAATAAAAAGTTATTATTAACTATAATTACAACTGCTTTATCGTTTTTTATTATTTTTCTTTATGATGGACTAATTGTTTTCCTCTCTCAAGATATAGGATTAAGTGAAGCCTATTTTGGTTTTTTAATTTCTTTTGTAGGATTTGGAGCTATAACTGGTTCTTTGTTATTAGGACAGTTTTCTTTCTGGAAATCTAAACCCCTTACAACAGTTTTATTAAGTTTTCTAGGTTCTGGGATCGTAATATTCCTAATGGGTACGGGGGCATATTTCCCAAAATATTTTCCCGTCTTTGTTTTCTTTATTTTTGCTATAATAATTGGTGCATTAAATGGAACCCAAAATGTTGGATATGGTTTTATTTTACAAAAGGAAACGCCTAGTTATATGCTTGGCAGAGTAAGTTCTGTCGCACAAGGCTTGCAAAACTTTACGATGCTAAGTGCTCCTTTAATAGGAGCTTTTATTTCTAGATTGTTAAATGTGAATGCAGTCTTTATTTTAGCAGGTACATTAGCAATTGTTATATCCACAATAGTATTATTTATTACAAAAATTAGAGATTATGATTCCAATAGTAAAGAAGAACTTTATCAACATCAAAGCAATATATAGTACCAGGGTTTATAACATTTTAGCAATTTTAATAATATATAGAATTGAGATATAATAAAATCTCTAAATAAGTAATCAATAATAAATAAAATTAAATACAAAATGCGAGGACTTGCAATACACAAATTTTGCTTAAAAGTGAATATAAGTGTAACAAAAGGTAACAAGAATAAATAATAAAATAAACCACGAGAAATCAATGTTCTTAAAAAGTGAGCTTAACTATTGAAATAAATACAATTAACAAATGAAAAAAGTAGAATAATTAGGCTAACAACACGGGTGGCATGATGTAATTGTATAAAAACAATTCCTGATTGGGTATAATTTTTTTATTATGAAACGGTTTTAAAACAAGCACTTTTAAGCCCAAAAATGGGGCTCAAATACCCAAATCATTTAAATCCTAAATGCCATGTACTATACCAAAAATCCTTTTTTGAAGGTCTTTTTATAATTAATACAAATTTTTACACTAATTTTACACATGATCTTTTATTGATATTGATATATCAACCTTTATAAACAGTATTCGACCCCGACCACCGGCAAGTGTTGTTTAAATTATCGAAAGTTGGAAAAATTCTATTGTTTTAAAGAGAATCAACATATTCTACAACTCGGAAGCTGGACTTCAGATGTTTATTTTTTAGATATAGAGGGGATAGATTCTTCAAATAATATGTTGGAATTATTCAACAAAAATTGCAATGAAAGAGGTATTCATACTAGCTGTTATAAACAAGATATGTCGAATTTCACTATTAATCAAAAGTATGGGCTATTATTGTACCAACGGGTTCATTTTTACTTTTGCATCAATTAGAAGAGGCAATTAGCGCTTTGAAATGTTTTTATGAACACTTAGAGAAAAATGGAAGATTAATTTTAGATATTTTTCTACCGGAAAACACCAAAGAAGGTTTTGTATCAAAACGAGGATTTACCAATCCACAAGGAGATACAATTATGTTAGAGGAAACATTGGTTAAAATTGACCAAATCAATCAATTTGCTGTCTATCATAATCGCTATGAAAAATGGAGACAAGGAAAGTTAATGGATTCTGAACTTGAAATATTTCCATTAAAGTGGTATGGAGTGGAAGAATTTCGTTTGATTTTAGAAAAAACAGGATTTACATCGATGGTTATCTCTTCAGACTATAAATATAATCAATATCCAACGAAAACCTCTCAAATTATTACGTTTGAAGCTACAAAATACTAAAAAGTGGCTCTTCGCTATCTAGTGTGAAACCACAACAATTAGCGAAGTATGACCCTTGCTGATTGAAGGTTCTCTTTATTGAACGGCTGTTGCAGGGAATCCCCACAACACGCCTAATGCAAATTTACTTAATATGTGATTTTGTTCTCCTTGAAAATATAGCCAGATTATACTTAACAAACTTACTAGTGGTAACGCAGCTACTACACCACCGTATGTTGGAAACCTTCTAGCTATCTCAGTTACTATTCCTATCACTATTGCAGAAATTATAACCTTCATGATTAGGTACACTTTTTAACAACCTCACTTAATGTTTTAAACCCCAACTCTATTATTTCTCTTTCTTTTGAACTAAGACAATTCAACACTTTTTCTAATTTCAATTCATCCAGACTAGTGTTGCGATAAAGTACTTCCTCCCCAGTTTCTGTTAAGCAAAGTGTTACTTTCCTTTCATCTAATGAATCCCTTTGCTTTTTAAGATAACCTTTTTGAATTATTCTTTTAACATTTTCCGAGGCTGTGTTATGAGAAACATTTAGAAAGGTAGCTATATCCCCAATTCCAATCCCTTTATTTTTTTCAATATGCTGTAGTATCCTTATAGCTTGGTGAGTTATTTTATCTTTATGAGAAAAATGTAAATGATAATAAATGTCTGTCCAATACTTGTTTAACTTTAATACTTTACTCATCATATCCCTCCATTACATCTTTAATTACGATTATATCTATAAATACGATATAAATTGTACAATATTCATATATATTTTTCAAATTGTATTCTTAAATAATAAGATATTATGTTCTGAAATTAGTTTAAAAGTACGATATAATCAAGATTTTCTTATAGAAATCTTTTAACAAAGTGCATATGCATTAATAATGGTTGTGCGTTTATAGGTAACACCCAGATAGGAGGTACCTCTCAAAGTATCTCCCTAATGAGTATTTATTTCTTAAAAATAAGTGCTTTAGCCTTCTTTTTTGCATGCAATCTCTGAGTGAATTTCTTTTAACTGCTTTATAAATGCACTTTTCTCTTTAGGTGAAATTTGTACTGTTTTATATTGATCGTAACTAATTTCAATTCTACGGATAGAAAGTGACGGAGCTACAAAAGGGTTCGTAGTTTTTCTAATGGATCTAATATCTTTTATATTTATTGTTTGCTTCATCCATTCACATATCGTATAATTAATAGTTTGTGTTTTATGATATATCGCGTGTGAAACCAAATTGCTCCAACAAAACAAACAAAGATAATTGCTAAAATCATCCCAATTATACTTCCTTCGACGGTTGCTGTGTATAACATTCGAAAAAACAAAACAATGAACATCCAAATCGGAATTGCCATCCATCCATTTTCGATTTGAAAACCACTAGATCTCCCCCTTTTTTTTGCCTAAATCAAATTATTTGTAGCTGAGCTAATTTCATAATTGCTCTTTTTAAAATATATGCCTACATTTATTTGCTTTAGTAGCTAACGTTTTATGTATTTCTTATGAAGGTAGCAGAAGTATTCAACTTGTCTTTCGATAAACCCCAGGAGATACGCCGTACACTTTTTTAAAAACGCGGTGGAAATATGGATATGCTCCAAATCCACAGTTTTCAGCGATATGTTCCAATGTCATGTTCGTGTACTTCATTTGATCAATAGCAGCAGCTAGACGTATTTCTTGTGCATATTCGATCATCGTTTTATTAGTGTATTGCTTAAATAAATGCACAGAGCGAGAGACGCTTAATTCGGCATGGTTAGCGACATCATCAACAGTAAAACCAGTTGTAGCATTTTCTTCAATATAGCGCATCATTTTTGTTACGACAAAGGGTCTTGAATGGGCTGCCTGATCCTTTATTGCTCGTTCAATTAAAAGACAAAGGCTGCGTAATAAATAATCCATTAGTTCATCATTTTTATCAGAAATAGGTCTTCGTTTTTCTGCAACTAAATACCTCCACAAAGAAACAATCTTATCCGTTAATTCAATTTTTATGTTAGATGGTTTGTTAAAGCGATTCCACCACGCATCTACCCATTCTCCAGAAAAAAGAATGTGATAATCGCCACTTGCTTGCCCGCCTTCAATCGATAATTGATAGTATTCGCCAGGAGCAACGAGGATAAGGTCTCCTTTCTCTAAATGGATTTTTTTGTTTTCTACCACTGCTTGGCTAACACCTTCTGTCTGAAGTCGAAATAAATACGACTCGTGTCCGTTTTCATGTGTCGAAAAGTAGCCATTTGTATGGTAAGCGTAACCACAATATCTAATTTCCATCATATATCACTCATTTCGCAGCAAAATAGTCCATGTTTCTATTATATCGTTTATACCCAATTTAGGACAGGTAAGATAAGATTAATATAGATATAATATTTATCCATATCTACTACATTATTAATTAAAAAGCAAATTAGTTATTTTATTGGTCTATGAAGGAGAGGTTCAATTGAGACAATTACGTGTAGGCATCATTGGGTGCGGAAATATTTTTCCCATGCATGCACAATCCGTTTTGGATAGAGACGATGCAGAAATAGTTGCTGTTTGTGATAGTAAAGAAGACAGAGCAAATGCGAAGGCTGAGAAACACCATTGTACGGCATATACAGATTACCAAGAAATGTTTCAAGCAGAAGACTTGGATGTCGTTCATATTTGCTTACCGCATCATTTGCATGCACCTGTGGCAATCGAGGCTGCCAAGCGGAAGATTCATATTCTTACCGAAAAGCCGATGTCGATTAGCTATGCAGATGCTGTTGCTATGGTTGAAGCCGCTAAAGAAAATGATGTAACCCTCGGTGTTATTTTTCAAAATCGTTATAATCCAGGCTCGCGCTTAATCAAAGAAATGCTAACGAACGGCGAATTAGGAGCAATTAAATCTGGAAAGCTGTCTGTAACTTGGGATCGTTCTGATGCTTACTATCAAAATAGTGATTGGAAAGGAACTTGGGAAATGGAAGGCGGAGGTGTCATCATTGACCAAGCTATCCATACGATGGACCTCATGCATTGGTTTATAGATAGTGAGATTAAATACGTGGATGCAACGATTAGTAACCGAGCACATGAGATGATTGAAGTAGAAGATGCGGCCGAAGGAGTGATTGCCTATCGAAATGGAGTTGTGACTGCTTTCCAAGCTATAAACTATTATTCATACGATGCTCCGGTTGAAATTGAGCTTCACTGTGAACATGGAATTGCGAAAATGATCGCCGATAAAGCGCATATTAAGCTTTATGATGGTAGAGAATTTATTGCGGATAACAATCCCCAAGAGACATTTCACTATGATTCTGGGGCAAAGGGTTATTGGGGTGTTAGCCATGTAAAGCAAATAAATAATTTCTATAATTCTGTTCGTGATCATACAGCCCCTGATATCACTGGTGAAGAAGCATTAAAAACGCAAAAAATGATTGCAGCGGTTTATGAATCCGGAAGAAAAAAAGCACGCGTGACCTTTTAAAGCAATTTTATAAACCAAGGAGGAAATGATATGCAAGTTGTTGTTTGGAATGAAAATCGTCATGAAAAAACAAACCCAGTCGTAGCGGATATTTATCCTGAAGGTATCCACGGAGCGATCGCTAATTTCTTAAAAGAAGATGAAATCGAAGTAACAACAGCGACCTTAGATGAAGCAGAGCATGGACTGACAGAAGAAGTTTTAAAGCAAACAGATGTCCTTGTCTGGTGGGGGCACCAGGCGCATGATGAAGTGGAAGATAGGATTGTTGAAAGAGTCCATCAACGAGTTCTAGAAGGTATGGGATTAGTTGTTTTGCATTCGGCTCATTTTTCTAAGATTTTTAAGAAGTTAATGGGAACAACTTGTGATTTGAAATGGCGTGAAGCAGATGACAAAGAGCGCTTATGGGTAGTAGATCCAAGTCATCCAATTACAGAAGGATTAGGGGAATACATTGAATTAGAGAAGGAAGAAATGTACGGGGAGCATTTTGATATTCCTGCACCCGATCAATTAATTTTTCTAAGCTGGTTTGAAGGTGGCGAAGTTTTTCGAAGTGGTGCAACGTATCAACGTGGTAAAGGTAAAATCTTTTATTTCCGACCTGGTCACGAAACATATCCTACTTACTATAACAAAGAGATTCAGACGGTAATTAAAAATGGTGTGAAATGGGTCAGCCCTGCTAGTACACCAACACCTACGTATGGAAATGTGAAAGCGCTAGAACAAATCACAGAAAAATAATCGTTGGATTAACAAAATAAGTTAAGATGTGGAAAGAAGGAGTGGAACTGATGGAAAAGTTACGTGTAGCCGTTATTGGATGTGGTAGCATTGCTAAGCACAGACATTTAGTAGAATATAAACAGCACAACCAAGCTGATATTGTCGCAGTTTGTGACATTGTCGAAGCAAGAGCAAAAGAAATGACAGCAAAATATGGTGCTACAGCATACACCAATTACCATACTTTATTAAATAGTGAGCAAGTGGATGCTGTTAGTGTTTGCCTGCCAAACTATTTGCATGCGCCAGTTAGTATTGACGCACTAAATGCTGGTTGCCATGTTCTTTGTGAGAAACCAATGGCAACGTCACAACAAGAAGCAGAAGATATGATTCGTGCTGCTAAAGCGAATCATAAAAAATTAATGATCGCCCATAATCAACGTTTTGTTGCTTCGCATATAAAAGCAAAAGAACTTATTGCAAAAGGAGAACTAGGTAAAATTTATAGTTTTCGTACGACGTTTGGGCATGGCGGGCCTGAAGCATGGAGCGCTGATGGCGCAGAAAGCTGGTTCTTTAAAAAAGAGCAAGCTTTTATCGGGGCAATGGGAGATTTAGGTGTTCATAAAGCGGACTTACTTCGCTATCTATTAGGCGAAGAGTTTACAGAAGTGTCAGCGATTGTTGAGACAAATGCGAAAGCAAACGCAACTGTAGATGATAATGCTGTCTGTATTTTGAAATCAGCAAGTGGTGTCATTGGTACATTAACTGCAAGCTGGGCGTATAACACAACAGAAGATAATTCCACCATCATCTATGGGGAAAAAGCCGTATTACGTATAGAAGACGACCCAAATTATGGTTTGATTGTCCAATATTCTAACGGGGATACGATTAACTATCAGCTTGGCAAGATTCAATCAAATGAAGCTGGTGGACAGACAACGACACATGTTATTGATCATTTCATCGCTTCGATCGTAGAGGATAAAGAGCCACTCATTAATGGAGAAGAAGGTATGAAATCACTAAATATTATTCTCGCTGCCCTTGAATCAAGCAAAACAAAGCAATTAATTCAGATTGCAACGAAGTAGTTTTATCTCGCATATAAGGTGCTGTAAGACTCCCACTTTAGGAGTTGGATATCTGTACTGCAACAAGCATAAGTGAGAGACAACATCACCTAAATGACCTATTTCGTAAGCGCCCTTTAGGTCATACCATTATGGTACTAGCAAGCCGTGAGGATGAATGAAGAGTGGGGATTTTTTATGATGATATGCCTCCTTAAGGTGTACTAACAAGCCGTGGGGAAGAATGAAAAGCCCCACGGGGATGGAAGATTTCACTTGATTGTACTGTGAGATATTATAAATAGAACGGAGGAGAATTTCATGAAACTAGGTGTATTTACTGTACTATTATCGGATAAATCTTTTGAAGAGATGTTACGTTACGTGCAAAAAGCTGGGTTAAAAGCTGTTGAAATCGGGACAGGTGGTTATCCTGGCAATGCGCATTGTGATTTAGATAAGCTATTGGAAAGTGAAACAAAGCGCAAGGAATATTTGGAAAAAGTACATGAGCACGGTCTTACGATTAGTGCTTTTAGTTGTCATGGTAATCCGCTATCTCCAGATAAGACCTTTGCCCAAGAGTCCCATGACACTTTTGTTAAAACGGTTAAATTAGCGAGTTTAATGGGTGTACCGGTTGTCAATACATTTTCCGGCACACCAGGTGATTCAGATGGAGCAAAATACCCAAATTGGCCAGTTACACCTTGGCCAAATGAATATAGTGATGTCCTTAAATGGCAATGGGAGGAAAAGTTGATCCCTTATTGGAAAGCACAAGGTGAGTTTGCTAAACAACATGATGTGAAAATTGGTTTAGAGCTTCATGCAGGTTTTTTAGTGCATACACCATATACGATGTTAAAGTTGCGCGAAGCAACGAATGATGCTATTGGTGCTAATTTAGATCCAAGTCATTTGTGGTGGCAAGGTATGGACCCAGTAGTTGCAATAAAAATTCTTGGTAAAGCGAATGCGATTCACCATTTCCATGCCAAAGATACGTACATTGATCAAGAAAATGTGAATATGTATGGTTTAACGGATATGCAGCCGTATTCAAATGTGAAAACAAGAGCATGGACGTTCCGTTCCGTTGGATATGGACACAGCGTTCAGGAATGGTCCAATATTATCAGTGCGCTTAGAACATACGACTACGATTATGTTGTTAGTATTGAGCATGAGGATCCTATTATGTCCATGGAAGAAGGTTTGCAAAAAGCGATTCGAAATTTAAATAGCGTGATGATTGAAGAAGCACCAGTGGATATATGGTGGATATAAATAGTTTACGTGAGCGAAACTGTGTAAGGGAGAGCATTTGGGTGCTCTTGTTACGCAGTTTCTTTTTTATGGAGTAGAATAGTGGCAATCCATCTAATCTACTGCAAAAGATTAGCTATATTGGCTATTGAGGTCTGAAGTAGTTTACAATTTATCCCGTATATAAGGTTTGTAAGATTCCCACTTCAAGAGTTAGATAATCTATACAGCAACAAGTCTAAGGTAGATAACAGCACCTAAATGACCTATTTCGTAAGCGGTCTTTAGGTCATACCATTACGGTACTAACAATCAGTGGGGGATGAAGGAAAACCCCACTGTTGAAGATTCACTTTATCTCTTAGTTATTTTTATTGGATACTAGTACTTCATCATTTATAATGAAAAAGAAGAGGTGTATGTAATGAATAAAGAAGATATAAATATAGAACATGTATTTGAGGAATTTGAAAGAATAGAAATAGAAAGATTAAAAAAGCAATCTAAAAAACAATGGCAGGAAATTCTTTTTCCATTGACATTGCATGATGCGCTGAACAGATATACAAAGGCTGAATTAGATACTATTAGAAAAAAGCTAGATATAAAAAATGCAAGCAGTTTGAAGAAAGCTGAGCTCATTCAAGTTTTAGAACAAAATATTCCAGAACATCTAAAGAGGTTAATATTTTTATGGGATATGGACCGTTTCAAAGTACTGTTGAATATCGCGGAAAATGGTGGGAAAATAATTGCACCAGATTTAGATCATGATCAAATGGAATATCTGCGTCGTACAGGTTTGGTATACACGGGAACTTTGGAAGGAAATAGAGTTTTAACTGTGCCCGAAGAAATGCTTGCTCCTATTACAGCTTTGAAACATGATATCAACGTAAGAGCGACCATAAAGCGAAATACAAAATGGATTAAGCTTACACGTGGTTTATTATATTATTATGGTGTATTAAACGTACATCAGATGATTCATATGGTAGAAAAATATATGAAGGAAGACATTGATTTTAAATCCTTTGTAGATGTTATTGCAGACTCTATGCATTTTTGTCCTGAAATTGTTATTGATATGGAAGGTTTCTCACATATTGACGTCTTGGAACCGAAAAAAGTAAAGCAAGAACAGAAAATGAGAGAAAGTGTACCTTTCTATCCGTTTACAGAACAACAACTTCTTGAAGCTGGTGAACCAGGATTTGTGGATAGAAATGCTAGTTATCAGCAGCTCGTTCATTTTCTGACACGAAATTATGAAATGGATAAAGCAGATGCGGATGCTATTGTGGAAGAGTGCGCACATGCAATTAAATCGGGCGAGGGTTCAGGCGAAGTTTTAAAATACTTATCTCATGTTTTAGAGTTTGATAGTGAACAAGCGGTGAAAGCGTTAATGGATAAAATTATTCATCTGATGAATAACACGAGGGAATGGTTCCTTAAAGGACATGCCCCCTATGAATTATTGGAAATAGAAAAAAGTTCATTGCTAACTTCTAAGCCCAATTCAAGTGCTGGCCAAAAGTCTAATTCCAGTTCTAGTCAAAAGGTTGTGAAGATCGGTAGAAACCAGCCGTGCCCTTGTGGAAGCGGGAAAAAGTATAAAAAATGCTGCGGCAGATAAAGTGTAAGAGTATAATTTCGAATATAAGCTACCATAAACATCTGCTAAATAAAACTTTACGTAATAGTTAGCTGGACTATTCATAATAAAAAACAAAAACTCTCACAAATGTTGTGCTAATACATGTTTGTGAGAGCTTTTTACTTGTAAAGAAGGAACAAGTTAGACCGAAATTTTTCCGTATATGCAGACATACGAAATAGCATCTATGATAAGATGGAAAGTGCATATCTTAATATATATGCTGATTACCAACATAGGAGTGAAACGAGATTGAATAAGAAAGACATCGCAAATATTCGCAAGCAGTTCAAATTGAATAATGATCTATTAAAGATCAATGAAATTTTTAATGTATATATCATGAAAGAATCGAGTGAGGTTTATCATCATCAAAGTACGCCATTTGAATTACTAGAAGATGAACAGAAAGAACTCTTCATGGCCAATTTTAAAAAAGTATTAACTGGGCAACTTGACCAAAAATTATTTGAATTAAAGTTTCACCGAGAGGCAGAGGATAATAGTCAGCTCATTTTGCACCAAGGTCTATTAAGCAGTGATATGGAAGAATGGAAGGAACATATGCTTCGACTGGTAGAAAAAATGCTAAACGATAAGCAATATGAAATGGACATTGTTGTAACGTTTATTCGCGGCGAATATATGAAACCGATGAAACGACAGAGTGAAGAAGCAGAAGAAAGTGAACGAGATACGGTATACTCGAACTCATTTATTTTATGCAGTATGAACAAAACGCAAGATCCGAAGAAAGAATTGCTATTTGACTATGTGGAAAAAGAGTTTAAATATAATATCGTCGTCGACCCGATTATTAACTTGAAAGCGCCGATATCGGGATTTTTATTCCCTTGCTTTACGGATAATGCTGCTGATGTGAATCATGTTCTTTATTCAGCAGGAAAAGCGAATGAATTAAATTATCACTTCATTGAAGAAGTACTCAATGCTGAGGAGATAATGACTGCAGAAGAAGATAAAATTGTTTTTGAGGAAATCGTGAAAAAAGTCGCAGGCGAACGCATTAATACATCAACGCTTTCCAATGTATACGATGAGATCTATCATGTTATCGAAGAAAGTGAAGAGGAGGAAGAAGTACCGAAGCTAGACTATAAAGATGTAGAAAGAGTTCTAAAGAGCAGTGGTGTAAAAGATGTCGATACAGAAAAGGTAGAAGAGGCATTTAAGACGGTGATTGATGATGAAAAATATGAGTTAAAAGCAAATAACATCGTGCCAAAACCTACTTCCAAATCGATTAAAATAAAGACAAAAATAGCGGATATTTCAATCAGCCCACAGGATCTAAGATTTGTTCGGCAGATCCACTTCGGGGGGAAACTGAGCCTTATGATTGAAGTTGAAGAAAATACGATGATTGAAGGATTTGAATTGATTCCAGAAGTGTTATTTGAAAAAGTGGAGAATGAAGAGGATTAATTAGAATGACAATTAACTTGAAAATGGGCGAAAGATGATATAGTAGCTTTTTTTACATGATTAAAAGAGCTTTAGTTATTAGATAGAGTATGGGAGGATCATTTATGTAACATAAAATTGTTGGAAGAGGGAATGAATGTCTGAGCGCTTGAATAATAAAATAGTAGTTGTATCAGGTGGAGCAAGTGGATTGGTAAACAGCTATGAAGCTTTGCTAAGAAAAGTGCTAAAGGTTGTTATATCTGATTGAACAGATAAAGAGAAAGAATTATCAGATTCACTTAATGGAAAAGATTATAAAACAACCTTTATTAAAATAGATGTGTCTAATAATGAGGATGTCCAAAAACTAGTATAAGGAGCAAGCTATTGGTTGATCGAGGCTATACAGCTGTATAATTTTTGTACGGAAGGCTTGATATCTGGTCATAATTAGATCGGACAAAGAACAAATAAAAACATAAGTATAAAGAGAAAAAGCATTAATAATGTGAAAAAATATGGACCACTGATATTCAAATATAAAAAAAACTGGCTGGCAATGCTTTTTAGAGGCATTGCCTGTTTTGTTGTAGTTAGGTAAAATATAAAAATTAAATTCTAGCATCATATCAAATCAACATTTTCTTAGGTTAAATCAAAGAGAGCACTTTTTGGGAACATAAATTAGTAGCAACAAATTGTCACTACATCCATTTAGCCACAATGGAATTGAAGCAGCAGATTTTTATTTCTTTGTTGAATAATTTAGGGCAACGGGGAGTCATAAAAAAATTTCGGTGACATGAAACCTTTACACATATGTGCTAACCATAATAAGCATTACTAAAAGTGTATTTTGCAAGTGAAAAGTTTAGAGCTTTGCCAGTCTTTTTGTTATGAAATAAATGGAAGTGCATATTTTTACGGTAGTTATCCCCAGTAAAACCTAAGATATGGGCGTGATGAATCACACTCCCCACTAAAACAGGTTTTAGGCATGTGTCTACAATATTCTATTCCATTGACTAAACTCTAAATTAGATATAATCACAAGACTACGCTGTTTATATCAATCAGAAATCAGTTGAAATAATGATTCAACTTCATCTTTGCTAAAAAGGGGTGGCACTCATTTTAGCATGCGGAATTTGTTTTGCAATAGTTGGAATCGTCTTTTTTTCCACGAATTCTCAAGTTTCTACTAAATCCAGCTATTCGATAAAAACGAACTTCATATTCGTTTCTACAAACTTTTTGGTTTAACACTGTAAAAAATGCGACTTCCCGGTACCAGGGATATGTTTTTATTTTTCATTTTGGACACAACGCTTCTATATTTTATTCTAGTCAAATTTTCCAAAATCCAACTATGTTGTGTCCATTAATTTATACTAACATCAAGCTAAAAAAATTTATTCGTGTATATGATTTAACCTCTTCCGTAGTCTATCTTATAACATTATAGACATTTAATTGAAGTCTAAATAATATTTATATGAATTTCCGATATAATAGTTTATTGTGTATTCATAAAAATTTTTAGATTTACACGAAGTGAAGCGTGTTCGTTTTAAAACAGGCTCATTTTTGTTGATATTTAATGCTTTACGTACTTCGTAATTTGGTAATATAGCTTCTACAACTTCTTTATTATCCTTCACTTGGATTCCATGTTCATTAAGATATGTGTAAAAAGAACCGTAATAATCATTAGGATCTAATGAAAAATTTTCATCCGATTTAATATACGTCACTGAATAAACAAAGGCTTGTTTAGAATCACCCCTGATTCTTTTTAGTATCATAACTTTATCGCCGATATTCATGTTTAAGTACATTGCAAGTCTTTTATCAGCTTCTGTTATCTCTAATTTCACATCCATTGTCCGTGCTTTTTCGCCTAATTCTCTCATTTCTTCTGTAAAACTTTTTACAACAGTAAAATTATCTGAAGGCTCAACAAAAGAGGTTACAAAGGTCCCTTTAGCTCTTTGGCGACGAAGTAAGTCTTCTTTAACTAATTCATCAATTGCTTTTCTTATTGTAATTCTACTGACATCATAAATGTTACACAATTCCACCTCAGTCGGGATTTTATCCCCTTCTTTCCACTTCCCCATTTTGATATTATCTCGTAAGCGATCTGCTATCTGAACATATAATGGGATTGCATTATTGGTCAAAAATATCTCCTCCTACCTATGAAAAATATTGTTATAACATTATAACATATTGGTAAGGTATTTTCATTTAAAATATACTGAGACCTACTATAAATATAAAAAATTATAATGTCTATTGAAACATCTATTTAAGTTTGTTATTATTTACTTGAATGTTATAAGGTTATAACAATAATACATTTAAACTTAAAAGGGAAGGAGCAATAATTATGGCTTATGATTTATACCCTAAAATTGATATTAAAGGAGGGATTGATCTATACATTGGTTATGATGAAATACTGCAGAGCATAGATAATGAAATAAAAAGAAGAAAAGCCAATGTTATAACGATAGAATGTTATCCGGGGACATTTGAAAAAGAAATAATGGATAATTTAATAACCCGACTAAAACCTGACTTAATCATTCATTCCGATGAATTTTTTTTAACTAGTGAGGAAATTACAGCTAAAATTCAATATCATTTAACAGATGATAGAGTGTTTGGGGTTATGAGTAATCATAGTTTCTACGATTTTATAGACAGAGAAAAATTCGATAAAATTGTCGAGAAAATCAACAAGAACAAAGATAAAAGAATTATTATTTATGGAGTAGGTGCATCATTAGTAACCCCTTCAGATTTATTGCTTTATACTAATTTAGCAAGATGGGAAATTCAATTAAGATTTAGAGAAAAGCTAATTTGTAATTGGAAAGCAGATAATTGGGAGGAAGAAACTCTTCGTAAGGTAAAACGTGCGTACTATTTTGAATGGAGAATTGCTGATAAGCTAAAGAATAGTCTGTTCGATAAAATTGACTTTATGTTAGATGTTAACAAAGAGCATCAGCCGAAAATGATTTCAGGACATCATTATCAGATTGCCTTATCTCAAGTAGTTAAAAGGCCATTTCGCTTAGTCCCTTATTTTGATTCAGGGGTTTGGGGCGGTAATTGGATGCAAGAAAAATTTAATGTAGCTAAAGATAAGATAAATCTAGCTTGGTGTTTTGATTGTGTTCCTGAAGAGAACAGCATATATCTTGGAATAAATGGAACAAAGTTCGAAATACCTGCTAGTGATGTTGTTTACCAGCACCCTGTCTCTTTATTAGGGGAAAAAGTATACGGAAGGTATGGAACAAGTTTTCCAATTCGATTTGATTATTTGGACACGATGGACGGAGACAATTTAAGTTTGCAAGTACATCCAAAAGTCGAATATGCTCAAGAAACATTTGGATTGCATTATACTCAAGATGAAAGCTACTACATTATGGAGGCAGAGGAAGATGCTGTTGTTTATTTGGGGGTAAAAAAGGGGATAAGAAAACAGGATTTAGTAGATGCCTTAAAAAAGGCTCAGGAGGAAGGAAAAAGGTTTCCAGATGAAGACTTTATTTATCGTAAAAAGGTAAAGAAACATGATCATTATTCTATACCAGCAGGAACGATTCATTGTAGTGGTAAAAATAGTGTCGTATTAGAAATTAGCTCTACCCCTAATCGTTTTACCTTTAAGTTATGGGATTGGGAGAGAGTGGATCTTGATGGGAAGCCAAGGCCAATTCATTTAAATCACGGTGAGAAAAATATTGATATCTCAAGAGATGAGGACTGGATAGAAAGGGAAGCAAGTAACCAAATAGTTAAAATTGCAGAAGGGGATGGCTGGATAGAAGAGAAAACAGGGCTTCATATAAGAGAGCCCATTGAAACAAGACGTCATTGGTTTTCAACAGAAGTTATACATGAAACTCATGGAAGTGTTAATGTCTTAACTCTTATTGAAGGTGAGGAAATTATTGTTACAAGTATTGACGGATCATTTGAACCATTTGTTATTCATTACGGTGAGACATTTATTGTTCCTGAAAGTATAAAACGATATAAAATTTCCCCTCATGGACCAAGTACAGGGAGAACAGTAGGAACAATAAAGGCTTTTATTAGATAAATTTAAAATAAGTGGTATGTCCATTTCTCAAAAAATTGTAGAAAATTCGCATCTTTTTTTTGCAGCTACTTATAGTTAATTGTTGTATGCTCGGAGTACGTTAATTAAAAAGCCTTAAAGTTTTAATTAGTTAACGAAAAAACTAGAGATAAATTGAAATCAATTACGGTATGACAAATGATAAAACATAAAACTAACATAGTTTATCAATCTTCTTCTTGCAAATATAATTTTGTAGTGCTGTATTTGAGGTAATTTTGTGGAAGGAAGCAAAAGATAATATATTGCGCTTCAGAAGCTAAATGGAATTTTGGCCCTTTAGAACAAGTTATGGGGAAAACTATATACGAACGATTGTCTCACTTTTATTAAGAGTAGAAAGTTAAAAGAATTAACGTAAAAACTAAACCATGCCCTTTAAGGTAGACAGATTAAACAACTAAACTGTTTGTCTTAAGGGGATTTTCTTTTCCGATTTGGCGTATTTAGCTTTATTTGTCTTCTACAGTCATATTCTTCTTTAAACCTTTGAACATCTCCGTATATTTATGTAATCATGACATATTCGGAACAAAGGCAGCTTGATTTTTTATCCCGCATCTGGACCGTTAGACTTTTACTTCAAAAGATATTGAGAATATGAGGCAAATCCATGGGAAAGATAACGGCATTGAAATGCCTAATCGGGGGACATCCCATGGAAACTTCGGTAGCAATACATCGTGATTTTTAGAATGGTAAGGAAGACTTCTTGTTTAGCTATCACACTGAGTAAAAGTTTTCAAGGTGCCCGAAATTTTAGTCTTTATCAGTAGAGGATAAAACAACATACACATGAAGTTTCACTTTTATTATTATTGCTGCTCGTAATTAAAATATATGTCCTCTTTTAAAAGTTAAAAGGTAAAAAGTTTTAGCAAAGTATTTGATTAGTTTCCTGAGGGTCAGGTTTAAGTTGTATGATCAAAGAATCCATCAAGATATAAGGTGCAACATACATTTGTAACAATTCTGTCATAAAAAATTAATAGTAAGCGTTTAAAAACAATGTTATCATAACATTATAAGGTTATAACAATATGATGAAAAGGGTGGTGTTTAAACACAGTAATTGACTTCATTCTTAAACACTAGAATCTTATTTTGTTACTCAGTATACAAGAGGTTTTGTAAAAAATATTAAAAGCTTTATAAGTAATAATAAAGCCCATTGTTATTAAAGCTAAAGGAGCTGATTAAGTGATAGGAATATTAGTAACGTCTCATGGACCATTTTGTGAGGCTTTAATCAAAACAGGAGAAATGATTACAGGAAAACATGATAATGTTAGCTATATCTTACTAAATGATAAAGGTGTTAATTATTACGCTAAGAAACTGGAAGAAAAGCTAAATTTAATGTTTGAAGAATATGATGGGGTTGTCATTTTATGTGATATAAAAGGTGGAACACCTTGTAATGAGAGTTTAAAATATGCGCTAACATATAAAAAGAATCTTGCCATTTTAGCGGGAGTAAATCTACCAACATATTTGGAAATAGTCAATAGCATAAGTTTTATTGAAAGCATCCCTGAATTAATGAATTTTGTAAAACAAACTTGTTTAAATACTGTTGAAATTATTGAGTTATAGATTGGAGTAGATGAAAATGACGATTACATTAGTTAGAGTTGACGATCGAGTTATACATGGACAAATAGTAGCAAGATGGTCCAGATTTAAGCCTTGTAATGGGATTCTGGTAATTGATGACAACATTGCTCAAAATCCAATACAAAAAAAAATATTCACCAATGCAGCTCCAACTGGAGTTAAGGTTGGCGTGTTTACAGTAAATGAGAGCATTGAGAAAATCAAAAAAGCTATAGATTCAAAAAAGAGTTATTTTTTAATTGTAAAAACTCCTATTACACTACAAAAGATTCTTGAAAAAGGCGGCGATTTTGGGACTGATATTAATGTTGGTCCAATTAGTGCAAAAGTTAATGGGAAAACCATAGCTAAAAATGTAACCATTTCAGAAGTAGAAAAATCTGCTTTTGATTTTCTAGAGATTAATGGAAAGAACATCCAATTTCAGTTAATCCCAGATGAGAAAGCCGCGAAATGGTCAAGAGTAAAACAGAATTTTTAATTTTGAATGGGAGGAAAGGTAAATATGGATCTTGTATTGTTAATCCAGGCATTATTGATAGGTATCTTTTGTTATTTAGGGTCTATTTCGTCCCCTTGGCTAATGGGTGTTACTGGTGGATACTATGTATTAGGAAGGCCGCTAGTTGCAGGTTTAATTATCGGTCTGATTCTAGGAGATGTTCATACTGGGGTTATTTTAGGGGTAGCTGTTCAGGCAGCGTTTATAGCAACTATTACTACAGGAGGTACACAAAATTCAGAAATAACATATGCAGCATATGGAGGGATAGCCCTTGGTATTTTGTCAAATGCAGATACTGGCGTCGCTGTTACTTTGTCAGTTGGAATTGGAACACTCGGGCTAATCCTGCACAATTTATTAATGATTTTAAATTCGGTGTGGAATAAAAGAACAGAAAAAGCTGCATCTGAAGGAAATGAAAAAAGGATTATATATAACAATGCAGTATATCCACAAATTGTGAATTTTATCTTCAGGGTTGTACCTGTAACACTTGCTGTATACTTTGGACAAGGATTTATAACAAAAGTCTTAGATATTATCCCTAAAGATGTTACTCAAATTATGACTGTTTTAGGCGGATTACTTCCAGCTTTAGGGATAGCTTTATTGATGAATTTACTTATAAAAGAAAGTACACAATTCATTTTCTTTCTTACGGGATTTGTAATTATAGTCTTCTTTACTGATAGTATGATTGCACTGACTGTGTTCGGTATATTAATAGCTTATCTAACCTTTATTAGCTTAGGTAAATCGCAAATTGAAGATGATGATGGGGTGATATAGAATGCCAGAATTAGAAAAAAAAGATTTAAAAAAAGGCTGGAGAAATTGGGCAATGTTCCATTTATCTTCTATGAGCTTTGAAAAATTGGAGGCAAATGGTTTTGCACATTCCATGGTTCCAATTTTAAAGAAATTATATAAAGATAATCCGGAAGCTTATAAAAAAGCTCTTGAACGTCATACCGTTTTTTACAATACGGAGCCACAAGTGGGGAGTTTAGTAAATGGTGTTGTAGCTTCGATGGAAGAAGAAAGGGCTAACGGTAAAGAGATTAATGATGAAATGATTCATAGTGTCAAAACTGGATTAATGGGTCCAATTGCTGGAATGGGTGATTCCATTATACAAGGTATTATCATCCCGATATTACTTTCAATCGGAATGGGTATTTCCAGTAATGGAAACCCGGTCGGAGTTTTAGTTTATGTAATAGGGTATTTATCCATCATATTAACACTGTCATATTTATTATATATGCGTGGTTATAAAATGGGGATTCAAGCTGTTGATGAATTGTTAGGAACCAACTCTGAAAGGTTAAGAAGTGCTTTTACCGTTTTAGGTATCATGGTTGTAGGTGGCTTAGCTGCGTCCTTTGTAAAATTAAACACCGTTTTAAAGATTCCTAATGGTGAAGAAGCAATAGAATTCCAAAAAACCCTAGATGGCTTTTTTCCTAAACTTTTACCTCTAATTGCAGTTTTGGTCTGCTGGTATTTAATTTCTAAGAAAAAATGGAGTGCAACCAAAGTTTTGATTTTCTTAATAGTAATATCAATTGTCGGCGTACTATTGAATATATTTTAGTTAATAGTTCTTGGGACGGAGCAGCAACAATGCATCCGTCTGTCTTTATTTTGAATAAGGCGTCTGATTCGATGGCAACGTCTTCCGGATATGCTATCTTTCCATTTTTTCTTATCTGATTATCTTCTATGTTTCGCAATAAATTCCAGACTGTTTTCTTAAACAAGCTGGTATAAAGTAAATAAAAGGAGTGAAAATTTTGAAACAATTTGGTGTAAAAATAGAAGGTGTTATATACTCTCTTAAAGGAAATCTGGGACACAAAAATTTTTCAGACGAATTTTAAAAATTTGTAGAAAGTAAGGATGGCAATTTGGGTGGAAGGTTCCAAATTGATGAGACACTTAATTTTGCTAGAAAAATTTCTTCTGATTTGAATAACGTGAAGTAGTCAGATTAGTAGACATATGCATACAATCTATTTACGATGGAAGTAACTAAGAAATAAAAAAGTGAAAGGGTGGAAATATTGAAAATTCTTGTTGTAGGAGCAAATGGACAAATTGGAAAATATCTCGTTAAGCTGATTCAAGATAGTGGCAACCATATGGCAAGAGCGATGATTCGTAAACCAGAGCAAGCAGCTTATTTTAAAAAGTTAGGTGCGGAGAATGCAGTGGTCGATTTAGAAGGAGAAATTGCAGATATTGCCAAAGCAGCAGAAGGAGTTGACGCCATTGTATTTACTGCAGGGTCTGGCTCACATACGGGAAAAGATAAGACGCTTATGGTTGATTTAGATGGTGCTGTTAAAACAATAGAAGCAGCTAAAATGGCAGGTGTAGACCGTTTTGTAATGGTTAGTTCATTTGATACAAGACGTGAAGCAATACAGGCAGCATCTTCCTCATTTGCCCCATATGTGATAGCAAAGCACTATGCTGATGAGTGGTTGAGACGAACAAATTTAAACTATACCATTGTTCATCCCGGAGTATTAACGAACGAAGCGGGAACAGGACGTATAGAAGCTGCATCTGAAGTCGAACGAGGAGAGATTCCACGAGAGGATGTCGCTGGAGTCATTTTTGGCTGTTTAGAGGATAGTTCGACAATTGGTAAAGAGTTTCAAATCGTATCAGGTACAACACCGATTGAAGAGGCTTTGAAAAAGTTATGAGGTCGAAAACTAGTAGTATGTGCTCCAAAAGGGGGAAAAGGTTCGCGGTCAGCTAATTTCGCAACATCCTTGTTGCAGGCGCCGAACTAGCACAGCCTATGCATCGAAGTTCGAGGCGGCGAAAATTCGAGCAGCTAGAGTGTATGAGTGTAAATACATGAGCACTGCTTCCTTGGGATCCATATTGCTGCGGGAAAATTGTTTTTTTCCAAGGAACGGATAAACAAGCCAATAAAGAAAACGAGGCTAGCGTACAATATCCTCGTTGCACGTATACTTAGAACTTGAAAATGTTTACTACGTTAAAATGAGAATAGAAAGTAAGAATTAAAAGTTCGTTGGGAACCTTGTTATTACAGTGACTGCCCTTTCTGTAATAATAAGGTTCCCAGTTTTTTAAAAGCGTTGCTTCCTTCATTACTGATAGTATTACGAGAGAAAAAATTTAAAGACGACCATTATTCAAAAAAGAAGCTAGTTCTATTAATCATTTTTTGAAATATTGATGAAATAAATGCAATGTATTTGTAATTTATTTGTAATATAAGGGGTATTTGTATATAATAAAAAAAGTGTTCGCTACTTTTTTATACTATAGGAAAGCATAAAAATTTATGGTTTATAGTATAAGAAAAACTACAGCTTTCGCTAAAGACTTGGCGACAAGCCAAGTTTTTCTAATACGATGGGAAGGAATAATTAAAGTGATTAAGCGAATTAAACTACCTGGATGGATTTTGCTGTTTTTATTAATTCTGTTAATTTGTACAGGAATTAATAGATTAATACCATTTCCTAATAAACTAGTAAATAAGAAAGATAATATAAAAGCTGAGAGAGTTGAAGAGGACGAAAGCAATAGTAAGTACCCAGATATTCAGCTAAAAACTCTTTCACAAGAAACAGATGCATATACTTATTCAATTAGTAAGCCAGAGACCAAAAGTAAAAAAATTAATTCTTCTATTAACAAATGGATAAAAAGTCAAAAAGAGTCATTCTTAAAAACCGTTAGCATAAATAAAAAAACAAAAGGAGTGGCTCATTTAAACATTCAACTAGAAACCAATCGTATTACGAAGGATTTTTATAGTTTAGTTTTTCGAACATACGCCATTCACGGAGATGCAAATAAACAGGAAATGGTAAAAGTTTTTAATTTTGATGTAAAAAAAGAACAATTTCTAACCATTAATGACATATTGCATCTTGATGAGAAAAACCTTGACAAAATAAAAGAAGTTATCTGGGAAGAATTACAGGAGAATAAGGAATTGCAGCCATATATAAATAAAAGGCAAACATATGAATCGCTGCAAGAACTGGATGCTTGGCAATGGTCTATTGATCGAAGGGGTTTAACATTATACTGGGATGAGTATGCAATAACAGAAGGATTTGCTGAAACGGTTGAAGTCAACATTCCAATTAAAAAATTATATGTTTTTTTACAAGATCATATGGATTCTTATTTACAAATGTCGAAAGAGCAACAAGTAGAAAAGAAAAAAATCATTCAAGAAGAACATAGAAAAGAACTTACGAATGGAAAATATGTTGCATTGACATTCGATGATGGGCCAAGTCCACAAGGGACTCCAAAAATCTTGAAAACTTTGGAAGAATACGATGCAAAGGCAACCTTTTTCATGTTAGGAAGTCAAATAGATTATTACCCCGATCTTGCAAGAAAGGTGGTAGAAGAAGGACATGAAATTGGAAATCATACCAAAAGTCATCCTAATTTATCCAAAATGAGCGATGTTAACATAAAAAATGAGCTAGATTATACGAATGAAAAGATAAAAGAGGCGACTGGTGTTAGCCCGAGTCTTATTCGCCCACCTTATGGAATTTATAATGATAATGTGATAAAGTATGCAAAAGAAAACAATCAATCTATTATACTTTGGTCTGTTGATTCACTCGATTGGAAGAATAGGAATGGATCAGCTATCCAAAAAATTGTACAAAATGAAATAACTTCTGGAGCAATTGTACTTTTGCATGATATCCATTCCACAACAGCAGATGCATTACCAAAGCTGTTAAAAACATTAAAACAAGCAGGTTATCAATTTATCACCGTTTCACAGTTGCTTGATTGGAAAGGAAAAAATGGTGTATCTCTGTATTATGGAAGCACGAAATAAAAGCAAAACAGATGTTAATTGCAGTATAGGTTAGATGAAAGAAGCTGTGATTTTAACATGTTTTTAGTGCTTAAAGAATATGATTGAGTGAGAGAATTCTAACCAATCCGTTTTAATAAATCCAAGTAGCAGGTGGCAAGCGTAGCCCGTGAAGGAGGATGAAACATTCATGCCAAACCAACAAATGAAAGAAAATCAACTATCTAATAGACACAATATAACAAAGAAAAAGCTGCTGATTCCTTTTGCTATCCTTTTCATCCTTTCTCTATGTATTAAAGCATATATGGACACAAATACGTTTAAAGTGAATAAGCTTCCATTTTATAGTGATAAAATCCCTGATGATAAAGCAGTTAACATTTTACAGATCACTGATGTGCATAATAAAGTGTTTGGGAAAAGTAATGAAGAATTAATTCAAACGATCAAAGATTTAAATGCGGATATAATTGTTATTACAGGAGACTTAATAGATAGAAAGACTACCGAGTTTAACGATATGTTTGCGTTCGTTGAAAAGCTCACGTCTGTGCAGAAGCATGTTTACTTTGTTACGGGAAACCATGAATGGGATAATCCAAAAAAAGAGGAATTCTTAAACGGGCTTGAGGAACGACAGGTAACGATTTTAAACAATAAAAATAGACAATTAACGATGAATCAGGTTAGCTTAAATCTTGTTGGGATTGACGATAGCTCTACGAATCACGAGAACGTTACACAGGCTTTTGCTGGCGTGAATGACGAGTATTATACTGTATTACTTTCTCATTCACCTAACATCATAGAAAAAGAGAGCAGCCTACCTGCTGACTTGATTTTAAGTGGCCATACACATGGCGGACAAGTAAGACTTCCTTTTATTGGAGCCTTAGTAGCTCCCGATGAAGGTTTTTTCCCTACTTACGATAAAGGAACATATAATATAAACCAAAATCAATTTCTTTATATAGATAGTGGTCTAGGAACCAGCGTTGCACCTATACGTTTTTTAAATCAGAGCCAAATTAGTATGATTAGGGTTTCTAAAAGATATTAATACAAAGGCAGTTATTATACCCATTCGATGTTGGGAAAAGCATTATTGATCCATTTCTACATATAAGGCGCTTAAGTGTAAACAAGTTAAAAAGGAAAACAACATTAAAATTAAGCTCGCTACTATACCCTACTGTTCATACTGATCGTCATGAGGGATAAAAGCTAAAGCAGGTTCAAACGATGATATCAATATTATCTATTTTGCATCCTATTGTATTTTCCATTTCACCATTATGGCTGGAATATGTTTCATAAGATCTTTTAAACGTATTTGAAAGTATGTTTCTATATCTGCTTTAAGACGCTCTTCTAAGTTCATCCACTGTTTAGCTATATAGTTAACTCGAAATGATTTTCTAAGTCCTGCTATTTCCCCAAATAGAATTTAGCCTAGCTTTATTTTCAAGTGAGATTAAAGATAGAATTGCGCCGTCATCATATTCATCAAATTCAATGGAATTCCTGAATAATATGATACTTTTTAGTAGCTTGTACCCAATTGGATAAATGCTTATAACATTCTAGAATAGGAAACCCTTCTTCATTACAATATATTTATTATGGATGTAGATGGTAACCGTTGCAGAAACATCTAAAATAGCCGAAACACCTTTCCGCTGTTTAAAGAAATGGCTCTATACTAAATGTGGTGGTACTCCTTATTGTGCCAATGCACAGAAAGATGCAAAAAAATACACTCACTCCCCTCTCTTTTGATAACCTTGAGTTGCAGACACAAAAGGTAAAGGAGAGGGAAAGAGTGCAATATCATCTTATCATAGATTTATTGGGGATAAAAGATAAACAAGTAGAAGTATGGGATATAAAAGAAGAACCCGCGACATGGTTGGTAGAGCTTTATACGAAAGTTAAAAAGCAAACATGTCCATCCTGTAAAGCGAAAACAAAGCGAGTGCACAGCTACCGAAAACAGTTGATTCAAGGGTCAAATCTATCCCATACATCCGTGAAAATTTCTCTGCGAAAAAGAAGATATCTATGTACCCATTGCCACCATACCTTTTATGAACATTTACAAATGGTGGATCGGTATCAAAGGTGCACCAATTCATTACAAATGAGCGCACGAACTTACTCGGCAATCGGTTCATTTACGGATGCAGCCCGTTTATCTGGTATGACAACGAATCGATTAATCCGTTTGTTTGATCGTCATCCCCTGCAAACAAAGAAGGTTCTACCACGTGCTATAGCTATTGATGAGTTTAAAGGAGATGCAGGAGGAGAGAGGTTTCAAACAGTCATTGCAGATGTGGAGAACAAAGAAATCATCGATATTTTACCGGACAGAAAAGTAGATACCATAAAAGAGTATTTACAATCCCGTGATACGAGTAAAGTCCAAATCGTCGTTATGGATTTGTCAAAATCCTTTAAACAAGCTGTACAAAAAGCATTAGGCAATCCATTGATTATTGCCGATCGATTTCACTATATGAGGCAAGTATATTGGGCACTGGATGAAGTACGCCGAGAAGTTCAGAGGGATTTGGATAAAAAGCCACGTATCCAGATGAAACGTAGTAAAAAACTGTTATGGAAATCGGTATATAAACTGGATGAAGAAGAGTCAGAAAAGGTACAAAAGCTTCTTGATATTGATCCCAGATTACAAAAAGCCTATGCACTTAAGAATAAGTTAGATCAATGGTTTAAGGAAAGCGATAAGGATACAGCTAAAGCTGGATTAGAAGCATGTATGCAGACATTAAAAGAATCAGGTATGGATTCATTTCAACGTGTTTATCATACGTTTCAGCGATGGAAGACAGAAATCCTCCAATCATTTATGTATCCTTTTAACAATGGATATATAGAAGGGATAAACAACAAGATAAAGGTGTTAAAACGTAAGTCCTATGGCATTAAAAATTTTTCAAGATTAAAGAATAAAATACTATGGCAACAAGAGGTTAACAAATTAATTTAACACTAACTAAAAAGAGATGGTGGAGAGTAATTTCCACCACCACATTTGACAAAGAACCAAAGAAATACAATCTTTGTTACTAGTAAATGTATAGGTAAATATAATTTCCATCGGTCTCCTTTTTTATTTGTGTTGATATTGATGCCGTATATAAGGCGCTGTAAGACTCTCACTTCAGGAGTAGGATAATTTGTACTGCAACAAGTCTAAGTGGGAGATAACAGCACCTAAATTCCCTATTTCCTAAGTGGCATTTAGGTCATACCATGACGGTACTAACCATAAGTGGAGAGGGTTATTCCTCCCCGCTGATTGAAGATTCACTTTATCGATATAAATCATGCTGTGGTTGAAATAAGTCTTCTTCTGCATTTCTAACCATTGAAAAATGTTCTACATTGTAATGACCATGCAACGTTTCATTGTGATGGTTTATAATTTGTTTGGCACTTAAAACCTCACTATCAGTTGTAGAATGTCCATTGCCAACTAAAGTAACATCTAGTCCATTAATCGTAGCTGTTCGGACAGCACTATCTATACAGTGCTGCGTTTTACAACCCATGATAACTACATGGTGGATGTTTTGAGCTTTTAAGTATGGAAGCAGTCCTGTTCCATGGAAGGAATTTGTAGCCCCTTTATCAAAAAAAAGGCTATTTTTAGGCACATGAATTTGGTCATGTACTTCAAATCCTTGTCCACTGCCTTTAGCAACATCCAAGTCCCTGACAAAAACAGTTGAGACACTTAATTTGTTTGCTTTTTAAATGACTAAATTAATATTTTTAATCAACTCATGTTTATTATAGACAGCGCTTACTTGTTGGCTCCCATCGATTAGTTCCTTTTGAGCATCAATAATTAATAATATTTGCTGCAAATGAATTGCTACTTTTCTATGTGGGGCACATGACTATTCAGAAGTATTTACCCTCAAAGTTTCTTTGCCATATAATTAGTTTTTTCATACCATCTTCTCTAAATAAAGATTGTTCGTAAAAGGGGATTTGTATGAATTTTCCCACAAGAACATCTTATCATATTTTTCACTGTAATCTAATATAATTTCGGGCAAGGTTGACATTAATAAATAAATACAGTCATGGATTAGCAGCAAAGGAAAACATGGAGACTTTTCGAAAATGAACAACATATTTGCTTCGTGCGATGTTTTACTTTCGCAGCTTCCCCTATCCTGTGGGGATACGTAGCGTGAAAATCCAACACTTTTTTCAAGGAGTCTGAGCACGTGCCCCACGGAAGGCGTATGTTTTTTCAGTATCGGTAAAATTCATTTTCGTCTAGTTTTACTTTCATAGATTTTGGAGAAGGTCATTATTTCTTGAACAGAAACCAAACTTGATAAGTAGTAGGCGCAGCGTTCTTAAAATTGCCCCCTCATCTCCTAAAAAAAGCCGTGGAAAGGATAGACCCACGGCGTACCTGTTTCAATTATTCTTTTAATTATCGCTTTAAAGGACTCACGCACAGTAATCTTTGTTTGCCTATAAAAAACGATGAAATGTAGGTTAAGAAGAACAATAGCTATCAAGAACTTAAAGTTGAACCATTTTTCGAATCGATGGAGGTACGTCCAAATAATATAAATCTTGGTATCGCTGTGAAGTAGTTAACAATTCTTGGTGTGAGCCTTGCATCTCAATATACCCATCCTCTAAGAAAATAATTTCATCCATATGCTTAATGCCAGATAAATGGTGAGTGATCCAAATAACTGTTTTATCTTTCAATGTCGAGAAAATGGTTTTTAACAAATCTGCCTCTGTTTTAGGATCTAGGCCTACGGTTGGTTCATCAAGTATAACGACGGGGGTTCCTTTTAATAGAATTCTTGCTAAAGCCACCCGTTGTTGCTGACCGCCACTAAAGATTTGTCCCGATTCTTCCATCATTGTATTATACCCTTTGGGTAGGCTCTTGATATAATCATGAAGCTGAACTTTTTTAGCCGCTTCGACAATGTTCTGGTCGGTTGCCTGTTGATTGCCAAGGCGAAGATTATTAGCAATTGTCGTGTTAAATAAATGTGGTTGCTGATTTAAAATCGATACCATTTCAAATAGAGCATCACCATAAGCTGTTACATCTGTTCCATTGAGAGTTACTGTTCCTTTTGTTGGGGCATAGGATCCACAAATAAGCTGGACAATACTTGATTTTCCTGCTCCGCTTTTTCCTAATAAAGCGAGTCTTTTCCCTTGTGGTATTGCAATGGATACATCTTTTAAAACTTGTTTATCAAATCCATGATATTGAAAAGCAACATGATCAAGCAGAATATCTACAGAACGAGGGACTGCTGATAAAGAAACGTTTTGCTGAGAAGTAGCTTTTCCAGCATCTGTTTCTTCCAGTGCTTCCAATCTGGAAATGGATTCGGTATACTCTGGAACTTGTTCTAATGCTTCAGAAACTGGTAAAAAAGCTTCAGCAATGGCTAGTGTAACGAGAACAAAGGCGGCAATTAATGTAACATGCATATTTCCTTCAGCAACCATCGTACTTGACCAGTAAACCATAGAAATAACCATAGCGCCAATAATGAGTTGATTGGCGAAGTCTCGAAATCGTTGCTGGCTTTTAATGCGCCTTTCTACAATAGCTACAGATTGGTCTTTCATTGTATCCTGTTTCATAAAATCATTTGGTTTTCCAGCGATCATCCAATCTTTAATCCCAAGTAATCCATCTGTCAGTATATGATATTGATCATAACGACCGTTCTTTATTAAAGCGGTTCGTTTTCGGCTGGACCATAGTGAAAGAATAGGAATAAACACAACGATAAAAAATAGATACACTGCCATAAGTAAAGCAAAAACAATATCAAACCATCCTAGATAAGCAATAACAATACCATACATACCTAAAGCAGTAGCACTTGGTAAAATGGTTCGAATAAATAAATCTTGTAAATGGTCGATATCATCCGATAATACTCCTAGAATTCTGCCAGTTTGAAAGCGTGACTGAATAAAAGCTGCTTGCGGTTCTAGGGTTTGATAAAGGCGGCTACGCATATTCGCTAATATTCGAAGGATCGTGTTATGACTCGTTAAACGAGAAAGATAGTGAAATACTGCCCGGAAAATACCAAAAGCTCGGACGGACACAACGGGAATATAAACCATTAAAATATTCTCAGGTCTTAATGCGGATTTGGAAATTAAGTATCCAGATGTAAACATAAGCGCTGCGCCACAGGCTAGAGCCAATAAACCTATAAGAATGCTGGCTAATAACCCTTTATAATGCATTTTTACATATGGGATGATCCAAGTTCTCATTGTACTCCCTCCAATTGTGACAGAACGAGTTGATAATACTCTCCTCTGCGGAGCATTAATTCATGTGGTGTTCCTATTTCTACGACGACGCCATCTTTTAATACGATAATCCGGTCCATTTGTTCCATCCAATGGAGACGATGGGTTGCAAAAAAGACTAATTTATCTTTAAACAATGTAGTCATTGTCTGTTTCAATTCGTACTCTGTTTCAATATCTAAATGTGCAGTTGGCTCATCCAATAATAGGATTGGACGATTGCCAAGAAAGGCTCGTGCCAAGGCTACTCGTTGTTCTTGACCGCCACTAAGTGAGCGGGCGCCAGTACCAATTTCTTGCTCTATTCCATTAGGAAAGGAGTGGATCAAGTCGTCCAATTCCGCAGCTTTTGCCGCTTGCCATACCTCTTCATCAGAAGCATTTGGTTCGTAAAAACGAATATTATCAGCGATTGACTGACTAAAAATATACGGATGCTGTGGGATATACGTAATTTGGCGTTGCCATGCTTCACTGTTTAAGGTGTTTAAAATTTGCTGATTTACTCGGAAGCTCCCTTGAGTTGGTGTTAAAAATCCGCCTAATATATCAATGAGAGTAGATTTTCCTGCACCGCTAGCACCAACAATACCAATTTTTTCAAAGCCATTTACTTGCAAGGAAACATCGATTAAAGCCTGCAGCCCGTTATCGTCATGGGAATGACTGACATAGGAGAGCTTTAGCTTACTATTGTTTGACCAGACAAGCGTATTTGCAATAATGGGATTACATTCCGGAGTGGGCTCTGCTAAAATCGTATCAATCGCTTTCGCCGCTTCCTGACCATTTAACGTCGCATGATAATCAGCTCCAACCTCTTTCAGCGGCAAGAAAAACTCAGGGGCTAAAATTAAGACGACTAACGCAACGTCTAATAATAGGTTTCCCTCAATAAGTCGTAGCCCTAAACCTACGGCAACAGAGGCTACCGATAACATAGTAAAAAAGTCAAGCGCAAAAGAAGAGAGAAATGCGATCCGTAATGTTCCAATGGTCGATTTTCGGTATTCATTACTCACTTTCTCAATCGTGTTTCCATGTGATTTGCTTTTACCTAGATATTTTAAGGTTTCCAAACCACGTAAAGAATCAATAAAATGATTGGATAATAGGTGATATGAATGCCATTGTCGTTCCATTTTCTTTTTCGCAGCTAACCCAAGGAGAATCATAAATACGATAATAATAGGTACCGTGAAAAATAAAATGACACTTGATAATTTATCCTGAAAAAAAACATAGATAAGCACCATTGGTGGAACGATGCAGGCTGCCACCATTTTAGGAATAATCAATTCTAAATACGTACGTAGCTGCGTTGCACCTTCCATCGCCAAATTTACTAATTTGGCAGTTCCTTGTTTACTAGTGTAGCTTGGGCCAAGCTCGAATAGCTTGGCCATTAGTTGTTTTCTTGTTTCAACACGGGTTTTTTCTGCAAACTGAAAGGTTACTTTTTTCTTAAGAGTACTCATCAGATATCTCATAGCAAATGCTAACAGAAAAAGAGCGCCTAATGTCCATGTTTTCTGAAAAAATTCCCCACTAAATAAGCGAAATAACCATTCTGCTAACCATGTTGCTTGTAAAATAATCGCGATTGCTTCAACGATCGTAATGGCTACGACAATTCCAAGCGTTAGCTTTACACCTTTGTACGTCCATAAATGATTTTGCATCATCTTTTTCATTAGTATTCTAAATGCTCCTCTTCTTTAACACGTTTACGGAACACATAATAACTCCATATTTGATAACCAAGCACAAAAGGTATTAATGTTACAGCTACGATGGTCATGACTTTTAAAGAATATGGCCCTGAAGCAGCATTATGAATCGTTAAGTCGAACGCATGGTTAATACTGCTTACCATTACTCGTGGGAATAAACCGACGAATACGGATGTTACTGTTAGCGCAATCGTTAATCCAGTCATCGTAAATGCCCAGCCATCACGGCTTTTGAGTGCAAAACTTCTAGCAAAAATAACAGCTACCACGATCAGTGCGAAAATCGGGATTAATACAGCACCTCTTACTTCGAAAATATCTGTGTAGAAATAGGATGCCACTACAAACGCGACTAAAGCAATACCAACAGCATAGACCACTTTTTTTGCAGTTTCACGAGCTCTATTTTGCAAGTCCCCGGTTGTCTTCAAGGTGATAAAGAAGAGACCGTGCAAGAAACAAAGCAATGTAATCGCAATGGCGCCAATTAATGTATATGGCGTAATATAGTCAAATAAAGAAGCATAAATATTCATCTCACTATCAATTGGTAAGCCTGCCATCAATGCAGCAAACACCACTCCCCATAGAAATGGATTTAACAAACTGCTAACAAAGATCGTCCAATCCCAAGTGTCGCGCCATTTGGGATTATCTAGTTTACTTCTAAATTCAAATGCTACACCTCGTCCAATGAGCAGTAGCAGCATGATAACGAGCGGCATGTACAAACCACTGAATAAAGTGGCGTACCAATTTGGGAATGCTGCAAACATCGCTCCACCTGCTGTGATGAGCCAAACTTCATTTCCATCCCAAACTGGTCCAATAGTATTGATTAATACACGGCGCTCACCAGGTGTTTTGGCAACAAATCGCATCGCCATGCCAACACCAAAATCAAAGCCTTCTAAGAATAAAAATCCGACGAATAGGACAGCGATTAAAATAAACCACACCTCATTTAGCATAAGAACCATACCCTTCCTCTCCAAAAGGATCTGTTGTTAGCTTGACATCTTTTTCTTCTTCAACAGGGCCTTTTTTGATTACTCGAACGAATAAGTAAGCCATCACAATAGCAAGGATTAAATAGATCGCACTAAATGAGATTAGTGAGAAAAGAACTTGCCCAGCAGTTACGTTTGGGGACACAGCATCTTGTGTTTGCATATGGCCAAATACGACCCAAGGCTGTCTGCCGATTTCTGTCATAATCCAACCGGCGGTACTACCGATGAATGGTAGCGAAATAGCCCAAATCATGATTTTTAAATATTTGCTGCTTTGCTCGAGTTTTTTCCGTTTGGATAGATATGCTCCATAAAGTCCTAATAAAATCATAAGTCCACCAGTGAAAACCATAATTCGGAAACTCCAAAACGTTGTTTTTACCGGAGGAATATAATCTCCTTCTCCATACAGTTCTTCATATTTAGCTTGAATTGATTTCATCCCTTCTACACTTCCGCTAAATTCACTGTAGGAGAGGTAACTAAGAATGTATGGAATATTGACTTCAAATGAATTTTCCTGATTATCGGAATCAATATTTGCAAACAAAGTCCATGCCGCAGGATCACCGCTATCTTCCCATAATCCCTCTGCAGCAGCCATTTTCATGGGCTGTGTTTCAACTAGGAATTGGGACTGTGCGTGTCCAGTGAAGGCAATTCCAAAACCAGAAATAATAGCAACAATTAATGCGATGTTAAATGATTTTTTAAAGAAGGCAGTGTCTTGTTTTTTTAATAACTTCCATGCACTTACACCCGTGATTAAAAATGCTCCTGTGGCTAATGAGCCAAATACGGTATGTGGGAATTCGACCCATACTTGACCGCTCGTAATTAATGCAAGAAAATCATTCATTTCTGCCCGACCATTATTAATTTCAAAACCTACTGGGTACTGCATAAACGAGTTAGCGACTAATATCCAAAAAGCAGAAATAATCGTTCCAATAGATACGAGCCAAATACACATTAAATGTACTTTCTTCGATAGACGCTTCCAACCAAAAATCCACAATCCAATAAAGGTGGATTCCATAAAGAAAGCGAGCAGTGCTTCCACAGCAAGTGGAGCTCCAAAGACGTCCCCAACAAAGCGAGAGTAGTTCGACCAATTCATCCCGAATTGGAATTCCTGTAAAATACCAGTAACGACTCCAACGGCAAAGTTAATGAGAAATAAATGTCCCCAAAACTTCGCCATTTTTTTGTACTGTTCTTTACCTTTTACAACATATAATGTCTCCATGAGTGCAATTAAAAAGACGAGACCAATTGATAAAGGCACAAAAATAAAGTGAAAAATGGTGGTTGATGCGAATTGAATTCGCGATAACGTAATAACGTCCATAAGTTTCTCCTTCCTCCCATTCTATGTGGGGTATAACTTTTTCAACAAGTTTCATAAAAGATAGGTGAGTAAAACATGTTTGTTGTTGGCATGTTCAAATGACTGAAGGTAGTAAGTTTAGGTGCTTTTACTGTCTACAAAAAAGCTTGTTCGGTACTGAACAAAATTAATTCTAAGTAATTTCATAGGTTTTGCCTATGTATAATCTTTTGTCTACTAAAGATTGAAATTTTGTGCGATGAGGTGTAGCAGTCAAATATATTTATTTACGCTACAATGCTACAAAACTCCAGCCGGTAAAATTAGAACCATCTTTTATAAAGGAATAAAAGTAGAAGTATCAGCTATTTATTTATTGAGACTAGCTTAAATGGATAGATGAATGATGATTTCGTACTCCCCATCCTCTCACATTGATGCTTTTAGTAAGAAAAAAGAACAACTCTCTGACAGATTTAGCTCCTTTCTACTATGACATTTGAACCTCCTGCTTATACTATACAATTAAATACAAGTCTGTAGCGGTTTAAATCTTGAAATTTTTGTAACGTACTTTCGACAAATTTGTTAATAATTGTATTGTGTATTGTGATTGTTATGTTTTGTAGAGTTATTATGTATAGGGGAAGCGTTTTAAAAGTGAATTTTATCACAAATAGCCTGTGGATAGGGCCAAGAAAGGGAGGGGAAGTACAAGCAATGGTAATTTGGCAAAGTTATGCACATTAACAATCGTTCTTAAATGCTGTACGTGATCATGAAACAGATTTAGTTTATCGCGTATATAAGATGCTGTAAGACTCTCACTTCAGGAGGTGGATAAATCTATACGGCAATAAATCTAAGTAGGAGCTAACAGCACCTAGATGTCCTATTTCGTAAGATGCTTTTAGGTCATACCATTACGGTACTAACAAGCAGTGGGATTCATTGAAAACCCCTTCTGACTAAAAGTTCACTTTATTAGTGAAAATATCTATATTATGATGAGGAAGTGTGTACTTTGCCTCTGAATTTCACTTTTAGAGATATAATGAGTTATAACTTGAAAAATGAATCCTTTCAGTGAGCATTCTTTTGACGATCCAATGGTCGGCAAAACCGACGATTGTTAACAGAATTGCAGACTTTTAATCAATCATGGTACATTTTCACACCGTCCTTAGATAGAGCTTTCTTAATCGTTTAAAACAGGAAAGAATTGGTTGCTGGTGAATTCGGAACATGGTATGATCAATTCAAAAGTAGTTTGAAGTGGGAAAAGTTGAGCAAGTTAAATTATTTCACTTTTTTGTATACTTGTGTTGATATTACAAATTAGCGGGGAGAATATTTTTAGAAAAAGGGGGATGACATGAGCAAGAGAAGAAAAGAAAACAAATGGAAGGATAAGCTGCCATTTCGATTGAATTTGCTCTTTTTTGTTATGTTTATCATGTTTGCAGCTTTAATTCTCCAGCTCGGTGCAGTCCAAATTCTTAGAGGGGAGTCTTTTCAGGAAGAAATTGATCGAACGGTTAATGAGACAACGAAAGTACCAGTTCCACGTGGTAAAATATATGATAGCAATCAGCAACTTGTTGTCGGTAACGAGCCACTATATCGATTACCTATACCCCTGCTAAAGGAACGCAAGCTGCAGATAGATTAGAAGTAGCTGAGAAATTAGCCAAGCTGATTACGATTGAGGTTAAAGGAATTAGTGAAAGGGATAAAAAAGAGTACTATTACTTAAACAATAAAGACAAAGTAGTAGAAAGGCTGTCTCAAGAAGAAAAAAAGAAGCTTGATGATGTCGAAGAATATGATCTTGCTTTAGAACGAATTACCGAAACAGAGATGAATGATATATCGGAACACGATAAATTGATCATCGTAATTAAAAAAGAACTGGATAAAGCTTATGCGCTAACGCCACAAATTATTAAAAATGAAGGTGTAACAGCAGAAGAGTATGCGCAAGTATCGGAAAATTTAGGTGAATTACCAGGAATCAATGCGATTGCAGACTGGGAGCGCAATTATCCATTTGGAGATACATTAAAGAGCTTAGTTGGCAATATTACGACTCAAGAGCGAGGTCTTCCGAAAGAAAAATTGGAACACTTTTTAACGAGAGGATACAGCCGTAATGATCGTGTCGGAATTAGTGGTTTAGAAAAATATTATGAGGATGCTTTACGGGGGAGAAAAGAGCAAATAGAATATATCACAACAAAAGATGGAACTACGGTAGATTCTCGAGTAGCAGTGGAAGGGCAAGCAGGTAAAGATCTTGTTTTAACCATTGATATGGAATTCCAAAAAAAGGTCGATAAAGTGTTACAAGAAGAATTACAGAAGACGATACAAAAACATCCTTATCAACATCAATATATGTCAGATGCAGCCGCTGTAGTCATGAACCCAAAAACGGGAGCATTGCTTGCGGTAAGCGGTGTAACATACGATAGAAAAACAAATGACTATAAGAAGGCTCCATATAAAGCATTCCATGATGCTCATTTACCAGGGTCCGCTATTAAAGGAGCTACTGTTTTAGCAGGGTACGAATCAGGAGTTATTTCTCCAGGGCAAGTATTTAATGACAGAAAAATACAAATTGCTAGTGGCGCGCCGAAAGGTTCCTATTCGGAACTAGGCCCGGTGGATGACTATGCTGCGTTACGCCGTTCATCTAACGTATATATGTTTTATATTGCATTGAAAATGGGAGGAGAGCATCGCTATCCGTTTCCAAATGGAGAGAGTGCGGCATTTGATGTAGCTGCATGGGATCAGATGCGCAGCTATTTTCAACAATTTGGCTTAGGAAATCGAACAGGTATTGATTACCCTTATGAATCAACCGGTGTTATTGGTGACAAACAATTTCAACCAGGGCTGCTTATGGACTATGCAATTGGTCAATATGATAACTACACTGCTCTACAGTTAGTGCAATATGTATCAACGATAGCGAATGACGGTAACCGTGTACGCCCACAATTAGTAAAAGAGATACGCAATCCATCACAAGTAGAAGAGCGATTAGGCTCTGTATATCAAAGCAAGGGAACAGAAGTACTAAATCGAATTGATATGGATAAATCGAAAATTGAACGAATTCAGGAAGGGTTTAGGCAAGTATTTAATGAACCAAGAGGAACTGCTGTACGTTATTTTGGAACATCGAAATATCGTAATTATAAAGCAGCTGGTAAAACGGGGACCGCTCAAAACGCCTATTATAAAGATGGAGAAAAGAAAGCAGATACAGAAAATCTTTCACTTGTTGGCTATGCACCTTATGATGATCCTGAAATGGCGTTTGCTATTATTGTACCTCATACGGGGATTGTTAATAGTAAACATCCGATAAATCAAACCATCGGTCAAGGTATTTTAGATGCTTATTTTTCCAGTAAAGAAGATTAGAATGTTGTACTTGATAGTGGGGGAATTAGCCGATATGATAGTTTTTGAAAGCTCGTGCTTATGAAGTGGTGAGTACGTATATGGTATGTGGGGTGAGGCTCCTAATAAATAGGAGTCTCATTATCATTTACATAGAAGAAAGATCTGCGGTGATATGTCAAATAGAATCAAGGTACTATTTGTTAAAAAAAGCATTAGGAAAACTAGACCAGTAATTAAGTGTGAAATAATGGAAGTTGATGACGCAAGGCGGCGACTCCTGCGGGAAAAGCATGAGCCTTAAGATCCCGCAACGAGCGCTTTTTGCGAGGGAGGAGGCTCATGCAGCCCCTCGGAAAGCGTCCAACTGTAGTGTAAAGCGACGGATTCAGGTGCACGTATAAATTCTCAAGCAGTATAACAAATAGAATGTAAGAAACAATGGAGCGAAAAAAATAACGCCTAAATATAATATAAGAGGAGGTATATTCTTGCGGAAAGTAATCGTTACTCCATACCAAAGTAAATGGCAGAATCTTTTTATGCAAGAAGCAAAAAATATAGCAGCCATTTTTAAAACAGAACTAGTTGCGATGCATCATATTGGAAGTACGGCTGTTCCAGGCTTAGCAGCTAAACCGATTATAGACATCATGCCGGTGGTTTCTTCGATTGAAAAAGTAGATCAATACATAGAAGAAATGGAAAATCTGGGCTATGTCGCCTTAGGAGAGAATGGTATAGAAGGAAGAAGGTATTTCAACAAAGGTGGAAATGAACGGACACATCATGTGCACGTATTTGAAGAAGGGGACGACCATATCAAACGGCATCTCGCGTTTAAGGATTATTTAATTGCCCACCCATCGATAGCTAAAAAATACGGAGATTTAAAAACGGCTTTAGCGATCAAGTATCCGAAACAGATAGAAGCATATATTAGCGAGAAAAATGATTTTGTGAAAGAAGTGGAACAAGAAGCCTTAACTTGGTATAGATTAAAAGAAGCATGATAATTTATGGGCAAGCCTATTATAAAATGACTTTCACAGGGAGTTTTACTTTTTATGTATTATTAGTGATTATAGTGCGTGTTCAAAAAAGGTGGTAATAAGGACCGAGGTCGGATATGGTCTCAGGCGTCTTTGAAAAAGAAAAACACTTTTTCTGCGTGCAATGTGTTGCTGTCGTAGCCTTTCTTGTCTCGTTGCAACGCCAACACTAGCTCGTTCTGGCGCCTGAGTTTGAGCGGCGAAGTTTAGTAGTGGGCTTGTGTGTGTTACTGACTTCTACGTTGCCTACAGAACGTGGGCTATTTTAGCGAAGACTCCATATGCCTACAGAAACATGAACATTAGTATAGGCTTGCTTGAAACTCGTTCTCACGAGGAAAGGGGGAACTCTTTTTCAAAGGAAGGAAAAACAAGCTAACGAAGAAATTTGCTTTAGCATTTTTTAGTGCACTTTTTAAACAACCTCTTATAGAGAAAGAAGGCGTTGCGATAATGTTAGCAGTCCGCTGGGGAGTATTTTTAATCGGCATCACTGTATTTAGTCTCGGTGTAAGTATATCTATTAATATGCAGCATCTTGGTATTCACCCATGGGACGTACTGAATGTTGCTTTATTTGAAAAGTTGGGGTTATCAATTGGTTCGTGGGCAATAATTATTTCTATTTTATTAATTGGTGTATCTTGGGTTTTAGATAAGAGCTATATTAAAATGGGGACATTTTTTAATGCAGTATTGGTTGGTTTGCTGGTAGATATTTTTCTATGGCTTGATTTTTTACCAGTTGCATCGAGGTCGTGGTCAGATTATATGCTCATTATCGTTGGAATTGTAATTATGGGTTTGGGTGGTGGTATTTATAATGCAGCAAATGTAGGCTCAGGGCCGCGAGATGGATTTATGCTGTCTATTTCTGATAAGCTTCAAGCATCTGTGGGCAAAGTTCGGATTATTACCGAAACCTTCGTACTGCTCGTTGGTTTGTTGTTAGGTGGTCCGGTCTTTTTATTTACATTTGTTTTTACCTTTATTCAAAGTCCAATATTTCAATTTACATATGGAAAAATCCGCTCGAAATTACAATATTTAGAGACAAGACACCAGCATAGTGCTTAATGAACTATTTGTGCTCCGGCGTTCCGTTTTTTATACGGTAAGGTCGGCGAGGTCGGTGTCAAATAAATACGATAACATTTATCCCGCATATAAGGTGCTGTAAGTCTCCCACTTCAAGAATTGGAGAATCCATACTGCAACAAGTCTAAGTTGGAGATAGCAGCACCTAGATGCTTGATTCGTCCAGAGACCTTTAGGTCATACCATTACGGTACTAACAATCAGTGGGGATGAAAGAAAATCCCCACTGATTGATGTGACCCCTGTCAAGTAGACAGTATTAAAAGAGCAAATTATGCAGCTTGTGCTCTGAATTTTAGGGACTCAGGTGTTTAATTTCTTGGAAACATTAAAGGTTCGCTTTATCTATATAGCACCTAAATGTGGGAATAATAAATTGAACCTTCACTTAATATGCTCTCTATTTACATAGTCAGAAGCTTGTATTTGATGAGAAGATAAAGCGCGTTCTAAGTCATAATCAGTTATTACTTTCTGTAACCAAATCCAGCATAATATAAGTACAAGGAAAGTGAAAACAATCACCGCGAAAACAGCGAATTTTCCTTTCATAACTATTACCCCCTTCGTGTTACAAAATGATTCATTTTAAAAAAGTGTAAAAATTCAATTGGTTCCGTTATATTCATTGAAGAGCTGTAATCATGACATAGTAAAGTAGTTTATATGTATTCTACTTGATTTACTTCTCTAATTAGATATAGCTTTTAAATATAACGTTAGCGTACCAAACCCTTCTCTTTCTGTAAATATAAACAATTCCCTTTAGGATTAATAGCGCCTTTTAAAATTGCTTTAGAAGTGTCTCCTGTCTTAAGGAAATTATTCTAAGCAAACAGGATAGTAAATCAAAACAGAAACAAGTAAAATAAAGATAAAAGAAATCCTAAATCATAGTTTTTTCGTGAGGTGATCGGTTTGTTTCAAAATATTTTATTGGCAGCGGATGGCTCTTCTCATTCTATTCGTTCTGCCGAGTATACAGTAGGGTTGGCTAAAAAATTTTCGTCTAAGGTGGAAGTGGTGTATGTTGTTGATGGTGAAACGGCAAAGTCGGACGTGCTATATGGTGCCGACCATGCGCAAGTAGAAAAAAACAGACAAGAAAGAATGCAACCGATCACAGATGTATTACAAGCAGCCAATATAGATTACACAGTTACCGTTTTACATGGGGATCCGGGGCCTAAAATTGTTGCATATGCAAATAAGCATGATATTGATTGTGTCATTGTAGGAAGCCGCGGTAGAAATAACTTCCAAACGTTTCTGTTAGGTAGTGTCAGTCACAAGGTTGCTAAGCAAGTGGAATGCCCAGTATTAATCGTAAAATAAAATTTAAGCATTGGTGTGAGTTCCAATAGCAAAGGAAAGCCACATGAATTCAAAAGCTTTAAATTTGAATTCATGTGGTTTATTCATTTTAAGTGGTTTGATCTAGCGTTAGTTTTTTAGGTAGTTACTCACGGAAACTTGTACGCTATAGTTTAGCATTTGTGATTGCAGTACGTACGTCGTAAGGATGCAAATCAATATCTGTCGGTTCGCTCATGGCTAATTTTGCTAACTGCGAACCAATAAATGGTCCCATCGTTAATCCTGTTGATCCAAGCCCGTTTGCTAACAACACCCCTTGAAAGCCTGGGAGCGGACCAATGACTGGGAGAAATTCTGGAGTCACAGGACGAAAACCAACACGAGCTTCTACAACTGTTGCCTCTGCTAATCGTGGCGCAAATTCCAGCGCTTTCGTTATAATTTCCTGCATCCCACCAACTGTAATACGACAATCATAACCTACTTTATTTTCATATGTCGCACCAAGCACGATTCGATTGTTCGGAAAGGTGAGCATATATTGATTATTCGGCGGCTTCACAACTGGTAAAGTGGATAAGTCTTCATCCATATTTTCTAGTTTCACATGTAAAATTTGTGCCCGTTGTGCCTCGACTTGAAAGGCAACTCCTAACGGTTTTAGTAACTCGCTCATCCAAGCACCTGTTGCTGCAATAACTGTATTTGCTTTTACTTCACGACCATCATGTAAAGTGACGCCAGTAATCGTTTGTCCTGCGTTTTGTAATACAGCGGTCCCTTTTATTCGTTTCGCACCGTGTTTTTGTGCTGCTTGAAGAAGTGCATCCCGAAGCTTTCTACCGTTTACACGCGCTGCACCACTAACATAAACAGAGCCATACGTGTCGTCTAATAATGGAAATCTACTTTGTGTTTGCTTGGGAGATAATAATTCCACCTCGCCAATTTCTGGAGCATCTATCTTTCGTTTTTCCGCTCGTTCCTTCATTGCGATTAATTTTTTCTCATCTTGATGCAAATGTAATGCACCAACTTGCTGATAGCCGGTGTCCGGTAAGCCGTCTGTTGCGAGTGATTTTACTAAATAAGGATACATGCGAGCTCCAGCTTTTACAAGTTCATACCACGCTTTATTTCGTCGTTGTGACAACCACGGACAGACGATCCCAGCAGCAGCATCTGTTGCTTGTCCTTTATCTTCACGATCTATAATCGTCACGTCACAGTTATTCTTCGCAAGATAATAGGCGGTTGAAGCTCCCACAATGCCGCTACCAACAATAATTGCTTTTCTTTTCATCGGAATATCCTTTCGTTCAGCAGAATAATCGTTACTATCATAAAAAATTTCCTCTATATGCTTCACTATACTATGATAAAAATAAACGGATAAAAAGTAAATGCGTACTAGAGCTTATTTTTTAAAGAATAAGAAAGTATAAACTTAGGTGCTTATGGATAACGAAATAACCGACTAGCCACGTCCAGCGCATGAGCCCAGCAACGATGCGACTTTAGAAATGCGCCCTACGATAAGGCATCATCGGTTCGTGGCAAAGAGGAAGGCCGACTAAAAACGGGCTTGCCGCTCAGGCGTCGGCATACCCCTGTTTTTAGTGGCATGATTCCTATATCTTTAGTTGATTCGTTCCATTCACTACGTTGCTAAACGGGCGCTTGCGCCTTTGTTCATGTGATTTAGCGAATTTTTTTAAATCGCTATTCAAGCGGAATGAATTTTGATAAGCTAATAGTTGTAAAAGCTTTAATAGAAGGAGAAATGATCAATGGCAAAGACGATAATTTTTGGACATAAAAATCCAGATACAGACGCAATTTGTTCCGCAATCGGATATGCGGATTTAAAGCAGAAATTGGGAATGGATGCAGAACCCGTTCGACTAGGTGCAGTTAGCAAAGAAACGCAATATGCACTTGATTATTTCGAAGTAAAAGCACCTGCATTAATGGAGGAAGTAGAGCCAGGTACAGATGTGATTCTCGTTGACCATAATGAATTTCAACAAAGTGTAGCAAATATTAAAGACGCTCGTATTACGGAGGTAGTTGACCACCATCGCATTTCTAACTTTGAAACAAGTGAACCGCTATATTTCCGTGCTGAGCCTGTTGGTTGTACAGCTACCATCTTAAACAAAATGTATAAGGAAAATGGAATTGCTGTTCCAAAGCAAATTGCTGGTCTATTATTATCAGCGATTATTTCCGATTCTTTATTGCTAAAATCGCCAACGTGCACACAGGAAGATGTAGATGCGGCTCATGAATTAGCTGAGATTGCAGGGGTTGATTTGCATACGTACGGGCTGGAAATGTTAAAAGCAGGAGCAGATTTAGGCGATAAATCGATTTCTGAATTATTAACGATGGACGCAAAGGAATTTTCTATGGGCGGTGCGAAAGTTGAAATTGCCCAGGTAAATGCAGTCGATACAGAACAAATTTACGCACTGCAAACGGAAATTGAAGCAGAAATTGCCAATCTGATTAAAGAAAAAGAACTTGACCTATTTTTATTCGTTGTCACGGATATTTTAAACAATGATTCGGAAGTGCTTGCAGTCGGAAATGGAAAGTCAAAAGTGGAAGCTGCATTTAACGTTGACCTTGATCACCGCAGTCGTGCGCTATTAAAAGGTGTTGTTTCGCGTAAAAAGCAAATTGTAACAGCACTAACAGAGGCATATGAAAAATAAACACTAATATGGTAAAGGCACATGCGTATATTCAAATAGACTAAATGAATAAAAGGATGTTATGTTCTATATATGGGCATAAATCCTTTTTTTCTTATGCAAGTTTGTTATCGTTAAATATTGAAATATAGTTTTCATATGTATGCATTAAAAATATAATAAAGAAAAACGTTGTACGATTTAAATTTTTCTCCCACCTATACCCAAAAATACTTTTACTTGAGATAATTTTATGGAGGAGTTACATGAACATAACAACAGAAAGGCTAATTATACGTCATTTCGAATTAAGAGATTGGGAAGAAGTATATCCATATACATCCCGAAAGTCAGTTATGAAATATATGCCTGAAGGTGTATTAACAAAACAGGAAACACAGAAAATGATTAAAAAGAACCTAGGTGAATCAGCTAAGAAATTTCCAGTAATATTAGCCAACCAAAATATTCTAATTGGACATATGGAGTTTTTTAACTATTTTGGTGACCACACATATGAAATAGGTTGGGTATTTCATCCTGAGTATTATAATCAAGGTTATGCGTCGGAAGCTGCACTTGCAATATTAAAATATGGATTTGAAGAACTAGAACTACATAGAATTGTAGCAACTTGCCAGCCAGAAAATGTTCCTTCCTTTCGTGTCATGGAAAAGATCGGCATGAGAAGAGAAGGGCATTTTAAAAAATGTATTCCTCATGGAGATGAATGGTGGGATGAATACTCTTATGCAGTACTAAAGGAAGAATGGAATAACCGTTCTTAGTTGTTACCACGGAGCACCTAAATAACTTCTCATTCTATAAAAGATTGAATTCATAATTATCCCGCATATAAGGTGCTGTAAGACTCCCGCTTCAGGGGTTGGATATCTGTACAGCCACAAGTCTAAGTAGAAGATAACAGCACCTAAATGCCCGTTTTGTTCAAAGTCCTTTAGATCATACCATTAAGGTACTAACAAGCCGTGTGGGATGAAGGAAAGCCACCAATGATGGTTTATTTGCTTTATTTGATCTTTTTCAAGTTTTCCACCTACGGGGGCAATTGATTAACAAGAGATAGTTGACTATTTGTAATGACGGACTGTTTTATTAAAGAAATAGTGTATAATGTAAATGAAGAACGTACGTTTCCTTTAGGCAAGAATAATGGAAAGCACTTTTCATTATCATGTTTATAATGGAATTCAAGACCGTCATGTTGTATATAAAGAGGATAAGGGAGGAGGGAAACTTTTTGCTATTGGAAGCGATTTCCTTATAAGCAAAAGCAATAGAGGATAAAAAGTATGGGGCTGTATTTATCATAGAAGTCAAAAATAGATATTTGGACATGTATTATCTTATGATGAAAAACTTGAATTGATCATTTTTGCAGAATACCTCTGAGAAGTGCCCTGTTAATACATTTTGTATAGGAGTGTATATTTTATTGATAAAATTTCTGGAGTATAACTGGCAGGTAAGAGAAGACTGGTTTGAATGGTGTAATCAACTAACAATAAAAGAGCTGTTAAAAGACCGTACAGGTGGAGTGGGTAGCATTTTATATACCCTATTTCACATTATCGATGTAGAATATAGTTGGTTTAGGGGGATTCAAGGTAAAGAAGACGTAATAGTGCAGTTTGCGGATTACAACACAATGGAGAAGGTTAAAACGCTTTCAAGTACATTCCGAACAGAAATAGTTGCATTTTTGAAAGCCAATTTAGATGAAATTAAAGGGAAATTAATAAGTGTTCCTTGGGATGAAGATCAATATACTGTAGATGAAATATTGCATCATATAATCGTTCACGAAATTCACCATGTTGGTCAACTTTCTATTTGGGCAAGAGAATTAGATCTAAATCCTGTAACTGCTAACTTTATTGGAAGAGAACTTAAACCTTTCCATTCTAATTAAAAGTAAAGCGCCTTTTCGTTTCCAGTCCTGTATCAATGATTGCTTTGTAACTGCAGTACAAGCCTTTGATTTAGGGGAATAATCGTAATGTAACATTATTTTCGCATCTGGTAGCTAACAGTTTTGGATTCAAGGTGAATGACGCGTGAATCTGTGTAAATACTTAGGATTGCTGTATAAACGGAATAATTGCTACAAAAGCTAATGGTACATTAACTAGGAGGGATTTCCATGGAAGGTAAACCAAAAGGACCAAAACAAAAGCAGCATCCCAATTTACCCGAAAGTCCAAAACAACCATATGGAGAACCATTAGATGGCTCTAAAAAGGTAAAACAGGCAAATCATTCAAGGCAAAAACACAATCCCCATCACGGGTTATAGAACAAGGTATCCAGTCTGGGTACCTGTTTATTTTTGAAGAAGTGTTTGTTTCCAAAACAGCGCTTTTTATAATAGCAACATATTTACCGATATCTAGTTACTTTGTTAGACAAGTACTGATTAGATTCTATTTTCAACTCACTTCCCGTCACAGTTTTCTGCCGTGCTAGCATCTTATTAGACTATCAACGCTAGTCAAGGATGGTTACAGTGTTTTATGCTGTTTATAAATTATTTTTTAATTACACCGGATTTTGCTATGATTAAACGTATAAAAAGGGAAGGGAAAGATGATCGACTATGTGGAAAGATTTCAAGGAATTTGCATTTAAGGGGAATGTCGTTGATTTAGCTGTAGCCGTCGTAATTGGTGCAGCATTCAGCGCAATTGTAACATCATTAGTAGAAAATATTATCACACCACTCATTGGAATTATTATGAATGGCATCGATTTTAGCAACTTATCCATTACTTATAAAAGTGCAACCATAAATTATGGGTTATTTATTCAATCGATAGTAGATTTCTTTATTGTGGCAGGTTCTATTTTCTTATTCATCCGTTTGTTAATGAAGTTTAAACGTCAAAAACAAGAAGAGCCTTTAGAAGAAACACCAGAAGTTAACGCCCAAGAAGAATTGTTAAAGGAAATTAGAGATTTATTGAAAGCGCAAGCGAACGACAATAAATAACTACAGGAGGGTATCGTTTGAAAATTAGACCATATCATTCTAACTATGAAAAGGGATGGTTACAATGCCGAGTGTTAGCTTTTTTAGAAACAGCTTATTATGACAATGTTTTACGGGAAAAGGAAACATATGACCACAAGGCAATTGAATTAGTAGCTATCCAGCAAGATAAGATAGTCGGGCTGATTGATGTGGAATATGAATCAGAAAAGAATACGGTGTGCACTGGTGAGAATGGACTTGGAGGAATGATTTGGCATCTTGCTGTGCACCCTGATTATCAACGGCTTGGCATTGGACATCAATTATTAAACAGTGCTGAGAGAATGCATCGGAAAAGGGCATAAATTATTTAGAAGCATGGACAAGAGATGACGAATGGGTATTGAACTGGTATCAGAAAAACGGTTTTCACCCTGTCCATTCTTATTTACATGTTTTTCTTGAAGGGAAAAGTGAAACGAGTTATTTGAAAAGTGAAGTCGGTAATTTTTACCCAGTTCAAGCATGGGCACATTATACCGGTAAAGATGAACAGGTTATTCGACAAGCATTCAGGCGCATACATACGTGTACAGGTTTGGAAAAGAGGTTGAATCATGCTGGAAACTTATAGATGTCTTCAAGCTGGGGATGAAAAGCAAATGCAAGCATACGAAGCAATCATGGGTTTAAATGTACTATATGACTTGCAAGTGTATAAGCCGGTTTTATGTGGAACGTTCCCCTTAGGAATTCATGTTGCGGGATCAGATTTGGACATTATTTTGCAAACTAGTGATTTAGAACGTTTGGAACAGGATTTGAGACGATTATATTCTCACCAGAAATCGTTTTGCACTCAAACGAAAAATCATCCGAGGTCGAGAAGTGGTTAAAGTAAATTTTTATTATCAATCATTTGCTTTTGAACTTTTCGCCCAAGATCAGCCTGTTTATGAGCAATATGCTTATTTGCACATGGTTATTGAAGATGGTGTATTAGGAAAGTTTCCCGAATGGAAAGGGGAAGTAATTCGGTTAAAGCAACTAGGAATGAACACAGAGGCAGCCTTTTGCAAACTATTGGGTCTTTCTGGTGATCCCTTTGAGCAGTTAATTCTATATGGAAAACGAAATAACATCATCTCATGAGCGAGGGAGCTTCTCTCGCTTTTTTGTTGTATAGGAACCTATAAAATGAGGTGCTCGTGGATAACGAAATAACCGACTAGCCACTTCCGGCGCATGAGCCCAGCAACGATGCGACTTTAGAAATGCGCCCTACGATAAGGCCTCATCGGTTCGTCGCTAAGAGGAATGCCGACTAAAAACGGGCTTGCCGCTCAGACGTCGGCATACCCCTGTTGCACAAGTTATAATTCGTTTACCTCGTTGATTCGTTCCATTCGCTACGTTGCTAAACGGGCGCCCCGCGCCTTTGTTCTTAAGCTGTTTTTATAGGCTGGCATTTGGAAGTGATCTTTATTAGAGTTAAACACAAATAGACGTTTTCAACAGCCTATTTTAGCTTTTTAGGTGATTGCCTTATACAAATGGGAGATATTTGCCATAGGTTATTAGTGAACCTATTACAGGAAAGGAGAATTTTTCATGAGACATCATCATGGGAATTGCTGTCCCCCAAAGCAGGTTGTTCATCCAACCAAATATAATTGTGTAAAACAATGCAGTGAAGATGTTGTAGAGCATATTCATCCTTCACATACGACTGTACAAAATCATCATACAACGATTAATAAACATGTATTTCCACATTCTACTTCTGTACAAAATACAAATAGCAGTGTAGACGTATACGGCGGATCTTTTAATGTACCATCTCAAGTAGGAGGAGCGATGGCTCCAGGATACGGAAATGGTCAGGTAGGAGGAGCAATGGCGCCAGGCTATGGAAACGGTCAAGTAGGAGGAGCAATGGCACCGGGAATGGGGCATGGATGTCATAAGCCGAAACATTGGCAACATCCACATAAATGGTGTTAACTTAAAAGAAAAGCTGGCATAGTTTATGCCAGCTTTTCAAGTTAGTATGCCAGGCATCGCACATTATCTAGGGTTGAAGTCCCGAGCCACGAAGGGAGTAGTAGTGTTTAGCTTAAGACAAGGGCGTCTGGGCTGATCCAGAATCTGAAGGAAGTCGGCGGCAAATCTCCACCTTTTAGGAACACGAACTTCATATGAGGCTAGGTCGGGGGAGTCACCTCCTCCTACTCGATTAAACGTAAATAGATGCAAAATATTTTCTCTGATCATTTATACCGTATATAAGGTGCTGTAAGAGACCCACTTCAGGAGTAGGATCATCTGTACAGCAACAGGTCTAAGTGGGAGATAACAGTACCTAAATGTCCTATTTCGTAAGCAGCCTTTAGGTCATACCATTACGGTACTAACAATCAGTTGGGGTTTCATTCATCCATCACTGATTGAAGATTCACTTTATCTCAAATCTAATCGGTAGTAAGACCTGCCCATCCATCCAACGAGATGAAATCCAGTATAATAAGGCAAGAATCCAGCCGTTAACATCTGCGAAACTAAAAAGCAGGAGAGGGATGAAGAATGCTTGCACTGATTAAAGTTCTCTTTGTTTAGTGCGCGTATTTATAATGATAACCGATGAAAACAATCTGATTAAAATTGGATTGCGAGATGTTCTGACAGCGTCGAGAAAATGATATGTTACAATTTTGTTTATAATAGCAATACTACTGAAATGCGTATTTCGAATCTACACGAGCAATTTTAGAGGTGATTATGTAGATACGCTATTAAGGTTTCCATCTAAAAATAAGGATAGATCTATGCGGAGGGAACAGATAAAATGAAAATTATAACAGTAACAGGGTATAAACCAATGGAAATCAATATCTTTAAGGAGGAGGATGATCGAATTACATACATTAAAGCAGCGATTAGGAAGCGGCTCGTGCCTATGATCGAGGAAGGTCTAGAATGGGTACTAATATCTGGACAAATGGGAGTGGAACTGTGGACAGCAGAAGTTGTGTATGATTTACAAGAGGATTACGATATTCGGCTAGGTGTCTTTCCGCCATTTGAAAATCAAGATAGTCGCTGGCCTGAGCCATTGCAGGAAAAATATCAGGCTATTATTGCGTCTGCAGACTTTTATAAACCTTTATATCAAGGCGATTATCGTGGGGCCTATCAGTTTAAAGCAAAAAACATGTGGTTAGTTGATAAAAGTGACGCTTGTTTATTATTAGTTGATCAAGAATATCCAGGAAGCACTCGCTATTTTTATGAAGTCGCTAAACAGGCGATGCCAGATCATACGATTTATACAATTACACCGTCGGACCTCGATGATGTGGTCGAAGAAATAAGAATGGCTGATCCTGATTACTGGATTTAAGTGTAAATTCGCCGAAGTTCACAAGAAGGTTGCTCGAAGTTCACAATTTAAGCAAGCATAAGAAGGATAAACTAACTTCAGCTTGCAGGTTTTTAGCAATATGTAGCGAATATAATGAATAACTACTTCAAATCAAATGAAAGGAAGTACTGCCTTGATTATCAAACCTTTACAAGCATCTCATTACTTATTACAAATGGAGGCATTAGCACGAAGGCTCCCGACGCCCCACACTTTAAAAGACACTATAACAAGTAAAGCAAAACGGTTACGAGCAGGTTATATAGGTGAAGCATCTTTGGAATATCCCCTTCAATTTTTACCCCAGCAAACTTTCCTCATTTTTTACAATGTCCGTTTAAAGAACGAATACGACTATTTTCAAATAGATATACTTATTGTATCGGCGAACTTTATCTTAATAGTAGAAGTGAAAAATATTAAAGATCATGTCATCTTTGACGAGATGGGACAAGCTATCCGCATTTCCGATCATAAAAAAGAAGCATTTACACATCCGATGTATCAGATAAACCTACAGCATACAAGGTTTCTTCGTTGGCTGCGGCAACATAACTTGCCACCAGTCCCCCTTGAAAAATTGGTTGTCTACACGAATCCCAAAACCATCTTAAAAAATCTTACGAACGATGAAAAAATTTCAGATCTTATTATTCATAAAGAGAAATTCCTCGAAAAACTGAATCTATTTCAAGAGAAATATACAAAATATTGCCTGTCTGAAGACGAGATAGTTCAGTTATCTTTTCGCTTAACATCCTCCCATATCACGAAAAGAATAAATGTTTTGGAGAAGTACGCATTGAAAGAACAAGAATTAATTCGGGGTGTACTTTGTCTAAAATGTTATGCAGCAAAAATGTATTTTCATTATGGAACATGGCGTTGTAACAGCTGTTATGATCAATCCAAAATTGCTCATCGATATGCGTTTTCGTACTATGCTTTATTAATAGAACCTTATATTAATAATCGCCAAGCACGAGAATTTCTTGAAATTTCATCCCCGTACATGATGAAACGACTGTTTAAGAAAGAAAATTTCAGTCAATCGGAAGTACAAGTGGCAGGAAGTATAAATTAGAAGTTATAAGAACTTAAGTGCGTGGTGAAATATGTAAATTCGCCGAAGTTCACAATTAAAGCTGGTATAAGAACGATAAACTAACATTCGGTAGCAGATTTATTGAAATATATGGAAAATGCGAAGTTCACAATTTAAGTTGGGAAGGAAAAATAGTAGCTGCTTGCAATTCTTTCCTTGGCCTGACTTACATCATTATCACATGGAAAGCATATTCTTAAATAGACAGAAACTGCTAGTTAAGCTGGCTTTATAAAAAATGGAAAGGAGAGGCTACTTCATATGTATACGTATCCGAATTACTATCAAACTCCTGTAAGGGCAGAAGTATTCTCGAATAGAATAATCAAAGTCTATGGGACGGGGAAAGTAGCTGTGGAACCGAACATCGTTTCCATTCAATTAGGAGTAATAACAGAAAATCAGTCCCTGCTTCTGGCACAGCAAGAAAATGCTCGTTTAATGAATCAAGTGATTCAAGCTCTGCTAGAATTAGGTTTTTCCCAAAAAGATATTCAAACATCTTCATACAATATCAGACCGATTTCTGATTTTAAGGATGGAGAGCCTGTTAACCAAAGATACCAGGTTGTCAATACTGTTCAAGTTACAATTACAGATTTTGATCAAATTGGTACAATTATTGATCGAGCTGTTCAAGAAGGAGTGAACCGTGTTTTTGCGATTCAATTTTCAACTAATCAGCAAGAAACAATCTATAATCAAGCTTTGCAAAACGCTTTGGAAGACGGTGCTCGAAAAGCCCGCACTATTGCTCAAAAATTCCATCTACCTTTAGATCCAACTCCATTTGAGATTATCGAACAAACAGTTCAGCCACTGGTAGCCCATAAAGCTTTTTCAACCTCTGTAGAAAATTTCACGACAACGCCTATTCAATCAGGTCAAATTGAAATAGAAGCAACCGTTGAGTTGGTATATAAGTATTGAACTACTGCAAATGATTACGATATATAAACCAATGAATAACATCATGTAAAGAATATCGCCTTTGAAACAACTGATTATATTAATAGCTTGTTGGTTGTAAAACATTTTTGCGTTAAACACGAAACCGAATTATCCGCATCTTTTCTTCCAAAAGGGCGAAATCATAAAAAGAAATTCCTATAATTGCAGGTTATTTTACGAATTTGTCGAATAGTATATAGAAATCAATGACGGAAAAGGGGGAAGTAGGTTGAATAAGGATTCTAAAAAAGAATATGAGGTTGATGAGCGTATTCAATACAATGACCCGATTAGCGAGGTGGTAAAAAGAGCAGAAAAGGAAGGGCATTTCGATCATTTACCTGGAAAAGGAAAACCACTTAAGTTAGCTAACAATTATTTTAATCCAGAAGAGAAACAGTTGTATAAGACAATGAAGGATAATCATGTGCTACCGAGGTGGATTGAATTAGCGAATGAAATTGACGTATTGAAAGAAGAACTAGCTGTTTTAGATGGGAAACAAAGGAAAGAAAAGGTGAAGTTTACCAACAAGAAAATAAAACAGTACAATCGCCTATGCCCGCCTTCTTTACAGCGCAATAAAATATACGACTAAGGGAAGGAAAATGACATGAACTTTAACATACGAAAAATGGAAGAAGCGGATATAGAAGCTGTGCAAGAAGTAGCAACAACGAGCTGGCATACGACGTATGAAGGAATAATTCCAATAGTAATTCAAGATACATTTTTGGCTGGTGCATATAGTAAAGAAATGTTAATTAGGCGTTTAAAAGGGTCACACTTTTTTATTGCTGTAGTAGATGGTAAGGTAATTGGTTTTGCTAACTATGCTCCTGTCACCGATAAAGGAACAATGGAATTGGCAGCTATTTATGTACTTCCGGATTATCAGGGGGTAGAGATAGGGTCAGCTTTGTTAGAAGCTGGTATAGCTATAAGCGAGGGTGCAGAGATTTATATCAATGTCGAGAAAGAGAATACGATTGGCAGACGTTTTTATGAAAGGAAAGGCTTTAAAGTAGTAGAAGAATTCACGGAAAATTTTGCTGGGCATTTATTGCAAACGATTCGCATGGTGCTTTATCCGCATAGAGTGCAAAGCTGAGTCACTGCCTCCATATAGGTATACCATACAGACTCTGCAATTGGAGAGCTGTCGAAAGGATGAAAAGCCAGATGAGAATGTATCGTTTTTCAACAGACTATGGGATGCAAATCACACGGTATCAATCAAAACAGTTGAAGATTGCGCCGATATTACAACTTTGTAAAGCTTCACTTCAAATGAGCTGTATGTATATTGAACCAGGGTATAAATGGTGAACACCCTGCTTTGACGGATCAGTTGTTTTTAGTGGTTGCAAGGAAAAGGTGAAGTAAAAGGAAACAATCGGCATTTTATTTCTGTTCAACAAGGGGACGCTATTTTTTGACGACAAGGAGAACACCATGTAACACGATCGGAACAAGGGTTGTCATGGAAGCAGAGATCCCAAATCTACCACACTATATACGTGCAAGATAAATGACAGACCTGAAATAAAACAAGAAAGGTGGTGTGCTGTTGAAAATACGAAAGGCGAATATAGATGATGCTGCTTCCATAGCCAAAGTGCATGTGGATAGCTGGAAATCAACCTATGTAGGGATTTTACCTGAGGCATTTTTACAAACGTTAACGTATGAGCCAAAAAGATGGCAGGAAAATATAAGGAAACAAACTATCTATATAGCTGAAGATCAGAGTGGCCACATAGTTGGATTTGCTATCGGTGGCAAAGAAAGGACAGGGAATTATTCTGAATATGAGGGGGAACTCTATGCGATTTATCTATTAGAGGAGCATCAAGGAAATGGCATTGGAAAAAGGCTATTTCAAACAGTAGTGAACCAGCTTCATCAAGAGAGGATTAACTCGATGGTGGTGTGCGTATTGGCTGAGAATAAGGCAGCGTATTTTTACGAAGCAATGGGCGGGAAATTAATCCATCGTACACAGCTGAATATTGGTGGTCATGAATTACCGACGCTTGTATATGGGTGGAAAGATATAGCGTTTTATCCCTTATAGGTGCTGTAAGACTCCAACTTCAAGAAGTGGATAATCTGTATTGCAACCAAGTCTAAGTTTGAAGATAACAGCACCTACATACCCGATTTGTTCAGAGGCCTTTAGGTCATACCCTTGCGTTCTAACAATAAGTGGGGGATGAATGAAAACTTTCACTGATTGAAGATTCACTTTATTTGCAGGAGTAAGCTTCTTTTTAGAATCGACAGCGTAACCTTTAATGTGCATACTTCATTTGGTTATATGTGTATATACCCGCGGTGCTTGTGAATACCGCTCTAGTTAACAGATAAGGGAAATCGTCCGTCCGCAACATGAATTTAAAATAAAAACGAATAAAGGAGGTTTAAAGACTGAAAAGAATAACTGGTGCTGCAGGAGTTTGTGTAAACGACAGGAACCAAATGCTCATGGTGTTGCAGGGAAAACCTGAAGAGAAGAAGACATGGACAGTGCCAACTGGGATAACAGAACTTCACGAAACGGGAGAAGCCTGTTGTATTCGCGAGGTAGTTGAAGAAAAAGGGTATATTGCGAGAATTAGCAAACATCTGTATACAAAGAAAAGTGCAAGCATTGACACTATTATTTAGTTCAGGTAACAGGTGGAGATATGAAAATGGATGACCCAGATGGTCTAATCTATAATATTGCATGGAAAACGAAGGAGGAATTAGATCAATTGCTACTTACTTTTGAAGAAAACCGTAATTTTTTAAAGTCCTGTTTTCAAGCAGGTAGGGCCAATGAATGTTGATGATACTTTTATAGCTACGTGTGGAGTTCCAATGCCTGAGTATAGAAATGGGAGGCATATGGGCTCTATTAAAAAAGGAGAATGACCAATGATTTCTTATGATGGTCCACGTTTACTGGAAATACTTTTTTGTGTTTTGCTGGTCATTTTCATTGGTCATGTTTTTATAACGAAAATGCTCGCTCCAATATTTAGTGCATCGTAAAATTTTTTCTCGCAAACAAGAAGGAAATCGCAAACAAAAAAATAGTAATAGGGTTAAACGTATTCATGTCTATTGTGGAGTGATCTCACTCACCTAAATAGGGAATGATCTCAATATCTATTTTCTACTAGTTCTATTCATCATCTATTATGTCGTTCAACTATATTTTGAATGGAATGACATGAACCATAATTTTGAGAGTGTGTGTTAATGGTTAGTGTTAGCGTGATTATTATTGAAACCAAAATTTTTGGTTTGCTATTTAAATAGGGGGGAGCAATTTGCAAACTAAGCTATCCATACGACCATTAACAAAGTTACATAAGCCATTACTTGTGAAATGGCTGTCTGATCCTGAGGTATTGCAATTTTACGAAGGAAGAGACAAGCCGTTTAACATAAATATCGTTGAGTCTGAATTCTATACAAACGAGCCTTTTTTATCCCGTCGTATCATATATTTCCATAAAGCTCCTATCGGCTACGTGCAATATTACCCCATTAATAAGACTACAAGTAATTTAACTGCCCTTGTAGGAAAATGCGCTTACGGTATGGATCAATTCATAGGAGAAGCTGATTATAGAAATAAAGGGATTGGAACAGTGCTTGTTAAAAAGATAGCAAAGTTTCTCATGGAAGAACAGGACGCTCATAAGGTTATCCTTGATCCACAAGTGGAGAATGAAAGAGCGGTGGCATGCTATGAAAAAGCTGGATTTAAACGCGTTAAAAAATTATTGGATCATGAGTTCCATGAAGGAAAATACCGCGATTGTTGGTTGATGGAATGTAAGAAAATAAATGAAGATGGCTCGGCAAAATAAAAACGATACAACAATTATCCATGTAACACACATTGCAATGCTGTGAATGCTTACAGCGGACTAAAAACAATTTATTGAAAGGTAAGAACAGTATGCAAGCTATTAAAATTCTTGAACAATTTCATATTTCAGCAACAAAGAAGCCTGTAAGTATATATCCTTATTCTCCTGTTTACCACGTCCATTATGAAGGTGAGGATGTCATTGTTAAGAAAACCCAAAAAACGCTTGAACGAGCGCGTGCATTAGCAGCATATACGCAGTTTTTGCAAGAAAATGGCGTCCTCGTTGTTTCACCAATAAAAATGGACGTAGACAATCCACAAGAAATTGGTCCGGATTGTTATGTTGTATACCCATTTATAAAAGGAGAAAAGTACCGTGCGTCAAACGAGCAAATATATACTGCTGGAGCTTTATTAGGGAAAATTCACGCGCTATCGCCTGCAAAAGATCCATACCTGCTTTCATCATATAATGTGTATGATTTTACCAACGAGGAGGTAGAAGAGAGTGTACAATCCATTGCAAAGCACGCACAAACCAATCATGTTTCTCTAAATATAGCGGTACTAAAAGAAAAATTACTATCCTGCGTGTCCATGCAAACAGAACTGCGACAGCTCTCATTACCTCACGTATTAACACCGCATGATTATAAAGCGAATAATTTAGTATATACACCTGAACCTTACTTGATTGATCCGGACAATGCTGCAAGGGTTCCGCGTATCTTTGATTTAGCTTTAGCATTACTACTATTTCATAATGAAATGAATACAGCACCTGATATTGTTTTTACTCTGGAGCAATGGAATGCTTTCTTAGCTGGTTATTATAATTATGTACAACTGACTGATTTGGAAAAACAATCATGGGATATCGCATTAAAGCATGTGTTTTTAGATGAAGTAATGTGGCTCATGGCAGAGGTCCCTGAAGTCTGGGAAAAGCAATCGCAGCGAAAGCTTTTTTTAAGTGTGGTTGATTTGTTTTTAGAAAGTAAAGCTTATCAACTTTAACATATAGCGAGGGAGTAGTTTGGGGGAGACAGCCTAAATCATTATCTATTTACATGACACTTGGCATAATTAGCGTGCTACTTACAGCTTGCACGCAAAAAGATAAAATAGTGCTGGACAAAGCAGAACTTTCAATGTATGAAACAATTTTAACTGGTACCATTACAGGCGGTCATGTGGGTCTCCCATTAGATATAAAGGGAAAGAGAGATGATGACATTACCATTGCAATTGATCATTATCAGCATAGTAAGCGAGTAGAACGGTTTGAGAACTGACCGCTACTATTCCGGAAGATGAACTGAATCAACCTGTAGAGCTGTTTGTATTCAAACAAAGTCTGAGAAAAACTGGATGTCGGCAATCATGTCCGAGTCTGGACAAACGAAGCTAGAATCAGAAGTTCATATGAACGATAGTAAAAATGCTGCTTCTGCTAGGGCAGGGGTTTTAGAGACCATAGAGCTGTAATGATGATTTGGAGCAAGTGGCTGCTTCATTTGTATGTAGAAACCAAAACCATGCAGGAGTAAGAGATATCATTGAAACGGAAGAGGACTTACAAAATGGCAACCAATTATGAAAATATAATTATCGTATTCGTAGAAATTAATTAACTTGACTGCTTACATGATCTCGTCGTATGAATCGGAAATGAAACCCTATCAATAGGAGAGATAGAAGTCCTGTCTAGCAGAGTTTGGTTTCAAATCATACTGGCTAAGAAGATGATTATATAGTGATATTCCCTAAGAAGAAACTTTAGGGAATATCCTATTTTTAAGTGGTTAGCTCTGCGATGCATTCTTGGACAAGCGTTACTGCTTGACTCATGGATGCACCACCACCAAATGCTGCTGTAACAGCAGTTGCTTCTAATATTTCTTGTTTTGTACAACCTTGATCTAAACAACCTTTCGTATGATAAATGATGCAATATTCATTCTGAGCATGAAGGCTAATTCCTAAGGCAATTAGTTGTTTTGCTTTAGCAGAAAGCTCACCTGCTTGAAAGCATGCTTCTGTAAAATCATTGTACTTATCTGTAAATGCTGGCATTTGCTTTGCAAAGTTGTCTACACCTTTTTTATATGCCAATAATGTTTGTTCTATAGAGCTCTTGGCTGCTCCCATGACTTCCACTCCTTTTCCGGAAAATATAGTGTTAGTTTGACCAAAAATAACTAGACTAAACAAGGCAAGTATAAAACAGTTACATTTGAAATCGTAATACTTCGTTTTAAAAGAATCGAAAAAGGGAAAGAATTTAAACAAGTTAATCACAATGTAGCTTTACACTGTTCCTATTTTGCTAGTACAGGCTGCAGTTTTATCCGTATACAAGGTGTTGTAAGACTCCGACTTTAGGAGTTGGATAAACTGTATAGCAACAACTCTAAGTAGGAGATAACAGCACCTAAATGCTCTATTTCGTAAACGGCCTTTAGGTCATACCATTACGGTACTAACAATCAGTGTGGGATGAAAGAAAGCCCCTGATGGAAGCTTCACTTTATGGCTGTAAATCCTTACCTTTAATAGGCAGTGAATATGGAATGCAGAATGAAGACAGCAAATAAACGCCATGCTCTCGATGCCGAAAAATAAACTTTAAAAGTTAAGTATCTCCCGCTTTCATGCAGGTAGGAGAATCGGAAAACGCCATTAGAACAAGTTTCACTTTAATTCAAATATGCGATAAACTAGAGATGCGAATTGGAGGAATATCTATGAAGAAATTAATTCGAAAATTAATCAAGTATGGACCAGTAATTTATCCAATAATTAAAAAATATCTTAATAAGCGAAAGGCTAAAAAGAAGTACCATGGCGAGTAATGCGAAAGTATTGGTGTGGCCAATTAAACTAGGTATACTTAAGTGGAAAAGTATACAATCATAGCGATAAATGAGGCAGCGGCTAAAAGTAAATTGGCTTACTCGTTAAGCGAAATGACAGGCGCCTGTAATTGCTCGTTCTCATCTAGAACAGTTTCCTTGCTATTTAAACTAGCTTTTGCTATCAATAAATAAGGCAAATACTTAAATGCAGGAGGCAATTAGAATGAAAATCGCAGCAATAGTAGGCAGTAATCGACAAAGCTCTTATAACATGAAGCTTGTACGATTTTTACAAGCAAGATATACGGATAAAGTGGAGATCGAAATTCTTCCAATAGATCAACTTCCGTTTTATAATCAGGACGAGGAATTAAATCCGCCAGTAATTGTAAACGAAATAAAAAATAAAATACAAGTAAGCGATGGGGTGCTAATTGCGACGCCGGAGTATAACAGCTCTATTTCCGGAATGTTAAAAAATGCACTCGATTGGTTTTCCAGAGTGGAACAGGTAATGGTGAATAAACCGACAATGATTATTGGTGCCTCCATGGGGATAATGGGGACTATTCGAGCACAAATGCAACTTCGGCAAATTTTAAATTCCCCTGGGATAGGTGCTTTAACTTTACCAGGAAATGAAGTGTTCATTGGTGCTATTCAAAATAAAATGGATGAGCAAGGACGTTTAACAGATGAGCCGACCATCCAGTTTATGGATACGGTTCTGGGTAACTTCATAGAATGGGCTGAAAAAACAAAGGTTTTTAGTTAAACACTTACTATTTAAAACTTGCTTTCTTTATGAAAGCAAGTTTTTGTATAACACTTCTAAAAAGGAGAATGTAAATGACACTCAAGGGGATTAATCACATTTTATTTTCAGTATCTGATTTAGAACGATCGATTACATTTTATCAGCACGTGTTTGCTGCTAAGTTATTAGTCAAGGGAAGGAGTACTGCATACTTTGATGTAAATGGGATTTGGCTAGCGTTAAATGAAGAAAAAGATATCCCTCGTCAGGAAATCCATCATTCGTATACACATATTGCTTTTTCAATTGACGAAGCGGATTTTGACAGGATGTACCAAAAATTACAAAGGTTGAACGTAAACATTTTAGAAGGAAGATCAAGGGACGAGAGAGATAAAAAATCCGTTTATTTTACTGATCCAGACGGGCATAAGTTTGAATTCCATACAGGTACACTAGCTGATCGATTAGCTTATTACAAAGAAGAAAAGCAGCATATGGAATTTTTTCTTGATTGAAGGGTGCCATAACACTCTAATTTCGGGGCGCCTGAACAGGCACAATGGGAGATAGTGGCACCTGAATTTCCGATTCGTTCAAAAGCTTTTAGGTTCCCTACCCTTGCAGTACGAACAATCCGATGAAATTCCCCCATGTTAAAAGGTTATTTTCTGAATATATAACGGCATCTTTTATCCAGAATGCCGTTATTTTAAAGGATAAAAATGGAGCGAATCACTTTTTTTCCACTTTTAAGATACTGGAGGCTGTTTTCTGTAATAGTTATAAAGAAGTACATAGGTGGACGAGAACTTGTACATGTCTTGTATTTATCATAGGGCAAAGGGAGATTCTATATTTCACTTTAAAGTTCGAGTTGCTCGATTTGATTTTGCAATGAATTAATGTTTTCAATGGTTTGGTATATTTCAGTATCTTTTACTTGTTCGAAAGTTAGCTCACCATGGTCAATTAAACGATTCATTTCATCTAATAATGGTTCACTTTTGCTTCTTAACTCCTGATGAATATCTTCTGCAAACTTTGGAGGATCAAGATTAATAAAATCTGTTATCGTTGTTTGTAAATTCTCTAAGCGCGTCATTAGCTGATCTTCTTCTAAGGAAGAAGCTTCCTCTATAAAATTGTTTAAGTTATTAAGATACGTTGTTGCTTCGTCTACATAGTTTAAGGAATTCGATGCTTCTTCTAAAATGCTGCATCCGCTCAATAATAAAAATGAAAAACATAACATGCTAAGAATAACTTTTTTCATACTAACTTAATCCTTTCTTTGTTCAGATTTGGAGTAGTTGTTCTTATAAAAACGGTAATCGTGTAACTTGCATAATATTATTTTTTGGCCTATCATGTGAATTTTTTTGAAATAGAAAACAAACAGATCTGTTTTTGACTGTCTACTCTAATCTATACGAAAAAGTTGCCCTTTAAGTTTCAAGTAATTGGTACTAATGCTTATTATAAGATATGGCAAAACTATTTAATTGAGAGCAATTACAGTAAAGGATGATTGGTATGAAAAATAAACGATACATCGTTATTATGGTACTTGGAATACTTTTTATATCAGGAGTTCAAGCAAAAGCATCCTCCTATACTTATGAACCTTTAACAGAAATAACGGAATTTAAAAACAAAGAGCATCAACGATATCATGAAGCTTTGTTAATGTATACAGCGAAAGAATTGGGAATTGATGTAGAAGGAAAGACAACAAAAGAATTAAAACAAGAAGTAGAGCAGATGACTTTGGAGCAAGCAACTAAAAAATTTGCGATTCAAGCAGAAGGGAAAGACAGAGAGCAATTAAAACAAGAAATTCTGCATGCGCAATTGGTGCAGAAGGCAAAACAGCTTGGAATTAAAAGCGATGGAAAATCGTCTGAAAAATTAGCGAAAGAGGTGAACGAGAAGTTAGTGAAAAGGAAAGCAGAACAATTAGGGATTAACATTGAAGGTAAAAAGTACCAACAGGTAAAACAGGAACTTATTCAATTGGAAGTAGAAACAGAAGCAAAACAGCTTGGAATTAAACCTCAAGGAGAGAAAATGGATCAATTGATTCAAAATGTACACGAGGCTAAATTATATCATACCGCAGAGCAGTTAGGGTTACTTACCATGAATAAGACTTCAGCTAAATTACTGGAGGAAATTATTGTAAATCATGCAACAGAAGCGAAAAAACTAAAACTATATCCATTTCAAAATGGAGAATTCCATAGCTACCTCCATTATAAATTTGAGGCTTAGAGCAAAGTTCCTGGAAGAACAATTTGTATTAGAATGGAAGCACCTTCTAACAAGCTCCATGATCGATTCACTCAATTAACCAAGAGTGGGGTAAAGACTCCGCTAATGGAAGTTTCCTTTTATCCCAATGGCTGTAAGTTTTCCCCTGCAAATTTAGAGAATGGAAACCAATAAAGCGACTAAACTGGAAAATTCAGCTGAAGTCTCATGCCCAATTCGCCCAATTAACCAAGAGCGGGGTCTCCCCTCCTGTTAACAAAAGTTTCTCTTCATGATAAAACGTATTGGTTTGTATCGTTTTTATGATATGGTATGATGTTAGTTATGTCACATAGCGGACAGGAATTTTTTGTGCTAAGATAAGAAAGTATAAAATTAGGTGCTTGGAGATAATGAAATAACCGACTAGCCACTTCCGGCGCATGAGCCCAGCAACGATGCGACTCTAAAAATGCGCCCTACGATAAGTTATCATCCATTCGTCGCTAAGAGGAAGGCCGACTAAAAGCGGGCTTGCGGCCCAGACGTCGGCATACCCCTGTTTTAGTGGCATCATTCCTTTATCTCCGTTGATTCGTTCCATTCGCTAGTTTCTAAACGGGCGCCCCGGCCTTTGTTCCACTATAGGAAAGTATAAGATTTTTTTGGTTTATAGTATAAGAAAAACAAAGGATTCCGCCATAAGTCTTGACGACAAGCCAAGTTTTTCTAATATTGGTTGGTATTGCCTTATACACGCGGATGGAAAGTGCTTGTATAAACTGTTACATTGGATGCAATATACAGAGTTTCCGTACGCCTAAGGAAACGGTTTTAGTTATATATCTTGCTTCCATAAATGCAGATATTTAGCCAGAAGGGAGAGGTTTGGTGAGTTCAGAAAACGCAACAGCAACAAATCCAAGAGAAATAAACAAAGTGCCACTGCTGATTGTCCTTATTTCAGGGGCGTTTGTCGCCATCTTAAATCAAACGTTATTAGCAACTGCATTACCCAAAATTATGCAAGATTTACAGTTAGATGCGAATACTGTTCAATGGTTGCAATCCATCTTTATGCTGGTAAACGGAATTATGATTCCAATTACGGCATTTTTGATCGAACGGTTTACGACAAGAGGTCTTTTTATAACTGCATTAAGTATATTTGCATTAGGAACAGCAATCTGTGCGATAGCTCCTAATTTTTCCGTATTAATGATCGGGAGAATCGGCCAAGCTGCAGCTGCTGGGATAATGATGCCGTTAATGCAAACAATATTGTTTCTCATTTATCCAATTGAAAAACGTGGAACTGCAATGGGAATGTTCGGGATGGTCATTGCCTTCGCTCCAGCTATAGGACCAACACTATCTGGTTGGTTAGTAGAACACTTTCCTTGGAGAAGTGTGTTTTATGTCGTATTACCAATTATCGTTATCGATATCATCGTTGCCTATTTTATTTTGAAAAATATTACCAACCAAACATTTCCAAAAGTCGATGTTATATCGATCATCCTGTCTACGTTAGGCTTTGGCGGTTTATTGTATGGATTTAGTGCGGCAGGTAATAGCGGTTGGGGAAGTGTACAGGTGGTTGCGTCCATAGTTGTTGGGGCGATCACGTTGACCATTTTTATTTGGCGGCAATTAAAATTAGAAGAGCCAATTTTGGAATTCCGTGTATTTCGTAATCCAGTTTTTTCATTGACAACTGCATTAGGAATGGTTACCTTTATGGCGATGATCGGTGCTGCAGTTATCATTCCTATCCTTGCACAAAATATGCTTGGGTTCACTGCTTTAGAATCTGGTTTAATGTTATTGCCTGGGGCGATTGTTATGGGTGTGATGAACCCAATCACTGGAAGGTTATTTGATCGGTTTGGTGCACGTTGGCTTTCAATAATTGGGCTATCCATTGTTACTGTAACAACATTTATGTTTACAAATTTATCAATAGATACATCATTTGCATATATCGCAATGGTTAACGCTATCCGTATGCTAGGAATAGCGATGGTGATGATGCCTGTTACAACAGCCGGTTTAAATAAACTCCCTATCCACCTCATTCCACATGGAACAGCGATGAATAACACGATGCGCCAAGTAGCTGGAGCTGTTGGAACAGCGTTGTTAGTAACGGTGATGACAAATGCTGCTCTACCAGAACAAGGTGTTCAAGGCATGATTCGTGGTGTGAATATTTCATTCATTGTAGCAGGATTGTTCGCGATTATTGCCCTTATCTTATCCTTTTTTATCAAATCAGGATCCGATTCGAAAGTTCGTATTGGAAGATAAAGCGAAACTCCAATCAGTTGGGATTTTTTAATCCCTCTGATTGTTCGTACTATAGGGGCACATCCTAAAGGTATCCGAACCGAATTAGCATTTACTCGTTGTTGGAACCTCCACTTATTCTACGGAGTTTTAAGGGTGGAATTGGCATTTTTACTGCCAGCTGATGCGACATAAATTGAAAAAACAGTTGACATTCTTCGCTTTTCTATCCATAATATTATAAAAATACAGTTGAACGGTAAGAAAGGATTAGTATGTGGTCCATTCAGTGCCAGAGATGGGGAGTTAACAGCTGGAAGCTCCCTACACGTGAATCCACAGAACCTGCCTTTTGAGTCCCATTGAAAATGGGCGCTATATTCGGCGTTATAGAAGAAAGCGGGATGTCTTTACGACATTCAACATAGGTGGTACCGCGGAAGAAGCTCTTTCGTCCTTTTATACAGGATGAATAGGGCTTTTTTTACAATCATATAAATGAATTGATCAATAACGCAGCTTAGTAGCAGTTACCCTTTTATAAAATAACCTAGAGGTACTGCTTTTAAATTCATAGAATATAAAAAGATATTGGGAATAGGAGTATGCAAATTGAGTAAACAGAGAGTCGTTGTGAAAATTGGAAGTAGCTCGTTGACAAATGCGCATGGGGAGATGGACGAAGCAAAGTTAGCGGAACATGTCCAGGCCATTGCAAAGCTTCGCCAATTGAACCATGATGTTATTTTAGTTTCGTCAGGCGCTGTGGCTGCCGGTTTTTCACAAATAGGCTATGCCTCTAGACCTGTCACATTGAAAGGAAAACAAGCAGCAGCTGCTGCAGGGCAAGGGTTGTTAATCCAAGCATATATGGAGAAATTTGCAGAACATGATTTACGAGCTGCGCAATTACTTTTAACACGAGACGATTTTAAAGATCGAGAACGATATAAAAACGCGTTTAATACATTGATGGAATTATTAGAACGCAGAGTCATTCCGATTATTAATGAAAACGACACCGTATCCATTAAAGAACTTACGTTTGGAGATAATGATATGCTGTCTGCTCTAGTAAGCGGTATTGTACATGCAGACCAATTAATTATGTTAACCGACATTAATGGTTTATATAATGAGAATCCGCGCCAAAATCCACATGCGATAAAATACGATTATTTAGATCGCATTACAGAAGAAATGATTGCCCAAGCTGATCAGCATGGATCGTCTGTTGGTACAGGTGGAATGAAATCAAAGCTGGAGGCAGCAAAAATGGCCTTATCATTGGGGGTCAGTGTATTTATCGGTACTGGTAAAGGAGGCGAAAAGCTGTCGCAAATTATTGAAGGAAGTGGCGATGGCACCTATATTACTAATCCTACCAAAGGCTCCATTACAACGAATAAACAATGGATCGCCCTTCATTCGGAGCCAGTAGGTCAAGTATATGTAGATCATGGCGCTGAAGAAGCTATCCTATATCAAGGGGCGAGTCTTTTAGCTGCTGGAATACGTAAAGTACAAGGTGATTTTAAAGCGGGAGATGTCGTAGAAGTGTATGGCAAAAATGGATTAATTGGGAAGGGAGAGGTAAGCTGTTCGGCAGATGTCGTTATGAAAGAGCTACAATTAAGAAGTTCCGATAAAGATTGTCTATCCTCACGGGTGATTCATCGAGACCGCTGGGTAAGGTTAACCTAAACAAAAGTAGTGTAACTATAGGATTATGGTTACTAGAAAAGGATTATTTAAATATGAAATGTAAAAAGGCCTGCGGTGATATGTCAAGTAGAAAATAAATATGAAGTTATCAAGGTACAATTTGTTTAAAAAAGGCATTAGGAAACTAGACCAATAATTAAATGTAAAGTACTGGAAATGGATGACGCAAGGCGGTAACTCCTGTGGGAAAAGCATGAGCCCCGGACCCTGCAACGAGCGCTCGAGGGAGGAGGCTCAAGCAGAGCTTCGGAAAGCGTCCGCCTGTAGTGTAAAGCAACGGTTTCAGGCGCACGTATAAATTCTCAAGCAGTAAAACAAATAAAATGTAAGAAACAATGGGCGAAAAAATAACGCCGAATATAATCTACGAGGAGGTATTTCTATGTCTGAAGTACAGCAAAAAGGAAAATTGGCAAAAGCAGCGAGTTATCAGTTAAATGGTGTAACAACAGAGGAAAAAAACCAAGCGTTGCAGTACATTGCAGAACAGCTGATACAGGATAAGGAAGTAATTCTAAAAGAGAACCAAAAGGATTTACAAGAAGGGGAAAATAACGGCATTTCAAAAGCAATTTTAGACCGGATTATGCTGGATGATACTAGAATTGAAGCTATGCACGATGCAATTTTTCAACTGATTGATTTAAATGATCCAATTGGTGAGGTACTCGAAAGCTTAGAAAAGGATAATGGTCTTCGTGTGGAAAGAAAGCGGGTGCCTATTGGTGTTATTGGAATGATTTATGAAGCACGTCCAAATGTAACGATCGATGCAGCAACACTGTCATTAAAAACGGGTAACGCAGTTATCTTGCGGGGAAGTTCATCAGCTAAGTATTCCAATCAAGCTTTAGTAGCTTCCATTCATCAAGCACTCGCGAAAAGTAAACTTCCAGTGGATGCTGTCCAGCTAATTGAGGATACGAGCAGAGAAACCGCCCAGCAATTATTTACATTAAATGAATACTTAGATGTGTTAATCCCCCGAGGAGGAAAAAAACTGATTCAGTCGGTTTTACAATCCTCTACGGTGCCTGTTATTGAAACCGGAGCAGGTAATTGTCATATATTCATTGATGCTTCCGCAGAAAAAAAATTAGCTATGAAGCTTGTTTTAAATGCAAAATTACAGCGTCCATCTGTATGTAATGCAATTGAATCGTTACTAATCCATAAAGATTGGTTTAAAGAACATGGGCTTGCACTATTGAAAACATTAGCTGAGAATCAAGTTGCGATTTATGGGGATGAAAATGTGTGTGCAGTCTTTTCAAAGGCTAAGCAGGCAACCGAAGAGGATTGGTATACGGAATATCTGGATTTAGCAATCAGCGTTAAATTAGTATCCTCATGCGAAGAAGCAGTAAATCATATTAATAAGTATGGGACACGACATTCCGAGGCCATTATTACAACTGACCATGCCAATGCAGTTTATTTCCAGCAACATGTGGATGCAGCTGCCGTGTATCATAATGCTTCTACAAGATTTACAGATGGATTTGAATTTGGCTATGGAGCAGAAATAGGCATCAGTACACAAAAATTGCATGCAAGAGGACCGATGGGTTTACCAGCGCTTACCTCGAGTAAGTTTTATATTTATGGTCAAGGGCAAATAAGGGAATAGTAGAAAAAAGAAGAGGCGCGCTAAGCCTTGAAGATTCGCGCGCCTCGCTGCGATTCCTTTTTGCGATAGAATTTATCCTGTATATAAGTTGCTGTAAGGCTCCCACATCAGGAGTTGGATAATCTGTACTGCAACAAGTCTAAGTGAGAGTTAATGGTACCTAAATGTCCTAGTCCGTAAGAGGTCTTTAGGTCATATCCTTGGGCTACTAACCATCAGCGGAGGATGAATGAAAACTCCCACTGATGGGAGATTCACTTTATCGTGGATGTAAGATGTATAACACTTCTGCATCATGATGAAAGGTTTAATTTAAAATGGAGGCGTTAACATGGCGAGTATAGAAGATTTTCAACAATTGGATATGCGAATAGGAACGGTGAAAAAGGCAGAACCTTTCAAAGAGGCAAGAACACCTGCAATTAAGCTCCAGATTGACTTTGGAGAATTGGGCATAAAACAGTCTTCTGCTCAGATTACCAAGCGCTATGAGCCAGAAGATTTAGTAGGAAGGCAAGTAGCAGCAGTTGTTAATTTTCCACCTCTGCGAATAGCTGGCTTTAAGTCTGAAGTGCTTGTTTTAGGCGGAGTGCCTGAGCAAGGGGACGTTATCTTATTAGCACCTGATGTCGAAGTAGCAAATGGCACACGTATTTTATAAGGATGGGGAAAGCAGCAAGAGCTTATGTATATACATTGTTTTTTGATTATTTCAATTATAAAGAATGGGGGAACTGGGGTTGATATTTATGAATGAATTAAAACAGATACTTCCGTCGGATCGAATAAGTGATAATGCAACGATATTAGAGCAGCACAGCACAGATGAATCATACCATGCACCAGCTTTGCCAAATACGGTTGTTTTTCCGAAAACGACAACAGAAGTAAGTCGTGTCGTGAAGCTGGCTGCTAAGGTTAACGTGCCAGTAGTTTCTTTTGGGCTAGGGACGAGTTTAGAGGGCAGTGTTATCCCATATCAAGGGGGAATTATGATTGATTTTTCCCTGATGAATCAAGTCTTGGAAGTACGGCCGGATGATTTTTTAGTTAAAGTCCAACCCGGTGTGACGAGAAAACAATTGGAAAAAGAGTTAAAAACGTACGGATTATTTTTCTCCGTTGACCCTGGGGCAGATGCAACGTTAGGTGGAATGGCAGCGACAAATGCCAGTGGAACAACATCTGTTAAGTATGGTGTGATGCGGGATCAAGTTCGGGATTTGCAAGTAGTACTAGCAGACGGGAGTGTCATTCATACGGGAAATATGGCAGCTAAATCTTCTTCTGGATTGCATTTAAATGGATTGTTCATTGGTTCAGAAGGGACGCTTGGTTGTTTTACGGAACTTACGTTAAAAGTACACGGAATACCAGAAAAAGTAGTGGCAGGAAGAGCGGCATTTACTACGTTAGATAATGCGGTGGAGGCTGTCATTCACATTTTACAAGCTGGTATTCCTGTTGCTAGGGTGGAACTCGTAGATGCACCATCTATAAAACAAATCAATCTATTTAGTGATACGTATTACTTGGAAGTACCGACAATTTTTATTGAATTTCACGGAAATGAGGCGGGACTCCAAGAAGACGTTGACTTTACAACAGAAATTTTACAGGAACACCAATGCCAAGATCTAGCATTTGAGGCAAATACTGCAGGTAGAAATCAATTGTGGGAAGCACGACATCAAACTGCATACGCTTTTTTGCATCATTATCCAGGAAAAAAACAGATGGTAACGGATGTTTGTGTGCCCATCTCTCAATTAGCAAACGCTATTAAACATGGGAGAGATGCGGTGGAGGCTTCAGCGCTTCCAGGAGGGATTGTGGGACATGTTGGCGATGGCAATTATCATATTTTAATGATGATTGATCCTCAGAATCCTGAAGATATCGCGAAAGCAAATGAAGTAAATGAACAAATTGTTTCCTATGCTTTATCATGTGGGGGAACATGTACTGGTGAACATGGTGTTGGGGTTGGTAAAGCAAAATATCAACTAGCAGAGCATGGGGCAGCCTTTGAAGTGATGAAAAGAATAAAAGACAGTTTAGATCCGCAGCATATTTTTAATCCTGGTAAAATATTTGCTTTAACGGATTAATTCCAGCATAGCTCTTTTAACGGAAATTCCTAAACTATTTTTTAGATTTCCCTCCACCATAGCGGTAGTGGAAACGCTTATAATTGTTTCGCGTTAGCAAGGAGTTGTTTTTTAAATTTCGAGATGAATTTAGAATAGATTAAATGAACGCTGCAAGTGCTGGTTAAAAGTATATATAGTCCTTACCCAACGTATGAAAGTAATGTTTTTGGGAAAACAATACATATATCATTACAAAAAATACATGGCAAGCATTTTTGATACGTTTGGAGGTTATATAATGGAAAAGCAAGCGTTACATCAGCAACTAGAGCTAGCTGCACAGCAATTTACTAATGCTTATCAGCTTATACAGCAAGCTAAAACGAATGGGGACGAACAAGAATTACTGCAAGCACAAGATCAGTTGTTACAGCTGGATCATCTATTGAAAAGCGCCCAAATTCAAGCAGGTGAAGAGGCGTTAGAGAATGCCCAATTTCAACAGACCTTTGAAAAATTGCATAACGCCAGACAGGAAATTGAAGAATTCCGACAAAATCAACATTAAAGTAAATTTATCCCGTATATAAGGTGCTGTAAAACTCCCACTTCAGGAGTTGGTTAATCTGTAATGTAACAAGTCTAAGTGGAAGATAACAGCACCTAACTGTCCTATTTTTAGGTCATACATTACGGTACTAACAATTAGGGGCGGATGTATAAGCACCTACTAATAGAAGATTCATTCACTTTATAAACTGCACCTCTCTTTTTATCGGGGAGGTGCTTTTTTGTATCCTTTTCGACATGATTTATCAACATAGACTAATGTTCACTGTATTATTTGTAAAGAACTGCAAAACTTGAGACAATAAGTCGTATATACATGGTAAGTTGATTAATTGGAGGAGGTCGTTCGTATCGATGAAGAAGAAAGTGTATTTAAACCATGATGGCGGCGTTGATGATCTAGTTTCATTATTTCTACTATTGCAAATGGATGATGTAGATGTTATAGGTGTTGGTGTCACCCCAGCAGATTGTTATTTGGAACCTGCTATGTACGCGAGTCGTAAAATCATCGACCGATTCGGGAAGGGGAAACAGGTTGAAGTGGCAGCTTCCACATCACGTGGGAAAAATCCTTTTCCAAAGGATTGGCGGATGCATGCTTTTTATGTAGATGCGCTGCCAATATTAAATGAGCAGTTGCCGATAAAAACGAAAAAAGCAGAGTTACCAGGGCATCAGCATTTGATTCAAACGCTTCGAAATAGCGATGAACCAGTTACTTTACTATTTGTCGGTCCATTAACGGATTTGGCGAGGGCTTTGGAAGAGGCACCTGACATTGAGAAACAGATTGAAAAGCTTGTTTGGATGGGGGGAACGTTTTTACCTACTGGAAATGTGGAGGAACCAGAACATGATGGAACTGCTGAATGGAATGCCTTTTGGGACCCTGAGGCTGCAAAAAGAGTTTGGGATAGCGAGATGACAATTGATTTGGTTGCATTAGAGAGTACAAATCAAGTGCCGTTAACGGTTGATGTTCGTAATATGTGGGCGCAAGAAAGAGCGGATATAGGGATTGACTTCTTAGGTCAATGCTATGCAGTGGTACCGCCGCTTGTCCATTTCCAGACCAATTCAACGTATTTTTTATGGGATGTACTTACAACCGCAACGATAGGAAAAGCAGAGTTAGTCAAGAAGAAAACGGTTCGGTGCGTCGTTCATCCAGATGGCAAGAGTCAAGGTAGAACGGAACTACATAAAGATGGACGTGAAGTAAACCTTGTTTATGAAGTGGAGCGCGACATGTTTTTTACGTATATGACAGAGTTAGCTAGACAGCAGCATAATGACTAAAAAGGTAGCTTGTGCTGGAATATTGACATAATTTATCGTTTATGGTATTAAAACATATGAGTTTAAGTAGAGGAGAGGATCATATGGCGAAAAAGCAGTTTAAAGCAGAATCGAAACGTTTACTAGAATTAATGATTAATTCAATTTATTCCCAACGTGAAGTATTTTTACGGGAGCTGATATCCAATGCAAGTGATGCCATGGATAAAATGTATTACCGCAGCTTAACAGACGATAATTTAACCTTTAACCAAGAAGATTATTATATTAAAGTTATCCCTAATAAAGAGGAACGTACGTTGCAAGTCATCGATACAGGTATTGGCATGACAAAAGAAGAACTAGAAACCAATTTGGGGACGATAGCTAAAAGTGGGTCATTTGCATTTAAAAATGATACCGAGCTAAAAGATGGTCATGATATTATCGGACAATTCGGTGTCGGTTTTTATGCGGCGTTTATGGTGGCAGATAAAGTGACTGTTATTAGTAAATCTGTGGATAGCGATCAGGCTTATCAATGGGAGTCCACTGGAACGGACGGCTACACCATTATTCCTGTTGATAAAGAACACGTCGGAACTGAAATTATACTAAAAATCAAAGAAAACACAGACGAAGATTCGTTTGATGCCTTTTTAGACGAGTACCAATTGCAGGAAATCATTAAAAAGTATTCTGATTTTATTCGTTACCCGATTAAAATGGATATTACGAAAAGCAAGCCGAAAGATGATGAAAGTGAAGAATACGTGGATTATGTAGAAGAGGAAACCATCAATAGCATGGTACCAATCTGGAAAAAGAATAAAAGTGAATTAACCGAAGAGGATTACATTAATTTTTATCAGGAAAAACGGTATGGGTTTGATAAACCTTTAAAATCCATGCATATTAATGTAGACGGTACAGTGCGTTATAATGCTATTTTATTTATCCCGGAAAATGCCCCATTTGATTATTATTCACAGGAATTTGAAAAAGGCCTTGAACTTTATTCAAATGGCGTATTAATCATGAATAAATGTGCGGATTTGCTGCCAGATTATTTTAGCTTTGTTAAAGGAATGGTAGATTCAGAGGATTTATCCTTAAATATTTCGCGAGAGATGTTACAGCACGACAGACAGCTAAAAGTCATCGCCAAAAATATTACTAAGAAAATTAAAACACAGCTACTGCACCTATTGCGAGATGATCGTGAAAAATATGAAACATTTTACCATGCATTTGGCAGACAACTGAAGTTTGGTGTGTATAATGACTTTGGTGCCAATAAAGATACATTGCAGGATCTGCTTATGTTTTATTCCTCAAAGGAAAAGAAACTAGTCACTTTAGACGAATATGTACAACGTATGCCAGAAGATCAGGCTTATATTTATTATGCTGCAGGCGAATCCATTGATCGTATCGAGAAGTTACCGCAAACGGAAATGGTAGCAGATAAAGGGTATGAAATTTTATATTTCACTGAAGAAGTGGATGAATTTGCTATTAAGATGCTGCGGGACTATAAAGAAAAAGAATTCAAGTCTGTTTCCAGTGGTGATCTCGGCTTAGAGGATGAATCAAATGATGAAGTAGATGAAAAGAGTCAGGAAGAGAATAAAGCACTATTTGCTGCGATGAAGGAGCATTTGGGAGATAAAATTAAAGATGTCCGAGCTTCCAAACGATTAAAATCACATCCTGTTTGTTTAACAGCAGACGGTGATATTTCTTTAGAAATGGAAAAAGTGTTAAATGCAATGCCGAATAATCAGCAAATAAAAGCGGATAAAGTATTAGAAATCAATGTGAATCATGAAGTATTTCAAGCATTAAAAGAGGCGCATCATCATGATAAGGAAAAATTAAAACTATATACAAACCTATTATATAATCAGGCGCTGTTAATTGAAGGCATGCCTGTAAATGATCCAGTTGCCTTTACTAACGATATTTGTAAAGTAATGGTTTAAATTAAAAGAGCACGAATAATAGAAAACCAGACGCTTTTCTCCATGAAAATGCGTCTGGTTTATTTTTTTACAGATAAGAAACCATCATGGCTCGCCAAGAGCGCAAGCCACCATCTATGATGAAAAATTTTGCTTTATAATGTTTAGATGCTTGAAATACTACCTAAAATAAATAAGTTATATAATGGTAAATGGCGTTTTTTTCATACAAAAGCATAAAATAATGAGGTGCTTGTGGATAACGTAATAACCGAATAGCCACGACCAGCTCCATCGTCCAGCAACGATGCGACTTTAGAAATGCGCCCTACGAAAGTCATCATCGGTTCGTCGCTAAGGGGAAGGCCGACTAAAAACGGGCTTGCCGCCCGACGTCGTCATACCCCTGGTTGCAGGGGCATGATTCCTAAATCTTTAGTTGATTCGTTCCATTCGCTACGTTGCTAAACGGGCGCCCTGCGCCTTTGTTCGTCTTTAGAATTGCATTTTTTGTTTATTTCCCAATCGCTTCTATGCTTCTAAGGATCGTTCATATATAAATCTCACAATAGCTTAACAATAAATTTTATTTGAACATATGCGTTCTAATTTACTATTGAACAATAATATGAGTTCCATAAAATAAGTGCATTTACTGTTTCACAGCATACGCTTTGCTAACTTTTTCTACCCAATTGAATGGATCTGCTTCTTTACCATATTGAATATTAGTTAGTGTCGTATATAATGATTTAGCCAGCTTACCAGTTTGGGAATCGTTAATTATTAAATCCTTGCCTTCCCAGCTCAGTTGACCGATGGGAGAAATAACCGCTGCTGTCCCTGTACCAAAAGCCTCTTCTAAATTACCGTCTACATATGCCTGATATAAATCTTCCATGGATATTCTTTCTTCAATAACAGGAATATCCCAGTGTTGTAACAATTGTATAACGGAATTTCGCGTAACGCCTTCCAAAATGCTTCCATTTAGTGCAGGAGTATAGACTTTTCCGTTTATTTTAAAGAACACATTCATGCTACCGACTTCTTCAATATATTTCTTTTCCACCCCATCAAGCCAGAGCACTTGTGCAAATCCTTTTTGGGCGCATATTTCCTGTGCTTTGAGACTTGATGCATAATTTCCGCCAGTTTTTGCTTCACCGGTTCCACCTTTTACAGCCCGAACGTATTGGTTTTCCACCGCAATTTTCACCGGGTTAATTCCTTCTTTATAATAAGCACCAACAGGCGATAAAATGATCACGAACTTGTACTGATGTGAAGGCGCTACACCAATATAGGGTTCTGTAGAAATAATGAATGGACGGATATAAAGGGAAGTTCCTTCAGCAGTCGGTATCCACTCTTTATCCAAATAGATTAGCTGCTTTAAAGCTTCCAATATAAAGGCTTCATCAACCGCTGGAATGCATAAACGGTCATTGGATTTATTCAACCGCTGCAAATTCTTTTCTGGGCGAAATAACTGGATTTCTCCTTCTGGCGTTTGATATGCTTTTAGCCCTTCAAAAACGGATTGACCATAGTGAAAGATCATTGCGGATGGATCAATACTTAAAGGCTGGTATGGAATAATACGGGCATCATGCCAACCTAAAGGCTCTGAATAATCCATGACAAACATATGGTCGGTAAATACTCTTCCGAATTCTAGTTGATCTGTATGAGGCTTTTCTTTCTTTACTGCACAACGATTTATTTTAACTGTCCATTCTTCCATGATACTATCCCCTTAGCTGTAAAAATTTTAATAACTATATTAGTCTATATTTTCAATAAAATCAACCCTAAATAGTCAGTTTCTCTATTTTTCTTAAAATGTTGTATACTTTAAGTTAATGTATGCAGAAAAAAAGGGGATGTATGGATGCTTAAAGCAATCATTTTTGATTTGGACGATACACTTTTATGGGATAAAAAAAGTGTTGCTGAATCATTTAAAGCAGTTTGTCATATGGCCAAAGAAATTCACCCTGAACTAGACCCAGAACATTTGGAGCGAAATGTTAGAAAGGAGGCACGCGCCTTATATGCATCTTTTCCAACATACTCGTTTACACAAATGATTGGTATCAATCCGTTTGAAGGACTTTGGGGAGAGTTTCAAGATGAAGGGAAAGAATTTGAGAAATTAAAAGAAATTGCTCCATTCTATCGACAAGCAGCTTGGGAAAAAGGCTTGGAGACGACCGGTATTCGGGATGAGTCGTTGGCTGCAGAATTGGCGGATGCATTTCCACAGCTTAGAAAGCAAAAACCATTCGTGTTTACAGATACATTTGCTGTATTAGATGCTTTACGAGCAGATTATAAACTGGCGCTATTAACGAATGGTTCGCCAGACTTACAGCGAACAAAATTAGATATGACGCCACAATTAGAACCTTATTTTGACGAAATTGTCGTCTCCGGAGCATTTGGCAGAGGAAAACCAGATCCCACCATTTTTCAATATATGCTTGCAAAATTGGGCGTCGATAAAACCGAAGCAGTCATGGTAGGAGATAATTTAAATACAGATATATTAGGCGCTTCCCATATTGAGATGGCCTCGATCTGGATTAATTGGCAGAACATGGAGAATAATGGATTACCTACTTTTGAAGTAGAAAACTTATCACAGGTGACAGATCTAGTGAATGTACAGCTTAAGGAAGCTTAGTCGTTAAAATGCATAATAGCGTATCTGCTAACTGCTTGCTTCATCACGCTTGTAAAATGAGCGAGAAGGGGTAGAGAGTTCGAACCTTGAAGGAGCTTGTTCGAAAAGAGGAGAAGTCTACTTGAACTATGGCATGACATGCTCGTAAAAGAGAGTGGTATGCTCAAATCACAGCGTGATATGCCCAGGAAAAGGAAGTATGCTGCTGGAACTATGGCATGACATGCTCGCAATAAAGAGTGGAATGCGCTCGGATCACAGTGTGACATGCTCGGAAAGTAGAGTAGTATGCTCGAACTACCGCATAACATGCTACGGAAAGTAGAGTAGTTGCAGAATCATTTTCCATACGAGATAAAAAAGCTGAAAACCGGCTGATGATAAACGGGTTTAGCTGTATATTGTCCCGCATAAAGGTGCTGTAAGCTTCCCACTCCAAGAATTGGAGATTCCTATACTCTAACAAGTCTACGTCGGGGATAGCAGCACCTAAATGCCCTATTTCGAAGAGGACTTTAAGTCATACCCAAGTAGTACTAACAATCAGTGGGAATTGAAAGAAAACCCCACTGATGGAAGATTCACTTCATTAGAGAGAAGTTAAGGCCTGTCGCTGTTGATAAGGAGTGAATGTAGTGATTTTAGCAACAACCGTCCAGCATACTACTTCTTCTTGCTCCCATCACGGCCAAACGTTTTCAATGCTTTACGTATGTGACCCAATAGGTATCATTCGTTTGAGAGATAGAATTTCCTTGATAGCCATGTTGCAGCAACTGTTGCTGTCTTGCAATATCATTCATGTTAACTTCCTGTTTATCAGTATATGATTTTCCATTTTTTATTGTATGGAGGTCACGAAATAAAATATATCGTAGTTTACCATTGTATTTTTCTTTTAAAGCATGAATTTCCATATCTAACGCAAGTTTGTCTTTTAAGCTAGCAATATTAAATGGAGCAACCGTAGTGGCAACATATTGAAATGATTGTTGGTCAATTTGAGCGAATAATAATTTTCCCATATAAGTTTGCAGGCGGTTGCCTCTGAAATCTGGATGGACATTTGATATTTCAGAGTAAAGCATTTTCTGACGATGTAATTCATTTAATCCGAGATCTATCCCTAAGTGTTCCGTGTCATTCATTTCTGGAATCAGCATAGCTCGAAAAGCAATTAACCTATCATCTACAAACACTCCGATCATAGAGCCGTTTCCATTTAAAATATGCTCGTACTCTTGAACCGTTAGTGGTTGAAGAAAATCAGCTACTTCCAATGATTGCCTCACCATATTTTGCAAATGTAAAATCTCAAAGATATCTGGCTTGTTTAAGAAGCGAACATAAAAGGGTTGCTCCTTTGAGGGTAGTTTTCCTGTTGCAATGATGGATGTATTCATGCAGTCACCTACTTTATATAATCGGTTAATTTTTGTAATATATTCATCTTTCCCTTGGGGCTCTAACTGTGCCGCTGCGTTATTTAAAGTAATAGACAGTGTAGCAAATCACTCTTCTTGTGTTACTGTTTATCCTGTATATAAGGTGCTGTAAGCCCTCGCCTTCAGGAATAGGATGATTTGTACTGCAACAAGTCTAAGTGGGAGATAACAGCACCTAAATGCCCTGTTTCGTAAGAGGTCCCTTAGGTCATGCCATTACGGTACTAACAAGCCGTGGAGGATGAATGAAAACCCCACTGATGGAAGATTCCCTTTATTTTAACCGCTAGCATCTTTTGCTTTTTCGGAATGCAATGCGAGAGATGGTTTTTCTATTTTAGTAATGGTGAATCCAGTATAGGCATAAATAAGCGCAACAATTGGAACAGTGAAATTTAACATAGCGTAAGGTGCATAGCTAAATGCGTGTACTTCCAATGTTGTGTAAATAAATACCCCACATGTATTCCAAGGAATAAAGACAGAAGTTAATGTTCCTCCATCTTCTAAAGAACGTGATAAATTTTTTGAATGTAACCCTTTCTTTTTATATACGGTAGCAAACATTCTAGCTGGGACTACGATAGAGATATACTGCTCTGAGCAGGTTGCATTTGTTAAGAAGGCTGCTCCTAATGTAGAAGCAATCAAATTCCCAGTTGATTTTACGACCTTCAATAGTTGATCCATCATCGCTTTTAGCATTCCAGAATACTCCATAATACCACCAAATGCCATTGCAACGATAGTCATCGACACGGTGTACATCATGGACATTAACCCACCGCGATTAAACAATTCCGAAACCATTTCATTGTTCGTATTAATCGTATAACCATTTTGTAACACTTGCAGTGCGTAGGATGAAGCATCTCCTTGGATAAATATTTGTGAGAAAAAACCCATTACAATCCCAGTTGCTATCGCTGGGACAGCAGGTACTTTGAACATAACGAGCACAATGACAAGCAATGGAATTAGCAACAGATATGGCGATATGACAAAATTCGCCTGCATATCAGCAATCGTTTGGGCAATCCTTTCGTTTTCAATCGCATCTTTTCCGAAATCTTTCCCTATGTATGCAAAAACGAGCAAAGCAATGATTAAACTAGGGACTGTTGTATACAGCATATGTTTAATATGAACGAATAAATCCGTATTTGTCAAACCAGAGGCGAGATTCGTGGTATCCGATAACGGGGACATCTTGTCTCCAAAATAAGACCCTGAAATGACCGCACCTGCAACCATAGGCGCTGGTATACCCATACTCATGCCTATTCCCATCCCAGCAACACCAATGGTTCCCATCGTTGCCCAGGAGCTTCCAACCGTTAATGCAACAACACCACAAATAATTGTAATCGTTACCAAAAATATAGACGGCGATATAATTTTCAACCCATAATAGATCATTGTAGCCACAATACCGCCTCCAATCCATGCGCCAATGGTTAAGCCAACAAGCATAATAATAATGATAGCGGGAAGTGCTAATCGTATACCCCGAAACATCATTTCCTCCATTTGCTTCCAAGTATATCCTTGCTTCCAGGCTACAAGTGCAGCGGTTCCTGTGCCTATAATAAGCGGTACGTGTGGTTCTCCTTGGAAAACGACTATCGTTAACACCATGGCAACAATCATAACGACTAGAGGTATTAGTGCCCACCAAATGTTAATTTCTCTTTTAGGAATATCAGTCATGAAGAAACCCCTTTCCAGACGATGCAATTTTTCAGAACGATAAAATTTATTTTAATTAGAAATGGGTAAATTGTCAATTTTAAAAAAATATAATGAATAGTGGGATTTATAATAAACGAGATATATTAAAGCGACTAGGGAATCTTACTAGACGGATTAAAGGTGTTGCGGAATAGAGTTAAAGGGAATTTTTCTTCGGCAAACAGTAGCAAAAGAGGTCTAATAAAATTCTTTTTATTCATTCCAAACCAAAAATGCGGCCGAGACATAACTAAAACAGCTGATTAAAAAAACGAACCATAAACCGCTAATTGTGTATACGCAAGTTTTAGCGTAGTCAAAATATGTAGACTCCTGCGGAAACAGCGCTAGCTGAAGAACGTGCAGGAAAGCGAAGTATTTTGACATAGTGGTGATAGAAATTTTTTAATGTTAGAAAAACTTGGCTTGTCGCCAAGTCTTATGGCGGAAGCCTTTGTTTTTCTTATACTATAAACCAAAAAAACCTTATACTTTCCTATAGTGCAAATAAGCCGAACAATGATAAATAGATTGTTCGGCCTTTGCTATATAGTATTTGCTTATGTCCCAGCCCATCTAAATAAACCTTTTATAGATCTATAGAAATGGCATCATGAATTTCTTCTAGCTGCTTCAAAGCTTCCAGCACATTCTTTTCAATATGCCGGTCCACAGTCATCACCATAATGGCGTTGCCTCCAATATCCGCACGATCTACTTGCATAGTTGCAATATTAATATGCTTTGTAGCTAAGAAGCTACCCATTTTACCGATAACACCAGGTTGATCTTGGTGATGAATAACTAGAAGATGACCTTTTGGTGTTACATCAACGCTATAATGGTCTACTTTAACAATTCTTGGCCCTAACCCGTTAAGCAACGTTCCAGCCACACTTCTCTTTTTTGACTTGGTAACTATTTCGACTCGAATTAAATTCGTAAAGCCTTGTGTTGAAGAGGTTTTGTTTTCATGAATGGTTACGCCTCTTTTTTCCGCAAGATAAAGTGCATTTACATCATTCACATGGTCTCCCAAGTGGCGAGTTAACAGCCCTTTTACCGCATTTCGCGTAATTGGACCAATCTTTGTTTTAGCCACATCTCCAGAATAGTAAAGATTTATCTGTTCAACGGGCTCATCTGCTAAAAGTATAAGAAACTGACCAAGTTTTTCTGCTAAGAGGAAATAGGGTTCAATTTCACTTAAAGCTTCTCTTGGGATGGAAGGCAGATTGACCGGATTCCGAACTGCCTCCCCATGCACGTAGCGGATTACATCTTCACTCACATCAATAGCGACACTTTCCTGTGCTTCAATCGTACTTGCACCTAAGTGAGGGGTAGCAATTACTTCAGGTAATTCTAATAATTGGTGCTCATAAAATGGCTCTTCTTCAAACACGTCGAGAGCAGCTCCAGCTACTTTTTTAGCTTGGATTGCTTCATACAGTGCTTCCTCATCGATAATTCCGCCTCGGGCGCAATTAATAATCTGAACACCATCTTTCATCGCTTCGAAAGCCTGTTTGTTTAAAAGATGTCGTGTTTCTTTTAATAACGGTGTATGAATGGTAATAAAATCAGCATGCTGATACACGTCTTCAATGTTCCCTTTTTTAATTCCTAATTTATTTGCGTGATCTTCACTTAAAAACGGATCGTAAGCTATAATGTTCATACGCTGCCCCCTTGCTCGATAAGCAACTTCTGCGCCAATTCGACCAAGTCCGATAATACCTAATGTCTTATTTTTTAGTTCGATACCGATATATTTTTTTCGGTCCCATTGTCTGTTTTTGAGAGACAGATAAGCTTGTGGAATTTTTCTAGATAGAGCCATCATCATTGCCATCGTGTGTTCAGCAGCGGAATTCGTATTTCCGTTCGGTGCATTGATCACAATGATTCCATGCTCTGTAGCAGCATCTAAATCGATATTATCGACACCTACACCAGCTCTACCAATGATTTTTAAATTCGTTGCTTTCGTAATAAGATCACGGGTTACCTGTGTTTGACTTCGTACTAATAGTGCATCGTAATCGGAGATTCGTTCAAGCAGTTCTTGATTTGTCCATTCTGTCCCTAAATCAAGATGAATATCGTCTGATTCTAGTAATGGTGCAATTCCTTCTTCACTCAAAGGATCTGCTATTAATACTCTAAATCCCATCTCTCTTCCTCCCAATAGAATTCGTTTTACAATAGATGTGCTTCATTAACTCAAATAAAAAGATTGATAACTTCCAAGATATGATTACATCTTAGAAGAAATAAGTAGCTCTATAAAAATCGTTGTCGAATGTATTTATGAGATATATAAGAAATAGTCACTTTAATAGGTAGCAGAAATATAATAGCTTCAAAGCTTCATTTCTAAATAAGCGGTTTGCGCTGCTTTTACTCCTAAACCTAAATCAATTGTTTTGCCAATTTGCTGGAGGCCAATTTCAATAATGCCTATTACTTGTAATATATCAGCTGGAGAACAATAGCCCATATGACCAATTCGAAAAATTTGCCCTTTTAAATGTTGCTGCCCTCCAGCTAAGGTTAAGCCAAAATTCGTTTTGACAACTTTTCTTAATTCTTCAGCTGCAAAGTCGTCTGGTTTTACAGCAGTAACTGTAGGTGAAGCATGAACATCTGCCGTCAGTAATGGAATAGATAAAGCTTTAAAGGCTGCTCGAGTCATGACTTTCATTGTTTCATGGCGCTCGTAAATAGAATGAAGTCCTTCTGCGTCCATTAAAGCTAAAGCTTGTTTTAATCCTTGTAACAAAGAGACAGCCGGTGTAAATGGGGTTGAGTCTTTTTGAAGCTTATCACGATATTTTCGCATATCTAAGTAAAATCTGGCATGTGGATTTGCTTCAATGACTTTCCATGCGCGGTTACTGGCAGCTATAAAGGCAAGCCCTGCTGGCAGCATCATCGCCTTTTGCGAGCCTGTAACAACGATATCCAACCCCCATTCATCCATCTTTGTTTCGGTTCCTCCAATACAAGATACCCCATCGACAATGAATAATGCATCGGATTCACGGTGAACTACCTTAGCTAGTTCTTTAATGGGGTTTAAAACGGCTGTAGAAGTTTCACAAAAAGTCGCAAATACAGCTTTTACGTTGGGTAATTTTTGTAATAAAACTGCCAATTGTTCTGGTTCAGCACCCTCTCCCCAAGTGACCTCGTATTTATGTACTTTCATGTGATATTCATCACAAATTTTAGTAAAACGATCGCCGAATGCTCCTGTAACAATAATGAGTACTTCATCTCCGGGCTGAACGGCATTTATAACCGCGGTTTCCAGTGCTGCAGTACCACTTGCGGTATAAATCAATACATCTTCTTGTGTTCCGAAGATAGGCTTCAGTTTTTCTTTTACCGTGTTTATTAGTTCCTTCATTTCTTGCCCGCGATGACCAATCATTGGTTGAGACATTGCGCGTTGGACACTAGGCGGAATAGGTGTAGGTCCAGGAATTCGAAGTAGTTGTTTATCAGCTTGCATGGTTTTCTCCTTTCAAAATGGATAAATTCGTTGTGTTTTTTCTGAATAATAGTTTACAGCATAGCAGAACTTTGCATATTGTCAATAAATTTAAGCTATTTGTTAACTAAAATTATTGTTTTAGGATGATTTGTGCTAATTGCTAAAGTCGTATCTTAGGGATATGATATAGCTATGCAATATTTTTTTCGTTATATAGGACTATAAAATGAGGTGCTTGTGGATAACGAAATAACCGACTAGTCACGTCCGGCGCATGAGCCCAGCAACTATGCGACCTTAGAAATGCGCCCTACGATAAGGCATCATCGGTTCGTCTCCCATACTTACTTTATGCACTATTTTAGCTAGACGAATAAGAAGCTTCAAGCTTTTTTACAACAAATAGGCCGACGAGGTGTAACCATGAAATTTGTGTTTGATTTGGATGGAACAATTTGTTTTAAAGGAAAGCCTCTTTCTAATGGTATTGTCCAATGTTTAAAAGATTTGAATAAGGAAGATGTTATGTTTGCATCTGCCAGACCAATAAGGGATATGCTTCCCGTTTTACCGAAGGATTTTCATTCCTATACACTTATTGGCGGAAATGGGTCATTAATTTATAAAAACGGCAAGTTATTGTATGCACGAACATTTACTAAAGATCAACTCCAGACGGTTTTACAATTAATAGAGGAGCAAGAAGCTACCTTCCTCATTGATGGTGATTGGAATTATGCCTATACAGGACCAATAGATCACCCGATTGTTAATAATATCGATCAAGGGAAATTGGCACAGCAAGTCTCAGTTGAACAATTGTCATCTGTAGTGAAAGTATTAATCGTTACCATGAATGATTACGTCACATTTGTCGATCAATTACAACAATTGGATATAACGGTTCACGAACATTGTAACGAACGCTTAATTGACTTAAGCCCTAACCATATTCATAAATGGAATGCCTTACAAACATTAGGAATTACTGAGAACAGCTATATTGCTTTTGGAAATGATGCAAATGATATTTCCATGTTTCAGTATGCTGCTTATGCGGTGATGATTGATTACCATGATCGTTTAGCTCCATTTGCTGATGAGCAGATCGCTTATCAAACGAATGGGGAGCAGGCGATCGTGGATAAAATTCGAGCATTAGCACAAACAGGCATGCTTAAAACGAACTGATTATATATGGGCTGCTGGTTAATGGAGATTTGGGTTGTCCGTCTTTTTAATTCGTTTGATAATGGATACAATAAAAATAAAGTCGTATTTCATGTTGGGAGAAGGGACATATGTACAAAAACTCAGAACGGTTTTTAACCTCTTTTAATCGAATAGAAAAAATGCTTCGTTCGTTAATGATACATAAGAAAGATGCTAGCTTTTCCAAGGCAGTAAAGATTTTACGAAATTCAAACGCATTAGTACGTCAATATAGTGATGAGCTGCTTGAATTTGCGGAGCTTCGCAATGCAATCGTTCATAATAAAGTGGACATGTCCTATGCAATAGCAGAACCACACGATGAAATTGTTGAAAAAATAGAGGCTATTGAAGAGGAACTGCGAAAACCTAAGCTCGTTACTCCAACGTTTGAGAAGTATGTGTATTGCTTTCAAAGTGATAACGAATTAAGTAAATTATTAAAAGTAATCCATGAAAAGAAACTATCTAAGTTTCCTATTTATGAAAGCAAGACGTACCTGGGGTTACTTACACAAAAAGGAATTACCAATTGGCTGGCAAGTATTGGCCAGCGCGAGGAAACTCTTGAAAGTACCTATCAATTAAAGGATATTCTACCTTTTGAAAACAATGAAAATTCCCGATTTATTGCTCAAGATACAACGCTGTATGAGGCCATTGAATTATTTAAAGAGCACACAAGTAGAGGTAAGCGTTTAGAAGCGTTACTTATAACAACGGATGGGGAACCTTCTTCCCGTTTATTAGGAATTATAACAGCGTGGGATATATTAGAGATCTCGTAAAACGGATTTTTTAACAGAATAAGAAAGTATAAACTTAGGTGCTTATGGATAATGAAATAACCGAATAGTCACGTCCAGCTCATGAGCCCAGCAACGATGCGACTTTAGAAATGCGCCCTACGATAAGGCCTCATCGGTTCGTCGCCTCACCGTGATTCCTTTATCTTAGTTGATTCGTTCCATTCGCTATGTTGCTAAACGGGCGCCCCGCGCCTTTGTTCCACTTGGGTTTCAAAAGCTCCTAGACTTTTACCTTTTTTCTAATATGAACTACAAGATTTCAATCATAGAAAGTGGTGAATAAATGACATTCGTATCGATTGATTTTGAAACTGCAAATGAAAAACGGACAAGCCCTTGCGCAGTTGGTATTGTCGTCTCTAATGGACTACAAATAGTAGATGAATATTATAGCTTAATCAATCCACTTACAGATTTTCGAACAATGAATATGCAAATACATGGTATTACGCCAGAGCATGTCCGATATGCTCCAACGTTTTCTGATATTTGGCCAGTCCTCCAAACATATTTACAGCAAGGCATGGTTATTGCACACAATGCTAGCTTTGATATGAGTGTCTTAAGACATACATTAGATCATTTTCAATTAGCTTATCCAGATCTGGGTTATCTTTGCACAGTGATGCTTTCGAAACAACTATGGCCACAATTACATAATTACAAGTTAGATACTTTGGCAGCATACCATCAAATTCCTTTCGATCATCACCACGCTTTAGAAGACGCACGTGTAGCAGCGAAGCTTCTTTCAAAAGCGTTACACGAAAGTGGACAACATACGATCGAGGGGTTATTGACAGCTTACCAGATTCAAAGTGGCAAGATTTTTCAGCATGGCTATACACCGCCTAAGAAGAAGAAATCGCATCAACGTAAACGCATCTATCTTTCCTAAATGACCCGCCTTTGTGTATTGTCCATATAAAGCAAAAAAGCTGCATATGAAATGGACTACTAGATCACAATAATGTATGGAGGTGTGGTCTATGAAAAGTGAAAATAATCCATATAGTAAGAAACGTATTCAAAGCAGTGTAAACCCTCAAGGCTTGACGGAGGATGAAAAAGATCAACGTCCGAAGTCACAGCTTGAAGATAGGGCAAAAAAGAAAAATACAAAGATTTAGAACAAGAGTTATGGGAGCATTATTTTCTGATGTGCGATTGGCGAAAACACTTGTTAAAATGAGATGGGGCGAGGCTTGCCAGAGTAAGAAAATAAATTCTGGTTCCTTTTTTTTAGTGTATGAATGCACATATGTACAAATGTGAACAGCTTATGAAAGACAAGTGTGCTTCTATGTAGAAATAGCTTCATTAGTTACCTTTCTTATTGAATTTTTATTGGATGGTGGTATAATAAATTTACAAGCTGCAATGTACGTATTTCATTAAGTTTTAACCTCTAATGAAGGAATAGGGAGTTTTATATCGGAGTTTTAATGTCGTGCCGTCTTTGAGCGGAAGACAGAACAGCTTCTGCAAACACCCACTTGGCGAAGTGGTGGTTTAAAACTTTTTATTACAAATACGGCAATTGTGGCCTGTAAAGCAAATAATCCAGTCGACCAGTTCTTTTTTAGGAACTGGTCGTTTTAATTTGGAAAAAATTTGATTAAGTGCTTATGGCGTATCGTTTTTTATATACGCCTTCATTCAGCCATTTACCTTTTATTTTCTCGTTAGATAGCTTTCCGTTAGCGGATGAGCAAACTAAGTTATTAGAGTGGTGGTATGAAATTTTACGCTTACGTTAGACAAAGTAACCAAGTTTACTCAACTATACAAGTTGTAGATAAGATGCTGATAGTATGGGGAAAATTGCTAATCTGATTCAGAGAAAAAGTTCTTAATTAAGTCGATAAAATGTACTACGATGGGCGGTAAATAATGATTTTTTTCATATGCGATGTAAACATGACGTGAGATGTTGGAATCAGATATCGATTTGATCTGATAGGTACCATTGATTTCATGCTTTACATAGGTTTCTGGTAGAATAGTAATTCCTAAACCCTCATCAACGAGCCGACAAGCCGTTTCAAATCGTTCAATTTCAAAAGCAAAAGCAGGAGTGATACCAGCTTTATTAAACGCATTTAAAATATCCGCGCGTGTTTGAAATCCTTCTTTGCAAATAATAAATGCTTCGTCTTGAAAATCCTTCATTTCTAAGGCTGTTTGCTTTTGCAATAATCGATGCTTCCTAGGTAGAATGGCAACTAATTGTTCTTCATAAATGGGAGTGGCTTCGATATCGTGACTCTTTACATATTGATTTGTTATCGCAAGGTGAATATCAAAATGATGTAAGGATTTTTCCACATCAGTAAGGCTTAAGACCTCGTGCAGCTTAATTTTTGCTTGAGGGTACGTTTTTCTAAATCGCTGGAGTATCTTTGGTACCCAAAAATTGGCTGATTCAATTAAGCCAATGGAAAGCTCCTGTGGTCCATGTTGTTTTAAGCGCTGTATTTCTTTGTTAACATGGTTGTAATGATGAAATAGTTTTTTGGCTTCTTGATAAACAATATATCCTTCTTTGGTAACTTCCAGACTCCTTGTATTTCTTTTTAGTAATTGCAGACCTGTATTTATTTCCAATTTTTTTATCGAAGCGCTTAATGATGGTTGGGAAACATGCAAAGCAGTTGCAGCTTTTGTAAACGTTCCATGCTCAACAACTGTAATAAAATAGATTAACTGTCTGAAATCCATATTTAGTCCTCCGATTTGATGTAAATTATTCCGAACCAATCGCTTTTTTTATCCTATATTTTCCGAAAAATGAAAGTTTTATTTAAGCGAGACTGCTATTAGTTTTGCCCTATCACAAAAAGCATTTATCAATTCAAGCTATAAATATATAGATAATATGTATTTGTAATTATATATTATCCTATTTAAAATAAAAATTAAAGGAAGTTTGTATTTTCGAAAAAATATGCCCTTTTAGAGGTGGTTGTTATTTATAAAGAACTTAATAAAGATATATGGACAGGAAGAATAGATAGTCTAGAAGAAGTTGATAGCTATCGAGTGCACCAAGTAATTAAGGAGAAACATGTTGACCGTTTGCCGGAAGTAAAAAAGGGCCTCTCAGTTGGATTAATTGGCTTTGAGTGTGATGAAGGTGTGCGGCGGAATAAAGGAAGAATTGGAGCCGCGAAAGGGCCGAATGAAATAAGAAAACGTTTATCCAGTCTGCCTTTTTATTTAGCGATTGATCAGGTAGTTGATGTTGGAAATGTAACTTGTTTAGAACACAAGATGGAAGAAGCTCAGCAAGTATTAGGCACTTGTGTATCTAAAATGCTAGATGAGCGATATGTACCGATTATCTTAGGGGGCGGGCATGAAACGTTTTACGGACACTATTTAGGAGTGCGCCAATTTATTCCTTCAAATGCTACATTAGGAATAATTAATATTGACGCCCATTTTGATTTACGAGATGAAGCTATTCCTTCTTCTGGAACAATGTTTAGACAAGTTTTACAACAGGATCAATATGCCGGTTACTTATGTTTAGGGATTCAGCCATTTGGCAATACACGAAGCCTTTTTCAAACAGCAGATGAGTATGGATGTACTTATTTGACGGAGGAGGAAGTTCAAAATAGCACACATACATTTCAGGTGATTGATAAATTCGCCAGTGAATTTGATTATCTCATTTTGACGCTTTGTATGGATGCTATAAAAGCTGCAGAAGCACCTGGGGTAAGTGCGCCATCTCCGTTTGGCTTAGATGCGAAGCTAGTACGTAGTCTGATTCGTTATATAGCGGGAAAGGAAAGATTGCTAAGTTTTGATATTTCCGAGACGAATCCGGTGTTAGATGAAAATGGCAAGACTACGAAACTAGCAGCTTATTATATAGCAGAATTTATGCAAGGGCTTACAAAAAGAGAGGAAATATAGACAAATAAAAGTCCCCTAAGTAAAACTGCATTACCTGCACAACTGATGGATGAGCACCATTTAGCTTTTGAATAAATAAATTTTAACATAAGGAGGCAGTTATATATGCAAGCTAAGTCTGCAATCAATATAGAGCAATATAAAGGAACACAGCTCCATACAAAAGGGTGGTTACAAGAAGCGGCTTTACGAATGCTGAACAATAATCTAAGTCCAGAAGTAGCAGAAAATCCAGAGGAATTAGTTGTTTATGGGGGAATTGGAAAAGCGGCTAGAAACTGGGAATGTTATCAAGCGATTGTTCATGAGTTGAAACAATTAGAAGATGATGAAACTTTATTAATCCAATCGGGAAAGCCAGTTGCAGTATTTCGCACGCATAAAGATGCTCCAAGAGTATTGATTGCCAATTCTAATTTAGTTCCTAAATGGGCCAACTGGGCTCATTTTCATGAGCTCGATCAAAAGGGATTAATGATGTATGGGCAAATGACAGCTGGAAGTTGGATTTATATTGGTAGTCAAGGAATCGTGCAAGGAACATATGAAACTTTTGCTGAATGCGCGAGACAGCATTTTTCTGGAACGCTACAAGGAACAATTACAGTAACTGCAGGACTTGGTGGTATGGGTGGGGCTCAGCCTCTAGCAGTCACTTTGAATGAAGGAGTTTGTATCGCCATCGAAGTGGATCCAGTACGAATAAAACGTCGATTAGAGACGAAGTACTTAGACACCTCCACGGAGAGTCTAGATGAAGCAATACAGCTTGCAAAGGAAGCAAAAATGGAGGGGAAATCACTTTCCATTGGATTGTTAGGGAATGCTGCGGAGATTCTACCGGTTATGTTGGAAAAAGGATTTGTACCAGACGTTTTAACAGACCAAACTTCAGCTCATGATCCGCTTCACGGCTATGTACCAGTTGCTATGACACTAGAGAAAGCAACTGCATTGCGGAACAGCAATCCAGAAAACTACGTTGCGCAAGCTAAACAAAGTATTGCAAAACATGTGCAAGCCATGTTGGATATGCAACAACAAGGCGCAATTACTTTTGATTATGGAAATAACATTCGCCAAGTTGCTAAAGATGAAGGGATAGAAAATGCCTTCAATTTCCCAGGTTTTGTACCAGCTTATATTCGGCCTCAATTTTGTGAAGGTAAGGGTCCATTTCGTTGGGTAGCATTGTCTGGGGATCCAGAGGATATTTATAAAACAGATGAAGTTATTTTACGAGAATTTAGTTATAATGAATCACTTTGTAAATGGATTCGAATGGCGAAAGACAAAATTCAATTTCAAGGTCTTCCTTCTCGTATTTGTTGGCTTGGCTATGGTGAACGAGCGCGGTTTGGAAAAATTATTAATAACATGGTTGCAAATGGAGATTTAAAAGCACCAATCGTAATCGGTCGGGATCATTTAGATTCGGGTTCTGTAGCATCACCAAATCGGGAGACAGAATCTATGAAGGATGGTAGTGATGCGGTGGCGGATTGGCCGATTTTAAATGCATTGATTAATAGTGTTGGAGGAGCTAGCTGGGTAAGTGTGCATCATGGCGGAGGCGTTGGCATGGGGTATTCGCTACACGCAGGTATGGTTATTGTTGCTGATGGAACAAAGGACGCTGAAAAAAGACTAGAACGGGTATTAACGACAGACCCTGGAATGGGAGTCGTCCGTCATGTTGATGCGGGCTATGAACTTGCTGAAAAGACAGCGAAAGAAAAAGGGATTCATATACCAATGCTTTAGTTAAATAGCTTTTTAATAGTCTAGGAAATGACACGATGAATTATCCCGCATATAAGGTGCTGTAAGACTCCCATTTCAAGAATTGGCGAATCTATAATACAACAAGTCTATGTGGGAGATAACAGCACCTAAATGCCCTATTTCGTAAGCGGTCTTTAGGCCATACCCTTGGACTACAAACCCCCACTGCTGGAAGGTTCACTTTATAACACTTTTTACTTATAAAAACGTACCTTATTATCATTTCTAATTAACTTCATAGATTTTGAACGAATTTTTGGAATAAAGGAGCGTTATACATGTCAAATACGGTATTTGTAAAAAACGCGGCACAACTGATTACAATGCAAGGTCATTCGGAAAAACCCGCTAAGAGAGAAGCGATGCAAAACATAGGCTTGATTGAAAATGGAAGCGTACTAGCAAAGGATGGTAAAATTATCGCCGTAGGGTCAGAAGCAGAGATAAGAAATGCTTATCCTGAAATAGTTGTTATTGCGAAAGAAGTTAATGCAAAAGGAAAAACGGTTACTCCTGGTCTAATTGATCCACATACGCATCTCGTTCATGCTGGCACGAGAGAGAATGAATATGCAATGCGATTAAAAGGGAAAACGTATATGGATATTATGAATGCTGGCGGCGGTATTCATGCAACAACGGAGGCAACGCAAAAAGCTAGCTTTGAGCAACTATATCAAGAATCGAAAAAGAGATTGGACACATTTTTGCTAAACGGTGTAACAACAGTGGAAGCGAAAAGTGGTTATGGACTCACTACAGAGCACGAAATAAAGCAACTTGAAGTAGCAGAAAAGTTAAATCAGGATCATGTGGTGGATATTGTATCAACATTTATGGGAGCACATGCGGTTCCAATCTCAGAAAAGGATCAGCCAGAGGAGTTTGTTGATAAAGTAATCAACGAGATGCTTCCAAAAGTAGCTGAACGTCATTTAGCTAAATTTAATGATGTGTTCTGTGAGCGTGGAGTATTTACGCCTGAACAATCAAGGCGCATTTTAGAAGCTGGTAAACAATACGGGCTTATCCCTAAAATTCATGCTGATGAAATTGAACCATATGGCGGGGCTGAATTAGCTGCAGAAGTTGGTGCTATTTCTGCCGATCATTTACTAAAAGCGTCCGAAGCGGGAATTCAGCAAATGGCAGAAAAAGATGTTGTTGGCGTGCTACTTCCAGGTACTGCATTCTTTCTAATGGCTGAATTTGCTCAAGCACGGAAAATGATTGATAGCGGCGTTGCTGTTGCGTTATCGACAGATGCCAATCCAGGGTCTTCACCTACCCTGTCGTTGCAATTCATTATGAATTTAGGCTGTTTAAAGATGGGAATGACACCTGAGGAAGTCATAACAGCGACGACCATGAATGCTGCGCATGCCATTGGTAGTGCTCATGAAGTTGGCAGTCTTGAAGTCGGTAAAAAAGCGGATCTGACAATATTTGATGTCCCTAATTACTTAACCCTTTCATATCAATATGGGATGAATCATGTAGATACAGTGATTAAAAATGGGCAAATTGTTGTTGAACACAGGCATTTAGTAACGAGTTAATAAAGGTATTATGAAGAAAAAATGGAAGTAGAGATACAAAATCAGAAGCAGTAGGGACAGAGGCCTGAAGTCGTTATAATTCGAGTTACAGATAATATTCACAATGTTGACGAATGTTTTTAGCAGTACGTATACTAGGAGTAGTTAAATAGTGATTAGTGATTAGAAACTGTTTCGCATTTAGGAGCAAATAAGATGAACAATCAATTACGTATTGGAAAGATTGCGACTTTACTAGTTATGCTTGAAGAGGAAGAGCGTTCCTTTTTTGCACCTACCTTTGAAGCTGTTCAAGTTTGTGAAGGAAAGGTAGGCTCCATGGATTTGCAAAAGGTTATATCCGCTGTCGAAACTGCTGTCAAACGGAGCGGTCTTATTGAAGAAAAAGTGTATCGCGAAACCCACGCATTATACCATGCCATTTTGGAAGCGCTTGAAGGTGTTACAAGAGGACAGTGGGCGCTTGGAGAAATGATGCGCACCGTTGGCTTGCGTTTTGCTGTTGTTCGTGGAGAGCCATACCTTCACAAGCGGGAAGGTGAATGGTTAGCTGTGGCTTTCTATGGAACAATTGGTGCACCAATAAAAGGGTTAGAGCATGAAGCAATTGGTTTAGGAATCAATCATATTTAATCATTACCTAGAGTTGGTAGAAAATAGGAGGTGATGATGGCTATTTTGTATGCCATTATTACCTTCTTTTTTTGTGTTTATGAGAGAAACGTTTCCTTTTAACATGAGGTGGTTTTGAAATCTTCTGCCCAAGGCCATAGAAGATGCGACTTCAGCACCGTCGAGAGCCTTTATGCTAGAACGCTTTTTGGGATGCTAACGCACTTGCATTTTTGGGGTTGCTATACATTACCTAATGGATAGGAGATAGATGAAAAAGGGGGAATTTAGATGATTGAATTAACTGGTCATTCGTTAACCATTGATGAAGTAAGGCGTGTCTGCCTTAATCTGGAAAAGGTAACCATATCCAATGAAAGTATGGAAAAAGTAAAAGCAAGTCGTGAAGGTGTTAATCAAATAGTAATGAATCATGAAACGGTATATGGAATAAATACAGGTTTTGGAAAATTTAGTGATGTCATAATTGATAATGGGGACGTCAGAGATTTACAGCTTAACTTAATCCGTTCTCATGCATGTGGCGTCGGGGAGCCATTTTCAGAAACAATTGCACGAGCTATGTTGCTGCTACGATTAAATGCATTGATTAAAGGTTTTTCTGGAGTTCGACCAGAGTTGGTCAAATTGCTAGCTGAACTTATTAACAAACAGGTACATCCTGTTATTCCGCAACAAGGATCTTTAGGAGCATCGGGGGATTTAGCACCTTTAGCTCATTTGGCTTTAGTCATGATTGGGGAAGGAAAAGTGTTTGGAGAGCATGGAGAAATAGTTGATACAAAAACGGTATTTTCGCAAAAAGAAATAACTCCAATTACGTTACAATCTAAGGAAGGCCTTGCCTTGATTAATGGTACACAGGCAATGGTTGCTGTAGGAATAATTAGCTATATCGAAGCAGAAAAATTAGCTTATGATAGTGAATGGATTGCCGCGATGACCATGGAGGGCTTGCAAGGCATTATTGATGCCTTTCATCCAGCTGTACATGAAGCGCGCGGTTATCCACAGCAAATAGCTGTAGCGAAGCGTATGAAAATGTGGCTTCAAGGGAGTGGACTTATTACTCATCAAGGCCAAAAGCGGGTGCAGGATGCTTATTCATTAAGATGCATCCCGCAAGTTCATGGTGCTTCATGGCAAGCGCTTGACTATGTGAAGGAAAAGCTGGAAATTGAAATTAATGCAGCGACAGATAACCCGTTAATTTTGCAAGAAGGGAAGCAAATTATTTCTGGTGGTAATTTCCATGGTCAACCAATTGCATTAGCAATGGATTTTTTAAAGATTGCGGTTGCAGAGCTTGCAAATATTTCTGAACGCAGAATTGAACGATTAGTCAATCCACAGTTAAATGATTTACCTGCGTTTTTAAGTCCTTCGCCAGGGTTGCAATCTGGAGCAATGATTATGCAATATGTGGCTGCATCGCTTGTGTCTGAAAATAAAACATTAGCCCATCCAGCTAGTGTAGATTCTATACCATCTTCTGCAAATCAGGAAGACCATGTAAGCATGGGGACGATTGGAGCCAGACACGCCAATATGATCATTCACAATATGAGGAAAGTGATCGCTATCGAATGTATATGTGCTCTTCAGGCTGTAGAATATAGAGGAATTGATAAAATGGCTCCTAAGCTAAGAGAGAAATGGGAGAAATATCGAGACATTGTACCGAGTATTACGAACGATCGCATATTTGCAGAAGATATAGATAGAATGTCGATAGCATTACAAAGTAATTAAGCCATTTCATATATAACCGAAGTGATAATGAGCTTCGGTTTTTCTTTATACATTTTCTAACCGTGAATGGCAGTTTATAAAGTGGCATGCTACATTCAACTTAAGCGTTCAAATGGTCGAAAACTTTGAACTCCTCCACACGATTGCTCGTCATCATTTTCTCTTATTGCTTGGTTCCTGTATCTCATCAGAGTTCTCTCTAATGAGCACTTTTGCTTAGCTCCTTGCTATTTAATGTTAAAAGAATGTTAAAAGAATGTTAAAAGAATGTTAAAAGATAGAATCGTAGTAGCCTCTGCAGGTATGATTCACGAACCAAGACGCCGGTATCAAGGGATATTGACTCACACTTTTTTTACCGTATAACATCTCCTAAAGACTTTCCCTTACGAAACAGTGAAGAGGCTTTTGTTCTTGAAGTGAGATAGATCAGTCTACGAATTTATAGAGGAATTGCAGGAGTTTACTGGAAAATCGCCGAAGTTCACGAGCAATTCGCCGGAGTTTACAAGTAGGTTGCTTGAAGTTCACAACTTTTTCGCCGGAGTTCACAATTTACCGCTTATATAACTGGTAATAAGTTCAACCTTTCAACGTTGATAGTTGGCATATAGGAAGATAAGTGGAAGATTGAACTAGATCTGATTCCAAACTCTGTATATCCTAAGAGAACCCTCCCTCAATAAATGGAGAGATTAATTGTCAAAAAAATAAATTGGTGTACGTATTTAAAAGCAGAAATAAAAGCTATTTTAGTCTGAAGCTGGATTTCATTAACAGACGAGACTTGACAATTATTGGAATAATTATTAGAATTATCAGTAATTATACGTGGGATTTAGTCAAAAGAAAGTTGTGTTTTACGTAATTTGAAAACGATTACGTTTAGCAAAAATAAAACGAGACAAAGGGGTATTAGAGCATATGAACAATTCCAATGAAACAATGAACCAAATGAAGGAATCTATGCGTTTGCCAGTCATCATGGCACCAATGTTTTTAGTTTCCAATCCAAAAATGGTGACAGAGGCTTGTGCAGCAGGCATTGTAGGAACATTTCCAGCTTTAAATGCAAGAACGAAAGAAATATTGGAACAATGGATGGAGCAGATTACTAGCGAATTGGATGAAATGAAAAAGAACGATCCAAAGCAGCAAATTGCGCCCTGGGGAATTAATTTTATTACTCACCGCTCGAACAAGCGGTATACAGAGGATTTACAGTTAATTGAAAAATATAAGCCGCCAATTGTAATTACTTCTTTGGGGGACCCTAGTCCGGTCGTGAAGATTGCGCATGAATACGGTGGGCTTGTTTTTTCAGATGTTATCAATATAAAGTTTGCAAAAAAAGCGATCGAGAAAGGTGCAGATGGGCTTGTATTAGTAGCAAGTGGAGCAGGTGGTCACGCAGGTGAATTAAATCCGATTTCATTTATTCATGAGGTAAGATCATTCTTTTCTGGTCCAATCATTTTGGCAGGGGGAATGTCAAAGGGAGAAGATATTTTAGCTTCGGAAATACTTGGAGCAGATTTTGTTTATATGGGAACACGGTTTATTCCGTCTGAAGAAAGCGCGGCATCACAAGAGTATAAGCAAATGATTGTTGAATCTGCAATTGAAGATATTATTTATACAGATGCTTTTAGCGGGGTAAACGCTAATTATCTTATCCCAAGTATTGCGAAGGCAGGTTTAGATCCCGCTAATTTACAAACGAAGCAGAAGATAGATTTTAATAAGCTCCAGACCGATGCAAAGGCTTGGAAGGATATTTGGGGAGCAGGGCAAGGGATTGGTCCAATTAAAGAAATACAACCTATTCATGCGATTGTAGATGAACTGGAAGCAGCATATGAGCAAGCGAAAATGAAGGTAAGACAGCGTAATGGGGTTTCTATGCAGTGAAAAATTTTACATACAAAGGGGCAGGATGATGCATTATCCACTTACACCTATCGATTGGAAACGAAGAGCAATAAAATACTATCCTAGTAAAGTAGCGGTAATCGATGAAGAAAAAACATTTACCTATGCACAGTTTGGAGAAAGAACCGACCGCTTATCACAGGCTTTGTTGAAAGCAGGCATTAATGAGGGAGAGCACGTAGCGGTTATGCTACCAAATACACATTATATGCTGGAATGTTTTTATGGTATTTGTCAAATGGGTGCGGTTATGGTCCCTCTGAATTATCGAATTTCATCTCAAGATATGGAATATATTATTAATCATAGTGATGCAAAGTTGTTAATTGTGGATGCAGCATTTACTTCTTCCATTCAAGAAATCCGGGCAAATTTGAATGTGGAGGAGATTGTAGTTGTAGCAGTTCCTGGTTATGAATGCAAGGTTCAAGGAATAGATTATGAAGATTTTATTCAACATGTGGATTCTGTGTCATTTTCACCTATTAATTTAGATGAAAACCAGTTATTAACGATTAATTATACAAGCGGTACAACGTCCAAGCCTAAAGGGGTGATGCAAACACATCGCAGTAATTATATGAATGCAGCCGATTTTATGTTCCATTTAGGGGTTCGACATCAGGATGTGTATTTGCATACGCTCCCAATGTTTCATGTGAATGGCTGGGGTGGCGTGTGGGCAATTACTGCTGTTGGAGGTGTCCATGTTTGCTTACGAAAAGTGGAACCGAAAGTGATTTTAGACCTATTTGAACAACAGCAAATAACGCTACTATGTGGCGCGCCTATAGTAATTAATATGCTTGTGAATGAGCCAAAAGTAAAAGAAATTGCTATTCAGGTAAAACCACGAATGGCTATAGCAGGTTCTCCTCCAGCATCAGCGTTAATTCAACAGGCTCAGGATCTGCTAGGCTTGGATATTGTGCATGTGTATGGTATGACAGAAACATCGCCATTTATTCTATACAATGAATGGAAGCCTTTATTTGATCAAGCGTCGGTGGAAAAACAAGCTGTCTTAAAGGCAAGGCAAGGGATTGAAATGGTATTTAATGGAGAAACGAAGGTTGTAAGTCAGGATGGTAAGGAAGTTGCATGGAACGGGGAAGAGCTTGGGGAAATTGTAACAAGAGGAAACGTTGTTATGAAAGGGTATTATAAAGATAGGGAGCAGACGCAAGCAGCATTTAGAGATGGCTGGTTTCATACAGGTGATTTAGCTGTTATCCATCCTGATGGTTATATTGAAATACGTGATCGAGCAAAAGATATCATTATCTCTGGAGGTGAAAATATTTCATCTACAGAAATTGAAGGAATCTTGTATAAGCATCCAGCTGTGTTAGAAGCAGCTGTCATTGCGGTGCCAGATGATAAATGGGGAGAGGTTCCATTAGCAATTATCGTTTTAAAGGAGAATTATCGTGTTACAGAAGAGGATGTGATCACGTATTGTCGCGACAATATGGCACATTTTAAAGCGCCAAAAAAAGTAGAATTTGTAAACGAGTTACCAAAGACGGCAACAGGGAAATTACAGAAGTTTCGCTTACGTAAAATGTATTGGAATAGCGAAAAACAAGTAAATTGAATATGAATAGAAGATAGCATGACCGTGATGCTATGTAACCAAATGACGTGATCCAAAACCAAAAATATTCGAAATGGGCAACAACTCCATACAAAAGCTTCGTTTTATTCCGTATATAAAGTATTGTAAGACTCCCGCTTCAGGAGTAGGATAATCTGTACTGCAATAAGTCTGAGTGGGAGATAACAGCACCTAAATGCCAATTCTTTTAGAGACCTTTAGGTCATACCAATACGGTACTAACAAGCCGTGGCAGATGAATGAAAACCCCTGCTGATTGGTGATTCACTTTATATAAAAAGATGACAATCCAAACAGCCTTCCGATAGAGCAGGATGCTTTTCGTGGGAGGCTGCCTTTTTTAAAGAATAAGAAAGTATAAACTTAGATGCTTATGGATAATGAAATAACCGAATAGTCACGTCCAGCGCATGAGCCCAGCAACTAGGCGACTTTAGAAATGCGCCCTACGATAAGTCATCATCGGTTCGTCGCTAAGGGGAAGGCCGACTAAAAACGGGCTTGCCGCTCAGGCGTGGGCATACCCCTGTTTTTAGTGGCATGATTCCTAAATCTTTAGTTGATTCGTTCCATTCGCTACGTTGCTAAACGGGCGCCCCGCGCCTTTGTTCGTTTACGAGAATGGATAGAAATTAATGACTAAAGAAGTTTAACCTGGAAAAGAATTGCAGTAAAAATTGATAAAAAATTTCTTCCGTTGGCAATAATTGTCGCTGCGTCGGAGTGATGACACCAACTGTTCGAGTAATATTATTTTCGGATAATGGAATGGTAACTGTTGAACGCGGTGTATTATCAATTAATGTAACTTCTGGCATCAGAGCGATTCCAAGACCAGCAGAAACTAAGCCTTTTAAAGCGTCTGTATCATCCCCCTCAAAGCCAATCGCGGGAGAAAACCCATGTGCGTGGCAAGCATGTTCTACTATATCCCTTAATACAAATCCCTCTGGCAAAACAATAAACGGCTCATCCTTTAATTCCCTAAGTCGAATAGAAGTCTTGTTCGCTAACGGGTGATGTAGTGGTAACAGTGCTACCATTTTTTCTGTAAATAAAGCCTTCCGATGAAACTTTTTATTTTCCTTAGGTAATGGTCCAATTAACGCTAAATTAAAGTCGCCATCTATAATTCCATGCATTAACTCAGGATAGAGTGCCTGTTTAAGTTGGAATTTCGCTTCCGGATACTCTGTTCGAAATGCATGAATGACTGTGGGTAATGTATAAGCTGCAAGACTAATTGGGTAGGCGATACGAATGGTACCTTTTTTTGGATCTAAATATTCTTCCACTTCTCTTGTGGCATGATTAATAACGTTCATAGCCTGCTTCATTCGTTCATGAAAAATTCTACCGATTGGAGTCAATTTTATTTGTCTGCTTTCTCTGACAAATAAATCCGCACCTAACTCAGCTTCTAAATTAGCAATTTGTCTGCTGACAGAAGATTGGGCAACATGCAGCGCTGTTGCAGCTTCTGTAACGTGTTCTCTTGAAGCTACTTCCATGAAATAACGTATTTGCCTCAGTTCCATTTTAAGTCCATCTCCTCATCCATGCATATAACGCATTGATTTTATCGTTTCTTTATATTGATTCGATGCTTTGTTTAATTATAAAATATTCCTTATAAGGAAATCTACTATATTTTGAAAATTTATGACGCATAAGGGAATGACTTGAATGAAAACAGTGGACAAAATGGAATTCACGTATGTGCAAAAAGCAAATGAATATGTAGAATCGGTCTATGAAACGGTTAAAGCACGTAACCCTCATCAGGTAGAGTTTCAACAAGCTGTTAAAGAAGTATTTGCCTCTTTGATACCAGTTTTAGAGAAACATCCAGAGTATATGAAACAGTCTATCCTTGAACGTATCGTTGAACCGGAAAGAATGATTTCGTTTCGTGTACCTTGGCTCGATGATGAAGGGAAAATTCAGGTGAATCGTGGTTATCGAGTCCAATTTAATAGTGCTCTCGGACCTTATAAGGGTGGAATACGCTTTCATCCATCTGTTAATGAAAGTATTATTAAATTTTTAGGATTCGAACAAATTTTTAAAAATGCTTTAACTGGTCAACCAATTGGTGGTGCAAAAGGTGGAGCGGATTTTGATCCGAAAGGGAAATCAGATGCAGAAATCATGCGCTTTACGCAAAGCTTTATGACAGAGCTCAGTAATTATATTGGACCCGACCAGGATGTACCAGCTGGAGATATTGGTGTAGGTGCCAGGGAGATAGGCTATATGTTTGGTCAGTATAAAAAAATGCGTGGAGGTTACCAAGCTGGTGTGTTGACTGGAAAAGGAGTAGGCTATGGAGGTAGCTTAGGTCGTAAAGAAGCAACCGGATATGGAACGGCTTATTTTATGGATGCCATGCTGAAGGATAACGGTTTAACTATTGACGGATGTACGGCAATTGTTTCTGGTTCAGGCAATGTTTCCATTTACGCGATGGAAAAGATGACCCAACTAGGGGCAAAGGTGATTGCTTGCAGTGATTCGAACGGATATATTTATGATGAAGGTGGCATTAACCTTACAACTGTTAAGCGTCTTAAAGAAGAGGGGAATTGTCGAATCAGTGAATATGTAAATGAGCATCCGCAAGCAACTTTTCATGAAGGCTGTTCTGGAATTTGGTCGCTTCCATGTGATATTGCTCTTCCATGTGCGACGCAAAATGAAATAGATAATGAAGCAGCTAAACAACTAGTTGCCAATGGAGTAAAAGCAGTAGGAGAAGGCGCGAATATGCCATCTACTTTAGAAGCAATAGAGATTTTTATGAGCCATCAAGTTTTGTTTGCTCCAGCTAAGGCAGCAAATGCGGGCGGAGTAGCTGTATCGGCTTTGGAAATGGCACAAAATAGCGCACGGATTGCTTGGAGTTTTGAAGAAGTTGATGGAAAATTGCATCAGATCATGCAAAATATTTATCAAGCATCTATTCAAGCTGCGGAAGAATATGGACAGCCGAGGAATTTAGTACTGGGAGCTAATATTTCCGGATTCAAGAAAGTTGCGGCAGCAATGATTTCACAAGGTGTTATCTAAGATAATAAAGGATGAGAATGTCATTAAATTTTCCTAACTACTTCTCATCTATTTTGTCAGTATCGAAAACAGTAGAAAAGTATTATCAGACTGAATAAACAAGGCACCAATCTTGGACCTTGTTTATTCATTTATTTTTATCCCGTAGATAAGGTGCTGTAAGGCTCCCACTTCACAACAAGCCTAAGTAGGGGATAACAGCACCTAAATGCCCTGTTTTGTAAGAGGCCTTTAGGTCATACCCTTGGGCTACTAACAATCAGTGGGGGATAAAAAACCCCACTGATGGAAGATTCACTTTATAAAGGGTGTCTTCATTTGTAAGATGGTTTCAGTGGATTTTACAACTATTGTTGCAAGAAGAGTTTTATAGTTGAATATTCTAAAATAAGCGTTTTTGATTTATACTTGATATTAGAAAAACTTGGCTTGTCGCCAAGTCTTATGGCGGAAGACTTTGTTTTTCTTATACTATAAACCAAAAAAATCTTATACTTTCCTATAGTGGAACAAAGGCGCGGGGCGCCCGTTTAGCAACGTAGTGAATGGAACGAATCAACTAAAGATAAAGGAATCATGCCACTAAAAACAGCAAGCCCGTTTTTAGTCGGTCTTCCTCTTTGTGACGAACCGATGATGCCTTATCGTAGGGCGCATTTCTAAAGTCACCTAGTTGCTGGGCTCATGCGCCGGACGTGGCTATTCGGTTATTTCGTTATCTCCAAGCACCTCATTTTATACTTTCTTATCTTATAAGAAAAAATGGTTTAGAGAAGTTACTGCATTATTAAACATCATATACAAGGGGGAATGTAAATGGAGAAGTTATATTGCGGGCTTGATGCTATTTATGAGGAAATGGTAGAGGTACGCCGCTACCTACACCAGTATCCTGAATTATCTTTTCAAGAGACCAATACTGCCGCTTACATCGCAGATTATCATGCGCAATTGGGGCATAAGGTTCGTAGGCATGTTGGTGGAAATGGAGTCGTTGCGTATTTGCAGGGAGCTAAACCCGGGCCAACTGTTGCTTTACGAGCAGATTTTGATGCGTTGCCCATTCAGGAGGAGGCGGATGTACCATTTAAATCTAAGCATGATGGTGTCATGCATGCCTGTGGACATGATGGGCATACAGCTACATTACTGGGTCTTGCTAAAGTATTAAATGGGATGAAAGAAGAACTGGCAGGAACGGTTGTTTTTCTCCATCAACACGCGGAAGAATTGCCGCCAGGCGGAGCAATTGCCATGATAGAGGATGGTTGCTTAGAGGGTGTGGATGTTATTTTTGGCACACATTTACAGGCGCAGCAGCCATTGGGAGTGATTTCTTATCGTTCTGGTGCCCTGCAGGCCGCTGCTGATAATTTTGATATCATGATTCAAGGTTCTGGAGGACATGGTGCTGCTCCTCATGAGACGAAGGATAGTATAGCAATTGGTGCACAGCTCATTAATAGCTTGCAGCACATTGTCAGTAGGAAGGTAGACCCACTGGATTCCGCAGTCGTGTCCGTTTGTAATTTTGTTGCCGAAAATCCTTACAATGTGATTGCGAATACAGCTCAATTAACTGGGACAGTTCGGACATTAAAAGAGGAAACGCGAAAGTTTATCGAAGAAGAGATAGAACGTACAATAAAGGCTACATGTGATATGTTCCAAGCAGGCTATGAATATACGTATTCCCAAGGATATCCTGTTTTAGTAAACCACCCCAAAGAAACAGCATTTGTTGCGCAAGTTGCCAAGCAGGTTCCTGGTATTGAACAGGTTTCTGAAACACTTCCAATTATGGGAGGCGAGGATTACGCTTATTATTTACAGCATGTGAAAGGGACGTTTTTCTTTACAGGAGCGGGGAATCCTGACTGGGATAAAGCATATCCGCACCATCATCCGAAGTTCGATATGGATGAACGTGCTTTACTACATGCAGCTAAAGTGTTAGGCGCAGCTACTCTACAGTATATGAGAAGAGATGAAAGATAAGCTAATATGCAAGACGTGAGGCGTTAGCGGTTTGACTGGTTTTATATCCCGTATATAAGATACTGTAAGACTCCTGCTTCAGGAGTAGGATAATCTGTACGGAACAAGTCTAAGCGGGAGATGAGAGCACCTAAATGCCCGGATTCGTTTCGAGGCCTTTAGGTCATCCCCCTTGGCTACTAACAATCAGTGGGGATGAATGAAAACCTCCGCTGAGGAAGATTCACTTTATGGAGATATGTCGTGTTTCATGTTCGTTTCTATATTAAGTTTGTAATTTAAAAAGACCAAAGGGAATGAAAAATTCCCCTTTGGTCTTTTGGTAATCATTCAACAAGTAATGATGCGCGCAATGTTTCAACATCAGATTTGCTTAAACCAATCGCTTCATGAATATATTGGTCAACGGAACCGAATTGTGTCTGCACTTCATCAAAAAAAGCTTGCAGATATTCACGTCGAGCTTCTAGCATTGCTTGCATTAGTGCTTGGTCTACTTGCGCAGCTTCAGGTTGTAAATTTGCACGAAGAGCATCGAGAAAGTTGTTTGTATATAAGTAATCTGCAAAGATAAATTCATCTGGTACATCAAGTGTGTGCAAGGTTAACGCCGCCATGACACCTGTCCTATCTTTTCCAGCCATACAATGAAATAACAATGGAGACTTAGGATCTGTAAGCAATGTAGCGAAAAAGTCTTTGTATACTTTCGTGTTTTTCGTTACTTCCCGATAGAGTTTCTCTAATATTGTTCCAGGATCTTGCAAAGATTCGGCGTACTTTGCTAGGTCTTTAGGTTGACGCACCATATCTCTGTCAATTTCAATTAATGGAACATGCTTTGTTATGATCCCTGAAAGTGAAGGAGTGGGGTAATTCTTTACTTCGTCACTTCCCCGAAGATCGAATATTGTCTTTAGACCAGTCTGTTTTATCTTTTCGATATCCTTATCTGTGATATTTTGCAAGTTCCCTGAACGATACAATACCCCTGTTTTAACCTTTTTTCCAGATAGCGTTTCGTAGCCGCCTAAATCACGAAAATTAAAGCTTCCTTCCAAATTAATGGTTCGTACAACAATGTTCTTCTCCATACTAACTCTCCTCGCCTCTACGTTAAAAATTTTCATGCGCATGGTTTGGTCGTAAATAAATCTTTTTATGAAATGATAGCTTTCAAACGTGTTTAAAAAGAGGAAAAAATAAATCGGTATAGATTTAGATGCGCTTGCGAATTGCAGTTGTGCGCTGTCGGGCATTTTTGTTGCAACACCGATATTAGCATGTTTATTCTGGACTGAAAAGATTTGATGTGGTTTATTCTTCATGTCTATGCAGAAATAGAAGGGTTTATGGCAAACGCCCCCACTTACGAAAACGCATTGCCCATGACTGATTTGCAATCTTAAGCTTATGGGTTAACGCATAATGCAGCTAATTCTCTTTTTTAACACGTGCTCTACCAGTATTGTCAGTGTGAATGGGATAAAAGTCAAGCAGAGACATAGCTCGCATCTATGACCTCGTTTTTATTGAAGCGTTAAGCGATGGATAGTACTTTATGAAGATGCACTGCATGACGAACAAGTAGCAACTAAAAAAAGCACCAAAAAACTTACCGTGTGACAGCGAAGGTCCGCACGGTAAGCGTATTTGAGCATGTTAATTACCTGGAGGGCGATTGCGCTTATATTTATAGAATAAGAAAGTATAAAATGAGGTGCTTGGAGATAACGAAATAACCGAAGCCACGTCCGGCTCTATCGTCCAGCAACTAGGCGACTTTAGAAATGCGCCCTACGATAAGGCCTCATCGGTTCGTCGCTAAGGGGAAGGCCGACTAAAAACGGGCTTGCCGCTCAGGCGTGGGCATACCCCTGTTTTTAGTGGCATGATTCCTAAATCTTTAGTTGATTCGTTCCATTCGCTACGTTGCTAAACGGGCGCACCGCGCCTTTGTTCTTTTGCTGCTTCATATCATTTATTTCCTGTTTACTTTTATTTTTAGATTTTGTCTTATCTTTAGCCATGTTGAACCTCCTTTTGCCACTATTTTGCTTCAATGGAGTGAAATCATGTAAATACTCTAGTTGTTTGCGGTCTGAAAGTAACAGTGTTATAATTCAGAAAAATACGTCTATTGACTGTAACCCAAAATGGACGATAAAAACTCTATATACATTTTCATTAAGTAAACTGACTGGAGGAAGATGTTACGTTGAAAAAGGATTTACTTGTCGAACATTGGATGAATACGACACCGTTATTTATTTCGCCGTCCATATCTATTGAATCTGCTGCCATTATGTTCAGTAATCACGCAATCACCGAGATCCCAGTTGTTTTTGAAGGGTGTATACAAGGTGTTGTATCTATCTATGAGCTTTTTAAAAGTCTGAAAACCGGAAACGTTGATGAATCAGTAGCAACGATTATGCATCATCATTATGCTACCGCTTTCGCAGATTCATTTATGCATGATATTCATCAAGTACCTGTTTACGTAGTGGAGCGCAGTACAGGAAAATTGGTTGGAGAGCTAACAACAAAGGAATTGATTTTATTCCAACATTATCTCACTCATACGTTAAAACAAATAAATGAGGTGGTGAAGTGGTATGAATTAATTTTTGATACCGCATATGAAGGGTTGACGGTTGTAGACGACCAAGGAGTTATTCAATTGTTTAACCAAGCATATAGTCGGTACGTAGGGGTAGCTAAGGAAGCAGCTATAGGGAAGAAGGCAGATGAAGTTATAGAAAATACTAGATTGCCTGTCGTATTAAAAACGGGTATTCCGGAACGAAGTCAGCCACATCGGCTCCAAGGGCAAAATTTGGTCGTCCACCGTATACCAATATGGAAAGACAATCGAATCATTGGCGCAGCGGGCATACTGGTATATGAGGGCGTATCAGAAATATATCGAGTGATACAAAAAATGGAGCAGTTGGATAAAAATAGTAAGGTGGATAGACCACTTATTAGTTCAGATAATACAGAAATGGGGACCGTGAAATTCGAAGACATTTTAGGTGAGAGCAGATCGCTTTCTCAAGCCAAGAAAATTGCCCGAAAAGCGGCTGCTTCTAGTGCGCCGGTATTGTTAACAGGGGAAAGCGGTGTCGGAAAAGAACAATTTGCTAAAGCCATTCATGATGCCAGCACTGTTCAAAGCGGAAGCTTTATTAGTGTGAACTGTGCTGCTATACCAGATGGTTTAATGGAGTCTGAGCTGTTTGGCTATGAAAAGGGAGCGTTTACTGGCGCCGATCGAGAAGGGAAACCAGGTAAATTTGAATTAGCGCATCAAGGTACAATTTTCTTAGATGAAATTGGGGATATGCCATTTAATATGCAAGCAAAAATACTACGCGTACTACAAGACAAGAAAATTGAGCGCGTAGGTGGGAAGAAATCAACTTCCGTACAATTCCGCTTAATTACAGCAACAAATAAAAATTTGCAGCAAATGGTGAGGGATGGGGAGTTTCGTGAAGATTTATATTATCGTCTGTATGTAATCCCGATACATATACCACCATTACGTGAACGAATGGGGGATTTACCGATTTTAATCGCTCACAAACTGCAACAACTGGCGAAGCACTATAATGAAACAGAGAAAACAATTGACCAACAAGTATTGCAATGGATGAAGCAGCATCATTGGCCAGGTAATGTTCGTGAACTAATGAATGTGATAGAACGATTATTTGTATTAACAGATGGAGATCATATTACGTTTGAACATTTGCCAGATTCAATGAAAGAGTCATTTTTTCTTGTAAAAAACAAGAGCAAAACACGAAGCCACATCCATCAGAAGAAAGAACTCATAGAGGAAGCTGCAAAACAAGAACAGGAAGCCATTGAGCAAACATTAAAGCAAGTACAGGGGAATAAAACAAAAGCAGCTAAACTATTAGGTGTGTCAAGATCTACATTGTATAACAAACTAGCTCGTTATAAAAAGTTATAAAACACATACGATGTTGAAACAACGGTCTTCGTCAATCAGATAGAACTTAACGAATTTTTTGTGTTACTTATAAGAGGTTTATGAACTAAACCAAGCAAAGGATAGAACTGATTCTGGTAGAAATAAAACATAATGGAGACTCGATGAGTTAACAGGTGCCAAAGTTGAGCAGTAATAGAATAATATGCCAAATCAAACAAAAAACCGCCCAATTAGCTTCTGTCTTGGGCGGAATGTAAATGATAGTTATTTCTTTACAGCATGGATATAATGAATCGTTTCAAATGCCGTTAAATAGTCTGACCGATTATTAAAGAAACGTTCATTGATCTTTGTTGGTGATAAATGTTCATAAATGAGTAAACCTGCTTTTTCTAACATATTTTCGAGTTCGTCGTAAGAGAAACACGATTGCATCGGTTCTCCACCTGCTGATGCCATCTTTAGCATGTTTTCAACTCGGTTGTACATTCCTTTTTCTTCAAAAAGCTTTTCGTCTGCATAATCAAGAACGATTGAGCTACCTGGTGGGACATTGGTAAATAAATGGTTGAACAAGCTTGAAATCTCCTCTTTTGTTATATAATAAGAAACACCCAGAAGGCTAAAGAACGTTTTTTTGTCACCATCAAATTCATCGTCTAGGAGGCTTAGGTCGGACCATTTATTCGAGAAGTCCATCGGAATAAAATGAAGATGGCCGGGAATTTGAAAATGTGTATCAGCTAATCTTTTCTTTTTAAATTCCTGTGTAGCTGGATGGTCAATTTCAAATATTTTTAGACTGTTTTCTAACTCGGGATACCTGAAGCAAAAAGTATCTAAACCAGCTCCAAGAATTACATATTGTTTTACACCTAATACCACTTCATGAAGTAACACTTGTTCACAAAATGCAGCACGGGCCAATGGTGTTGGGGAAAGTTGTACTTGAGTTATCCATTTTAAAATTTCATCTGGTTGATTTTGAAACTTCCGACCAATATCTTGATTGATAAACGATATCCCTTGAATCATATTTTCACTGATCTTTGAAAACTCTTCTTCGGTAATGAGATCTTTTGCAATAAAATCATCGAAAATCTTTGGTGTATCGTATTGACTATGGTAGGCTCGAGCGAAAGCTGAAATTAAGGAAGTAATACTAGATTTATTTTGCTCCATTCTGTTACCCTCCGTATAAAAAAAAGATTCCCCTGGCCAGGAGAATCTCATTATACACATAAAATATACAAATGTAAATTATAGCATAAATTATTTTTCTTGTCAAATTTTTAGATTGTAATTTACAATAATAATCCAACGGAAGTGTAGCATTGGGTACAAATAATGTCACTGTTGGTTGTTTGTTCTTGAGTAATCAGATAATTAATGAATCAAGGTCCATGTTTAAGCTGTTTTTGGCTAAATATTATTCCGAATACTCTGTAGTTTCTCTATAGAAAGTTTTTGGGGAAAAATGTGAATTTCTAAAGCTTGTGTTTGTATAACTGTTTAGACAGTTGGTCAATTTTGGCTGTTGTATCTTTCTATAAGGAGATATTAGTTTTCAAATTTCATGTAAACAAACAATTGTACAGTGTTTTTATGGAAGGCTGTACTTAAATTATTTTGAATTATTATTGCTAATCTTTAGTTTGGTATGAAATTTGCAATAATATATATAAAGGGGGGGATAACAGTGGAAAAGTTAAGTTTTCATGACAAGTATTCTGTTTTTCCGAATAAACAGCATTTTTTGCAGCAGCATTCCGCAAATCCTTTTGCTGAGGAAGAAGAACTTCTCGCCTCGATGATTGACAAGTTTGTGGAAGAACAAGTGACTCCAAATTTAGATAAACTAGAAGCACATGATTATGACGTTGCTCGTGAATTGTTTCGAGCTACAGGTGAACTAGGTTTGTTAGGAGCTGAAGTACCTGAAGCATATGGTGGTTTGGAAATGGGCAAGCGGACAGCGGGTATCATTGCCGAGAAATTGGGATATGGTGGGTCGTTTAGCGTATCTTTCAATATCCATACAGGTGTGGGCACATTACCATTTGTGTATTTTGGAACGGAAAAGCAAAAAGCACGCTATTTACCGAAACTGGTGTCCGGAGAGTGGATCGGAGCATATGCATTAACAGAACCAGACGCTGGATCAGATGCACTATCTCCTAAAACAATTGCCAAGAAAACAGAGTCGGGATGGGTATTAAATGGGGAAAAACAATGGATAACGAACGCTCATATTGCACAAGTGTACGTCGTATTTGCGAATACCATAGAAGGAATTACCGCTTTTATCGTGGAGCGTGACCAACCAGGTGTGTCTATAGGTCCAGAAGAAAAGAAGCTTGGGATCAAAGGTTCTTCGACAGCAACCTTGATTTTAGAAGATGTTCCATTGGTAAATGATGCTATTCTTGGCGAAGTTGGAAAAGGGCACAAAATTGCTCTGAACATATTAAATTTAGCCCGTTTAAAGCTCGCTTTTGCAAATATTGGGACTTCCAAGCAAGCGCTTCGTATTGCTGTAGAATATGGGAAGGAACGAAAGCAGTTTAAGCAAGCAATTATTCACTTTGAGATGGTGCAGGAAAAACTAGCCAATATGGCGCTTGAAATTTATGGAGCCGAAAGTGCTGCGTATTATACTGCGAGTATGTTAGACGAGTTGGATCAAGATACAGAAGAGATATTGGAAAGACTCAGCGACTATGCGATGGCTTGCTCTATTAACAAAGTAAAAGCTTCAGAAGCCTTGGATTATGTTATCGATGAAGCAGTGCAAATTCACGGTGGGTATGGATATATGCAAGAGTACGAAGTGGAGCGTATCTATAGGGACGCCAGAATTAATCGAATCTTTGAAGGGACGAATGAAATTAATCGTCTCACAACTGCTAAAGCATTTTTAAAGCAATATACAAAAGATAGTTCTGTTGTTCCGCCTGCTGAAAATGAAGAAAATATGTTTATTCGTTATGCAAATCAGTTGTTGCGCTATGTTTTGAATGCGCTTTCTGAAATGGGTAATCTCCAGCAGATGAATCAATTTTATTTGCATCGAATAGCTCTTATATTAGAAGATATTTATCTGATGAAAGCTGCAGAGATTAAAGCTGCATCGGAAAAGAACTCGTTAGCTGCGCAATTAACCGACGTTTTATGTGAGGAAACATTCAGGCGGATTGAAAATCATACAACAATGTTTTTGGCTTCTATCCCAGCCAAAAGTGAACAATATGAGGAACAAATAAGCGATATCCGCTCATTACCTGTGACGTATTCGAATGTATTTGCCAAGAAGCAGGCAATTGCCAAAGAGATTATTGACCATAACGGCTATTAAACTCTACTTCAATGGAAGCTTTTACTTCATAGAGGCATTGTATGAGTAAATGAACACACTAAAAACTAGTACGAAATATCTTTAGGAAGAAGTAAATAAAAAGGGGGAAGAGCATGGAGCGAATTGGTTTTATCGGTTTAGGAAAAATGGGCTTGCCAATGGCAACTGGATTAGTGAAAGAAGGTTATTCGGTTACTGGATATGATATTAATGAAAAGGCTACGCTTACGTTTAAGGAGCGAGGTGGAGGAATTGCAACGAGTATCCATCAAGTGCTGGCTGCATGTGATATTATTTTGACGAGCCTCCCATCAGTGAAAGCGGCTGAAGAAGTATTTTTGGGTGAAAGGGGGTTAGTTGAGCAAGGTGACAGCAGTAAAATATTGGTTGACACAAGCACTGTTTCCCCTGAGCTAAATCAAATGCTTGATAAATCGTGCACAGAAAAAGGCATTCCTTTTCTCGCTGCACCAGTAAGTGGTGGTGTAATTGGCGCCGAACAGCAAACGTTGACCGTTATGGTCGGAGGAAAAAGAGCTGTATATGAGCGAGTCTTACCAATTTTTGAAGTAATCGGCGGGAATATTTTTCATGTGAATGAACAGATTGATAGTGGTACAACTGTGAAATTGATTAACAATTTGCTAATCGGGTTTTATACAGCGGGAGTAAGTGAAGCACTGCATATTGCCAATAAAAAAAATATTGATTTAAATGATTTGTATTCGATGCTCAGTGTTAGCTATGGGCAAAGCCGTATATACGAACGAAACTATCAAACGTTTATTGCTAACAATGACTATGAACCAGGATTTTCTTTGAAGTTATTGCGTAAAGATTTAGAGTTTGCCATGCAAGTTGCTGAAGAGAATCAACTCGACTTACCAATTAGCAAAACATTATTATCTTTGTATCAACAAGTGGAAAAAGAAGGCTATGGAGATCAGGATATGGCTGTTCTTTATCAACGGGTATTGGAACAGTCGAATAAAAGGGAGGCTGCGAAATGATTTCTCAAGAAGTAAAAGTAATGAAAAATTATATTGGCAATAAATGGGTTACATCAACTGGAACGGAAAGGCAAGATATTCCTAATCCAGCAACGGGAGAAATTATTGCTCAAGTTGTACTATCTACGGAAGAGGATGTAGATCAGGCAGTAGTGGCTGCCAAAGCAGCTTACGAAGAATGGGCTAATGTACCTGTTCCTAACCGTTCACGCTTATTATTTAATTATTTGCAACTGTTAAAAGAGCATAAAGAGGCATTAGCAAAAATAATTACGATGGAAAACGGAAAATCATTGCGAGACGCAAGGGGAGAAGTGCAACGGGGCATTGAGGTCGTAGAATTGGCAACTTCAACACCAAATTTAATGATGGGTGACGCGCTACCGCAGATTGCCAGTGGTATTGATGGATCTATTTGGCGTTATCCGCTAGGTGTAGTCGCAGGGATTACACCGTTCAACTTTCCAATGATGGTCCCTCTTTGGATGTATCCACTAGCCATTGCGTGTGGAAATACATTTGTTTTAAAAACGTCAGAAAGAACACCGGTGCTAGCAGAACAGTTAGTAGAGTTATTTTATGAAGCTGGCTTCCCTGATGGTGTTCTGAATCTGGTGCATGGTGGAAAAGAGGTCGTCAATCGTGTATTGGAACACCCGGATATTGAGGCTATTTCCTTTGTGGGTTCAGAACCAGTTGCAAAGCATGTGTATCAGACTGGTACTGCCCATGGAAAGCGCGTGCAAGCATTGGCAGGTGCGAAAAATCATGCCATTGTCATGCCGGATTGTAATTTGGAAAAGACAGTGCAGGGTGTTATTGGTGCAGCATTCGGAAGCAGTGGTGAGCGCTGCATGGCTTGTTCTGTCGTAGCGGTTGTAGATGAAATTGCCGACGATTTTTTGGAATTATTAATAGAAGAAACGAAGAAATTAAAGGCTGGTGACGGCTTAGATGAAACGACATTTGTCGGTCCATTAATTCGTCAGTCTCATAAAGATAAAGTGGTGCGTTATATTGACAAAGGGGTAGAGGAAGGTGCTGCGCTCTTAGTAGATGGAAGAATCATCAAGGAAGAGACACCAGGTGGCTACTACGTTGGTGCGACTATTTTTGATCATGTTACACCAGATATGACCATTTGGCAGGATGAAATTTTTGCCCCGGTATTAAGTGTTGTTCGAGTGAACGATTTACAAGAGGGCATTGAGCTTACAAATCAATCGAAATTTGCAAATGGAGCTGTGATTTATACAGCAAGCGGGAAGTCAGCACAAACATTTCGAGAGCAGATTGATGCTGGGATGGTTGGTGTAAATGTAAACGTACCTGCACCAATGGCTTTTTTTGCATTTGCTGGAAATAAAGCCTCATTTTATGGGGATTTAGGAACGAATGGAAAAGATGGTGTGCAATTTTATACGAGAAAGAAAGTGGTAACGGAGCGCTGGTTTTAACATGATCATGTAATTAAAATAAGCTTGCTTTTCGTGGGTGTTAGTCACGAAAAGCAGGCTTTAGCACTATTTCTCTCTACGCCATTGCGCAACTTCTGTCATCCCTCTTCAACTTGAAAAAAAGATTCAACCAGGGAATGAGTTATATCTGATAACTGCTTATATTGATAAACAGGCTGCCTATCTTTATCGATAACGACAGATCTAACTCCTTCATAAAAGTCGTTTGTTTTTAAGAAGTTCTGGGCAATGATAAGGTCGGTTTCCAGACAAGCGGCGAGCGATTTGTTTTCTCCGCGTATGAGTTGTTCCAACGTAACTTTCAAGGAAATAGGCGATTTGGATAGTATCGTATCTTTTGTCTCGACAGCAAATGGGTCAGAATCCGAGTTAAGAGAATCAATGATTTCCTCGATGGTTTGAAATGCAAAATGCCGATCGATCTGTTCCTGATTGTTAGATAACAAGCTTTTGCCTTCTGGGGTGCTTTCAACAATCTGGATTAATTGGGTTAATTTTGACTCTACATCCGTTTCCTGTAACCAATTGACAGCATGGATTGCCTCTATCAAATGTTGTAATTGTGTTTCTGTTACATAGTAGTCACCAGCATTGGCGAATAATATGTCCTCAGCTGTTATGATATTGGATGTCAGAGCTAAATATCGTCCTGCGTAACCAGGAGCTTGATTAAGGAAATAAGCTGCACCAACATCTGGGAAGAAGCTAATGTTCATCTCAGGCATCGCCCATTTCGTTTTTTCTGTTATAATGCGGTGGCTTGCTCCATATGAAAGCCCGACACCTCCCCCCATTACAACGCCATCAAGTAACGCGATGATAGGCTTAGGAAAATTAGCTACAAGCTTATCCGTAGCATATTCAATTCGGAAAAATTCCATCGCTTTTTCAAAAGCTTCATGGTTTTCTTTTGCGTGATATAATGTTTTTATATCTCCACCTGCACAAAATCCTTTTTGACCTTCTCCCTTTAGGATGACAATACGCACATCAGGATCTTTTTCCCATGCTAATAATGCATCGTGAATTGGTAGAAGCATATCTATCGTTAAAGAATTAATCGCTTTTGGTCGATTTAATGTAATGGTTGCAATTCCTTGCTCTGGTTTGGAAAGTAAAACCTCGCTCATCGTTACGTTACCTCCTATGTATTATTGGTGGCGAAAATCAGGCTTACGTTTATCAACAAAAGCTTGAACCCCTTCTTTGGCGTCATCTGTTAAGAATAACTCCCCAAAGATTTCATTTTCTCTTTGTAAGCCATCTGCAAAAGATCTCCGTGCGCCTTGAACGACGCTTTCAACAGCTCTCGTAACACTTTGCATACTATTCCCCTCAACAAAGGAATGAGCAATTGTTTTGGCAGTAGTCATTAGTTCGTCCGCGGCAACCGTTACTTGAACAATGCCTAATTCCTGTGCCTGATGACTGTCAATATGTTTCCCGGTAAGGATTAATTCTAATGCCGTTGCTACGCCAGTAATACGTGAAAGTCGTTGTGTTCCGCCGAATGATGGGACAAGGCCGAGTTTTACTTCAGGCAAACCAACTGTTGCTTTATCAGAGGCAATTCGGTAGTGGCAGCCCATGGCTACTTCTAGTCCTCCGCCAAGTGCTGGTCCATTTATTGCTGCAATAACAGGTTTTTTCATAGCTTCTAACTCATTGCATAAGTCCTGCCCTGCCTTAGACATATCAATTCCTTTTTGATAGTCTCCCATGGCAGGTACAAATTCTTTAATATTCGCACCAGCTGCAAAAAATTTTCCAGCACCAGTTAAAATAATAGCATGTGCATCGGATTGATTTTCAATTTGTTGGAGTGTTGCACGCATTTCCGTAATCATAGCTGAAGATAGCGCGTTTGCCGGCGGTGAATCTAATGTCAAAATAGCAATGTGTTCTTCATAGGTTACTGTTAGATGATTTAATTCCATATCAAGCTCCTCCTTATCTAATGCAAAGATTGCTTTTGTATAAACAAAGCAAATCCTATGCCAAAGCTTACGTAGCGCATTAAGTTTGCATGCTAAAAAAATGGGAGAGGCGCTCAGAAGCTTTGAATTCGTTGATTTGTTTTTTTTCTCTTCACTTTACAATGAGAACCAAATTTAAAACTAGCATTCTAGTTCATAAAAAATCATGTATAACTGTCTATACAATTATACATGATATAAAAGTGATTCCACAAATTACTATTCATCTTTCATTTATTGATTGCATTGATATGTGTCCAAATGGGAAACAGTGCAATCATTTTCAGCAAATCAATGACCGACAGTTCAAATTAGGCGGCCTAGCCGATAACGCGGTAATTTTTATGAGCTACGACGGTCGTAGAAAAGCTGTGGTTTAATTGAGTTAAATTATGTGCTTCTGAAATATCAACAATAATACTTCGCTTACAACTTGAAGGCAGCACCTTTCCTTGTAATACAACGTCTTCCTTTTTAAATTCGATTATATCTCCTGGCTTGGCAGTTTTTGTATCGGGTTTAAACATAATATACCTCCTCTTTGTCAAAAAAACCTCTGCATGAAATTTAATGAATTTGCTTGCTATGAAGCAGCTCTAATTGTTTTTTTAATTTGTTTAATTCTCTTGTTTGTTCTCTATATTTGTGTTCCAATGCATGGAATGATTCAGATAATTGATTGATATTGGATACGGTTAAGCCGATTGTTTGCATCATACAACGAATTGTTTCTTTATCATCTACTTGATGAACTGCGGGGTCGGCCTTATTTTCAAGATTTTGTTTGTCTAAGACCGCGTATTCTGTTACTAATAAATTTTCAATCTCGGTACAACTATACCGTTCTTTTTTACATTGTTTAATGTATTTTAAAACATCAATTGCTTCAGGAAGATAAAAATTTCCTTCTTCCTCTTGAACTTTGGGTACATACATTGCAAACTGTTTTACCCATGTTGTCAGAATGGATGGTGGAACACCTACAATATGTGATAATCCTTGAAGGCTTAGTAATTCCACTAATGTCACCACTTTCTTAGGTAAGGTTATATGAAGTTGATCAAAAAGCACACTAAAAATACGTCCCGAATTTCTATGTTGACTTTGTTTCTCCGCCTGTTTTGAAAAGAGAAGCGTCTTCTTTAGCGTATGAATGAGTTTCGAGGAAGCAATAGACTAACTGCCCCTATCATCTTTTGCTAACCCCCCTAGGTTCTGGGAGGGGCATAGCAATCAACGCACCCTATTCAAGCTCGTTACCCAAAAATTTTACCGCCCAGGACGTGTTCGTGTCAGCACCTGAACAGGACAGGGAAACTACGCATTACAAGTGGAAAAAGTGTTTTCTCTTTATTCAAGAACGCCTGAGACCTTAGCCTACCTCGGTCCTTTTTACTCGCTTTTTGACTACTTATTATAAGATATACTTTACCTGCAAAATAAATTACATAATATATGATATTGCATGGACATGGTAGCATTATGTAAAAATTGTGGAATAAATAAGTAATTTGTCTGAGATTAAATGAGGCAGATTGCATACAGTGGTGTAAAGAGTGGTGGCAGAAGCGTTTAAACAAAGATGTATATAGGAAAAAGTTAATAACTGGTTGACGATACCTGAATTTTTGTAATATACTTTATTCAACAATGTTGAATAAAAGGAAACCTAATCGAATATTTATATAATTAAACACAGCGCAGCTATGCAATTTATTAATCCGCTATGTAACTGGTAGGAAGCTCCGCCCTTCCATGCTACAAGTTGAAAACCAAGGGTAAATCTAGAAATCAGTTGCTCGTCAATTGTCCGATCCTGTTCTGAGGTCGCTAGGTCGTATCTTTGTGATATGAACAAGTAACGAGGGGGTTTTCTTATATTTGGAGTAACAAATCGAGGTTAATATCCTGCTTTATATTGAAAACGCATTCTTTTAGAGGTGCCCTTCTTCGGTGGGATACGAGGTATAACCTGCTGTGAGCATATTCCGAACGCCATATAGAGGTTCAACTTTAAAGTGTCAGCTAGTTGTACGAAAAAAGCGTTGGCATAAGGAAGGTCATCTACTGTTAAGAGAGGGGGAGGAAAATGAATTATCCTGATTTTATTCATCTTAAGGAAGTAGGTCCAAGAGATGGTTTGCAAAATGAGAAGGTGTTTATTGACACAGAAGATAAAGTAAAATGGATTAATATGTTATCCGACTCAGGAATTGGAGAGATTGAATATTCTTCATTTGTACATCCGAAATGGATTCCTCAATTAAAAGATGCTCGAGAAGTAGGCAGAAAAATAAAGCGGAATAAGAACGTGTTTTATTCTGCACTTGTTCCAAATCTAAAGGGTTTAGAGCATGCTTTAGAAGCGGGAATTGATGGAGCATCTGTATTCATGTCTGTCAGTGAAACACATAACAAAAAAAATATTAATAAAACTGTTGCAGAAACGTATCCCGTATTACGCGAAGTGATCAGAGAAGCAAAGACGGCAGGTAAGAATGTGACTGGTTATGTGTCAACCGTTTTTGATTGTCCCTATGAAGGGAAGGTGGAGCCGGAGCAAGTACTTCGTGTATGTGATCAGCTGATTGCTGATGGAGTAGATGCAATTTCATTGGGAGATACGATTGGAACAGCAGTACCTTCACAGGTCGAAAGACTTTTGGAACGGATGCTGTCGCATTTTAATCCGGAACAATTAATTCTTCATTTCCATGATACGCGAGGAATGGCAATAGCAAATATTTTGACGTCCCTGCAGTATGGCATTACGCACTTTGATAGTTCAGTTGGCGGCTTGGGAGGTTGTCCATATGCAAAAGGAGCGGCAGGGAACGTAGCAACAAATGATGTCCTCTATCTGTTGCATGGTTTGGGAATTAAAACCGGTATTAAAGAAGAGAAAATGCAACAAGCTGCTTTATATATACAAGATAAACTTGGCAAACAGCTACCGAGTAAAACGGTAGCCTCTCAGGCAAGTAATTATTAGAAAGACTTTTGTTTTTTGCCTCTATAAAGCTCTCTTTGAAATAATATTTCAATATTACGTTTAAAAAGAAAAAGTGATATGTCAAGTAGAAAATAAATTAAATATGAAGTTATCAAGGTACAACTTGTTTAAAAAAGGCATTAAGAAACTAGACCAGTAATTAAATGTAAAATATTGAAATTGATGAAAGGATATGAAAGCTATTTAAGCTTCAGTTATCTACGCTACTACCATCCAAGTTCGAATCATCAAGGTGCACAGCCTACGTGTATGAAGGTCGAAACGCACATTGGGAAACAGTCTTTATAATGTGGTCAAACCCACAAGGAGGAAAAAAATTGTCCTAAATGATCCTAAGACCATAATTTAGGAACATCTTAGAACGTCCAAGAAATGGACATATCCAGTAATAGCATGCGCAGGTAATAAGTAGCTTGGAACGCAAGGCGTCGACTCCTGTGGGAAAAGCATGAGCCCCCGGACCCCGCAACGAGCGCTTTTTGCGAGTGAGGAGGCTCAAGAAGACCTGAGGAAAGCGTCCGCCTGTAGTGTAAAGGGACGAGTTCAACGCACGTATAAAATTCTCAAGCAGTAAAACAAATTAAAATGTAACAAACAATGGGCGAAATAATAACGTCTAAATATAATATACGAGGAAGGATAATAGTATGAAAACCGCTAGAAATCCAAAAAGTGTTCATTCTCCCGTGGCGCCTTATGTGCATCAAATCGAAGTTTCAAACCCGATGAGGTGGTTAACCATTTCTGGACAATTAGGTATGGATGTAGATGGAAATGTCCCGGAGAATCCTTTAGAACAATTGAAATTGACATTTCAAAATATAAAAAATAATTTATTGAAAGCTAATATGGAAATAAAAGATAATACGAAATTGGTATTTTACTTAGTCGGAGAAATAGATGCCACAGAACGAAAAAAAGTGATAAGTGATTTTTTAGAGGACCATCTGCCTTGCACTACGATGGTGTATGTAGTTGCTTTAGCAGCACCTCAATTTAAAGTTGAAATTGATGCCTGGGCATGTAAAGAAGCGTAAAATTTGCTAGTTTATAACTGGATGGCACGAATGAAAAATACATTTCCTTCGTTTCTTCGTTGTAGTTTTCATTACTACAATTTACGAAAACGGCGGATTTTTTATTCTCTCTCCAAGCAGTCTACTAATTTCTATTTAAAAATAATTAAATTAGGTATTGACCTAATTTATTTTCTCCTATATGATGGTACTGCGTCCGGTGCAATCGTTTGCGCAAATAATGCAGATAGTTTTATAAACAGTAAAGTTTGAGCTTATTATTAAGCTGTTTATTAAGAATTTACAAATAATTTAAGTGTATGTAAGTCAATGTGACTCCGGAAAACGATTGCACAAAATGGCTGTTTTTATTACCATGGAGAGGGGAAGGCAACATGGAGAAGATGTTCTCATTTGATTTCTGGCAGAAATTAGGAAAGGCGCTGCTCGTTGTAGTTGCAGTTATGCCAGCTGCTGGAATTATGATTTCACTAGGAAAAGTTCTTGCGATGACTGGAGATATTTCGTTTATTCTAACTGCTGGTAAAGTGATGGAAGACATAGGTTGGGCGATTATAAATAATTTACATATATTATTTGCAGTTGCTATTGGAGGAGCATGGGCGAAAGAAAAAGCAGGAGGGGCTTTTGCAGCATTACTCGCATTTATTTTAATGAACCGAATTACTGGTGTCGTTTTTGGTGTAACAAATGATATGTTTACGGAAACGGAAGCTACGGTCAAGTCTCTGTTTGGCAGTGAGCTCGTTGTAGATAATTACTTTACAACCATTCTAGGGGCTCCAGCGCTAAATATGGGAGTATTCATCGGGATTATTTCGGGATTTGTCGGGGCGATCATTTATAACAAATATTACAATTATAGTAAATTACCACAAGCTTTATCTTTTTTTAATGGCAAGCGATTTGTTCCTTTTGTAGTAATCCTGTGGTCTGTTATCATCGCTTTTGTTATGTCAATTGTTTGGCCATTTATCCAAGGATTAATTAATGATTTTGGGATTTGGCTTGCAAGCTCGAAAGATTCAGCGCCGTTCTTAGCGCCATTTACGATGGGGATGCTCGAACGTCTCTTACTACCATTCGGTTTACATCATATGTTAACTGTTCCAATCAATTATACCGAACTAGGTGGGACGTATACGGTTTTGACAGGGGCTACAGCAGGTGAGACCGTAGCTGGTCAAGATCCATTATGGTTAGCTTGGGTATCTGATTTGGTTAATTTAAAAGCTGCTGGAGATATGGAAGCATATAATAGTTTGTTACAAGACGTGACCCCAGCTAGATTTAAGATGGGGCAAATGATTTTATCGACAGCTGTGTTAATGGGTGCAGCATTAGCGATGTATCGTAATGTGGATAAAGACAAGCTTGCAAAATATAAATCCATGTTCTTTTCTGCGGGTATTGCTGTATTTATTACCGGTGTAACAGAACCGCTTGAATTTATGTTTATGTTTGCAGCTCCACTACTCTATTTTGTCTATGCTGTTGTAGCAGGATTAAGTTTTGCTGTTGCTGATCTGATCCATTTGCGTTTGCATTCTTTTGGTTTAGTCGAATTTTTTACACGGTTACCAATGGCTATAAATGCAGGACTTCTTGGGGATGTCATCAATTTTGTACTCACATGTCTTGTGTTTTTCGTATTTAGTTATTTCTTATTTTATTTTTTCATCAAGAAATTAAACTTATCGACGCCTGGACGAGCTGGAAATTATTCGGATGATGATACTGCAACAACGAGCGCAAATGGTAAAAAAGGAGCGGCTCAACAAGGGGATGAAGAAGTAATTACGATTGTTCATATGTTAGGTGGTAAAGAAAATATTGAAGAGGTAGATGCATGCATGACTCGCTTACGTGTGTCATTGAAAGATGTAAAACAAGTTGCTCCAGAAGCTGATTGGAAGAAAACAGGCGCACTGGGACTTGTCGTAAAAGGAACGGGCATTCAAGCTATATATGGACCTAAAGCGGATGTCTTGAAATCGAAAGTGCAGGATTATTTGGAGGATGAATCGTGAAGATATTAACGTTAAATTGCCATTCTTGGCAGGAAGAAGCGCAATTAGAAAAACTGGCTATTTTAGCACAAACGATTCATAAACAATTCTACGATGTAATTGCATTGCAGGAAGTAAGTCAGTCCATTGCAGCTAGGCGTATAAGCGGAGAGTTAAAAGAAGATAACTTTATTCTTTTGTTACAGCAGGAATTACAAGCGTTAGGATCCACTTATGAATTTGTCTGGGACTATGCACATATCGCCTATGACCAGTATGAAGAAGGAATTGCTTTATTAACGAAGCACAAGGTGATCAGCAAGCAGTCATTTTTTGTAAGCGAGAGTGAAGATCTGTCCTATTGGAAAACTCGGAAAGCAGTTGGCATGACCATTGATATAGACGGAAAAGTGCTTGATTTTTATTCCTGTCATATGGGGTGGTGGAATGATGAGTCCGAGCCTTTTCGGAGGCAAATGGATCAATTGGTACACTGTGTCTCTAATGGCCGCCCCCATTTCTTAGCTGGTGATTTTAATAATGAAGCTGCAGCAGAAAATGAAGGATATGACTATATTCAACAGCTAGGTTATTACGATACGTATCAATTGGCAAAAGAAAAGGATGCTGGTATCACTGTACAGGGGGATATTGCAGGCTGGACAAATAGCAATCCGGAAAAGCGCATTGATTATATTTTTTCTTCTGAGAAGGTAAACGTTATTCGTTCCCAAGTCGTTTTTAATGGATCAAATTTGCCAATTATTTCTGATCATTTTGGGATTGAGGCAACTATTGTGTTGTAAGGGAGGAAAGATAAACTGTAAAGTATTGAAGTGACAATAAACGGATCTAATTTATCCCGCATATAAGGTGCTATAAGACACCCACTTCAAGAGCTGAATAAACCTGTACTGCCACAAGTCTAAATGGAAAATAACAGCACCTAAATGCCCTATTTCGTAAGCGGCCTTTAGGTTTTATACCATTACGGTACTAGCAATCAGTGAGGGATGAGTGAAAACCTCCATTGGTTTAAGATTCAACTTTATAGATTTTTAATATTTTAATAACTAACAATATAAAAAGCAAATCGAAGAAGGAGTAGACAGCGATGAAAAAAATTTGGTGGAAAGAGGCAACCGCTTATCAAGTTTATCCACGTAGCTTTATGGATTCCAATGGCGATGGAATTGGCGATATTCAAGGTGTCATTAATAAGCTGGACTATATAAAGGATTTGGGCATTGATGTTATTTGGCTGAGCCCCGTTTACCAATCGCCAAATGATGATAATGGCTACGATATTAGTGATTATCAAGCAATAATGGCTGAATTTGGTACGATGGAAGACTTTGATCAATTATTGGCAGAAGTTCATCAACGTGGGATGAAGCTAATTATGGATTTGGTTATTAACCATACATCTGACGAACACCCTTGGTTTATTGAATCCAGATCATCAAGGGATAACCCATATCGGGATTATTATATTTGGCATAAAGGCAAAAATGGTCAGGAACCAAATAATTGGGCTTCTATATTTGGCGGGTCTGCATGGGAATATGACGCAAAAACAGAAGCCTATTATTTACATGTTTTCTCAAGAAAACAGCCTGATTTAAATTGGGAAAACCCAGAAGTACGCCAAAGCTTATATGATATGGTTAACTGGTGGCTCGATAAAGGAATTGATGGCTTCCGTGTTGATGCTATTTCTCATATTAAAAAGAAATCAGGTTTTCCGGATGTACCAAATCCAGAGAACAAAAAATATGCACCTTCATTCGCAGGTCACATGAACCAAGAAGGGATTCATACCTTTTTAGAAGAATTAAAACAAGAAACATTTGCGAACTATGATATTATGACTGTCGGCGAAGCAAATGGTGTTACAATCGAAGACGCGCATTTATGGGTTGGTGAAGAACAAGGGAAATTCAATATGGTGTTCCAATTTGAACATCTCGATCTTTGGGGCAAAAGCATTTCCGGTGGTTTAGACATTCACGCTTTGAAACAGATATTAACAAAATGGCAAAAAGGTTTAGAACAGAAGGGTTGGAATGCTTTATTCTTAGAAAACCATGACCAGCCTCGCTCTGTATCTACTTGGGGAGATGACAAAGCGTATTGGCAGGAATCTGCAAAATGTCTAGCTACACTTTACTTCTTGATGCAAGGGACACCATTTATTTACCAGGGTCAAGAAATCGGTATGACCAATGTGCAATTTGATTCTATTGAAGATTATAATGATGTTTCCATCAAAAATCTATACGCTGAAGAGCTGGAAAATGGCAAAAGTCACGAAGAGATTATGAAAATTATTTGGAAAAACGGTCGCGATAATTCAAGAACACCAATGCAGTGGAGTAACCATGAAAATGCTGGCTTTACTACAGGAACACCATGGCTTAAGGTGAATCCAAACTATAAGCAAATTAATGTCGAAGATCAACTAGCTGACCCAAATTCGATCTATCATTATTATCGTAAATTGGTTCAGTTAAGAAAGGAAAATGACATATTTGTTTATGGACGTTATGACCTTATTTTAGAAGACCACAATCAAATATATGCTTATACAAGAACGCAAGCTAATCAACAAGTATTAATCATTACAAATCTATTTGCTGAAGAAACGGAGTTTGTTTTACCTGAGACTGTTAAATCAAGAAATGGCAAACTGCTGCTTGGCAATTATGCTAGGGAAACAGCTGATTCAATCAATCATATTCAGTTAAAACCATATGAAGCTAGAGTGTATGAATTAGTATAATGTAGCAAACAAAGAGGTTAGGATGTCACAGAAACGGACAACCTAACTTCTTTGTTTATCTAGAACTTTTATCAGATAGGGCATGATAAAGCAGGCAAAAATTTAAAGTAAGATTTGACGTCCATTTTCTTCTATTCTATGATTAAATATATTTAAAAGTATAGCAAACGATAACGAAAACTTTCGATAACTGCTCTATTGAAAGCTTGCATCTGTACTAAAATTTAATAAATATAGCAATGATTGCTTTTGCAAACTCGTACAACCTCAAAATGATAGGGACTAAAAAGTGGAAGGAGAGAATTATCATAAATCTGAATAATATTGGTGCAAAAATAAAACAAATGCGTTTACGGGCAAAGAAAACACAGCAACAGGTTGCAGATGAATGTGGCATATCAAAAAGTTTGCTATCTAAAATAGAAAATGGGCAAACAGCATCAGCGATTGCTACATTATCTAAAATAAGTGAAGCATTAAAGGTTCCGTTATCGTGGCTACTAGATGATCACGAAGATCGTGATCTCGTACTACTTCCTCGCAACAAACGACAATTTAAGGTGGGAGACGATAACATGGGATATTCCTATGAATTGCTGGCTAATCGCTCCCAGTTTACAGGAGTTGAGCCGACCATTGTTCATGTTACACCAAGAGATATGAATGTGAGAGAAGAGTCTTATACCCATTCCCAAGATGAATTTATCTATGTTTTGGAAGGCGCTATCCATTTGCGTTATGAAGGTAAAAAACACTATATGGAACAAGGCGATAGTGCCTATTTTAAAGGGGATAAACCCCATTTGTTTATTCCAGTCAATAATGAGCCAGCACGAGTGCTGACCATTTTCATTGATAATAATCTGTAACAAATCAGTGAAGCAAAAGCTCAGCTGCATCATTTCTTACCCCGACGTTCTAGTGGGTAGCATTGTGGATTATTTTGGAGCCATGAAAAAGGGGAAGAAAATGCATGTAACGTTAGCTTTTGTAAGTATTCAAGCTTTTGTTTCACTGAAATATATTTAGTCGGTTGAAGATATACATAAAAATTTGATTGGCTTATCCGTTTTATTATACCAATAATGTGGTTTGGAAGAATCGAGAAATACGCAGTCATATGGTTGTAAAACATCTACGTAATCATCTACCTCAATCGTCAGGGTACCTTCTAATACGTACAAAAATTCCTGACCTTTATGTGAAAAATTATTTCCGCGATTTGCCCCTGGATCAAGAATAATTAAATTTGGAATAAACGCCGGATCTTTCATCCCACCAGATAAATCTTTATAAATAAAGCGATTCTCTGTTAAATTTGTCGTATCTACAATATTTCTAGTAATAGCAGAACGAGTTTTTTCGTTTGTTTCACTAAAAAAATAACTAGGATTTACTCCTAACGATTCGGAGATTTTTTTAAGTGACTCTAAAGTAGCAGATGTTTTTCCATGCTCTAATTGTGATAAAAAGCTAATCGATAATCCAGTTTGCTGAGAGATAATTTTTAACGTTATTTTTTTTCGTTTGCGTAGTTCATTTATTTTTTTTCCGATATGTGTGGTTTGTGTCATGGATTAGCCTCCTTTAATCTATTTAGATTTCTTTAGCACTGTGATTTTATAGACTTTGTAATAAAGTGAATCTACAATCAGTGGAGGTTTTCATTCATCCCCCACTGATTGTTAGTACCTTAATGGTATAAAACCTAAAGTCCGCTTACGAAATAGGGTATTTAGGTGTTGCTATTTCCCACTTAGACTTGTGGCAGTACAGGTTTATTCAACTCTTGAAGTGGGTGTCTTATAGCACCTTATATGCGGGATAAATAAAATTTCACTTTTGGCTAACGTTTTGAGTAGAAAACCGATCCTGATTATCATTCAGAATGAGTTGACGAAAAAGCTGAAACTATCATATAATTTAGTTAACCATAATTTAAGTAATACTTAAATAGTTTTAGGGTAAAATTTTTGAAAATTACTATCGTTTCCACTATATTGTACGGGAGAAAGTATCGAACTTTTGAACCTACCGTTCATCGAACATAGTGAATCATTTTGTCCAAAGGCGGATAAGAGGTGGAAGCGATCTTCATCGTTTTCAAATTTTAGTATCCAAGGTTATGGTTTTTAGCAGGAATTTTTTAAAATAATTGAAAACGCTTCCTGTGTTTAGGGAGAATGATTTTTGAGGAGGTTTTTTTGGATGGTAGTACCTTATAAGCATGAGCCGTTTACAGATTTTACAGTCGAAGAAAACAGACAGCAGATGCTAGCAGCCTTAGAAAAAGTAGAGAAAGACCTTGGCAAGGAGTACCCATTAATTATTGGTGGCGAACGCATTACGACAGAGGAAAAAATTATTTCTGTAAATCCTGCGAAAAAAGATGAAGTAGTTGGCTATGTTTCCAAAGCCAATCAAGAATTGGCTGAAAAAGCAATGCAAGTAGCAGATGAAACATTTACAACATGGCGTAAATCCGATCCGAAGTTCCGAGCTGATTTGCTATTTCGTGCAGCAGCTATTATTCGTCGCAGAAAACATGAATTTACTGCGCATTTAATAAAAGAAGGCGGTAAACCGTGGAAAGAAGCTGATGCAGATACTGCTGAAGCGATTGACTTTTTGGAATATTACGGCAGACAAATGCTTGAACTAAAAGATGGTGTAAAAGTCAATAGCCGTCCAATTGAACATAACCAATTTCATTATATACCATTAGGCGTAGGTGTTGTTATCTCACCGTGGAATTTCCTATTTGCTATCATGGCGGGAACTACTGTTGCTGCTATGGTTACTGGAAATACGGTATTATTAAAACCAGCTAGTGCGACACCAGTTATTGCATATAAATTTATGGAAGTATTAGAAGAAGCTGGTCTTCCAGCGGGTGTGATTAACTATATTCCCGGGTCTGGGAAAGAGGTCGGGGATTACTTAGTCGATCATCCCCGTACTCGTTTTGTAAGCTTTACAGGCTCACGTGAAGTAGGGACACGTATTTTTGAACGTGCAGCCGTTGTACACGAAGGGCAGAAGTGGCTAAAGCGAACGATTATCGAAATGGGTGGAAAAGATACCATTGTTGTGGACAGCGAGGCCGATTTAGAGCTAGCAGCTCAATCTATTGTTCAGTCTGCCTTTGGCTTCTCAGGTCAAAAATGTTCTGCTTGTTCTCGTGCTGTTATCCATGAGAATGTATATGACGAAGTGAAAGCACGTGTTGCAGAGTTAGCGGCGAAAACAACCGTAGGCGATCCGCATGATAATTCCTATTACATGGGACCAGTTATTGATCAAGCAGCATATGATAAGATAATGAGCTATATCGATATTGGCAAGCAAGAAGGAGAACTGCTAGCTGGCGGAGAAGGCGATGATAGCAAAGGCTGGTTCATCAAGCCAACCGTATTTGCAGATGTAGATCCAAAAGCTCGAATTATGCAGGAAGAAATATTCGGGCCAGTTGTTGGGCTAACAAAGGCGAAGAACTTTACAGAAGCGATAGAGATTGCGAATAATACCGAGTATGGATTGACAGGAGCGGTGATTACAAACAATCGCGCCCATTTAGAGCAGGCTAGAGAAGACTTCCATGTTGGAAATCTATACTTTAACCGTGGTTGTACGGCAGCGATTGTAGGCTATCAACCATTTGGCGGATTTAATATGTCTGGAACGGACTCAAAAGCAGGAGGACCAGATTACTTGATTCACCACATGCAAGGGAAAACAACTTCGGAAATGTTTTAAACTGGGTAAAGCAGCGGGGGGAAAGTAAATAAGGGACTTTCCAAAATAGAATAATAATATCTCCCTCTGATTGCACCAATAGTCGCAACCAGAGGGAGATAGCTTTTACCCCATTATATAACTGGAAGGAAGGCCTGGTCTTTTATTCTAGAGGGCGAGAGTTGATTATCCAAGTGCAAGTCAAATCCCATTTCTATGCAAAGGTCTTTAAGGTCACGCCTATTACAGTGTGAACAAACCGTGGAGTCTAAGTCCTTTAGATGGAAAATTTATTCTTATATTAAAAAGCTGGCACTATCCTGCTATAACGCTAAAATTTTATCTAAACGTATGAGTTCAAAAAGGCAAATAGGTCAGAGGTCTGTTAATGTCCTCAGATATCCTTTAAAAAGAGAAATAACTTTATCTGCGTGATCCGACGACTCCGAAGTTTCCCTGTCCTGTTTAGAAACCGAAACTAGAAACGTCCTGGCGCCCTAAGTTCAAGACGCAAAGTTTTTCAAGTAGCGCGCTTGTACAGGATATACTGACCTCTATGTTGCCTACAAGATGTGAAGGTTTTAGGAGAAGATCAGATATGTATGCAAATACATGGCTACAAGTATAAGCTTCTTCGAAAACCATTCTCACGTAGGAAAAGGGTGACCCTCTCTTTCCAGGAACGGAGAAGCAGGCTAACTGGCAACAGCGATGTGTCATTTTTAGCTTACTTTTTGAACAACCTCTATAAAAAGTTTGGGGATAGTTGGGAGGTAAGATTATATGGAGCAAATAATGCGGAATTTCTTTTTATTTCTATCAAATAATAAAACGCTTACAAAAGCGGCGAAAAAATACGGCTTTCGTTTTGGTGCTTCCCGGTTTGTAGCTGGTGTGGATATTCACGAAGCAGCGAATAAAATTAAAGCTTTAAATGATAAAGGGTTTGTTGTAACTGTTGATCACTTAGGCGAGTTTATTGATAGTGAATTTGAAGCGAAACAGTCTGCGGAAGAATGCATCACGGCTATCAAAGTAATTGCTAAAGAACAATTACAAGCGGAACTATCTTTAAAACTGACGTCACTTGGGCTAGATATATCGCATGAACTTGTCATGGAGAACATGCGCAAAATATTACAAGCAGGAAGAGAGCAAGGGGTTACAGTAACGATTGATATGGAAGACTATGCGCGGTTAGAGCAAACATTAAAGATTTTTACAACCTTAAAGCAGGAATTTGATAATCTAGGAACGGTATTGCAAGCTTACTTGTATCGTGTAGAAGAAGATTTACAAGCGTTAAACGAATATAATCCGTATTTACGGTTAGTGAAGGGTGCGTATAAAGAATCGGAAACCGTTGCTTTTCCAGACAAAGCCGATGTAGATCAAAACTATAAAAAAATAATTAAGCAAAATTTGTTAAATGGAAATTATACTGCAATAGCCACACATGATGATAATATTATTGCATACACGAAAGAACTCGAACAAACTTATGATATACCAAGTGAACAGTTTGAGTTTCAAATGCTGTATGGAATTCGTCTCGAGCTGCAGGAGCGATTGTTGCAGGAAGGCTATAAAGTTCGAATATATTTACCTTATGGAGATGACTGGTTTGGCTATAATATGCGTCGTTTAGCAGAACGCCCAGCTAATGTAGCATTTGTGTTGAAGGGGATCTTTAAAAAATAGCCCGGATAGGTTGAAAAGAGGTGCTCCAGAAGCTTGATAATAGCACAAAACACCGCTGCGATAAAAGTAAGAATGTTACAAAAAACAGCTTGTTCGCTTCCTTTTTTATGTGTATAGGAAACGATAAAATTAGGTGCTTGTGGATAAGGGAATAACTGAATAGCCACGTCCGGCTTCAGCGCCCAGCAACGATGCGACTTTAGAAATGCCCTACGATAAGTCATCATCAGTTCGTCACTAAGAGGAAGGCCGACTAAAAACGGGCTTGCCGCTCAGGCGTCGGCATACCCCTGTTTTTAGTGGCATGATTCCTTTATCCCGTAAAAAGGCGTTGTAGACTCCCACTTCAAGAATGGAAGCGGTAAGCTAAACAAGTCGAAGTGGGAGGTAACAGCACCTAAATCCCCGATTCGTTCAAGGGCCTTTAGGTCATACCCTGGTGGTACTAACAATCAGCAGGGATGAAGAAAACCCCGCTGATTGAAGGTTCACTTTATTTTTCGGTGATTCGTTCCATTCGCTACGTTGCTAAACGGGCGCCCCGCGCTTTTGTTAATCGAGAATGAAAGGATTGTTTTATGTTAATTTTATCGGAAAAAGAAATTCAGACCCATTATTTTATGCAGGATGCTATTAGAGATTTAAAGCAGGGATTGCAAGCAAAAAATAATGGAATGATTAAGAATCCACCCCGGACAGTGATTGAGATACCGAAATATAATGCTTCTGGCTTGTACATGCCGAGTGCGGATTTATCATTAGAGATTGCTTCTGTAAAAGTAGTAAGTATTTTTCCAGAGAATCCAAAACAGCAAAAACCGACTACACAAGGTGTATTACTGCTTACAGATGCTACAAACGGAGAACATATTTGTTTGATGACTGCGTCTTTCTTAACGAGGTTACGGACCGGAGCTTTAAGTGGAATTGCTACGGAAAAAATGGCGCGCCTTGATGCTAAAACTCTAGGGGTTATCGGTACTGGTTCCATGGCCTTTGAACAAGTATTAGGTGTGTTAGCTGTTCGAGATATAAAAGATATTATTTTATTTAATCGTACATTCGAAAGAGCAGTGTACTTTAAAGAAAAATTGCAAGCCTGGGGAGTAACGATCCCAATTCAGGTTGTGCAAGATGTTCAAGATGTCATGCAATCAGCTGATATTGTCGCCTGTAGTACAAGATCAAATACTCCTGTGTTTAATGGGAAGGACGTTCAGCCGGGCACACATATAAATGGGGTCGGGTCCTTTCTTCCTACGATGAGAGAGGTGGATGTAGAGACGATCACAAAAGCTGATCAAATCGTGGTGGATGACTTGGCGAGTGCGAAAGAAGAAGCGGGAGAATTAATCTATGCAGCGGAACAGAGTGATTGGAGCTTTTCAAATGTTGCTGCGCAATTAAATGAGTTGATCGAATACCCAAATTTGATTCGTCCGTCTGATGAGGCGATTACCTTTTTTAAGTCGGTCGGGACCGCCTATTTTGATTTAGCTGTAGCTAGAGGTATTTACGCAAAAGCTATCTCACTTGGCTTCGGCCAAAAGATGCATTGAGTTGCTTGTTAGCTGCTTGAATGATGGTCAAAAACCAGTTAAATGCCTACCATGAGTTTAGCAGATTTCTTTGGAGCGATTTTGAATGGCTACGATTTAAAAGGAAAAAGATAAGAATTCATAATAGGAATGGATAGTAAAAGATTATTAGAAAACGATGTCATTTTACCTTACACTAAAGGTAGGAGGGGATAAAATGGCATTTTATTATGAAAAACTGGACCATGTGCAGCTGGCTGCGCCAAAAGATCAAGAACAAACGGCGAAAGATTTTTATGTTACCTTTTTAGGTTTTCAAGAAATCGCTAAACCCCAAGCTTTACAAAAAAATGGCGGTATATGGGTGCAATCGGGAGATGTTCATTTGCATATTGGGGTAGAAGAAGACTTTACACCTGCTAAAAAGGCTCATCCTGCTATTTACGTAAGGAATTTGGTCGAATTGAAAAAACATGTAAGAGATCACGGTGTTCCTATTGTGGAAGACGAACGATTGCCTGGTTTTCAACGTTTCTATATCTTTGATCCATTTGGGAACCGGTTAGAGTTTTTGGAGAAACGATAACCCATTTTTTCTCCCTGCTGGTTAGTTTATGAGCTGGATCAACCCCCATGTCGCCAAGTTTAAGCGCGTAGTCTAACTGCCCTCGAAAAAAGTTCTTTAGGAGATCTTACACCTTTGGACAAGTAACGATTATTAATGGGTGCATGAAAATCCCACTAAAAACGGTGTTTTTTATCAGAATAATAATAATGTTAGTTTAATTTGAGGGGGGGTTGTTTCTTCATTGGTAAATGCTATACTAGTTACATTCCAATAAAATATGGTTTTCATATAATAGCAAGAATAGGGCTTGCGAGTTTCTACCGGTTTACCGTAAATAAACCGACTATGAAAATAACTGATCTGAATTGTATTTATTCCTAATACGGTTCTTTTGCCTTTTACTCGAAAATCAGTTTCCGTTCATAGTTTGGCTTGCGGAACAGGGGTTTTCGAGTTTTTTGTTGTACTTAAAAAGACGGTCTAAAGTTAGTGTGTGCAACGAAATCATTATTTTTCAGTAGCGTTGTCTTGTGAAACATGGAAACTGTTGTATCAATAATGACTCAGAAAGGAAGCATAACATCATGGAGCGTTTAAAACAGAAAATTTTAGCAGAAGGAAAGGTATTATCCGATTCGGTTTTGAAGGTAGATGCTTTTTTAAATCATCAAATTGATCCCGCATTAATGGCGGATATTGGTAAAGAATTTGCCGATCGGTTTGCTGATGTCGGAATAACGAAAATTTTGACCTTGGAATCTTCAGGAATCGCACCAGCAGTAATGGCAGGCTTAATACTAAAAACACCAGTTATATTTGCGAGAAAACGCAAATCATTAACGTTAACAGACCACCTTTATTCAGCAAAAGTCCATTCATTTACGAAACAAGAAACAAATGAAATTTCTATTTCGCAATCATTTATTCATCAAGACGATACGGTTTTAATTATTGACGACTTTTTAGCTAATGGACAAGCGGTATTCGGTTTAATTGATATCTTAAAGCAAGTTGGTGCAAATATTGCTGGAATTGGGATTGTTATTGAAAAAAGCTTCCAAGACGGAGGCAAAATGATTCGCAATGCTGGCTATCGTGTAGAGTCACTTGCAAGGATCGCGCATTTATCTGAGGGAAATGTCACCTTTATAGAGGAGGAAAACTAGCATGAAAAACGCGGCCTTAGGGTTACAACATCTTTTGGCGATGTATGCAGGAGCGATTTTGGTGCCGCTCATTGTCGGTGACGAACTTGGATTGACATCAGAACAGCTGACTTATCTCGTAGCTATTGATATTTTAATGTGTGGCGTAGCTACCATTTTACAAGTATTGCAGAACCGTTTTTTCGGAATTGGACTGCCAGTCGTTTTAGGCTGTACATTTACGGCAGTTGGTCCGATGATAGCAATTGGCAGTCGTTATGGTGTGACTGCTATTTATGGAGCCATTCTTGTATCGGGACTTTTTGTTATAGCTGTAAGTGGTATTTTTGGCAAATTGGTGAAGTTCTTTCCTCCTGTCGTTACAGGCTCGGTTGTAACGATTATCGGGATTACGCTTATTCCTGTAGCGATTAACAATATGGGAGGCGGTCAAGGAGCAAGTGATTTCGGTTCTTTAGCTAATATTAGTCTCTCATTTGGAACGTTATTATTTATTATTATTTTATATCGATTTGCAAAAGGGTTTATGAAATCTATTGCTATTTTAATAGGCTTAATCGTTGGAACAGCAGCTGCTGGGATGATAGGTTTGGTGGACTTCCAAGCCGTTCAAGAAGCCTCTTACTTACATTTACCGCAGCCATTTTATTTTGGAGCGCCAACATTTGAATGGTCTGCCATCCTAACCATGATTTTAGTGGCGATTGTATCATTGGTTGAATCAACAGGCGTATATTTTGCTTTAGGAGATATTACAGAACGAAACATAAAAAGCGACGATTTAGCAAATGGCTATCGAGCGGAAGGGTTAGCTATTTTATTAGGCGGTATTTTCAATGCATTTCCTTACACAGCTTTTTCACAAAATGTTGGCTTAATCCAAATGACCGGTGTTAAAAAGAAAAGCATTATTTTGATTACTGGGGGTATGCTTGTGACACTCGGCTTTATCCCTAAAATTGCTGCTTTAACTACGATTATTCCAACGCCTGTATTAGGTGGTGCGATGATTGCAATGTTTGGTATGGTTATCTCGCAAGGAATCAAGATGCTCGGCCCAGTGATTATGAAATCGTCTGAAAATGCCATGATTGTGGCATGCTCAGTAGGGATGGGCTTAGGTGTAACTGTTGTTCCTGAACTGTTTGCTAATTTTCCTGAAAGTATCCAAATTTTAACGAGTAACGGTATCGTAGCAGGAAGTGTAACCGCGATTGTTTTAAATATTTTATTTCATATGCTTCCATATCGAAAAGAAAATAAGCATATCGTTCTTCACGAACAAAAGGCATAAATCTAACGTATAATGCAAGGTTGTTAGAAGAGTTTGGCTAAACGGCTTGTCGTAAGCAATTGGTTATTAGAGTTTGCAAAAAAATGTAAATACTTCTTTAAGCAAGGGGATAAATGAAATGGTCTTATCCGCTTGCTTTTTAGCATTTGGAAAATCAATAGCATTGATTAAGTATCCATTTCTTGGCTATCCTGATCTGTGCACACTCCTTATGGTTTTAAGTTGTACAACATTTTCCTGTATCTGATCGCTTTCTTCTAGCCAACTTAGCGCTGTGCACTTATTTATATTCCAATTGACTTATGATAGAATAAAAGATACTTTTCTAGATGATTCGTATTCATTTGTTTTGGAAGTGAAAGGGGGAATAGAGTGGTACGTCAATCCGTAAATAATGTTGAAAATATAAATAAGCTACCAATTGTGATGGTGCTGATCACGGGTGCTTTTTTAGCCATATTAAATCAGACACTCCTTACAACTTCTATACCTCCTATTATGCAAGATTTGAATTTAACGGAGAGTACAGCACAATGGGTAACAACGATTTTTATGCTCGTAAATGGGATTATGATTCCCATTACTGCTTTTTTAATTGAGACATTCACGACGAGACAATTATTTATTACAGCAATGGGAACATTTTCAGTTGGTACATTGATTTGTGCCATATCGCCAAGCTTTTTTCTGCTAATGGCGGGAAGAGTCATTCAAGCTGCCGGCGCTGGAGTCATGATGCCGCTTATGATGACGATCTTTTTGTTTATTTTTCCAATCGAAAAAAGAGGTACTGCTATGGGGATGGTTGGGCTCGTGATCGGATCTCCAGCTTTAGGACCATCAATCTCGGGCTGGTTATTAGAGCACTTCGAGTGGAGGTCTATTTTTTATATCGTGCTACCATTAGCTATCATAAATGTCATTGTTGCTTATTTTGTTATGAAAAATATAACGAAACAAACCTATCCAAAAGTCGATAGCTTATCGATTTTATTTAAAGATAGGAAAGTATAAAATTTGTTGCTTTGGGATAAGGGAATAACTGAATAGCCACGTCCGGCTTCAGCGCCCAGCAACTAGGCGACTTTAGAAATGCGCCCTACGATAAGTCATCATCGGTTCGTTACCTCATCGTGATTCCTTTATCTCCGTCGATTCGTTCCATTCGCTATGTTGCTAAACGGGCGCCCTGCGCCTTTGTTCTCTACCCTTGGTTTTGGAGGGATTCTCTATGGATTTAGTAGTGCTGGAAATTTTGGATGGACTGATCGAATGGTTCTCCTTTCATTAGTTGTCGGTGTTATTGCATTGACAATATTTATTACGCGACAGTTTACACTCAGACAACCTATTTTGGAATTTCGAGTGTTTAAGAATAAACTATTTACGATCACGATGGTTATTGGGATCATCGGTTTTATTGGCTTAATCTCTGCAGAAACGATTTTGCCCATTTACATGCAAAATATGGCAGGCTTCACTCCGCTTGAGTCAGGCTTGATGCTTTTACCAGGAGCTTTATTGATGGGTATCATGTCGCCGATTAACGGACGGATATTTGACAGGTTTGGAGCAAGGTACTTAGTGATTACAGGTTTGTTCTTATTAACTGTCACGTCATTGCTGTATACAAATTTATCTTCAGATACGTCGTTTATTTATTTAACTATCGTTTTTGCGATCCGAATGTTTGGTATTTCCATGGTTATGATGCCATCTACAACAGCAGGGTTGAATCAACTATCCTATCGTTTGATCCCTCATGGTTCAGCAATGACGAATACGATGCGGCAAGTAGCAGCTTCGATAGGAACGGCTTTATTGATTACCATTATGACCGTTACAGATCTCGATCCTGGTCAGCAAACAACTGCTTAAGCACAAATCCATGGGGTGAACTTAGCATTTTATGTTGCAACGGGAATATCTTTTGTCGGGCTTATATTAGCTTTTTTTGTAAAAGACCAGTCATCCAAAGATATCAAAGAAAAGCTCGTTGAGCAACAAGAAGCATAAGCTTGATTTGTTTACTGTATGCTCTAATCTACGTAATTTTCATATAATATTGTGTAGAGCTATGCTAGTGAAGCATATTAAATGATATTCGTGTATGATGTGAATAGAAGGTTAAAATAACAGTATTTAGGGAACTTGCTAAATATGAAACCTGTGTTAAAGAGGTGATGTACCATGAAGTTGCTTTCAGCCATGCCAGTCTTCATTTATTCTATCTTTATAGCTAGTACATTGTTGCTTTCGTTGATTCATAACTTTCGCGATCGGTGGATACCCTTTGTTTATATGTCGATTATCTTGACGATTGCCTCACCGCTTGCTGCTTTTCTTTTTATTATAAGAAAACCGAGTGATATGAATGGGCTCATGTATATTTTGACTCAATTGTGGGATGGGAATGTATTTGCTTTTATTATTGTAGTTATCCATCTGTATTTAATTTTTTCTTTAGGTTTATTTCTAAAAGATAGTTTAGGAGAAAGATTTACATCGTATGTTTATGTATTATCCGAGAAATTAAAGCTCATTATTGAAACCAAAAAAATATCCAATAAAGGTAAAAAAGAGAAACAAGAATGATACAAGCAAGATTAATGATGACAAAGTGAAGTTTAAATCCAATGGGAGCTGTGGAACACAATTATTAGAACTATTCTTAAAGATAATTTTATCCCGTATATAAGGCGCTGTAAGACTCCCACTTCCGTAGTTGGATAATCTGTACGCTACATGCAACAAGTCTAAGTAGGAGATAACAGCTCTTAAATGCCCTATTTCGTAAGTGGCCTTTAGGTCATACCATTACGGTGCTAACAAGCCGTGGGGGATGAATGAAAACACCCCACTGATGGAAGATTCACTTTCTAGTTAATGGGAGGTATTTAGATGGATAAGCTAACATCTTTTCAACCTGTATTACCAAAAACACCCCGAGTGCTTATCCTCGGTTCAATGCCCGGAAAGAAATCGCTGGAAAAACAAGAATACTACGGAAATCCCAGGAATCAGTTTTGGGATATTCTGTTTACCTTATTTCAAGAACCGGTGGTAACGAATTATATGCAAAAGCTTCATTTTTGTAAAAAACATGGCTTAGCACTTTGGGATACAGTGGGAAGCTGTTACCGGAAAGGAAGTTTAGATGCGAATATTAAAGATGAAATCCCTAATGATATCCCTGCACTAATCGAGGTGTATCCCTCGATTAAGCTAATAGCTTGTAACGGAGGGAAATCGTATCAACTGTTAAATAAATATTTTAGGTCTGAGCTTTTAGCGTCTGTAGATATTGTGAAGCTTCCTTCTACGAGCCCGATTCCAGGAAGGTACACGAAGACTTTTACAGAAAAAGTAGAGGAATGGAAAGTGATCTTGGACTATATCGACAAATAGTGTAGTTCGAATGAAGTAAAACTTCTATTAATGGGCGTTTTTTTACCCTCTTACTATTGAAAAATAGAACAAAGGTTAAGTACCTAAGTTTTCTGGGAAAAGAAAAACGCTTTTGGCGTGCGATGCGTCGCTGACATAGCTTTTCTTGTCTGAACAAATGTGCAAGCGCCCGTTTAGCAACGTAGCGAATGGAACGAATCGACGGAGATAAAGGAATCATGCCACTAAAACAGGGGTATGCCGACGTCTGGGCGGCAAGCCCGTTTTTAGTCGGCCTTCCTCTTAGTGACGAGCCGTGGTGACTTATCGTGGGGCGCATTTCTAAAGTCGCATCGTTGCTGGGCTCATGCGCCGGACGTGGCTAGTCGGTTATTTCGTTATCCCCAAGCACTTCTTTTTATGTTTTCTTATCTTATTAAAAAGAAACTTTTTCTACGTGTCACGCCTCCGGAGAACGACATCATATAACTCAACGAACAGGAATTTAGGTGGCGTTGTGCCGCTTAGGCTTCCTTTTATCTAATTGTGGCGGTTTTATGTCACCTTAAATTCGAGGAAAAAACGTCGCTAATTTTGTCGATTATAAGAAGGAAAATAGGGTATACTATATGTAGTAGGTCTAACTAATTACTTTAAAAATGATACGAATAACTACAGCAAACCATTAATATGATAAGATTGGTTGTTTTCAGGCGCTAAAGTTCTTTTTCACACTATAGGAAAGTATAAGATTTTTTTGGTTTATAGTATAAGAAAAACAAAGGCTTCCGCCATAAGACTTGGCGACAAGCCAAGTTTTTCTAAAAAGAAAGAGGGGCGGGTAGCTGTTTCTCTTTATTTCAGAGGACGGGGGCGGCAAAGGAGTCGCAAGCGGCAACTTGCGACTCCGACGACGGTTATCCGCAAGGAGCGGCGACTTCGTTACAGGATATCATAACTATATAACATTGGCGCTATTCATCCTTTATGAACTCCATCGGCAGAGTGGCTTTACTTGCTTTCTCGGCTATTTACAATTAACAATACAAGCGTAGCGAACGAAAACATCAGTTCAAGCGTCTTGTCAATTGGTATCAATTTGTTTCAGCCCCTTTCTCTAAGGGATTACCAGTCGCCAAGCATGAAGAAGCAGTATTAGCTTCCTTAGCCCCTCTGCATAACCTGTCCTCTCCATTATACTATAATACGTACTATAATTGTGGAAATAATTAGGAAATGGTATAATATTCTCATTTTTCAATCAATTAAGCAATATTCCCTAGTCTTCGCTTGTTTTCTGTAGGCTATAAACCTGAGTTATATGCTTCTAAAGCAATGTTATTCATTTAACCTCAAATTAAGGTTGATTTTACTAGGAAAATAGGCTATAAATAGTAGTAATCATGTATTGTCAAACTAAATTTGAGCAGTGGATTTTTATATTCGTATAATCGACAGAATGAGGTGAATCGCACCTTGCTTTTGTCTGGAAGTTACATGTAAGATAAATAAAAAAGCGATGACAGAGGAAAAGTAAGATTTGTTTATTTTATCCAGAGAGCTTCGAATGCTGAGAAGAAGTTAAAAGACAAATCAGAACAATGGCCTCTATGAGCTTCGTGCTGAATGTATCCCTAATGATTAGTAGGCTTCGACGGGGTGGTGCCCGTTATCATAACCAAAGTATGAATTGTTCATTGCAAACGGTGATGTTACCACTTCTAAGTGGCTACCTTTGTAAATCAAGAGTACTTATAGAGGCTGTATATGTGAATATATAGTAAAATAAGGTGGTACCACGTAAATAAAACCACGTCCTTATCCATTTAAGATAGGGGCGTGGTTTTTGTGTAGATCACTTTAATATAGCTGTTAATCAAACATGAAAATGAAGGAATAGTACTATATAAATTTGCAAAGAAATACTACTATATCAAACTATTGGAGGAATGAAAATGTTAAAACATGTCGTATTGCAAACAGATTTTGGTTTAAGTGATGGTGCGGTTAGCGCCATGTATGGTGTTGCTAAATCAGTAGACCCATCTGTTCAAATTTTTGACTTAACACATGATATTTCTCCGTATAATATTTGGGAAGCTTCTTACCGTTTATACCAAACGATTTCGTATTGGCCGGAGGAAACAGTATTTGTATCTGTCGTCGATCCTGGTGTTGGAACAGAACGATTAAGCGTTGTTGTTAAGACGAATGCAAACCAATATATTGTGACACCAGATAATGGAACGCTTACGCACGTAAAAGCTCATATGGGCATAAAAGAAGCTCGTATCATCGATGAAAAAATAAATCGTCTGCCACGTTCTGGTGAGTCTCATACCTTTCACGGACGAGATGTGTATGCATATACAGCTGCAAGAATAGCTGCCAGGGTGATTCCCTATGAAGAAGTAGGTCCCCAACTGGAAGTTGCTCAGCTCGTTTGTTTAGCTAAGGAGCAGGCTAGCAATAATAATGGAAAAGTACGTGGATGTATCGATATATTAGATGTGCGGTTTGGTAATCTGTGGACAAATATAGACCGGAGCTTATTGATAGAGGCAGGATGTCAATATGGGGATGAGTTACATGTTACGATTTCCCACCATGAGAAAGATGTGTACAAAAATAAGATGTTGTTCGCGCGATCATTTGCTGAAACTCATTTAGGAGAATCATTATTGTATGTTAATTCCTTAGATAAAGTAGCTGTTGCCCTAAATCAAGGTTCATTTGCCAAAGCCTACCATATAGGAACAGGAACAAGCTGGAAAATAACCATTCAGAAAGTGAAATGACCGAATTGCTATTCTCCAAAAGAGCATTATTTGCTAAGATAATAATAATGATCATAACATAGGGCGAATTGTTAAAAGGACTTCGTTTCGAGGGGGAAAAGCAGGGTTGTTGCCTTTCTAACGGTCGAAGAGTTACTGCTTTCATTAAACCTCATTGCTGTTAAAAACTGTAGATGATACAGGTAGATAATAAAGCAGAGGGGGGAATGCGAGCTGCTGTTAGCCCCCACTTTGCATTTGAAAACCGCATGATGAAGAAAGGTCGGGGAAGCAGTGGCATTATTTTTCGGAAGAATTAGCTTATTTAGTTGTCTATGGATCATTGTTATTTTATTTGACAGTAGCTTTATTCCATTTAGTATAAGTTTATTTGCAGTTTCTTTTGCTTTATTCTGTCTATTATCGCTTGAAAAGCATAGTATTTATATATATGTTGCGTTATCTCTTTTATCTGTAGTACACATAACCGCTGTCGGTACAGATGATTTTTTTATTCTGTTATATCTGTACTTTCTTATCGTTGATGCAGCTTTCAGGCTAAGTGAACGTCAGCTAAGTGGCTATCTGTGTTTTAATCTGATTATAACGGTATTTTACTCCGTTCTTGTCGGAAGCTATGTGATAGAAGTTATGATTTTAGACATTTTCTTTGTTATTCTTGTCCTATCGAGCAATCGCTTAACTGCAGAGCGAACAGAACTTCGGCATATGTATGAACAGCTTCTTGGCGAGTTCAGAAAAAATAAGCGAATGCATGCTTCGGCTGAGCGAGCGGCACGATTAGAAGAAAGAACTAAAATAGCTCGAGATATTCATGATTCTGTTGGTCATCGTTTGACAGCTCTAATGATGAAAATGGAGATACTATCTATTCAAAAAAAGGAACAGGATTATGAGGAATTAAAACCAATGGCAAAAGAGGCGTTAGAAGAGACAAGAGAAGCTGTGAGAGCATTACAGAATGAAGAAATAGAGGGAATAGCATCTGTCGTTCAGCTAATTCGAAGATTAGAAGCAGAAAGTCAATTAATGGTGCAATTTACCCTCAAACAAGGCGTACTATCGATTTCGCTCAAGAATAAGCAGAGTATTACCTTATACCGAGTTATACAGGAAGCTTTAACAAATGCCATGCGGCATTCGCCCTATCGAGAAGTTCAAGTAGTTTTGGGACAATCAGCAATTGGCGATGTAACCTTTGAGATAAGAAATCGAATTCATAAAGCACGGCATTTGCATGACGGTTTTGGTTTGACAAATATGAAGCAAAGAATGAAAGAAATAGGCGGTAGTTTACATATATATCAAACGGAACAGGATTTTGTTGTTACAGGAGCAATTCCTTGTGGCGTAAAGGAGAAAGAATATCATGTGGCGGATACTAATCGTTGAGGATCAAGTCATAGTTCGACAAGGCTTAAAAATCATTTTGGAGCAAGACGAGCGAATTAATGTTCCACATGAAGCGGAAAATGGAAAAGAAGCAATTGAAATTCTTGAACAGCATCTTGTGGATTTAGTAATGATGGATGTACGGATGCCAATAATGAATGGAATTGAAGCAACTAGAATCATTAAACAGAAGTGGCCATCCGTTAAAATCTTAGTGCTAACAACATTTAATGATGATGAATATGCTTTATCTGCTTTAAAGGAAGGTGCAGATGGTTTTTTACTTAAAACTACAGAATCAAAGAAATTAATAGAAGCAGTCCACAGTTGTATGCGTGGTGGGATGACTATTCATGATGAAGTAGCTGCCAAAGTTATGCCGCGATTATTAAAGGGAATGGAACAAAAGAAAATTGATTTATCCATTTCTTTATCAGATCGAGAGTTATTAATTACGAGATTAGTAGGAGAAGGTAAAACAAACAAGGAAATTGCCCAAACTTTGCATTTATCAATTGGAACAGTTAAAAATCATTTAACGCAAATCTTACAAAAGACAAATTTACGAGATCGAACACAGCTTGCCATTTTCGCAGTAAAGCATGATTTAACATATTGAAGTCTTAGAAGATTAGCTGCAAAGCTGCAAGAGCATCCAGAGGGTTTCTTTACATTGTATGCTTGGACTAAAAACAATTTTTATAAAAAATACCTACACCTCCCTTTAGAAAGTGACCTGCGTCACTTTATTTTTTTTGCTTTAATGACTGTAGGTACTGCAAAGTTTGAAAAATAATCGGTAAACTAAATACAGGAGGAGAGGCTATGCTTGAATTAGTAAACATTTCAAAAAGGTTTAAACAAAAATATGCTGTTAAGAGTATGAATATGTTAATTGAACGCGGCGAGATTGTTGGACTGCTTGGTCCAAATGGCGCCGGTAAGTCAACAGCCATTTCTATTATGTCATCATTAGTGGAACCAACAGAAGGGGAGGTTTATTTTAAAGGTCAGAGTATTTTGAAGAAACCAGAGCCCCTTCGAAAGATAGCTGGTATCGTCCCACAGGAAATAGCTCTATACACAGATTTAACGGCGGAAGAGAATTTGCAATTTTTTGGAAGAATTTATCAGTTGAAAGGAGCAAAATTAAAAGAGCGCATCGATGATGTATTGCAAACGATCGGTTTAACGGATAGAAGAAAAGAAGTCGTGAAGAAATTTTCCGGTGGAATGAAAAGACGCTTAAATATAGGTGTAGCTTTATTGCATGAGCCGGAGTTAATCGTAATGGATGAGCCGACTGTTGGGATTGATGCACAATCAAGGAATTATATTCTTGAAACAGTAAAGCGATTAAATGCAGAAAAGAACGTTACGATACTTTATACGAGTCATTACATGGAGGAAGTCGAGTTTTTATGTGATCGTATATATATTATGGATAAAGGAAACCTCATTGCTGCTGGGACGAAAGAAGAAATTAGCCGAATTTTATCTGGTGAAAAAACGATTGTCATTGAGGCTAACCGCCTAACTGACCAATTTATCCATGAACTTAAGGTACACCCACTGATAAATAGTATGAACGCAAGTGATAAGCAAATAACGATCATGGTAGCAAAAGAGGTTAATATGTTTACAGATTTAATTAAATTAGCTGAGGAATGCTCCTTAGAACTTTGCTCTGTTCATATAAAAACGCCAACACTGGAAGATGTATTTCTTCATCTTACTGGTAGAGCTTTGCGAGATTAGGGGGGGTTCCATGATTAGACAGATTATTAAAAAGCAATTCCTTGTGTTATGGAGAAATCCTGTACAACTGTTATTGCTTATTGCTTTACCTATCATCCTCATCTTCATTTTAGGATGTGCATTAAGCAGTTTCATGAATGGTGATACTCCTGAAATTCAAGCAAAAATCGCTATTATAGAGCACCGTTCTGAAACAGAGCAATTGGACCAATTCCTACTTGATATGAATGGTAGAACAGATTTTCATAAAGAAAATATGGTGAATATGGAGAAAGCATTACCCATACAGACACTGAAATCTATTTTTAATACGGAAGCATTGTCGGAGATGATGGAGGTTGAAGAGGTTTCTGTAAGTAAAAAAGAAGAAATCTTGAATGATAATTCGTATACTGCAGTAATTGAAGTACCTGAAGACTTTACGTACAAATATCTTTCGCATACGTTGTTAAATGGTGACGAAATGGCTGAATTGCTTGTAATGGGAAATGAACAGCAGCAAATTGGCGCAGGAGTTATTCATAGTATAATAGAGAATTTTCAGCAGCAGCTTACCCTAGGGACTTTTCTTGAGCAAAAAGGGTTAGATCAGCAGATAATGAGTTTATCAGATTCTTTGCTGAAAAGTAAGCGTACAAGCCTTCAGCAAAACAAAATTATTACTGCTAAAGATTATTATACCGTCGGGATGGCGGTTATGAATGCCCTATTTATTGCTTCCACCATTGGAACGATAGCTTTTAGAGAAAAGAAAATGTTCGTGTTTAATCGCATTATTTTAGCTAATATGTCAAAATGGGTGTATTTTAGCGGCATCTTATGTTCAGCAGTGATCTTTACCTTCTTCCAATCATGTATTATTTACGGATTTGCTTGGCTTATATTTGATGTAACTTGGGAGAATATGTTTGCTTTTCTTATCATAACAATCGCATTTTCAGTTGCTGTAGGAGGAATCGCTGTATTATTAACCGCAATTAGCTATCAAATGCACTCCGAAACGATTACCAATTTCTTCTCAGGAGCTATTGTTGCCCTTATGGCTTTAGTAGGCGGAAGTTTTTTTCCTATCGGAGACAGTTCTGAATTGATCCACGTGATTGGTAATTTCACTCCAAACGGTTCTGGAATGTCCGCATACTTATCAATACTAAGAGGAAACTCGGTGCAAGAAATAAGCTCTCATATATTATTTCTCTGTCTTTTTGGTGTCGCAATGATTATCATCGCCGCTTTAACATTTCCTAAAAAGGGGGAGATGGTATGATTGCTATTTTGATTGCAAAGGCGAAACATCTATTACGTAATCCTTGGACATTTCTCAGCTTTATTGGAATGTCGATTGGCTTTGCTTTCATTACGGGATCTGCTGGGCAAGAGAATATGATCCGTGTTCCTGTAGCAGTTATGGATGATGAAGTTAACCAATCTTCTATAAAGACAGCATTAGAACAAGAAGAAGCAATTCTGTTTAAGGAAATGGAAAAAAAGGATATGTTTCAATTAATTGAAGATGGAAAAGTAGAAGTTGGTGTTTTATTAAGGAAGGATTCTTACGAGTTAGTTGTAGGTGTAGAATCTACTACGGTTACGATGGTGGATAATGCTGTACACCAAGCATATATCCAGTATTTACAGCAAAAGAAAATAGTAGATCATGCAAGCGAGTCTCGGCAAGAGAAAGATGCATTTGTAAAGGAAATGAATCATGCTTTAGATGAACCAGTGTTTACCGTCCGTGTAAGTAATTTCACCAGCGATAAAGGATTCATCTATGATTCGAGGTATCAATTTTTGTTCGGTTTTAGTTTATTCTTTGTTATTTATACGATCGGCTATAATGTACTACCTATTTTAATTGAAAAGCAGGATGGGATTTGGGATCGGCTTATTTTATCACCTGTAAAAAAATGGGATATGTATGCTGGTAATATGATTTATAGCTTTTTCGTTGGCTATTTACAGGTAGCAATTATTTTTTCGTTTTTCTATTTTATTATTGGGATTGATTTTAACGGCATGTTTATGGAGGCTTTATTGCTGTTAATTCCTTATGTTTTTACGATCGTTGCATTAGCTATTTTGTTAACCGCTGTGGTGAAAAATGCACAGCAATTTAATGCCGTCATCACGATTTTTGCAGTATGTATGGCGATGATTGGTGGGGCATATTGGCCAATTGAAATTGTGGAATCGAAAATTTTGATTGGCCTATCGAAAATAAATCCGTTAACCTATGGGATGGAAATATTACATGGAGCTGTGAATTATGGTTATTCATTTGAACAGCTTTTCTATCCGATTAGCATACTGTTATTAATGGGAGTTGTCATGATTAGTATCGGTATTCATTTAATGGAAAAACGGCATATTTGAGAAATTAAATATTTGAGTAACATATTCATGTCCCAATGTCCTCTTTGCAGAGTTAATATGTCCGCAAAGAGGACTTTTTATGTACGATGTGATTTCGTTATCAGTAAGGGAAAGAATGGTCCAATCTTTGATTTTTTGTAAGATAAGAAAATATCACTAGCGTTGCATTAAAAAATAAATGTAAAGTCAAGCAATACGATTTATTTATCTGGTATTGTTATTGGAAATTTCAGATAAATAACCTGTCTCATTTTAGAAAAAAAGACAATAGGCTTTAAGGGTAGCCCTTCATCCATTATCAGAATACTAGATGACGTATTAGTGAGACAATTCAAAATTGGATTACTTTTACTTATAGCTGGTATTGTTCGTTTAACGTTGTTATAATCATCCATTATACTAGATTTTTATCACTAAAAAATGAATGACCATTCATTTTAGGTTAGAAGGTTGCGTGAATTTATGAAAAACAGCTGGCGAATTTTTTTCACAGATATAAAAAAGGTAAGTAAGAACTGGGTAGCTGCCATCATCATTGGTGGTCTGATACTATTACCCTCTTTCTATGCTTGGTTTAACATTAAAGCTTCTTGGGATCCATATGGGCAAACCGACCAAATTCCTGTCGGCGTGGTAAATGAAGACCAGGGCGCAACAGTGAGAGGGCAGGATATTAACGTAGGAAAAGATCTTGTAAAAACGTTAAAAGAAAATAAGAAGATGGATTGGCGGTTCACTGATCGTAAAACAGCGATGGAAGAAGTAGAATACGGCAATTATTTTGCTGTGATTGTGATTCCGAAAAATTTTTCCAAGCGTCTCGGGACCGTCATTGAAGATAATCCGGAAAAAGCGAATGTAGAATATTATGTGAATGAAAAAATTAATGCAATTGCCCCGAAAATTACGGAAAAAGGTGCTTCAGTCATTGTGGAACAAATTAGCAGTCAATTTATTTCTACTGTTAATGGAGTAATCTTTGATATGTTTAATAACTTAGGGATTGAACTAGAAAAGGATCTCCCTGATATAAAACGATTTGAAAATTATGTGTTTGAGATGGAAGAAAAACTGCCAGAAATTAATGACCTGCTTAATCAATCATTATCAGATGCAAATCAGGCGCAAGACATCGTTAACAAGGCACAAAATTTAATACCTGATGCGAAAGAAGCGACCGATAATGGGTTAACTACGATTGATAATACGACAGCCTTGTTAAAGAAAGCGGAAGGTCGTTTAAACGAAATGGCGCCAAAAATAGAACAGGATTTACGGAAAGTGCAGGATATTGCGAATAAAGCAAACAACTTTATCCAAGATATTCAGCAAGTAGATATTGATTTTAGTGAAGGAAAAGAACTAGCTAATCAAATTAATCACCAGCTTGACGATGGAGCTAACAGAGTTGGATCTGTAATCGAATTGTTAGAGCAATTAAAGCAGCAAAACGAACAATCCGATAACAACCAAAATGAAGAGCAAGGCAATAACCCAAGTATTGATAATCAACAGCTCGATCAGGTGATTGAAAGATTAACTACGTTACAAGAAGGATTAACAAATGTTAAAGAGACAAACAAAGAAGTTATCCAGTTTATAGATACGAAACATGGAGACGTGGAGCAAACGATTGGTGAATTACAGCAATTAGCTGAAAATACATCAACGAATATTGATGCCTTTGTAAAAGAGTATAAAGAGTCGATTGAACCAACTGTTATGGCGGAAATTAGCCGAGCTAAAAACACACTTTCAAAGGCTCGAGGCATATTGGTAGATATTCAAGGGATGATTCCAGAGGTAGAGCGTATCCTGGGAAGTACAGAAAGTAACTTAGGTGAAGGTGAAGATATACTTAAACGTGCTCTGGGAGAATTTCCTTATGTGAATAGTAAAGTCAAGGAGCTTGCAGATCGAATTCGCAGTATCCAAGGAGAGACGGATATTAACGAGATCATTAAACTTCTACAAAATGATCCAGAAGCAGAGAAAGGTTTTTTTGCTGAGCCAGTACAGTTGAATCAGAATAAGCTATTTCCAATGGAGAATTATGGTACTGGAATGACCCCGTTCTATACAGTGTTAGCTATATGGGTTGGCGGATTGCTGCTCATTTCTTTATTAGCAACCGACGTGCATGAGCTAGTTAATTATACAGAAAGACAAATGTATTTCGGACGCTTATTTACGTTTATGGGAATTGGCTTTTTACAAACAATCATTGTAACGGCAGGAGATTTGCTCTTATTAGGTGTCGATGCTGCTGAGCCATATTGGTTTTTACTGTTTGGTATTTTTATCAGTATGATTTTTATGCTCATCATTTATACGGTTGTTTCTGTGTTTGGCGACGTGGGAAAAGCAATGGTGATTGTATTTCTTGTTTTGCAAATTGCTGGTTCAGGTGGAACGTATCCTGTTGTTCTATTGCCAGAGTTTTTCCAAGCGATTAATCCATTTCTTCCGTTTACGTATGCCATTGATCTGTTACGGGAAGCGATAGGAGGTATTGTTTGGCAACGTGCTAGTAAAGATATTTTTTATCTTTGTTCGTTCGGGGCTGCGGCCATCGTACTTGGGGCATTTTTAAAACCAGTTATTAACCGGCATACCAATAAACTAAAAGAAAAATCTAAAGAATCCGGGTTATTTCACTAATAATGATACCCAGAGGGCCCCATTTGAAGTAAGAAATATTTTAAATGGGGCTACATTTTATGCTTACATCTTGGTAGTAATGTCTTGTAAACATATACCAGCAACTTGTTAGTTTCATATAAGACTTTTTCCCTATATAATGGATAAATAGAATGAAAAGGCGGGAAAAATGTTGAAGAAAAAGATAATTTTACGTATAGGTACTGGTATTATTGTGCTACTTGTAATCATTGACATAATAGGAAGTTTTTATTTTTATCATTTAGCCATTTCCCGAAATGAGAAGGATTTTTTGCAAGAGAATGAGGATCTTGAAGTTTCTGCAGAGGCACTGAGTGAAATGCTAGATGGAAATTGGCGAGGTTGGGTTCGTAAACAGAATTTTGAAACCTGGAAAATGACTTCGTTTGACGATCTTAATTTACAAGGTTATTATCTACCAGCGAAACAAGAGACGAATAAAACAGTTATTTTTGCTCATGGCTATTTAGGCCGTGGCTTGGATATGGGGATGTTTGGCCAATATTATTATGAACAGTTAGGCTATAATATGTTTACGGCAGATTTAAGAGGCCATGGAGAAAGCGAAGGAGACTATATTGGATTTGGCTGGCATGATCGGATAGATTATGTCGATTGGATTAATCAAGTCATTGAAAAGCAAGGAAAGGATGCGGAAATTGTTTTACACGGTGTATCAATGGGAGCTGCAACTGTATTAATGGCTAGTGGTGAGAAGCTCCCTAATAATGTCAAAGCAATTGTAGCAGATAGTCCTTATACAAGTGTTTATGACATGTTCGATTATCAAATGGGGCGAATGTTCCATTTGCCTGCATTTCCACTTTTACCAAGCACAAGCCTCGTATCTAAAATGCGCGCTGGATATGGCTTGCGGGAAGCTTCTGCGGTGAAGCAAGTCAAAAAAGCAGAAGTACCCATTTTATATATTCATGGAAATGCCGATACATTTGTTCCAACTCGAATGAGCGAGGAATTATATGATCAGACAAATAGCCCTAAAGAGTTAATTACGTTTGATGGAGCGGGACATGGCGAGGCATTTGTGACCCATAAAGAAAACTATATAGAAAATTTAAATAGATTTTTAGAGACATATCTTCCGCAGTAGACCTCACTACAACTACTTATCCCCCAATTGCTCGGTATCATCTGCCCATTGGGGGTGTTGTTATTACGAAATCCTTTTGTCCCGTATATAAGGTGCTGTAAGACTCTCACTTCAAGGAGTTGGATAATAAATCTGTACAGTAACAAGTCTAAGTGGATGATAACAGCACCTATATGCCCTGTTTCGTAAGAGACCTTTAGGTCAAACCCTTGGGCTACTAACCAATCAGAGGGCGATGAAAGAACCCCCACTGATTGAAATTCACTTTATACATTTTGCATACATTTTTTCGTTCATTAAAACACGTGTACTAGTAGATTTTTTACTATTAATTGAATCATGAATGTATAAATATTAAATAAAATTTATAAATATACTTGAAACTAGGAAGAAGTATCTCTATAATATGGAATAATTAGAATTCCATCATAGAGGTGAATGAAGAAAATGACAAAGGGACAGCTCGTTTTAGAGACAGGGGAAATATTTACCGGAGATTGGATTGGGTATATGGAGGAAGGTGTTGGAGAGCTTGTTTTTAATACAAGTATGACTGGTTATCAAGAAATGCTAACTGACCCTTCGTACGCTGGGCAAATCGTGATCTTAACTTACCCTGTCGTTGGGAATTATGGAATGAATGTGAATGATTCCGAAAGTTACCGTTTACAAGTTGCTGGTGTTATTTTGAACGACGTCTGTGACGAACCGAGTCATTATCAATTGCAGTCTACTTTTACGGAAGCATTAAAAAAGCATGCTATTCCTGGCTTGAAAAATGTGGATACGAGGGCACTCGTTGCTTTGATCAGGAAATATGGAACGGTAAAAGGGAGATTGGTGTTAGAGAAAGCTTTTCCGGATTACAAATATGAATTTACGTTGCCAAGTGTAAAGGAGTTAGTTCAGGAAGTAGCAGTAAAGTCTCCAATCCAAATGGGCGAGGGGAATTGTCATATCGTCATTCTTGATTTTGGTTATAAAAAATCGATTGTAACAGCACTGCTTGAGCTAGGTTGTCGGGTAACGGTAGTTCCTTATCACTATACCGTAAAAGCAATCAAGGCGTTACAGCCAGATGGTATCATGATAAGTAATGGTCCGGGCAACCCTAGTGAGCTTCAGATCTATTTTCCGCATATAAAAGCAGTGACGGAAGCTTATCCAACATTAGGGATTTGCTTAGGACATCAGCTTGTTGCTTTGGCACACGGTGCAGAAACCGAAAAATTGCCGTTTGGACACCGAGGGTCAAACCATCCGGTAAAAGACTTGCAAACAGGTAAAATAAGCATAACTGCGCAAAACCATGGCTATGTGGTAAAAAAAGAAAGTCTAAGCAGTACCATTTTTCAGGTAATTTTTGAACATGTCCATGACCAATCTGTTGAAGGAATGAAGCACAAACACTTACCTATTACTACTGTTCAATTTCATCCAGAGGCTCATCCTGGACCAAGTGATACGGCATATATTTTAACCGATTTTGTACAGCAAGTCATACAGTTAAAGGAAGAATGGTTATGCGAAAAAGCTTAAATAAAGTACTGGTGATAGGTTCTGGGCCAATCGTCATTGGGCAAGCTGCTGAATTTGATTATGCAGGAACACAAGCATGTTTAGCGCTTAAGGAAGAGGGAATCGAAGTTATTTTAGTAAACAATAATCCAGCAACCATCATGACGGATAAAGCGATTGCTGATCGCGTTTATTTGGAAGCTATAACGGTAAATAATTTGGAAAAGATTATTGCTAAGGAAAGACCGGACGGGTTAATCGGTACACTTGGGGGACAGACCGGATTAAATATAACAATTGCACTACACGATAAAGGTATTCTTGCCCGGTATCACGTAAAAGTACTTGGAACGGAAGTAGAATCCATTCAAAAAGGAGAAAGCAGAGAAGCATTCCGACAGTTAATGCTCGATATGAATGAACCAGTTTCCCAATCAAAAGTAGTCGAAGATATTCAAACAGGGATTTCATTTGCAAAGGAAATAGGTTTTCCTGTTATTCTACGTCCGGCGTATACATTGGGGGGAGAAGGTGGAGGTTTTGCATACAATGAAACAGAACTTATAAAGCGATTAGAGAATGCTTTAAAGCTTAGTCCTATCCGCCAAGTACTTGTAGAAAAAAGTATCAAAGGTTGGAAGGAAATTGAATATGAAGTCATACGAGATGCAAACGATACATGCGTAATTGTTTGTAATATGGAGAATATGGATCCAGTGGGGGTACATACAGGCGATTCCATCGTAACAGCTCCTTCACAAACTTTAACAGATACACAGTATCAGATGTTACGCGTAGCTTCGTTAAAAGTTATTCGTGCATTGAAGGTAGTCGGAGGATGTAATATTCAGTTTGCTTTAGATCCAACATCAAATAACTATTGCATTATTGAGGTGAACCCAAGAGTAAGCAGATCCTCGGCACTCGCATCCAAAGCGACAGGTTATCCTATAGCACGTGTGGCAACGAAATGTGCCCTAGGCTATCGTTTGGATGAAATTGTAAATCCGATTACAGACACCACCTCGGTTGCGTTTGAACCTGCACTGGACTACGTTGTCGTAAAGCTGCCACGTTTTCCGTTTGATAAGTTTACTGAAGCTGATCGTACATTAGGGACGCAAATGAAAGCAACTGGGGAAGTGATGGCAATTGACCGCACATTTGAGGGCGCACTAAATAAAGCTGTCCGTTCATTAGAGATGAATGTAGATGGCTTACATTTACCTAAATTCACCAACATATCGGATGTAGCTTTACGTGAATGGATTGAAGAGCCTAATGATGTGCGGTTATTTGCACTTGCTGAAGCAATAAACCGTGACTGGTCTCTAGAAGAACTACATCTCATCACACAAATCGATCCTTGGTTTTTAGCTAAAATGGAGCGAATTTTAGCTTTAGAAAAACAATTGGCAGCCTATACCATCTCTAATATCCCGAAAACTTTATTACTACAAGCAAAACGGTTTAATCTGGGGGATAAGCAGATTGCTAGGATAATAGGTGCAAAGCCAAATGAATTAAGGGACAAATATAAACAGCTGCAAATAAAACCTGCATATAAATTAGTGGACACCTGCGCTGGAGAATTTGCTGCTGCAACCCCATATTATTATTCAACGTGGCATGGTCAAGACGAAGTGAGAGTAAATCAAGGAAAGCGAAAAGTATTAATTCTTGGCTCTGGACCGATACGGATTGGTCAAGGAGTCGAATTTGACTATTGCTCTGTACATGCTGCCTTAGCGGTGAAACAACTTGGATACGAAGCAATTGTCGTAAATAATAACCCAGAAACCGTTAGCACCGATTACTCTGTTGCTGATAAGTTATATTTTGAACCATTAGCGCTAGAAGATATTCTACAAATTATTGCGAAAGAAAAGGCAGCAGGAGTGCTTATTCAGTTTGGCGGCCAAACAGCAGTAAATCTGGTAACAGAACTCGAACAAGAGGGTATTCACGTTTATGGAACAACACCAAAACATATTGCTCAAATGGAGGAGCGGGAGCAGTTTTATCAGTTATTGGATGAAGGTTCCATTCCACATATGAAGGGATATATGGTTCAACATAGCGGGCAATTAGATGAAGCCTCGGAGCAACTTGGTTTTCCGGTGTTAATTCGACCTTCTTATGTGATCGGAGGACAGTCCATGTTTATTGCCTATGATCAGGAAGAGCTTGAAAATTACGTCATGCGTATTCAAGCGGATACGAATGACTATTGCTGGCCGTTGTTAATTGATTCATATCTTCCAGGTAAAGAATGTGAAGTCGATGTAATTAGTGACGGGGAAAGGGTCCTTATCCCAGGTATTTTGGAACATATTGAAAAGGCTGGTGTGCATTCAGGAGATAGCTTGGCGATCTTTCCACCTATAACGCTATCGGATACAGAAAAACAGCAGATCGTCTCGATTGCTACAAAAATTGCTCAATCTGTACCGATTGTCGGTGTGATGAATATTCAATTCATCTTATATCACGAAGAAGTGTATGTATTGGAAGTGAATCCGCGAGCTTCACGTACCGTTCCGATCATGAGTAAAATGACAGATCTACCTATGGTGAAGTGGGCTGTTCAAGTGCAGCTTGGATATGCTTTAGAGGAAATTACAACAGAAATGAATCTATGTCAAGAACCTCCATTTTTCACCGTAAAAGCGCCAGTTTTTTCTGCAGGAAAGTTAAAAGGCGTTGATCATGTATTGGGTCCAGAAATGAAGTCTACGGGAGAAGTCATTGCTATTTCTTATCAGCAGGAGGAAGTTTTAACTAAAATTGCTGCTTTCCTTTTTGACCAAACAAAGGCGTATAAAAATCTCACTATGCTCGTATCTATTGCCGATCGTATGAAGACAAGCAGTCTTAAAACGATTCAATCAGCCAGTGAAGCGGGTATTTCCTTACTGGCAACAAAAGGAACAGCTCGTTTTTTAAACGCAAACGGTATTTCCGTTAAGCATGTGATCCATAACCGAGATGAACTTACAGATACTTTGGAACCATATCCGCCTGACATGATTCTGAATTTGCCAGAACAAGGTAGAAACGTGAACAGTTTTGGCTTTCATCTTCGTGAGTGGGCGGTTCGTTATCAAGTTCCTTGCTTTACAAGCTTGGAGACTTTTGAAGCAATCGTGTTAAAAACAATATCGGCGTGTGACAGTTTGCCAATGCTGGCGCTACAAGACTATCATACAACTCTATTCAAGACAAACGTAACAAACTGATTATTTTTATCCCGTATAAAAGATGCTGTAAGACTCCCGCTTTTAGGAGTTGGATAATCTGTACTGCAACAAGTCTAAGTACGAGATAACAGCGCCTAAATGCCCTGTTTTTTAGGTCATACCCTTGGGCTACTAACAAGCCGTGGGGGATGAATGAAATCTCTTTGGCGATTGAAGATTCACTTTATTTAAACTAGTCGAGAGCTGGTGTTGCGATCAGCTCTCGATTTAGTTACGCATGTAACTAGCAGTATGATGTTTTCCTTCCATACTACGCGGTGAATCTAGGAAAATAGCTGGAAGTCCAACTGTAAAAGGGCATGAACCATAAGTGGAAGCGGGAAATAACTTCCACTGATAAGAGATGTGGACTGTATGCCTATTATAGATAAGTGTCAAACCATCTTATAATATGGTTTAAACGTTCGATTCGCATGTCAGGATTTCCGCTCCTGCTTAGTTCGTGGTTTGCGTGAGGGAAGCGCACGAATTCTACTTCCTTTTTCAAGTGTTTTAATGTAATAAACAACTGCTCGCCTTGCTCAATCGGACAACGATAGTCCAATTCACCATGTAAAATAAGCAATGGTGTTTCCACGTTTTTAGCATATTTTAATGGCGAGAACTCCCAAAGTTTTGCTGGATCATCTAATAGATTCACTCCATGCTCCCACTCGGTAAAGAAGAAGCCAATATCACTTACACCATAAAAGCTAAGCCAATTAGAGATAGAACGCTGTGTTACAGCGGCTTTAAATCGATTCGTATGACCAACAATCCAATTGGTCATAAACCCGCCATAGCTCCCACCTGTAACGCCTAGACGTTGTTCATCGATAAAGCTATACTGATGCATAGCATAGTCTACAGCTGCCATGATATCACGATAATCGCCACCACCATAATCACCTCTGCATGCATTGACAAATGCCTGCCCGTATCCGTGACTTCCCCGTGGGTTAGTATACAAAACGACATAACCTTTTGCTGCAAGGAGCTGCATTTCAAAGAAAAATGTCTGCCCATACATAGCATGAGGACCGCCATGAATTTCTAATATAGTTGGGTATTTTTTCCCTTCTGTAAAGCCATAAGGACGTAATAACCAACCTTGAACTTCCCAATTATCTTCAGTCTGGATAAGCAATTCTTCCGGTTCTTGAAGGTCTACATCCCTAAGAAATGTACGATTATTATCTGTCATTGGTTCTAGCGTGCCATCTTCCTGTAAGAGATAAAATTCACCTGGATTTGTCGGTCTGCTCATTCCCAGGATGAAGGAATTACTGTATTTGTCATAGGAAAATCCAAAAATATGATTGTTTTGTTTATAAATGACTTCGTTACCACCATCAATGGAAGCTGCGTGAAATTCTGTAGCCCCTTGATCTGTTGCAATAAAGAAAATCTTTGAACTATCTTCATTCCAAATTGGTCCTGATTCTGATTCGCCAAGCCGTGTATCACCGATCATGGCATCACCAAGCTCCACATCCCAGTCTTTGCTCAAGCAGGTTCGCTCTTTCGTTTTTATGTCAAATACGTAAAGTTCAGTAAGGGACGCACCTTTATAGGCAAACTCATGCCCAAAGCTAGCGATTTTACTGCCGTCTGGTGAAAAAACAGCTTTATCGTAAGTGCTTTTTCCATCTGTAAGCTTGCTCGTTGCTTTTGTCATTAAATGGAGACAATAGAGATCATTGGTTAATTCATAATCCGCATTATCGGTTAAATTAGCTGCGTATAGTAGCGTTGTACCATCAGGAGAAATATCCTGAAGGACATGGTCAGCATCTGCCTCTGTTAGTTGGTATAATGCTTCATCGTAGATTGTTAACATGATAATCTGGGCTCGTTTTTGATCATGAAAGCCTCTTGCATCAGATTTATATGTGATACGATTGACGATCAATGGTTTTTTTTGCTTCTGTTCTTTTTCTTTTTGCTCTTCCTCTTTGGTAGGCTCTTTTTGGTTATGTATATCATCGTCAGCTTCGAGGAAAGCAGTAAAGAATACATGTTTACCATCTTTAGACCAGATTGGATTTGTGGCTCCATGGCGAAACGTCGTCAATTGTTTTGCCTCACCGCCGTCTGTATGGATCAACCATAGTTGGGGACGTCCGCTTCTAGTAGATTGAAAGACAGCTCGCTTCCCATCAGGGGAAAATCGTAGATTGCTATTTTTAGATGCATGAAAGGTCCAAGGGGTAGCATGCTTATCTTTAAGTCTTTGGTACATTAGCTGTGATTCATACTCATTTTGATCATTTATGGTTGTCATTGTGTACGTAAAAGCCCGACCATCTGGTGTGAATTGTGGATCACTAACGACGTTAAGTTGCAACATATCATCTACTTGAAGTGCTCGTTTAAGACTCATAGGAAAACCCTCCTTGATAAATATGTAATCATAGTTTAAACTATTTCGACACGCGAATCAATTAGGAGGTGAGAGATAATTTAGATTTTTCAATCGCTTGCAATTGCAATGGTTCATGTATCACAAATATTAGCTAAGTTTTTGAAGAAATTTTTGTAACTGGGTTCTGTTTTTGAAAATAAGCTGTCGTTTGTCTGGGTAGTTCGCTAGGCGCTCGTAGATGTGTGGAGCTTTCCGTTTATTAAATTTGCGAACCCATTGAAAGAATTCCCGATCCAGTTTTTCCGGGCAGCCTTCAGTTAAGTCAGGACGTGTTCTGTTATGATATTGAATTCTCCGTTTGGTAATTCCATACAAGCAACGAATCGTGGAGAAATGTAAAAGGATGATAGTGTCAGCTTCTTTTAAACGTATATCCATCGTTGCGCCGTAATTGCCGTCAATAATCCAAGCGTCTTTTTCCATCAACTTTTTTGTTTCCTGAACAAGTTTTTCCCGTTTTATCGGAACCCAGCCAGGTTGCCAAAAAATGGTGTCCATATGATAAGCGGGTATACCTAAAAGGTCACTTAATTTTCTAGCTAATGTTGATTTTCCTGATCCGGGGTTGCCAATAATCATAATCTTTTTCACTATGCAGACCTCCTAGAGTTAAAGTGGGGGAGATGTTTTAAAAATAAACTATCGAAAGGCATAAAATTTTAGGGTTTATAATAGAAGAAAACTACAGCTATCGACAAAAAACTGGTTCTAACAAAAAAATGATGAAGGCAGACAACTTATGTAGGAGCACGAAGCGCTTCAAAAACAGCAGAAGACCAAGCAATACGTTGCAAGTAATCAGCTATTTGAATAACTAGTAAAAAGATTGCCATAAAGCTTGAGAAAATAAACGACAGTTCACATTGTTTCAAGTGAGCTGTCGTTTTCATTTTAAAAAATTTTAAGCAAGGAGAAGTGAGATAAAGTACAGTTACTAAGGTAGTAGCTATAACAAGCCTAAACTTATCCCATGTTCATGGTGTTTTTGAATAACTATCTATCATCATTTCTCCATTGTTGAGAGATCGCCTGCTGGCAAATTAAGCTCCCATGCTTTTAATACCCGACGCATAATCTTTCCACTTCTTGTTTTCGGTAAAAAGTCGCGAATCTCTATTTCTCTAGGAGCAGCATGAGCTGCAAGACCCTCTTTAACAAATTGGCGGAGTTCTTGTTCTAGATTTTCCGTTTTTTCAAAGCCATCTCGTAGTGCCACAAACGCTTTAACAATTTCTCCACGAACTGGATCTGGTTTACCAATCACAGCTGCTTCAGCTACCGCAGGATGTTCAATAAGCTTACTTTCTACCTCAAATGGCCCTACTCGTTCTCCTGACGTCATAATGACATCATCATCTCGTCCTTGGAACCAAATATAACCGTCTTCATCCATTGTAGCTAAATCTCCGGAAATATACCAGCCTTCTAGTGCAAAGTATTCTTTCCATTTTTCTTCGTTTTTCCAAATTCGTCGCATCATTGATGGCCAACCTGTTTTAATACATAAACGTCCCATTTGGCCTCTTGGAACCTCATTGCCATCCCCATCTAAAATAGCTGCTTCTATACCCGGAAATGGTTTTCCCATAGAACCAGGTTTTATGTTCATTGTCGGGTAGTTGGAAATCAAAATACCTCCTGTTTCTGTCATCCACCAATGATCATGAATATGGAGACCATAAACTTTTCTTCCCCAGTGAATCACTTCTGCATTAAGCGGTTCTCCAACACTTAAAATATGTCTCAATGAACTAAGGTCATATTTTTGAATGAGTTCATCGCCAACAGCCATCAGTCTACGAAAAGCTGTAGGAGCGCTATACCAAATGGTAACTCGGTATTTTTCAATAGTAGAATACCAGTCTTCAGGGGTAAATCTCCCACCACGGATAACACTGGATGCGCCATTAAGCCATGGTCCAAATATTCCATAAGATGTACCAGTTACCCACCCTGGATCAGCTGTACACCAATAAACATCATCCTCTTTTAAATCTAATACCCATTTGGCAGTTTGGTATTGTTGTATCATCGCGTTATGAACATGCAATACCCCTTTTGGTTTACCAGTGGATCCAGATGTATAATGAAGAATCATACCATCTTCACGATCCATCCATTCTATACCAAGTTTACGCGGTGATTTTTCCATTTCTGTTTCATAGTGGTAGAAGTTGGTATGCTCCGTATTCTCTGGAATATCGCCATCACCTATTAAGATGATATCTTTTAAATGCGGCAGTTTTTCATAAGGAACGCGTGATAATAGCTCCGATGTTGTTATTAATGTAGAAGCCTCACTATTCTCTAAACGATCGTGCACTGCTTGTTCCATGAATGCTTCAAACAAGGGCCCGGCAATTGCGCCAATCTTCAATATTCCAAATAAACTAATATAGGTTTCAGGCTGACGTGGTAAAAATAGAAACACGCGATCTCCTTTTTGAACACCTATTTTCTTTAGTACATTGCCAAACTTGTTTGATAAATATTTCAAATCCTGAAACGTATACTTTTCGTCGCGTGTCAAATCACTATAATATAAGGCAACTTTGTTTTTCCGCCATGATTCAGCGTGACGATCGATTGCCTCATATGCCATATTGACTTTTCCTGTTTGGTACCAAGAGAACGTTTTTTCTACTTCTTTCCAAGAAAAATTTGCACATGCTTCCTCATAGCTAGGCATGTTTGGTTTCTCATGTAAAGAAGCAACTGTTTTACTCATACGAATCCCTCCTATAAGATATCATTTGGTGAAATTATATCTTTATATAAAATGTATGCTGATAATAAAAAATATGACGCGTTGGCTAATAGAATAATATATTATTCTTCCATTAAGAATCTCTATATCCAGTATTTGCTTTCACTTTAACTTCAGCATATCGTGTAGCGTCATGTTCTTTTGATAATATCGTTCCAATATAACCTCCTAGAAAACCAAGTGGTACAGATATAAGCGCTGGATTATCCAGAGGGAAAAGAGGATTCCCCACAAATAACGCTTCCCCCTCATTTGGAGAAAATACACTTGGACTAATAGAAACAAGAATTAATGCAGAAGCTAACCCGCAGAGCATCGCTGTAATCGCACCTGTTGTATTAAACCTCTTCCAATATACGGTATATAAAATAACAGGCAGGTTAGCACTTGCGGCAATGCAAAAAGCAAGTGAAACAAGAAAAGCAACATTTAACGTTTGGGCAAACAGTGCTAATAGAATCGAGAAAACGGATACAGATAAGGCTGCATAACGAGCGGCGAGCATTTGCTGTTTATCGGTTGCCTCTCCTCTTTTTAAAATTTGACCGTATAAGTCATGAGCAAATGCGGATGCTCCTGAAAGAACAAGTCCAGCTACTACTGCGAGAATTGTTGCAAAAGCAACTGCAGAGATAAAGGCAAATAAAATGTCTCCACCGATTACTTCAGCTAATAATGGAGCTGCCATGTTGCCACCTGGATTTGCAGCCAATATGTTACGCTCGCCAACAAATGCTGCCGCACCAAAGCCTAAAAAGAGCGTTAATATATAAAAGACTCCAATTGTCCATGTTGCAGTAATGACTGAGCTCCTTGCTGTTTTGGCATCTTTTACGGTGAAAAAGCGCATCAAAATATGAGGCAGTCCAGAAGTTCCGAGAACAAGTGCAATCATTAAAGAAATAGTTCCCAGTGGATCGGTATACTTTAAGCCAGGCTTTAAGAAGTCTGCGCCATGACCTGTTGCGGATTTCACTTCTGTAAACATTGTGGAGATGTTAAAGTTGAATTTCAGTAGAACAAGAAATGAAATAATCACCATTCCAGCCATTAGTAGAACTGCTTTCGTAATTTGCACCCAGCTTGTTGCAATCATTCCACCAAATAACACATAAATGGTCATCATGATGCCTACAATTAACACAGCGATCCAATAATCGATTCCGAATAAAAGCTGGATGAGTGCTCCTGCGCCGACAAGCTGTGCAATCATGTAAAAAAGCACAATGGTAATAGTACTTAAAGCAGCGACACCACGAATTTTTTTTGCATCAAAGCGAGCATTAATCATATCTGCTAATGTATATTTTCCGAGATTACGTAGTGGTTCTGCAACAAGTAATAATACTACTAAATAGGCAATTAGAAACCCAATACTATAGAAAAAACCATCAAAACCATGTAACGCAATTGCCCCTGCAATCCCTAAAAAAGAAGCAGCCGATAAATAATCTCCAGCAATTGCTAATCCATTTTGCCAACCAGTTAAACCGCCCCCAGCAGTATAAAAGTCTCCTGTGGTTTGCGTTCGTTTAGCTGCGAAATAAGTAATCACTAGTGTTAATAATACAATGCTCAAAAATAAGATGACTACGGTGGCATCCATCTTCATATAGCATCTCTTCCTTTGTCGTCTATTTGTTCACGAATGATTTGCTCAGCTTGCTCATCAAATGAAGCAGCCTTTTTCACATAAATTGTAGATAGCACCCATGTCATAATGAACTGAGAAAAAGCAAAAATCCATACCCAGGAAATATCGCCAAACGCTGGAGTATTTAAGAAAGTTGTATAAGAGGTTAAGATTGGCAATATAAAGTAAAATACTAAAAAGAAAATCGTTAATGGCAAAATAAATTTTTTTCGTTCGTACATAAGTCTTTGAAATGAAGAACTGTTTTCTACCTTGACATAATCCACTCCCTGCCTAAACGTACGCTGCTTATCATAGTGACTCTCCAATGTTATCCTCCTCCTTTTTTTATGACTACTACAGTCACGCAAACTATGTAAGCGCTTAATAATAGTATAAAGGTGAGGCAACAAACAGATAATATTTTTGGTTCAACGGTAGAAATCAATGTGCGAATGGTTTTTATCGTTTCATGAATGGTTACTTGAAAAAATAGTAAGTAAAGCCTTTCTTGCAGACCTGCTTACAGGGATCATTGTTTGCTGTTTATTTTTGAGTGTTATATTACTTGTGCCATTAAACCATGGTGTAATCTCGTCAATATAGTTAAGATTAACTAAATAGCTACGGTGGGTACGGAAAAACGCAAATCCAGTCAGCATATCTTCTAGTTCTTGAAGTGTCATACGACAATGAATGGTTTTATCGGTCGTATGAATTTCCAGCATTCGTTTAAATGGCACGGCATAATAAATAGAATCAGGATCGACAACTACCATACGTTCTCCGTCATCAAGCAAAAGCTTTTGTGAAGAAGGGTTAGGCTGAACTTCCTTCGGCTTATCCCAGTCGACTTTTTGGTCTTCGATTTGAGCTAATCGTTTTCGTACACGTTTCATGGCTGTTTTAAACCGTTTCACATCATAAGGTTTTAATAAATAATCCACCGCTTCAATTTCAAATGCATCTAAAGCGTAATCATCATATGCTGTTGTGAAAACAATTAATGGTATATAGCCTTCCGACGCGTAAAAAATTTTCTTGGCAGCTTCCACTCCTGACAACCCCGGCATGTGGACATCAAGAAAAATAACATCTGGTTCATATGTAAAAAAATGTTCAACAAGTTGCTCCCCAGTTTCTGCTGCTGGGCAGATGTGTACATTTTCTTCATGTTTAAGAAGATAAAGTAACTCCTTCCGTGCCATATGTTCATCCTCGGCAATTAATATTTGAATACTCATTATATAACCACCCTGAATAATATTTTTTCGCTGCTTTATTTAGTTTGCTTTATTTAAAAGCTTAAAAGAATATGGTCGATTTTTAACTCTTGCAAATGATGTACACAAAGCAGCAAACTATTAACAATCTAGCTTGATGTGTCGAAGAGCTTCTAAAATTGAAATTAAAACTGCTGCTAAGCCGATTTTCAATCCGTTTTAAAAATTAGGAAAAATGATCGTTTTAAAATGATCCGGATTACCAACTAAGCATTTATTTGATTTTAAACTGTTGCATTGTTAATTAGCTCTCCTGTGGTTATTTTAGGAATTCGAAATAATACTTCACTTCCACCATTCGTTAAATTTCGAAAATGCAACTTTGCCGACTCTCCAAGCAAGTGGACAAGCCGCTGGTTTACATTACGCAATCCCGTTTTTTCATAAGTTTCGTTTTGTTTTGCTGACGTTTGATGTTGAATAGCTTTTAACATTTCCTCCGAAAAGCCCATACCATTATCTTGTACATAGATAAGGATTGTTGCACTTTCTACTTGAATGCAAACGTTGATTCTACCGTTGTGGGTCACATTTTTTAGTCCGTGTCGTACCGCATTTTCAACAAGTGGTTGAATGGTAGATGGTGGAATAAATACTTCAGGTAAAATGGTTGGTCGTAAAAAAACAATTTCCATTTGACATGCAAAACGGGCTTGCACAATATCGATATAGGCTTTTACATGTTCACATTCTTTTTCTAATTTAACTAACGATTTAGAAACAAGCCGCAAATTAAATCTCATATAGTTTGCCAGTTGGACCGTAATATATTTCGCTCTTTCAGGATCTTCTCGAATTAAAGAACTAATTAAGTGTAGTGTATTAAACAAAAAGTGCGGATTGATCTGGGCTTGTAAGTTTCGTAATTCTGCATCGCGTATATGTGATTTTAGCTTCTCAGCGGCAATGGTATCCATTTGCTTGGATATCAATTGTCCTAAGCCTTTCGCCAGCATGATTTCTACTGGACGAATATGCTGCGATTTACGGAAATAAAATTGGATTAACCATGTTGGTTCATCCGCAGCTACTATTGGAATAATAATAGCAGCCTCTAAAGGGCAGTCTTGTATTCTACATTGAATCTCGGAAGGAGTATAAGCAATTTTCATTTCTTTTGTTTCCATTGCTTCCCGAGAAATAGCAGTACTAATTTGATCTCCTGAACGATGGTGATCATCGGCGATACCTACATGAGCAAGCACTTCTGTTCCAATTGTAACTGAAACTGCAGCAAGCTTTAATCTCTCGTATAATAGCTGAGCGATGCCTATAGCCATTTGCTGTGGATAATCATTTCTTAAAAACGGGAGTGCCTCCTCTGCAATTGCAAGTGCTTGTTTAGCTGCAAGTGCTGCTTCATTTTCTTGCTCCCGAAGAACTATGCCAATCATTGCTGTGAAAACGGCGATAGCGATACTATTTGACAATACTAATGGAAGACCGATTCGATCAACAATGGTCACTGTTTCACCTGATTGTGAATGAATAATTAACAATAATTGCATATGCAATACAGGTGGGAAAACACCAATAAACAAAGCCTTCATTGGAGAGATGACGCGTTCATTGGAAAAAAATTGCGCTGTTAATCCAGCTAATAGCCCAGTAAGTGGATTTACAATTCCATTGGCAAGCCAACCGATACCCCCTAATAGCATGACATGTGCTCCAGCAATGATGCCTGCTCCAAATCCAACCGAAGGACCTCCTAAAAGCCCAGCTATCACAATAGCGATTAGGCTCGAACTTACAATAAGCTGATCATCCTCTGCTTGCCAAACAAAGCTGCGAATAATCGTATCCCCATCAATGGTAATTCCTGTTATTGTACTGGCAATGCCAAACAGACCAAAAATAAAACTATGAACAATAGACATTCGTACACTATATTCCCGATAAAGCAATGTACGAAAACCAGGTGTACGAGTCATAACAAAAGCGATTACTAATAGTAAACCTTGTCGTTCAAATAAAATAATAGTCAATTCCTTCAAGATCTTTCTCTCCTTGTAGTAACACCTGTTTGCGCTCTTAGGAAAAATGCTTGCTTTTCCTTCGTCCACTTTTCTCTCCCACGTGTTACATAGCTACCGATAATCGCCCCTAAAAAACCAATAGGAATAACGATAATTCCAGGGTTATATAGCGTGAATATAGGCTTATATGGTATCCAACCTCCATCCGTATTCATAATATGTGGACCAAGAGCAACGAAGATTATAGATGCGGTGAGTCCACTTATCATGCCAATTAGAGCTCCTGCTTTGTTGAAGCGCTTCCAATAAATTGTTAAAAGTAGTATAGGGAAGTTGCTGGAGGCAGCGACAATAAATGTTAAAGAGACTAAAAAAGTCACATTTATATTTTCAAGTTGTAATGCAAATAGTGTCGATATAAGACCAATTCCTAATGCAGTCCATCGTGCTGCTTGAAGTTGTTCTTTTTCAGTTGATTTTCCCTTTCTTATTAAATGATGGTACACGTCGTGAGAAAATGCAGAAGTTGCAGAAATGACCAGACCTGAAATAACTGCAACGATCGTTGTAAAAGCAATTGCAGAAATGAATGCTAATAGAAAGTCGCCGCCAACCGCTTGTGCCAAAAGAGGTGCCGCTAAATTACCGGTAGAATCTGTAGTAATTAATAGTTCGAAGCCTAAAATCGCGATGGTTCCAAGACCAAGGACGAGGGTCATGAAGTAAAATATACCAATTATCCAAGTAGCACTAGTAATGGAACGACGCACCTCAAGAATGTTTTTCACAGTGAAAAGGCGAATTAAAATATGTGGCAATCCAGCTGTACCTAGTATTAATGCCAACTGCATGGATAACATCTCCAATGGTTGTTGAAACAAATGTCCAGCCAAAAAAAATGCTTCTCCTAATGGCGTCCCTTTTTTTACAGCTACTAATAAATCTTCTATTTTCCAATTAAAATGAGAAAACACAATTAATGATAGTAGGAAGGTTCCGGACATTAATACGACTGTTTTTACGATTTGTACCCAGGAGGTTGCCAGCATTCCTCCAAAGACAACATATATTGTCATCAAACTACCAATCACAACTACGGAGATCGAATAATCGGTATTTAATAATAGACGAATGAGGAGACCTGACGCGACAAGTTGAGGAATCATGTATAGAATGGATATGATAAAAGCGCTGATTGCCATCATTAAGCGCATTTGTCTCCCAGGAAAACGAGCGCAAATTACATCTCCAAGTGAGTATTTTCCAAGATGGTGTACGGGCTCAGCAATTAAATAGAGTACAACAAGATAGGAAACGAGAAAGCCAATTGAATATAAAAAGCCGTCATATCCGTGTAAAGCAATTGCCCCTACAATTCCCAAAAAAGACGCTGCACTTATAAAATCTCCTGCAATTGCCATTCCGTTTTGCAATCCAGTTAAACTGCCAGCTGCTGTATAAAAGCGATTCGCTGTCTTACTTCGTTTTGCTGCCCAATAGGTAATAATTAACGTACATACAATAATACAGATAAAAAACAGGAAATAAGTTAAATTCACGATACTGCCTCCTGTTTTAGCTTGTTCTTATAACGGTCAAACTGCTTTGCTTTTCTACAATACAGCCACCCCAATACCCATGTCATGGGTATTTGTAAAAAGGCGTATAGCCATCCCCAGGTAAATTCGAATAAAATACTTGTGCTGTTCATGAAATCTGGAAATAATGCGAGTGATAAAGGGAGCATAAAATAAAATGCCAAAAGAAAAACTAGCATTTGTAGAAGAAATCGTTTCTTTCTTTTAATCAGTATCTCATATTGGGTATAAAGCAAAAGAACACCAACTTTCTCTCGATTTCCCATGATGATTTTATCAGTATTTTCTTTCTATTATGAATATAGTAACTGAGAGGGGAAATGTTGTAAAGTCTAAACATCCATGCTTTTCTTAACGAAAAAGAGTCTGGGGCATAAGCAAAGCAAATAGTATATAGCAAAAGCCGAACAATCAGTTAATAATTGTTCGGCTTGTTTATATTAAAAAAAATCCTATTATCGCTATGTCAAAATCCGTCGCTTTCCGTGAGGCACTGCCTCAGCTTCCTTGGAAAGCAAAAATCGCCTTCCTACGGGATTTTCAGCTCGCGCTGTTCCGCAGGAGGCTACATATTTTGGTTACGCTAAAAACGTGCGTATACACAAATGACGATTTATTGTTTGATTTTTAATCAGCTGTTACTAGTTATGGTCCGCCTCATTCATTATATATTCTAAGTCTTATTTTAAACTTTTTTATAAAAATTATTATTCCTTGAACTATTCCCATGCTTTTTTTTAAAAGTAAAATCCAAACAACCTAGAAATGGTGGATGATGCAAATCGCCCGCTTTGGAAGTATACTTTGCTTTATTATTCCCAAGGGATTATAAAGTAATTTTATTCTCTGTTATCAATGCGTCTTGTTCATAGGCTTCCTGTAGTTTCCGAGTAATTACTCCAGGTTTTCCATCATGTATTTGCTCGTTGTCTACTTGAATAACTGGCATGATTTCTGACGTGCTACTAGATAAGAATACTTCATCCGCTTGGAAGAGCTCCTCTTTATAAAAAGCCTGCTCATGAAATGGGATGGAAAGATCATTTGCAAATTTTTCTACACGTATACGCACACAGCCGTGCAAGATGCGATTGGTAGCAGGGTGCGTGTAAATTGCCCCGTCTTTAACGATGTAGATATTAGACGAGCTGCATTCGGTGACAAGTTCATCCCGATGCAAAATAGCTTCATAACAGTTTTGTTCCTTTGCCTCTTGTTTTGCCAACACGTTAGGAAGCAAATTTAAGCTTTTGATATAACAGTTTTCCCAACGGACATCCGGTCTCGTAATCGTACAGACACCATGTTTTAATTTTTCACTATGGCGAGGTAAATCTTGGACGTAAGCATACAAATTTGCTGGGGTATCGATTGGGAATACATGATCACGAGGTGCAGATCCTCTTGTCGCTTGTAAATATACTTTTCCGTCTGAGGTCATTTTATTTTTTTCTAACAACTTCAGTAATAGGCGAGTCAGTTCTTCTTTCGTTACATTTAAATCAATTTTAATGGCTTCTGCCGAACGAAATAAACGATCCATATGTTCTTTTAAAAGGTAGTAGTTACCTTTGTAAATTCGAATGACTTCATAAATACCATCACCAAATTGCAACCCCCGTTCTTCAAACGGATAATGTAAGCTATCTTGGTGGGTAAAATTTTGCTGTGCTAAAACAATTGGGTATACAGCCATACTTCCTCTCCTCCCTAAATCTTATGACTATTCTATAACTTCTTTAGTGGAATGTAAATATGTATTTGTCACGGAACTTACTTTTCTAAGGAGATTCGCCGAAGTTCATAGATAGGTTGCTCGAAGTTCACAACTTTTTCGCCGAAGTTCACAATTTAAGCTGGCATAAAACGATAAAATAGTATTAACTTGCAGGTTTTTGGTAATATGTAGCGAATTGCATGAAATATAATGAATAAATTTTATGTATCGTTCTAAACTCATGAAATTTTTCTTACTGACTACCTATAGGTTGCAAGAGTTTCAACTATATGATGAAGAGAATATGGAGACACATAATAATGATAGCTTTAGATAAGGGGAATGTAGCTAAAAAGGGAGGCTATTCGAATACTAAACCATGATAACATCTATTTTTTTTGATGGATGAAAACGGCAATATTAATTTTTTGTAAACTTTTTGTCGAGAAATATTAAATTTCCTCTTGATTTGTTTTAAAGATATTGCTATAATAATTTCTGCAGTCAAAAAAATACATTTTTTGATGCGGGTGTAGTTTAATGGTAAAACCTCAGCCTTCCAAGCTGATGACGAGGGTTCGATTCCCTTCACCCGCTCCATACATATGTCTTAACGCAGTATTTCGTAATAGTAAAGGTACGAAGTATTGCGTTTTTTACATTATATAAAAAATGTAAAAAATAGGGGGTCTTCTATCGTCCTTATTATCACGTCTATAAGGTGCTGTAACAGAAGTGGGTAATCTGTACTGCAACACGTCTAAGTGGGAGAGACCAGCATCTCAATGCCCTATTTTGTAAGAGGCTTTTACCATCCCCTTGGGCTACTAATAATCCGTGGGGGATGAATGAAAACCCACTATTTGAGATCCCCTTTACCCCGCATGTAACTGGGCAGTAAGGTCTGTCCTTCCATCCTAGACTAACCTCCTCGAGGTCGTAAATGCCCAATTCTTCATCTAACCATGGAATTCAAGTTTAAACTTGGTGGACGTTTGTTTTACTTCGCTGGCGGGAACATGTAAAATCTGAATCAAAAAGAAAACAAAGTTATTTGTATAAACAAAGTAATTGAGGTGTATGTATGCATAACTTATTACAAATTTTAAAACAAATTAATGGAACGGGATATAAGGGATACAAGCGTATTCAAGGTCGTTACCAAGCAGATAATTATGATTTAGCAATTGATTACGTACAAGGAGATCCATTTGCGTCCCCTTCTAAAATACGTGTGATTATCCCTGTGAATAAACGAGCTATTCAACCAGCTTGGCTTGAAACCTATTCAAGGAAAATTGCTACTGAGGATGCATTTGCGCGTGTAATAGGGAAAGAAGTCGCCACACAACCTACGTTTATAAAAGGATCGGGTAAAAGTGGGTTAATTTTATTTGATCGTCCTGGGCAGGAAAAGCTAGAACGAACTGCTGTGCAGATCAGTTCTACATCAATCACGGTTTGTCTTTCGATTGGTTTACCTGCAAATGGAAGAAAAATTAATAGCAAAGAAGCGGAAAAACTATTTACTCAAGCACTTCCAGCCATTATCGATCAATCTGTATTCGCGATTACAGATGAAACAATTGAACAAGCAATAAAACTGGCCGATCAGCAAGATGCTATTCGGGAGACAATGAAGCAAGAGGGCTGGGTTGCGTTTTTAGCCAATGGATCTATCTTACCAAGGGAAAGCGGAATTAGTAACCGTCCATTAAAACAGGCAGTTCCTTTTCAAAGCCCTGCTGAAAATGAAGTTGCTATTGATATTCCGCATGCTGAAGAGCCGATCAAAGGGATGGCGATTAAACAAGGAATTACACTGATTGTAGGTGGTGGGTATCACGGAAAAAGTACCTTGTTGCAAGCGGTTGAGCGTGGTGTTTACGCGCATGTACATGGGGATGGTAGAGAGTTTGTGTTAACAGATCCTGCTGCGGTGAAAATACGTGCAGAAGATGGTCGTAAAGTGACAGGCGTAGATATTTCTCCGTTTATTAATAATTTGCCGCATGGACAGGACACGACATTTTTCTCAACTGATAATGCCAGTGGCAGTACTTCCCAAGCCGCAAACGTAATTGAAGCGTTAGAAGCTGGAGCGTCTACGTTATTAATGGATGAGGACACAAGTGCAACTAACTTTATGATCCGAGACCATCGCATGCAACTACTTGTCCACCCCGACAAGGAACCGATCACACCATTTATTGATAAAATTAAACAATTACGAGATGAATTAACAGTATCGACGATTATTGTTATGGGTGGGTCTGGAGATTATTTTGCGCATGCAGATACAGTGATTCGTTTAGAAAATTATCTTCCTGATAATGCTACGAATGAAGCAAAAGCAATTATGAAAAAATACCCTCTAGAAAGAAAAGAAAAGGCGGAAGAGCCGTTTCATATAAACGATGCTCGTTATTTTCAACAACAGACGCTACAGACTAAAAAAGGAAACCGCTCAAAAGTTCAAGCAAAAGGGCTCTCTCATATTATAATGGGAAACACAGATATTGACTTTTCCGAAGTGGAACAGCTAGTTGATCCTTCACAAACACGTATGATTGCAGAAATTTTACAGCACTTAGATTATCAAAACAAAATGAATCAATTAGCGTTGCCAAAACTGCTTGACAAAGTAGAAGAGCAAATGAATAAGCGAGGCTTAGCTTCTTTTACTGCATATCCAGATCAACACCCAGGTGATTTAGCAAGACCGAGAAGGTTCGAGCTTGCAGCAGTGATTAACCGCATGCGAACTGCTGTTGTTAAACGGCGTTAGGGAGGGAACGATATGCATACAGATCCATTAAAGCAGGAAATTATCGCATATAGTAAACAAATTGGAATTGATAAAATTGGTTTCGCCTCTGCAGATGTATTTACTGAATTAAAAGAGCGGCTTCGCAGGCAACAAGAATTAGATTACCAATCGGGGTTTGAAAAAGGCTCTATTGAAGAAAGAACGGAACCTACCCGATTATTGCCCGAGGCGAAATCAATTATTTCTATTGCTTTAGCATACCCCACTCGAATGAAAGGTGCTCCAAGAAGTACGAAAGAAGAACGACGTGGCTTATTTGCCAGAGCTTCTTGGGGTGTGGACTATCATGTTGTCATGCGTGAAAGATTGGAGAAACTTGCTGCTTTTATTCAAGAAAGAGTGCCAGATGGTAAGAATAAGGTTATGGTTGATACAGGGGAATTATCAGATCGCGCAGTTGCAGAACGAGCAGGGATCGGTTTTAGTGGGAAGAATACCTCCATTATTACACCGGAGTTTGGTTCTTTCGTATATTTAGGTGAGCTAATTACGAATGTCCCCTTTACGCCGGATGAGCCTGTTGATGATAGCTGTGGGAGTTGTACGAAATGTATTGATGCTTGTCCTACAGGAGCGATTGTGCAAGGGGGGCAGCTTAATGCTAAGCGCTGTATCGCCTTTTTAACGCAAACAAAAGACTTTCTACCAGATGAATTTAGGTCGAAAATTGGTAATCGTGTATACGGCTGTGATACATGTCAGATGGTTTGTCCGAAAAATTTAAAAGTAGATTTTCATATTCATCCTGAATTTGAGCCAGAGCATGAGGTGGCTAAGCCAAAGTTAATTCCCATGTTAAAGCTATCAAATCGTGAATTTAAACAGACATTCGGCCATATCTCAGGATCATGGCGTGGAAAAAAGCCGATTCAACGGAATTCACTAATTGCTTTAGGACATTATAAAGATACAACTGCTGTAGCAGATATTATTGAAGTGATGAAAAGTGATCCTCGACCTGTTATTCGCGGAACCGCAGCTTGGTCATTAGGCAAAATCGGAACAAAAGAGGCCTTCCAAGCTATCAAGGAAGCGATGTTAGAAGAGGAAGATGAGCAGGTACTGGTTGAAATGGAAAAAGGACTTGCTTTTGAGCCGTTGAAAGACACCGATTAGAAAAACTTGGCTTACCGCCAAATCTTTATGGTGGAAGCTGTAGTTTTTCTTATACTATAAACCAAAGAAATTTTATACTTTCCTATAGTGTAAAAAAAGATGATGTTTGCCAAGCTTTCTCCCCATATACTTTCATAAGGAGGGGATTTTTTATGGAACAATTAAAAGCGTATTGGCAAGATTTTTTTTCGTGGGATAGAAAAGGTGACGATTGGTGGACGAGAAAGCAAGCGTTATTTGCAAAGCGCGATGCCGAAATTGTCAAAATCAAAGGAAATGGGCATGTATACAGTACGATGCGGTATGATCAGCAGGAATACTATCAATACCACTTGCATGTACAGTTCTTAGTAAAACAAGAAGAGCAGTTATATTTGGAAGAGTCCGTGACACCTTATCTTTTTCGTCTGGACCATCTAGGCGAAATAAAAGATCATCAACACCAAGTCAAAAAGCAGGAAGCTGAAGGTGAAGAGCAGCTGTTCAATGAAAAAGACAAATTTGTAAATAAAAGAAGTCCATATGATCGGCAAGCTGCTGTGCAATATGCGGAACGTTGGTGGAATGATTATAATCCAGATTATCGCCGTTTCCCGGTAGATTGTACGAATTATGTTTCGCAATGTTTGTATGCAGGTGGGGCACCGATGTATGGAGCGCCTGTAAGAGATCGTGGTTGGTGGTATCAGGATAACAATTGGAGCTTTAGTTGGGCTGTTGCACACTCTTTGCGCTGGTATTTAGCGGGGTCTACAAAAGGTTTAAGAGGAGAGGAAAAGGAGACAGCAGAACAGCTCATCCCCGGAGATGTTATCTGTTATGATTTTTCCGGAGACGGCAGATGGGATCATAATACGATCGTCGTTGCTAAGGATGCCAATGGAATGCCACTCGTAAATGCACATACAGATAATAGTCGAAATCGTTACTGGTCTTACGAAGATTCCACAGCTTGGACACCAGACATTCAATATAAATTTTTCCGTATTTATACAGAGTAACGTTTGGAAGTATTGGAGAGTTTTTACTTCTCGCTCTGCATTTAAGGGGCAATATTCTCCTTAAAGAGATAAGCCTTTCACTTCGAATAGCTAACTTCACCTATGGAAAAAGTAGTGCTATACTAACACTATATAAAGTGTATCTTTCAGTAGGAGTTTTCTTCTGTTTCCTACCGAATGTCAGCACACCGTAGTATGACCAAAAGTTTCTCGGGTATTTGGGCGCTGTTATCTCTTATTTAGACCCTTTGGAACAACTTAGGCTTCCAACAGGTGGGAGATTATGGCAACTTACGTGCGGGATAAAGAAGTAAGGAGATTAGAACACAGTGAGTTTACATGTCGTATTATATCAACCAGAAATACCAGCAAATACTGGAAATATTGCCAGAACATGTTTAGCAACCAATACCACACTTCATTTAATTCACCCGCTTGGGTTTTCAACAGAAGATAAAATGCTGCGCAGAGCAGGATTGGATTATTGGCATAATGTAAATATCCGCGAGTATCCATCCATTCAAGACTTGTATGAGACGTATCCAGAAGGAAGTTACTATTACATTGAAAATTTCGGAACGAAGCACTATACCGATTTTGATTTCAGTGATGTGAATGAGCCATTATTTTTTGTCTTCGGCAGGGAAACAAATGGGATACCGAAGCATTTATTAGCAGGGAAAGAAGACCGCTGTTTACGCATTCATATGGGCGAACAAGTAAGATCATTAAATTTATCCAATACAGCAGCTATTATTATTTATGAGGTGTTGAGGCAACAAGGCTTTCCAGGATTATCATGATTACTTAGAGATGACGAAAGAGATTGGAATATAAGCAAATATTATATAGCAAAAGCCGAACAATCCATTTATAATTGTTCGGCTTATTTGTATTATAGGAAAGCATTTACGTATATACATGTTTGAAGATAGACAAATGCCCTGCATTATTTACAAGAATCACATTGTCAGAAAAAGAACAATGTCTTATTAGTTTATCTCGAATATAAGGTGTTGTAAGACTCCAGCCTTAGGAGTTGGATATTTCTGTACTACAACAAGACTAAGTAGGAGATAACAGCACCTATTTCGTAAGCGGCCTTTAGGTCATACCCTTGGGCTACTAACAAGCAGTGGAGGATGAATACCCCCACTATTTGAAGATTCACTTTATAAGTTCATGAAAAGACGTTGTAACGGAATGTTACAACGCCTTTGTGTTAATCCTTTTAAAGCTAGTGGCAAAAAACCATTGACAAGAAGTTTCAAGTACTTTGCTGTTTTTTCGGCATACCTGGCTTTGATTCGTATCCCGAAGTGAAACAAGAAGTTATAAATACAATAGCTACCCCTAAGATTAATGCTAATTTCATCTCGTCATCCTCCTTTAGTTACAGACCAATATACTTTCTAGCGACTCTATTATAACGAATGATAACTGAAAAAGAAACAGCATGTGTGGTAAATGAATCAATTCTCATCTTACTATAGTACATGTTAGAAGATTAAAGTTTCACCTATATGCTGCTGTCCATATACTATTCCTTCTGTTTAAGTGGTTTGTAAATCATATACATGCAGCAACAACTGGACAGAAATCATTACAAAAGATAACCAAATTATCCCGTATATAAGGTGCTGTATGTCTCCCACTTCAGGAGTTGGATAATCTGTACAAAACAAAGTCTAAGTGGGGGATAACAGTACCTAACTCCCCGATTCGTTCACCTAACAATCAATGGGCGATGAATGAAAACCCCACTGATTGAAGATTCATTTTATCTTTAGTTGATTCGTTCCATTCGCTACGTTGCTGAACGGGCGCTTGCGCCTTTGTTCACTATGTAAAATAAAGAAAAATTACCATAGATTTGAAATCTGCCTTTGTTTGATGAATCATTTGAAAATTTAAATTATATACAAGGTTGGAACAGCCTGTTGTATCCACTAATAAAATAGGGTATATTAGTTGAAGTAATTGGTAGTCAGTTCTATAATGAACATTGAATAATGTATACCGTTTCATACGGATAACGTAACTTCTAATGGGGGTATAAAAGGTGGCACAAAATGAAGAATCCAATGAGCGATTCTGGTCAGAATTTCATGGTCCAAACATGGGGTATGTAGAAGAGCAATATGATTTATACAAAGCGGATCCAGAGGCAGTAGATCCATCCATTAAAAAGATGTTCGATGAGCATGGAGCCCCTCAATGGTTATCCCAAGCAAATGTTTCAGTTGGAGCAGAGGCTCAAGCAACATCTATAGATGATGTAAAAAAACTCACCTCAGCAATGAAACTTGTTGAGGCTATTCGACGTTTTGGACATTTGGAAGCTGATATATATCCAATCAGACGTAATGAACGAACGTCAAATTTAGTGCAAGCTGAAAGCTATGGATTGACAGAGGAAGACTTGGCAAGCATTCCGGCTTCTTGGTTATGGGATAAAGCTCCTAATCATGTAGAAAATGGATTAGATGTAGTGAAAGAGTTAAAAAAGTATTATTCTGGTACGATTACGTTTGAATTTGATCATCTGAACAATGAAGAAGAACGCAATTGGTTATTGGATTTAATTGAATCCGGTAAGGCAAGATTGAATCTTTCGAATGTCGAAAAAATGGAGTTGCTAGATCGTCTTGCTCAAGTAGAAGGTTTTGAAGGATTTTTACAAAAGACCTTCGTTGGTCAAAAACGATTTTCAATTGAAGGTTTAGAAGCAATGGTTCCAATGCTAGATCAAATTGTAAAAAATGCAAGCGCGGACAAAGTAGAAAATATTATGATGGGAATGGCTCATCGTGGACGGCTTGCTGTCTTAGCACATATTCTTGGAAAGCCATATGATAAGATATTCTCAGAATTTCACCATTCGCCAAATAAAGAATTGATTCCTTCTGAAGGATCAACAGGCATTAATTATGGCTGGACAGGTGATGTGAAATATCACTTCGGAGCAACGAAAGAGCCTGATGGAGAAGAGGGAACGACACGTATTCGTTTAGCTCACAACCCATCACATTTAGAATTTGTAAACCCGGTTGTAGAAGGATTTGCTCGTGCGGCGCAAGATTACCGTTACGAAAGAGGCTATCCAAAGCAGGATATGAATAAAGCTATTCCCGTTTTGATCCATGGGGATGCTGCATTTATTGGTGAAGGGGTAGTCGCAGAAACATTGAATCTAAGTGGTCTTCCAGGCTATACAACTGGTGGTTCTTTGCACATTATTGCAAATAATTTGCTAGGATACACGACAGAGCAAGAAGAGGGTCGTTCCACACGATACGCAAGTGATCTGGCCAAAGGTTTTGAAATTCCAATTATTCATGTGAATGCTGATGATCCTATTGCGTGTATTTCAGCAATTCAAATTGCATACGAGTATCGCCAGAAATTCCATAAAGATTTTCTGATTGATTTAGTTGGGTATCGCCGCTATGGTCATAACGAAATGGATGAACCACGTATGACCCAGCCTGGTCTATACAAATTAATTGACAATCACCCTTCTGTGTCTCAAGTATTTGCAAAAGACTTGGAGGAAAAAGGAATTATAAATGATGGTCAACTGAAAGAAATGAAGCAAAAAACAGAGTCCAAATTACGTGATATTTATAATAATATGAAAGAAAATGAAACCGGTGATTGTGAACCGAAACCAATGCCAAAGGCTCTGAAAAATGGGTTGGAGCAGTTCGAAACAGCAATAGACTTGGAAACTTTAAAATCATTAAATAAAGGTTTATTAAAACGCCCGGAAGGATTTAATAGTAATAGAAAGCTAGAACGTATTTTAAAGCGACGTGAAAATGCATTTCAAGATGGGGAAAAAGCGGATTGGGGAACTGGTGAGGCATTAGCGTATGCTTCGATTCTACGAGATGGCATTCCAATTCGATTAACGGGGCAAGATTCAGAAAGAGGAACGTTTGCTCATCGTCATCTCGTGTTACACGATGTAGAAACGGATGAAAAGTTTTGCCCAATGCATATTTTAGATGAGGCAAAAGCTTCTTTTGATATCCGAAACAGCCCGTTGTCTGAAGCAGGTGTGTTAGGCTATGAGTATGGGTATAGCGTAGAAGCCACGAATACACTTGTTATTTGGGAAGCGCAATTTGGTGATTTTGCTAACGCTGCTCAAGTCGTGTTTGACCAATTTATTTCTTCTTCTCGAGCTAAGTGGGGAGAAAAGTCCAATATGGTAATGTTACTTCCTCATGGTTATGAGGGGCAAGGTCCTGAGCATTCCAGTGCCCGCTTGGAACGTTTTTTACAAATGGCAGCAGAAAATAACTGGATTGTGGCATATGTTACTTCTTCTGCACAATTTTTCCATTTGCTACGTCGTCAGGCTGCACTTCGAAATCGCGAAGAGGCTAGACCATTAATCATTATGACTCCAAAAAGCAGTTTAATTCGTAATCAACGTATTGCATCACCTGCAGAAGAATTTACGACTGGTAAATTTCTTGCTTTACGAGATCAGCCAAATCTAAAAGTAAGTAAGAAAAACGCTAAACGCTTACTTATCGGTAGCGGTAAAATCATGGTAGATATTGAAGAAGAAATGGCACAATCGGGAGAAAAGTATGATTGGCTTCGTGCACTGAGATTAGAGCAAATTTATCCGTTTCCAAAAGAACAATTGGCTAAAGAAATAAAACAGCTGCCAAATTTGGAGGAAATTGTTTGGGTACAAGAAGAACCCAAAAATATGGGTTCATGGGATTTTGTTGACGATTATTTAAGAGATCTACTAAAGGAAGGACAAACCTTGCGTTATATTGGACGTCCAGATCGTTCGTCACCAGCCGTAGGTGAACCAAATGTGCATAAAACAGAGCAGAAGCAAATTATTCAGGAAGCAATAGCCCCATCACAAGGAGGAGATTCTAATGAATGAAATTAAAGTACCAGAACTAGCTGAATCTATTACTGAAGGAACCATTGCTGAATGGTTGGTTAAAAAAGGGGATAAGGTTGAAAAAGGCGATCCAATTGTTGAATTAGAAACAGATAAAGTGAATGTAGAAGTGAACTCAGAATATTCTGGTGTGATTACAGAAATTATTCAAGAGGAAGGCGATGACGTAGAAGTTGGCGATGTCATTGCAAAAATTGACGAAAACGCAGAAGCTGGAAGTGCTGATGCTGAATCAGCTCCAGCTGAGACAAAAGAAGAAAAGCAAGCAGAACAGCCGAAAGAGCCTTCTAAACAAGAGACTAAGGAAGAAACGAAAGAAGAGTCAGGTGAAGAGACAACAACAAGTGGTGACGTAATCGCCTCTCCAGCTGCCAGAAAGCGTGCTAGAGAGCTAAATATTGATTTACGTAAGGTAAGCCCACGTGATCCACTTGGCCGTATTCGCCCTGAGGATGTAGAAGCGGCTTCAAAAGATGCAGCGAAACCGACCAAACCAAAAGAGGAGAAGAAGCCTGCTGAAAAAACAGAATTTGATAAGCCGGTTGAACGGATTAAAATGTCTCGCCGTCGTCAAACGATTGCTAAGCGTCTAGTTGAAGTACAACAAGAAGCAGCAATGCTTACGACATTTAACGAAGTGGACTTAACAAATGTAATGAAGCTACGCAGCGAACGTAAAGAAAAATTCATTGAAAAACACGGTGTGAAGTTAGGCTTCATGTCCTTCTTTACAAAAGCAGTTGTTGGAGCATTAAAAGATTTTCCACTGCTTAATGCAGAAATCCAAGGCAATGAAATAGTAATGAAGAAATTCTATGACATTGGGATTGCAGTTTCTACAGAAGAAGGCTTAGTAGTACCTGTAGTGCGAGATGCAGATCGTCTTGATTTCGCTGGGGTGGAAAAAGAGATTGGTAATCTAAGTAAGAAAGCTCGAGACAAGAAACTTACAATGAGTGATTTACAAGGTGGCTCCTTTACAATTACGAACGGTGGAACATTTGGTTCCATGCTTTCCACTCCGATCTTAAATGCGCCTCAAGTTGGTATTTTAGGCATGCATAATATTCAAAAACGTGCCGTCGTAATGCCAGATGACAGCATTGAAGTACGCCCTATGATGTATTTGGCGTTATCTTATGACCATCGCATAGTAGATGGAAAGGAAGCAGTACAATTTCTTGTGCGTGTAAAACAATTACTGGAAGATCCTTACGACCTCCTTTTAGAAGGATAAAAAAATAAACGATTTACAACCCCCTGTTTTTTAGAAACAGGGGGTTTTTTGGTTGTATAGGAACTGATATGGGTATTAAGTGGAAAGTCGCCGAAGTTCACATTTGCCAGCGCATTTAAAATGTATTTACTTTGAAGAGTTGTGAGTAATAAATTAAAATATACAGCTGCCGTTAAATAATTGATTAGTCAAAGAAAAATGAGGGAATCATATCTCCAAAGTGCTTATCAAAAATTTTCCTGACGTTGAGGAGCCCTCCACTTTAAGCGTTGAAGCCGATTCAAATAGGAAATAACGGCTAGCTAAATTCCTAATTTGCATGGGGAAGGCAGGATGGTAACCTGAGGAGACGTTACACGCAGAAAAAAGCGTTCTTCTTTTTTCAAGGTCAAGAAAAGCTACATCAGCAACGCGTAGCAACGGAAAAATGTTTTTTCAGTTTCAAGGGTGCTTGCAATTTAAGCCTTTAATCTTTTCAAGCAGGAAAACTCCTACAAAATGAAGTTCCATTTTAATGAGGTTAATATCCATTATATGTTTGTAACTATGTAATTTATTTGCAGAATTTTTAGTTAAATCTATGAATATTTTGAATTTGACAGAAAAAACAATCACTTGCATGACGTCAGACATCTTGCTAAAATAAACGTAGAAGAAATTATGAAAACAGTTACAAAATAGGGAGGAAACCATCTTGGGTATACTGTTAGGTTTGGTTGCCATTGTCATTGTACTTGGACTAGCATTTTTAATGTCGAATGATAAGAAAAACATTAATTACAAAGCAATCGGCATTATGTTAGTTTTTCAGATTTTAATTACTCTGTTTATGTTTAAAACAGAGATAGGACAAGCAGTAATTAAAGGTATTTCAGCTGGTTTCAATAAATTAATCGAATTCGGTACGAAAGGGATTAATTTTGTTGTTGGTGGATTTGTGTTAGAAGATAGCGGAGTCTTTTTCTTTAACGTTCTATTATTAATTGTATTTTTTGCTACCCTACTTTCTGTTCTGACATATTTGAAAATTTTGCCACCTATTATTAAATATTTGGGCGCGTTAATTTCAAAAGTAACGGGTCTTCCCCGCGTGGAATCTTTTAACGCAGTAAACAGTATCTTTTTCGGTCAATCGGAAGCTTTGATTGCCATTCGCTCTCAGTTTCATCATTTGAACGCAAATCGGCTTTACATTGTAAGTGCTTCCGCAATGGGTTCTGTTTCTGCTTCTATTGTTGGTGCTTATTTGCAAATGCTTCCACCAGAATATGTACTTGTTGCACTTCCTTTAAATATGTTCAGTGCTTTAATGGTAGCGTCTGTGATTGCGCCTGTTAACGTACCGAAGGAAGAAGATATTGTCGATATTAAAGATGTAAGTAAAGATAAAAGTCTTTTTGAGGCAATGGGTAACGGTGCACTAGAAGGTGGTAAAATTGCACTTATTGTTGCTGCTATGCTGATTGCATTTATTGCTTCACTAGAGTTGGTTAATTGGTTGATTCAATTTGTTTTTGCGGGAATAACCTTACAAGATATATTAGGCTATGTTTTGGCCCCAATCGGTTTATTAATGGGAATTTCACCAGGCGAAGTTATCCAAGCTGGTTCTATCATGGGTACGAAAATTGTTACAAATGAATTTGTTGCAATGCTAGAATTCCAACAAATCATGGGCGGAATGTCTGAAAAAACAGTCGGTATTGTTACTGTATTCCTAACAAGCTTTGCTAACTTCTCTTCTATTGGTATTATTGCTGGTACTGTAAAGGGAATTGATGAGGAAAAAGCTGTTAGCGTATCTGGTTTTGGAATGAAACTTCTAATTGGAGCAACGTTAGCTTCTATTCTATCTGCTTCTGTAGTAGGAATGTTCCTATAATATGGGAAGTCGCCGAGGATCACAGTGAAACCGCCAGTTCACTCTTATTAATCTTGAAATAATAAAAAATTGTCCTAAGCTTAGTCATAGGACAGTTTTTTATTGTATAGGAACCTATAAAATTAGGTGCTTGTAGTATAAAGAAATAACCAAATAGCCACGTCCGGCGCATGAGCCCAGCAACGATGCGACTTTAGAAATGCGCCCTACGATAAGGCCTCATCCGTTCGTCGCAAAGAGGAAGGCCAACTAAAAACGGGCTTGCCGCTCAGGTGTCGGCATACCCCTGTTTTAGTGGCATGATTCCTAAATCTTTAGTTGATTCGTTCCATTCGCTACGTTGCTAAACGGGCGCCCCGCGCCTTTATTCATGCTCACATGATTTTTTACGGAGCTGGATGAAGTTCTCCAATAGAGGTGATAGATAGGATCTGCTTGTAAGGTTCGCTATGATTTCGCTGTGAATCTACTAAAAACAGTCTGGTATGATGGCAATTATCTAGTCTTGGTTAATTGTGAATGTTTATATTTACGTTGTAAGTAAAGCAGACGAGCTAATAATGCAATTGCACCGCAGGATAAACCGGTAATAATTCCGACCCAATATCCAAACGGCTCCAATGCGGTGAAATTAGCTAACAGCCAACCAATCGGCAGACCGATCACCCAATAAGAGATTAAGGCCATCATTAACGTAACATGTACATCTTTGTAACCTCGGAGAGCTCCTTGGATGGGTGCACCGAACGCATCAGCTAGCTGAAAGAAACAGGCGTAGATAAGAAACTGTTTCGTCAAATCAATTACTTTCGGATTGGAATTATAAAGCAACGCGACCCAATCTCTAGTAAAATAAATAACCAAACCCGCAAACAATGCAATAAAAATGCCTCCGCTAATTCCAATATATCCGTACGCACGCGCGTGATCATAGCGTTTTGCACCAACTTCAAAGCCGATGGCGATCGTTAATGCCATACCGACGCTAAGCGGGATCATATATAAAAGAGAAGCAAAGTTCATTGCTGCTTGGTGTGCAGCAATCGTATACGTGCTATATACACTCATTAATAGTGTAACAGCGGAAAAAATACTCGTTTCAAAAAACATAGCTGCACCAATCGGAATGCCGATTTTCAATTGCTCCCACCATTCTTGAAAGGAAGGTCTGATCCAATAAGAAAGAACCGAGAAGTTCCGAAATGGGTGTAGTCGATAAATGACTATAAGAGCAATAAGGCACACGAGCCAGTAAGTTATCGAGGTCGCAATTCCTGCACCAATCCCACCATAAGCAGGCAAGCCAAATTTACCAAAAATAAACATATAGTTAAAAGTAACATTTAATGGTAAAGACAGCAAAATAATAAACATGGATATGCGTGTTTGACCAAGTGCATCGATGAAACTCCGTAATGTATTAAAAATAAATAACGGAACGATACCTGTACTAAGTCCTACTAAATAAAATTTTGCTGTATGCTCAACGTCACTTTCCAGATCCATCATATGCAAGACAGGGTTAAGAAGTAAGGCTCCAAACACAAAGACTAGAACGGCTAGTGCAATCGAAAGGTACAAAGCCTGTTTCACTTTTTTAGTAATTTGTTCTTCAGACTTTGCTCCCATTAATTGAGCGATAATCGGAGTAATAGCTAATAAAATGCCATTTATCCCTGTGAAAATAGGAACCCATAAGCTTGAGCCGATTGCCACTCCAGCTAGATCTGCAGCGCCGGCACGCCCCGACATCATCGTATCGAAAATATTCATTAAATACATACTCACTTGTGTAACTAGAATAGGAATTAAAATAACCGCAAATAGCTTTAATTTTTCGCTTAAACTTGTTGTCATATACATACGAATTCTCTTCCTTTTTCATGTAATTTTTATTAGGATAGAGGAGGGCGTTTAAAAAGTTTGCTGAAAATGACACATGGAAGGGTATGTTAGTTTTTATTTTTTTCACTAGTTGTCATTCTGCACTTTTATCCCTATATAAGGTGCTGTAAGACTTCCGCTTCAAGATTTGTAGTCGGTAAAAAAAAAGCCTAAGCGGGAGAAAATGGCACCTCACTTCCCAATTCTCTCGGGAAGTTAAGATGTCGATAGAAAGTGTTTTTCTTTGTTCTAGAAAAAAACACTTCGGAAGCGATACCTCACATGCAGAAAAAATGCTTTCTTATTTAAACGACAAGGAAATCTACGTTAGCGATGCATCGCACGCAGAAAAAATGTTTTCTCTTTTTCCAGGGACATAAGTCTTTAGCCTTTGTTCTACTTTAATCAGTAGAAGATGGAGAAAACCCCTGCTGCAAGTAGTTTTCACTTTACTCTCTTTTTTGTGCAAATATAAGAGTCATTATAACGCTTTATGAGACAGTTGGAAAGGAAGGACGTTAGCTTTATGACAGAAAAACGTATTTTATTTACAGGCGGTGGCACCGCTGGGCATGTGATTGTTAATTTAGCATTAATTCCATATTATCAGGAACAGGGTTGGAAAATCGATTATATCGGTTCGAAAACAGGAATCGAACGTAAACTGATTGAAAAATTGCAGGGTGTAACCTACTATCCCATTTCTACTGGGAAATTACGTCGCTATGCTTCTGTAGAAAATATAAAGGACCCTTTTAAAGTGTTAAAAGGCACACTGCAAGCAGTGAATATTATTAGAAAGCGCAAACCAAAGCTTATTTTTTCAAAAGGAGGCTTTGTGTCTGTACCTGTTCTGTTAGCATCGAAATTGACAGCTGTGCCCGCCGTGATTCACGAATCCGATTATACACCAGGTTTAGCCAATAAAATTGCGATGCCTTTTGCTAAAAAAGTGCTAGCAACTTTTCCGGAGACGATGAAATATCTTCCGAAAAAAAAATCCGAATATGTTGGCGCTGTGATTCGAGATGAGCTTTTTCAAGGGAATAAGGAGCGTGGTCTTGCCATATCCGGCTTAGATAAGCAAAAGCCTGTTCTGCTTATTATGGGAGGGAGTGGGGGATCACAAAAAATTAACGAAACAGTTCGCCAAAGTTTGCCAGAATTACTTTCTAACTTTCAAATCATTCATATTTGTGGAGAAGGGAAAGTAGATAGCACTGTGAATCAACAAGGATATGTCCAATTTGAATATGTCCATGATGAGTTGAAAGATATATTTGCTGCTAGTGACTTTATTCTCTCGCGGGCAGGGGCGAATGCAATATTTGAATTTTTGGCTTTACGAAAACCGATGTTACTTATCCCATTATCACGCCAAGCGAGTCGTGGTGATCAAATTGTTAATGCTAGATCTTTTGCCCAAAAGCGCTATGCTCGTGTGCTGGAGGAAGAAGCTTTAACAGTGAACACATTGGTACAAGAGCTTGAACAATTGCGAGAACAAGCTCCGATTATGGTCGATACGATGAGAGAATATCGTACGGAGGAAGCTCGAGAACGAGTTATAGCTATTTTGGAAGATGTTTCTAAATAAATGATAACATGAAGAAAGCGACTGCTATTAAATGTGAGGCAGTCGCTTTTTTCACGTAGATATACGATTATTTTTGTTGGTTCATGCGCTTTTTAAATGGCCACCAATTGTGCTTACCAAACAAACGGACCATGACTGGAATAAGCAGTGGAAGCACAATAAATGCATATAAGAATAAACCTGTTAAAACAACTGTAGCAACTTGTAATAATGAAAGGACACCAGAAGGAAGCATCGCTCCAAATGTTCCGCCAAGGATAATGGCTGCTGATATAACGACCGTCCCCATATTTTTCATCGAATGAATCAAAGCTTCTTTAATTTGGATTTCTTTATATTCATTAAAACGATCCATTAAGAAAATACTATAGTCAATTCCAAGAGCCATTAACATAACAAAGGAAAAGAAAGGAATTGCCCATGTTAAACCATCATACTCAAATATTTGAGTGAAAATGAGCTCTGCAAATCCCATAGAAGTAAAATAGGTTAGTATGAGTGAGCCGATTAAATAGATTGGCATAATGGCAGAGCGGAGTAAAAAGATCAGCATGATAAATAATCCACTTAACATAATGGCAACCGTACGGGAATAATCCTCATTGGAAACATTTTGCAAATCATTATTCAAACTACTAACTCCACCAATATGGGCCTGACTATCTGCAAAAATGGTATTATTGCTAGCCCGATCGGCAGCTTCTTTGATTTGATCTACCATATGAATGGCTTCTGTAGAATACGGATTTTGATCAATTAACACATCAAATTTAACAATCGATTTATCTTCGGAAAGATATAGCTCAGTTCCTTCCATAAAGTCCTCGTTGTCCAAAGCTTGCTCTGGAATAATAACGACTGGATTACTATCTTTCGTATTAATTTCACCTAAATAGCCTTTGACTTCTGTTAATCCATTATCGATTTCCTGTAAGCCATCAGAAGCATCGGTAAGACCACCGGTTAATTCGTCTAATTGCCCTTGCATATCATGAAAGGCAGTTTTTAATTCTTCCTGTCCGCCGTAAAGTTGAGATAATCCTTCTTGAAGTGATGGAATATTGTTATTCACCTGCGCTTGCCCGTCAGCAGCTTGATTCAATCCTGCTTGTAATTGCTCGATAGCCTTAATCAGCTCACCAATACCGCTGGCTAATTGCTCTTGACCAGAAATCGATTCCTGCAAGCCACTATTTAATTGATCTAACGGTGCAATTACTTGTTGTTCTAACTGTGTCTGTGCATCAGATAACTGACTCAGCTGCTTTTTCATTTCCTGAACGCCAGCAATAACACCGTTAATGCTTTGAATGGAACCTTCGTGAGCTTTGATGTAACGCTCATCCTTTTGCAACTGTGGGTTCGATTGAATCGCTAACTGATGCATTGTTGTTATAGCTTGCTTTGAACCCTCTAATGTCTCAACCATAGTATCCAACTGTGCAGCATCGATTTCTCCTGTACCAAACCCTTTTAACCCTTTGGCGATACCTTCGTAGCCTTCGAGTAATTGTTTATTGGCAGATACAGTTTGATCCAGATTATCTTTTATCGTTTGCAGGTTGCTTTTAATTTCTCCCGCACCCTTTGAACCAGACTCGATGCCCTGTTGAATTTCAGTTAATGCTGTACGAAGTCCGCCAACACCGCTTTTCGCCTCTTCCGTCCCTTGTAGCAATTGATCGACACCAGATTGCGCCTCGTCAAGTTGTGGCGTAGCATCTTTTAATTGGGAAGCGGCATCACGCAGCCCTTTTTCAATTTCTTCGATACCATCTGTGCTTTGACCAATGCCACTGGCTAGTTGATTTGTCTGTTCATCTACAAGGAAATCAGGAATGACATCACCAGCAGGTCTTGTAGCGCTTCGTACTTGATTCACCCCTCCTTGCTCAGCTAATTCTTTAGTGATTGTAGCGATGGCTTGAAAGTCTGCTACTGAATCAATTTTTTCATCTTCTAACTGATAAACCACCGTCATCGGCATCGTTTGACTAGGATTAAAGCTATCTGCAATCCAATTGAAACCAATTTTAGAACCGTAATCATCGCCGATCTCATCAAGCGAATCATAGGATTTATCGCCGTTATAGCTGATTAACAGAGGTACGGTTATGATGGCTACAATCAGCAAGGAAACAAATGGTCTTGACCAGGAAAACATTCCTGCAGTTTTCCACAATTTACTTTCTTTATGTTCCACATTTTTATCAAAAGGCCAAAATAACTTTTTCCCTAGAACAACTAAAAAGAACGGAACTAAAGTGGCCAAAGCTATCAAAACAACTGCAACGCCAATAGCTACTGCTACAGCAGATTGATAGAGTGAAAAGGTCGATAACCCAATTGTCGAAAATCCAATTAAGACAGCTAAACCAGCGAATAGAATTGTTTTTCCGCCAGACTTATATGTTTTTACAACTGCTTCTTTGATCGATTCATGATGTTGAATTTCTTCTTTGAATCTACTAATTAATAAAATACAATAATCGGTTCCGATACCGAACATAACTGCGACCATAAAAATTTGCGTGAATGTAGATATTGGAAAATCTAAACTATCCGCTAAGATGGCTACGATACCTTGTGCTGCTAGATAGCTAATTCCAATTGTTAGTAATGGAATGAAAGGTGCGACTAATGATTTAAATACAATAAACAAGATAACTAAAATTAATCCAACGGTAATAATTTCCGTTTTCTTTAATCCCTCTTCGGAATTCGTAATGATATCTTGTTCAATATATTGCTCGCCTGTTAAATGATGATCAACTGGGACATCTTCGACAGCTTGTAAAATTTTCGTTCGGGAGTCTAAAATTTCTTGGTTTTCTAAGGAAACCTGAAAAGGTACAAGGATCGTTGTACCATCTTCTGAGACGGTTTGTTTTTCAATGGTTGGATCTTCTGTAAAATCAAGAATGTCAGATACTCCCAATTTATCCTGTTTGTTTTTTAAAGTAGTAATCCCATCTGCAATAATATCTCGATCTTCCTCTGTCAGTCCATCTTCTTCATGAAAAACAAGTACAGCGCTTGTCATATTCTCAGAGGATGGCGACATAGCGTCCAGCAATTCCTGCGCTTCTTGGGACGGTGACCCTTCAGGAACTGTTATTTGCCCTTTTTCCCGGACAAGGTCTTGTAAATTAGGTGCTAATAAGAAAAGTGCTGTCGCGGCAACAATCCATAATACGGCTATGCACCAACGAAAGCGAATAATCTGCCTCACATATACCACTCCTTTTGGGTAGATATTGATGCATTGTTAACGAACTAAACATGAAAAACATAAGTAAAATACGGTTCAGGATAACAAGTGTTCTATAAAAAGTTGAACTATCATTCTTGAATATTGCTGTATGGATGCATACTGGTAAAATAAATTGTAAGTCACTTAGGTTGTTTTTTCATTTTGTTTCCATTAGTAAAGCCAGCTTCTCCAGTGATTGAATAAATGTCTCGATTTCTTCTAATTGGAAATGAGATAAGTAGTACTTAAGCTGCTTTTGTACTTCTACCTCTGTATAGTCCACTAATTGTTTACCTTGTTCTGTTACATATAAATATACGATGCGGCGATCTTTCTCATCGCGAGATCTTGTTATAAGCTCTTTAGAATACAATCGCTGGATTTGAGCAGACACAGCACTTTTTCCAATCCCGAATGTTGCAGCTATTTCCGTACTTGTACATGGTTCATGCTGCAAGATAAAGTCTAGTGTTAAAAATTGGTCGCTCGTAATCTCGGAATGGATTCGTTCTTTCAAAAGGGAATTAAAGCTTCGATTAATGCTATTCGACGCATCTAGATACCGATCAATCATTAGTTTGAGATCCATGCTCCCACCTCGTGTATAAAATAGTTCGAATGATAAACTATTCATCAATCGAACTATTTTAGCATATCAGTTTCTAATATTAGCTTCAAGGAAAAATGTTTAGGAAGAAGTAATGCTTTTTAGCTTGCACTATAGGAAAATATAAGATTTTTTTGGTTTATAGCATAAGAAAAACAAAGGCTTCCGCCATAAGACTTGCGACAAGCCAAGTTTTTCTAAAAGAATAAGAAAGTATAAACTTAGGTGCTTATGGATAATGAAATAACCGAATAGTCACGTCCAGCTCCATCGCCCAGCATCTAGGCGACTTTAGAAATGCGCCCTACGATAAGTCATCATCGGTTCGTCACCTCACCGTGATTCCTTTATCTCAGTTGATTCGTTCCATTCGCTACGTTGCTAAACGGGCGCCCTGCGCCTTTGTTCTGTGAAGATGAATTTCGGAATATACTTAACGGACTGCACCGTAATCAACGATATTAACATGAATGTTATAGTCAACTTCAATATCTGGATAAAGTTTATGCCATTCCCCTTTCTTTAATTTTCCATCTGGTGTGTGAATTCGATAGATCTGACCATAACCAAAAGGGTCTGCACCCATTTCCTGTGTTTTTTGAAGCAATCGTTCATACTCCTTTTTTATCTGGTTAGCAATTTCCTTTTCTAAAGCTTTAATCACATCATCATTTTCCAGCGCCAATTCATTGGACAATTCTAAAATATTCATTTGTATTTTAATATCGGTTTTAAATTTAAGCGTTTCTCGTCTAGTCAACCGGGTTTCAGATTTTCCCTTAATTATTTTTCCATTCACGTACAGATGATCTTTTTCATTTCCAGACAATTCTTCTTGCAAATAATCTTGTAAAGATTGCTCTATGGGAATGCCAATATTAAACGGAGTAGACTTAATATTTTTTAAAATAAGGTTAATATATAATGCTTCTTTCAATGATAATGTCCCTGTATAAACATCGTCTTGTAATAATGCGATTTTGCTCAGACTAGGAACGTCACCATCAGCCACACTTATCAATGGTAATACGGGATCTCTTCCAGATTCGAAATACGCATGTGTAAAATCATTAAACTCGACTTTAGGGATACTGTCATTTTCAACTTTTTGTTTAATAAGCCCATTTATAAATAAGCCCACATTAATGCTTGTTGCATTTTGTCCATTCGTCAGAACTTCTTTCGCAGTTTTGTCTGTAACGGCGAGCATAACACGATCAGAGGTTCTAGCATCGCGAGCTAAAGTGTCTAGATACTGCATCACTCCTGTTTTTGCGGTTTCTATTCCGTAAAGCTCTAGGCGAATTTGTCCAGAAGTTAAAGTGAAACTTGTTTTTTCGTTGGCATTTTGTCCAGCTTCTTTGATTGTCTTACCTGTACCGGAGGCAATTTTAGAAATATCTTTCGTTTGTGTATCAAATTGAAAAATGACAAGGGTCGTGTCAATCAATTGCTCGCCTTTTTGTTGTATGAGATCGACGCCTCTTGCATTAATAATCGCTAATTGTTCAATCGGTTTTGTTTCTACACAAGCAGCCAAAACCAGAGAAGACGATAAGAGTAAGAGAAGTACGCGTTTATACATGAGCATTCACCTCTTGTTCCTGTTTGAAAAACCTTTTTTAATAGCAATAATAAGTAATATCAGAAATGGATAAACGTATACAATCCAAAATCCATATTTAGCTATAAGGTTAATAATTGCTTGAATGATATAGTGCTCTTTCGTAAAGATACTGGCGATGATAACAACAATAGCTAGCGTATATAACGTTTTCTTTTGCGGAATATGATAAAGACGCTTTAATCCATAGGTGATTGCCCAGCTAAATAAAATCATATTTGGTAAGGAAACCATCATCCATTCCGCAATAACAATATAATCAAAGCGTTCAATGAATGAAAAGGATTGAATTTTATACAATCCTAATACCGACCATTCTCGGGCATCTATCCCTTCTGGAGTAAAATACCCCAAGACTACAACGGTAGCAATTAATACGGCCATAGAGGAGCAAAAGATGCCAAGATATAGTGGGAACGTTGCTTTTTGCTTGTTTTGTATGAAAGGGTAAAGTATAAATAACAGTTCTATACCAGAAAATGTATAAGACGTCTCTCTTGCCCCTTGAAGTAATTCCGTAATGGATGCTTGAAACATTGGTTGAAAGTGTATCCAATCTATCTCCAAAATTGGTTGAATTAACAGGAATATAAGCCAGTGGGACATAATGAAAAACAGAAAGCACACACCGATAACGACTCGGATACCTCCTAATACACTATAGACCACGAGGCTAATTAATAGGGCAGCCATAATAACATTGTTTAAGTCTGGAAAAATAAAGATGGTTACAACTTCAATATAGGTAATTAAAATTGTAAACAAATTCAGTACAAAATAAGCAATATAGATGGTTCCTAGTAATTTGCCAATTATATTTCCAAATAAATCAACTTGAATACCAAAGATATCGGCATTTGGATATTGCCTTAAAATCAAAAGCATCACTAATAGAAGCAGACAAAGATAGACAAATGCTATAATTACAGAAATCCATGCATCTCTCTTTGCTGCTTCAAAAATAAGGCGTGGCACCCCCATAATTCCGACACCAATTTGAATGGTTACCACGAAAAAGAACAAATAAAAAGAACGTATTTGCAGATTTGCCTTTATTGGTACATTTACCTTCATACTTACCCCTACTCATCAATATCTTTTTTCTGCTTTGCTTTATTCTTATTAAAACGATATATATCCTTTAAACGGAAAGATGTAAATCGCTTGCTTTGCATATGGTAAGGAAGGCGGTATAAAGTTTTATTTAAATCTTCCCAATTAAACGGGTAAATGGGAGACAAATAGGGCCGCCCCAAAGAAGTTAGTTTCAATAGGTGAATAACTAAAAAGCAAGCACCAAACATAATCCCAATAATTCCTAATAATCCTGCTAAAAGGATCATAGGGAAACGAAGCACTCGTATCGTAGTGCCCATTAAATAGCTTGGAGCAGTAAAGGAGGCAAGAGCACTTAATGTAATGAAAATAATCAAAATGTTACTTGTTAATCCTGCTTGGACTGCTGCAGTACCAACCACAACACCTCCAACGATACCCATCGTTTGTCCCACTTTAGTTGGTAACCGGGCACCAGCCTCCCGTAAAAGTTCAATTAGTAATTCCAATAATATTGCTTCAAATATAGGTGGGAATGGGACGTTAGCTCTGGATTGCCCAAGTGATATAAGTAACGGAGTCGGAATTACCTCATAATGATAAGTGACGATAGCTACATAAAAAGGAGTTAATAAAACCGATATAATCATCGCTAAAAAACGAAGAATCCGGAAGAAAGAGCCGATATTCCACCGCATATATAAATCTTCTGTCGATTCAAAAAAGCTAAATAAGGTAACCGGCGCGATAATACCAGTTGGACTATTATCGACTAGAACGCCTATTCTTCCCTTGGAGATAGAATAAGTAAAACGATCGGGAAGCTCTGTTTCATAAAACTGCGGGAAAATACTTGGCGAGTGATCTTCAATTAATTGAATTAACACAGAGCTATCTTCTATTTCATCCACATCTAATTCTTTTAAGCGTTGCCGCATTGTACGAATGTCATCCTGATTAGCGATAGTTTTTAAATAGGTTAACCGTACTTCTTTTGGCGCTCTTTTGCCGATAGTGATTTTTTCTAGGACAAGATCACTCGATAAAATACTATTTCTAATTAAATTCATATTCGTTGTGAGCGACTCCGTGAAAGCTATTTGTGGACCAAGCACGACAGATTCAGTCTCTGCTGTGGATAAATCTCTTTTCTCTTCCTTTAGCATGGGAAAAGCAATTGCTTCTGCGTTGTTCTCAATATAAATCACTACATTTCCTGTCAACATTCGCTTTAATATGTCATCTAAGCGGTTTTCTGCTTTGCCAGAACTTAAGGGAGTATGGTAAAGGAGAAAGTCAGACGTTAATATTTGTTTACTATCGAGAGCTGGCTTCAAAAGAGAGGCTTCCAGTTTATTGGTATCAATTAAATAAGGAATATAGAATACAGCAAACCGCTGATTTTGCTGATGATATATGGAATAACTAAAGTCTGTATCATTATGGATATGTTTCTTTAGGCGATCCTGTAACGTTTCAAGCTTTGCAGGGAAAATAGGAGCTTGTCGTTTTCTCTTATTCATTCTTCTCATAGCAACCTCCCGAAACACGATTGTCATTCATCATATAAAAACAAGCTAGCTTTTACTTCACAAGTTCATAAAAATAAGAAGGAATCTTGCTTTGCTTTAAGGTCCGCAGGATTCCTAGACGAAGAAATATAAGTGGGAGAGACCGACATTTAAGTGCCCGATCAAAGGCCTTTAGGTCATCCTAAAACCAGCGGGGGGCGACAGAAAATCACTGATTATAGTTTCACTTTATAAGATAATAAAGTATAAAATGAGGTGCTTGTGGATAACGAAATAACCGAATCGTTACGTCCAGCGCATGAGCCCAGCAACGATGCGACTTTAGAAATGCCCTACGATAAGTCATCATCGGTTCGTCACTAAGAGGAAGGCCGACTAAAAACGGGCTTGCCGCTCAGGCGTCGGCATACCCCTGTTTTTAGTGGCATGATTCCTTTATCTTTAGTTGATTCATTCCATTCGCTACGTTGCTAAACGGGCGCTTGCACCTTTATTCTTAATTAGTATCTGTAATCCATGCATTTTTTATCCATGCAAAAGAGGCATTCTTCCATTCGCGTGTAATTAAACAAAGCTAACAATTTAGAAAAGGAGCAGTGACATAAGCTCTACTAAAAAACCGAATATCGTTTAGAAAAAAAACAAATGTGAAAAAATATATTGACTTTAAATTTTTATCCATTTATAATTAGTTAAAACTGGAAGGGAGGTCACAATAATGCAAAAGCTATCAATCAAACAACAAAACAACATATTTATTTATTTGTGGCCTCAAGCGGAAGCTTTTTAAAATGAATTTGTAAATTTATTTATCATGAAAGGTCACGTATATCTGTGACCTTTTAATGTGTAAAAGTGTATTCGTATGCTTTTTGAAAAATGCGCATTCGTCAGAGATGAATGCGCATTTTTTGTGTGAAATGATATAAAGTGAATTTTCAATCAGTTTGGCTTTCATCGCCCACTGATTGTTAGAGGAACGGATCGAGCATTTAGGTGCTGTTATCTCCCGCTTAAACTATGTTGCAGTACAGATTATCCAACTCCTGAAGTGGGAATCTTACAGCTCCTTATATGTGGGATAAATTTCCGGCTTCAAGTAAAATTCACTTGTTCTAAATGGCAAATGAAGCTAGAAGGTCATCTAGTTGTTGCAACTGATAATTCCTATAGTGAAAAAAATTGGAATTATCCATTCATTTAAAAAATTTATGGAAAAATTTCGTTTGAGGTAAGACAATGCTATAAAAAGCAGTGCCACGACAGCAATATTAAGAAGGAAAAGAGGTATTCTATGTTTCGAGTTTTTAATAAATTGAATTGGTTTTTTACGTATTATTGGAAACGCTATGTTTTAGCTATTGTATCGCTAATTGTCGCAAGCGCTATTGGGCTGATCCCACCTAAAATAGCAGGCTATACGATTGATCATATCCAATTCGAAACATTAACAGCGCAATTGTTGACTGCGATTATTGTTGGTTATGCGCTATTAATTATTATCCATTATTCGATTTCGTTTCTATGGGATTACACGTTGTTTAGTGGGGCCGTCATATTAGAAAAGTGGATGCGCAGTAAGCTGATGCAGCACTTTCTGGAGATGACCCCAACATTTTTTAGTAAATATCGCACGGGAGATTTGATGGCCCGCAGTACAAATGATTTAAAGGCAATTAGCTTAACAGCTGGCTTTGGTGTGCTAACGCTTGTAGATTCAAGTATTTTTATGTTGATGATTATTGCCATGATGGGTTTTACTATTAGCTGGCAATTAACATTCGCTGCACTTATTCCATTGCCGATAATGGCAATTGTTATGAATAAATATGGGGCAGCTATTCATGAGCGATTTTCAAAAGCACAAGCAGCATTTGGAGAGATGAATAATGAAGTGCTAGAGTCGATAAAAGGTGTTCGCGTTATTCGAGCATTTGTTCAAGAAAAGCAAGATGCAAAGCGATTTCTACAGCGAACAACAGATGTATATGATAAAAATATTGCTGTCGCAAAAATTGATGCATTATTTGAGCCAACGATGAAAATTTTAGTTGGATTATCCTATACGATTGGACTCGGATATGGTGCATTTCTCGTTTTTGAAAATGTCCTGACGCTAGGTGATTTAGTTACGTTTAATGTCTATTTAGGAATGCTGATCTGGCCTATGTTTGCAGTAGGAGAGTTAATTAATGTATTACAACGTGGAAATGCGTCGTTGGATCGTGTAAACCATATATTAAATTATGAAGCCGATGTAACAGATCGAAATGTCTCTGCACATGTGAAAGCGATAGAGTCTGTCACATTTAACAATGTATCATTCTCCTACCCAAACACAGATAAAAACCAATTACATCAGGTATCTTTTCAATTAAAACAGGGAGAAACGCTTGGAGTGGTAGGGAAAACAGGAGCAGGGAAAACCACATTATTTAAACTGCTGTTACGGCAATATCCTGGAGTCAAAGGAGAAATGAACATATCTGGAGTGAATATAAATAATCTTTCTTTAGACAGAATCCGTTCCTGGATTGGTTATGTTCCACAGGATCAAATGATGTTCTCCAAAACCATTCGAGAAAATATTCAGTTTGGCAAGGAGGATGCAACCGATGAAGAAATTTTTCGTGTTATGGAGCTAGCCCATTTCCTGGACGATATGAAACAACTCCCATATGGGTTAGATACACAAGTTGGAGAAAGCGGGGTTACTTTATCGGGCGGACAGAAACAAAGGGTTGCCTTAGCAAGAGCGTTTATTAAAAATCCAGAGCTTCTTATTTTAGATGATTCTTTATCAGCAGTAGACGGGAAAACGGAAGCGAAAATTCTAGAACATTTGCGTAAAGAGAGGCAAGCTAAAACGACCATTATTGCTGCCCATCGCTTATCTGCCGTAACACATGCAGATCATATTATTGTACTTTCCGATGGTGAAATTGCCGAACGAGGAACTCATGACCAATTAATGCAGCAACAAGGCTGGTATTACAACCAATATGTACAACAGCAACTTCAGGATATGGAGGTGACGCCATAATGTCTACAGAAAAACGACTGGTTGCATACGCCTTTCCATTTAAAAAGCAAATTTTGATTGGTTTATTATGCTTAATCATCGCCGTAGCACTTGAGCTTGCAGGTCCGCTTATTGCCAAAAAGGTGATTGATGAACATGTTTTAGGCATAGAGGGGACTTGGGATCATGTTACAGAACGGGATGACCGTTATACCGTGACGTATCAAAATAAATATTATAAGCGCTCTGATCGGATCGGGGGCAATGACGATGTTATCGGTGAAACAATCACGATTTTAGCAGTAGGTTCAAGCTATTATATGATAAATGACAAAGTACCACTTAAAGGGGAAAGAGAGATTCAAGACGGGTTGCTTACTGTAAAAACTGTTCAAGAACAATGGCAATTTACCGCTGATAAACTGTCAATATCAGAAATTTATCCGTTCTTTAAACCGGAGCAAATGCCTATTCTTTATTTGCTAGGGTTATATGTAGGATTACTAATTATTGCTGGTTTCTTTCAGTTTTATCAGACATTTTTGTTGCAAAAAGCGTCCAATCAAATTGTCAAAAAAATGCGTAATGATTTATTTGCTCATACACAGCGTATTCCGATTAATTATTTCGTAGATCAGCCTGCTGGTAAAATTGTTGCTAGAATTACCAATGATACAGAAGCAATTCGTGATTTATACGAACGAGTGCTATCCATTATTGTTACGAGTGTTATTTATATGGCTGGTATATTTATTGCCTTATTCATATTGGATGCACAGCTTGCATTATGGTGTTTGTTATTAATTCCGCTCATTTGGGGTTGGATGAAATTGTATAAGCACTTTGGTACAAAGTACAATCAAGTTATTCGCTCAACAATAAGTGAGATTAACGGTAATATTAACGAAGCAATACAAGGAATGCCTATTATCCAAGCATTTCAAAGAGAAAAAAAGACGAAACAAGACTTTGAAACGTTGAACCATCGCCATTTTATTTATCAACGAAAGCTAGTAAAATTAAGTGCTTTAACGTCTTATAACTTGGTAACTGTATTTCGAAATATCGCGTTTGTTGGCTTCATCTGGTATTTCGGTTCAGCCTCATTGGAACCGACAAGTGCTATATCGATTGGATTGCTATACGCATTTACCGACTATTTAACCCGGTTATTTGAACCTGTAACAGATATTGTTAACCAACTACCTTTAATTGAGCAAGCACGTGTGGCAGGAAGCCGTGTATTTACCTTATTGGACCACAAAGGGGAAGATGTAGTCGACGAAAAAATAGCACGTTATCGAGGACATATTCAATTTGATCGTGTATCGTTTGCTTATAATGAGGGAGATGATGTGCTGCGAAATTTATCCTTTGAAATAAAACCAGGAGAAACGGCGGCATTTGTAGGTCATACAGGTTCCGGAAAAAGTTCCATTATGAATGTGTTATTCCGTTTTTACGATCCGCAACAAGGAACAATAACAATTGATGGCTATTCCACCAGGGAGTGGTCTCGGCAGCAAACTCGGAGTCATATGGGGATTGTGCTACAAGATCCATTTTTATTTTCAGGAACCATTTTATCCAATGTAACGATGAACGATCCTAACATTTCTATTGACAAAGCAAAACAAGCGTTAAAAGCTGTCGGAGCTGATTCGTTCATTGAGAAATTACCAAATCAGTATAATGAAGAGGTTGGTGAAGGCGGAACAACTTTCTCTTTAGGCGAGCGTCAGTTGATTTCTTTTGCACGAGCGCTTGCTTTTGACCCAGCTATTCTGATTTTAGATGAAGCGACTGCAAATATTGACACAGAGACAGAAACGATTATTCAAAAAGCATTAGAGGTTCTAAAAATAGGTCGGACAACATTAGTTATTGCACACAGATTGTCAACAATTCAGCAAGCGGATACCATTTTTGTACTGGACCATGGTACGATAAAAGAGATGGGAAATCATAACACTCTCATGCAAGCAAAAGGAAGTTATTATCAAATGTATCAAATGCAACAAAGTAATAAGTCTGCTGTGTAGCATTCAATCATTCATTTATACGGGGTGGACGGGGTGGCTTATGGATAATGAAAAGCAACAAAAGCGGGACGTTATAGATGAAGATTTATACGAAGAAATAGACGAAGAAGAACTTTATGCACTCGTACAGGAGGAAAGGGAAAAAGCGCTGGCAAGGGCAAAGGAAGAGAAGGAGAATAAGCAGTCAAAACGTCCATTTCCTAAATGGATGTTTTGGCTGATTGCCTTTATTCTTTTATTCAATGTTGCTGCTCTTATTCCTCGAACGTTTTCTATTCCAGCCATTGATTTCTTATTTACGTCGGCTAAGTTATCGTTGCAGGATGATATACAAGCTTACAAACAAGCAGTGGTAACGATTGAAACAACGGACTCAAAAGGAACAGGTTTTTCCATTTCTTCCGATGGCGTGATTTTAACCAAGCACCATGTTGTGGAAGGAGAAGAAAACGTTACTGTAGCTTTTTCAGACAATGGTTTATTTGAAGCGGAAGTGAAAGAAGTATATCCTTCCGTCGATTTAGCTGTTTTGCAAACAAATGCCAAAAATGTACCGTTTCTGGAATTAGCAGATGAGGCTGTTATTGAACGAGATCAACCGATTCGTTTTATTGGGAATCCATTAAATTTTAATGGCATTGCTAATGAAGGAACTATCATTGACTATACATTACTTACTTCTTGGGAGGAAGAAGTCGTCATGATAAAAGCTCCTGTATATCGAGGGAATAGCGGCAGCCCAGTATTGAATGAAGCCGGTAAAGTAATTGGGATTATTTTTGCAACTCTCGATCATAAAAAGCATGGGCGAGTAGGCTTATTTTATCCAATCGATTATTACTATAAGTATACAACAAGCAGTGGACGATGAAATAATTCTCGCCACTGCTTGTTGTTTCATTTGGCTGATTTTTTTATCGCATATAGGAGGTAAAATATAGACCGAACAGAAGAATAACCAAAAAAAGCAGTAAATATTAGAGTTAGTATTATAAAGGGTATTCTCAATATATTTTTCACAAATAGATAAGCTAATAGTCGTAGGTATATTTTACCCGAAGACATTACGTTGTTTTTATTACATAATAGAAATAAGGTAGTCATGTTTATTTAAACAAATTGTAACGATTTTGTGATAGCCAGTAGACAATCTATACGTTAATATATAGTGACTTGATTTTTAGTAAATTTTTGTGGAAACAGCAAAAATTGTCGTAAATTGTTTCCGCTTATTTGGATTGATGACAAGCGTTTGATAATTTATATATAAAGATGGTGAACACATCGTGAAAGTTATAAATGTTTTATATGATAATGAAGTACGAATAAATGAAGCTCATAATACACCCAAAAATAGATATCAAATAACGAAAATTATAATGACTAGGGGAGGTTCTTATTCATGTTAAGGCATTTGGAAAACGACCTGCCCCTTGAAGACTTGATTGCATTAGCTCAAGAAGGTGATCAATCCGTTCAGAATTATTTACTTAAAACATATCAGCCTTTTATTGCTAAGTGTGTGTCGGAAGTCTGTAAGCGATACATAGACACAACAAAAGACGATGAATTTAGCATTGGACTTTCGGCGTTTAATGAGGCCATTATTTCGTATAATCGAGAAAGGGGGAGTTCTTTTTTAGCTTTCGCTAAACTAGTTATCAAAAGAAAAGTGATTGATTATATTAGGTATACACAAAAAAGTCCTGCAGCAATATCATTGGATGAAACGTATGACATTGAATTGATGGAAAACCCAACAGAAATTATTGCTGCAAAGCAACAGTATCAGTTGGCGCAGGATTCATGGTACCGAAAGCAAGAGATTCTTGATTTTAAAGAGAAATTAAAAGAATATAAACTGAGTTTAGCTGAATTGACGGAAGTTGCGCCGAAACATCGAGATGCACGCGAAACAGCAATTCGCACGGCTATAACGTTGTATGAAGATGAGCAATTAAGGGGTTATGTTTTAGCTAAACGTAAGCTGCCAATTAAGCAACTTGTTAAAAAAGTGGAGATCAGTAAAAAGACGATAGAGAGAAACAGAAAATATATTTTAGCTATTTTTATTGTGCTTAAAGAGGATTATTTGTATCTAAAGGATTATTTAAAGGTGGTGAGGCAGTGAATAAAGGGATCATCATGGAACAGCGCCGCAAGTATATGGTTGTATTGACAAAAGACGGCGCTTTTTACAAGGCTATGCCAATAAAAGGCGTAGATATAGGCATGGAGGTTATTTTTGAACCGTTTTCAAAACGAAAAAAATCCATGTTACTACATCGAAAGAAGGATTACAGTAGTTTTTTAAGTTTTTTTGCTTTTATAAGTATGATTTTATTTTTTGTCCTTCCATTTTGCTTTATTACTGAGAATAATAAAGTCTATGCATATGTTGGCGTTCATTTGAACCCTAGTATTGAATTTGAATTGAACCAAGATTTAAATGTGCAATCTATACGAACAACAACTCATGAAGCTGAACAGTTGACGAAACAATTGATGAATTATAAAGATCAACATTTGACAGATGTAATTCGACGAATTATGGAAAAAACAGAAGAAGCTGGATTTACAAATAAACAAAAACATATGATTGTTGGAATTAGCTCATTACAAGAGGAAGATGCAAATCTTATTGAGTCTATTAGGCAGGAGCTTTATCCTCAACCATCCGATTGGGAAATAACTACTGTTTATGTCCCAAATGAAATTAGAAATTTAGCAGAGGCACGAGAGATATCGATGGATGAGTTGATGACAAAGACAATTATGGAAGAAGAGCCTGGGCTTTATAATTCCTCAAACATTGAAATGAACATGGATGACAAAGATAAGGCACTTATACAATCTTTTTATAATTCTGAAATCAATCATCCGTCAAGCGTTTCAGATGATAGAGGAAATAAGCAAAGTCATTCCACCTTTTTGGAATGAAAAAGTAGATCAACGAAAAAAGATGCTGTTTAAAAAACAGCATCTTTTTTATAGCTTCATGATGGTCGAAGGTTCATACTTCATGGCATGATCTAAATAGTAAAGCAGATTATCATGCGATTCCATGATTTTTCGCTCATCTGGTGAATAATGAAAAGCATGCAAGAACAACTGTATTTTCTTGGATAGGATATCATCGTTTGTTCGAACCATGAGTACGAGCAAGTCATCCCAGCATCCCCAAAGCGTATAGTAAAGTGCTTTATCATAGTCAGGTATATCCATATTTCCCCTCCTTAAACATGTAAGGGTTACTTATAGCATTCCCGTATTATATATATATTGTCTGAAACAAAAATGGTGTATTTGCCATAAAAAGGTGCTATCGCTACGTATAATCCTATTTGTTTGCTTCATACTAAGGGCAAAACAAAGGAGGTATAACATACATGAAAATCAAATTATTTTCCTTCATTGCTGTTCTTGGGTTGGTATTAGCTGGATGCATGAATGCCGATGACAATAATAATGGAAATGAAAATGCTGACGATAATGTGGAACAAACGAGATATAATAATAACACTGGAGAAGGAATGACAGGCGACCGTGATTACGATATGACAAGACCTGCGGAACGGGACCAAGAAAATAACAATAATGCCAATCGTTATGAGGTTTCTAAAGAATCGGCCGAAAGAATTACGGAAGAAATTGACGAGATTGATACCGCATATGTATTAACAATGGATAACAATGCATATGTTGCTGCTGGATTAGATACGAATGATACCAATGTAGAAAACAAAAACACTGGAAACAATACAGCGAATAACACGAACAATGTTGATAAGGGAAATGAACTGACAGATGATGTGAAATCACGAGTAAAACAAATTGTACAATCTGTTGACGCAGATATTGACAACGTTTATGTCTCTACAAACCCTGACTTTCTAAACTTAACACAAAATTACGCAAATGATGTGGAAAATGGTGAACCTGTTGAAGGTTTTTTTGAACAGTTTGGAAATATGGTAGAACGAATTTTTCCACAAAATCGTTAATGTCAATACGAGTAAATCTCTGAAACATATACTGAGATTTACTCGTTTTTTAGTTAATCATTTTTTAGAAGTGAAGCTGTGGCTTTATCCCGTATAAGGTGCTGTAAGACTCCCACTTCAGGAGTTGGATAATCTGTACTGCAACAAGTCTAAGTGGGAGATAACAGCACCTAAATACCCTGTTTCGTAAGAGGTCTTTAGTTCATCTAACAATCCGTGGATGATGAATGAAAACCTCCACTAATTGAAGATTCACTTTATCAGTAAGGAAAATTGCCCGGGAAATTTTTTAGACTAAATTCTGAGTTTACCGAATAGATATATTAGCTTTAGCAAAAGTAAAGACATATGCTAAAATATATACATACAAACATATCGTAGGAGGTTCCATGATGAGTGAACAAGTGTTGCGTTATTTACAAACAAATCGAGATAACTTACTTGAAAAGCTTGCTAACTTTTTGAAAATTCCGAGCGTAAGCACCGATAGTAATCATCAACAAGATATTGAAAAAGCAGCAAATTTTATTGTTACATATTTACATGAAATAGGCTTTGATTTAGCTGAGAAACAGCCAACGAATAATTATCCTCTTGTATATGCAGAATACAATGGTGCTGGTCCAGAAGCACCAACTGTTTTATTTTATGGTCATTATGATGTACAACCAGCAGACCCACTTGAACTTTGGAAAAGCGATCCATTTCAACCGGAAGTCAGAGATGGCAGATTGTATGCACGAGGTGCAAGTGATGATAAAGGCCAAGTATTTATGCATCTTGCCGTATTTGAAGCATTTTTAAAAACAGAAGGAAAATTGCCATTAAACGTGAAAGTGTGTATTGAAGGGGAAGAAGAGATTGGCAGTGAGAGTTTGTATGAAATATTGCATGCAAAAAAGGAACAATTCGCAGCAGATTTTGCTGTAATTTCTGATTCGGGGATGGTTGCTAAAAATCAGCCAACCATTTTGTATGGCTTAAAAGGCTTTACCGGTTTAGAAATAACAGTAACTGGTCCTGATCATGATTTACACTCTGGCATGTATGGCGGGGCAATTCGCAATCCAATTATGGCATTAAGCCATATTTTAGCTTCCATGAAGGATAAGGAAGAAGTCGTTACAGTAGAAGGGTTTTATGATGGTGTAGAACCTTTAACAGACGATGAACGAGCAATGATGGCTAATGCACCTAGTGAAGATTTTGCTAAAGCAGCTGGTGTAGATCAAACCGTTTCTGAGAAAGGCTATACTGCAGTTGAACATACGATGGGGCGGCCAACCTTTGAAGTAAATGGAATATTTGGTGGATACCAGGGAGAAGGTACAAAAACCATTATTCCTTCTACAGCTACGGCTAAGATTACTTGTCGGTTAGTGCCTGGACAAGATCCTGAAAACGTGCAGCAATTATTAGAGGATCACATCATGAAAACTGCACCAGCTGGTGTCAAGGTTCATGTAGAAAAAGAGAAATTATCTGCTAAAGCATATAAAGTAGAGCCTGACCATCCATTAATAAAAAAGGCAGCAGAAGCTTATTCAAAAGCTTTCCAAGCCGAAACAGTATATGTACGGATGGGAGGATCTATCCCAGTAGTGGAATGGATTCAAGCGTTGTATGGTATGCCAATTGTCTTATTAGGCTTTGGAACCCCAGAGGATCGTTTGCATTCCCCTAATGAAAGCTTTCCATTAGACAGTTTCGATAAAGGTATGGAGACGATAGTCTATTATTGGCAAGCGGTTGGTAATCAGGAATAAAAATCTTCTACATTTTTTTGGCAAAATCAAAACAAAGTTAAAAAACCACTCGCAGTCTTGGATATTTAACAATGTGATCGATTATTTTTAGCTCACAGAAAATTAAAGCGCGCATTACTTACCACCGCACGTAACGGGTAGTAAAAGTCGATCCTATGAGGCTAAACGAAGAGGGTAAGCGGAGGCTAACTGCAAGTCGAATGCCCGGTTCTGTTTAGTGACCCTTTTAGGGGAAACCCTTGCGACACTAAACAATCAGTAGGGATGAAAGAGAATTCCTACTGATTGAAGTTTCACTTTAAACATGGAGGGGAATAAATATGCGTTATGCAATTGTCACAGGTGCTTCAAAGGGGTTAGGAAAAGAAGTAGCTAAGCTGTTATTAAGCCATGGCATTCATGTGATCGGTATTTCAAGAAGTACTACACTTGATTTGAACGCAAATGCCGCTGCAAATGAAGTTACTTACCAAGGCATTGCTTATGATCTAGGAAACGTAGAGAAACTAGAGGAGCTCATGGAAACGATTGTTACGGATTTGATAAATGACGATGTAAGTGGACTCTATCTCGTAAATAATGCAGCAGTTATTGAACCAATTGACCAAGGAGTCAACATTTCCCCCGCTTCATTAGCTTACCATTTTCAAGTAAATGCAGTAGCACCGATGGCATTAACTAATTTATGCTTACAGTATGCCAATAAAAAAGGAATTCCTATGGTTGGTTTAACGGTTACATCTGGTGCCGCAGAAAAACCAATGTTTGGTTGGACAGCTTATTGCAGTTCAAAAGCAAGTATTAATATGTATATAAAAACGATTGCGAAAGAGCAAGACGATGCAAATCATAAAATTATTGCCTTTAGTCCGGGCATTATGGATACCGAGATGCAAGAGAAAATCCGTTCAAGTGAAAAATCTGCGTTTCAGGCAGTGGATACGTTTAAAGCATATCAAGAGAATAACCAATTGCAACAAACGGAAGAAATTGCCCGCATTGCAGTGAGAATTATGCTGCAAGATGATGCAGAAAATGGAAAAATATATTATGCAAGAGATTATCTGTAAAAGAAATCATTGTTTGAAAAGTCACTGTAAGAAATATTTTCGAGTTTTAAAAATGACACCGGCTATAATAGCGAAGTGTATTTTTGAACAGGTTTTTCCATGCAGGAGAAATCGCCCATATCTTTTCGTTTCTCTCCCATTTTTGCTTCCTTCGCATATGATACATTAGTCAGCAAAAGAGGAGGGGAGCTGAATGAGTAAAGAAGGCTACAACTATGGTGGAGGTTTCGCCTTATTGGTTGTACTATTTATTTTATTGATTATTATTGGTACTGCTTATACAGGATATGGGTATTAGATAAAAATGCAGAGGCACTCTCTGCATTTTTTAATGTATTAGCTACGTCTATATGATTTCCACCAAAAAGAAACAAACCCTTCATGTTACTGGGATGAAAAGAATTATCCACAGAGATCATTGGAATATTCTAATATTTCGGGGAAATATGCTTGTAGTAGTTAGGGAGAATTAACGGATGCAATTGACATATAGGAAGAAAACACAAGGTGAGATTAGTTCCCATATACTTGATGGACTATATGTTTTTCTAATTCGTTTTAGAATTGCACTGTTTATGATACACTTTTATATGGGTGAGAAACAAGGAACACAAGGAGTGGAGTATTTTCCACATATTTTTTCCCAACTTTTAATAACTAGTTAAAACATATAATTCTAAAGTACGATTTTATTCCGAATGTAAGGTACCGTAAGTTTCCATTTTAGGATTGTAGAAGATACAAAGATGTCTGAGAGGGGACAATTGCCCTAAATTCCTCAAAGGGGGTCTTTAGGTTCAACTCTTATGGTACTAATATTCGTTAGGGTAAGCAGGAACACTCTATGGAATGCAGTTCACTATATTGTTGTAATCGTACTTTCGATAGTTGTATTCATGCAAAATTGTTTTACTATCCAAAGACAGACAGGAAAGAGAGGCGTTTTTATGATAACCAGAAAAAGTAAACGGGAAATAGAAAAAATGCAGGCAGCTGCTGATGTTTTAGTAAAGTGTCACAAAGAAATTGCAAGAATGATTAAGCCTGGTATTACGACGATGGAGATCGATTCATTTACAGAAAAATTTTTAGAAAAGCACGGCGCAATCCCAGAGCAAAAAGGCTATAATGGCTATCCTTATGCAATTTGTGCTTCTATTAATGATGAAATCTGTCACGGATTTCCACGTCATGAAAAGCTAAAAGATGGTGATATTGTAACGATTGATATGGTCGTAAATTTAGATGGAGGGCTTGCAGACTCTGCGTGGACGTATGCAGTTGGGAATGTAGATGAAAAAGGGCTACGTTTAATGGAAGTAACAAAAACGTCCTTGTATAAAGGAATAGAGCAAGCACGTGCAGGAAATCGAATTGGTGATATTGGCCATGCCATTCAGCAATATGCTGAAGGAGAAGGGTTTTCAGTTGTGCGCGATTTTACTGGTCATGGTATCGGACCAACGCTTCATGAAGACCCGCACATCCCTCATTTTGGTTTGCCTAATAAAGGGTTGCGATTAAAAGAAGGCATGGTAATTACGATTGAACCAATGATTAATGAAGGTAGCTGGCATAGTCAAATGGACAGTAATAATTGGACTGCAAGAACCATTGATCAAGGGCGCTCCGCACAATATGAGCATACCATAGTAATCACAAAAGATAAGCCAATTATACTTACGGATCAAGATAAGGAAAAGGAATAGCAGATCTTTGTGAGCTTATTTTTTCCATAAAAAGGAGAGCTGGTCATGTAAATGAAGCCCTCCTTTTTATTCCGTATATAAGGAGCTGTAAGACTCATGGGAGATGACAGCACCTAAATGCCCTATTTCGTAAGCAATCTTGACGTCATACCATTATGATACTAAACAAGTCGTGGGGATGAATGAAAACCCCCACGGCTTGAAGATTCACTTTATCTATGCTTATTAGATCCTGTTAATTTGTCTTTTTACCTGCAGACTCATACGATTTTCCGCTGAAGATCATGGTAATAATTGGACTTAATAAGCAGAAAAAGGCGAATGGTAAGTAAGTAAGAACAGGAACACCAAGTACATCGGCAATGAATACTCCACAAACACTCCATGGCACCAGGGGATTAATAACCGTCCCGGCATCTTCTAATGTGCGCGATAACACTTTTTTCGGTAGTTTGGCTTTTGTATAGATGCTTTTAAATGTTTCTCCTGTTAACATGATCGAAAGATATTGTTCTCCAATTAAAATATTTACTCCAATCGCAGTTGCGGCTGTTGACACAACGATAGAACGAATTCGTGTTAATTTTTCCTGCAACGAAGAAAGCAATGCTGGAATAATCCCGGTTACAAACAGTAACCCACCAAAACCTAAAGCTAATATAACAAGGGAGATAGTAAATAACATGCTGTTAATTCCACCCTTTGTAAGCAGCTCGTTAACTGGTTCAAAATCTGTCGTAGCTGTATAACCGTTAAACCAAATGCTCCAAATGTCACCCCACGCAAGACCACTTGTAAAAGCGGCAAAACCTGTTGCCACAAGGCTGCTCAATGAAATGGAAATAAAAGCTGGAACCCGAAAATACGTACAAACAATTAATAACAGAAGCGGTACCCAAGAAGTCCAATGGATTAAATTGGTTGCGTCTAATGCCACTTGGTACGCTTTTCCGCTCCCAATTGCTGATGAAGAAGCTTCTGGTGATAGCCAGGCAAATAAAACAAATGAAATAAGAAACGCAGGGATGGTTGTTAAGCTTATATGTTTAATGTGATCAAACAGATCTACACCAACTACGGTAGAAGCAAGATTGGTTGTATCGGAAAGAGGCGACATTTTATCCCCAAAAAACGCTCCAGAAACGATTGCTCCTGCTGTAATCGCCATCGAGGCTTCAAGTGCATCCCCCATTCCAATAAAGGCAACACCAATTGTAGCTGTTGTTGTTAATGAACTTCCCATGGAAACACCAATTATTGCTGTAATAGAGAACACAACCGCATAAAACCAAGTAGTACCAATAAAAGAAAATCCAAGATCAATCAGTGCGGGGATGGTACCACTAATCATCCAACTGCTGATTAAAATTCCAATGAGAAAAAATAGAAATACGGCTCCCATACCTGTTCTAGCACCTTCAACTAATCCAGATTGTAAATCAGTAAAAGGAATCTTTTGAAACAGCCCATATGCCATTAATAGAAAAATAGCTAAAATAATGGGGATATGTGGGTTTGTTCCCAATTGTATGATAAAGTAGCTAATTAAACTGATAGTGATAATAAAAAAGGTAATTGCTCCTAGCAAAGTAGGTTGATGTTTCGGTTGGATTGGAAACATGTTCATCGTCCTTTCTGTCATTCGTTGAAGAGTTTTTTTCTGCTGAATGCAGGATAAGCTTATTCATAACCTGCTATTGATTAATTTAAATTCATAGTTGCTAAAAGCGTATAAACTTAGGAAGCACCACGGAGAACTTGGAGTTCCTTGCAACATACCTCTTCCATACAAAAAAGCTTCATCCCTATGAAGGGACGAAGCTTTACTCCGCGTTACCACCCAACTTGCTGGCAAAACCAGCCGCTCATTCATTTCAACCTATTACAAGCGAATGTGTAATTCAATCATTTCTCTGCCAGAGTTTCCACCTACCACTCTGTCTCTTACGCTGCTTGAGAAAATGTCTACTATGCATTCAAGGTTGTTTTATAACGATATATTAGTCATACATGCTATGGTAATTTCTTGCCTCGGTCATTCTCGTGAAGGCTTATTGCTTGGCTTTTTAATGAAACGTGCACGTTTTCTTTTTTAAACCAGTTTTCAACAAGATGACTATTTTTAAAGATTATTATTGAATATAACTGTGAATGGCTATTTTGTCAATACAAAATGTACTGGGAATAAATCTTTTTTATTTTTAAAATATAAGGTATAATAACTAGAATTACCATTTGGGGAGGAAATGTATTGGAACCAAACAACGCGGATGTACAAGCAACTTCTCCAGTAGCTATGATGCAAAAAGGGTTTGCAAAAGGCTTCCCAATCATGGTCGGGTATATTCCGATAGCGATTACTTACGGTGTATTAGCGAAACAAGCAGGAATGTCGCTAACAGAATTAACGTTAATGAGTATGCTTGTATTTGCTGGGGCAAGCCAATTTATGGGAGCAAATATGATTGCTGTAGGCGCTGGTGCTATTGAAATTATCGTTGCTACTTTTGTACTTAATTTCCGACATTTTGTAATGAGCTTATCTTTTATGAATCGCTTACGAGGTTCAGCGTTAAAATGGAAACTACCGATGTCCATGGGACTAACGGATGAAACGTTCGCCGTGACTGCAATTCATCCGAAAGAAGCGAACATGAAGAATGGGATGTTTTTTTATGCTGGCATTATGGTAACTGCTTATTTTTCATGGGTAGCTGGCTCTTTTCTTGGAGGGGTAGTAGGAGAAATTATTCCAGAAAGATTAAGCCAAAGCATGGGAATCGCCCTCTATGCTATGTTTATTGGTCTTTTAGTTCCCTCTGTTAAGAAAAATAAAAAGATTGCTCTCATTGCTGTGTTAGCAATGCTCATTAATGCTTTATGTGTGCAGCTTGGAATGAGTACGGGGTGGGCAATTGTGTTAGGAACCATTATAGGCGGTTCGGCTGGAATATTTCTTCTGAAGGAGGAACAAGCATGATTTGGATCATTATTATTGGTATGGCGATAGTGACAATGATACCAAGAATAATACCTGCTTTTATAGTAGAGAAACTGCAGTTCCGTGATTGGGTCAATCGGTGGTTGAGTGCCATTCCATATGCTGCATTAGGGGCGCTGATTTTTCCGGGGATTATGTCCGTAAAAGCAGATCAACCGCATCTCGGCATGTTTGGTGGCATTGTTGCTATCGTGTTGGCATACTTGGGTGTTCATATTATTTTAGTCGTTATCGCAGCCATTGCAACAGTATATTTGCTGACGTAGTCAAAATCATGCTGGAAATAACTGATTGATTAACTTTAAAGACGAAAGATATATTCATTTAACTTCAAGAATATATGTATGAAGACACTGGTGAGACCTCACAAGTGCGTGAGGAGGTTCACCAGGCGCAAGTGGAATTGAAGTATATTTAGCAAATTTAGCTATATGCACATCCGAAATTTTAGAGAGTTCGGATTTTAATTTGATAAAAAGGCTGTTATCTAGCCTCGCGTTGCTCTCATGAAAACAACAGTAAGGTCTGCCCGTCTATCGCTTTAAAAGTGATCCTGTTACATAGAATGCCTAAAGCCTCGCCTTCTTTGAATACTTATTTTTAGCTAGTGATGCGGATAAAGTCAGTTAATTATCTAAGGTTTGGTAAGGTTCAATATGGATTTGCGCATGTGTAATATGGTACTTCTTATATAGTTGTTTTTCAATTCTTTCTGTAATAGCATGGCTTTCTTCAACGTTAAGGCGAGGGTCAACCAAAATTGTAATGTCGATAAATGCCTGATTTCCGTGAACTCTACCCTTTATGTCATACAATTTTTTCACACCTGGAACCTTTTCTACACTGGATCGTATTTTCTCTATTTGTTTTTCATCAAAGCCATCTGTTAACGTATGTGTAGCATCTTTAAAAATCTCCCAGGCAGTTTTACAAATAATGAATCCGACGACTAATCCTGCAATTGGATCAAGCCAAAATAAGCCAAACTGAGCACCAACGATACCAATAAACGCTCCAATACTTACTAATGCGTCTGAACGGTTATCCTGAGCGGCCGCATGTAAAGCTGAACTGGCAACGGCTTTAGATAGACGTAAATTATAAACGTAGACGAGCAGCATAATGAAAGCAGCAGCTAGTGCTGTCCACGCTGTTAGCATATCTGGCTGGACAAAATTTTGATTCCACACGGATTTGAACGTATCAATAATTACTTGAATCCCGACTAGCATCATGATAAAAGCAGCGAATAAAGAAGCGATTGTTTCTGCTCGAAAGTGGCCATAGTGATGATCTTCATCTGGTGGTTTGCGCGATATTTTTAATCCAATTAAAACAGCAACTGAAGCTATAACATCCGTTGCATTGTTTAATCCGTCCGCACGTAAAGCGTCGGAATTTCCGATTGTCGCAACTATTATTTTACTGACGGCTAATATGATATATGCGAAGATGCTAATCCAGGCACCTTTCTCTCCTTTTTTTAAGTTATCCGAATGGTTCATATGTCGGACCTCCTGTTTAATCACTCAGCTGAGCAGCTTTATATGGGTTTTAGTTTCAGCATGAAGCATGCGATCGATACATACGTTAACAGAAATAAACGGCGACTATCCTTGAAATTCGCTGGCTCCCATACAATATACCACATATTATCAAGCTCTTAAGCTGTACCTTAAGATTCTACCAAAGTCATCTATGGTGGGTCTAGAGAAACATTGAGGGATGAAACTATATGTATTGAGTGAATAGAAGGAAGTTTCATAAGGGAAAAAGAGGAAATTTTAATTTTTCATCATTTACCTATTGAAATTTTTCTAAAAATTTAGGATAATAATGAAAAGGAACAAGGAGGAAGTGTTCCATGAAAAAGCAGAAGATTGTATTTCAATTTTATCGTTACAATGGAAAAAGGATAAAAGCGAAGCGGGAAATTACGTTTGAATTACGATTGTCTAGTCGTCTGCTTTTGGATGAAATATGCTTTAATTATAATAAAGCGCTTCTTGAGGAACAGATTAATCGTTCCATTGATGAAGGAAATAAGGATGATTTTTTAAAATGGAGCGAAGCGTATAAAACCTTCATTTGGGAATAGCGAGTCATTTATTGCTGCCTTGCCAGTTTGGTAGGGCGGCTTTTTTGGTCAGCAATCATGGTTCCGTTTACATATTATGCAAATTACTAAAAGTTATTTTTTGTTAAATTTTCGTAAAAAATATACGTTGTCTAAATTATTTTGTTATTCTAAATGAAAAGGAGGCTAAAACAAAATGAAGAAAAAAACCACGCTTAGCTGGGTGCTTTATGATTTTGGTAATTCTGCGTTTGCCACTACTGTTATGGCAGCGATTTTGCCTGTTTTTTATTATGATGTAGCCGCTGTCGGTGCAAACCAAGAGCTTGCAGCAAGTTTTTGGGGGTATTCACAATCCTTTGCGGTACTAATTGTTGCAATCCTTGCACCAATTTTAGGAGCGATCAGCGATTATTCAGCTGCTAAAAAGAAATTTTTGCGGTTTTTTGCTTACATGGGAATGATCGCTAGTATTTTACTTGCTTTCGTTGGAGAAGGGGATTACATATTTGCTTCTTTGCTATTAATCGTTGGGACGGTTGGATTTTCAGGTGGTAACGTATTCTATGATGCATTTTTACCAGAGATTGCAAAAGAAAAGGAAATAGATAAAGTCTCTGCTGCGGGATTTGCCTGGGGGTATATTGGCGGAGGGATATTATTAGCGATAAATATTTTAATGATTTTAAAGCATGATTGGTTTGGTATTCCTAACGCAACAGCAGCCAGTCAGATTGCTTTTGTAACCGTGGGCGTTTGGTGGTTTATCTTTTCACTTCCGCTTTTCCGTAATATTCAAGAAGAGAAAAAACATACAGAGAAACGAGATAGATCTTATGTCGCTATTGGTTTTTCCCGTGTTTCTTCTACATTTAAAGATTTAAAGCATTATAAGCAATTATTAATTTTTTTATTAGCTTTTTGGTTGTACAATGATGGTATTTCAACGATTATCAAAATGGCAACGATCTATGGTCGAGATATTGGTATTGATGGAAATAGCTTAATAATCGCCTTATTGATTACGCAGTTTGTTGGTATACCTTGTACTTTTTTCTTTGGTTGGCTAGCAAAGAAAATAACAGCCAAAAAAGCTTTAGTACTTTCTTTATATGTATATACTGGGATTGTTCTCCTCGGTTATTTCATGTCATCTGCCTTGCATTTTTATTTGTTAGCTATTTGTGTAGGGATAGTTCAAGGAGGAGCGCAGTCTTTGAGTCGCTCTATTTATGGACGAATGGTTCCAGAACATAAACACGCTGAATTTTTCGGGTTTTACGGCATCTCTTCTAAATTTGCCGCCATCTTCGGTCCATTTTTATTTGGATTAGTGGGGCAACTTACTGGTTCTAGTCGGAATGGAATCATTTCTTTATTAGTATTTTTTATCGGTGGTATTATTTTATTGAAATTTGTTAATGTTGAAAAAGGTATGGCAGATGCCAAAAAACAAACTCCTGCTTCCGTAGAAGTTGGAGTTATCTTAAAATAGCTATGGTCAGAGGAAAACCTCTGATCATGGCTATACAATTGATCAGCATACTGATTACGTAAATTCAATGCAAGGCTTTTCCCGGTATCATAGGAAATATTACCAATTTGATCTGCTAACTTATGATATAATGCTTCATCTTGTTGCTTCCAATAGGCATTAACGGTGGACAAAATTTGGAATCCCTCTGTTTTTGCCTGTTGATAAAGTTCAAGAAAGCTATTGTTGCTTGGTTCTTTCGTAGCAGGATGATACCATGTGGTTTTTTGTTCGTTTAAATAATCTTTATTGTCTTGCACTGGTCGGTGAGAATAGGAGGAAATGAGTGAATGAAAAATGCGATTTTTCCAACCAATTGGATCTGACAATAACATTAAAGCTAATTTCATATCCCGGTAAGATTTTTGAATATGCGTTTGGGTTGCGTCTAGCTCTGGATAGTGTTTAACAATGGTTTGATAAAGCAATTGAACTATTTTTTTGTCCAGTTTTCTTCCAACATCTATTTCTTTATAAACAGGAGTTTTCCACGTTTTTAAGTTGTTAAATTTATGCAACATTAATGTATCGATGATAATCTCTAGTTTTTGATGCTTACTTCCTTCATAACCTGCCCGGAAATGAATATAAGGATGTGTGTTCCGATCCAAAATATGATGAGTAATGAAGCCAAATACATAAGCTTTTACTTGATTCTCCATCGTTTTAGCAGTACGAATTAAATCCAGTAAAAACGGACCACATTTTTGTTCATGTAATACAGTGCCAATTTCTTGCGCGTGCCCTTCCTTCATCCATGGCCAAAAACGGTGATAAAAGAATGGGTCTGGACCTTGGGCACCTAGCTTCATCATCGATTCATGACTTGAAAATTGGTGAGTTTGTGTTATAGCATCCGACATTTCTTCACAAAATATAATATGAGTCCATATATTAGGCATATTGAAATCCCCCCTTTTTTGTTCATTACTTTTAACTTACAATGCCTCGCTCTTATCCCCCATTATTTATCCCGCATATAAAGTGCCGTATGCCCTCCCGCAATCCATACTACAACAAGTCTAAGTGAGAGATAACAGCACCTAAATGTCCGATTCGTTCATCTAACAATCAGTGGGGATGAAAGAAAATCCCTACTAATTGAAGATTCACTTTATCCCACATGCAACAAGCAGTAAGCATTATAAATATAAGCCTTGCTTTCAATTTCTAACTATTTCAGTAGGAAACTTGATTGCATCTTTACATATTATAAAAGAATTTCTTACAAGAAGGGAATAAAAAACACGTACAATTTTGTGTCTATCCAGAACAAAAGCGAAAAGCATCCCGGTTAGTGTGCGTTAAATGCAACGATCTATAGTAAGAAGTCGAGACCACAGACAAGCGCTAGACGCCATAGCTAAATCTCATATAAAAATGGCATAACCAATATAAGCTCAAGAGACGGCAAACCATGTTTATTTTTTACAACTTATAGAAGTTTCTTTTTATCTCGTATATAAGGTGCTGTACGACTTCTACTTGAGGAGCTGGTTAATTTGTACTGCAACAAGTCTAAGCTGGAAATAACAGTACCTAAATGTCCTATCTCGTATAAGACCTTTAGGTCATCCCTTGGGCTACTAACAATCAATAGGGGATGAATGAAAACTCCCACTGATTGAAGATTCACTTTATGTGGATGAGCTTTCTGATTATTTTTGCTGTAATTTCTGATACAATAGATATCGAGTAATCGACATAGGGAGGATAAGTACAATGGATTATCGTGTAGAAAAAGATACGCTTGGGGAAATTCATGTACCAAAAGAGAAATATTGGGGAGCGCAAACACAAAGAAGTAAACAAAATTTTCCGATTGGTAAAGAGACAATGCCGTTAGAAATTATTAAAGCGTTTGCGATTTTGAAAAAAAGTGCTGCTCATGCTAATAAGGAACTAGGTTTAATGGAGGCGCAAAAAGCAGCAGCGATTGAGGTTGCAGCGAATCAAATTGTTAATGGTGAATTGACAGAACACTTTCCGTTAGTCGTTTGGCAGACAGGAAGTGGTACACAATCGAATATGAACGTAAATGAAGTTATTGCACATGTAGGAAATAAATGGTTAAAAGAACAGGGAAGTGATTTGACTTTACATCCGAATGATGATGTGAATAAGTCCCAGAGTTCGAACGATACGTATCCAACAGCGATGCATATTGCATTTGTTCTTAAGCTGGAGGATAAAGTATTACCAGCTTTACGTACATTAAAAGATACATTAAAGATAAAAATGGACAAGTTCCAGGATATAGTAAAAATTGGTCGTACCCATTTACAAGATGCGACTCCACTCACTTTAGGGCAAGAAATTAGTGGCTGGCATCGCATGCTTGAAAAATCAGAAATGATGATTGAGCAAAGCACAGGCTATTTAAAAGAATTGGCAATTGGTGGAACTGCAGTAGGAACAGGGCTAAATGCCCATCCGGAATTCTCGGAACGTGTATGTAAAGAGATCAATCAAGCAACAGGTAAAAACTTTATCTCTGCACCAAATAAATTTCACGCTTTAACGAGTCATGATGAATCTGTTTATGCTCACGGTGCTTTGAAAGCGTTAGCTGGAGATTTAATGAAAATAGCAAATGATGTGCGCTGGCTTGCGAGTGGTCCAAGATGTGGTATCGGTGAAATAACGATACCAGCAAATGAGCCAGGAAGTTCTATTATGCCTGGAAAAGTAAATCCAACACAAAGTGAAGCAGTCACGATGGTTGCGACCCAAGTAATGGGAAATGATGCAGCTATTGGTTTTGCTGCAAGTCAGGGGAATTTTGAATTGAACGTATTCAAACCCGTAATCGCTTATAACTTCTTACAATCTTGTGAGCTCCTTGCTGACAGCATGCTATCTTTTGATGAGCGTTGCGCCCAAGGAATTGAACCAAATTTAGAAAATATTGACAAGAACCTAAAAGATTCTTTAATGCTTGTAACTGCATTAAATCCACATATCGGTTATGAGAATGCAGCTAAAATAGCTAAGACTGCTTTTGAAGATAATGCTACGTTGAAAGATACAGCAGTGAAATTAGGTTTGCTTACAGAAGAACAGTTTGATCAGTATGTTAACCCGAAAGAAATGACATATCCGAAATAAAGGAAATACAAAAAAACAAGCCGCATTGCAGGAACAAAGTGCAATTGCGGTTTGTTTTTTTATCCTGTATATAAGTTGCTGTAAGACTCCTACTTCAGGAGTAGGATAATCTGTACTGCTCTAAGTGGAAGATGAATGAATACACCACTGATTGAATATCACTTTATCATGTGTTATGAGCGCAACTTTGTTATTTATCAACAACTGGAAGCAAGATCTGCTCTTCCATAATAAAAAGAGGACCATAGGAAAAAGTTCTGTTGAAGTGCCTTTAAGTCATCATTCTCTTGTATTTTTAGCGAACAGTCGTGGTGCAGAAAAATTCCTGATCAAACTTTTATTTTATAAAAAAACACTATTATTTACCACTTTAAACTGCTTATAAGTTTTGAAATTCTGCTTACACTATGGTTACAGGAGGTGATAAACATGGCTAGAAACAATTCAAATCAGCTAGTCGTTCCTGGCGTACAGCAAGCTCTTGATCAAATGAAATATGAAATTGCTCAAGAATTTGGTGTTAACTTAGGTCCAGAGACTACTTCTCGTGCAAATGGATCAGTTGGTGGAGAAATTACGAAGCGACTTGTACAAACAGCACAACAGCAATTAGGACCAAAAGCTTAATAATACTATGGTAAAAAGGGAAAAGCCTCTAGTAAGGAGCTTTTCCCTATTTTAAATAAAAGGCGTATTTTTTAAATCATAAAGCTACTTTATTAACGAATACGCAATTCTGTTTCTATATCAAAAAAGTGTGCTTTATTCATATCAAAAGCTAAATCAATCGTAGAGCCAATATGAATATCGGTTCGTGAGTCGATACGAGCAATGAAATCCTGCTCCCCTATTTTGGAATAAAGGAATGTTTCTGCTCCCATTAAATCAGCTACGTCTATCGTAGCGGTAATTTTTGTATTTGGAGAAGCTTCAATAAATACCGGTTCATCATGAATGTCTTCTGGGCGAATGCCTAACGTAACCTCTTTATTAATATAGCCTTGTTCACGCAGCGTTTTTAGTTTCCCTTCAGGTATCTCGATCTTTGCATCCCCAATTTGTAAATGAGTTTCTAATAATTTTCCTGTGAAAAAGTTCATAGAAGGTGAACCGATAAAGCCACCGACAAATACATTATCTGGGTTGTCATAGACTTCTTTTGGAGCACCGATTTGCTGAATAATTCCATCTTTCATAACAACAAGACGCGTTGCCATAGTCATTGCTTCTGTTTGGTCGTGTGTTACATAAATGGTTGTTGTTTGCAAACGACGATGCAATTTTTGAATTTCAGCACGCATTTGTACACGTAGTTTTGCATCAAGGTTAGACAAAGGCTCGTCCATTAAAAATACCTTCGCGTCTCGAACGATAGCTCTTCCTAACGCTACCCTCTGACGTTGTCCACCTGATAAGGCTTTAGGTTTACGATCTAAATAAGCTTCAAGTCCCAATATTTTGGCGGCGTTCTTCACACGTTTATCAATTTCATCTTTTTTAAATTTTCTTAGCTTTAGACCAAATGCCATATTGTCGTATACGTTCATATGGGGGTATAGTGCGTAATTTTGGAATACCATAGCAATATCACGGTCTTTGGGAGCTACATCATTCATTTTTTTATCATCAATGTACAGTTCACCATTAGAGATTTCTTCTAATCCGGCGATCATACGAAGTGTCGTTGATTTACCACATCCAGATGGACCTACAAAGACGATGAATTCTTTATCTTTAATATGAAGATTAAAATCATCTACTGCAATATTTTTTTTATCATACGTTTTTTGAATATGTTCTAAGCGTAACTCAGCCATTTATTATTCCTCCAATTTGTAAGCGTTTGATTACTTAATTCAAGTATAATGAAAAGCGCCAAAATGGAAAATAGCAAACATGCACAAAGATGTGGTTAGTCTTTGTGCATGTTTGCCAGAAGTGCAAAGTAAACGGTAACTGCCTGGTGAAATTGACGAATATCAATCCCTGTATTTTCAATGAATTTATCTAAACGGTATTGCAAGCTATTTCGGTGCATATATAATTTTTTTGCTGTTACAGAAATATTTAAGTTACATTGTAGAAAAGTATGTATCGTTTGTAAAAACTCATTATCATTGGAAAATTCTTGTAACACTACTTGGGATAGGTGGTTTTGAAACGATTCATCCACTTGCTCCAACAAAATATAAGGTAAGGCTTCATAGTAGTTTAAAACGGCTTTATCGGAGTAGGTAAACGTTGTTTTGGCATATGTTAGGATACATTTATATTGATCACTAGCACATTGATAGCTGTTTAAATAAGGACCTACTAAAAAATGAATGTTAACAGACAAATCATTCATGATGACGTCAATAATTTGGTCATACGGAATACTCTCTTCCAGTATAGGTGGTTTTTCTTCAATAATAATCCCCTCATGCCTATTTTCCCATAGAATCGGGATCTGATAAGAAAATAACGCTTGAATCGATTCTTTAAATAATAAAGGATCAATTTGTTCCTTATTCATAGCAAAATAGACAAACCGGTATGGCGTTTGTGGTACAGCATGGATATTCTCAGTCGTTTGCTTCAGCAATTGTTGCCATCGTATTTCTTTTTCAGTTGGAATAGGAAAATCAGCTTGATACGGTGTGAGAAATGTTTCAAGCAGTTGCAAATCCTTATCCGTTAAATTTTGTAATGGTATCCCTATTTTTTCCCTGTTTTCTAATAAAAACCATTTATATTCCAATGAAGAAGGGGAGGAGTTCTCTGGTTCGATAATAAGTTCAGGAAAAATTTTTTTCAGTTGCTGGATCATGTTGAAAACCCCTTTTTATGAAGCAGTTTTCTTTATTATAGCAGGAAAAGCAAGTTTGAAAAATAGAATATCGTATCGTCTGTCTAATATAGAAACGGTATACATGATAGGTTTCGTTTGTTATAGTAAATGAGAAAGTGATTCGAAGGAGGAACGATTGTGCCGAATATTTATGATAGTGCGTATGATTTAGAAAAGGCAATTCGCGAAAGCGATGAATTTAAGAGTTTAAAACAAGTTTATGATGCGGTGATGAACGACCCATCTGCGAAACAGATGTTTGATAGCTTTCGAGAAACACAAATGACGTTACAAGAAAAGCAAATGCAAGGTCAGGAAATAACCGAAGAAGAAGTGGAAAAGGCGAGACAAGTCGTTGAGGTAGTTCAGCAGCATGAAGCAATTTCTAATTTAATGGAAGAAGAACAACGCCTTAACTTGGTGATTAATGATATCAGTCGAATTATTACGAAACCTTTAGAGGAACTTTATGGAACAGAAGGAAATGAATAGCATTGGATAAAAAAGCTGCGGTTAATTTCTGCAGCTTTTTTTCATCAAAGAAGGATTTTAACTGGAATGTGCCGAATAAAAGTATAGTAAAGAGCTACTTATGGATAACATAGGAGGAAAATAAAGGGGGAGAGGAAATGGGGTCACTGGTTATTAGTGAAAGCAAAGATGGAATTTCGTATATACATTTGAATCGTCCAGAACGCTACAATGCATTGAACTTGGAAATGCTGGAAGAATTAAATCGTACACTTGAAGAAGTAGAAAAGAATGAAGATAAGGTCGTCATTCTTTCAGGCGAAGGAAATGCATTCTGTTCCGGTGGGGATATTTCCATGATGGATCGACTAACAGTTTATGATGAATTTGCAGCAGTGATGGATACAATCGGAAAGATTACCTTAAAATTATATTTGATGCCCAAGATTGTTATTAGCGCTATTCAAGGATCAGCGGTAGGTCTTGGGTTAAGTTATGCGTTAACAGCTGATTTTGTTGTAGCACAGCAGGAAGCAAAGTTTGGTATGTTGTTTATTGGTATTGGCTTGGTACCGGATGGAGGCGGGCACTTTCTGATAAAAGAACGAATCGGCACCCAACAAGCGAAACAGTTTATTTGGAGTTTACAACAAATCGATGCTATCCGTGCTAAGAAAATGGGGCTAATTGATGAACTTACTTCAGACCGTGTCATCCCATATACGATTCAATTAGCCAATAAGCTAAACCAAGCACCAATCTTATCCATGTTGGAAACCAAAATGTTGTATCATACACGACAAAAAGAAAGTCTCATGGATTATTTGGAAGCGGAAAAAGAGGCACAATGGAAGTTACGAAATACGCTAGATCATAAAGAGGGAGTACATGCCTTTTTAGAAAAACGAAAGCCAGCATTTCAAGGGAAATAACGGAATAAAGGGCCGACTTTTCTAGATGAAAAGTCGGTTTTTAGCCTGTTAGAAGTATCATACTGATTTACCTTATGGAAAATGCAGGATAAATGGCCTCTTATCGATGGAACAGAATAAGTTTAGCATCGGGTGTTACACAGCGATGGGTATAATCCAAATAGCCTGCTTGGTCTAATTTGGAAGTCCCCATTTCTTTTGCTTCGTCATCGTTTGCAGCCGTAAACGTTTCATCCAGCAATTTTTCTCCGGACGAATCAAATACCGTTAAAGTATAATCTCTCACTGAAATTCCTCCCTCTGTGGTTGGTATGAAATATTGTGTGTTAAAAGAAGACCAACGTAGCTAAGTTCACAGGCACTCCCTAAGTTTGTATATCGAATATTTGGAACTGCCTCTTACTTATATGTTTATTCGACAAGCAACTACAAACTCCTTCTATTTGAGTATAAAACGTGGACAGCAATTATTGTTTCGCTTATTGGTTAATGGAAAAGCAACTCAAGTACTCGTAGTAAATCCAGCACATGTTAAAAAGTCAAAAGAGTTGGATGACAATTCCCCAACCAAAAATGATGTAAAAGATGCCAGAGTCATTTCACGCTTAATTCAAGACGGGCGCTATCTAAACCTCATCTACCAGATGGGGTCTATGCAGAGCTCCGCAAAAGCATGCATGATATGTATGACCAATTAAGAAAAGACCTGCAGGCAGTACTAGGACGCGTCCATCAATGGATAGACAGGTGTTTTCCAGAATACATGACTGTTTTTGCGAACTGGGAAGGACAATCTTCTTTACAAGTTTTAAAAATGGGTTTATTTTCCGATGAAATCTGGAATGGCATAGCCATACAGATAAAGGGAGAAGCAGTTAATGAAAAAATTATATGTTACTAATCAGATGCCAAAGGGGGTTACTATTTTATTAGTAGATTTGGAAGAAAGCTATTTTGAAGAAGTAGAAGTGCAGGTAATTATTAAAAATTGATTTTCTACAAGACTAGATATGATGAAACAAACGCTCATTGAATTGAAGGAATACGGGCATAAGGTTATGACTGTAAAAACGTAAATGACATTTATGAAGGATTTGAAGATATTCCTGATGAATACTTACCTCAATGGGAGTCAGAAGGTAAATCTAAGTACAGATAACTACATTGGAGTTGCACACATGCTTAATCCAGTGATTACAAAACGGATAGAGAAAGAATCGAATGTGATAGTTTGTGGCCTCTGGAAAGAGCTTTGCGTGTATATTGTTGCGCGAAAGCTCCAAGAAAAATTTGATGGGAATGTTCTTTTATTTAAGGCTTAGATATTACATTGGAGAATTGAATGATGTGGCTTGATGACGACAACATCACTTTAGAAAGTATTTGTGTAAGAGAGGGTATAGAATTAGAAGTAATTGTGAAGTAAACCTCTTCTTATGGAAGAGTTTTTTTATTGGTCGAAGGATAAAATAAGTTTATAGTTATGTGTGATCACTAACGTAACAAATAGCGTGATTATGAAAAACCAAATTAATCAATTTTATTGGGAAATGTCAAACGTTGATATTTGAGTTATAATGGTACACAGAAAACATTAACTCTGATTGAATTTTCATTAATTTGTTGATAGTTTAGGGATACCCCTGAACCATTAAATAAAATTATGTCTAAAACAATAAAGGATTCTTTACCACATTTAATTAAAATATAGAAAGAGGGAATATTGGATGACTACTGATAAAGAAACGAAAATTGCAAAATCATTGTTCAATTATCAAAGAACTCGAATCTTACAAGTAATCAAAGATAAAGAGAAGACCGTAAAAGAAATAGCTACATTATTAAATGAAAAGCCTTCAAGACTTTATTATCATGTAAACCAGTTAGAAGAACTGGGGCTTATAAAAGTTGTCGATGAAAAGAAAGTGAATAATTTAACTCAAAAATATTATTTAGCTGAGGCGGCTGCAAGCATGTTAGGTGAGTATACCTTTTCACATGAAAACGCCAATCAAAACTCGGAATACATACTGTTTCAATTAAAAGCCTTTTCTGATGTGGCAATTTCTCGAATCGAATCTGATCTTTTAGATAAAACTGATGAAACAGTTTCTTCTGAAGCGAGCATAGTTAGTGTTCAATTAACGAGAGAGGAATGGAGCGAGGTAAATGAAAAAATTAGGGATATTGTATCAAGAAAGAAAAAACATTCTGAAAAAGATGAAATATACAATGTAAACTATATAATTATGAGTTATCTTGATCAGTAAAGTTACAACATCCCTCGTTCTATTCTAATGGCAGGACAAGTTACGTCAACTTTGCTTTGCCATTAGAGTGCCATCCTCTCCAAAGTCGGCGGGACTCGGTAAGTTTCTCAACTTTGGAATAATTATCCAGTATAGAGATACAAATAATATTCCTAAACTTCCAGACATAAACACAACAAAACTTCCTGTAAAAGTAGCAATAGAACCACCAATTAGTGAACCTAAAGGAGAAGCAATCATTGTTGCACCAGCAACGAAAGAAAAAACTCTTCCTAAAACCTCACTTGGTAAAATATTTTGCAACGAGGAGAGGAAAAGCACATTCGTCAAACCTATTGAAATGTAGCTTATTCCAAATAAAAGAATGGATAATATAGTTATATTTGTTACCCCGGAAAAAATCCAACTCAACCCTGAAATAAAAAATCCAATGATTGTTACTCTTCCTAATGGAATCTTATTAAAAACATTGGCTAAAAAGGAACCGGCTAAAAGACCACCCGACATAGCCCCTAAATACCAACCGTATATATGACTACCACCTCGATTTGCAGCATAATCAGGTAAAATTGCGGAGACCCCACCAATAACGAAATTCGCTATTATTGCTGCTAAAAGAAATTTTGGTATAAAAGATCTCCTTATGAACGAGTAGCCCTCTTTTAAATCTAATTTGTAGGAACTCCATTCTTCTTTCAAAGAAAATTTACTTTCGGCTTCCACATTAACATTTTTTGTTCCAGGGAATTTGAGATAGTAAAATAAAGTCATAGCTATAAGAAATGCTATAGCATCCAACATGTAAACAGCCACAGCACCCATTATTGCGATTATAACACCTGAAACTCCCATTAAAATTAAATCTAATAATTGATAGGTGGAGGTCATAAAGGAATTTGCCTTTGTTAAAGAGTCTTTATCAACAATCTTTGGTAAAATTGAAAAATGAGTAGGGTAAACAAATTGCTGTATTATAGATGCTAAAGGACAAATTGTTAATACAATCCACGCATATAGAACATCAAAATAATAAGCGAGTGGAATGACTGCTAATAAAACAGCCTGAAGCATTTGAGAATAAATTAAGATTGATCTGTGTTCTATTCGGTCAATTATAGGACCAATAAAAAATTGTAGGGCAATAGGTGCTGCAGTCAGAAATCCCGCCAAGCCCGTGAAAAAATTATTCTTTGTCAGTTCATAAACCAACCACATTGAGGCTACCGCATATAAACTATCCCCTATATTGGTGACAATCCTTCCCGATATCAATAAAATAAAATTTCGAGTTTTCATAACTTAGCACCAGCTCCATTTAAATATTTTTAACGTTAAAATTATTTAATAACAAATTGGAATTAAAGTCAATAAATGATTTTAAAAAATTATTTGCTAATTTGCTAATTTGCTAATTATATTGACATTTAATTTATTTTAATGTATAAATTATTTGAGTGGTAAAAAATTGTTAATGAATATGAGGTGAATAAGTATGAGTCAACAACCAAGAATTATCAATGTTTTCTGCTAATTTTAACCTGAAGTGTGATAGGACAAGTTTAATAGGTATTTTACATGAATTTATGATTGTAAATGGATGGCCGTGTTTTTACATGGTCATCCCACAAGGGAGGCTTTTAATTGTTCCATAGGGATACAACGCAAATAAACAAAGTTAAAAACCTAACATTGAAACCCTCAAGATTTAATGTCATACAAAGAGGTACGGAAAATATTAAATTATATAATAGTTTTACTGGTAGGATAGTTAAGTTTACACGAGAGGACACCAATGATTTATTACATACTTTGAGATCTAAAGAAATTAGTTACAGTGAAACAAATCGTTTGGTTGATTTTTTGGTGGACAAAAAGTTCTTGATTAATAGTGATATAGATGAATTCAGAAAAGCCACAGCACAAAAGGTTAGCAGTTTATCGGAAGATAGAACGCTAAACTTAATCATAATGCCGAATGAAGATTGCAACTTTCGTTGCGTGTATTGCTATGAGGACTTTGAAAAAAGTGAAATGAACGAGAAAACCATAACAGGGATAATTAACTATGTGAAAAATAACATTCATAAATACGAAGCATTAGTTGTCTCATGGTTTGGTGGAGAGCCTTTAATTTCATTCAATGTCATTCAAAAATTGTCGAAAGAATTAATTGAAATTTGCGATAGTAAAGGTGTCGAATATATGGCTGGTATTACTACGAATGGGTATAACTTAACTACAGAAGTATTTACCGAGTTACTAAGATATAAAGTACTAGGTTATCAAATCACACTCGATGGTACGAAGGAAACTCATGATCAATTTAGAGTGGGTAAAAATGGAGAAGAAACTTTTGACACGATTGTTCTGAACTTGATGAACATTAGAGATATGTTCGAAGAAAATAATTTTCAAATCATGATTCGTTCAAATATTAGCGAAGAGACCTTTCCTGTCATGTACGAGTATATAGATTACATAAGTAAGGAATTTGCCGCAGATGAAAGGTTTCAAATGCACTTTGTTTCGGTTAAAAATCTAAAAGGGGAACAAAGCGGAGATATCCACCTTTGTGATACGAAAGAATTATTTCCTTTTTATACCCAGGCTCAAGACAAAGGATTTGACTTTAGTTTCTACAAACAGACCCTTCAACCGGGAGGGAGCGAGTGCTATGCTGCTCTTCCAGGCTCATTTGTAATTGGTTCTGATGGAATGGTTTATAAGTGTACAGTTGCATTTAATAATTCATTAAATCATGTCGGGAATATTTACGAAGACGGAGAGATGGAGATTTACGAGGATCGTCTATTTTTATGGTTATCAGGAGGGGCAAACGAGGATTCAGCATGTACAAGCTGTTATTTTAGACCATCATGCCAGGGCAATGCTTGTCCATTAGAAAGAATTGAGGCAAATAAAACTCCTTGTCCTCCTGTCAAAAGAAATATCAAAAGATATTTAGACATTATGGAGGAGGATTTGGTTTATGAAGGATAAAAAAATTGTATTCGGTATCACTGGAAGCATAGCAGCTATAAATGTAACTAATTATATTTATGAACTTCTAAGTTTATATCGTGTAGAGGTTGTGCTAACTAAATCTGCATCTAATTTTCTCAATCCAAATGGACTCAGACCACTGGCAGATGCGGTTTATACAGATGCGTTTGATTTAAGTTCAAACAAAGTACCTCACGTTAATTTAGTTAAGGATGCTGACCATTTAGTAATCCTTCCAGCTTCCGCAAATTTCTTAGCAAAGATGGCGAATGGAGTAGCTGATGATTTGCTTTCCTTATGTGTGTTGAATTATAGTAAACCCATTTTTATAGGGCCAAGTATGAATCAGACAATGTGGGAAAATAAAAGTACCCAACGAAATGTAAATAGCCTAAAAGAGGATGGCCATGTGTTTATAAACACATATGCTTCGGGATTTGAGGCATCATCAGGTGACACAGTATTGTCAGAGGCCGCTTTACCATCTCCAAACCAATTAATGTATTATCTGAGAGAGCAAGAAAACTCTGATTTAGTTAATAGTTAGAATGATGTTTTATAAATGGGAACCAATCATGATATATGACCTAAAAAGTAGGGTGTGTCAATAATTTTGTGTAAATCCCCTTTTATAAATGTTAGCTATGAATAAATAATCAGAAAATCTCTATAGCCACCGCGTTAGTTGCTTTTCCTTGACCTTGTGCCTCTTTTTTGTGATTCGCTGTGTTGGGCAATAGGGGACCCTGCCAGCGAGAGCATAGAAGAGTACGGTCGTGGTACCATAAAAAGCGGGTGGACCCCTTATGTGGATATATTTTCTGACCCGTCGGCAAGATATACACCACGACCGTAAGTAAGGTCAAGGATGGCGGGTTCTAAGTACCATTCTTCAGAGTTTCAAACATGGCAACTAATTCAGGTTTTGCCTGATCAAAACCTCGATGGCAGCGCATGCTGAATTTATGATTATACTCTAGGAATCGTGTGACGAGAAAACGTTCTAAAGCCTCCTCGTTTGGAAACTGCTCTTTTCGTTTGACGTATCTCTTTATTTCTTTGTTACATGCTTCAATTAAATTTGTCGAATAGATACTCCGTCGAATAGAAGCAGGGAACTCATAAAACGTTAATAATTGTTCATTTTTTACTACTGCGTCAATGACACGTAGATATGTCTTTTCCCATTTGCTTTGAAACTGTTCTAACGCTTGTAGGGCTTCTTTTTTGTCTGTGGCATGATAAACAAGCTTTAAAGTCACTAAGTATCTCTGAACGGTCTTTGACAAGAACCTTCTTAGCAATATTGCGGGCAACATGGACACAGCACACTTGATGCTTTGCTTTGGGATAGACACGGTGAATTGCATCTGTCATACCAGTTAGACCGTCTGAGATGAAGAGTAGAACGTCTTTAACACCACGCTGATATAGTTCCTGCAGTGTTGCGACGGATAGGGATTTGAGTAGCATCTAAGTAAATGCACGCGTAACGTTTTTCTAATTTACGTTCATGAAATGCTTGTACATCCTCTGCTATCAATTTTGTTAAGTTAGACAAGGTCTGTTTGGTGTAATGCCCTTTTATTTCAGGTTCAAGATTTCCTTCTTTATTAAATTAGATTTCTACGGTGTATGGGTGTCCCATTGACTGAATAATGGCTTCCATGATGAGTTTCAATGCGCCCTGTTCGGCCTTCGCCTTTTGATAGATTCGCTGCCTTAGTTCCTGCAAAGTGATGGGTGTTTTTGTCATGGCACCCTTGCCTTCTTTGGTCATACGAATTGTTTACAGGTTCGGATACTTCCCTCCTCACGCGTTTTGCTGCACGTGGATCTTCAGTACTACCATCCGTTCCGCCACCCTGACACCTGCCAATACCTTTTCCTATTTACAGTTATAGGGATGGTTGTGTCAAGTACTTGTGGGAGATTTTTAAAGTCCCTTATTTTACATGGTTTTAGCTTCAAATTTTTGGCAGCGATTTCAGTTTTCCCTTTCTTCATCCTTTAAACCTTTTTTACTTTTTTTAAATTCCTCGCAACCCTTTTAAAGCAGCCGTAACTGGTTTTCCAAGAGCCCCTTTTAAATAATCCAAGTTGTTCCGGGTTGCTTCTGCTGCGCTATCCTTCAACTTCTCTACAAAGTGTTTAGGTGGTTTCTCTTTCTTGCTTTTTTCTGTTATTTCCATTGTCTGTTTAAGCATACCCTGTAGTGTCTTAATCTCAAGATTATCTTTTAGGGCAACCATAATGTCGATAAATTTATCAAGTCCTTTTTCACACCAGCTGCGCCCATTTTTAAGGCGTCTGGCGAACACGCTCATCGTTCCTTCTGCACTTCCCATGGGGCGCGAAAGCCTGTGGTTTCTATACCTTTGTCTCTCAGCTTCTCACGGTAATCTCCAAGTGCTTCCGGATATTGAGAAAGCTGGGCTATTAACTCTTCCAACCGTTCTTCCCTCTTTTCATTTTCAAGCGTACCAACTGCACTATTCAACTCACCACCATAAAGCCTTCCCAGTCATAGTTTGCCAGTTTTTTTCGAATGGCTCGATACCTTGGATGTTTCCTAAATAACCGTTGTACATCACGGGCAACATGAAAGCGGTCAATGACAAAGGTGGCATTGCTTCGGAAATAGTCGCGGCAGGATGTGATCCACTTTGCCCCGTCCCCGTTAATAACGAGATGATGTTTGGTCGGATCATACTCGTATGTAGCCATTAAATATTGCTCAAACTCTTCCCAGAACGGCAGCTTTCCTTCATGAATAAAATGTCTTTTTTCTATCAGTTTTGCCCGCTTGCCATTCATCTCCCAGCCTTTTTTATTTTTCTCTTGACTTTTCGTATAAAGCCCGTCCACTTCCACGAACACGACATCCTGCTCAAGCGGGACACCGTATTCAACAACTGCTGGCGTATGCCTTCATGACTGATCACAGGGTAGCCTAAAAGCTTTTCCATTGCTCGACTGGCCTGACGGTAAGAAACACCTGTAACAGCCAATTCAATCGCAAAATCCTGCACCACCGGACTTCATCCCCTTGGTGCCGTCAAAAGCTAAATATTGATCCAATAAAAATACATAGTTTCCCGTTTCTCTATCTTGATAATAATTCCTTTTCAACTCGACCTGCCCGAAGACAGATTCAAATTTTAACGTTCTCTTATCCTTTAAATAAAACCTTTTCTTTTCCCTCGTTGTTGCAATGGTTTCATCTAATTCCTGAAGCGTTTGTGACATCACCTGGGAAAAACTTTCCTGTAATGCACGGTAAGTAATTTGTTCTAACTCTTTCATTGTGATTGTAGATATGGTATCTTTCAATGGAGGACCTCTTTCTATAGTTGATGTTGTCGTAGACTTAACTATACAAAAGAAGGTCCTTTTTTTCATCTAAAACGACAGTAGAACTACCGCGCTTCGCTTGCTGGCCCCGTCATAGGTGTTGAAGTCGGAAGACTTCAACACCTATGACGGGGTGTATGTTCTCCCATAAACATTTTACTCTAACTTATACGATATGGAACCTACCCAAAAATATGAAGCAATTATTGCTGCCATAAATTTAGATAAAATTTACCATGCAGTAACTAAGAAGTCACGACTTGGCGCACCGGAAGAACTGAACTATGCAGCCATGATTATTTCCTTTGCGGTAAGATATGTGGAACGGATCCCGACAATAAAGGATCTTATTAAACGTCTCAATGAGGATATTGCCTTTAAATGGAGAAGTAGACAAATGTTTAAAACTCTTGCATTCCTCGTATATCTATGGTTGTAGCTCTATTGAAGCTTGCTTTTATGAAGCTAAAATGTTATCTCTTGTATAATTACAAACTTCTATTTGAGCACGAAGAAGAATAACCTGAAACTTTTGCCATTGTTTTTACGTATAGCTTATATCAAAGAGGGGGAAAAGTATGTTACAACTGACAGATGTTACGAAGCAATTTGGCGCACATACTGCTGTCAAACAGCTATCTTTAGAAATCCCAGAAAAGGAAATGTTTGGTTTTCTGGGCGGGAATGGCGCTGGAAAGACGACGACGTTTCGGATGATTTTAGGATTATTAGATAAAACATCCGGTGATATTTCATGGCATGGTGAGCCGGTTGATTATGGAAAGAGTCACTTAATTGGTTATCTTCCTGAAGAAAGAGGGCTTTATCCGAAGTTAACAGTAAAGGATCAGCTTACCTATTTAGCAAGACTTAGAGGGATGGTAAAGAGTGAAGCTATCAGTGAGTTGAAAGCATGGCTTGATCGATTTCAAGTTCCGGAATATTTGAACAAGAAAGTAGAAGAATTATCCAAAGGCAATCAGCAAAAGATTCAATTTATTTCTGCGGTAATACATAAACCAAAACTATTAATCTTAGACGAACCATTTTCTGGGCTGGATCCTGTTAACGTGGAAATGTTGAAAGAAGCAGTCGTAGATTTAAAAGAAAAAGGAACATCGATCGTATTTTCTTCTCACCGAATGGAGCACGTCGAAGAGCTTTGTGAGCACTTATGCATATTACATAAAGGCAAGCAAGTTGTTCAAGGGTCTTTACGTGAGATAAAACGTTCATTCGGCAAGAAAAATTTAAGTGTTTATGCTGACTTTCCAGTTGATTTTCTTCGTGATTTTCCTGGTGTTACGAAATATAAAGCGGTGATGGAAGGCTGTCAGCTGCAAATTGAAAATGAGCTCGTTTCTCAGGAAATTTTTACAGCGCTGCAAGGAAAAGGCTTTGTACGGAAGTTTGACTTGGAAGAGCCGTCTCTTAATGATATTTTTATCGCGAAAGTAGGTGCTTCCTATGAATAAGTTTTGGATTATATTAGGTCATACGTACACGACAAGGATTAAATCAAAAACATTTATTATTACCACATTAATTACATTAATTCTAATATTTGCTTTAACCAATATTAAAACGATTATCGATGTTTTTTCTGATGGGGAAGCAGATCAAATTGCTGTTATTGACGAGACCAATGAATTATATAAACCTCTAACGGAAAACATGAAGCAAACAAGTGAAGAGATAGAGCTCACGCTTTATGACGGAACTGAAGAAGAAGCGAAACAAGCTGTAGAGGAAGAAGATTATACAGCACTTATTGTATTAACTATGAATGAAAATAAGCTGCCTAAAGCAACTTACTACGCCAATAGCATTTCTCAATCTAGTTTGCAAACGACATTGGAGCAACAGTTGCAACAATTAAAGGCCATGTACGCAACGGAGCAGGCAGGTGTTGATCCTGTTGCATTAGCGATGATTAATGAACCAGTGACGTTTGATACTGTCGCTTTGGATAAGTCAGCTAAAACCGAAGAAGAGCTCAACCAAGCTCGAGGAATTGTATATATCATGTTGTTTTTGTTATACATTACAGTCATTATGTATGGCAATATGATCGCCACAGATGTAGCGACGGAAAAATCATCGCGAGTGATGGAAATCCTTATTTCCAGTGCGCCGCCAGTGACGCATATGTTTGCTAAGATTTTCGGTGTAGCGCTAGTAGGATTAACGCAAATAGCACTGTTTTTAGGGTCTGGGTATGCCCTTATTTCTGCAAAGGATGAAGCAACACAAGAACTATTTGCTCAATTTGGGATTGGTTCTGCTTCCATGTCGATTTATATTTATGCCATTGTTTTCTTTATCTTAGGCTACCTGCTCTACGCAACCCTTGCAGCGATGTTAGGCTCATTGGTAAGTCGAATTGAAGATGCTCAGCAATTGACCATGCCGATGATATTTTTAATTATGATTGCATTTATTATTGCTATGAGTGGCCTTGCTACACCAGAGGCTGGATTTATTAAAGTAACGTCATTTATTCCATTCTTTACACCAATGATTATGTTCTTACGGGTTGGTATGCTGGATGTTCCTATTTGGGAGGTAGCATTATCCATCGGTCTGTTAATTGGTACTATCATTATTCTAGCTCTTCTTGGAGCAAAAGTGTATCGTGGCGGTGTCCTAATGTATGGACGTTCCAGCTCGCTAAAGGATTTCAAAAAAGCACTTGCGCTTTCGAAAAAGGAAAAATAAATAAATAGTAAAAGCTCTGTTTCTAGGCAGAGCTTTTTTCATTGTATAGGAAACTTGCTGGTGGATAACGAAATAACCGAATCGTCACGTCCGGCGCATGAGCCCAGCAACGATGCGACTTTAGAAATGCGCCCTACGATAAGTCATCATCGGTTCGTCGCTAAGGGGAAGGCCGACTAAAAACGGGCTTGCCGCTCAGGCGTGGCATACCCCTGTTTTTAGTGGCATGATTCCGATTCCTAAATCTTTAGTTGATTCGTTCCATTCGCTACGTTGCTAAACGGGCGCCCCGCGCCTTTGTTCTTATCCCGCAGGTAAGTTGCTTTAAGATTCTACATAAAGAGTTGGGGATCATTTAAAATAGGGAGATCAAGTACCTAACTGTCCGATTCGTTTAACGAAACACTGATTAGGAACTGGGGGAAACTCCCTAATGAAAGATTTCACTTTAAAGTTAACATGTTTAATTAAGCTGTTTTGATAAAAGTAATGCGAACGTGCATTCTTAAAGTGAATTTGCTAAAATGAGAAGAGAATCGGAGGTGGGAATGTGACAAAGGAAATCACGTTTCTTCATGCTGCAGATCTGCATTTAGACAGTCCGTTTAAAGGATTAGCTTCTGCACCTGAGGATATATTTAAAGACATACGTAAGAGTACATTTACAGCTTTAGATAACTTAGTGAAGGCTGCGATTCAGCATCACGTAGATTTTGTCTTACTCGTAGGTGACCTGTTTGATAACGAACAGCAGAGCTTACAAGCGCAAATTCGTTTAAAGCGCGCTTTTGAAACGCTTCAGCAACATGGCATTACTGTGTTTTTATCTTATGGAAACCATGATCATTTAAATGGAAATGCACATTCTGTACCATATCCGGATAATGTTATTGAATTTAAAGAGGGAGCTGTCACTTCTTATACATATGTTAAACATGACGAACCGTTAGCTGTCATTTACGGTTTCAGTTATCAAGAACGAGCGGTGCAGAATAATAAAACGAGCGAGTACCAGATTACTGATTTGTCCGTCCCATTTCATATTGGGATGTTGCACGGAAGTGTACAAAGCAATACCGATCATGATACATATGCACCTTTTAAAATAAGCGATCTTACAGGCGAGGATATGGATTATTGGGCGCTTGGGCACATTCATCGGCAACAAGTGTTAAAACAAACGCCACCTATCATTTACCCAGGGAATACACAAGGACGCCATCGCAAGGAAACTGGAGAAAAAGGCTGTTATCATGTTCGCCTTACAAAGGAAAAGGCGGAACTAGAATTTTTCCCATTACATGCTATTCAAATCAGCCATTTTTCATTAGATCTTACTTCATGCCCATCCGTATTTGAAATGGAGAGGGAGATTTTAAACTCATTGGAACAGCATAAAGCTGCAACATCTCAATTAGTCGACTTAACTTTAGCAAGTAAGGATGATCGTATCAAGGAATGGGATCGTTCCGGAGATGTAGAAGAAGTAATTGCACTAGTAAACGAAACACTCACGCAACCTAAAAACTGGGTGTACATCTTTCATCACCAGGTTCAAACCCAAATCGTAATCGACGAATCATTGTATCAAGGCCAGCATTTCATTGGAGAAATGCTTCGTGAAGCTGATAAGCTGACCGTTCAGCCGTTACTTACCGATCTCTATCAGCAAAAGCAAGCGCGAAAGTTTTTACAGCCGTTAACAATAGAGGAAGAGCACGAAATAACAGCAGCAGCTAAAGAGTTACTCGTTCACGAGCTGTTAAAGGAATGAGGGGAAAACGTGATTATTCAACGAGCCACCATTTTTGGTTTTGGGAAATGGGTGAATGAAACCTTTGATTTTTCCGAACAACAAGTAACTTATGTTTATGGGGAAAATGAATCAGGAAAATCCACGTTACATGCATTTCTCCTATTTATGTTATTTGGTTTTCCTCCTAAACAATGTGAGTTTTATCGTCCCAAGACAAGCGGGCAAATAGGAGGCAGATTGACCATTTCTCAAGGAGAAGAGACGTTCATGATTGAACGTTTGCACAACGTAAGAAATGGAGAAGCATTGATTTATACATCAGATGGGGAACAAAAAGGAGAAGCATGGCTTAAAGAACAATTAAAAGGAATGACATTAGCGACATATCAATCGGTTTTCTCTTTTTCTGCCAAAGACCTGCTGAAAATTACAGAGATGCAAGCAGATGATTTAGGGGAGGTTATTCTTGGTGTTGGCTTAACAGGAGCGAAGAATCTCTATGCAGTAGAAAAACAATTGGAACAACAGCTCGGGGTGTTATTTAAACCATCTGGAAAAAAGCCGCTCATGAATCAACGGTTAACCAAGCTGCAAGATATCCAAGCTCAAGCAAATGATTGGAAACGCTTGGAAGCTACTTATCAAGAAAAGCAAGCGCAAGTCAAGGGGTTGGAGCAAGCAATAGAGCATCTTAAAAAGAACATTCAGGAACTACATGAACAACGGCTTTATGTAGATAAACAAAAACATGCTCTACCGATTATTCAAGCATACCATACAGTCGAAAAGCAGTTGGAGCAAATTCCTAAAGAGATTACCTTTCCAGAAGCAGGAGTCGAACGCTGGGAACGTCTCAAGGAAAAGCTGTTACCTTTAAAAAGTGAAATAGCAGTGTTACAAGCGAACCAAACCCGCTATCGAAGTGAAATCAAAGGATTAACGGAAGCATTATTACCCGTAGACCTTTACCATGAAGGAAAGCTCGTAATGGAGGAGAAGCCTCGATATGAACAACTCACAGAACAAGCAGAGGCTATCTCAAAATCGTTGCAAAAACAGGAGCAACAGTTTGTTCACAGCTGTAATGAATTACAACTACCAATAGACCGTAGCGAGATAGATCAATTGCAACTTTCCGTATTTACAGAAAAGAACTGGAAGAAAATAAAAGAGGATTTGGATCAATTAGATGTTAAACAATTGCAACTGCAACTGGATAAAAAGCAGCAAGCGAAGCAGCGAAGTAAATTAATGGAAGAGAAGCAGGCGATCCAAGAAAGAATAACTTCTGAGCAACAGTTGCACGATTGGAAACAACAGCTACAGCATTCGGCACAAATTTTTACCCCGTCATCCATTGAACAACAAAGTACCAACCAATCTAACTGGAAAAAGCAACAACAGCGGAAGCGAAAACAGACACGCTTGATTTTTTCAGTTCTGATAATAGCTGCTATGCTGTTGGCGGGTATTGGGATCGGGATGGACTATACAGCACTATTACTTTTAGCACCACTAGTGGCTATAGGTGCTGTATTTCAATGGAATTGGCAGGAGCAGTCGATAAAAGAAATGGACAGATTGTTTATGCAGCCAACGAATGGAAGCTATCTGTCGGACACAGAACGAAAGCGTGTGGAGCAGTTAGTGGAGCAGCAATTACAGTTGCGAACGCGGCTTGAAGCGATCGATGAACAATTAAAACGGATAGATGTTCAAGCGTTAAAATGGGAAGAACAACAGCTACAACTAACGGATCAAATGCGCCGCATGGATGAAAGAATACTTGCTGAGCAAGATGCCTATCCTTTTCTAACTCATCTTGCACCTACGTATTGGCCTGATGTATTCCATAGTTTGAAACAATTGCAATATATAAATGGGCGAATGAAGGAAGATGAGGAAACGTATGCAACATTGATGCAACAGCTAGCGATTATTCGTTCTAACATAAACACGTTTGCTCAACATGAAAAATGGGAATGGTCGGAACAGACAGTTCATTTACAGTTTAATTCCATTCAGAAGCTGTTGGAGAAACATGAAGCGGCCGCTAATCAATGTTCATACTATCAAACTCAATTAGCGGAGAGTGAGCTCGCCCTGCATCAAGTAAATCAACAAATGAAGCCTTTAACAGTGGAAATGAATCAGTTACTTGAAACAGCTCATGTTGGAGACGAAGAAGCTTTTTACGAAAAAGAAAATCAAAAACAACTACAGCAATCATTATTAGAAAAGAAAGCAGCATTAGCTAGTCAGCTTGCTTCATTTTTTCCTAAAGATATGTTGGATGCAATAATGGATAAAATTCCAAGATTACTAGACTTGGAACAGCAACAAGAAAAGATGAAGCAAACCACTACCCAGCTGGAAAAAGATTTGGAAAAGCATCAACAAATGTTAGCGACCGTCCATGCAGAGATAGTTGGAATGGAAAAAAGAGAAGATTACTCCACTTTAGTTCACCAAAAGGAAATGGAGCAGGAAGCGCTCCATCAACAGGCAAAACAATGGGCAACGCTTAAAACTGCAAAAGAGATGCTATTGCAGGCAAAGCGATCGTACCAGAACAAATATTTGCACAAGGTGATGGAACGAACAACATTATATTTTCGTGAATTAACAGCGGAAGCTTACCAATATGTTTACCCGCCAACTGCTGAGCAACCATTTACGGTAGAGACAAATGATGGTACACGATTTGATGTTAAAGAACTATCTCAAGGGACGATGGACCAATTGTACGTTGCTTTGCGTTTAGCGGTTAGTGTATGTATAAGTGAAGAACATGCCTTGCCATTTATGATGGATGATGCATTTGTTCATTTTGATTCCATTCGAACAAAACGCGTGACGTCATTGCTTGAAAGAATTGTGCAAAGGCAGCAAGTGATCGTATTCACTTGTAAACAAGATCTTGTTACATTGGCTGAAAAAAGAAGTTTTGTCCAAATGTTAAATTCTATTCGCATTCATTGACAATAAATGATAAACTATTTGCAGATTATGATTATAATGCATGTGGAGGGACATCCAGTGCCAGAGAAAAAAGAGTGTCAAGACTGGGAAAAATATGATGAAACAATTGAAAAATTTATTCAAGTCATTGCCAAAAATATGAACTTATATGGGCTAACATCTTCCGTTGGTAGGCTGTATGGTGTATTGTATTTTGCCGATAAACCAATGACTTTAGATGATATGCGTGATGCGCTTGAAATGAGTAAAACGAGTATGTCGACAGGTGTACGAACGCTGTCAGAAATGAAGATGGTTGAATCTACTTTTAAACGGGGCATTCGAAAAGATTTATATCGATCAGAGGAAGATTGGTATAAATCGTTCACCTCCCTCTTTGGCAATCGTTGGCGCCATCATACAGAAACCAATATTGAAGAAGCAGACGAAGCCATTGCTGAGCTCCAGAAACTACAGGAAGAAACAGATGATGAACAATTAAAAGCAAAGATTAACACAGATATTGAGCGGTTGGAGTATGCTAAAAATTACTACGAATGGTTGATGAAGTTTATTCAAGTGATTGAAAGTGGTAAGATTTTTGACTATATTCCAAAAAATTAACAACTACGAAGATGGACTGATGCTTTTTATAAGGGATCAGTCCCTTTTCGTTACGTTAAAGGAGACAAAAAAAAAGCTTGGTCGAAATGGGAGATGTCGAAGTTATCCGTAGATTAGGCCTTAGTTTCAATGATAGGTTGACTACTGTTTTGAAATTAGGCTTTTCTATAATTTTGCGAGATATGAATGTACAGGCTACGAAGCTTTCTTCACTTCATTTTCCGAAGTGTTAGTAGGTGCATAGGCGCTGTTCAAGCGAAGGGAGATAGGAAGATGAAACAGGATATGAAAAAAGGGATTAGGCATGCTTCGATCGGGGAAGCTTATGAAGGCTTCTTATTAATACGTGAAGCAATCAAGGGTTTAACCAGTAATGGAAAACCATTTTTAACTTTAATGCTTCGCGATGCGACAGGAGAAATAGAGGCGAAGCTATGGGACGCCACTTCAGAGGATGAAACGCTCTTTGTGGCCGAACAAATTGTCCGCGTTGCTGGTGAAATCAATCAATTTCGCGGAAAGCCGCAGCTTAAAATTTTTTCGATTCGACCCTCACAACCAACAGATGATGTGAAAATAGATGATTTTGTGGAAAAAGCTCCTGTGAATAAAGAAAGCTTAATAGAAAAGTTGACAGAAGCTATTTTTGAAATGCAAAATCCAAACTTACAACGGATTGTACGTGCATTTATTAAAAAATATCAAGAGGAACTACTTTCCTATCCAGCTGCGACAAAGAATCACCATGAATATGCGTCAGGATTAGCACATCATATTGTAAGTATGCTAGCAATAGCCAAGGAAATTCACAAACTTTATCCGGAGATTAATAAAGATTTGTTGTATGCCGGGATTATTCTCCATGATATGGCTAAAATAAAAGAGTTATCCGGTGTTGTTTCTACTACCTACACGTTAAAAGGAAAACTGCTTGGACATATTCCTATGATGGTAGAGGAAATTGGAACAATGGCGAAAGAAATGGATATTGAAGGGGAAGAAATTACTGTACTGCAACATGTGGTGTTAAGCCATCATGGGAAAGCAGAATGGGGAAGTCCAAAGCCGCCGCTTGTTCGTGAAGCTGAAGTGTTACACTTAATCGACATGCTGGATGCTAAATTGAATATGCTAAATCGTTCGTTAGAAAAAGTAAAGCCTGGAGAGTTTACAGATAGACTATTTGCTATGGATAATCGTTCCTTCTACAAGCCATTATTTGAGGAATGATAGTAGAAGTTATACCATTTGTTCAATCGGTACGTACAGAATGTAAATGCTAGATTAAAGTACAACGTCAATCATTCCCTTCTCGTACGCAGTGGAAACTTCTTTTAAGTACGAAGGTTATTTTTCCCTCCTGTACGCATATACTTGTACAAGAGACAAATAAGGAGGCGAAAAAAATGATACTCGGTGTGCCTTGGTGGGTATTTGTCATGATTTTACTTATTTTTGTTAGTGGATATATGGCTTTTCGAGGAATGGTTGCTGAAAGGAAAATGGAACAGCATTTTATTGAGCAAGAAGGGGAAGTTTATATGGAACGGCTTAGAAAGGAAAGAGAATTGAAGGGAAGAGGCAATCAATCAAATGAAATAACGTAAAGAGGCTAGTGCCAATGGATGGCCTAGCCTCTGTTTTCATTGAGAGAATTATCCTTTTGCTTCTGTATCTTCAGCGTCCTTTTTCTCTTCATTTTGTTTAAACATATCTTTATACTTGTCGATCTTCACGTCAACATTTGCATCTTGGATCAGCTTATTGATTTTTTCTTGCATTTTAGCAGGATCCATTTTCTTTGTTAGTAGTTCACGACGTAAATCTTCTTTTACGTCTTCAAATTTTCCTAGTTTCTCTTCTTTCTCACGCTTATCATTTACTTTAATGATATGGAAACCATGTTGTGTTTTTACGGGATCGCTAATTTCATTTTTTTTCATACTGTAGGCAGCATCTTCAAACTCCGGAACCATTTGCCCAGCTGAGAAGTAACCGAGGTCGCCGCCTTTTTTAGCACTTCCGTCATCAGTAGAATATTCTTTTGCTAAGTCACTAAAGCCTTTGCCATCGTCCAACTTCTTCTTGACTTCCTTAGCTGTTTTTTCATCCTCCACTAAAATATGCTGTGCTTTTACTTCCGTATTTTTACGGTCGTACAATTGTTTAAGCTCTTCTTCTTTAATTTTTACATCTTCGGCAATAGCTTCTTCCTGCAATAAACTAATCTTTATGATGTTACGCAATTCATCTTCGCTTCCGAATTGCTGTTCAATAGCCATGTCATATTGGTCACCAAGCTGATCTTTCATCTTTTTAATTTCTTCATCAACCTGATCATCTGAAACATCGTACTTATCGCCTAGTACTTCCATGGTTACCAATTCTTGTAAAACTTTTTCGCCGTGGCGATCTTTTAGCGCTTCATAAAACTCTTCTTTCGTCACATTTCCTGCTTTAGTTTCAACGACAGCTTCGTCATCTCCTGAACTACATGCTCCCAGTGCAAGGACACTGACAGCTAATGTGACAGCAATTGCTGTTTTCTTCATACTTAAACACTCCTAATCTGCTTGTACAATAATTCTCCCCTAGCAATTAATATAACATAGAATGATGATAAAAATACAGTTCAATTGATAAATATCAGTAAAAAATTCTTTTACGAAAGTTGCATCGGGGAACTGTTACACCATTGTATTCATTACTCGTAGATAGGAGCTGACGAGAAGAATTGTAATCATTAAATTAATTACCCGAAACATTTTCCCTTGTTTAAGAGCTTCCATTTCCATTTTAATACAGAACTTATGCGTTAAAGAATTAAAAATAAGAAATATGATAAATCCATAGATTAGAAAAATGATATTCATCGTACCCCCCCTTTAATATTAAAAGAATACATCAATACGTATCTTTGAAAAGGAATGACGAAAGGTTCTTTCCATTTCCCTGCCATTTTAAAATATCATATTCTTTACTGTACCAAAAGTTTAATCATCTGAATAGGGGAGATTTGTTTTCCTCGTATGGAAAATCAATACCTGCACTAACCGCAAAAAAGGATCTGAATGGTCTCAGATCCTTGCTTGCTCATGACCTTGAATTAAAATATCTAGGCCATTACCGTCTTCACTACTTTCAATTACTGATTGTTTTGGCGCTTTCCATAAATAACTAATATACAGCAAGTCAATAAAAGCAATTCCAATATTTGCAGATGTAAGTAACAATATATAAACGGAATAATTGTTAAAGTAATAACTGGCAACAACTCCTGGAATGGTTAGTAAAATAGTTGGTGCCAGTGCAACAATGAAATAAGCTTTTTTGGTTAAGTGGTATTTCGTATAATAATAGAATACAGGGAAACATCCATTTTTTAATTTGAAAATGATTTTCATACGTCTATTCATTAAAATTAAAGGAAGTATATGCATAGACGAATGGATTGTTGGCAGCAATAGGAGTAAAAGTAGGAAAGGGATAATACCTGCTTCACTAACTTCTGCTGTTGATCCTTGGGCAATGGTTATCGAGACATATAATAAGATAAAGGAAAACAACGTAATCAAGCTTGACATAAGCAATAATCGATTACGACCAAAATCTTTTGCAAGGTTGATGGATTTCCAGCAATTCATTTGGATCCCCTCCAATTCCTGTTATAAGTTTATTTATCCTCCAAGAATCATAGTAAAAATAACTGGAAAAAGCAATAGGTTTCAAGTAGTTTTTTTACTTGTTAAAAAAAGTTTAAATTTTGTTTTTTGAAACACAGAAGGATGAGTGTAAGTGCCCATGTTTCTGTAAAATTATCATTTTTTAAAATTTAAATTTAAGAAGAAAATCTACATCAATAATAAATTTGTATATGAGGGTTCGCGATACCATGTGTTATCTCATCTGCTTATTGAGCTGTGAGTTTTTATCCTGTATAGAAGGTGAGGGCTCCTAGTTGAGAAGTTGGATAATCTTTACTGCAACAAGTCTCAGTGAGAGATAACAGCGCCTAAATGCCTATTTCGTAAGCGGCGTTTAGGTCATACTTATTATGGTACTAACAAGCCGTGGGGGATGAATAAAAACCTCCACTGATTGAGGATTCACTTTATCATACGTAAGCCTACATACTTATGCTATAATGAAGTAATAAGCTGGAAAGGAGAGGCGAAGGAATACCTATGAAAAATGAGGCAGAAACAACTGCTTTTCACTTACATTTACTTTCCAAGATTATGAATATGGAAGCATATCCTTTCACAAAGTTAATAATAGAATGTGATATAACGGAACAAGAATATAATGAGTTGATTCGTTTGCTTGATTATCTGGATGAACAATTTAAAAGACAAACAGAGGAAGGGTTGTTAGATTTCTCTTCCTTATTAATTCATTTTGCCGGTATGCTTCATGAAAAATTAGAGCTTCATCAAACTATTTTTGCATTAAAAGAAGAAGGATATTATCCTTCTTTAATGAATGCTTTTTTAGCAATTATCGAACATATTAAGGATTAGCATATAAAAATAACCTGTTTTCAGATGGGTTTACATTCTTTTTAAGGGAATGAAATAAGTAAGCCCACTGCTCGTTTTATCACTATATTGTGATTTGTTTTCCTATGCTAATCCCTCTTCATGTCACGAAATAGGTCCTCCATTTTCTGATGGAATTCAATAATCTGCAGCAGTCGTTCTTCGGTTACTTGCATCCCCTGTATCCATACTGCTTTACTATCTTTCATTTCTTTTATTTGCTGTTCTATTTCTAAAAATGAGCTTTTTTGTTGGTGAGCAGCTTCGACCCATTTGTTCATATAAGACACCATAAACGCTTTGAATAACTGTGTATGCGCTTTATAAAGGCTTTTTCGCACCCCTTTCTTCCATACTCTTGTAACTAAGTTTTGATCTGCGAGTGTCCGTATACTCGTGCTCATCGCCGTTTTACTTTTTCCCAATGCCTCTGCCATATCATCTAACGTCATCGGTTTGTCAGCTAAATATAAATATGCAAACAGTCTTGATTCCAATGGTGTAAACCCAAACATTTCAATCGTCTTTGTAAATTCTACTAAAATTTTATTGGTTATATTCTCCGATTGAGGCTTATTCATAAAATCCTCCTAAAACCTTGATATATAAAGGTTACACTAAATCCCCATTTAATAAAACTTAGTCATTGAACAGTATTATGGAGGATATTGGAGCTATATAAAGAATAACGTACATATTTTTCATTCAGTTTTAACTGTACAAAAAATATGTACAAAACTAAAAGAATTTAAAGTTTGTGTTGTAAAAATAAAATCGTTATAGTTATAAAGTAAGTAAATGACATGTTCGGGGCTGACGAAAAACTATAAAACTTCCATTCTAGTTTTTCAAGGACTTCGTATGTGATAGCAATGATCATAAAGTAGTAGTTCGAATGCATGGTCATTGGCTCAAATTAAATAACGAGGTGAAAAGCGTGCCGGTAATAGAGGCGAAAAATGTATCCAAAATATTTGGAAAGAATCCGAAGCAAGCAATCAAGCTGTTGGATAAAGGGTTATCCAAGGAATCTATATTAAAGGAGACAGGTAATACAGTTGGTGTTAATCGAGTTTCTTTTGCGGTTGAGCAAGGAGAAGTGTTTGTGATTATGGGACTATCTGGAAGTGGTAAATCGACACTTGTTCGAATGCTGAATCGACTTATTGAACCAACAGAAGGTACGATTTTGATTGACGGTGAGGATTTAGTATCAATGGATAAACAAGCTCTGCGTAATGTGCGTAGACAAAAACTTAGTATGGTGTTTCAGAATTTTGGGTTATTTCCTCACCGAACCATTTTACAAAATGCGGAATATGGTTTGGAAATTCAAAAAGTAGATAAAGAGGAACGCCAAAAGAAGGCGAAAGAAGCACTGGAACTGGTTGGCTTAGGGGATTATTTGCATCAAAAACCGAACCAGTTATCAGGCGGTATGCAGCAACGTGTAGGGCTCGCTCGCGCATTAGCTAATGATCCCGAAGTATTGTTAATGGATGAAGCTTTCTCTGCGTTAGATCCGTTAATTCGTAAAGAGATGCAGGATGAATTGATGGATTTGCAAAATAAAATGCAAAAGACGATTATATTCATTACGCATGATTTAGACGAAGCGTTGCGAATTGGCGATCGAATTGCGCTCATGAAAGATGGATCGATTGTCCAAATTGGCACGCCAGAAGAAATTCTAGTAAATCCAGAAAATGATTACGTAGAGAAATTCGTTGAAGATGTTGATCGCTCGAAAGTGTTAACTGCGCAGCATATTATGAAACGACCAGAAACCGTTAATTTGGATCGTCATGGTCCGAGAGTTGCGCTGGAAAGAATGCGTGAAGAAGGATTGTCAAGCATCTTTGTCGTTGATAGCAAACGAAATCTCAAAGGTTATATAACAGCAGATATTGCATCAGATGCATTTAAGTCAGGAGTTACAGATTTAAAGGAAATATTGAAAAACGATATTCCAATTGTTGAAAAAGAAACGCCAATGCATGATATTTTTGATTTAATTTATAATTCACCTATTCCAGTTGCAGTAGTTGATAACGAAAAATTAGCAGGAGTAATTGTTAGAGGGGCAGTCATTGCCGCTTTATCCAGTGAGAATGAGGTGAATTTACATGTTGAATAAAGTATTGGATGTCGTACCTGATATACCATTAGCTGATTGGACTGATAGAGCTACTGATTGGATTACAGATACATTTTCCTTTCTATTTGACCCTGTGAAAGAGCAATTTGAGGAGTTTATGAATTTTACGTCTGAGACGTTAATGGTAATCCCTCCACTTATTATTATCCTCGCTGTAGCAATTATTGCGTTCTTTATCTCAGGAAAGAAATTTGCGCTGGCTGCATTTTCCATTGTTGGACTTTGGTTGATCTACAATCAAGGATTATGGGAGAAGCTAATGAATACATTTACGCTCGTATTGTTAGCTAGCATTTTGTCAGTCATTATCGGTGTTCCGATTGGAATTCTGATGTCAAAAAGTAAAATTGCAACAACCATTATTACACCAATTCTTGATTTTATGCAAACAATGCCTGCATTTGTCTACTTAATACCAGCAGTTGCATTCTTTGGTATTGGTATGGTACCTGGCGTGTTTGCGTCATTAATTTTTGCTACTCCGCCAACTGTAAGATTTACGAATTTAGGTATTCGTCAAGTATCTGCGGAGCTCGTAGAAGCATCAGAAGCATTTGGAAGTACAGGTGCTCAGAAGCTGTTTAAAGTAGAGCTTCCCATGGCAAAATCAACCATTATGGCAGGAATTAATCAAACAGTAATGCTCGCTTTATCTATGGTCGTTATTGCGTCGATGATCGGTGCTCCTGGACTGGGAAGAGATGTTCTTTCCGCGTTACAGCGTGCTGAAGCTGGAGCAGGATTTGTTGCTGGTATTGGTATTGTGATTTTAGCGATTATTATGGACCGTTTTACCCAAAGTATGAATAAACAAAAAGATATTTAACCTTATTGGTACCTTTTCTGAGGAAAAGTTTCCATATAATAATGAGTAAAAGGGGAGTTTTTTATTATGTTAAAGCGTAATTGGAAACGTCTTGGCTTAGTAGCTGGACTTTCATTAGCCTTATTTGCAGCGGGGTGTGGATCAGATGATAAAGCATCTGATTCTGGTGAAGGCTCTTCTGATGAAGGAGAAAGCAAAGAAATAGAACTAGTCTATGTAGAGTGGGATTCTGAAATAGCTTCTACACATGTAATTGGAAAGGTATTGGAAGACCAAGGCTTTGATGTTACGTTAACACCTTTGGATAATGCAGTTATGTGGGAAGCAGTAGCTAATGGAGAAGCGGATGGCATGGTAGCAGCATGGCTTCCAGGAACACACAAAAGCCAGTATGAACAATACGGAGATAAAGTAGTTGAATTAGGCGTAAATCTGGAAGGCGCAAAAATTGGCTTAGTTGTGCCAGAATATATGGACGTCGATAGTATTGAGGATCTAGATAAGCAAGCAGGTCAGAATATTACTGGTATTGAGCCAGGTGCAGGTGTCGTAGCTGCCTCAGAAAAAGCGGTTGAGGACTATGAAAACTTGAGTGATTGGACTGTACAGACCTCTTCAAGTGGTGCAATGGCAACTGAGTTAGGCTCTGCGATCGAAAATGAAGAGGAAATCGTAGTAACAGGATGGACTCCACATTGGAAATTTGCGAAATATGATTTGAAGTATTTAGAAGATCCAAAAGGCTCATTTGGAGAGGCTGAAACCATTGAAACAATGGTACGTGAAGGATTAGAAGAAGATATGCCAAATGCATATAAGATTTTAGACCAGTTCAATTGGACAACAGAAGATATGGAAGCTGTTATGTTAGAAATTTCAGATGGAGCTGAGCCTACAGAGGCTGCTGCAAATTGGGTAAAAGAAAATCAGGATAAAGTTGAAGAATGGACGAAAGGCGTAGAGTAAAACTTTTCCATAGCTAGTTTTTGTCGTAGCGTAAAATTTATGTGTTTATAAAGCTGATACTCCTTTGTATCAGCTTTATATATAATCAAGAAAAAATATAGGGAGATGTTTTAGTGCATAAAACAAACTGGTGGAGCAGATTGTTGCTATTAAGTTTCATTATCGCCATCATGCTACTTGCAGCTTGTGGAACGAATGAAGCAAAAGAGGAAAGTAATACGGAAGGAAAATCAGATGAGACGAATTATGGGGAAGCAGTAGATTATACCATTACGGGGATTGAACCTGGTGCAGGAATTACAGTAACGACAGAAAAAGCAATTGAAGAGTATGATAACCTTTCAGGCTGGGAGCTGGAACAGTCTTCCACTGCTGCGATGGTAACGGAATTAGAAGAAGCTATTTCAAGTGAAAGTCCGATTGTAGTAACTGGTTGGAACCCGCATTGGATGTTCGCGAAATTTGCTAACCTGAAATATTTGGAAGATCCAAAAGGCATTTATGGAGATGTAGAAATTATTAAGTCATTGGCAAGAAAAGGACTGAAAGAAGATAAACCGAATGCTTACAAGCTCATTGATCAATTTGAATGGTCAGTGGAAGATATGGAAGGAATCATGTATGAAGCTTCTGAAAGTGGGAAAGAAGTTGCCGATGTAGCGAAACAGTGGGTGGAAGATAATCCAGATAAAACCAAACCATGGACGGAAGGCGTAGAGGATGTAGATGGTGTAGAAATTGAACTTGTGTCAACCCCTTGGGATTCAGAACGAGCTTCTGCCAATGTTGTCGCAGAAGTACTACGTCAAAAAGGCTTTCATGTGACTATTACCCCAGTAGATGTTGCGGTCATGTTTGAAGCAGTAGCCAATGGAGATGGTGATGCTACATTAGCTGCCTGGTTGCCGGCGACCCACAAAGACTTTTACGAAAAATTTAAGGATGACTTTGTCGATCTGGGAGCGAATTTAGAAGGCGCGAAGATTGGTTTAGTCGTACCAGATTATATGGATATTGATTCCATTGAAGACTTACCAGCAAAATAAAAACCTTAATATGTATGCGTTGAAGCTTGTAGAGAAACTTTCTAGTTTTTTTCTGCAAGCTTTTTTCCAGTGTACTCGCTGTAGCTATCGAACGGTAACACCATAATTTCCATAAGAATTTTTCATACCATTATAGTACGTTTATATGTAATAGAGTAATTTCTATATCCAATCAAAGAAGAAAATGATACAAAAAAAGCATATAAAAAGCTTTCCCTGTTGAGAAAGCTTCCCAGCAATGCACAGTTTAATTAATGTTTTTTTACTTTATCTTCAAGGTCTTTGAGACTGGATTCAATTTGCTCTAAATATTGATGAATATTTTCTTGATGTGGCTCCACAGTTGCCTTCCATTCGGTTACGGATTTCTTCATATCCTGCGTCAGTTCTTTCATTAGTGCTGCGCCTTCTTGGGACGTCTCTTTAATTTGATTTTTTAAACGTAAACCATCCTGCTTTAAATGTAACAGCATATCCTTCCATTCTAGACCTCTATCCTTCATCTGTTCGCGGAGGTTTCTTCCAGAAGATGGTGTGCTTAGTAAAGTGATGACTGCACTTACGGTACCTCCAATTGCAATTCCTAACCATAATGATTTTGTATTCGTCATCTATTTATCGCTCCTTTCCTTTTTACTGAGATGGTATTTACAGGTAATTTTATAGTTCATCTTAAGCTTATAGTGTTGCCAAGAAGCATCGTTCTTAAAGCCCTCTTGTAAAAAAATAGCCACTGTCTAATTAAATATTCCTTATTAGTAGCTGTAAGTAAACATATTTCGGTTTGAAAAACCCTCTGGACTATTTTGTATGCCAGAGGATTTTAATTTAGGTATTCATTAATTGCGGTGTTCTTTTTAAAATCCTTTGTACAACTGGATAAACAACAGCTATTATAATTGAATTTAATAACGCTGCTGGCAATACGGCTATGCTAAACATCGCTATAAATGAGCCGTCCATTATTCCGATTAAAAAGAGTGCAACGCTCAAAAATATAGCACCTGAAATCATAGTTCCGACTGCAGTTAATATAACTGCTTGGGTCAGAGGGCTTACCGCTTTAGAAATAACCAAAAATAAGCTTAGAAATATAATTGCAGTAATTGGTTTATCAATCAAATTGGCTATTTGCCCGCCTGGTGCTGTGGTTGTTAAAGCAGATATAGCTCCGGTAGCAATCGAAAGAATCATGACATATTTCAGTCTAGGAAATAGTAGAATTCCTAAAAACATCATAGAAAGCAACATGTCAGGCTTAACTCCAAAAATAACTGGTGGAACAACAGCGTGCAATACAGCGCCAATCCCTACTAGTAACGATAAGGTCACCAATACGCGAATATTCATTTGTAAACTCTCCTCTACTCAACTTTTCTCAGACTATTCATTCCTCAGCTGTACGCTAATTTGTCAGTTGCAGGAACTTATGTTCATTATAACAAATATTTAATAAAATAAAAAGCTATGGGTAGCACTTTACACTCGAATTTTAACGGTCCACTGAAAGAAGTCTCCCTCTTCACGTGTAAAGAGCGTAGCCCAAAGGTGAGGGGAATAAGTTGTGGGTAGTTTAATTAAAATTCTTTGCCTTTAAGTTTGGCGATAAGTGAAACTGCAGTAATCAGCGGAGGTCTTACAGCACCACTTATATTCGGAAAAATGTGGTATGTGTAAAAATATGGATTCGTTAAAAACCAGTGGGTAGTAACTCCACTGGTAAAAAATCAATCACTATTTATTTGTTTTAGTCTATATGTTTTGTTATTGTCCCAGCGATTTTTTGTAAATCATCAGTTGTATAATCATCTGCATGAACTTCCCAATTGGAGGAGAAGCCGTCGTTTTTTCCGTATCGTGGAAGAAGATGGATATGTAAGTGAAAAACGGATTGGTCCGCAGGCTTTTCATTGTTATTGAGTAAGTTCATTCCAATTGGCTGATAAGCTGCTTTAATTGCGTTGGCAATTTTCGGTACTCTGGCAAAAAGTGCAGCAGCGATGTCGGATGGGGTTTCATAAATGTTTTTTACATGTACTTTAGGGATGATTAACGTATGGCCTTTGGTAACTTGACTAATATCTAAAAAGGCGTATACATGCTCATCTTCATACACTTTGGCTGAAGGAATTTCCTGATTTACAATTTTACAAAAAATACAATCTTCATGACTCATTTTATCTCACCTTTCTTTTCCATATTATATCTATTGTATATAGGAAGCGATGAGGTTGTAAAGCAAACCTTCTAAGTAATTTTTTATTTCTCATGAACACAGTAAATGAGCATTTTAATAGGTAATGCTGTCCTTACATTGGTTGTAACTAATAGCATCTGAAAAAGCCAGCCCCGCTGAGGGACTGGCTCGTGTGAAGACGTAAAAGGAAACAGGCTTTGCTAAAGGATATTGTAAAGAGAATCAATGTCAGCAATTCTGCCTGATTGATGTTTGTTTACAATTTCCGTTTTAGTAACTGCTTCTAGAAGAAGCAAGCCTAATTAGTTAGTTGTGGCAGCTTTAATTGCCGTTTGCAAACACCTCATTTTTGTGTTCTTTTTGAAACACAGTTAAATATCGATCGCCAACACCTCATTTGTATGAAGGTTTTTTGTTCGAAACTTAGCTCATTTCAGGTTTGAAACACGAAAAAAATTTGTTTGCTTGATAACTTTTTTACTATCCTTTCGCCTTCATCCATTATTCTGTACAGTCAACAGAAAATTATTCACGAGAAACATTTATTTTGGGAGCTCTTCATATCTATGGTTAGCAACTAGATGTAACGATGATTTGTAGAGACCGCTACAGAATAACCTATGCTTTCCGTTGACCCCGAGCTCAGCCACCACGGAAGCAGTTTGCTTTTTTCCTACGAGGCGTGACCCCACTACACTTCTTTACAACAGGATAGGGGAGAGCGCGTCACAACATATCCTACGAAGAAAATGTGTGTTGTTCTTTTTCGAATCGCCGTGTTTTTCTTTCGCTAGTTAGCATCATTACCATATTTATTCACTTACCAACTATTTATTTTAGTGTTTGGTTTACATTTTTGATCTTCAAGCATGCATGTTTCTTACACTTTTTCTAATGATAAGCTCTGGTTGTAAGCAAATATCTTTTTGCACGTTAACTTTTTTTTGTGTTTTCTCATAGAGCTGTTTGAAGGCAGCTTCACTTAATTTTTTCACATCTTGTTTAATAGACGATAACTCAACTCCAAATAGGTAAGGGTAAATCGTATTATCATAACTGATTACCGAGTAATCGTTTGGTATTGTTTTGTTTTGTTCATAAATACTATGGATGAAACCAAGTGCCATCATATCATTTGTAATAAATACAGCTGTAATATCTTTTTTTAATAATTCTTTTCCAGCAACATAGCCACTTTCCTTTTTATAGTCGCCTGTTACAATATTATTTTGATTGATTGGAATGTTAAATTCTTTTAATGCACGTAAATATCCGTTCAAACGGAATTGACCATTAACGAAACTTGAACTAGCAATACAGCCAATTTTTCGATGTCCATTTTCCAATAAATGTTTTACAGCGATATAGGCACCGTATTCATTATCAAACCAAACTTTGTCACAAGAGAGTTCAGAAAACACACGGTCGAGCAAAATATATGGAACGGGGAGCAGCTGCAATTTTTTAATTAGCTCCGTCTTATTTTGCCATGATTCACTCCCAGGAATAAGAAAGATACCTTCTACAGAACGCGATAGCAATAAATCCAGTAATGCAATATCATTTTCAAATTGATCATTTGAATTAACAATGATTAATGTATAACCATGTGAGCGGCATTGCAATTCAATATGTTTTGCCAATGAAGAGAAAAAGATATTTTCAATGTCAGGTATGATTAAACCGAATGTTTTCGTTTGCTTTGTAACAAGACTTCTCGCTATTTGGTTTGCAGTGTAGTTAAGGTCCTTGGCAATTTGCTTAATTTCATCTCTTTTCTGTTGCGAAACACGGCATGGTCTATTGTTTAATACTAATGACACTGTGCTTGGAGAGACACCTGCTTTCTTGGCAATATCTTTAATGGTTACTTTCACTATTTACATCCCCTATAAATTAATCATTTATATTTCATTTTACTAAATAAAGTTGGGAATGTCTTATTATAGAAGTGAATCCAGATGTGCCACTTGCTTGTGTTTAGAGACAATATTCTTTTTATTGTATTTATTAACCCACTTTTATAAAAAGAGGATCATTGAAAGAACGAACATGAAAATGACACCAGAAATCATTGGTACAGAAGTGCGTTTTATAATATCTAATGGATCTACTTTTAACGTTCCCGCAATTATTAGTACAACAGCTGCTACAGGAGATACTGCTCGGAATAAATTACCTGCAAGTCCCATTGGGATGGAAATAGCTACTGGACTAATGCCAGCTGCTTCAGCTAATGGAACCATTAAAGGTATCATGGCAAAGAATAATGCGATACCGCTTCCACTTAGTAAGACAATTAGTGCAGTAAAAGCAACTAAAATTAGTGGTAAAACAAAATTAAAACCTTGTCCATGGAAGTTTTGCATGGCTGACTGTAATGCATCTATTAACCCGATGGATTTTAAGCCGGTAACAAATACAGAAGCAGCAACTATTAGTGCTACAATCGGAATTGCCTTTCCCATGCCATCAAAAAACTTCTCCGTATTTTTTAACACAGCTTTATTATCTTTTTGACGAATCAATTCACAAATAACTGCAAGAATTAATGAAAATAGAACGGCAATTTCCACACTAATAGAAACGGTTATATCCGTTGTCATATCTAAAACAAATGAAATAAGTAGGAGGACAATTGGGAAAATAGGTAACATAGCGTATACTGTTTTGAACAGTTTTCCTCCTGTTATTTCTTCTACGTTTTCTATTTCAATCGACTCCTGATTTCTAGCAGTTAAAGATTTTTTATCCATGCGTCTCTGCCAAAAATAATGGACCATTGCAATAAATATTAACGTTGGAATAGAAACAATGGCGTGATATTGAAAGACGTAATCTGTCACAGATAAATCGGTAAAAGCAGCATATTTTGCAAATTCTTCAGACACCGCTACGTTATCACTACCTAATGGGGTTGGGATAATTGTAGCTGATGTAGCAATTACTGCAGCAATACTTAATGGTGACATTCCAGCTCTTTTTAAAACTGGATATAAAGTAGCTAATAACAAAATGGCTAATGTAGAAGCGCTTGGAATAACAAGTGAAAGCAGATTTCCTAATAAAAATACAGTCGGCACTAGAAAATAGACAGATTTAATTTTTCCAATCGGTTTTGTCAAGACTTGTACAGTAACATCGTTGGCGCCGATGGAAGACATATATGCCGTGTATCCGCCAAGCATCAGGATAATGAGTCCTGCTTGAGTAAATGTCGCTTTGAACTGTTGAACAATAACTTGTAGCGGGTCAAGCAGTATAGAACCTGTTGGCTCAAAGTCAGTGAAAGCCACCTCATTACCCAAGCCAGCACTTATGAATATTAAAAGGATACCGATCGAAAATAACGCAACTTTAATATCCATTTTTTTTACTAACATATATACCACAATGATAACTGCCGCAATTGCCGAACTATACATGATTATATCGTGTGTCATCGTAATTTCTCCTGTCTATAAGTCTAGTTGCATTTTTGTAAACTTTCTAAAAACCAATGTTTGAATAATTTTTCGTCAATGTCCAGACATACGGTAACATTATTCGGTTTATTTAAATATCCTTTCAGATCGGTAACCGTACAACCTGCAGTTAAAGAACCAGTCAGTTCAATATCTACATAAGTTTCCTCTACCGTAAACATTTTAGGATTTAGCAAATAGGCAATGGCGCAACTGTCATACATTTTTAAGCCTTTTTTCATGCTACCACCACGATATTTTTGGAATAGGTGGTAAATCATATGACCGGTTTTATTCATCGTTTTTAATTTTTCACTGTCTTCTGGATAAACTAGCGCTTTCCATCCAACATCTAATCCAACCATGACGATAGGTATGCTGCTATGAAATACAATTTTTGCAGCTTCAGGATCAGCATGGATGTTGAATTCAGCCATCACTCCAGAATTTCCTCTTGTTGTAGATCCTCCCATTAGTACGATTTCTTTAATATTTACTTTTACTTCAGGATACAATCTTATAAGTAGAGCGATATTGGTTAATGGTCCGATTGGAACCAAAGTAATAGGCTCATTACTTTGAATGATAGTTTTATACATTGCATTAACTGCATGCTCTTCTAGTAAAAGATTTTCGTTTGGTTCCGGAAACGCGTACCCATCCATGCCTGTTTCTCCATGTACATTACTTGCATCAATGGGTTCTTTCATTAATGGTCGATCTGCACCGGCTGCAACAGGTACTTCTTTCTTGAAAAATTGTAATAGCCGTAGCGTATTATATGTTACTTTGTCAAGGCTTACATTACCTGCTACAGTGGTTATTAATTTGATATCCAACTCCTCACTATATAAGGCTGCTGCTAGAGCCACTGCATCATCAATACCTGGATCTGTATCAATAATAATAGGTCGTTTGTTATTATTCATCGTTTTTTTCCTCCTTAGTAAAGGTTAATTTTAATATTTGTTGTTTTGTAGGTATAGACTCCTGTGCCCCTCTTTTTGATACGGTTAAAGCTGCGGCTTTTGTTGCGTAATCCATACTTTCTTTCATTGACTTACCGTGAGATAGTGAGCAAGCGAGTGCACCAATATACGTATCTCCAGCAGCCGTTGTATCAACAGTTTTAATAGATAGCCCAGGTGTGAAATGGATGGTGGAGCCTTCGCCAACCACACTCCCTTTTGCTCCTAAAGTTATCAGCACTGTATGGGCGCCTTTTTGCTGAAAATATTCAATCGCTTTCTTGTATTCGCTTTCTTGAGACGGATAAATGCCGGATAAGAATTTACATTCCCACTGATTAATAATGAGTAAATCAATGTTTTGGTAGTCCGAATCAGGAATGTGCTTAGCTGGAGCTGGATTAATTATTGTAAAGAGGCCATTGTTTTTCGCAGCTCTTACTGAATATAATACAGTTTGATAATCGGTCTCAAATTGTGTTAAAAAAATATCCCCAGCATGTGCAAGCTGATGAAATACCTCGTCTATATCATCTGGTTTAATTAATTCATTGGCGCCTCCGTCGAAAATAATTCGATTATCGCCATTATTTCTGATGATCATAGCAACGCCGGTGGTTATATGAGGGATTTTTTTTACATATTCGCAATTTACGCCGTACTCTTTAAGCGTTTTTAATAGCTTTGTTCCATATAAATCGTCACCTACCCCTCCAACCATCCAAGTATTTGCACCACTTTTAGATGCCGCTACAGTCTGGTTTGCTCCTTTCCCACCAGGGGATAGAAAAAAGTTGCTTCCTTGTATAGTTTCACCATTATTCGGTATACGATCTGTTTGGATGGAAAGGTCCATATTCATACTGCCGAATGTAATTATTCTCTTCAACACATTACCTCCTGAAAAATTATAAAAAGGTTGATAAAACGTTTTATCAACTTAAATATACAACGCATACATAATTAACGTCAATACTTAATTCCAATATTTATTGATTTTTTTATAAGATAAGAAACCACCATGGCTCGCCTAGAGCGCGAGCCACCATCTATCATGAAAAAATTTTTGCTTTATAATGTTTAGATTCTTAAAATACTGTCTAAAATAAATGAGTTAGATAAGTTTGTTTTTTTATACAAAAGTATAAAATGAGGTGTTTGGAGATAACGAAATAACCGAATAGTCACGTCCGGTCCATGAACCCAGCAACGATGCGACTTTAGAAAAGCGCCTACGATAAGGCATCATCGGTTCGTCACTAAGAGGAAGGCCGACTAAAAACGGGCTTGCCGCCCAGACGTCGGCATACCCCTGTTTTTAGTGGCATGATTCCTAAATCTTTAGTTGATTCGTTCTATTCACTACATTGCTAAACGGGCGCTTGCTCCTTTGTTCCAAAGAAGAAGCTGGCCCCTGAGGACCAGCTCTGTTAAAGGAGAGAGAGTTCATATCAGCAGCGTAAACAGTATGCCTCATACAGCGGGATTGCTTTATGAAGCTGTTTACCCCAATCGTTCGCTATTTCCATTTGGGAAGATGCGATTTAGATTGGATGACACACATCCAGAGAACAATTTTATTACAAATAAGGGACAGTTTCCAAACAAAAGTTGTCAGGAATAGTACCTAACTGATTGTAATTTTGTTTACTTGGACGAATAAAGAACTGCTATCTCCTTCAAGAGTTATTGTTACCTGCTTGGATAGAATTATACACGGAGATAAAAAATATCCATTCGCTGTTTAATTTACGATGAAAAGACAGCAGTTCTGTATCCGTTGGTTGTTAAGGTTAAACATGGGACTAAAAAAAGAATCCTTATAATATAGCAGGTGCAAGGTAACTAATGCATTATAGCTCCATTGTCGAAAAAAAGCGTACTGTTTGCTTTGTTTTTTACATTGGATAAATGCTAAAATAAAGACAATAGAAGAGGAGGAGCACGTTGTGGAACCATTACTGCATATTGAGAACCTTTATGGTGGATATACACATAAAAATGTGTTACAAGGAATATCTTTTACGGTTCATCCAGGTGAAATCGTCGGCTTAATCGGTCTAAATGGTGCTGGTAAGAGTACGACGATTAAGCATGTGATTGGTTTGATGCAACCTAAAAGAGGGGCTATCACTGTTAATGGCAAAACGTTTCAGGAAAATTCAGAGACGTACCGAAGTCAAATGGCATACATACCAGAGATGCCAATTTTATATGATGAATTGACGCTTTATGAACATCTTCATTTAACGGCTATGGCTTATGATATACCGCAAAATATTTTTGATAAAAGACTTGAGCCATTGTTAAATGAGTTTCGCATGGAAAAAAAGTTAAACTGGTTTCCGGTGCATTTTTCAAAAGGAATGCGCCAAAAAGTAATGATTATGTGTGCGTTCTTAATTGAACCGCCGCTATATATTGTGGACGAGCCTTTTGTCGGTTTGGATCCCCTCGGTATTCAATCATATTTGCAGCTGATGGACCAGATGAAGCAAAAAGGCTCTGGAGTGTTGATGTCCACCCATATTTTAGCAACAGCGGAGCGATATTGTAATCGGTTTGTTATTTTACATGATGGAACGATACGGGCAGATGGTAGCTTAGATCAATTGCGGGAAACCTTTGCAATGCCAGGCGCTACATTAGATGATTTATATGTACAATTAACAAAGGAAGAGAACCACCATGTTTAATGCCCATGTTTTTTTTAAGCAACGTTTTTCAGCGCATTTAAAAGAAACGGGTCGCTATTTACGCTATATTTTTAACGGACATATAGCTATTGCGATGTTGTTTTTTATTTCTGCCTTGGCGTTTTATTATCAAAAGTGGTTACAGGAAATTCCAAGTGATTTTCCTGCTGCTTGGATTATTGGTATTGTTTTTGGAGGCGTAGCGAGCTACAGCCCAGTTCGAACGTTATTAAAAGAGCCTGATCTTGTTTTTCTGATTCCGGCAGAGCATAAGATGAAAGCTTATTTTCGCAATGCGATTGTATATAGCTTTACGATTCAATTATATCTTGTATTACTAGCTGCTGCTGCATTTGGTCCGCTATATACAACTATTTTTGCAAATCGTGCTGGAAGTGTGTATTTATTAACCATCGCTTTATTACTCGTGTTTAAATTTGCCAATCTTATTGCTAATTGGTGGATGCTTCGAGTGAGGGAACGTGATTTAAGGCTTATCGATTTAGTAGTACGAACGGTATTAAATATCGCGGTATTCTATTTTTTTATTTCTGGAAACATGCTAATGGCTGGGATAGCAACTTTGCTATTTGGGGTTGTATTTTTATATGACTATCAAGTCTCCAGTAAACGTCCAGGGCTGTTATGGGATTTGTTGGTAGAAAAAGACCTAAGTCGTATGCAGGCATTTTATCGATTAGCAAATATGTTTGCAGATGTTCCGCATTTAAAAAGTAAAGTCAAGAAACGTCATTGGTTAGTACGTATCTTTAGCCGAGTCCCGTTTTCAAAAGCAAATACGTACGATTATTTAAACCGGATTACATTTATTCGCAGCGGTGACTATCTTGGCATGTATGTAAGATTAGTCATTATTGGTGGACTCATTATTTATGTCATTCCCCCCCTATGGCTGAAGATTATCTTTGCGTTACTGTTCCTATATTTAAGCAGTTTTCAAATGATGGCTTTGTATCAGCATCACCGTACTATTTTGTGGCTAGATCTGTACCCAGTAGCGCTTCAGGTTCGACAGCAATCGCTGTCAAAAATAGTATTGCAGCTAAGTGTATTGCAAGTAATTTTATTTACAGCTCTGTTTGTAGTAATGGGTATTTATTTAGGAGCGATAATTACGTTTTTAGGTGGTATTGGATTTGCTGTGTTGTTTGTCCATGGATATGTGAAACGGAAGCTTGCGTAAAAGCACATGAGGAGATGCATCCTTATGTGCTTTTACATGTAAGACTAAGGAAAAGTAAAAACATTATTACTTAGCTTGATAAGCAAAATAAGTCGTTATTAATGTTTTTGCAGCGATTGGCATGGCTTGTTCATGAAAATCAAATTTCGGATGGTGGTGTGGATATGGTTGTGCATCCTTTTGAGCGCCTGTAAAGAAGAATGCTCCCGGTTTTTTCAACAAATAGTATGCAAAATCTTCTCCAGCCATGGAAGGATTTACCTCTTCTGTCCTCGTAATTTCTTTCATATCTTCGGCAATTTGTAATAATAATTCCGTTTCCTCAGCATGATTAATTAAAGGCGGATACCCTTTGATATAATCAAACGAATAGGTGGCCTCGTTACTTATGCATACCCCTTTAATCACTGCTTCCATTTCAGCTATGATTTTATCCTGCAATAAAGGATTGACGTAGCGAACCGTTCCAACGAGTCTTGCTTTATCTGCAATCACATTAAATGCTTCCCCTGCTTCAAAAACACCTATTGTTACAACAGCTGTATCTAATGGGTCGATTCTTCGGCTGACGATTTGCTGCAACTGTGAAATAAGTTGCGAGCCGATCACGATTGCATCCTTTGTTTCATGCGGATACGCACCGTGACCGCCTTTTCCTTGAATTTCTATTTCGAAACGATCAGCGCCCGCCATAAAAGCACCTTTGGAAGTTTGTAATACTCCAAGTGGTGTTGTCGCCCATAAATGTGTGCCAAAGACGGCGTCGACATGGTCGATAGCACCTGAATCAACGATAGGTTTCGCTCCACCTGGTGCATATTCTTCTGCGTGTTGATGTAAAAAAACAACCGTTCCAGGAAAATCTTGCTCGTACGCTTTTAAAGCTTTCGCTAAAACTAGCAGGGTAGCTGTGTGTCCGTCGTGCCCGCATGCATGCATCACACCGTCTACCTTTGAACGGTAGGGGACGTCTTTTTCATCTTGTATTGGCAGAGCATCAAAATCAGCCCGCAAAGCAATCGTTTTTCCTGGTTTTGTGCCTTTTAATGTTGCAATGACGCCATTTCCTCCAACATTAGTTTCATACGGTAATCCTAGTTCTTCATAATAATTGGCAATATAAGCAGCCGTTTTTGTTTCCTGAAACGAGAGTTCAGGGTATTGATGAAGATGTCTGCGAATCTGTACCATTTCTTCATAAAGCTCATCGATGGATTGATGAATTTGCTCTAGCACAGCAAGAACCTCCTGATGTTTTAGTTGTTATTATAACATTAGCAGGTCATGAAAAGAATATATATTTTGAAATATAAGACAAAAAAATGCATGAAAAGTGTTCGCGATGAAGATAATCTTTAGGTGATGGCATGAAAAAAAGCTTGTAGAGAAAAATGGTCTCTACAAGCTAATCGTCTCAGTTAGTTAATAATGAGTAATTATTTCACTTTAAGCTAATCGGGGGTCAGCTAGAAGTCGTTCAATTTCTTCTTTATGATGGGTTTCATCAGCTATGAGGTCCTCCAGTTTCACTACAAGCTCGGTATAGCCTAAGTTTTCTGCCTGTTTTTTCCTTTCCTCATAGCGTTTGATTGTATCTGTTTCAGCTTGTAAGGTAGCTTGTAACAGATCCTTGACATCAGTAGGTTGCGGTACTTCAGCTGCTTTGGTTGTAGGTGTACCGCCTAATGAGCTGATTTTTTCCGATAAATATAAAGCATGTCCTAACTCATCATTTATTTCTGCTTCAAAAAAAGGCTTTAGTGCAGAACGGTATAATCCACTTACTACTGAGGCACTGTACGTATATTGAATAGCTGCGCCATATTCATGTGCTAAGTCTTCATTTAATCCGTCAATTAATGCTTGAAGTTCTTTGTCCATTTGTTATCCATCCTTTCGTAAACTCTTTTTGACTCCATTTATTTAATTCCCTGCTATGTTTTTTTAAAACCTAAATTCGGGTAAGATGAAAGAAAAAAGTTAAACTGATCGGAGGGGCTTACGCCATGAAAATTAGGACAAGTTATTTGTATGGACTCATCTTTATGGTGGGGATAGTTTTAACCTTACTTTGGATGTATAAATTAATGAATCAAACGGTTCCCTATGTCGATCAATGGACACGAGACTTAGTTAGCAGATTAGATAATACGGAAGTTTACACTATGTTTCGCTGGATAACAGAACTAGGATCATCCACATTTACGATCCCGTTTGTCATTGTGATGGCGATCGTTTTTTGGTGGTTGTACCGCAATATGTTACCTGCACTTATTTTTAGCCTAGGGACACTTTTTACGCACTATTTTAATGTGGCAATTAAACAGCTTGTAGAAAGGGAAAGACCTAGTATTTTAATTGCAGCAAACGCGGAAGGGCATAGCTTTCCTTCGGGTCATGCCATGATTTCAATGGTTTGTTACGGTTTAGTAGCATTTTTCCTTTCCAAGCGACTAAAAGGGGCGAAGAAGAAACAGCTTGTCCAAGTCTTTTTTGCGGGCTTGATTGTATTGATTGGCATGAGCCGTTACATCATCAATGTTCACTATTTAACTGACGTGCTGGCAGGGTTTTTTATTGGGTTCTTATGCTTGTTCGGCTTCATACGACTTTATCAGTGGTTAGCAGACAAGCAGGCTTCTCCGTCTAGGGGCTGAGAAAAAAGCAGTCCCTAGGTGGTTCTTCTCTTTTTCCAATACGGATAAGATTTATATATAGACGATGTTGATAATTTGATATTTAGCATGTGGTTTGTAGTATATGCTGAAAAATCAAATTAAACTGTTTAAACATGAGTATATATTTTGGAGAGGAGACATAGTAAATGGAAGCAATGTCAAAAACAAGGCAGGGGAACTCTATTTTGAAAAACAGGAACTTTTTGTTATTATTCATCGGTTCTGTTTTTTCTGCGCCAGGGTATTATATCTATTTAATCGCTGCGGAGTGGTTAATGTTAACATTAAGTGAAAATCGAGTTTATTTTGGAATGCTGTTTTTCGCAGCTTCTGTTCCAAGATTACTATTATTGGCGGTTGGTGGAGTTGTTGCTGACCGATTTAATAAACGGACCATTTTATTTCTATCCGATTTGTTGCGAGCTTTATTAATTGCTACGCTCTTATTATTTCTTTATTTAGATGTTGTAACTGCATGGCATTTAATAATATTGGCAACGTTGTTTGGAATTGCCGACGCATTTAGTTATCCGGTTACGAATTCGATGACACCGTTATTATTGAAAGAAGATCAGCTACAACGAGGAAATTCATTAATTCAAATGACAATGCAAATAAGCCCTATCTTAGGCCCTGCTTTAGGCGGAACATTAATAGCCGTATTAGGTTTTCAAGGCGTTTTTTCTGTGGCTTGTGTTATGCTATTGATAGGTTCTTTGACGGTGCTTTTTATTCAACTAAAGCAGGGGAACGAAGGAAAAAGAGATCATTCCCCGTGGACTGAGTTAAAGGAAGGCTTAGCGTATGTACGTCAAAGTGAATTTATCATGGCAATTATGTTTATTGCTTTTTTTATTAATTTTTTCTTCTCGGGTCCTTTTTCCATAGGGATGCCGATTATTGTAAAGGATGTTTTTGAGGGAAGTGCTATTAACTTGGCAACGATCCAAACAGCAATGGGGGTCGGTGCAATGGTTGGAGCCATTCTTTTAGCAGTGAAAAAAATAACGAACTACAAAAAGGTTATATTATTCAGTTTATTGGTGGTTGGCTGCCTCTACACGTTTACTGGAATATCATCGCATCTGTATATCAGTGCTATTTTAGTATTAATCATGGCTGCTTTATTGCAATTCGTTAACATTCCGATTTTTACTATTTTGCAAAAAACAGTCGATAAAAGCATGCTAGGGAGAATAATGGGGCTCTTAGTGACGGTATCTACAGGTTTAATTCCAGTTTCTTATGTTGTAACTTCTACGTTAATCGCGTTAGGTGTAGATATACGGTATATTATGATCGGAGGTGGAATTTTTATCGTTATTATAGCTATTATAAGTTTTAAATTTAAACGTCTTCGTACCCTTGGAATGTAGAGGTGATATATATGAAAGATTTAATTCGATTGTTTATCGCAGTTTCTATCATAGGAATTGGAGTTATACTTGTCCTATTTAATCTAGGAGTGATTGCTTTTGATGCATACGAGATATGGGTCTACCTATATCCTGTTTTCTTTGTGCTTGTTGGCGGGAAGTGGCTTATCCAATATATGCGTAAAAAGGGTGGAAGCTGGGTAGCAGGCTCGTTTCTCCTTTTGTTTGGCTTGCTGCTGTTGCTTGATAGATTTGAAGTATTGTCATTTGGCTTTTTTGACGTATGGAAGCTATGGCCGCTACTGATTATCTACATTGGCGTTCAATTTTTAAAACGAGATAATCGTTTTTCATATGTAAATTGGCAGAAAGAAGATCAAAAAGATACGGATCCTATTTTTTCTAAGTTTTCCATCGGGACTTATGAATATACGAGACCTAATTGGAGAGTGGAGCCGACGAAGCTAAGTTCGCTGTTTGGAGATTTCTATTTAGATCTCTCCAAAGCTTTTATTCCTGAACAGGAAATCCCATTTAGTATCCGCTCATTAGCAGGAGATGTGACCATCTTAATACCTGAGCATATCCCTTTTCGAATCCAAGCAATGGTACGAGCAGGAGAAATTGAGGTAGTAGGACAACGCGCAGAGGGGATCCATCGGGTGCTTTCGTATCAAAGTGAGGACTATGAATTTGCTGTGCGCAAAATTGATTTTACCGTTAAACTTGAAGCTGGATCGATTCGCATCGATCAAGTGTAGAGGAGGGAGCATGGATGAATCACCGTTTTGCTAGTATTCGCTATAGCTATATTCGCTCCCAATTATATGGGCTGTTTCTATCATTTATCGTGTTACTTGCAACGTTGTTAACAATATATGTTTTATTGGAACCGACCTGGTTAACCATTAAGGGAATTTTCTTATTTATGTTTCTTTATTTCTTAGTTGCACTTATCGTTTCTATTTATGCGGGTTTTAAATCTGGCGGTGATTTGAAATACCGGTTCGATTATTTATCTACACAGATTACTCAATTTGCAAATGGAAACTATCAATCACGGTTGCATTTTCAAGAAGGCGATGAGATTACGAGAGTAGCCAATGAGATGAATGCATTAGGAGAGGCGCTGCAAGATCAAGTAAAGTCCTTGCAGCGAATGGCTGATGAAAGAGCTGATATGGCCAAAAACTCTTATAAGACTGCCGTAATGGAAGAAAGACAGCGAATTGCAAGGGATTTACATGATGCTGTCAGTCAACAATTATTTGCACTTGCTATGTTTTCCGAAGCGGCAATCAAACAATTGGATGAAGCTCCCGAATTAGCAAAGAAACAAATGATGGAGGTAGCAAAAGCGGCATTACAATCGCAAACAGAAATGCGTGCGTTATTATTGCATTTACGCCCCGTCTATTTATCAGGTGAGCCATTAGATAAGGGAATTATTAAACTAGTAAATGAGTTACAACAAAAAAGCCACATCGATTTTCAATTATCACTACCTGATAACCTGAATATTACGGAGACAATTGAAGAACATGTATTTCGTATTGTGCAGGAGGCACTGGCAAATATTTTGCGTCATTCTAATGCGTCTAAAGTAGTCATCCAGATTTCTAATCGTTCGGATGAGCTATTGCTTCATATTAGCGATAATGGAAATGGTTTTAATGTGGACGAAGAAAGAAAAGCATCTTATGGATTAAAAACAATGAAGGAACGCAGTGAGGAATTAGGAGGGACATTTCGAATTCGTTCCAGTGAACGAGAGGGGACATATGTCGATATTCGTATACCTTGTTAGAGGAGAGGAAAAGTATGATTCGGGTAATCGTCGTTGATGATCATGAGATTGTAAGAAAAGGAATCGTCGCTTATTTGCACACAGATAAAGAAATTGAGGTAATCGGACAAGCGGCAAATGGGAAGGAAGGAGCTAGGATCAGTTTACAACATCGTCCAGATGTTGTTTTAATGGATTTAATTATGGAAGAGGGAAACGGAATAGAGGCAACAGCTCAAATTATGCAGCAGTATCCAGAGTGTAGAGTTATTATTTTAACGAGCTTTTATGATGACGAGCAAATATTCCCTGCACTAGAGGCCGGAGCATTTAGTTATTTATTAAAAACATCCTCAGCTACCGAAATTACCGAAGCAATTAAAAAAGCTTATCAGGGAGAAGCAGTGATTGAACCAAAAGTAGCTGGGAAATGGATGAGCAATTTTCGCACAGGCGAGAAAAAGCCACATGAATATTTAACTGACCGAGAATTTGAAGTTTTATTATGTATTGGAAATGGATTAACGAATCAGGAAATAAGTGAACGATTATATATTGGAATTAAAACAGTAAAAACTCATGTGAGTAATATATTGTCAAAGCTTGAAGTAAGTGATCGCACACAAGCAGCTGTTTATGTACATCGCAATCGGTTGTTTCATCTTAAATAAGTATAAATCATTATTTTTTGTATCGATTTATTTTCTGTTGAATGTAATTATATAGTAAGTAAAGGACATAAAATGGAATGTGAGAAAATTTCTTAACATTCCTTCTTTGCTATTCTTCGTCTCTATTTGTATAATACTATTGAAACAAAATATGGGAAGCCCACTATAAGGTGCTGAAAGACTGCTGCTTCAAGAATTAGGAAAATCCATACTATACAAGCCTAATTGGGAGATAACAGCGCTATTTCCTTGTGGTGCCTAACAACACTAGTAGGTAATGAAGAACCCCCCTACTGGTGGAAGATTCACTTTATTGTCGCACAGAACGATCATTCTTGGAGAAAGGATATATCCATGGTGAAACTATCGAAAAAGGAAGAAAATCTACTGCTGCTTATTTGGGCACAAGCTTTTGTTGCTTTACTTGGAAGTTTATTTTTTTCTGAAATAATGGGGTATCCGCCCTGTGAGTTATGCTGGATACAACGAATATTGATGTATCCACTTGTCATCATTTATGGAGTAGCAGTGTTTAAAAGAGATGTATCTATGGCACTTCCAGGTTTAATTCTGAGTGGAATAGGAATGTTTGTGTCGACTTATCATTATCTTGTGCAAAAGCTTCCAGCGTTAAAGGAGGCAGGCCGGGCGTGCGGTGTCGTACCGTGCAATGTCGTCTATATTAATCTGTTAGACTTTATCACGATTCCCTTTTTAGCGGGAACAGCATTTATCATTATCTTTGTGTTGCATGTCAGCTTAATTCGTACATACAAAACAAGGAATTAAGTTAAATTTTTCTATTTTAGAGTGAAAACTAAATAAAATTGGCAGAATGATTTACTAGAGAAAATGAGTAATATATAATGTCGTAGAACCTCTTCTCAAAAGGAGCTGAAATCATGGGCAAAAAAATAACTATTTTTATAGGTGTCATTGTTATTTTATTTGCAGGCTTATATTTTGTTATCGATTATAAAAATAAGCAAGCAGTTGAAGATAATAACAATCCATATGGAGATAAAGAGTTGCACCAAGGTACGATTGACCAATTAGATGATCCAAACTATCAAAATCAAATTATGCCAGATGAGCTAAAAGAAAAAGTAGACAGTGGCGATCCTGTAACAGTTTATTTTTACGATCCATTATGTTCGCATTGTCAAGCAACCACTCCATATCTCGTTCCGTTAGCAGAAGATAATGAGATTGATATGAAAAAAATGAATTTACGAGAATTTAAAGACCAATGGGATGTCTATGCAATTGATTCTACACCGACTTTAGTCCACTTTGAAGATGGCAAAGAGGTATCTCGCATTGTCGGTGATCAGGGAGAGGAAAATTTTCAAACCTTTTTCGATCAATATGTAACCAAGTAAAATAGTGAAGAGCTTACTAGAAAACCAGCTTTTATTTAGCTGGTTTTCTAGTAAGATAAGAAACGATAAAATGAGGTGCTTGTGGATAAAGAAATAACCGAATCGTCACGTCCGGCGTATGAGCCGAGCCCAGCAACGAGGCGATTTTAGAAATGCGCCCTACGATAAGGCATCATCGGTTCGTCGCTAAGGGGAAGGCCGACTAAAAACGGGCTTGCCGCTCAGGCGTCGGCATACCCCTGTTTTTAGTGGCATGATTCCTTTATCCCGTAAAAAGGCGTTGTAGACTCCCACTTCAAGAATGGAAGATGTAGAGCTAAACAAGTCGAAGCGGGAGGTAACAGCACCTAAATCCCCGATTCGTTCAAGGGCCTTTAGGTCATACCCTGGTGGTACTAACAATCAGCGGGGATGAAGAAAACCCCGCTGATTGAAGGTTCACTTTATCTTTCGTTGATTCGTTCCATTCGCTACGTTGCTAAACGGGCGCCCCGCGGAGAATCAGTTGTCATCTTCAACAGTCATATGATAAGCGGTTAAAAATGGGCGGTCCGCATAGTAATCAGGTGGCTTAACAGACGTATTTTTATGTGCTTGTTTAAAATGATCCGACGTTTTCCAGTTTTCGAAATCCTGTACAGAGCGCCATTGTGTAAACACAACGTAGGTATTTCCTTTTTTCGGTTTTAACAGACGAAATGCTTGAAATCCTGGCATCTTTTCCATATCGTGCCTTCGGTTTTGAAACTGATGTTCAAAAACCGGTTGACCTTCCTCTGTTACAGGTATGTTATTCATAACGACATAACCTTCCGCTTGTATTTCTCCATTCTTGATTAAAATATCATAGTCTCTTCCAGATACAAAAATGCTTTTCGCTTGATCTTCATAATAAGCGAGTGAACTAGATTCAGCATGCATCAGCCAAATCCTTTTACCTGAATGTTTATCAATTAATTTTTGCAAAAAATCTGCGGTACCATTTGTCATGTGAGCAAGCATTGGATTGCCTCCTTTTCTATTTAAATAGTTTGGCGGGACGATAAGCCCAAAAATTTCGTATGCGGTTACATAGACTGTAGGAATGTCTGAACAATTTAGTGTGTTTTAATTCTGGATGCGGTTTCTGCTTTTTAAGTGTGAAAACGACTTTAGTGCTAAGATTTCTCGTGTTGCTTTACAGAGGAAGCAAGGGTGCTACTACTATACTAACTTAGTGAATGGGTTCCAAGTCAAATGATAGCTTCTTTATTTTATAAAGATATGTACATTTTCCATTAACTAATGTGATGAAGGTTACTTCTGATTTTGAGCTGTTCCCATCAAATTGACTCGTGTATTTTCCTTAAAGTTTTCAGTTATTTGCTTGTCCCAACACATATTATATAACAAGAAAAAATTGAAACAATTATTATTTAATATGAAATATAAATACTTTAAGATTGTAGCATTGTGTCGTATAATGTAGGAGTGATAGTGTAGAGGTGAACCAATGAGCAGAATAGAGAGAAGGAAGAAGAAGCGCTCACGCTTATTGAAAAAATGGAAAATTATTTTATATAGTAGTTTATTATTGATAGTATTAGGATTCGTCGGTTATGCTGCGATTATATTTGGTGGTCGACTGATTGTTGATGATGAGCAGTTCTTTTTGGATGCAACGACAACGATTGAAACGAAGGATGGTAAGGTAATTGGTAGACTGTATAATGAAAATCGGACGTTGACTACGTTAGATGAAATTCCTGAACATGTGCAAGATGCTTTTATTGCCATTGAAGACCGACGATTTTATGATCATGAAGGAGTCGACTTTCGCTCTGTTTTTCGTGCCGTCTACAAAGATATTTTGGCAATGCAGAAGGTGGAAGGCGCTAGCACCATTACGCAACAGCTCGTCAAAAATTTATTTTTGAACCATGAGAAAACATGGCTTCGTAAAACAAAAGAAGTTATGGCAGCAGTTTATCTAGAGCAGACGCTGTCTAAAGATCGTATTTTAGAACTGTATTTAAATGAAATTTATTTTGGTCATGGTGTTTATGGTATTGCTACAGCTGCTGATTATTACTTTTCTAAAGATGTGACGGAGCTATCTATCGAGGAAGGTGCGCTGTTAGCAGGTCTTGTTAAGGCACCGAATGGGTATTCACCGATAAACCATCCCGAAAAAGCGATAAACCGTCGGAACACGGTACTCTATGCGATGAATGATGTCGGTGCTATAAGCTCAAAACAGCGCAATAAAGCAGAAAAACAGGAGCTGGATATACAAGTAAATAAATGGAATCCTGAGCCATGGTGGTCCGATTATACTGATTTTGTCATGAAGGAAGCAGCCCAAGAGCACCATTTATCATTAGAGGAATTACAACAAGGTGGTTATCGTCTGGTTGTTAATGTGGATGCGGACGCTCAAAAAATCGCTCACGAGCAATTTCAAAATGATACGTATTTCCCTGGAAGTACAAAGGATGTGCAAGGTGCTTTCACGATGATGGATCATAAAACAGGAGAGATTGTGTCTGTCATTGGCGCGCGAGATTTTACGTTTGGCGAATTGAATCGGGCGACAATTTCCAGGCAACCAGGTTCAACCTTCAAACCACTAGCTGTTTACGGACCTGCGCTCATGATGAAAGAAAAATATCATCCTTACACATTAATACCTGATCAAAAACGAACCTACGATGGTTATACTGCTAAAAATTATGATGATCAATATGATGGTGTTGTTTCGATTTATGATGCGGTCATTTATTCCAAAAATGCGCCTGCTGTATGGCTGTTAAACGAAATTGGGATTGTAAACTCCAAGAAATATTTAAAAAAACTCCATCTCCCTATAAAAGATGAAGGATTAGCAATTGCTTTAGGTGGTTTATCTACAGGGGTAACGCCAGCCGCATTAATGGAAGGCTATACCAGTTTTGCACAGCAAGGGAATGTGGTAAAAGCTCATTCTATTCACCAGATTATGGACCAACAAGGACATAAATTGTTTCAAGCAAAATTAGAAACAGAAAAAGTATTCAGTCCTCAAGTAGCTTGGAATATGACAGAAATGCTACAACAGACCGTTAAGTCAGGAACAGCGACTGCAGGGAGCTTTGAAAAAGCATTAGCTGGGAAAACGGGTTCGACACAGCACCCGCAAGTGAAAGGAAAAGTGAAAGATGCTTGGTTTGCAGGGTATACACCAAAATATGCCTTGGCATTGTGGATGGGTTATGACCAAACAGATAAACAACACTATTTATCAGGTGGAAGTGCGTACCCGACGAAACTGGCGAAGGCGATCTTAACTAAACTTGATCAACAAGAGCCGTTGGCGGATTCATTTGTTAAACCAGAGGAAGTGGCTGCTTTACCTAAACCGATTGTACTTCCAGAGATTAAACATGTACGAGCTAACTACGCTTTTGGAAGTCTGGCATTATTTCGAGGGAAAATAACATGGCAAGGGTCAGACGATGAGCGAGTCATATATCGAATTTACAGGGAAGAAGAAGGAATTGATAAACGGATTGGCGAGGTCGAAGGAAAAACGGAATTTACTGTGGAAGATGCATTGCTAAACGCAAAAGAGTACTATGTTGTTCCGTATGATCCGTTAACGAAAACAGAAGGTGCTCCGTCTGAAACGGTAACCCTTAGTTGGTAATCATAATTTAGACAAAATAATGACAATTTCCAGGCAATACTATACACATTTCTAAGTAATGGTTATAGTTAGATTGGAAATGAAGAACGTGAAAAAGGATGGATGGCATGTCAAACATATTTAATGATACAATTATTCGAGCTTATAAAGGGGAGGCTACGAATTATACACCTGCTTGGTTTATGCGCCAGGCTGGAAGATCGCAACCTGAGTACCGGGAGTTAAAGAAAAAATATTCGTTATTTGAAATTACCCATCAGCCGGAATTATGTGCGTATGTAACAAGACTACCAGTTGAAAATTATCATGTTGATGCAGCAATTTTGTACAAAGATATTATGTCTCCACTGCCTGCAATAGGAATTGATGTGGAAATCAAGTCAGGTATCGGGCCAGTGATTCATAATCCGATTAATTCCATTCATGATGTAGAAAAACTTGGTACCATTAATCCGCAAGCAGATGTGCCTTATGTACTCGATACTATTCGCTTGTTAACAGAAGAGCAGTTACAAGTACCTTTGATCGGTTTTAGTGGAGCCCCCTTTACGTTAGCAAGCTATATGATTGAAGGAGGCCCATCAAAAAATTACAGTAAAACGAAATCGTTTATGTATCAGCATCGAGACGCGTGGTTTTTATTAATGGATAAGTTAGCCGATATGACGATTACGTATGTTGATGCACAAATAGAAGCTGGTGCCCAAGCAATCCAGATTTTTGATTCCTGGGTTGGCAGCTTAAATGCTGCTGACTATCGTATTTTTATTAAACCCGTGATGACAAGAATATTCTCTGAACTTCAAAGGCATGGGGTTCCATTAATTATCTTCGGTGTGGGGGCTCGTCATCTATTAATGGAATTTAATGATTTACCAGTGGATGTTGTCGGGCTTGATTGGCGCACATCGATACAAGAAGCAAGAAAAATGGGTGTAACAAAGGTACTGCAAGGGAATTTGGACCCAGCCATTTTGTTAACAGAATGGGAAACGATAGAGAGACGAACGCAAGCAATCCTGGATGAAGGCTTAGCGGATGGGAACCATGTATTTAATTTAGGACATGGTGTAACGCCAGATATTCAGCCGGCTACGTTAAAACAGCTAACTGCTTTTATTCATGAATATACCAATCGAGAGATGTAAATAAAACGGAAATTTTTTATTTGAGAGGTGTGGAATCATGCAAAGAAAGAGAATGGGATTATTAGTTATGGCTTATGGAACGCCATATAAAGAAGAGGATATTGAGCGTTATTATACACATATTCGCCATGGTAGAAAGCCTGAGGAAGAGGCACTACAAGATTTAAAAGACCGTTATAAAGCAATTGGCGGTATTTCCCCACTAGCAAAAATTACGAATCAGCAAGTGGAAAAGCTGGAAGCGACCTTAAATGCCGTCCAGAATGAGTATGAATTTAAAGCATATACTGGGTTAAAACATATTGAACCATTTATTGAGGATGCAGTTCAGCAAATGGCGGAAGATGGCATGGAAGAAGCAGTATCGATTGTTTTGGCGCCACACTACTCTACATTTAGTGTACAATCCTATAATAAACGAGCTAATGAGGAAGCTAAAAAACACGGCATCATGATTACTTCTGTAGAAAGTTGGTACGATGAGCCTGGCTTTATTAAATATTGGGCTGATCAAATTGCTGATGTCTATAGAAAGATGACAGAAGAAGAACGAGAAAAAGCTGTACTTATTGTTTCCGCACATAGCTTGCCTGAAAAAATCTTGCAGAACGGTGATCCATATCCGCAGCAATTAGAAGAAACAGCAAAATTGATTTCAGAGGCAACTGGGATTACGAATTATGAAATAGGGTGGCAAAGTGAAGGAAATACACCTGATCCTTGGTTAGGACCAGATGTACAAGATCTCACGAGAGACCTTTATGAGCAAAAGGGGTACCAAGCGTTTGTTTATGCTCCAGTAGGATTTATTGCGGATCATTTAGAAGTATTGTATGACAATGATTATGAATGTAAAGTGGTTTGTGATGAAATAGGTGTTGCTTATTATCGTCCGGCAATGCCAAATACACATCCGCAATTTATTAACACATTAAGCGATGTCGTATTAAAACAAGTAAAGCGTGAAGCAAATGAATAATCCGAAGCAATTCGTCGTTATAGGTGGCGGAATAACCGGCTTATCTGCCACTTACTATTTACAAAAAGAGATCGCTGAAAAGCAGCTTCCTTACAAGGTAAAGCTTGTCGAGGCAAGCAGTCGATTAGGAGGCAAAATAAGGACATTGCAACGGGATGGCTTTACTATCGAACAAGGTGCTGACTCGATGTTAATTCGAAAAAACCCTGCTATGAAATTAGTAAACGAGTTAGGACTTGAGGATCAAATCGTTCGTAATGCTACAGGTAAATCCTATATTTTAAAAGGTAATAAATTCCATCGTATGCCACAGGACACATTTATGGGCATTCCAAAGAGCGCTCGTTCAGTGTTGTCTTCCACATTAATCTCTCCAAAAGGAAAAATGAGGGCGTTAGCAGATTTGTGGAAAGGAAAAAGAAAAGATGAGACGGACGAATCGTTAGCAGCTTTTTTTAGACGGCGCTTTGGTAATGAATTGCTTCATAATCAGATTGAAACGCTATTATCTGGAATTCATTCGGGAAACATTGAGGAAATGAGTTTAAAAGCATCCTATCCACAATTTCTCCAATTGGAAAAAGAGTATGGTAGTTTAATCAAAGGATTAAAGCAAACCATTCCTCAAGCGAAGCAGGAAACGACGAAGGAGCCTGCACCAGGTGCGTTCTTTTCATTTCAAAACGGATTAGGTACAATAGTTGATCGGTTAAGGGAAACGATTGGCGAAGAAAACATTACTTTAGAAACAGCAGTGGACCATATTGAGAAAAAAGAACATGGCTACCATTTATTGCTAAGTGATGGGGGCGTATACAGAGCAGACGCTGTGATTATGGCTACACCGCATTTCACAGTGCCAAAAATGTTCAGTCAATATGATATCTTTAAACCATTTTTAGATGTTCCTGCCACGTCTACAGCGAATATAGTGTTGGCATTTGATAAGGTGAAAATAAAGAAGGATATAGATGGAACAGGTTTTCTTGTCGGTAAAAACAGTAATTATCACATTACTGCTTGTACGTGGACGCATAAAAAATGGCCATTAACGACGCCGGATGGAAAAGTTTTGTTGCGTTGTTATGTTGGTAGACCTGGCGAAGAAGCAATTGTGGAAGAGTCAGATGATGCTTTGACAAACCTTGTATTAAAAGATTTACACAAAGCAATGAAATTAAAGGGAAATCCTATGTTTAGTGTTGTTACGCGTTGGCGAAATGGCAGACCACAGTATACAGTTGGGCATTTAGAAAGACTTGCTGAAATAAGAAAACAAGCTGCTACGCAAATTCCAGGTGTCTTTTTAACAGGTTGTTCCTACGATGGGCAAGGTATTCCCGACTGTATCGAACAAGGAGAAAGAACGGCTCAGGAAGCATTGCATTTTGTTTTACGTTAACAAAGTTAATTCTTACTTAATAGTTTGCCGATAGACGTAGTTTTTCTTAAAGAATAAGAAAGTATAAACTTAGGTGCTTATGGATAATGAAATAACCGAATAGTCACGTCCACACATGATCCCAGCAACGATACGAATTTAGAAATGCGCCCTACGATAAGGCCTCATCGGTTCGCGGCAAAGAGGAAGGCCGACTAAAACCGGGCTTGCCGCTCAGGCGTCGGCATACCCCTGTTTTTAGTGGCATGATTCCTTTATCTTTAGTTGATTCGTTCCATTCGCTACGTTGCTAAACGGGCGCCCTGCGCCTTTGTTCAACTATAAAACCCTAATAAAATTTTATACATTCCTATAGTGCAAAAAATGAAGAACCCTAAAGCTAGCTTTAGGGTTCTTCTCTCATCAAGGAAAGCTATACAAGTTCACTTTATCCCGTATATAAAGTGCTTGTAAGACTCTCACTTCAGGAGTTGGATAACCTGTAGAGCAACAAGTCTAAGTGGGAGATTAACAGCACCTAAATACCCCGATTCGTTCCTCTAACAATCAGTGGGGGATGAGTGAAGATTCACTTTATCGCTCCTGCTTCTCTTCTCGATAGCTTGTTTCCAACTGATCAACAAGTGAACCTACGAAGGCAACAGCTTGCTTAATCGCATCTGGTGTGGACATATCTACACCAGCTTTTTGGATCAAGTCGAGTGGTTTAAGCGTTCCTCCTGACTCTAACACTTCTATCCATCGTTTGGCTGCGGGAGCGCCTTCTTTTTGAATCGTCTGTGCTACAGCGGTTGAAACTGTTAACCCTGCGGAGTACGTATAAGGATAGAGACCCATGTAGTAATGCGGCTGGCGCATCCAAGTGAGCCCTGCTCCTTCATCAATCGTAACGGTATCTCCCCAGAAATTTGCTAAAGCTTCTATCTTTTGCTCGGAGAGAACTTTTGCAGTTAAAGGCGTTCCACTTTCTGCTAAAGTATAAACTCTTCGTTGAAATTCAGCTTCAAGTAAATGCGTAACAAAATTATGATAATACGTTCCTAATAATTGGGTGATAATCCAGCGTTTCATTCGCTCATCATCTGTCTTAGCTAATAGATGATGAGCAAGCAGAAGCTCATTTAATGTAGAAGGTGCTTCAATAAAGTATGTCGAAGGACGCGTATTAAATAAAGTCTGTGCTTTTCCCGCAAAGTAAAAATGCCCTGCATGGCCTAATTCATGTGCTAATACAAATGCTCCGCGCATCGTGTCTGTCCAAGTAATCAGAATATACGGGTGTACTCCATAAGGGCTCGAACAGAAAGCGCCTGTTGCTTTTCCGACATTATCAGCCAAGTCGATCCAACGATTTTCGATAGCTTGTTTCATCACTTGTTGATAGTCTTCACCCATTACACCAAGAGCTTCAATAATAGTAGCTGTTGCTTCTTCGTATGTTGTTACCGGATTAAAGCTTGGGTCAAGCGGCGCTTTTAGGTCACACATATATAGTTCATCCAGACCTAGCTGCTCTTGTTTTAAGCGCGCAAATCGTTGCATATGAGGTGCGAGTTCTGTTTGAATAACATCAAGCTGATTATGGTACATATCTGTTGTAACTTGCTGCGGATGTAATAGCATATCGGTTACATTGTCATAATGACGTTGCTGCGCCATGACGACTTGCTTGGTAACCTCTGTTGCATAAATAGCAGCGTATGTATGCTGATATTGCTGAAGAGTTTGTACAAAAGAGTGATATGCGTTTCTACGAGCAGTGTTGTCTGCTGTTAGCTCATAACGATCTTCATATAATGCAGCAGACATAGGAAGTTCATTGCCTTGTTCATCAGAAATTGACGCAAATACCATATCCGATGATTTGCTTCGCTGATAGATCATATATGGAGCGTTATGCACTTCTGAAAGAGCAGCGAGCAGTTCTTCTATTTGCGGAGATAAAGTATAAGGCTTCTTTTCTATCAAGTCGGCAAGCATTTTGCGGTAAGTTGCTAATGCAGGGTGTTGTTTGACAAATTCACCAATTGTTTCGGTAGGTATTTCAAGAATTTCCGATTGAATAAAAGAAAGCTGTGCCTGGATTTTTGCTAATGCTTGAGCAACTTTTGCACTGTCTTGCTGACGAGTTGGATCTGTTCCATCGGTACTGTTTCGTAAATTAGCATAAGTTGCTACACGGATAACCCTTTTTTGAAAAGTCTCGTATGCTTCCATGCATTGATGCAGTGTGGAAGCCTCTTTTCCTAATTCTCCTTTATAAGAACTGAATTGTTCCACATCTTGCTGAATCGCTTGTAATTCATTCTCCCAATCCGTATGTGTAGAAAATAAATCCGTAAGATCCCATATGAGTTTTTCCGGTACTTCAGAACGTTTTTGTCGTTTAACCATTCACGCTTCCCCTTTCTTAAATAAAAAGTAACTATTACCTAGACATAAAAATTACGTGTTACGAAATATTGTTTTTATATCATTATATTATAATGGCAGGAATAATGATAGATGTTTTAAGAAAATTTAGTAATCGCCAACCAGATGGTATTGAATTTTCTAATTTGTAACGATATTAGAAAGGATTTTACCCAGAACAAAGGCGCGGGGCGCCCGTTTAGCAACGTAGCGAATGGAACGAATCAACTAAAGATAAAGGAATCATGCCACTAAAAACAGGGGTATGCCGACGTCTGGGCGGCAAGCCCGTTTTTAGTCGGCCTTCCTCTTAGCGACGAACCGATGGGGCCTTATCGTAGGGCGCATTTCTAAAGTCGCATCGTTGCTGGGCGCTGAAGCCGGACGTGGCTATTCAGTTATTCCCTTATCCCAAAGCAACAAATTTTATACTTTGTATGAAAAAGAACTCTATTTAGCACTCTCTAACTCATATATTTTAGACAGTATTTTAAGAATCTAAACATTATAAAGCAAAAGTTTTTCATGATAGATGGTGGCTCGCGCTTTAGGCGAGCCATGGTGGTTTCTTATCTTATTAGAAAAACTTGGCTTGTCGCCAAGTCTTATGGTGGAAGCCTATGTTTTTCTCATACTATAAACCAAAAAAATCTTATACTTTCCTATAGTGTAAAAAAGGATTCACTGCATATTTGATTGGTAGTACCGCGATGGTATGAACGAAAGATCTCTGAGCTGAGCCAGACATTACTGTAGTTGGATCTTCCATCCACTCTCTTAAGCTTTAACTTGCAGGATGGAAGGGATGGTCTTACAGGATAAATTCTTCTATCTGGCTGGATGGTCGCAATCATCACATAAATTTCCATAGCAATCTGCTTTTTCAATCATATCATGACCACATTTACTACATTTTTTCTTAGGTAGGTTTCTGAAAAACTCAAGAACGTTCATCATTAGGAATTCCTCCTCTTAAGTAATTATGATTCATTGTAATATAACAGTATGTAAAAAGTCAATACTGTGTTACAACAAAAATGTTTATTTTTTATAATTACTGATAATCTGTGGTATGGATACCATCAAATAAAGCCTATAGTATAGGGGAAATGAGATGAGCGTTTAACTAATTGTGGCTGTATTATAACAATTTCTGTTTAAAACGTATGTCTGATGTTTTTGTGAAGATAATGTTCGTAAAGTTTATTAAAATGATGAATTCTATTATTTTGTAGCCTTTATCCATGTATACAGTTTGTTACTAAAAATATTCTATACGAGACTAAACGTGTTTAAATTTTTAGTATATTTTCGTTTTAAGAAACCTAGAGGGAATTCTTTTGCTTCCTTATGCGTTTTTTATTAAACTATAAGTGGATATACAAAAAAGTTGTTAAATGGATTTCAGCAATAGCGGCGTCTGTTTGGATCTGCGATATAAAGTGAATCTTTCATCCCCACGGCTTGTTAGTATCGTAATGGTATGACCTAAAGCCCTCTTACGAAATAGGGCGTTTAGGTGCTGTTATCTCCCACTTCGATTTGTTGCAGCATGTATTCTTCAATTCTTGTAGTGGGAGTCTTACAGCACCTTATATGCGAGATACATGTATTTCTATCTATCACCATCGAAATGACGTACGCGAATTTGTGCACTTTTGTCGGATTTCTGGATCAGAACTAGAAAAATTTTATTTTCCAAACGTTGGAAGGAGCATACTAGGTATGAAATTTATAGATAATAAAGGTATTTTAGATCCGTCTATGAACTTAGCGTTAGAACAATATATTGTAGAAAACTTTGGTGAAACAGACACATTTTTGCTGTTTTATGTGAACCAACCTTCCATTATCATTGGGCGAAATCAAAATACCATTGAAGAAATAAATACACAATATGTCAACGAGCATGATATTAAAGTGGTGCGTCGTTTATCTGGCGGTGGCGCTGTTTACCATGATGAAGGAAATTTAAACTTCAGCTTTATTACCAAAGATGATGGAAACAGCTTTCAAAATTTTGCTAAATTCACACAGCCGGTAGTAGAAGCTTTAAATAAATTGGGCGTACCAGCAGAATTGAAAGGGCGTAATGATTTAGTTGTAGAAGGTCGTAAAATTTCGGGGAATGCTATGTACGCAACCAAAGGAAAGATGTTCAGTCACGGAACGCTTATGCTTGATTCAGAAATTGAAAATGTTGTATCAGCTCTTAAAGTCAATAAGGAAAAAATAGCGTCAAAAGGAATTAAGTCTATTCGAAGCCGTGTAGCAAATATATCCGAATTTCTGGAACAAAAAATTTCTATGGATGAATTTAAACAAGTCATTTTACGTCATGTGTTTGATGTAGAGGATATCTCCGAAGTTCCTCGTTATGAATTAACAGAAGAAGATTGGGAAAATGTGAAGCAAATTTCTCGTGAACGCTATAATAACTGGGAATGGAATTATGGAAAGTCACCTTCGTTTAATATTCAAGCCTCCCATAAATTTGATGCAGGTCTTGTTGATGTCCGTTTGGATGTGAAAAAAGGAATGATTGAAAACTGTAAAATTTACGGTGATTTTTTTGGAGTCGGAGAAATTAGTGTCTTGGAAAATAAATTAATTGGTGTTCGTCATCAACAAGAAGCGATAGAAGAAGCATTAGCAGATGTTGATGTCCCTCGTTATTTAGGAAAGATAACCAAGGAAGACTTTATACATTTAATTTATTAATGTGAAAAAAACGGTAACTAAGTGAATACTTTTATATAATGAAATTTATTATCTAAACGTGGGTATGAGCTCCAAAACTATATTGGACTCATGCCCTTTCATTTTTCTACGGGCTGATAATGCATCTCTTTTTGACAGCGTTTCCGCTTGATTTGAAAACGCACCTCGTATATAATTGAATTGTTTAACGATTCGTATAGTTTTGACGGGGATATGTGAAAGAGAAAATTTCAAGCTCCGCTAAAATGAATGATTATTCATTCATTTTTAGTGAGTAAGGGGGAATAATATGAATATCAGCGAGCAATTGTCCATAACGGCACAGGAATATGCGGAAAAGCCAGCCTACATTTTTGAGCATAACATGACAAGTTATCAAGAACTTAATCAAGTGGTGACATTATTTGCCTCTGGTTTGGCGTCGCTCGGCTATAAAAAAGGTGACCATATTGCTTTGGTGGTTGGGAATAGTCCGTATTATATTATTGGTCTATATGGTGCTTTACGCCTAGGCTTAGTAGTTATCCCAATCAATCCATTATATACACCAACTGAAATGAACTATATATTACATAATGGCGATGTACAAGCTGTCATAACGTTAGACAGATTGTTAGAAAAATTTCAGGCTATGGATCGTGAGTTAGATATTTCGCATTATATTGTTTGTGATTCCGGGGCAGAGGAACAGACAGTATCGATTTCGCAGCAAAAAATGCACGCTTTTTCAGAAGTTCTTCAGTTGGGGAAGCCTCATTTTTTCGGTCCAGAATTACATAAACATGATCCGGCTATTGTTTTGTACACATCAGGTACAACAGGTGCACCAAAGGGAGCGGTGCTTTCCCACCATAATCTATATTCCAACGCAAAGGATGTAGCTGATTATCTAAGTATAAATGATGGGGATAAAGTAATTGCGGCTTTACCTATGTTTCATGTGTTTTGCTTAACAGTGTCGGTTAATGCACCATTAATGAATGGAGGAACCATTCTTATTCTACCGAAATTCTCACCATCTGCTGTATTTGCATTAAGTAAAACATATCAAGCAACCATTTTTGCTGGTGTACCAACCATGTATAATTATTTATTACAAGCAAAAAGCAGTGATCAAGAAAATCCATTTTTAACTATTCGCTTCTGTATTTCTGGAGGTGCTTCTATGCCTGTAGCTTTATTAAAAGGATTTGAGCAAGCCTTTGATGTGAAGATTTCTGAAGGGTATGGGTTATCCGAGGCTTCTCCAGTCACTTGCTTCAATCCATTAGACCGTCCACGTAAACCTGGATCTATTGGTCGTAGTATCCAAGGAGTTGAAAATAAGGTGGTGGATGAGTGGGGGGAAGAAGTGGCTACTGGTGAAGTAGGCGAATTAATTGTCCGCGGACCAAATGTCATGCTAGGTTACTACAAACTTCCAGAGGAAACAAAAGCAGTTTTAAAAGATGGTTGGTTATATACAGGGGATATGGCGCGCATGGATGAAGAAGGGTACTTTTATATTGTGGACCGCAAAAAAGATATGATACTAGTAGGGGGCTATAATGTTTACCCTCGTGAAGTGGAAGAAGTTCTTTATCGTCATCCTAATGTGGTAGAAGTAGCTGTGTTAGGTTCTCCTGATCCAGAAACTGGTGAGGCAGTACAATGTTTTGTCGTGACAGATAGTCCTAATTTAACGAAAGAGGACTTAACAGCATTTTGTCAAACCTATTTAGCTAAATATAAAGTTCCCGCAAATATAATATTTTTGGATGAATTACCAAAGAATACAACAGGGAAAATTTTAAGGAAAAATCTACGTGAACAAGTGCTTCAATAAAAAGAAGAGATTTGGTGTTTGCCGCAGACATCGAAGCTTTTATCCCGTGTATAAGGTGCTGTAAGACTCCCACTTCCGTATTTTGGATGATTTGTATTGCAACAAGTCTAAGCGGGGGCTAACAGCACCATAATGCCCTGTTTCGTAAGAGGTCTTTAGGTCATACCATTACGGTACTAACAAGCCGTGGGGAGAATGAAAACTCCCACTGGTGGAAGATTCACTTTATAGAGTGTAGAAGGGAGAGATTTATTATATGCTGCCTTCCCTTTTGGAGCTTAATCGATTAGCAAACTTGGTTTTTCCTTCTATGGTGAGCCTAGCTTTGTTTGATAACTTTTAAAATATAATTTTTGTTCGTTTTGAATAACGAATACATAAACGAAATAGAAAATTCGCTTTATTGTTGTATAGGAATCTATAAAATGAGGTGCTTGTGGATAGCGAAATAACCGACTAGTCACGTCCGGCGCATGAGCCCAGCAACTAGGCGACTTTAGAAATGCGCCCTACGATAAGGTCTCATCGTTTCGTCGCTAAGAGGAAGGCCGACTAAAAACGGGCTTGCCCCCCCCCAGACGTCGGCATACCCCTGTTTTAGTGGCATGAGTCCTTTATTTTTAGTTGATTCGTTCATTCGCTACGTTGCTAAACGGGCGACCCGCGCCTTTGTCCTTTCTTTTTCCACAGAAGTTTGGTAATTTAATATATAAGCCACTTTCTTTTCTACTAGGAAAGGATGAAAATATGTTTAACTTTTATACAGAACCCCCAGAAATCACCCCCTTTACTGCTGCATTGGTTGCCCAACGTGATTCTAATAATAAACCAATGACGATGGTGCTTGAAGAACAGGGAGAATATGCAGTTGGCTGTACACCAAGTAAGATGATTGACCATGCATGTAAATATTTTGGAAGTAGTCTTAAAGGAAGGCAAGATGGAACACGTGATATTTGTGGAATCACGCATAAAGCACCGATTACCGTCGATCCGCTGAGCGGTATGTATTTTTTCCCTACCATTTCTCCATCTAGTTCGCAGTGTACGTGGATTGCTCATTCCCATATTGACCAAGTTCAAAAAAAGGACGAATATGATACTGAAATTATCTTTCATAATGGAAAAAGCATTGTGTTAGAAATTTCATACGGATCCATGTTAAATCAAATTCAGCGAACAGCTCAATTCCGTTATTTATTAAATAACCGCCTCAAGTTTTTAAAGAAGCATATCGATCAACCAGAATTGATTTTTCCATCAACTCCTCAAAAATAAGTTTTACCTTCTTTCGGATGGCTGGATTAAAATAACTTCGTTTCTCCTCACGACCTTGACACAGAAACAAATAAGATGAAAATGAGTCGTTCTTATCAAGCTTCACAACCTGTATCTGTTTTTGTTGCATGGTTTTTCGCAAGCTTTTTCGTTCCTGAAGTGCGAGATGTTCCATTTTTTTTAAGACTTCTAAGTATGCCTCTTTTATTTTAAATGCTTTAAATCCCCCTGCTTGTAGGAAGTAAATATCTTGTTGGATGACAACAATAGTCATGGAAAGAAACAGAAAACGTGATGCTAACGCCAATTCATCTTCATTTAAGTAGCGCAAAAAGGCCCCTCCTTTTACGAGAACGTTTGTTCCTATAACGATAGTATATGCGATAGTCATAAAAAAATTCAATTCATAATGATTTAAAAAGAAAAGAAAGTGGCAATATGAATGATAGGACTATGCATATTTGTTCTTTTCCATTAAAATAGAAATAGTTTACATGTAATAGAGAAGGTTTAACTCACTGACAAAAGGGCAAATATATCGAAAAAGTGAACCAAAATTTCTGCTTGTTTGATCTCGCACTTCGTGGGGCGCAAAGCTTTATAACATCTAACTATTTACTATAGGGAAGAATGGCGATGAAAAGGTTTGGAAAGATTCACTTTGCTGGTAACTTCTATACGCTTTCCTTAAATGTGTTAAAACTTTATATTAAGGAAAAATGACATTCATATATCGAGGAGATTTACTACATGTTTTTATTAGACATCCAACTATCCGATTGGGAAATGATTTTTGATAGTGAAAACTTTGATGAGTACATAATGGAACTGTTGCAAAACTATGAGAGCTTAGGACCGCTTCCAGGTATTTTATTACCGTTTATTGAAGCATTTTTACCGTTTCTGCCTTTAGTTGTGTTTGTATTTGCTAATGCAGCTGCTTATGGGCTGCTGGAAGGGTTTATTTTATCTTGGGCAGGATCCGCACTTGGGGCGATACTCGTTTTTTTAATTATTCGCAAACTGGGTGATCGGAAGATTTTTATAGTGATCCGTAAAAATAAACAGGTGAGGAAAGTAACCGCGTGGCTGGAAAGGCATGGATTTGGGCCATTATTTTTATTAATGTGTTTTCCGTTTTCTCCATCATCTGTTATTAACGTCGTTTCTGGGTTGTCTAAAATCAGTACGCAACAATTCATATTAGCCGTGATCATGGGGAAATCCGTCATGATTTTCTCTATTGCCTATGTAGGTTCGAGCATTATGGAATTTGCAAAAAATCCAGTAAAAACCATTGTCATTGGTGGATGTATCGTCCTATTTTGGATGGTAGGAAAGTATATTGAAAAACGATTGCAGAAAAAAGCGCAGTTGCGTGAAGAATCAGACTCTCAGCAAGATTAAAATATCGCTTTCTAGGGTAAGCTATTAGTAGAAATTACTCTGGAGGAAGATAAGAATGAAAAATAAATATCGGAAAGTGGTCGCAGTTTTCTTGCTTGGGGCCATGATTATATTTGTCAGTCGATCGGCTTTGTTTGCTAGTTACGTCGTAGAAGGTGAATCCATGGAGCCCACTCTGGATGATGGTAATTTGCTGATGGTAAACAAATTTGTGTATGATTTAACCGAAGTCGATCGATTTGATGTTATCGTTTTTCGAGCCAATGAAAAAGAGGATTACGTAAAAAGGGTTATTGGGATCCCAGGAGATACCATTCAATATCAAAATGATAAATTATATATAAATGGGGACTATGTGGAAGAAGGTTTTTTGCAAGATTATGCTCAAGCTACGTTAAGTAACAAGCCGCAAACAGAAGACTTTACACTTAAAGAGATAACTGGCGAGGCTAAGGTTCCGGACGGAAAGCTATTTGTTATGGGAGATAATCGTGGCGAGAGTTTAGACAGCCGTTCATTTGGTTTTATTTCCCAAACGCAATTAGTAGGTAAAGTAGATGTAAAATATTGGCCTCTTTCACAGGCTAGTTTAAGTCTTGGCGGCTAAATCTTCGAAAACAAACTACACGTTTTTTTCAAAGATACATGATATACTAGTGCTATAAGAACAACGATTATATATTAGTACGGGCGGATGATTCCCAGTCTTAAAGAAAAAGAAAGGGTCCTCTGTCCGTTTTCTGTTTTACTATGTTTTAAGCAAGTTTGCCACATGGTTTGGAGCGGAAAATATTGGAATATAAAGTTCTATTGCGTCCACATAATCTTTGGAAGTAGAGGGCATAGTAGCGGATATTTTCATTACACGCTCAGTGGATATATTTACGAAAGGGGAAGTGAGTAATGGGGCTTCGCTTTATAACAGGTCGTGCTGGTACAGGGAAAAGCGGCCGAATATTTGATGAAATAAAGGAGAAATTATTAAATCGCCCACAAGGTTCAGCCATTTTTTATATCGTTCCAGATCAAATGACGTTTCAGCAGGAGTATAAGCTGTTTAAGGATCAAGCAATCCGCGGAAGTATACGTGCACAGGTGGTTAGCTTTTCTCGCTTGGCTTGGCGAGTCTTACAAGCAACAGGTGGTGGGAATAAGCAATTTATTAGTACTGTAGGGATGCAAATGATGCTGCGGAAGATCATGGAAGAAAAGCAAGGAGAGTGGCATGTTTTTCAACACGCTATGGAAAAACATGGATTTATTGACCAGCTGGAAACGATGATTACTGAATTTAAACGCTATGCAATTACGCCTGAATTATTGCATGCCAAAATAGAGCATATGAACAGCTACGTACATAAAGAGGCCGGGGAAGAGGGTCTGATTCATAAATTGGAAGACTTGCTGTATATTTATGAAAAGTTACTATTTTCATTGCAAGGAAAATATATGGACGGTGAAGATCAATTACAGTTGCTTGCAGAAAAGATCGCTCATTCTTCGTTACTTGAAGAAGCAGAAATCTATGTGGACGGTTTTTATCGTTTTACACCTACCGAATTAATGGTAGTAGAAGCGTTGATAAAAAAGTGTAAGCAAGTAACGATCGCGTTAACTGTGGATAAGCCAGAAGAAGAACCAGCATCAGAAGTGGATTTGTTTTACCAAACAAAGGAAACATACCATCTATTGAAGCAAATGGCTGCTTCGGTAGATGTAGCAATAGAAGAGACCATTGAACTAGATCCGAAATATGGACGCTTTCGGGAGCGTGCCTATTTTGCGCATTTGGAAAAATACTTTGATGAACGCCCGGCACCAGCTTACCATGGGCAAGTGCCTTTGCAAATTGCTGAGGCAGTCCATCCGCGGGCAGAGGTGGAGGGAGCAGCACAGCAAATTATTCATTTAGTAAAAGACAAAGGCTATCGTTATCAAGATATCGCCTTATTCATAAGGCAGCCAGACATGTATCATGATTTGATCGCAACGATTTTTCACGATTATGATATACCTGTATTTATTGACGAAAAACGGACGATGTTAAATCATCCTTTAATGGAATTTATCCGCTCTAGTTTGGATGTTGTGGAAGGCAATTGGCGTTATGACGCTGTTTTTCGGTTGTTAAAAACAGGCTTTATACCTAGTAGGGATAAGCAATATCCTTTAACTGCAGACGCCATAGATGAATTGGAAAATTATGTTTTGGAGTACGGTGTTCGTTCACGGACGAGTTGGTTTTCTGAAAAAGAGTGGGTTTTTCAGCGTTTCCGTGGGTTTGATCAAACGGCACAAACAGATATAGAGCGGGAAATGCAAATACGAATTAATCGTTATCGGGACCAAGTAACAGAAGCTTTCGAGTGGTTTGATAAAGAAATGAGAGAAGCTCAAACGGTAACAGATCGATGTACCTGCTTGTATCAGCTATTGGAAGAGCTGCAGGTCCCTGCAAGATTGGAGCAAATGCGAGCAGAATATGATGAGCAATTTGAGATTGAAAAGGGACGAGAACAGGAACAAGTGTGGGACGCGGTCATTCAATTATTGGATGAGATAGTGGAGATAGCAGGAGAAGAAGCCATGTCATTGACCGTATTTCGTAAAACACTGGAAGCAGGTCTAAACACATTGAAGTTTGCCCATGTTCCACCAAGTATAGATCATGTTATCGTAGGTTCCATTGACCGTTCAAGAATAAGCGATATTCGATGTGCTTTCTTACTAGGTGTAAATGAAGGCATGTGGCCAATGAAACCGCCAGCGGACGGATTGATAAATGAACAGGAACGGGATTTACTAGCTGGTCATGGTGTGCAGCTTGCCGAGACAAGTAAACGCCAGTTATTAGATGACTGGTTTTATATGTATGTGTCTTTTACAGTAGCAAGCGACCAGCTATGGATCAGCTATCCGTTAAGTGATGAGGAAGGAAACACGAAAATGCCGTCCCAGCTTATCAAACGGATGGAAAGTTTGTTTCCAAACTGTTGTGAACATTTATTGCTGCAAGAGCCAGATGAATTGCTAGAAGCGGACCGTTTTGTGACTACACCTAACAAAACAAGAGCTGCCTTAACAGCGCAGCTATCAAGGTATCGCAAGGGCTATCCGATAAAGCCAATCTGGTGGCATGTACTTAATTGGTATATCAAACATGAAGAAAAGTACGCTACGACATATCGTATTTTGCAAAGCTTATATTATCAAAATAAACCTAGTAACCTATCAAAAGAGACCGTAGAGCAGCTTTATCCAAAGCAAATAAAAGCAAGTGTTTCCAGATTAGAGACTTATTATCGCTGTTCCTATCAGCATTTTGCCAAGTACAGTCTAGGTTTGGAAGAAAGGCGCACATACAAACTGGATGCACCTGATATTGGTCAGTTGTTTCACGAAGCACTAAAAACTATTACGGAATGGGTTCAAAAAGGGGAAAAAGATTTTTCTCAACTGACGCAAGCGGATGCAAATTCGTATGCACATCAGGCAGTAACGAAGCTGTCTCCTATATTACAGCATCAAATCTTGCATAGTTCGAATCGGTATCAGTATATTCAACAGAAGTTAGAAGAAGTGATTGCAAGAGCGACTTATGTGCTAAGTGAACAAGCGAGAAAAAGTCACTTTTCTCCAGTAGGTCTAGAATTGGGATTTGGAAACAACCAAGATTTACCGCCATTAACCATTCCGTTAAGAAATGGCTTTGAATTAATGCTTCGCGGCCGGATCGACCGTGTTGATAAAGCAGTAAAAGATGATGATTTATTTTTACGAATTATTGATTATAAATCGAGTGCCAAAGAATTAAATCTGCTTGAAGTATACTATGGATTGGCTTTGCAAATGTTAGCTTATCTGGATGTAGTCATTACTTATTCGGAACAATGGCTAGGAGTGAAAGCAACACCAGCGGGAGTGCTGTACTTCCATGTACACAATCCGATGATAGCGGAAAAGGACAAGCTCGATGATGCGACGATTGAAAAAGAATTATTTAAAAAGTACAAGATGCAAGGTCTTTTGTTAGCAGATGAAGATATAGCTAAGCTAATGGATATAGCATTAGAATCTGGTACGAGCCAAATCATTCCAGCTGCCATCAAGAAAAATGGCGGATTTTACAGTTATTCGAGAATAGCAGATGAGCAGACGTTTAAGAGCTTGCAGCAGCATGTTCATCACTTGATGGTACAAGCAGGAATGGATATGACACATGGAGGAATACATTTAAATCCGTATTATTATAAACAGCAAGTTGCTTGTACGCATTGTCCATTTCAGTCGGTATGTCAATTTGATCCGACGATACCAACTAATAACTATCGAAAACTAACAGATATGAAACAGGATGAGATACTGAAACAGATTCGGCAGAAGGAGGAACCTACATGGTGAGCTGGACAAAAGAACAAGAAGAAGCAATTTATACAAAAGGATCTGATATTCTTGTCGCAGCTGCAGCGGGTTCAGGTAAAACAGCGGTTTTAGTAGAGCGGATTATTCAAAAACTATTAGACAAAGAGAATCCTGTAGATATTGATTCTTTACTTGTAGTGACTTTTACAAATGCAGCCGCACAGGAAATGCGTAATCGAGTTGGTGCAGCTTTAGAAAAAGCATTGGAGGAAAATCCTGCTTCGTTACATTTAAAAAAGCAGTTATCGTTATTACAACGGGCATCCATCTCGACACTACACGCATTTTGTTTAGATGTCGTCAAACAGTATGCTTATTTACTGGACGTGGATCCAGCATTTCGAATTGCTAATGATATAGAAGCAGAATTGATTAAACAAGAAGTTTTAGATGACTTATTTGAAGGATGGTATGGTGCAACGGGGACAGAACAGGAAGAATTTTTCCAAGTTGTTGATCGGTTTTCAAATGATCGAAGTGATGCTGACGTCGAGACGTTAATTTTACAATTATATGATTTTGCAGTGAAAAATCCATGGCCAGATCAGTGGCTGGATGGCTTAGCAGAAGCATATGATATACCGGAAAATATGGAAGAATCGGAATTAAGCTGGTTATCTATTTTAAAGCGTGAAGTAAGGGAACAATTACGTGCAATGGAGCAGGAAATACAACAAGCTATGGACATAACGAGAGAAAGTGATGGTCCATATCATTATGCGGAAACCATTGAGCAGGATCTCACTCTCGTTCAAGAAGCAAGACGGTATCTTAATGACTGGCAGCAATTACACGCTTGGATGGAAGCAAGTACGTTTGCAAAACTATCTGGTAAAAAAGCAGAAGTCAATGAGGAAAAGAAAAAACAAGTAAAAAAATTACGAGATAACTATAAAAAGCGTTGGACAAATATGAAGCGGGGTTGGTTTACTAGGAACTTAGCCAGTCATTTAGACGATATGCGTGAGATGGCTCCTGTTATGAAGCAATTAGCTTCACTTGTAAAAGCATTTAAGTCTAAATTTCAGGAAGAGAAAAAAGAACGTGCCCTTGTTGACTTTTCAGATTTAGAGCATCTTTGCCTACAAGTGTTGATGGAAGACGGAACGTTCCATGCACCAATACCATCAAAAGTAGCAACGAACTTCCAACGTCAATTTACCGAAATATTGATTGATGAGTACCAAGATACAAACCTTGTCCAAGAAACTATACTATCATTAATTAGTGATCAAATCGGTGCAGGAAATAGGTTTATGGTGGGAGATGTAAAGCAAAGTATTTATCGTTTTCGACATGCAGAGCCTTCCTTGTTTATTAAAAAGTACAATCGCTTCGCACAGTCTGAACATCTTGCTAAGCGAATAGATTTGTCACGTAATTTTAGAAGTAGATCGCAGGTTTTAACGGGAACCAATTATCTGTTTAGACAAATCATTGATGAGTCACTTGGAGAAATAAACTATGATGAAAATGCAGAGCTTATATATGGAAATAAAATATATGATGCGTTTCCACTTGCAGCTCCGAACCCAGAATTAATCATCATTGACCGAGAAACGGATGAAAAAACAGAAACAGCGCATGAGCGTTTCGTTGATTTAGAAAAAGCTGAACTAGAAGCGCGTATTTATGCTAGAAAAATAAAACAATGGATCGGTCAAGAAGATGGGAAACCATTACAAGTAGTAGATAAAAAAACACAACAACAACGCGATGTGCAATATCGCGATATTGTCATACTGTTGCGTTCGATGACCGATGCACCTGTGATTACGGATGAACTTAAAAAACAAGGAATTCCCGTATATGCAGAACTGTCAGCTGGTTATTTTGCAGCTATAGAAGTTAAAGTGATGATTAGCTTTTTGAAGGTAGTGGACAATCCAAGACAGGATATCCCCCTAGCAGCTGTTTTACGATCACCGATTGTCGGTTTAAGTGAAGAAGAATTGACAACCATTCGCCTAGCAAGGAAAAAACAAGTTTATTATGATGCATTAACTACTTATGCAAAAGAGAATACCGGTCCGTTATCCGATAAAATTGCCCTATTTTTAAACCAACTGCGACGCTATCGATCGGCTTCCAGACAAGGTGCTCTTTCCGAATTAATTTGGAAAATATATCGGGAAACGGCTTATTACGATTACGTTGGTGGTATGCCAGGAGGAAGACAGCGGCAAGCTAATCTTCGTGCGCTATATGATCGTGCCCGAACATATGAAATGACTTCATTTCGTGGCTTATTTCGCTTTCTTCGTTTTATTGAACGGATGGAAGAGCGAGGGGACGATTTAGGAGCCGCAAGAGCATTGAGTGAACAGGAAGATGTTGTCAGAATCATGACGATTCATAAAAGTAAGGGCTTGGAATTTCCTATCGTTCTGCTTGGTGGATTGGATAAGCAATTTAATTTAAGCGATTTAAACAAAAAATATTTATTGCATAAAGATTATGGTTTTGCCAGTAAGTATATTGACCCAGTTAAACGAATTTCCTACCCTACACTTTATTATCATGCATTAAAACAGGAAATGTTGCGAGATCAACTAGCGGAAGAAATGCGCGTATTATATGTCGCTTTAACACGAGCTAAGGAAAAGCTCGTCATGGTTGGAAACGTGGCATCTTTTGAAAAGAAACAAGAAAAATGGGAATCCATTCAAAACCATCCTGACTGGGTGTTGCCAACTTATAGTCGAATAGAAGCCAAGACATATCTAGACTGGGTAGCTCCTGCTTTGCTTCGTCACCATGCAAATGACGTGCTACGATTAGGAGAGATTGGTGAGCAAGTGGACCAAGAGATTCAACAGGATCCTTCGGGCTGGGATATACACATACTTCACGCTAGCGAGCTAGTTGAACAGGATGATCTGGAAGACCAAAAAGATGACCAGCTCTATCAGCATATTTCTGACTGGAGACCATTTACGCTCGCCAACGAACAGTTAGGAGAAGCGGTGCAACAACGATTGAATTATACCTATCCTTATATAGAAGCAGCTAAATCAAGAGCGAAACAAACGGTAACGGAATTAAAGCGACAGCAGGAGTTAAAAGATGAATATAGCAGTGACCAGCTGATCACTCCTTTTCAAAGACCGATTGTGAGACGCCCTGCTTTTATGCAAAAGGAAAAAAAGCTATCGGCTGCTGAAAAAGGTACAATCGTGCATAAGGCGATGCAGCATTTACCTTTAGACCGTATTTTAACCGCTGCGGAAATTGAGGAAGAACTGGAAAAAATGGTGGAGAAAGAAATTATCGGTAGAGAGGCAGTAGAGCAAATGGATCTTTCGGCGATCGAGCATTTCTATCAAACTCCGATTGCTCAAGCTATGATAATGGCACCGTATGTGCAGCGAGAAGTTCCATTTAGTTTAACGCTCCCAGCACCAGAAGTTTATCCTAACTGGCAAGATGACGAAGAACAAGTATTAATTCAAGGGGTAATTGATGCCATTTTCCCAAAAGAGGATGGATGGATTATCCTTGATTATAAAACGGATATGATACATGGAGAGTGGACAAAGGCGCAGGAGAAAAAGATGCTACAAAGATATCAAACACAAATGAAACTTTATCGGCACGCTGTGCAAACCATTTGGAAACAACCAGTATTAGAAACTTATCTGTATTTCTTTACGATACAGGAGCTTGTTCGGGTTCCATAGGTGCTCGCGCCTTGTATGTCTCAAGAATTGCATACCGTGTGCATATCATACTAAACAATTGTTGCTTGCGATATATGCATGAAATGTACAATAGATGACTCATTGTATGTCAACCGATGTTTGCCTCACTAAAAAATGAATGCGTGATTTCGGTATCGGTTTCCTATCAGTTGTGAATCAGTCTATACGTGCTGTAATCTCTTTGCTATCTATTTCTTCCTATTCGGTAATGGCTTTGCTTAGCAAATAATTGGTCACATCGACAAAGAGGGGGGAGCGGTTTATACGTAGATAATTTTCATGGCGATAAGGGATGAAACGCTGACACCGTTTGACTATAGCACGATAGGTGAAATGCCCTTCTATTTGATGGACGTAAAGGCGGAGTTTCGCTGCTTGCAGGAAGAGGGTAGCTCTATACAGTGATAACTTATCGTATACTTCTCAGTTGGTTGGTGCGATTCGAGAAATGATAATATGGCAAGGCATATATTCTTAGTTGTGCTGTTATGCCAAACAATTTTATTAAAAGATCCAACTTTGATAGGGATGGAATTTAAAATACGCTGATGTTTTACAAAAACGATAGGCCGTGGTATTACTTGTACACGGCCTTACTTTTAAGCATTTGCAGTTAAATTTTGATCGTTTATATCAGGATCAAATGGATTTGTTGAACTAACACCGTTATTGGTGCAGATGAAATCTCCTGTGTTCAATGAACCAGAACCAGCATTTGTTTTTGTAGACTCTTTTGGAGCTATATAAAAGGAATCCCCAAAATTTACGACTCCACCACCAACACTAACAATTTTAATTGGACCAACAATTGAGGGCATAGGAAACCACCTTTTACTAAGTTTCTGTTTCTATAGCGTATGAATTTTTGGGATATTAGTGCGCAACCATGCTGATAATCCATATTGTCCATTCACGAAGTGTCATTTGTTTCTTTCAATTTACGGAAATGCTTCACACGAGCTTCTGCATAGCCTCTAGTTAAGCTACCGATTTGTAATAATGACGAACTGCTAACACCGATTGTTGCGATGTTTGCTACACATATGTTTTGGTTATGATGCATCGTTGTTTTTCGGACCCCGATATTAGGGGTTGGCCAATTGGTATCACGCTGGAACAGTGGATAATCGAACGATTCTTCATCTTCTTGGGAAAAAGTAGGAACTTGTTTTTGGACAGCAAGCCCCTTAAATTTTAATGCAGCATGATTCGTATCTCCGATAGATAGAACACTACTATTTGAAACAGAGTTCGTAAACAGATTGTCGACGACGGCGGTTCGTTTATCCATAATTTCATCCCCTTTTTAAGTAAGTGCTAATGGAACAATATTTCCTATCGTAAATGCTTCAGGCGGTGTATCAAAAAAGGACGAAAGGAGAAATTCTTCATTATCCCCGATGAGAAGCACAGATGAAGAGGAGATGTTATCAACTTGGACGTTACCAATATTTAGTCCCCAATTATGAACTTCCATATACATATTTACTATCCTTTCTATCGTTGTGTATCCATATACTTTCGTAAAGACTGATCAATTTCATTTTTTATTTTATCTGCTATATATGCATGGAGCTCTTCCTTTGTTCGTAGGTTTTTTTGGTTATGGGCTTCTTTTTCATAAAAGGCAATTCGTCCTGGGAGTTGCTTGATCATATCTTGAATTAGAATGGAAGGGTATCCGTCATCTACACCTACGTTATATTCTGATGCTAATTGGCGGATCATGGCAGGCCCATTTTGGTGCAAATAATCGTTTAATTCTGCTTGAATGGTTTGTTTTAAAGGTGGTTGATAGTTAGGAGGCTTAACTTGCCCAATAGAGCAGTCTTCTTCTAAGTTAGCGAGATCCTGTGGAGACAATCCGATATGAAGTGTACCGTCTAATTGTTCAATTTTTAGTTGGTCAAAATGATATTCCACCTTTTCAATTCGATTTGACTTTGTGTTTTGCAGTTTTTCCTCCAGTTCATTCACCCGTGATAGTAACTGCTGGATTAATGCTTGCTGCTGTCTCATATATTCATGAATATCGTACATATATGCGGACCAATTTGAATGGTTCATCGAAATCCTCCTTTGCCATATATAGACGAATGCCTATGTTTACTATATGCAGGAAGGAAAAAAATGTGCTTTTTTAAGGAGCTAAAGGGACAAGAGGAACAGCTTCACCTGTCAACTCAGCTGTTTGTACAGGCTCTGTGTATCCACCAGTGTTATAAATATCAGACTGAGATTGTACGCTTCCTGTAGTGCCAATTTGTAAAACCGATGAATTTGTAATCGCCCCAACTTTAATCATATAAATACTTATGGTCTGATGAACCGTTATAGGCATCTTAACCCCTCCCGTACACTATTTAGTTATTTGACATATCCACCTGATCCGAATCGTTTATATAAGTTTTAGCATTACCCAAATTTACACGAATCCCGTCTCCGGTATTAAATGATCCCCCACCAGCGTATGTTTTAGCAGTACTGTTTGGAGACATAGAATACACATCGCCAATATTAAAAATACTGGAAGATGAAATATTAACGACTTTGACTGCCCCCACTTTTGCTGGCATTTTAATACCCCCTTTAATTAGCAACCTATGATACTGTGGATTCTTATATATGATACTAAGGTGCAAAATGGACAAAAACAGCATCTTGTGTCTAACTGTTTAATTGACAGGATGTTTGAATACAAAGGTATTGTCATATGAGGCTGGAAAAATTTTTTATCCCGTATATAAAGTGCTGTAAGCCTCCCGCTTTAAGAGTTGGATATCTGTATTGCAACGAATCTAAGTGGGAGATAACAGCGCACCTAAATACCCAATTTTGTAAGAGGCCTTTAGGTCAACCCTTGGGCTACTAACAAGCCGTGGGGAATGAATGAAACCCCCAACCGATTGAAGATACTTTATTCTACGTATTTTTTCAAAGCTCCCTCATCCGTCTTTAAAGTTAATCGATATGTGCTTCTCCTAATATGATGTGGTGATTTCGCTTTTTTTCATTTTCGAGTAGAAAACAATCCTTGTTTGCAGTTTCCCTTATATTATGTTTATGTGAAAGAAGGATTTTGTTGAAGGATTGAACAGGAAGGATTATTTTTTGGCGGATCAGTTGGTAATATATGCATAAAAAGCTTGTGAAAGGCTGTTGCTTCACTTATATTTAATACATAAGCAATATTGACATGGCTTTTACCTCTGTTCAATTATGCTAGTTTCTCTAAGGAAAGGAATGTGTTTATGAGTCAACAAGCTTCACCAGTGCAAGAAAAAGATAGGCTTCATTGGATAGATGCGGCAAGGGGATTTGCCATTTTTGGCATACTAATTGTTAATATACTTTCATTCAGTTCTCCGTACTTTCACTATGGTGGGGAGAACACAGTTTGGAATACAGCCGTTGATGAAACAACACTCGCTGTCATTGATATCGTTTTCCAAGCCAGTTTTTATAGTTTATTTTCCTTTTTATTCGGGTTTGGCTTACAATTAATGAATGATCGCCTGCAGTTGAGAAATATTGAGGTTGTTCCACTTCTTACTCGTAGATTGCTGTTTTTATTATTATTTGGTGTCATTCATGCATTTGGAATATGGTATGGAGATATTTTAATCACCTATGCATTAGTTGGTTTGCTTGCATTGTTGTACTTAAAAGTGAAAGATCGTACATTAATTTATTGGGCCATCGGCTTGTTAGGTGGGTTCGTAGGATTTTTCACATTTATATCGTATCTGTTAAGTGGGGTAACGGATATGCATGAACAGGAGCCATTAGTGCCTGTGCAGTCAATCATTGCAAACTATCAAAGTAAATCTATCCTTGCTATTTGGTCACAAAATGCGCAAGATTGGATGTTCGGAAATGGCTTGGGCCTCTTTATCCTCCCGTTTATGCTATTACCGTTATTCTTAATTGGTATGTATGTTGGAAGGAAGCGTTGGCTTCATAAACCAGCAGAACATCAGCCAGTTTTAAAACAATTATGGTGGGTTTCACTTATTTTGTTTCTTTTATTTAAATTAGGTCCATATGGATTTGGAAATCCATTATGGTTTGAGCTTGCACAGGACGGCATTGGCGGATTGTTTTCAGCACTATTTTATATTTGTTCGATTACACTACTAGCGCAAACAGAAACAGGCGCAAAAATGATACGTCCATTTATCTTTGTAGGAAGAATGGCATTTACGAACTATATTATGCAGTCCATTATATGTGTTTTCTTGTTTTACGGCATCGGACTCGGTTGGTATGGGCATATTACTCCATTACAAGGAGTAGGAATAGCAATTATTATTTATGGTTTACAAATGGTGTATAGTAGCTGGTGGCTGCGAAAATACCGCTATGGACCGTTAGAGTGGTTATGGAGAAGCCTTACTTATAAACAAAAGCAACGTATGCGGAAAGAGACCGCATAAAAAAAGCAGCTTGGCATGTATCCAAGCTGCTTTTTTTATGGCGTTAAAACTTCTTTAATATGTGAAATTGCCCAAGCTAGATCTTCTTTTTCAATAATTAATGGAGGAGCAAAACGAATGACGTTTTCGTGCGTCTCTTTACATAGGAGGCCTTTTTCCTTTAAAGCTTCACAATACGGACGAGCTGGTTCGGTAAGCTCAACACCGATAAACAATCCTTTCCCCCGTACTTCTTTAATCTTTGGATTCATAATTGTCTTTAACTCATTCATCATATACGTCCCTAATTCCAATGACCGTTCTGTTAAATTTTCCTCTTCTAGCACTTCTAATGCAGCGATGGACACAGCACATGCTAACGGATTGCCTCCAAAGGTGGAGCCATGGGAGCCGGGATTAAAAACACCAAGAATATCTTTGTTGGCTACTACACATGAGATCGGAAATACTCCACCACCTAGAGCTTTTCCGAGAATTTGCATGTCAGGTGTTACATTTTCCCAATTACAAGCAAACATCTTTCCTGTACGGGCAAGACCAGACTGGATTTCATCAGCAATATAAAGCACATTGTTTTCCTTACAAATCTGATAAGCTTCTTGTAAAAAGCCATCCGGTGGAATCACAATACCTGCTTCTCCTTGAATTGGTTCAAATAGAAATCCAGCAGTATTTTCATTAATCGCAGCTTTTAGTGCATCGGTATCTCCGTAAGGGATAATTTTGATACCAGGCAACATTGGACCGAAGCCACGCTTATATTCGGCTTCCGAGGATAACGAGACAGCGGTCATTGTTCGACCATGAAAATTACCTTCACAAGCGATAATTTCCGCTTTATTTTCGGCTACTCCTTTGACATCATAAGCCCAGCGTCTCGCAGCTTTAATAGCTGTTTCCACCGCTTCTGCACCCGTATTCATCGGGAGAACCATTTCTTTATTGGTTAGCTTGCAAATTTTTTCAAACCAAGGACCAAGCTGATCATTATGAAAAGCTCTGGATGTTAATGTTAAACGGTCAGCCTGCTCTTTAAGCGCATTAATTATTTTGGGGTGGCGATGTCCCTGGTTTACTGCTGAGTATGCACTTAGCATGTCCATATAGCGGTTTCCTTCAGGATCTTCTACCCAAACCCCTTCCGCTTTTGAAATAACGACAGGGAGTGGATGATAATTTTTCGCACCGTATTCCTGTGTTTGGTCAATAATTTGTTGACTTGTTAGTCCCATACGATCCCTCCGAATTTTAAAAATAGTCTACAAACATAGTATACCAGTTTTTATAGCCACTGCCAGCTAGAAAACGGTTTTGATCTGATAAATGTGAAAACTAATGCAAGAAAGTTTGCTATGAAGAAAAGTTATATAGTATTTGATGGAGAACAGCCGAAGTTCAGAACCAATTCGCCGAAGTTTACAACGAGGTTGCTCGAAGTTTACAATTCATTCGCCGAAGTTCACAATTTTGTATTGTATTACCAATCGTCTTTCACGGAGGGGTATCAAACAAGCTTTTATCGGGTTTTTAAAAAAATGGCAACTTCGATAGTAAAAGATAGGCCAGGTATGCCAGTATCTTTATCTCCGAAAACGCTTTACCCCGTATGTAACTAAAAAGTATATAAAAAATCAAATAAAAGCAGCTATGATAGCAGATGAACTTAATAATTAGAATCAACATAAGCTTGCGAAACTACGCATTTAAGGCGTTAATAGTAACATGTACTTATAAGGATGAGCCAAGCGGCCGTTAAACGGGTGGTTATAACTGTCTGTTTTTTTCATGTTACGAGACAAAAATAAGAGGAAAATGTAGGATCTATCCCGCAAGCTTGTTCATCTGATCAACGATGAGGAGAAGGAAAACCGCATTGATAAAGGACTTGACTTATACATTTTTAAACTACCAAATAGATGTAAACGAAGGTATATCTAATAAGAATAGTTAAAGTGTTAAAAATGAAATATTACTAGGATCATGATATGATAGCAATAGTTGAATTGGAAATAGGAGGTAGATTGTTTCATGAATACACATTTGCATATAACTGCATGGGCGTTAGGCTTTATTTTGTTTGCGATCGCTTATGTTATGTACAAGAAAGGAAATACGAAAGCAGGTAAAATCATACATATGATTTTGCGCTTGGATTATTTGCTTATCTTATATTCTGGTGGCGAATTAATTACTCCTTATTTTAATGGAGGGGATTTATTGCCAGAGGCAATTGTTAAAGGGGTTGCTGGTATTTGGATGATTGTAATTATGGAAATGCTACTTGTTCGTTTACCAAAACAGAAGCCATTAAAAGCATTATGGATTCAATTTATTATTGCTGTCATCCTCCTCCTCGTATTAGGATTTGTACGCTTACCTATGGGTGTCTAGCTGATTTATACATGTTTTAAAAGCGTTTAAAATTGCTAGAAAGGTTGTCCTTATAAAAGGGGGGACAACCTTTTTTGTTCTTGTATAGGAAACTATAAAATTAGGTGCTTATGGATAATGAAATAACCGAATAGTCACGTCCAGCGCATGAGCCCAGCAACGATGCGACTTTAGAAATGCGCCCTACGATAAGGCCTCATCGGTTCGTCGCAAAGAGGAAGGCCGACTAAAAACGGGCTTGCCGCTCAGGCGTCGGCATACCCCTGTTTTTAGTGGCATGATTCCTTTATCTTTAGTTGATTCGTTCCATTCGCTACGATTGCTAAACGGGCGCCCCGCGCCTTTGTTCGTTTCATTTGATGAAAATTTGGGCTAGCAACCCATTATTCCATGTCTAAAAAAATGTAGTATCATGCAGTAATAATTTCGATGTGATAAGGTTATTGCAATGCTCTTTTAAGTCTATTTAACCCGCGTGTAACTGGCAGTGAGACCATTGTCTTTCCATCCTACGAGGTGAACCCGAGTAAGGATAAGTGGAGAGTCCAAATGCAGAGTCAAATATTCGATGCAAATGATATTTGGGATCAAGCCCCCAATACTTGACATTCCACTTTATTCCGTATATAAGATGCTGTAAGACTCCCGCTTCAGGAGTTAAATAATCTGTACTGCAACAAGCATAAGTGGGAGATAGCAGCACCTAAATATCCTATTTCGTAAGAGGCCTTTAGGTCATACCATTATGGTATTAACAATCCGTTGGGAATGAATGAAAACCCCACTGATTGAAGATTTACTTTATTTTCTTTTTGAGCAGCAGGTAGACATTACAATGCATCCAGCAAGTGAAGGTTTTTTAACAATCTGTTTTTAAGGCTTGACTATTGATGAAAACACTTAATAATAGGACAAGAGGAAATATAGATGGATGGGGGAATGAACGCATGAAAAACATAATCGCACTAATGCTAGTTAGTTTTGGATTATTTGCTTGTGTACCAACATTTGCACAAGCGGAAGACAAAGGAATTCAAGAAGAAGTTTTTTACCGTATCCTTGTAGATCGCTATAGTAATGCAAATGCTCAGATCGATAAACAAATCGATTTGGATAATCCAATGACTTACCATGGTGGTGATTTGGAAGGGATTACAGAAAGGTTAGATACGTTTGAAGAAGTTGGGTATACTGCGATCGTACTCTCCCCAATTATGGAAAATGCACCAGATGGTTATCATGGTTATTGGATAGAAGATTTTTACAACGTGGAAGAGCAATATGGAGATATGGAAAGCTTGAAAAAACTTATTGATGAAGCCCATCAAAGAGATATAAAGGTAGTATTAGAGCTTGTTACAAACTATGTTGCCAAGAGCCATCCAATTGTTAAGGACAAATCAAAGCAATCTTGGATTGAAGCAAATGATGTAGACACAGCTTGGGGGAAAAATGTCATTAAGCTGAACCAAGAGAATGAAGAGGTACAGGATTACTTAGTCGATGTAGCAATGTATTGGATGGATGAAACCAATATTGATGGTTTTCAATTACATGCAGCAGACCAATCATCGCAAACATTTTTAAATCTCCTTACGAGTAAGATAAAAGAAAAGGATGAAAATTTTTATTTGCTAGCAGACGTATTAGACACAAATTCCGATGTAACGTCATTACAGGAGAATGATCATATCGATGCAGTTGATAATCATCAAGCACAACAAGCTATGAGTAGCGTTTTTTCTAAACCAGGAGTTTCACCGGAAAAAATTTATGAAGAAACAATGGATGTTAATGCATTAAGCATGTTATTTATGGATGATGAATCGGTGGAACGATTTACCCAAACCTTAGCGGAGAATGGCAGAAATCCACTGACAGCATGGTCGTTAGCTTTAACATATTTGTATTCTATGCCAGACGTTCCGGTTGTATATCAAGGTACGGAACTTCCCATGTATGGTAAAACGTTAGAAGAAGTACAGCGGATGGTAGAATTTAACAGTGGCGGAAAAGAAATAAAGGAATTCTTTAACCGGATATCTTCTTTACGCAATCAGTTTCCTGCTTTGCGTCGAGGAAGCTATGAATTAGTTGGTACGGATGGAGCAATGATCTTGTTTAAACGAACTTACAACGAGGAAACGATGTATATTGCCATTAATAATGATGTAAAAACACGCTCTGTTACGATTACAGACTTGGAAAAAGGGAAAGAACTGCGAGGGTATTTAGGTGACCATACGTTTCGAGCAAATGATAAAGGAGAATATCGAATTGGATTAGATCGTGAGACCGCTGAAGTATTTTCTGTAAAAGAAGATACAGGCTTTAACTGGTGGTTTATTGGTTTTATCGTTGGTGTATTTCTATTATTTATTATCGCAGTAGTGGTATTATCGAGAAAGCAAAAGGCAAATAATAGATAATAATATCATTTTCAATCTGCTAAAATGAGGGGCATAAACAAATAAGCTATAGCCAACATATGGGCTATAGCTTCATAAAATATAAAAATAAATAATTCGTAATACATTATGAAATATATGTTATAACTAATGAAAAAGTGCTTATTCTTCTTGAACAGGCTGTTGGAAATTAGTATTATTTAAAAAGAAAAGTGCAATAGTTCCTGGTCCTGAATGGGAGCCAATAGCCGATCCAACCATATCGATAATAACTTCTTTAACATGAAATTTTTCCTTAATCATCGAAGCAAGTTGTTCAGCTCTTTCAGCATCATCCCCGTGAGAGATCGCAATGGTTTGATTGGATAAGTCGTCTCCACGTTCTTCCATAATTTCCAACATGCGATGGAACAGTTTTTTTGAACCGCGGATTTTTTCCAATGGGATCAACTTCCCATCTTCTACATGAAGAATGGGCTTGATTTTAAGAAGGGAACCAACAAATGCTGCTGTCCTACTTACACGTCCGCCTCGATAAAGATATTCTAGATCATCTACGGTAAAAATATGCTCCATATTTAATGCACAAGCGCGACTAGAGTTAATAATTGTTTCTAAGTCTGCTCCTTGTTTTGCAAGTTTAGCTGCGTGGAGAACTACAAGTCCGCAACCTAAAGAAGCACATTTCGTATCGATTACATGAATAGGTGCTTCGGGATAAATTTCCTTCACTTCTTGCTCGATCATTTTTGCTGTTTGATATGTACCTGATAATTGTGAAGAAAAAGCAAGATAAACTAAAGGTTGATTAGCCTCAGCATAGGAAGTAAATATAGCTTTAAAGTGTCGAGGCGAAGCTTGCGACGTTTTTGGGGTTTTCCCATTCCGCATAGCGTGATAAACTGTTTTAGGATCAATTGACTTTCCGTCTTCATAATCTTTATCATCAAGATGGACGGTTAATGGTGCCATTTCTATATCAAATTCGTTATAATAGTCCATTGATAAATCACAAGCGGAATCTGCAAGTATTTTTATATTCATTGTTTCACCTACATTTCATTAAGTAATCTTTCTTTTAGTTTATAATTGTTCACGTAGATAGTCAAAAAAAAGGAATGTTTAATTTTGATAATATTCTTGCAAGTGTGATAAAAGTGGTATGCAGAATGCTTTTATAAGCTGATACTCAAAATAACTAATTGATAGAAATAAGCTTAAGAATTGAGATAAATGATTGGAGAGAAAATTATTGGCAAATATTTGATGTTTTGAACAAATGCAAATATAGTATTTATCTGGAGTGTAAGATAAACTGTTCATCTTATTAGAGAGAACGAACTTAAAAATTTGCTACTTGGTTACGTATAGGTTTAGAAGTTGATATTCACAAGCGAGCTTCTGTTCTCACTACAATTTTTCTGCTAACCAAACTTAATCTATGACCAGAGAAGGAGGCAGTTATGTTCATATTTGAAGCAAAACGTATTGCAGTAGTTATCTTTGGGGCATTGCTGAATGCGATATCTTTAAACTTTTTCTTAATTGGAGCAAATGTCTATGCGAGTGGTTTTACAGGTGCTGCCCAATTAGTATCCAGTGTCTTTAATGATTTTATTGGCATAGGGGTTAGTACAGGCATCTTATTAGCTTTATTTAATATCCCTGTTGCTATATTAGGCTGGTTTAAGGTCGGAAAAGGGTTTACAGTGTATAGTGTTATTTCTGTATTATGCACAACGCTTTTTTTAGAATTTATTCCTATGATTGAAATATCGGAAGACATTATTTTAAATGCTGTTTTTGGTGGGGTTATCGGCGGAACTGGGATTGGTATCACCCTTAAGGTCGGTGCATCTACTGGTGGAATGGACATTGTTGCTATGGTCCTTTCAAGAATGAAGGACAAGCCAATAGGTACGTACTTTTTAATGTTAAACGCTGTTATTATAGCATTTGCTGGGATACTTTATGAACCAGAAAATGCATTATATACATTGCTAACATTATATGTAACTACACGTGTTATCGATGCTATTCATACACGTCATGAGAAGGTTACAGCTATGATTATTACCCGAAAAGCAGATGAGCTTCAAGCTGCTATCCACAAAAAAATGGTACGTGGAATTACAATTCTGCCTGCCAAAGGGGCTTATACGAAAACAGATAAGGACATGCTGTATTTAGTTATCACACGTTATGAATTATTTGATTTAGAACGGATTATTAACGAGGTAGACCCTCATGCATTTACAAATATTGTCCAAACGACAGGTATTTTTGGATTTTTCCGCAGAGATTAAAGAAAAGAAGGGGAAGGGACCATGTGGAAGAAAAGTTTTATTTTCATACTTACAGCAGGGCTATTAATTGGCTGTAGTGGGGAGGAAGCTAAGGAGGCTTCGACACGAGAAGAGGATTCATCAGTAAGAGAACAACAGACGAGTGCCGTTAGCTTTCGCAATGTAGATATGGAAGTAATAGATGGAATTGTGATTTTACAAGGAGAAGCAATGGCAACAGATACAAATGTTTATTATAGGCTGGATCATGGAGGAGAACCGCTAAATAAAGAGGCAAAATTATCTCTCAAGGAAAATGCAAGCAGGTGGAAGGCGTTCACTTTAGAAGTTGCTTTGCCAAAGCAAACACTGACTGCGGAGGAACCTCCTGTTCTCGCTCTATATGGAAAGACTGATAAAGATGAACCAATTAATACGAATTACTTTCCGGTGGATGTTGAGAACAAATAATCAATGTGCGGGTTTATTTTTGATCTGCTATAGGACATTTACTGGATAAAGGTGAAACTTTAACAGTCGGGCTTTTCTTTTTTGATTGTTAGTACCTAGGGATATAACCTAAGAGTGTCTAACAGTATTTGAATTGCAGTTGAAATGTTTAATCTCCTTCACATTCTACTGGGTATCTCCTTACAAGATTGAAGGGCAAGTTTTATTGCCAGTTGCACGCAAGAGATAAAATATTTTTATCCCCTATATAAGTTGCTGTAAGACTCAGGAGTTAGATGATTTGTACTGCAACAAGTCTAAGTGGGAGATAACAGCACCTAAATGCACGGTTTCGTTCAGAGGCTTTAGTCATCCCATTACGGTACTAACAATCAGTAGGGGATGAATGAAAACCCCACTGTTTGAGAATTCACTTTATATTATGGGAAAAGGCCAGCTATAATGATTTGCTGGCCTGCTTTTATACTCTGTGGATTAGTGCTTAAAACCCATGTTTTTCAATAACTTCTGTAACCCTTGGAATTAGATGATCCCACTCGGTATCAAATTGCTTGTTCACGGTAATAAAGTTTTGATAGCCGAAAACATTGTCTACACCTTCTACTTTCATCAGATCATTTAAAATTGCGTATTCGCTCGTATCACCAGGCATTACGGATATACTGTTCGTACCTTCGAAAATTATTTTATCCGTTGTAAATTTCATAGCATTCGGATTTGGGGTGGCTTCAGCTCGAATTCCCATACGTCATCCCTCCTACATCATCATACTTAATTTCAATATTAGCAGATATAAGTAGGATTAAAAAGTATTTTGTCGTTTCGTATACTTAATTGAAAAAAGATAAAATAGGTTATGGTGCTCTTTGTGAAGATAACGAAGCAATAGAGATAAAGGTTTCATCTTGTCAGGGCGGGGCAGAAGGGGTAATTTTCTTAAAAAGTAATTGGTTTAAATTTACAGAAAGCCCCTATCAACGGATAGGGGCTTTCTATTGTCTTTAAAAACCAGATACAGCATGATGGATGCAGAGGTTACTGTATTTGATTTTGTTGCCTTAATTGATTCTCCAATTGCTGTAATTGCTGCTTTTCTTCAGGAGTCGCGTCCTGATAAGCAGCTTGGATCGCATTTTGTGCTGCCTGCTTGTCTTGGGCATTAGAAGCACTATTTTGCTGATTCATAAAATTCATTACAGCGTTTCTTGCTTGTTGAAACAAATTGTTATTGTTATTATTGTTTTCCAACCTAGAACCCTCCTACTGTATGGTTAGCGGCATCTTCTTGCTTTCTTTGTGCCTCAGAGAATCTGCTTCGGTATGGGAAGCGTTCATCATGCTTTTTTACAGCATCTACACTTTGTTGGGTAAAACGCTTTGATTTGCTTGCTTTACTCACGATGTTTCCTCCTTCGTGCATAGGGATATGCACATTATCTCGAAAAATCATGATCCAAGACATAGCTTTGTCTAGCGTTCATAGATGGCCATCAAAAGGGTACAGCTACACTCGGGAAGTAAAAAGGTGAGCACATTCATTGCGCTCACCATTAGTATGGTCTTATTCGAAGTATGTTATAGATGGGAATAACTGGATATTAATGCGCGATTTCATCAAGCTTTAAATAGGTTTGAAGGAAATTCGCAATCCCATCTGCTTCATTGGAATCTGTAACATATTTACTCACTGCCTTTAGTTCATCAATAGCATTGTCCATCGCAACACCAACTCCAGCATAGTCGATCATCTCAAGATCATTGTCTTCATCTCCAAAAGCAATGATTCGCTCTTGTGGAATGTGAAAATAATGGGCAATTTTCTGTAAACCTACTGCTTTATTCATTCCCTTTCGGACAATTTCAATGATATTCCAAGGAGCACCCCATTTTCGGTGTTCAATGAGATCAGCATGGAAATCATCGAGATGTTGTCGTAAAGTAGAAATATGTTCATCATCTGGGTGGATCAGAATGGAAGTAGGGTCTTCCGTTAATTTATTTCTAAGGCTCCCTATTGTGAAAGGAGGGTCATTTGCCGTCATATGAAATATATCGATAATCGCTTGGTCATATTGATCTAAATACACTTCATCCATAACCTCAGCTAATATATTGCGAACATTAAGGTCATAACAGGCTCCAATAATTTTATGAGCTGTTCGGATCGGCATCGGGCTATGTAATGCGTCCCATTTTTTATCTCTTGGGTGGTGAATTAAAGCACCATTAAAGTTGACCATTGGAGTAGTCAAACCTAAATTTTCATAATATCCAATACTGGCGCGATGTGGTCTCCCAGTAGCAATTACAACAATATGTCCTTCTGCCATTGCTTTTAAAACAACTTGTTTCGTTTTGGGGCTGATTTCTTTTTTATCCGTTAACAGTGTCCCATCAAGATCTAAAGCTATTAAATGTCTGTTTGTTTGCATATTTTCAATCACCTCATCTGTTCATAGTTTATAGTTGATACGTCTGGATGTAAAGCAAAACTTGTTCTAACATCTTAATGGGTAATAACAAGCTTGGTTATAGGAATGGATTTTGTTATGTATTTTAGATGGGAAATTGCTTATCAAGCTGATTTATGAGCGTAGAAGTTTTACCAACGTAGGACATTTAAACCTTAAAATAAAAAATCGCTAGATGTAACTGCAGCATAGCTTAAAAAGTTGATAGCTATTCTATTGGATAGTAGAATGAAAAGCATACAATACGTACATAAGGGGACTGTAGCATGATAGGAGTTTATGAAGCAGAAATCAAGACCATTCCAAGCTTAATCGTAGTTGATACAAAAAAAGAAGGAATTGCTTTACCCGTAATTACCTATTTTCACGGTTTTACAAGTGCAAAGGAGCATAATTTACCGTTAGCCTACTTGCTTGCACAACAAGGGTATCGCGTTATTTTGCCCGATAGTAAATATCATGGTGCCAGAGAAAATGGGATTTCGGTTAATAAAAGGCAGTTGTCCTTTTGGGATATTGTAATGCAAAATGTTATTGAATTGCAATATGTAAAAGATTATGTGGATGAATCTGGGTTATTATTAGATGATCGTTTTGGTGTAGCTGGGACGAGTATGGGTGGAATAACTACCTCTGCTGCAATGACACAATATGACTGGATTAAAGCAGCAGCGATATTAATGGGTACACCTAAAATTACAACATTTGCTAAAGCTATTTTGGACGAATTTAAAAAAATTGGCGATCTCCCTCTCAAGCAAGAAGTAATATCAGATTTATTGGACCAACTAACTAACTATGATTTGTCAAAGCAACCAGAAAAACTAAACCAGCGTCCATTGCTTTTTTGGCATGGAGAAGAGGATGAAATTGTACCATTCCATCATGCTTATTCTTTTTATGAGCAAGTCGCTCCAAGCTATTCCAACCCAGATGATATTGTTTTTATAAGAGAAGCTAATCGCGGACATAAAGTAGGAAGGTATGCTACATTGGAGACAGTGAAGTGGTTTGCAAGTCATTTATAACGGATGGTAATCAATGTAGAGGAGATTTTTGTCCCAGCTACGTGTTAATAGAGAAACTAAAAATGTATTCATCACTGATTGCTTTTACTAGTCTGTTTGCCGCTAGCCAAACTTTTTGGCGTATATGCTGAATATAACATTTTAGCTAAAGAAGAGAGGAACTCGACGTAATAAAAATGTGAAGCGACAAGTAAAGTACAGCTAAGCAAACGCTGTAAGCATGTTTACTTGTAACAAGCCAAATTCTCTTTAATTCTAATCAAAAATATGTTTAAATAGTAGTAACTAAGTTGGAGGAGGAAAAGTGTATGGATGAAGCTCTAAAAGAAAACCTATGGGGCGCATTAGAGAATGTTATTGACCCTGAATTAGGCATTGATATCGTCAATTTAGGTTTAATATATGATGTAGAATTAGATGAAGAAGGTCTATGCAAAGTTACCATGACACTTACTGCTATGGGCTGTCCACTTGCTGGACATATCGAGCAGGATGTTAAGCATGTATTGTCAGATATTCCAGAGGTTAAAGAGACAGAAGTTAACATTGTTTGGAATCCCCCGTGGGGAAAGGAAAGAATGTCACGTTACGCAAAAATTGCGTTAGGCATTCCAGATTAAGTATACCGAAAAGATTACTGCTCGTTTCAATGAATAACCTTTTTTAGCTTTTGGCATAACGCAATCAGTAAACGTAAATGAAAAAGCAGCTGTCCTAACTAGACGGCTGCTTTTTCATTGTCTATGAAATAATACAACTGTGGATAACTTTTTAAAAAGTAGCTTGCACATCCACTATAGGCACTCAAGTTGTAGCAAACTTCGAGCTTTTTCCCTCCGATAAGTGACCACGGCTCTATTACCGATATTTTTCAACTCGTTAGAAGCTGACCAGTTTGCGCGTCACAAACCGATAAGTTTTCGCATTTTTTTGCTGTTTTTTATTTATCTGTTTTAAACATGCACTATAAAAAATAGATGATCGCCAGTATTCCGACTATAAAACAATAAAAACTAAAATACTTCAAATTTCCTTTCGCCATAATATTGGCAAACCATTTAAGTGCGAAGTAAGAAGCAATGATGGATGCTAAAAACGCAATGGCATAAGGAATTAATAGTGCGCTAAATTTATCATCATTTACGATATCACTAACTCCTAAAATAGTAACTCCAAGGCTAACTGGAATATAAAGTAAAAATGAAAAACGGAACGCTGTTTCTCGCTTCATACCGACAAGCATTGCAGCAACAATGGTTGCACCAGAACGGCTAATACCAGGAATTAAAGAAACAGCCTGGGCTGCACCGACAATAAGGGCATCTTTAATCGTTAAGTCACCATCGTTTTTCTTCCCGTGAAGATTACGAATCACCCATAGAGCTGCCCCAGTAATCAGCAGTGTATAACCAACGATGATAGGTTTACTTAGTTGTTCACTAATATAATCCTCTAATAAAAAACCTAAGACCCCAGTAGGGATTGTCGCTATAATCAAGAATAAAATAAACTGGAAGTCAGCTGTTGCTTCAGAGTCTCTATCTCTTTGGAAAATATAGCGTAGCCCATTTCTTGTCAGACGAATTAAATCTTTACGAAAAATGACTAAAACTGCAATTAGTGAGCCGAAATTTACTAGAATTTCAAATGACAATCCAGCCAATTCGACTTGAAGATTCAGTATATCTCGAAGCATAACTAAATGGCCACTTGATGAGATAGGAATTGGTTCCGTGAACCCTTGAAATAAACCAAGTAGTAAATATTTTAAAATGATGCTCAGATCAGCTATTGCATCCATGAAAAAATCCTCTCCCTACGTTTGTTCTATTGTTAGTTTAATGTCGAATGGAAAATACAGGTATTGAATTTCCTTTCAGTAAGCTTACAGTTTTGTAAGCATTGATTCATTACATTCCTAGTTGGATCTAGATTGGTATTTATTGAAACATTCGATATGTTTGCATAATGTTATTATTTATTAGCATTTGCAAGCAAAGATTCATCATGATACAAGTCACCAACCCATGGGCAAATGAATAGGCTGAGTGGTGAGGAGGCAGATAATATGAATCACAGTCATCAACATATATACGACGTTTGTAAAGATCATATGCATGCGTATGTGCTTATTGAGTTAGTAGATGGATCAAGTATTGACGGTATTATAACTGGTCTGGATCATGAATCAGTATACTTGGCAGTACCCTTAGAAGCACATGAACAACATCATTCGTATATGCAGCAAGGGGAAAATCCCCACCACAGACAATTCGGTTATGGATATCCAGGTTATGGCGGTCCTGGTTACGGCTATGGAGGATATGGATTTCCTCCGTACCGATTTAGACGGTTAATCTTACCACTTACAGCTTTAGCTGCACTAAGTATTTTACCATGGTATTGAATCGACCTCGCCAAAACGAAACCCTTGCCTAAAATCTTAAAAGGAGGCAAGGGCTTTACTTACATTGGTACATCATAAGTTGCCAAAAGCTATATGTAAGCTTTATTTCTATATAGCGTTATGAACAGCTAAACAAATAGTTTATGTATGAAAAGTATGAATGCCATATGGAAAGCAAACAAAGTAAGGGTGTGGTAACTCAGCCACACCGATTGTAGATCCCTTATAAAAAATGGTTCGTTTATTTTCAAGCAAAAGGAAAGCTACGCCAGCGATACCACACGCGGAGAAAAAGTATTTTTCTTTTTCAAGAACGCCAGTTTTAAGCCTTTGGTCTTCTTCAATCAGTGGGAGATAAGAAAACCCCCATTGATTGAAGGTTCACTTTATGGAACTTTCGTCACTTTAGTTATCTTCTTTCAAAATACCGTCGCCTAATACAGAGATCGTAATAAAAAAGACGACCGCTAAACCTATCGTTGCTGTTAAATTGAAAGGTTCACTTCCCATACTTGACAGGACATAGGATACAGCAGCCCCTATTAAACATGCCCAGATAAGTGTAACAATGTATCGCATGATAACACCTCATTTTTTTACAATAACTTTGATTACAAGTATTCTTCTTCTAGTTTACCAAAACATGCATGAAAAAAAAAGCATAACTTGCATTTATCCCGTATATAAGGTGCTGGAAGACTCCCACTTCAAGAGTTGAATAATCTGTACTGCAACAAGTCTAAGTAGGAGATAACATACCTAAATGCCTATTCGTAAGAGGCCTTTAGGTCATACCCTCGCGGTACTAACAATCAGTGGGCGATAAATGAAAACCCCCACTGATTGAAAATTCAATTTATCGAAATGCGCTATCATAATTGTTAAAAATAGAGCCATGGAGTATATTGGTTAATTTACTGTTAATATAGGACGGCGGTTAGTTCTTGAAATTTTTTAATAAAGATTTAGTTTTAATAAACAAGGGAGTGATGGGTTTGGTTACTTTAGTTGCTAATTGTAATCATTGGATTGGCTTTCATATTGTTAATGGGTTACTGGAACAAGGGTTGGAAGTAGAAGGTTTGGTAAACGATAAGAAAGATGATGGATTAACTCTTTTTTTTGGTAGAAACAGCAATTTCTCTTTTTTTATAGATAAAAAAAATAATCCGTATGATCAAATTATTCGGGTGGGAACAATGAACATAAATGCTAACCTTTCATCAGGGCTTTTTATGACTCTCGCACATCCAAGCACGGTAAATCACCTTACAAGTTCAAATGAATTATATATTGAATTACCGCTTTTATTTGGTGAATGGATGCCAATGACAGAAAGCGGTATGTATTTTCAAGGAGAATTTATTTCCTTTTCATCCGATAATTTTAATCAACATGCAACTTATATTCAGGATTTTGTCGCACGTTTTATTAACTGGTTAAGTACAACGGATTTACATCATATCAACCGCACTGTAAAAAAAATAAACCTTGATAAATTGGTGGGAATTCAGGACAATAGACCTAAAGAAGATAAAGTGAAACAGGTCATTCAGCACTATCAAAATTATCGGTTACGTAATGATTAAAGTTACTATACACTGAAACCATAAAGCGCCTAAGCGATTGTTCTTATTTTGCTATTGCTTATTGGACGCGCTATGCACATTTTAACTAACCCGAAAAAATGGCTTTGATTTGCCGCATATGCTGAATCAATTACTTCGTTTATACAACGTTAATAGACAGGAGTGCTCCAAATTGCGAATTTTTCTTGCAGTTGTCAGCGTGTTGATGATGCTAAGTATATTAAGTAGTTGCAGTTCTTCCCCAGCTCAAAAACAATTACAGAATGTAGGCATGCTTTTAAGTGAAAACATCTCTGATCAAGTATGGAATGAAAAAGGTTACCAAGGTCTTGTTTCATTAGGAGAAAAGTTTGGTATTGATGTGTTCTATAAAGAAAAAATTGTAACGGAAAAAGAGATTATCGAAGCAGTAGAGGAATTTTCAAATAAAGGAGTAAACCTTATTTTTGGGCACAATTCGCATTATGGAAAATACTTTGCAGATATTGCTGAAAATTATACGCATATTCACTTTGTTTATTTTAATGGATCTTATGCAGCAGAAAATGTAACCAGTTTTACATTCGATACGCATGCGGCGGGTTATTTTGCAGGTATGTTATCTGGAAAAATGACTGCTACAAATAAAGTAGGGATTGTTGCGGCTTATGAATGGCAACCAGAAATTGAGGGCTTCTTTGAAGGGGTTAAAAACGCAAATCCAGAAGTAGAAGTGGAATTGGCTTTTTTAAATGATTGGAATGATACACAAACAGCAAACGACGTCTATCAGCAAATGAAACTTGGTGGTACTGATGTTTTTTACCCGATAGGTGATGCCTTCAGTAAAGAAATAATTAAACAAGCAGAAAAAGATGATGTTTACGCAATTGGATATATGACAGATCAATCTGAATTAGCAGAGGATGTTGTTCTAACTTCGACTGTTCAACATGTAGACGAGCTTTACCATTATGTGGCTGAACAAATGAATGAAGGCAATTTAACTGGAGAATTGAAAACAGTCGATTTTCAGGATGGGGTTGTTTCTCTAGCGCCTTTCAATGATGAAGTACCTGTCTCTTATCAATATGAAATGAATCAGGCAATTGAACACTATACAGAGACTGGCTTATTCCCTCAATTGTAGTCTAACTGCAAAGCTTCAGCTTGCAAAAAATAAAGTGATACATTAAAATTAGTACCAAGTAATAATAATAGATAATAACTCATGAATGTTAAGGAGATGGAAAAATGGATGTTGGTGTTTTGGGTTTAGGACATTACGTGCCTGAAAAAGTCGTTACAAATCATGACTTAGAAAAGATCGTTGATACAAATGATGAATGGATTCGTACGAGAACAGGTATAGAAGAACGAAGAATAGCAGGAGAAGATATGGATACCTCAGATATGGCGTATTTAGCAGCAGAAAAAGCCATGAAAAATGCGAATCTGGCCCCTGAAAATATAGATCTTATTTTAGTCGCAACAGTAACCCCTGATACACCGTTTCCTTCTGTTGCCTGTATCATTCAGGACCGTTTAGGTGCGAAAAAAGCAGCAGCTATGGATATAAGCGCTGCATGTTCCGGATTTATGTATGGAATGGTAACGGCAAAGCAATTTATTGAAACAAACACATATAAACATGTCTTAGTCGTCGGGGTAGAAAAATTGTCAAAAATCACCGATTGGTCTGATCGCAGTACATGTGTGTTATTTGGTGATGGTGCGGGTGCTGCCGTCATAGGGCAGGTATCTGCTGGGAAAGGGATTCTTGCGTTTGAATTAGGAGCTAACGGAGCAGGGGGAAAAGAGTTAAGGCAAGAGAAAGATACTGGCTATTTATATATGAATGGACGTGAAGTGTTTAAATTTGCTGTTAGACAAATGCCAGAATCGTCTGTAAATGTTATTAAAGCTGCGGGATATGATGAAGATGATGTCGATTACTTAGTTCCACATCAAGCAAATATTCGTATTATGGAAGCTGCTCGTCAGCGTTTAGGAATTTCCGAAGAGAAGATGGCTAAAACCATTAAAAAGTATGGAAATAACTCTGCAGCCTCGATCCCAATAGCTTTGTCGGAATCTGTCTTAGATGGTAAAATAAAAGACGGTGACTTGATCGTTTTAGTTGGCTTTGGCGGGGGTTTAACGTGGGGAGCCTTGGCAATACGATGGGGAAGATAACTGTATGGAACTAGGAGGAAAACCATATGAAGCAAAGAAGAGTAGTAATTACAGGACTTGGTGCAGTTACACCAGTTGGAAATAACGTTAACGACATGTGGGAAAGTTTGATTTTTGGGAAATCAGGGATTGATTTTGTGACGAAAGTGGATAAAGAACAATTTCCTGCTAAAGTAGCTGCAGAAGTGAAAGATTTTGACCCAAGCCCATATATTGATAAAAAAGATGTTCGTAAAATGGATTTATTTACACAATATGCTGTTGTAGCATCGAAAATGGCGGTTGAAGATGCAGCACTACCTATTGATGATAGCAATCGAAATCGAGTGGGGGTTTGGATTGGTTGTGGTATCGGCGGAATGCAAACATGGGAAGATCAACATCGAAAGCTATTGGAAAAAGGTCCTAAACGGGTCAGCCCATTCTTTGTTCCAATGATGATTCCGGACATGGCTGCAGGTCAAGTATCTATTCAATTGGGAGCAAAAGGAATAAATTCTTGTACCGTGACTGCTTGCGCTTCTGGAGCAAGCTCTATTGGGGATGCATTTAAAGCTGTTCAACGTGGCGATGCCGATGCGATTATTACTGGCGGAACCGAAGCGCCTATATCGAACATGGCATTTGCCGGATTCTCCTCTGCCAGAGCACTTTCCGTAAATGAAAACCCTAAAAAAGCAAGCCGCCCATTTGACAAAAATCGCGATGGATTTGTGATGGGGGAAGGCTGTGGTATCTTAGTGCTGGAGGATTTAGAAACAGCATTGGCTCGCGGAGCTCATATTTATGCTGAAATTGTCGGTTACGGGGCTACCGGTGATGCTTATCACATTACTGCACCAGCTGAAAACGGGGAGGGTGCAGCACGTGCAATGGAAATGGCTTTAAATGATGCAGCCGTTGAGTCAACTGAAGTGGATTATATTAATGCACATGGAACTAGCACGGAGCTTAATGATAAATTTGAAACAGCCGCTATTAAGGCAGTGTTAGGTGACCACGCAAATGATGTTGCTATTTCTTCAACAAAATCAATGACAGGTCACTTATTGGGTGCTGCTGGAGGCGTAGAGTCTGTGATTTCTATAAAAGCGATTGTAGAAGATACGATTCCGCCAACTATTAATTATGAAGTTCCCGATCCTGACTGTGATTTAGATTATGTCCCAAATAAGGCAAGAAAGCAGAATGTAAATGTTGTACTAACTAATTCTCTTGGATTTGGTGGGCATAATGTTGCATTAGTTTTTAAAAAATATCAAGCTTAATAAAAAATGAAACTTCAATCACTGAGGGTCTTCTTTGGAATACTAAATTAAAGGCTAGATTGCAGAGGTGTTTATCCATACACTTTTTCTGCGCACAATAGGTCGCTACTGTTGGCTTCCTTGTCATTGAAAGAGAAGAATGCTTTTTTCGCGAGCCATGTTTTCTGTGGCACATCCTATTAAACCGAACGAATCGGGAATTTATATGCTGTTTTTTCTCGCTTAACCTTATTTTATGGCGCCCAACGCTTGAAGTAAGAGTCTACTTTATTTTTACATTTTTAAAAAAGTCGATCTATTTTGATCGGCTTTTTTTCATGTATGGAATAGGACAAGCATAGTCTATTAAAAAGGGACAAGGCAGGAGAGAAGAAAATGGGGTATGTGTTCTTATTTTTAATTGGCTTTGGCTTTTCTATTATGGGCGGAGTAACCATCATTGCATATATGAATTTCCTTCCAGCGGGTTTATCTTGGGGAGAATATATAAGCTTTATTACAAGCAGAGTGGAATGTTATTTTTTACCAATAGGGCTGTTGTTCATGCATATTGCTTTGAAACGTTATCCGAATCATTAATAGTAAATACAAACGTAATAGAATCCTTATTTCTGAAGTTCCTTATGTTATGATCCTTCAAATAAACTAGCCCTTTAACCTGTATGTTTAATCATAAAATCATAAATTAACATGTTACATATAGAATATTTTGTTCAATTGATGGTCATAATGTATGTTAAGTTCAGATTGAAAAGTGAGGGTTGTTTTATGCTATACATGCATGATGTTTGGGTAAATTGGTTTGAGGGAGAAGAAAATGGCTATAACGTCTGTTATTTTCACGAATGGCGTAAAGAGGATGGTATTGAACTACTAGATCAGGTACCGTTGTTATACATAACAGAGGAATTGTTTTTTTATATTGAAAATGATATGCAAGAGCTCCCAAAACCATTATTAGACGCGATTTATAAACGTGCTTATATGCGGAAAGGGCAGGAAAGAACTGTTCTCGAATATGCTAGTGTTATAACAGATGGGAATAATACCCTTGTATTTGATACGATTGGATATCGAATTCCGGTGCGGAAAAGTAGACTAATTCCTAGACAGGAACAACTTGTCTATGACATGATTAAAAACGCAAAAGTGCAGTCGTACAAATATGTCGCTAAAAATTATAAGAAAGAATATCACATGCTATCTATGCCACCGGAACTTATTTTCGGGTTAACTAGAAGAGAACGTCAGTTGAAACAATTACTTATGATAGGGTTAGATCAGTTGCGAACAACGAATCATTTAGAAGAATTACGTTATTGGTTAACTGAATGGGACCCGAAGCGTTACCCGTATATTCGGTTTATGGATGAAGATGCAGTTTGGACTGCATTATATGAAGGTGTAAAAGAAGGATGGAGTTATAGACATGAGGATTTATGCCGCAAGCTCATTAAAGGACAACCTTTCTTGGAGAAGATGTGGGAAATAGAAAATGGACAAGAACAAAATGCCTCACAGTAATGGGGTACACGAAAAAGCGGGTGAACTGTTTATATAGCTTCGCCCGCTTTTTTAATTACTACTCCGTGTAATGGCGCACTAAGAGGACCTTCCACTCTTACATGGTAAAACCCGACTGATAAGCAAGGGACCACCACAAGTCAAGTGTCCGATTCTGTTCAAAGACCTTTAGTTTGGGGTACTAACCATCAGTGAATATTTTTATCGCGTATTTAAAGTGCTGTAAGACTCCCACTTCAGGCAGTTGGGTAAATAGTATAACAACAAGTCTAAGGGGGAGATAACAGCACTTAAATGCCCTGTTTCGTATTGAGGCCTTTAGGTCATTTCCTTGGGCTTCTAACAAGCCGTGGGGGATGAGTGAAAACCCCGCTGATTGAAGAATCCCTTTATCTATCACACTGATTTAAAGTTCTTACTTTATGCCAATTACGAAGTCTATCGTGTACTTTTCGAAACGAATAAGTTCATACGCTTAAAAATAGCTGGATTGTTTAGCTACCGGAACTAGCTATTTTTTCTTTTTTACTCTTCCTAAGCCCATCGCTTTTTTTGCTTTCACAACAGTACGATTAGCAATGATGGAAGCTTTTTCGGCTCCTGCATCTAAAATGGTGTCCAATTGGTCAGATTCCAATAAGGAATAATATTTGTCTTGGATTGGTTTTAACACATCGATTATTGCATTAGCTGTCCCTTGTTTAAATTCGCCATAACCTTTTCCTGCATATTTTTCTTCCAGTGCTTCGATTGTTTCGCCGGAGCAAATGGAATGGATAGACAACAGATTAGATACCCCTGGCTTGTTTTCTTTATCGTATTTCACTATTCCTTCTGAATCAGTTACTGCACTCTTTATTTTCTTTTCAATCCGTTTCGGTTCATCGAGCATAGATATAAATCCTTTTTCATTTTCGTCCGATTTACTCATTTTCTTTATCGGATTTTGCAAGGACATAATTCGAGCGCCAACCTTTGGAATACTCACTTCAGGCACAGTAAAGATATCATTATATTTATTGTTGAATCGTTGTGCCAAATTTCTCGTTAATTCTAAATGTTGCTTTTGATCTTCTCCAACAGGAACAATATCTGCTTGATATAATAAAATATCAGCTGCCATCAGGACAGGATAGGTCAATAAGTTTGCAGGAATGGCAGTTTCTCTATCCGCAGACTTATCTTTAAATTGCGTCATTCGCTCTAATTCCCCCATATAGCTAATCGATTGCAACATCCATCCAAGTTGCGTATGGGCAGGTACTTCTGATTGAATAAATAAGATTGATTTTTTTGGATCAATCCCAGCTGCTAAATATAAGGCTGCAAGCGATCGAATGTTATTTCGAAGTTTTAATCGATCTTGCGGAACGGTAATAGCATGTTCGTCAACAATGCAAAAATAACATGTGTTGTCATCTTGAAGCTCCGTAAAGTGTTTTAGTGCCCCAAGGTAATTTCCCAATGTTAATGTACCACTAGGTTGAATTCCTGAAAAAATCGTTGCCATCTTGTTCACTCCTATGTTAGTTTTTTCCATACAAAAAAGTTCAATCATTCCCTATAATAGGGACGATTGAACCGCGGTGCCACCCTTAATTATTCTACATTTTATGTAGAATCACTTGAAAGTTCATTAGCTCGAAAGCCCAATTCCAATTTACCTTGATGCTTATTTCCACCAACCATAAGCTCTCTAAAAATCAGCGGGCAATTGTACTTTATCTTTGTCATCGCTAGTAATATTGAGTTTTTATTATTATATAAATCTTAGTTGGAAATTGCAAGTAGCACGGATTATATCTTGATCGTGCTTCGACATGTCGTTTAACTATATATATGGAATGAAGACATTGTCTCCTGTAAACTGGAAATAGCTTTCGTGAAAGTCAAAGCTAGATGTTATGCGATGCGATAACTTCTGTCGATCTGTTCTTTTAGTAAACGATAGGCCTCGGTAATATCCTTTGCTTTAATTATAATTTTTTTCTCATTTGGAATTTGTTTCGTTGTATAGTCGTATAAAGGGTCATAATAATATTCTAGCAATAGCCTAACAGCAATATCGTAACGTCCTAACTTTAAATCCTCTTCAATGGTTTTAGCGATCGGTGTGTGGATCCGCTTCTTTATACGTCTAAAAGCCTCAAGACATGCTTTTTCGTGCTTCCAAGGCTGGTATTCATTTATAATTTCCTTCGTTCGTTGTTCAATAGGAACTTCAATAATAAATTGCATGCCTTGTGCTTTCTTTGCTAATAGAAAGTCAGGTAACAGTACGCGTCCAATTCGTTTACTTTCACCTTCAACGAGTATAACAGGTGATTGCTTGAACAATTCAATTTGTTCTATAAGCAGTGCATCAAATGTTTTTTGGTTATGTGGTTGTAAGCCAATTTGACCAAATATGGAACCACGGTGGTTAGCCATTCCTTCCAGATCAATGACGGGGTAATTTTCCTGTGCTAACTTTTTAAGCATTTTTGTTTTCCCTGAGCCTGTATGGCCATTTAGCACCAATGCCTTGGCATTCCACTCTAGGTTTTCCATCGTTTGCACAACCCAATTCCGATAGCAGCGGTAGCCGCCTTTCAAGCGATGAACATGAATCCCCATTAAATCTAAAACAGTAGCCGATGTTTTACTGCGCATACCGCCACGCCAACAAAACACCACCTTTTTACCTTCTATCTTAGAAAAACGCTTTACAAAATCGGGGAGCTTGGCAGAAATAATTTGTAATCCTCGTTCCTTAGCAGTTTCCGGGCTCACTTGCTTATATAATGTACCAATCTCTGCTCTTTCTACATCGTTAAAAAATGGAATATTAATACTACCGGGAATAGTGGCGTTGTTATACTCGGAAGGAGATCGTACGTCAATAAGCGCTAGTTTCTCTGTTCGCATGATTGACCGTAATTCTTCGATAGTCATATCTTGAAACAATGTTTTGCCACCTCTTTCCATTACTCCTGTACGTAAATATGCGCCTTCGTATCTTCTGTAGCCTCGCCAATAATTGCAGCGGGTATACCAGCTGTTTGTAAATTAGCAAGCAACTGATCTGCCTCGTCGTCTCCTACAGCCATTAGCAGACCGCCAGAGGTAACAGCATCACATAAAATCCATTGATCTATTTGGTCCATGCTATTTGGAAAAGTCACCTTTCCTTGCACATGTTGAAAATTGTTCTTTGTTCCCCCAGGGACCGCGCCTAATGCTGCGAGCTCTTTAACTCTAGGCAATTTAGGAACTAGATGGTCATAAATATTTAGGCTGATCTCACTAGCAACTGCCATTTCGGTAGCATGTCCCAACAATCCAAAGCCAGTGACGTCTGTACATGCATGAACATGATAATGCTGCATGATATCAGCGGCTGTTTTATTTAAAGTAGCCATTACTTCAGTGACATGCTTGGTTTCGGCATCTGTAAGTAAATTTCGCTTAATCGATGTCGTTAAGACACCTACACCAATTGGTTTTGTCAGGATTAGTTTATCATTTGGCTGTACCTCGCTGTTTGTTCGTACTTTGTCAGGATGTACGATCCCGGTTACGGCGAGACCGAATTTGGGTTCCTTGTCATCAATGGAATGTCCGCCTACTAACGCAACACCTGCTTCTGCCAATTTATCACCAGCGCCACGTAGTATATCAGTTAAAATTTGCTTATCTAAGGTGGAGACTGGGAAAGCAACGATATTCAATGCCGTTATTGGTGTACCGCCCATAGCGTAAATATCACTAATGGCGTTAGCTGCGGCAATTTGTCCAAATGAATATGGATCATCTACGATGGGTGTGAAGAAATCTACTGTTTGCACGATGGCCGTATCTTCATTAATTTGATATACTCCTGCATCATCACTCGTATCTAAACCGACAAGGACGTTTCGGTTTGGAGTGGGCGAAGGGAGCTGTTTTATTATGTCTGCTAAATCAGCAGGGCCGATTTTACAGCCACAACCTCCTTTGGTAGTAAGTGTGGTAAGCTTCACATTATTCTTCGTCATAAAGAAGACTTCCTTTCTTAATATATCTATTCCATATTATAGAACAAACTTTTTAATTTTGCATATAGGGGGCGGTTATGTATATGAATACGCGACAAAATACTCATGTTTCAAACTGTAATTAGTTAGCGTTTAATAAAGAGGAAGCTTCCTTCTACCGTTCCCTATTTCTAATTAACCAGTAATATAGGAAATGGTAATCATTTTCAACATAAAATGATATTTTTCATTCAAAATTGACATACTTTCCTTTATACTAGAATCATATTATTAAAATGGAGATTGATATGTATGAAAAAAACTCGGAATCTACTAATCTCAGCGATTAGCATTGCATTACTAAGTGTTCCTGTAATTGTACATGGAGAAGAAACTACAACTGCTAGTTTACATCAAGAGCGTGAATTTAGTCTTAAGCCGTTAGACGATAAAATGAAACGGTTTGTACATAAGTCAGATTATCAGTTTGAATATCCAGATGCAGTACGTGGTATATATGTTACTGGAAATTCTGCAGGAGGAAGTAAATTCAACTCCCTTGTTGATCTTATTGAGAAAACCGAATTAAACACGATGGTTATTGATGTGAAAGAAGATAATGGCCATTTAACCTTTACACCTGAGGAAGGATCTCCATATGAAGATATGGCACAAGATTATATTAAGGAACCAGAGAAAATGATGGAGGTGCTTGAAGAAAAAGGGATCTACCCGATTGCTAGGATCGTTGTCTTTAAAGATTCTGTTCTTGCAAAGAAACGTCCTGAACTTTCATTCAAGAAAAACGGGCAAGTGTGGGTTAATGGTAAAGGTGAAGCGTTTGTTAATCCTTTCCAAAAAGAAGTGTGGGAATATAACATAGAAGTAGCCAAAATGGCAGCAAAAATGGGCTTTCAAGAAATACAATTCGACTATGTTCGTTTTCCAGAAGGTTTTGAAACAAGAGATAAGGAATTGGATTATAGCTTAGGAGATTATAAGGACAGTGATTTAGATGATGTTCAAAAACGCGTCCAAGCAGTCACTGATTTTGTGAAATACGCTCGAGAAGAATTATCCAATTATGATGTGGATGTCTCTGTAGACATTTTTGGCTACGCGGCTACAATTGAAGAGGCACCAGGAATTGGGCAAAATTTCTCCAAAATATCTGAGAACGTAGATATTATTTCATCGATGATTTATCCGAGTCATTGGACTTCCTATTTTGGTATTGAAAATCCAGACGCAGAGCCATACAAATTAGTGAAAGAATATGCGAAAGTAGAAAATAAAGTATTGGGAGCATTAGAAGAACCTCCATTATCAAGACCTTGGCTACAGGACTTTGAAGCACCATGGTTATATTCAGGTGCAACGAAACAATACGGAAAAGCTGAAGTAGAAGCACAAATTAAGGCATTGTATGAGAATGGAATAAACGAATTCCTGCTTTGGAATGCTGGTAATACGTATACAGAAAATGTTGATTATACAATTGGATTAAAAGAGTAATAAAGATGATGGAAAAGCTTGCTTTTTTCTTGAAAAAGTAAAGCTTTTCCATTTTCTATTTCTTTTTGCATGAAACCCCATCCATATGTGAAATCTAAAATAAGTGTAGTGGCAATTTAACAAATATTCTTTTTTTCGTTATACTTATAAGGACTACGAAAAACAAGGGAGTAGATCAATGAATTGGTACGTGAAGTTAAATAAGTATTTTCCAGTAGAAGAGATGAAGTCAAAGGAACATATGGAGAGACTATTGGAAGAAAAAGCTGACGTCTACTATAAGGATGAAAGTGATTTGCATGTATTGATGTATGCGGAATTTGATACGTTCATTTTTATTGATTATTTATGGGTGTCAGCTAAAGCAAGAGGGAAAGGAATTGGGCATTCTTTAATTAAGAAATTAAAAGAAAAAAGTAAACCGATTATCTTAGAGGTAGAGCCAGTGGATTATGAAGATACGGATACAGCAAAACGTTTGCATTTTTATAGGAGAGAAGGTTTTACACACGCACAATCCATTGGATACAGCAGACGTTCACTTGCTACCGATAAAGATACACAAATGGAAATACTATATTGGTCGCCAAATAATGAATCAGAGGATTTTATATATGAACAGATAAAGCAAATGTATGAGGATATCCATACGTATAAGGATAAAGAAGTTTATGGTCAGTCTTACCAGCATGTAGATGAAGTTTTAACATATGATGAGAATCGAGAAATGAATAATATTTTTGATGATTTGCAAGTTGATAAGTAAATGGAATAGAAAATAGGCTGGAACAAAACTAAAACAGCTGATTAAAAAATGAACAATAAATCAGTCCTTGTGTAAACACAAGTTTTTAGCGTAGTCAAAATATGCGGGAATAGCTCGAGCTGAAGATCTCGCAGGAAATGTCCTTTGCTTTCCGAGGAAGCTGAGGAGACCTGCGGAAAGCGAAGTATTTTGACATAGCGGTGATAGAAATTTTTTTTAATGCAAATAAGCCGAACAATTATAAATGGATTGTTCGGTTTTTGCTATTTAGTATTTGCTTATGTCCCAGTCTCTTTTCTACAATTTACAAGCATTTGGTGGACGCATGGAACATTGGCGGGATGCGTGCAATGTAAATCTTCTATGAAAATTATTTAAGAGAAGGGAACCTTAGCCAACTTCTTCTGTTTTAGACAAATGATTCAGTTTAGCAGCCAGCCCGAGTTCAGAGCTATAGATGCCTCGTCACTGGAAACAAAAACCTCTTTAAGTGCATAAGCATTTGAACCGTGTTCGATAAAATCCAGCCTGGCTATTTCTTCTTCTTTTGAAACCCGCAATGAAGTTACTTGCTTGATGACCCATAGAAGAGTGCCTAAACAAGCCGTAGTCCAAAAGACAACTGCCATAACACCAACACTTTGAATGCCAAGTTGTATTAAACCATTTCCATTGAATAAACCGGAAGAAGTTGAAAAAAGACCGACTGCCAATGTCCCCCAAATACCGCATAGTCTGTGAACTGCAATTGCTCCAACCGGATCATCAATTCTTAGTTTTGCATCTAATAAATGGATTCCTTCAACTAGTTAATTATTGCACAAATTCTTTTCCTTTTTTCCCAGTTCGAATTCGAATTGCTTCTTCCACCTGGGATACAGATATTTTTCCGTCCCCAACGTTACCTGTATGATAATGGGTGAGAATGACTTCAATAATGTCATCGACTTGTTGTTCTGTTACTACTGTTTCAACTTTAATTTTAGGTAAAAGCTCCATGTGGAAATAATTTCCACGGAACGATCCTTCCTGCCCTTTTTGCTTTCCGGTCCCTGCAGCTTCGGTAATGGTCAAGCCACCAACTCCTGCCTGAGAAAGTGCTTTGCGTAAAAGCTGAAATTTTTCTGGTCGAATAATGGCTTTAATTTTTTCAAATCCAACTCTCCTCTCGCGTTAGGAAACCTAACATATAAATTTATTTAAAATATCATAATGGGTAATAAAATAAAATCAAGGATATTTTTTAAATTTATCCAAAAATTTAGCGCCAAATCTTCAATAAAATAGAGAAAATGTGTAATTTTTTCATATAGCAGGTTTAAATAAAAATAATTATGGGTAATTTACAAGTAATTGATAAAAAATAATTTCATGAATAAGTGCAAAACCTAAATTTTTCTCAAATATCCTCTACCTTTCGCTTGACATTTGTAGTATAATCTACATATAAGGTAATTTAAACTTATTTTAATTTGATAAAACATTCAAAGTTTATAAAGGAATAAACTATTTAGAATGAGGAGTGAAGTTTTTGATGGTTACACTTTATACCTCACCAAGTTGTACATCGTGTAGAAAAGCTAAAGCATGGTTGGAAGAACATAATATACCGTTTACGGAACGTAATATATTTTCCGAACCGTTAACATTGGATGAAATAAAGGAAATTTTGCGTATGACTGAAAATGGTACGGATGAAATTATTTCAACTCGGTCAAAAGTTTTTCAAAAATTAGATGTAAATATTGATCAATTACCGATGAAAGACCTCTTTAATTTAATTCAGCAAAACCCAGGCCTCTTGAGAAGACCAATTATTTTAGATGAAAAGCGTCTCCAAGTAGGTTATAACGAAGACGAAATCCGTCGTTTCCTTCCAAGAACAGTACGTACATTTCAATTACGTGAAGCGCAGAGAATGGTTAACTAACCTTGTGCATGAAAGGGTAGGTTTATTTAGGGAAAATGACTGTGGTAGCATATTAAAGCAAGTATAAGTGGACGGCAACTTTGAGGGATTAGTAAAAAACACAGACCTTACGTTTGGTTCTGTGTTTTTTTACATGGAAACATATATACTCATTTGCCTAAATGTGAATTATAAGCCTAATAGTAAGGAGGCGAACGTATTAAAATACCACAAGCAGGTAAAAAAAGTAGGCTATTTCTTATTGCCAAATTCGTAACAAAAAGAACGTGACAAATCTTTAAATATAGGTTAAAATATGATACTAATTAAATAGGCATATATGTTTCCAAATCGTCTCTTCTTATCATACAATATGATTAAGTGTATAGTTTTCTTTTTTAAAGGTTTCCTTGGTTGAAAAGAGGAGAGAATGTGAAACTTTTATGCTGAATACAATAAGGTTAAGAATAAACAAATAAGGGTATTGTGCTATAAGTTGTATGTGGTAAGACGTACCTTCCACCTACCTAAAAAAGAAGGGGGAGAAAAAAATGGAAATTGAAAGAATAAATGAAAATACAGTTAAGTTTTACATTTCATATATGGATATTGAAGATCGCGGTTTTGAGCGTGAAGAAATTTGGTACAATCGAGAACGAAGTGAACAGTTATTCTGGCAAATGATGGATGAAGTGAATTATAAAGAGGATTTCAATGTCGATGGACCTTTATGGATTCAAGTTCAAGCTCTAGAGAAGGGTCTGGAAATAATTGTAACAAAGGCACAAATTTCTAAAAATGGTGACAGCATCGAATTACAAACAGATGATGGAAATACGGTAGATTTTCCTGTGGACAAGAAAATTGAAAATATGTTGGAAGACAGGTTTGGCAAAGAAGATGATGAAGAAGTTAGTGAGCCAGATAGTGACGAAAATCTTTGGATTATTGTTAGCTTCAAAGACTTTGAAGATGTTATACAGTTAAGCCACTACTTTACTAATGACGATGTTGGAACAATAGAAACATTGTACCATTACAACGATATCTATTATTTATATATGGAATTCTCAGAAGAGGATTTAGAAGAAGAAGAACAAGAGAATATGATTAGCAAAGTTTTTGAGTTTGGTAACGATACAGATATTACCATTCATGTATTATCCGAATATGGAAAAATAATCTTTGATCGTAACACGTTTTCAGAAGTTAGATCACATTTCCCAGCAAATATATAGGCACTCAGGATGGGTGCCTATATATTTAATTCCTCCATATCCCTAGGGTACATTTAATATATTCCAATTCCTTTCAGTTTTGACTTCTCTCATATTTCAATGCTTTTCTATTTAGGATTTTCAACTTTTGTATACCTCAATAAATTATCTCTATTTGTCTTTTCATCAATATGATTTCGCTTTCAAACAGTAGAATAAGATAAGCTACCTTAGCACAGCGTCTACATGAGCTGAAAACTATAAAATACGGATTGTTCAGTTTGCTAGGATAAAGAAATGCGCTGTTGTGATCTAGCATGGTTTCTAACTCATATTTGCAATTTTAGACTTATCCTAGTTCAAAGTGAACCGTATACCTTGATGAAATGTCCGCTACATACAAACTATTGCTTCGATTGAGAAAAGAAAATATGAAGCTTATACTAAGTTTATCATTGCGTAAATATCGTATGGACGAGATTTAACCAACAGGAGGATCATGTTTTCAGCCTAATAAAATTGTCGGTATAAGGGAGGGTTTTCATGCTGCAAGCTATAGATCGGTATGGGAACAAAGTAACTTTGTTTACGAAATCATTTCAAGAAATAGTAGACATTAAGAAAAGCGAGCAAGATTTTCTTTGTCCTGTTTGTAAAGGGGCCGTATATATACGTGCTGGTAAAAAGGTCATTCCTCATTTTGCCCATCGTTCAATAAAAGAATGTCGCTCTTTTGAAGGGGGGGAAGGCGTATATCATGAACAAGGAAAGATGTTGCTTTTTAAGTGGCTGAGGGAACAGAATTTAGCGGTTCAATTAGAACCGTATGTAAAAGAAATTAAGCAACGACCAGATCTTCTTCTTAACATTGGAAAAAAGCGAATAGCTATCGAATATCAATGTGCAACTATTTCTCCAGAAGTTTTAAAAGCCCGAACAGAAGGATACCGTTCCATCGGTATTACACCGCTTTGGGTTTTGGGAGCAAAGCATTTGCAACGAAGCAGTACGAATAAACTGCGGGTAAATACATTTATTCAATTTTTTATTCATCAATTTTCCTTAGATATATCTCCTCGCATTTTCTTCCTTTGCCCATCCACAAAACAAATCATTATTGTTCAAGATTTATATATGGTAACGAAACAATCGGCACTCGGAATCCTAACAGCTCACACTCTCCCTCAAGTCTCGTTTTTAGAATTGTTTCAGGATACACTATTTACTAGAGAAAAATTATATACATTATGGGATAAAGAAAAGTTAGTCTTCCGAACAAAGCCACGAAATAGACTTTCCAATCAGGAGCTTCGATGGCATAGGTGGCTTTATAGTAAAAATTTATATCTCCATACACTTCCTTCAATCATTTATTTGCCGCTTCGATCGCAAATTATCATGCAAAGCCCACTTTGGAAATGGCAAAGTCGATGGGTGATTGAACAATTAGTATGGTGTAAAATTGGAGGAGCTATCAATATCGAATCACAGGCGCCAATCATACATCAAAATAGCAGATCAAATGAAGACTTTCCTTTAATTTCCGATACGTACAACCCATTACAAGAATATATGTCAATTCTTCACCAGCTTTGTATATTTAGGCAACAATCCATAACAACGTTTGTAAAACAATCGGCAATCTATTTTCCGACAACAATCGATGAGGCCGTTGCTGCAGATAAACGACTTCTCCGTAAATTGAAAAAGCAAAATAAAGGCATGTTTCGTAGATAATAAGCTATACTAAATAACAAATGATTTTAAAAATGAACAGGAAAAAGTAATAGGAAAGCGAATTTCTTTATAGAGGGTGCTGAAAGAGGTATCCTAGTAAAGAACAATAAGGAGGTATTTAAGTGGCAAAAGCAAGTAAAGAGTTACCTAAAAGAGAGGAAATCCCAGTTGAATTAACATGGAGATTAGAGGATATTTTTGAAACAGATGAAGCATGGGAAAAAGAATTGGCAGATTTGCAAAAAGCTATCCCTGAAATTGAGACTTTTCAAGGCAAACTAGGTGCTTCTGCGAAAAACTTATATGATGTGTTAAAGCTTCAAGATCAATTATCAGAGCGGTTGGGCAAGCTGTTTACATATTCGCATATGCGCTATGATCAGGATACAGCAAACTCTTTTTATCAGCGGCTAAATGCACAAGCTGAAAACGTACTTACAGTTGCGTCCAGTAAAATGAGTTATATCGTTCCAGAGATTTTGGAGATTGACGAATCAACATTAAAACAGTTTTTACAAGAAGAAAAAGGGTTGCAAAATTATAAAAAGACATTGGATGAAATTACCCGCCAAAGACCACATATTTTAAATAAGCGGGAAGAAGCGATCCTGGCGGAAGCTTCAGAGCCTTTAGGAGCTACCTCACAGACATTCGGTATGTTGAATAATGCCGATCTAACTTTTCCGTCCATTAAAGATGAAAATGGAGAAGAAGTGGATGTTACACATGGTAGATATATCCGATTTATGGAATCACAAGATCGTTCAGTACGTAAGGCAGCTTTTCAAGCGATGTATGAAACTTACGGTAAGTTTAAAAACACCTTTGCGTCTACATTAAGTGGAAATATTAAAAAGGACAATTTCATTGCCAAAGTCCGAAATTATGATTCTGCTAGACAAGCTGCTCTTGATGATAATAATATTCCGGAAAAAGTTTACGACAATTTAGTTGAAGCTGTCAATGAGCGCTTACCTTTGCTTCATCGATATATTAAATTGCGTAAAAAGGTATTAGGGTTAGATGAATTGCATATGTACGATATTTACACTCCACTTGTTCAAGATGCTAATATGCAGATAACCTATGAAAAAGCACAACAGTATGTACTAGAAGGACTTGCGCCTTTAGGTGAGGACTATTTGGAGATCGTGAAACAAGCATATGACAATCGGTGGATTGATGTGGAAGAAAACAGAGGCAAGCGCAGTGGGGCATATTCCTCTGGAGCATATGGAACTAATCCGTATATCCTGTTAAATTGGCAGGACAATGTAAATGATATGTTTACATTAGCACACGAATTAGGGCACTCTGTACACAGTTACTATACGAGAAATAACCAACCGTATCGCTATGGAAACTATTCCATATTTGTTGCTGAAGTTGCTTCTACATGTAATGAAGCATTGTTAAATGACTATTTATTGAATAATCTCAATGACGAAAAGCAAAAGCTATATTTGTTAAACCATTTTCTAGAAGGATTTAGAGGTACAGTATTCCGCCAAACTATGTTTGCTGAGTTTGAACATTTGATCCATGTAAAGCAGCAGCAAGGAGAAGCTTTGACTGCGGAAAAACTTACAGAAATTTATTATGACTTAAATAAAAAATACTACGGTGATGACGTCGTGTCTGATGAAGAAATTGGCCTCGAGTGGGCACGAATTCCTCACTTCTATTACAATTATTATGTGTATCAGTATGCAACTGGCTATTCGGCTGCAACTGCTTTAGCACAGCAAATTTTAACAGAAAATGAAGGTGCAGTTGAGCGCTACATTGATTTTCTAAAAGCTGGCAGCAGTGATTATCCAATTGAAGTATTGAAAAAAGCAGGCGTTGATATGAATAGCAAGCAAACCGTTTTAGATGCATTAGATGTGTTTGCTGAAAAGTTAGAGCAACTGGAAGAACTGCTTAACTAAATGGAAAGCAAGGTGCAATTTGGCGCCTTGCTTTTGTTCATGGAAGAGTAGGCAATGTAGAACAATGATCTGTGCTATTTTTTACAAACCGTTTTAGTATTTGATGTGCTGCAAAATGGGGGGAGGACAAAAATAAGAATATACAAAATCCTGAGTGCTTAACTGATCTCGGGATTTTAATTTTTGTTTTAATTGGATAATAATGGATAATTGCCGAAGTTCATAGTGAATTCGCCGGAGTTCACAATTACGACTGCAAGCTTAATATTTTTAACGCATACCTCGATATGTACGTCTATGAACAAAGGAATAGATAGTTAAATAGATAGCAATAAATAATAGGGGCAATGTAATATAAAGCGGAATAACTTGCATCAGACCTAAAATGTTTAAAATAAAAGCAACTCCAGTTAAAATTAAAAAAAGAATCGGTTGTATGAACTGTTTCATTTGATCACCTCCATATATAAATTATTAACAATCTGCTTTCAATATTCGTCTACGCTTAAGAAATTTACTTATAATATGATTTTTACTAGCGTATGTTAAGGGATGGAAATTTATTCCACACGTAACTGATAGTAAAACCTGTCATTTCATCCTAGGAGATAGTAGAGGATCTAACGGGAAAGTCAAACGTCCTATTCTGTTCAAAGTCTCTAGATCATACTCTTATGGTATTACCAACAATGGAGTATAGACACTGATGGTTCACTTTATCCCGAATATAAGCTGTCGTTAGCCCCACTGATAAAAGTTTTACTTTATTTGTGGTCTTTTTTAGTTCTAAAATGCCTGTTTTAGCTATCCAAAATAGTAAATTTGACAAGTAAGCGTTTTATTCGTGACATTTTTGTGAAACGATGCACAAAAAGCTTGCGTCTAATAAAATTACTTGGTATATTAAGAATGTAAGTTAGATACAAACAAAACCCCTTTGTTTGATCATGAAACTTTCTCCCATCCCCCTTTGTTATTACAAAGAGAAAAGAAGGATATGCGCTGCCCCGCATATCCTTCTTTCTTTGTGTTGTATAGGAACCTATAAAATAAGGTGCTTGTGGATAACGAAATAACCGACTAGTCACGTCCGGCTCCATCGCCCAACTAGGCGACTTTAGAAATGCGCCCTACGATAAGGCCTCATCGGTTCGTCGCTAAGGGGAAGGCCGACTAAAAACGGGCTTGCCGCTCAGGCGTCGGCATACCCCTGTTTTTAGTGATATGATTCCTTTATCTTTAGTTGATTCGTTCCATTCGCTACGTTGCTAAACGGGCGACCCGCGCCTTTGTTCTGTAAAAAAATAAAAAAAGCCCTAAAAAAAGGCTTTTGGATGATATGGATTTACAGAAAGTGAGTAAGCTAGCCGTATAAAATCATATTTCCATGAATCATTATTGCAAAATCTACATATTATTTTGGATGATTTCAAGTTTGTTTGTTTTTACCTCGATGTAACTGGCAGTAAGACTTGCCCTTCTATCATGGGAGAGAGGGAACGATCCAACTGCAAGTTAAATGCTCAATTCTGTTCAGAGACCACTAGTTCATACTCTAACAGTACTAATAATCACTAGTGGGTATGGAAGAAAACCCATGGATGAAAGAAAGATTTACCTTATTCACTCACTGTTATACGTATTGAGAATAGGGATTGTTCGTTATGATTGATACACCCAGAAGCTGCCATGTTTGATAGGGATACGTTTTACCTTTTGCTTTAATTGCAGTTTTTTCAATTCCCGCTCAGCTTTCGTTGATGTCCAGTCATAAACAACTGCTATTTCTTTGGTGCTTACGGTTTTGTGGTAAGAAAGAAAATCTTCCAACATTGGTTTCTCCGAAGGAATGGGCTGCTTTTTCAATATTTCTCTTAGTACGCGCACGTAAATATCATATGGATAAAGGCCTGAAATTTTAATTCCTTGCTCTTCTGTTAGTTGGTTAAAAAAAACAATCGTTGGAATGTAATCAACTTCCATTTCATTCGTGAGTTTAACATCAGATTGAAATGCTTTTTTTGCTGATGTGGAATATAGATCAGACGCGAATTCGTTAACGTCTAAATGAGCTTCTTCAGCACAAGCTAAAAGTGTGGCTTCTTTAGAAATATTTTGTTTATATAAGAACGCACTTTCACGGATTTTACGAAGAAACATCTTTCCTGCTTTTTTCCCTTGTAGTTCAGCTGCTTTGATGGCTAAAGAAGCAATCCATGGGCTGGTTACAGGGTTTTCCACCCACAAATCCCCATCACAACACATTCCTGTTCGTTTTGCTGTTTTTTCCCAAAAATCTCTAATGTTTCTGGGACGATCGAAATTATCTTGATTTAACGTGATTAAATGACCGCTTATGATCGGACGAATCGTAAAGAAACGACCATATTCTGTAGAAAGTTTCTTTAAAAACGGCTCAAGTGCCCAGCACTCCGGACAGAGTGGGTCAATAAAAACATAAATTTCAATGGGCTTCTGAACAAAATCAAAAAAGCTATATTTTTCCGATGTGTTTTGATACAAGGGATCTACTCCGGAATATTCCCAACTCACACCGATTCTCCTTTCTCCTATTCTGGCGTGTTCATCATGTGGTTTGCAGTTAAGGTTAGTTTTTCAAATATAGCTGAACGATAAGGTTCTTCGATTTCTGCTTCGATGAGTGCATGTGCCATACAATTAAGCCAAGCATCTTTATGTGCTGGAGTAATTTTAAAAGGTAAATGCCTCCTGCGCAACATTGGATGCCCTCGTTCTTCTGCATATAAGGGCGGTCCACCAAAAAATTGAGTGAGGAACAATTTTTGTTTATGGATTGTTTCTGTTAAATCTTCTGGAAATATAGGAATTAAATCAGGATGTTTGCCAACTCTTACATAGAACGCTTCAACCAGTCGCTCAACGGCAGGTATCCCACCAATTGCTTCAAAAATAGAGTTTGTTTGGTTCTTCATGTGCAGTCCCCTTACCAGTTTCTATATATTGTAGCAACGGAAGGCTTGCTGGGCAAATAATCTGATTATCCAAGCTCTAAATAAAGAGAGGTATTTGAGAACCTCTATTTTTAAAAAAGGCTACAAACTGGTAAAGAACCGTTCAATTTTATTAGGTGTGTTGCGTATAGGAATTCCAAACTTGTGTAGTAATTTATGGAAATAATCAATGCCCGATTCTTGTGATGTAGCCTCTAGTTCGAGCTCATAGTCTGCTTTTCCATTATACATACTATAATCTAAAACGAGAAGAATATCTTCTATCTGCAATTCCCTGCGTTCGGTAGTTAGACTGCCAAGGCATTGTAAAGAATGGATATCTATACCTAGCTGTTTTAGCTGTTTAGCAGTTGCTTTCTTTTCAACCATTTCCCCATGGATACAAGCTTCTGCCTCTGTTTCTGTTAACATATCATGTGTCTCAAGCAGACCATGCTTATGCGGCTGTTTTAAAGTTAGTTGATAACGTCCATTTTTTTGCCTAATTCGTAATGCGCTCCCTAAATCTTGCAAAGTGCGCTCCTTTGTTTCAAAATAATAATTGGTTTGAGTTATCGCTTCGATTGGAAATGGGATATCAGTTAATAATTTATTGTACTCACTGGGAGTTAATAAATTTTTAAATTCAATTTCTATTTCTTGGGTCATACTCGACCTCCTCTAGGATTTACTACAGTTGTGCTATCATTGATTATCGCTAATCTGTTGTAAATTTGCAAAGATTAGTTATCGCTACAATTTATGGTACAATAATAGGGGCTTATAACTATTTTTTTGCTTATAATTTGATTCAACCTATAGGCGGTGTTTAATGTGAACTGGCAGTCCATACTAGCGCCATATGCGCAAGTTGTTGAAGAATTAAAAATCAAATTAAAAGGAATTCGTAAACAGTTCGAATACGAATCTGAACATTCACCGATAGAATTTATAACTGGTCGTGTAAAACCAGTACCTAGTATTATCGAAAAAGCTGAGAATCGGAAAATCTTATTGGAAGATATAGAAACTGAAATCCAAGATATTGCAGGTGTAAGAGTTATGTGTCAATTTGTAGATGACATTTATACCGTTGTAGAAATGATTCGCGCTAGAAATGATTTAACTATTATTGAAGAAAAAGATTATGTGTCTGAGAAAAAAGAAAGTGGTTATCGATCCTACCATCTCATTATTGAGTATCCGGTAGAGACAATAACGGGCATGAAAAAATTGTTAGCAGAAATTCAAATTCGAACACTGGCCATGAATTTTTGGGCGACCAATGAGCATTCGTTAAATTATAAGTATAGGGGTAGTATACCAGCTAATATTAAAGTGCGGTTGCAAAATGCAGCAGAAGCTGCTTTTCAATTGGATGAAGAAATGTCAAAGATTAAACATGAAGTTCAAGAAGCTCAAAAAATGTTTCATCGAAAGTAGAGACCTCCCTAAGCTTTATAACAAAGGAATGACTTTTTTATTCATGAGTGGGCATTCGAATCTTGTTTCATGTTTCAATACGAATGCGTTATGTTACTTTGATCATTTATAAGATAGGAATGCTTGTCCTTACTGAACAAGCGTGCAATATATCCCATATATAAGGTGCTGTAAGATTCCCACTTGAGGAGTTGGATCATATCTGTACTGCAACAAGTCTAAGTGGGAGATAAACAGCACCTAAATGCCCTGTTTCGTAAGAGGCCTTTAGGTCATCCCTTGGGCTACTAACAATCAGTGGGGGGAATGAAAAGCCCCACTGATGGAAGGTTCACTTTATTACTTAAAAAATGAGAGGAGGAGGCAATGATGAAGTTCGCTATTGTATCAAAAGGAGACGAGCGCTCCGAACAAATAAAAGCGACAATAAAGCAGTATTTAACAGATTTTCAATTGGAGTATGATCAAAATGAGCCTGACTTAGTCATATCTGTTGGTGGAGATGGAACTTTTTTAGAAGCTTTTCATACCTATGTACAGCGTTTAAAGGAAACAGCATTTATCGGCATACATACTGGACACCTCGGTTTTTATGCTGACTGGGTTCCAGATGAAGTAGAGAAATTAATTATTGAAATTGCCAAAACCCCATTTCAAATTGTTGAATATCCGTTACTAGAAGTAATCATTCGGGGAAAATCAGGTGGTATAGAGGACCGCTTTTTAGCTTTAAACGAGGCTACAATAAAGACGTCCGATGGCTCTGTCGTTTTTGATGTTGAAATTAAAGGAGAGCATTTTGAAACATTTCGTGGTGATGGGTTATGTATTTCTACACCTTCAGGTAGTACCGCATATAATAAAGCATTAGGTGGAGGAATCATTCACCCTTCTATTGACGCCATTCAATTGACAGAAATGGCATCCATCAATAATCGGGTGTTTCGAACAATAGGCTCACCGCTCATTTTACCAAAGCATCATACATGCTTATTGAAGCCTGTAGTAGATCGTAGCTTTTTAATTGCAATTGATCATTTTACAACGAACTATGCAAATGTGAAATCGATCCAATGTCGTGTAGCTGAAGAGCGTATACGATTTGCTCGTTTTCGTCAATTTCCGTTTTGGAAACGTGTGCGTGAATCGTTTGTGGCAGATGACAATAACTAATGGCGGGAAAGTGACGAAAATATGGAATGGAAAATTGAACAACAGCACGAAGGAATGCTGCTTCGCGATTACCTCCGTCAGGTTCAAGGATTTTCAAGGAGGATTTTAAAAACGATTAAATTTGATGGCGGATTGATTTTAGTGAATGGTATAGAACAATCTGTTCGTTATGCTTTAGCAACAGGAGATAAAGTGAAAATTGAATTGCCGATAGAAAAGCGGGGCAACCTGATGGTTCCAGAGAATATCCCCCTATCCATTGTTTATGAGGATAACGACATTATTGTGATTGATAAACCTCCAGGAATAGCTGTTATTCCATCTTATCACTATCCAGAAGGTACCATAGCCAATGGATTACTAGCGCATTATGAGAAACATCATAGTACCTATACGGTTCATATCGTTACAAGGCTGGACAAAGATACTTCTGGATTGATGCTAGTTGCCAAGCACAGGTACAGTCATTCTATTTTATCCGCTTTACAACAGGCTGGTGAGGTAAATCGAAAATATCAGGCTATCGTTGAAGGTTCGTTGAGTAAGCCATCAGGAACCATTGATGCGCCAATTGGGAGAAAAGCTGATTCCATCATAGAGCGAGAAATTCGGTCTGATGGGAAACGAGCAATTACACATTATCATGTGGAACGAGATTTGGAATTATATTCCTTCATTAATGTTCAGTTAGAGACAGGTAGAACACATCAAATTCGCGTTCATTTTTCTGGAATTGGACATCCTCTGTGTGGGGACACATTATACGGAGGCTCCCTCAACATTATTCAACGTCAAGCATTACACTGTTATTCCTTGTCATTACCACATCCAATGACAAAACAGATATTGCATTTTTCGGCAAAGTTACCAATGGATATGGTTACGGCACTTCAAAAGTTGTAAATTTCTCTTGAACGAATGGCTGTTTAGAAGGGACAGCCACTATTTTTTCTTCAGGCAGACAAAATGCCGTTAATTGATTCCCAAAGACACAGCCAGTATCAATATTCACTGTTTTGTTTAAAAAGCGCGGCTCTAAAACAGGTGTATGTCCATAAATAATCCAATTATCTCCCTTATAAAACTTTGCCCAATCACGGCGGACCGGTCGACCATCAGCATGGAATTCACCAGTTATATCTCCATATAACACAAAAGTTTTTACGCGCTTATCATTTCTTCCAATGTAGCTTTCTTTTATGCCGGCGTGGGCAATGATTGCGTTTATGTTTGGTAGATGTAAGTACAGGGGAGCTTGTTCATATAATGTGATAAATTGGTGACGTATGGTAGATTGCATTTCTGCTGAGCAGTTATTATATTCAGCGACAGTCGTTTCCAAGCCGTGACGTAATTGCACCTTATTTCCTAAAAAATACCGATATAATTTATTACAGTGATTTCCAGGAACATAACGTGCTCTTTTATGGATAACAACCATATGATATACGAGCGATATCACCTTTAACGAATGTGGCCCTCTATCGGTGATATCGCCCACAAACACTGGTATACGTTGGTTTGGGTGAATAAAAATCCCCTGTTCTTTTTTGTACCCTAGTTTGTAGAATAATTGTTCTAATTCCTCTAAACATCCGTGAACATCGCCAATTACATCTATTTTCATCAAAACACTCCTTGATTTGTTGTCTGTTTTTGGATATGATATGTCCGTGATAAACATTCTATAAACGGCATAAGTTGTTCTATATTATAAACAAACCCCTGTTATTCATCCAAGTAAAAGGGTTTATTCGATTCCAAAACAGGTAATGAGAATAGGGTAGAAGGAAGTGATCGTATGGAAACCAATCATCGTTATGATAAAGATTATGAAGAGCAGTATGAGCAGCATTGGGAGAAACTACAGCAAACTTTGGAACTGGACAATATAGAAGGGTTTCGCAACGAATTCCTTGATATGCATCCTTATGATCAAGCCATGTTTTTCATCGAACAGGAAAAATCTGTCCGTTTGCAAATCTATACCTACTTATCTCCAGAAGAGGTTGCCGATATTATGGAGAGTATGGATGAAGAGGAACAGGTTCGTGATTTAATTAGCGAAATGGATCCACGATTTGCTTCCATGGTTTTGGCAGAGATGTCGGCGGATAATGCGGTTGATATACTGAATGAGATGGATAAAGACCATATTGCCAGCTTTTTGACCATTATGGATCCATCTGCAGCAGATGAAATAAAGCAATTATTGCATTATGAAGAAAAAACTGCTGGTAGTATTATGACCACCGAATATATTGCGACTTATAAAACGAACACAGCAAAGCAAACGATGCAACAATTAAAGGAACAAGCTCCTGATGCAGAAACGATTTATTATTTGTATGTGTTAGATGAAGATAAACGCTTAGTCGGTGTGCTATCGTTAAGAGATTTAATTGTAGCCCAAGAAGATACACGAATAGAAGCTATCATGATGGAGAAAGTAGTTGCTGTATCTGTAGGAAAAGACCAGGAAGAAATCGCGCAAATGATGCGAGACTATGATTTCTTGGCGTTACCAGTTGTGGATTTTCAAGATCATTTATTAGGAATTATCACTGTAGACGATATTATGGATGTTATGGAAGAAGAAGCAAGCGATGACTATTCCAAGCTTGCTGGGGTAACTGATGTAGAAAGGCCTAACGATAGTGCGTTAATTTCCGTGAAAAAACGTTTACCGTGGTTAGTCATTTTGTTATTTCTAGGTATGTTTACTGCCAGTTTAATTGGTCGGTTTGAAGAAACGTTAAATCAAGTAGCTGTGTTAGCTATTTTTATACCTCTAATCGCTGGAATGGCAGGGAACTCAGGCACCCAAGCATTAGCAGTTGCAGTTCGTGGCTTAGCAAGCGGCGATTATGGTAAGCAAGGGAAGATGAAGCTCGTATTACGGGAAGCGAGCACAGGGTTAATAAACGGTATTATTTGCGGTATTGTTATTATGCTCGTCATTTATGTTTGGAAGCATGATTTTTATTTAGGATTGCTAGTCGGGATTTCCATTGCTGCAACTTTATTTGTAGCTACACTTGCCGGTGCATTGGTTCCTATTTTTATGGATCGTATTAAAATTGACCCTGCGGTAGCATCAGGTCCTTTTATAACGACAATTAATGATATAATTTCTATTCTAATTTATTTTAGTTTGGCAACTTTTTTCATGAGGTTTTTAACCTAGAGAAAGAGGCTGGGACATAAGCAAATACTATATAGCAAAAGCCGAACAATCCATTTATAATTGTTCGGCTTATTTGCTCTATAGAAAAGTATAAGATTTTTTTGGTTTATAGTTAAGAAAAACAAAGGCTTCCGCCATAAGACTTGGCGACAAGCCAAGTTTTTCTAAAGAGATAAGAAAGTATAAATTTAGGCGCTTGGAGATAACGAAATAACCGCAGCCACGTCCGGCTCCATTGCCCAGCAACGATGCGACTTTAGAAATGAGCCCTACGATAAGGCCTCATCGGTTCGTCGCTAGGGGAAGGCCGACTAAAAACGGGCTTGCCGCTCAGGCGCCGGCATACCCCTGTTTTTAGTGGCATGATTCCTTTATCTTTAGTTGATTCGTTCCATTCGCTACGTTGCTAAACGGGCGCTTGCGCCTTTGTGCCAGAATAAGAAAGTATAAAATTAGGTGCTTGGAGATAACGAAATAACTGAATAGCCACGTCCGGCTCCATCGCCCAGCAACTAGGCGACTTCACGAAATCGCCCTACGATAAGTCATCATCGGTTCGTCGCTAAGGGGAAGGCCGACTAAAAACGGGCTTGCCGCCCGACGTCGTCATACCCCTGGTTGCAGGGGCATGATTCCTTTATCTCAGTTGATTCGTTCCATTCGCTACGTTACTAAACGGGCGCTTGCGCCTTTGTGCTAAGCATGGCGACTATCTAGGAGGAGAAAGTCCATTGTGGGGGATTTGTCTTGCTATTATTTCAAAAGAATGTCGGCATAAAAGGAGGCGGGATCTTGTACGCTTATGCAAACGCCAATCTCGTCCAAAGTCTAATATAAAGGCTCTATAACATTTGTTGGGATAAAGAAATTAATGCATCCAATTTCAACATTGGTTTTTAAGGGCAATTCTCCTTTTTGGTGATTCAAAGTTCAAATTGTGCCTCTGTGGGAACGGCTAGAGTGGATTTATACTATTTGTTGTACTTTTAAATTTGTTGCATATATTGAGAACAACACATTTCCATGGGTAGTTTCATATAATGAAGTTAAGGAAAGGGGGAAGAAGGAATGGGGAAGAAGTATGCCAAAAAACCATTACTTTTCATCCATCAACCAAATGAAAGGGACCTGTATGCTCCTATGCAGCATATGTATGTGACGCCAAAGAAAGAACAACGTGTAAAATCAACTACTGACGGGGGGAAGAAGAAAGCGATGCGGCATCCATCGTTTAACAAAAATTTTACGAACCAAGAAGAGGACGTGGAGGAAGAAACAAAAGAAAGTGAGCAAGCTGGAGAAAAGCCAAAATTTAAAGACTTGTCCATTGAAGAAAAAGTGGATTATTTTATTAAATCTCCCAGCTATGCCCCAAAATTAAAGTGTGAAATTAAAACAGAGCAACGGACATATCGTGGTGTCATCACCGGAGCTGAAGGAAACGATGTATTTATTCGCGTAGGTAATCGTTCATCCAGTACAAAAGTAAGTTTAGATGATATTAAGCATATTAAGCTCCTGGGTTTTTAAATTGGATGTAGTGGGACTGGTTTAGTCCCACTTTTGCATGTGCTTTATTTTTTAAAGTTCATATTGTGTTGATGAACACCGAGACAATATTATCTCAGTGTTCATCTTGAAATTAGTTCAATGCATTAATTGCTGGTAGACAGGTTACATGGCAGAAGCAGTTTAAGTCTACTGTTATACAAATTCCTGTAGCGCGTAATGGTTTGGTATCTTGCTCTACTGGATCATCAGGGTTCGCTTTATCATCGCGAGGGTCTCTTAATAGTTCAAGAACCGCGCAACAATCATCTTTTACCTTTTTTACTCTAAAGAAGAAGCTTGCAACGATATCACCGATATCATTTGGATGAGCCCCGAAACCTTTAAATGGCTTACAATTTCCTTTACAGTACAAAATTACAGGAACGGTATCAAGTCCATTTCCTTGATCTCTTTCTCCTAGAAGATCATTAATTGATTGCTCGCAGCTGGAGTCGCAGCAATTTTCAATGACATCATTTTGTGCATCAGCTATCTCCTTTAAAATATCACATACGCAATTTCCTGTATCAAATTCTTTTCCACAACCCATGAATTATTTCTCCTTTCAACTTGTAATTGACTCATTTGTCTTTACTAGAATATGTATGAATACAAGGATTGTGTGGGCACTACCATTAATTCTAAGAAGAGAATCAAGATGAATGAAGTGGATTTCTTTGCCTATCGTTTTCTAATAAATTACGGGCGAATGACTATACTGATTTCAAAATGGAACATAGACTAATAACGACCATAATAAGGAGGAGTGACATACAAATGTCAGAAAGAAAAAAGCAGGTTATTCATGTGAAGGATCTTGTTATTAAAGCAGATAATGTCTTTATTGAACCACAGCGAGCCCCACGTCCACCGCATAGGAGAGATCCATTCTTTTCAAGCCGTCCTATAGATAAGGATGAAAACGAAGAATATGAGCAAGAGGAATCCTTTGAGAATGAAGATCTTAAAGAAGATGATGACGAACATAGAGAAGATGAGCGCAGATCGCCATTTTCCTGGTTTTAAATGAAGCTAGTGCTTCAAGAGCACTTGCTAAGTAATAGATACTCTTTGAACATTTCACCAAATATGCTAAAAGGGTATTTAACATTGGGGAAGAAAATATGAGTACATCTGAACCCAAATGGTTACAAAACATGGACATTATTGATAAGCACCTTCAGAAAAATGAAAAGTGGCTGCAATATCCAGATAAGAAAGCAGAACAGTGGGAAATGGAAATAGATGCCTGGAATGACGCTTTTTTAAAACAAATCGTCCAAATCGAAAACGTCCTGAAAAAAATCGGAAGCAAATTAGAAGAGTAAAAAAGAATAGACTTTCCTAAAAAAGGGTATATACTAATAGAAAGGCAGATTACAGTAAATAAAGGAGTGGTGGTAATGGGATATATATTGCCAATAAAGCAATACCAATATCAGCAATATCACCAAAGAATGAATACAAAGCAACAGGATACGATACCAGTTCATCGTCCATTTAAAAGCGTACTTGATAAACGTCATCAGCAATTATCAAGACAATATGAACGTTTCCATACAGCAGGATATGATCGGTACGTGTTAAGACAACAGGACGTACGGAACGCGTCTAAGTTTTATGGCATGTACAGGAAAGGAGAACGATTTAGCAAAGAAATATGAGGAAGCGTTTTTTGTATCTCCAGTGAATACGGTGGAAAGTAATGCTGATTACTTCCCATCGTATTTGTAATGATTTCTATTTACAAAAGGGAGAATAAATAAATCTTCTCCTTTTTTATATTCTGCGTAAAAAACGTCAGTTACGCTTTTATATTGCTGCGATTCTAATTGCTCCATTAACCACTCTTCGGTTAAATTTTTTTCTTTTAAATTATCATAAATAATTTCACCATCATTAATTAGCGTGGTGGCTAAATTTACTTTCTCTGTAGAAACTTGAAGCTCTTGTTTGTTTGGTGTTTGGTATGGAGGTTTCCGAATAACAGAGACGGTTCCATTTGTTTCCATGAACGCAAATTCTACCTCTTTTAAAGAAAATACATCTTTTGCACGCAATAAACTATGCAATTGGTTAATATCAAGATTATTCTTTTTCATCACATCTCTAATTAGTTTTCCACGATAAATGACAAAATCAGGTCCACCCTCCAATATGCTACGTGTACGTTTGAATTTTTGAGTAATAATTTCTGTCAAATAAATCAGTCCTCCCCAAAGTACGATCACAAAGCCAATCTCTACAACACTCGCTTCTTTGTCAAATAACGCATTTCCAACTAATTCTCCAAGGATTAATGCAGATATGAAATCAAATGGAGTTAATTGGGTGATTTGCGTTTTCCCTAATACTTTTGTAAGTAAAAACAAAGCTGCAAATCCAAATATGGTATCAATAAGCATTTGCAAATAATAATTCAAATGAATGACCTCCTTGGAGCACGATCAGTTTTAGGTTTACCAGATAGCAGAAAATCATTCATAAAAACAGGAGCTGGTATAATTTCACCAACTCCTGTTATATATCGAATCTAAGATGCTGCAAATACTGCATGAAAGAAATGGATCTCAAAAATATCACTCCATTAATCGGTCTTTTATTCAAAGAAAATCATAGTATGAAGTTTCAATGTAAAGCTTAAGTAGACTGATTATTTGGACGGGACAGTTAACAGTTTTATCATCGTAACATGCGGTATTCCTGCATCTAGAAACTCATCGGAAACCGTTTCATAGCCTAAATGATGGTAAAAACTTTCTGCATGCGTTTGCCCATTTAACTTAGACTTGTGATATCCATGCTCAAGCACAGCTTGTTCCATCGCCTGAATCAATTGTTTACCAATCGATTGACCACGGTATTCATTTAGTACACAAATTCTTTCTAGCTTGCCATAGTTATCTACAAAGCGCAGACGACTAGCTCCAATGGGAGTTTTACCATCGTAAGCAATAAAGTGGATCGCTTCATCATCATATTCATCCATTTCTTCCTCAGGAGAAACATTTTGTTCCTGAATAAAGACTATAGTACGGACATGATAGGCGTGTTCCAGTTCTTCCTTTGTAGTTACTCGTGTTATCATTATAGGTACTCTTTCCCGAATACAAAAGTTTCATAAACCGTCCAAGAACCATTTTCTAATTGATACATTAATTGGAAGCGGTCGATCGTGTCTTCAAAACGAATTTTTTTCATACTTAAGCTACTGTACACATCGGAGTATTCATCGTGTGGTAGCTTTTGAGCAATGGTAATATGTGGAACAAACGCATATTCCTGATTGTCAGGAAATTTACCAGTATGCATCTTTTCATATAAGTCAATAAGCTCTTGTCTTGGCTCTACTTTTAAATAAACGGTATTGGTAACCGGAGCAAATGTACTTACCTTGTTGATATTAATCGTAAACGGTTTTGTTTCATTGGCAATCCGCTTTAATTCTATAATTAAACTTTCAATAAGCTGATCGTCTGCTTCAAAAGCTCCTTTCAATGTAATATGCGGAGGAATTAAAGCATAGTGTGGATCGTACCTTTTTCGATAAGAGTTTGCTTCATCTTGGATTTCTTTCGTTGGAAAAATAACAATGCCGTATTTCATTTCATAAAACCTCCTCGTTAGAATCAATGATTATGCAATGTTCCAGATCCCAAAAAGCTAGTTAAACTTAACCTTTATTATAACAAAAATAACAATAAAATAAGAGAGTATTTTGCACTATCTGAAAAATATTACAGAAACATGGAAGTTAAGGCACGTTTCAAATCTTTTTGCCAGTATTTCCAAGTATGTTCGCCATTTTCTAATTCATAATAATCGTAGCTGGTAGCAGTACTTTTTAATAATTGGTGGAGTTTGCGATTTGGTGTAAGGAAATCCATCCTTTCACCATTTGTCATTTTTACATTTGTCTCTTCTAGTCCGATTGTATGATATATGTCAATTCGATCCATATCTCTAGCTGACTTTACCGCTTCTAAAACAGTATTGTCCACATAAGGAGATTGCATAATAACTTTGCCAAATGTGTTTGGATACCGAATTGCTGTCAAAAGAGCAAGGGTTCCAGCTAAGGAGTCTCCCAATAAAGTTCTCGATTGTCCCATATAATACGTTGGAAATAATTCTTCTAGGAGTGGGACGATTTCATGGCATAAAAATTTCATATACGCTTCGTTTTGTATGCCGCTTGGATGATATTTGTCACGGCGATCAAACTTATCTTTATAGTGAATACCAACAAAGATGGTATTGGAAATATCCTGGCTATCATGGAGTTTGTCACTTAAAGTAGCTATTCTGCCAAGCTGATAATAATCATTGCCATCTTGCATAATGCATAGATTATATTTATACAGTGGAGAAAAACCTTCTGGCTGATAAATCATTAAAGTCATATTTTCTTGTAAATACGTACTATTAATTTGTTTTTCAATCATGGAACCTTTTCTTCCCACAGGCTTTTGCACTCCTTTATTCATTTGCTGTGTTTTTCCCCCGTATATAAGGGTTCCCACTTCAGGAGTTGGATAATCTGTACTGCAACACAAGTCTAAGTGAGAGATAACTGCATCTAAATGTCCTATTTCGTAAGCGGTCTTTAGGTCATACCATTATGGTACTAACAATCCGTGGGGGATAAATGAAAACCCCCACTGATGGAAGATTCACTTGATAACATTATCAAGATGGAAAAAAATCCTATTGTCATTTCCTAAATCTTATTAGGGTTTAGGCAATTTTTCATGTCTAGTTACTATGAATGGAATTAATCTACCTTTTGCCCTTTATTTAACTGGTAATACTGTCCTTTTAAAGCGATCAATTGTTCATGACTGCCCTGTTCTATTATTTCCCCATGTTGTAGCATGATAATCCTATCCGCTTCTTGAATGGTATTGAGACGATGGGCAATAACAAAGCTTGTTCTTCCCCTCATCAGACGCTTTAAAGCATCCTGAATTTTTAACTCCGTTATGGTATCAATATTACTGGTCGCTTCATCTAGAATCAAGATTTTCGGTTTAGCTAATAAAGCGCGCGCGATGGTAAGCAATTGCCTTTGTCCCTGACTAATTCCGCTGCCATCTTGATCTAACATGGTGTCATACCCATTTGGAAGCTGATGTATAAATTCATGGGCGTTTGCATCCTTAGCTGCTTGGATAACTTCTTTATCAGTCGCTTCTAGACGACCGTACCTAATATTTTCACGAATCGTTGCTCGAAATAAAAAGGCGTCCTGTAAAACAAAGGCCATATGTTTCCTTAGACTCGACCGTTGAATTGATTTTAGTGGTATTCCATCTAGATAAATTTCGCCTTTATCATAATTATAAAACCTGGAGATTAAGTTAATGATTGTTGTTTTTCCTGCACCAGTATGACCAACAAAAGCAATGGTTTCTCCTGGTTTTGCTTCAAAGCTTATATCATGTAGAATATTACTATCCTCATAGCCGAAAGAAATTTGGTCGAAAACTATGTGTCCGTTTGTATCATGGAGCTTTTGCGCAGTTTTCTCATCTGTTTCTTCCTGTTCCTCATCCATTACGCGAAATACGCGCTCTGCACCAGCAACTGCTGATAATAGAATATTAAACTGATTGGATAGTTCGTTTAAGGGACGTGTAAATTGCCTCGCATATTCCGTAAAAATAACTATAATCCCAACGGTTACTATATCGTAAATGGCTAGAATACCGCCTGCTAGTGCAATTAGACCGAAACTAAGGAAATTGAGCATATTCATCACTTTAGGGATAAATCCAGAAATGGTTAATGCCCAAAATCCTGCATGATTCAATTGTTGATTACGTGTTTCAAATTCATTCATGACACGCTTCTCTTGGGAAAAAGCTTTTACGATATGCTGTCCAGATACAATCTCTTCAACATACCCATTCACTTCCCCTAGATTCTTTTGTTGCAGCTTATATAATGGTCCTGTTCGTCTTGTTATCCAGCGAATGGCAAAAAACATAATTGGCACGATAACCATCGTTATAGCTGTAAGTATTGGACTTAGGTAAAGCATGACACCAATCGTACCGGTTAACGTAAGGACGCTGGAAAATATTTGGATTACTGATTGGTTTAGCGTGTTATTTACGTTATCAATATCGTTTGTAATTCTACTCATTAATTCCCCATGTTGCCGTTTATCAAAATAAGCAATTGGCAAGCGGTGAAATTGATGAAATAAATCTTCTCTTAAAGCATAAACCGTATTTTGTGCAATGCTAATCATCCAGTAGTTTTGCAGGAAAATGGATAAGGAGTGTAACAGATAAATGATTGCGAGCCAGATTAATAATGTGACTAGTCCTGTAGTTTGCTTAGCGACAATAAAATCATCCACCGCCATGCCAATCATAAACGGACCCACAAGACCTAAGGCAGAGCTAGCAATCACCATTAATATAACAAGCGTTAATTTTCCTTTTTCTTTTGCTAAGTAAGACCAAATGCGTTGAATTGTCCCCACTGTATCTTGCGCACGCTTTTTCTTGTGAGCCGCTACCGATGAAACGGGAATTTTTTCGTATTGAAAAGGCTGTTTTAATTGTTTACTTAGCATAAGAAACCTCCTTACCAAACTGGGATTCCACAATCCGCTGATAGAGCTTGGATGATTCAAGCAATGATTGGTGTGTTCCCAGTGCTAAAATTTTTCCATTATCCAATAGGAGAATTCGGTCAGCACGCATAGCCGTACTTACCTTCTGTGTAATGATTAATGTCGTACAATGATATGTGTCAATAGCCTCTAGTAAATGCGCTTCTGTCGTTAAATCCAGTGCACTAGTACTATCATCCAGCATAAGGATTTTCGGCTTTCGAATCAGGGCTCTGGCGATAGAAATCCGCTGTTTTTGGCCTCCGGAAAGATTAACCCCTTTTTGACCGACTTTCGTTTCATACTGCTGTTCTAATTGTAAGATCGTTTCATGGATTTGTGCATCCTTTGCGGCTTGGATCATTTCTTCGGAAGTAGCTGAAGGTTTCCCCCAGGTGATATTCTCTTTAATAGTACCTGTAAAAAGCAAGGGAGACTGAGGCACGTAGCCAATGCTATTTCGGAGCTGATCTAAAGGATATGTTGTAATATCTTTGTTATCAATCGTAATGGTGCCACTGCTTGCATCATATAAACGAGGGATTAATTGAAACAAAGATGTTTTCCCCGCACCAGTTGCTCCCATTACAGCGAGTTTTTCTCCGCTCTTTATGTTAAAACTAACACCATGTAACACAGATTTATCATGCTCTGGATACGTAAAATGAATTTGCTGGAAAGAAATTGCACCTTGATTAATGACTGCAGAAGTGTCAGCTGTCTTTGTGCTTTGTAAATCTGTCTCTATCCGAAGAATGTCACTTACTCGCTTTGTTGAGGCCCGCATTCTTGAAAAAGCCATTATAATGAATGTGAACATCGAAATGGACATGGATACTCTGAGCGCATAATTGATGATGGCAACGACATCTCCTACGTTCGTAGAGCCGGCTGTAACTTGTGAATTACCAAACCAAATAATAAACAGTAGGCTAATATTCATCACAAAAAGTAAAACAGGCATGGAAGCTTCAACAAATCGAAATGTGGATTTCGTTTTATCTGCTAACGACTGGTTTGCTTCTTTAAATCGTTCTTCTTCGTAATTTCTACGTGAGAATGCTTTGATTAACCGCATGCCGCTTAGGTTTTCCTGCATCACTTGGTTTAATTTATCCACGCTTTTTTGCACCTGATGAAATAATTTACTGGCAACCTTTAATACCCAGAGAACAAAAACGACCAATAAGGGAACGGAAATAAGAAAGATAAGTGCCAATTTAGCGTTTACAACAAACGCCATTGTCACGCCGCCAATAACAATTAGCGGTGCTTTAGACATAATTCGCAGCATCATATAGATGGTGTTCTGCATTTGCCGTATGTCATTAGTAAATCGAGTCATTAAAGCCGAAGTAGGGTACTGATTCAAATGAGCAAATGAGAATGCCTGTATTTTCGCAAATAGCTTTTCACGAAGATCATAAGCAAATCTCCAGCTCACATGAGAAGCATAAAACGAGTTAACAATTCCAGCTATGAAAGCAATGAGAGCAAGTCCAATCATAATACTACCCCACACTAAGATTGTCGATAAATCTTGATTCACCACACCCTCATTAATCATTTTTCCAAGCAGAAATGGAAGCAAAAGTTCAACTGCGAGCTCAACTAGCATGAGCATAAAGGCTACACTTGCAGGCAGCTTATAAGGTTTTAAAAATGCTAAAACGGTCTTCATGGTGACCTCCTCCCATGATGCTACACAATTTCTACCTATTATAAATGGATTTGATGTATTTATCCAATATCCTATTTGGTGAATGAATGGTTGTTTAATGTAAAAAAAATATCATCAATTATAGATGTAGTCCACTACTTTCATATCATCAAACACTTTGTCCTACATATAAGGTGCCGTAAGATTGCCATTTCAACAGTTAAGAGGAGTACTAAGAAGTATAAGTGCAAGTTAGCGGGTAGCATCTAAATGCTCGATTCGTTTCGGGTAGGTAGCTGCTGTTTTCAAGCGGTTTGCACGTTTGCACGTAGAAAAAGTATTCTTCTTTTTCAAGGTCAAGAAAAACTTTGGAAGCGGACATCGCACGGAGAAAAGCTTATCGTCTTTTTTCAAGAGCGCTTGAGATTTCTAGCTTTTAAACCTCTCGTTTCATGGAGAAAGACTTCTCCTGAAAAAATTCACTCTTTATTTGTATAATATTTTGCTGTGAGGGAAAAATTTTTCTAAAGATATTGGAACTATGACAATTCCTTTAGCTTATGTAGCCATTAAAAATTAAATAAATAAAGAATTTGGAGAGAAAATATGACTATACTTCAAGAGATACAACAAACGTTTACAGATATGAACATCGTTAGTGCAATTTCTTCCACATTGTTCATCATTTTATTAGGTTTTTTCTGTCGCAAAAGAAATATATTTAATGATCAAGTTGGAAAAATGTTATCTAGAGTAGTTCTTACAGTTGCTTTACCTGCGCTAGCATTCAATGCATTTATGAAAGACATTGATGCAGAATCGCTAGCAGAAAGAATAGAGGTCCTAATATGGGGCGTAGCTATTTACATTATTTTAATTATTGTATCTAAGCCGATGTATTTAAAGTATAAAGAAGATCGGCAAGATACGTTACGTGTGCTAACGATATTTGGATCCACTACGTTTTTTGGAATTCCAATTGTCGGTGCTATTTATGGAGCAGAAGGTATATTGTATGCTTCTATTTTTAATATCGGATACCGTATATTCCTATACTCGTATGGATATATCAAAATGAGTGGGCTTAAAATGGAAGCTGGAAATTTGAAGGAAATGTTTTTAAACCCAATTGTAATTGCTACGTTTTTAGGGTTATTTATTTGGGCTTTTCAAGGCTATTTACCACAGGTTAGTGTGGTAGCAGAAGATGGAACGACGTCAGAGGTTGCGTTTTTACGGATTGATCAAACGGCACCATGGTTATTCCAGCCAATGACTTATTTAGCGCAACTTGCTTCCCCGCTAGCTTGGCTTGCCATAGGCGCAACTTTAGGCTCCGTTAAGCTTAAAACGGCGATAACAGATCGCACATCCTTATTTTACAGTTTTAATAAAGTTGTTATTGTTCCTATATTGAATATCGTTATTCTCGCTATATTGGCATTAACAAATATTTTAGTTATCGGTGATGTTTCCTTAGGAACGATTGTAATTATGATGGCTACACCAACAGCGACAGTAGCAGCGGCTTATGCAATCAGCTTCGATAGAGATGCTTTATTAGCTTCTAATGCATCCTTACTTTCAACTATAGCAGCAGTCATTTTCATTCCTATATGGATCGTTGTCATCAATTTAATAGCTGCTACAGCAATATTCGGATGAACAGACAGAAAGGAGAGATAAAAAGTGACTTTAAAAATAGCGTGCTACGGTGTTCGAGAAAATGAAATTCCATTTTTTCATAAGCTTAATATATATAACTTTCAACTACATTTACTAAAGCCGTTGCTGTCTCATGAAAATATAGAAACCGCTGACGGAGTGGATGCGATTTTATTAAGAGCCAATTGTGTTGCTGATAGGCAGAATATGAGTAAATTGTCTGAATATGGAGTTAAATACGTATTTACTCGTACAGTTGGCTACAATCATATTGACTTACAAGCGGCAAAAGATTACAACATGTACGTAGCAAGGGTTCCATCTTACTCGCCGAATGCTATCGCGGAATTAGCGTTAACTTTAGCTATGTCTTTATTACGACATACAGCCTATACAACATCGAAAACGGCGCAAAAGGATTTTACAGTCGATCCAGTAATGTTCAGTAAAGAAATAAGAAACTGTAAGGTAGGGATTATTGGTACAGGGAAAATCGGGCTAACGGAAGCAAAATTGTTCAAAGGCTTGGGTGCAACGGTGCTTGGATATGATATATATCAAAGTGAAGAGGCAAAACAAGTCGTTACCTTTAAGGAATTAGACGATTTGTTAAGCGAGAGTGATGTTGTCAGCTTGCATGTTCCTTATTTTCCAGGAGAAAATGAAAAAATGGTAAACGAATCATTTATCTCTAAGATGAAGGATGGATCTATACTGATTAATACTGCTAGGGGAGAACTGCAAGACAATGAAGCAATTTTGAAAGCATTGCAAACGAATAAATTAGCGGGATTTGCAACGGATGTTTTTGCAAATGAAAAAGAGATATTTTTCCAAAAGTTTTCTAACGATGAAAAGCTTGATCCAATTGTAAAGGCGTTAATTGAATTATATCCAAGAGTGCTTATTACGCCTCACATAGGATCCAATACCGATGAGGCATTAAAAAATATGCTTGAGACCAGCTTTAAAAATTTTTACGATACATTAACAAAAGGAAGTACACCAAATGCTGTATCATTACCAAACAAATAATATATAGAAAACGGGATGAACGGAACGACTGTATTCATCTCGTTATTTTACCTTTGCTTTAACCACTTCTTAAATCATGTTAATTTTCTCCCGTATATAAGTTGCTGTAAGACTCCCACTACAGGAGTTGGATAATCTGTCCAGCAACAAGACTAAGTAGGGGATAACAGCACCTAAATGCCCGATTTCGTAAGAGACCTTTAGGTCATACCATTACGGTACTAACAATCAGTGGGAGACGAATGAAAACCTTCACTTTATCGTCCTAGTTGATATAATGCTAAACAGGGGATTTTACTAGTTTAGTTCTTTTGCACAGACCTTATTGCATATACTTTTGAACCGCTTATAGGACGACTTATAGTTGATTTACCACGAAAAGTTTATGCATGGGAAGTTTCACTAATATGAAAGTTTGCTCAGTATTTCACTTACTTAAATTACATAAGTTAGTTTAGTTAGATTATATTCTTAAATTTACAGAATTGGACTATTATAAACGTGTAAGAAATAGCCGGCTTAATTTTCTGTAACACAACATGTGAAAAAATTCACAAAAGGAACTTGGAGGAAAAGAAAATGAAAATTCTAGAAGTCATGCAAACGACGTTTACTGATATGAATATTATTAGTGCTATTACATCAACGATGTTCATTATTTTATTAGGCTATTATTGCCGGAAAAAAGGTATCTTCAGCGACCAAGTAGGAAAAATGCTATCAAGAGTGGTTTTATCTGTAGCGTTACCGGCTCTTGCGTTAAAAGCTTTTATGAATGATATTGACCAAGAATCACTAGCAGAAGGAATGGGCATTTTAATTTGGGGAATTGCAATTTATATTATTTTAATTATTGTAACGAAGCCAATGTATGCCAAGTTTAAAGGAGATAAAGAAGATACATTACGTGTTCTAACTATTTTTGGTTCCACAACGTTCTTTGGTATTCCAATTGTTGGTGCTATATATGGGGCTGAAGGTGTACTATATGCTTCTATCTTTAATATTGGTTATCGCATTTTTCTTTACTCTTATGGTTATATCAAAATGAGTGGATTAAAAATGGAAGCTAAGAATCTGAAAGAAATGTTTTTAAATCCGATTGTTATTGCTACTTTTGTAGGTTTGTTTATCTGGGTATTCCAAGATTCGTTACCACAAATGACTGTTGTAGCAGCAGATGGAACGACTTCATCAGTAGCATTTTTAAGAATTGATCAAACTGCACCTTGGTTATTCAACCCAATGACATATTTAGCCGGCTTAGCATCGCCTTTAGCATGGTTAGCAATCGGATCTACTTTAGGATCGATTGATTTTAAAACAGCTATTACCGATCGTACATCTATCGTGTATAGTGCAAACAAGGTTATCTTAGTTCCCATTCTTAACATTGTCGTTTTAGCTATTCTTTCGCTTACTGGAATTTTAACTATGAGTGCGGTGTCTGTAGGAACGATAGTCATTATGATGGCTGCGCCGACTGCAACAGTAGCAGCTGCATATGCAATTAGCTTTGATAAAGACGCATTGCTTGCTTCTAATGCATCTTTATTGTCAACGATCAGCGCCGTGGTAATGATCCCAATATGGATTATTGTGATCAATATGATTACATCAACAAATCTTTTTGGTTAAGGAAATAAAAATAAAATAAAACTTAAAAAACAAGTTAAATATGATAATTGATGTCTGATGATTATTAATATTCAATAAAGGAGAGGGCAATAATGACAATTAAAGTTGCTTGTTATGGAGTAAGAGAAAATGAAGTGCCATTTTTTAACAAGTTAAATAAATACGATTTTGAATTAACATTGATTGAAGAATTATTAACACATGATAATATTGACACTGCCAAAGGAATGGATGCTGTCTTATTACGTGGGAATTGTGTGGCGGATCGAAAGAATATTCAAGAAATGCATAAATACGGCGTCAAATATTTATTTACGAGAACGGTTGGCTATAATCATATCGATTTACAAGCAGCAGCTGATTTTGATATGTATGTAGCACGTGTACCTTCTTACTCACCAAATGCTATTGCTGAGTTAGCATTAACGCTTGCCATGTCTTTACTACGGCACACTGCCTATACGACCGCTAAAACAGCGAACAAAGACTTTACAGTGGATGGGATGATGTTTAGCAAAGAAATCCGAAATTGTAAGGTGGGAATTATCGGTACAGGTAAAATCGGCTTAACGGAAGCAAAGCTTTTTAAAGGTCTTGGTGCAGAAGTACTTGGTTATGATGTGTATCAAAGCGAAGAAGCAAAACAAACCGTTACCTTTATGGAACTGGACGATCTATTAAGAGAAAGTGATATTGTGAGCTTGCATGTTCCTTATTTTCCAGGTAAAAATGATAAAATGGTTAACGAAGAATTCATTGCAAAAATGAAAGATGGAGCTATTTTCATTAATACAGCTAGAGGAGAGCTCCAAGATAATGAGGCAATACTTAAGGCGCTTCGCACGCGTAAATTAGAAGGTTTCGGGACGGATGTATTTGCTAATGAAAAAGACATCTTTTTCCAACAATTTAATGATGGGAAAAAACTGGATCCTACCGTACAAGCTTTAGTGGATTTATACCCGCGTGTGCTTATAACACCACATATTGGCTCAAATACAGATGAGGCTCTAACGAATATGATTGAGACAAGCTTTGAAAATCTATACGATACTATTACCAAAGGCATTACGTCAAATGTTGTAGAATTGCCTGATAAAAGCCAAGCTGTTTCGTAAATGATCCACAAAAATAAATTTAGCACCTTCCAAGGTATTTTCGGAAGGTGCTTGCTTTTTGTTCAATGTTATAACGGTATTAAGGGGTTTGTATGTTGTTAAGAAAGGGATTATTTATAATCCGTAACGAGATGCTCCTTGTCAGGCACTACATGATAAATCATTATCGGACGCCCGACAGTTAAATATTTTAGCTCTGAGGCCAAATAGCCAATCTCATCTAAATATTGCAAGTACTTCCTTGTTGAAATACGCGATAAATGAATACTTGTAGCAATATCCTCCGTAGAAAACGGATCAGTTTGGTTTTCCACAGCTTGTAACACTTTTTTTAAGGTCAATTTGGATAACCCTTTAGGGAGTGGGGTCAGAATTTCATTACTACTTGAAGATATAGGATTTCTTTCCTTGATTAGTAATTGGTCTAACGTTTCCTGGTCGGTTTTCTCCACACTTGTTGTTAATCTATGGTATTGCAAAAAGTTTTCGATTGCGACCTTAAATCGCTCATACGTAAAAGGTTTGATAAGAAAGTCAATGACCCCAGATTCCAACGCCTTTTTAATCGTTGCTATGTCATCTGCAGCTGTAATCATTATGACAGGAATAGAAAACTGCTTTTGTCGTAATTCTTGCAGAAAATCAATCCCTGTTTGCCCAGGTAAATAAACATCCAGCAAGATTAGATCAGGCGTTTCTTTCTCAAGCACCTCCCATAGTTCATTAATATTGCTGACAGTGGTAAGTGTATGGAAGCCTTCTGATCGCTCAATGTATTGTTGGTTAATCGTTGCCACCATTGGGTCGTCCTCAACAATTATTACTTTAATCATCTTCGTTCCTCCATTTGAAAGGGACTTCTATGCGGAAAGAGCTTCCTTTTCCAAGTTTCGATTGGACATCTATAAGCCCATCATAGTGTGTTACAATGGATTGAATGGCGTCCAATCCATAGCCTCTATTTTCCCCTTTGGTTGAATAACCACGTTCGAATATTTTTGGCAAAACATGCTCTTCAATGCCTGAGCCTGTATCTTGCACTTCAATCATAATGACTCCTTCATCCGCATCGTATTTGAGGAAGAGGGTAACGTGCTTTTTAGAGCTATTCTGCACAGCTTCTTTGGCGTTGTCGATGAGAATTCCCATGGAGAGCAATAAGTCATGTAGCATCTCACCTATTTTTATAGCTGGAAAATGAGAATCCTCATCAATGGTCAAGGTAACACCTTGTTCCTCCAGTTCACTTGTTTTTCCAAGTAAAAAACCTGCTATCGCTGAACTTTTAATTTTATCTGTAACAAAACCGATTTCTCGGTGGTAATTATGGTTGAGTACACGGACAAAGTGATGCACATCCGCATACTTTTCCAGTTCAATTAAGCCTAAAATGGTGTGGAGCTGATTCATAAATTTATGATTCTGTGCACGTAAGGAATCAATGTACTGCTCCGTCCCGCTAAGCTCACGGATAAGATGCTGTAGTTCGGATTGATCATATAATGTTGCTACTGCGCCATAGATATTTTTATCGATATAGACAAGTTGTACATTGACAATAAATTCGAAATGATTAATGACCATAACTCGATTAGCAATGGGTTTTTCGGTTTCGAATACGTTGTCAAAAATTAAAGAAAATATTTTTTCACTCAGATAGCCATCATGGATGGCATGGGAGGCGGCTTCCGTTTTATTCAATAAATTGTTGAAATTGACATTTTCTAATAGTACCTTTCGTTCAGGAGAAACGGCAATGATCGCTTCATTTACTGAATCGATTATAATTTCCTTTTCTTTCATATGGGCAACAATTTGTTTCGGTTCAAGACCTAGCAACACTTTTTTTAAATAACGGGCTAAATATAATGCACCGATGATTCCTACTAAAAGCCCGCACCCTAATCCAATATATAAATTTTTACGAGCATTCCATAACTCATCATTGATTGTTTGCTGCACATAACCTACACAAACAATCCCGATTTGCTCACCTTCTTCATTCCAAATTGGTGTAAAAAAGCGAGTGCCTTCTCCAAGAATGCCGATATGCCTGGAGTAATGTTCACTGCCGTTCAGTGATTTACTGGCATCTTTAACATTTGAAAAGGTCCCGCCAATAACACTCTCATCTGGATGTGATTTACGAATGAGGTTATTATCTAAAACGACGACAAAGCTGACACCAGTTGCATCCATTACTTCATTGGCATAGTCTTGAATGGTCGGGTCAGCTGGTGAGTCTTCTACTTTGTTAATCACACGGATATCTTTAGCAACCATTCTAGCCACATTTGCTATTTTATTTTTAACCGCTCGATGCTCCCGCTCTAATACATAGTTATCTAAAAGAATCGCTGAAGCAATTAAAGAAGCAAGCACAGATAATAAGACGAGTAAGGTTGTCATTTTCTTCAATGAAAGTCGAGACAGCCAGTTATCTTTAATGTCGTTCAGATCCCTTCTGTTTTTTCTGCTTTTCACCTCGAATATCAGGTGCCGAAAAATTCCCGTTTCACAGAGCGCGAGGGTGCTACCAAAGTGGAGACTGACACCTGAATTCCTGACGTATTTAGGAGCATTTAGGTATGTGCTAACCATCAGGATGAAAGACGCCCTCACTGATGGAAGGCTCACTTTATTGTAGCAGGATTCAATCTTTACTTCCACTGTAAGTGGTAGATGGGATACGGTAAGACACGGTATGCTTATCATATGGTACTTTTTATTTTGAAAACGAGTATTATAATGGGCATGTAAAAAAATGGAAATCAAGCTACTAGGTATGACCTATTGCCGTATTACTAGAAAATAATATGATTTTGCCATTCGAGGGTGAAGACTCGATTTAAAATGGATGTAGTAGTTGTAAAACCAAACAAGGAAGCAGCATATTAAAGATTTGGAGGAAACGAAATGGTTCATGTGTTGTATATAGAAGATGAAAGGGAGATAGGTAGTTGGGTGAAAAAAGATTTAACGAGAAGGGGATACGACATAACATGGCTGAAATCTGCTGAAGAAGCTAATAGATACATTTCGCATGTAGATATTGTTATTTTAGATATAATGTTACCTGGTTTAGACGGGTTTTACATTTCACTATCATCCTTTGAAAAATCGATTACGCAATCATGGTTCAGTAGTAATAAAGGTGAACGTTGATGAGAAAGAAAAAGTTATTGGAAGCACAGCGATTGGACAATCTGTCGCTAAAATTATTAACGTTATTTCTTTAGGAATGAGATACAACGCAACTGAAGTGAGTTGGCAAACTTTTATAGCGCTCATCCCTCATATAATGAATTAGTTTTTGAGATTTTTCAAGAGATGGAATCAAATGAGAGCCAAATAATTGACAATGATGGAGGGGGGAAGCCTTTGAAACCATGTATGGAAATTTATCAATTAATGAAAGGCTTTAGTGAGAAATGGTTTATCGCTGGTGGATGGGCTATTGATTTGCATATTGGCAATGAAACAAGATTACATAGCGATATTGAAATAGCCATTTTCCGTAAAGATCAGTTAACATTAAAAACATACTTGCAAGGTTGGGCGTTTAAAAAGGTTGTCCATGGTGAGTTTCAAACATGGGAAAATGAATATTTGAAGCTGCCAATTCATGAGATTCATGCTCAATTGAATAACTGGGAATTGGAAGTTCTTCTTAATGAGATGTGTTGGGGTAAATGGTTATTCAGAAGGGATAGCCGGATTTTCCTACCAATAAATGAAGTTTACAATTATAGCAAAACAGGAATTCCCTATTTGAATCCATTTGTTGTATTGTTATTTAAACTAAAAAACACAAGACAAAAGGACCACCAAGATTTCATAAATGTAAAACCATTTCTCGCTTATGAAGAGAAGAAATGGTTAAAAGAAGCTATATTAGTTCATGCACCAACTCATCAGTGGTTAGGTTATTTAGATAATTGACAGAAGGAAGTATCATACATTTTGTTTTTTAATCTTCCAGTTTGGATTTGTAGCATTTTATAAAGATAATATTCCTGCAAGAAGTAATGTGAGCTAAGTCTTAGAAAGTATGTACTACTATGTGAAGGGGAACTATAAAGGAACCATAAAGCATATTTTCTTACAGAGTGAAGACAATCACTAAGCAAGCTGCCAAAAAAATTGTGAAATGGAAATATGAACCGCCATACTCCATGTATAATATGACGAATGACCTTGAAAATATACAAGAATTAACCGATGGATCATACTTTGCAGTTTATCACAATTATGAATTAGTTGGCTATTTTTGTTATGGAGCAAATGCGCAAGTTCCTAGTGGAATGCATAAGGGATTATATTTAAACCAAAATTTACTTGATATTGGGCTTGGGTTAAGACCAGATCTAACTGGGAAAAGGAAAGGGTACCATTTTCTAAATACTGGTTTAACCTTTGGGGAATTAAACTATGGGTTATCTTCTTTTAGGTTAAGTGTCGCCACATTTAACCAAAGAGCAATAAACCTCTATAAAAAAGCTGGATTTAGCGATGTAGCAACATTTATGAATAAGAACGGTGATAAAGAAGTTGAGTTTATTGTAATGGTGAAATAAAAGATTCTCTGTCAGGTGACGGAGAAAATCAACAAACTGTATCCTAGTCACCCGTTTGTTAACATAGTAAGCTATAAGTATTGTGATTATTCAATGAGATTATAGGTTAATTATCATGAGAGGTAGTGTTCACAACTAGTAATTTGCATCATTCATTAAAGAAGGTCTTATAGACGAACTGTGATGTTATTTAAAATTTAAAATATGATTTAAATGGTGAAGCTATTTTAACATTTTGTTTGTGGAATAAATCGATTGTTTTTTACAAACAGAAAGAATAAAAGACTTGCAATAATACGAGTCCTTATGTATAATAATTAATGTCGCTCGCAGTAGTATTCTACTTTTATAATACGATTCCGTAGCTCAGCTGGGAGAGCGCCACCTTGACAGGGTGGAGGTCGTTGGTTCGAGCCCAATCGGAATCATACCTCAGAACGCTTGATACATAAGGTATCAGGCGTTCTTTAGTTTGCGTATATTTTGTTTCAATTATGTTGCGGTGACCAAATAGTGACCAATTACATAAATTTATCAAAGACACCACTAGCTTTCTTATCATCTTTTTTCTGTTACACATGAGAGTATAAATTCAAAGTTATTTGTATATGTTTATGACCTTAACCGTTTTTGAGTAACTTATCTCTTTACTTCTTCCACTCGCTTCTACTGTTTTTGTTCTCCTTCCGTTCTTAACAACCGTAAAAGTTTGGCATCATAGCACCATATTAAGAGTTATCGAGGTACGACTTCACAAAATAGACAGCTACTATATAAATGGAGGTAATACTAAAAAGCCTACTCTTAGTTTGAGAGGGTGAAAAAAGAAGGAACTGATAAATGATAAAAGCTAGTTCACTATTTACATACAAATTTAGTCTTTACTGTTATTATCAAAATAACCTAATAATTTGCTCTTGGCCGCCAGAATCAGAGTAATAGTTGCTATATGTTTATCATGTTGCATAATCATGAATTTATGTAAGTCTACGTTGCAAGACACAAGTATACATTATTAAACCGCTCTTTCACTACTTGATGGTATGTGCGTAAATCATACGTGTCCTATATTAAAAAGCCCCATCCTTAGCTGAATGGGGCTACGGAAGGGAATCTACAGTCGTTGTAGCTTCCCTAATAGTATGCCTGGAATAATTAAAAATATGTGCCGCAGAAAAAAATTGCTATCAAATACAAAGATTATCATATATTTTTTTTTACTATGAATCCTGTCCAATCATCTTTGTTCCCTAATCATACTATGAAGTAAGAGAAAGGAGGATTGCTATGTGTTATAATGCTTCAAATAAGAAGAAACGCTATTGTGATTGTTTTGATAGGTGTAAAAAGAAATGCCATTGTGATTGTTTCCATTGTAAAAAGAAAGATTGCTATGACTATAAAAAGAAAGATTGTTATGACTATGACAGTCACGATTGTTTTGAACCTTGTAAAAAGATGCCTGAAAAGAAATATTGTTGTTACTGTTGCTGTTGGCATTATTAAATTAGACTTATAAAAATGGGCAGCCCTGTGTTAGTGGGGGCTTTTTATAAGTAACTTATATTGTAGTGTATGCTTTTACTAAGAGAATTGTGCTGAAAATCTTATCCTTAAAAGGGCGCATGGCTTTTTCTTTTTCCACAATAAAACCACCTCCAGTAACTATAACCGAAACGAGCTACGGGCAGGTGGATTTTGTGGTAAACAAAAAATGCAAGAGTATCATTAGATGAAAAAGGAGTTTGTTAACATGGAGTGCAAATTCTAAACGAGGAGTTTAGGAGTAGGTACTTTTGTTATAGCTGTGTTTCTAATTTTTTCATTTAATAGTGATCTCAATTTAACCGAAAGCGTTATAAGAACTCTAATAGCTGGTGCGTCTTTTTTAAAAGATAAGAAAGCATAAAATGAGGTGCTTCGAGGATAACGAAATAACCGAAGCCACGTCCGGCTCCATTGCCCAGCAACGATGCGACTTTAGAAATGCGCCCTCCGATAAGGCCTCATCGGTTCGTCTCTAAGAGGAAGGCCGCCTAAAAACACGGGCTTGCCGCCCGGACGTCGGCATACCCCTGTTTTAGTGGCATGACTCCTTTATCTTTAGTGGATTTGTTCCATTCGCTTTCGTTGCTAAACGGGCGCCCCGTACCTTTGTTCTAATTCTGCCAAAAAAAGTAAAAATGCATTTATATAATTTAACTTAAACGTTATTATTTAACATACATACTGAGGGTCAATAATAATATCTCATGCTAAACATCAGGTGGCACAAACTTCATATAACTCGCTCTCTTTTGCTCAAATCCAACAGCCTTAAACAAATATCTTTTACATACTCTTACGGTCATATCTTTTAATTGTTCTGGCGTGTAACTCCATACACCAGATTTGTTTTTGTGCTTCCACTTATATGTAGTTTTGCCGATCCGTTTAATATCCAAATGATACTTGGTGTATAGCTGTTCCTTAGTAGCAGATAGATCCATTTGAATAAGTCTGATAGCTTCGTCAGTAAAATCCAGATAAAAATCAGGGTCGTGCAGACCATCAAAATATTGCTGATCATGTCTAAACGCAGCTTTAGCGAGAGGCATGGCTATAAAGTCTGCAGCGAGTTGTTTAAGTGCTTGGTCCATCTCTTATCACCTTTTAAGAATGTTTGTTCTTATTATATGCGGACGAATTACGTTTTAACAACAGTCAATTTTTACCAAAAGAAAAAATTTTTCGTAAATAAAAAATATAAGTCAAATAAAATGATAAGATGCAAATCTTTTGACAATAAGGATTTAAATAGTGTTTATAATGCTACGAGTAGATTAAAGAAGTCAGTAACTCTTTTAAAGAAAATTATGCTATCCTCATGAAATTATCAAAATCGTAAGTAGCAGCTAGAGGAAACGAAACAGAGGAAATTCTATTCAGAATTATCCAATCAATTTCCGCGAAGTAGACGATCATTTAAACCAGATGAGGCGAACAGGGACAAAAAAATAACTCTAAGTCTGTTAATGGCGGTTAACAATGTTCTAACTGTTGAATTAAAGTATCTTTTTAATCACGAATTTTATTAAGTAAAAGGCAAAATAGACTGTATTCATAAACAGCATAAATACATAAGTATAGCTTAGACAACACCTTCCTTTTTAAATTCATAGTTGATATTTGAATAGAATAACAAAAACATTCTCAAACCTTGAATAGTTTTGCTAAACATATGCACACTAAGACTGATTAAACTATCTAAGGAGTGAAGTTATGGGAATTTTAAGTGGTAACCCTACAGAAGAACCGATGCATTATGGAGAAGTCTATTTAACATGGTCGCATCTTTTAGCAAATAACGGGATGATTGACCTTTATCAAGGCTTCTACAATCATGCGGGTGATGAAGATTTAAAGAAACTTATTAAAGAGGGAATCCAAGGTATTAAAAATGAAAATCAAGAAATTGAAAATTTATTAAAAGCAAACGGAATAGCTCTTCCTCCTACACCACCAGAACGACCAGAAGCTAATCTAGAAGAAATCCCAGTGGGTGCACGTTTTAATGATGTAGAAATTGCAGCTATTTTATCAACAGACGTAAGCAAAGGGCTTGTCATCTGCAGTACCATTATCGGACAATCCATTCGTGAAGATATAGGTATGATGTATGGGCAATTTCACATGAAAAAGGCCCAATTTGGAGTGAAAGTACTACATCTAAACAAGGAGAAAGGTTGGTTATTACCTCCTCCACTACATCTAAAGGCGCAAAACAAACATGAATAGGCCGGGTTTGAACACCCGGTTTTTTCTATAGAATAAGAAAGTATAAAATGAGGTGCTTGGAGATAACGAAATATACGAATAGCCACGTCCGGCGCATGAGCCCAGCAACTAGGCGACTTTAGAAATGCGCCCTACGATAAGGCCTCATCGGTTCGTCGCTAAGGGGAAGGCCGACTAAAAACGGGCTTGCCGCTCAGGCGTCGGCATACCCCTGTTTTTAGTGGCATGATTCCTAAATCTTTAGTTGATTCGTTCCATTCACTACGTTGCTAAACGGGCGCCCCGCCCCTTTGTTCCACTATAGTAAAGTATAAGATTTTTTGGTTTATAGTATTGCTTTTTCTATAATAGGCGAGAGCGACCTTATTGTTGAGAAGTGGTGGACCATTAAGTAATGGCGGAATAACCTATTCGACGCATGTAATCCCGAAGAACATTGTTGGAATGGTCAAACATTTGTTGTTCTTTATCTGTGAGTCGTAGTTCCACAATCTGTTGAATGCCATTTCGACCAATTACTGCAGGTACACCCGTAGCAATATTTGCTTCTTTGTATTCACCGTCTAATATACAGGAAGTGGCAATAATACGCTGACTGTCGTTAAATATCTGGGCTGCAAAGAATGCTAATGCATTACCTATTCCATAGTATGTCGTTCCTTTTCGTTTCAGTATTTCAAAACCTACCCGTTTTACTTTTTCTACCAATTGGTCTAAATCAAGGCTGGCATACTTGTCCGGACTTTCATTTATGATTTGTATTAGTGGTTTACCTCCAACCGTACAATGCGACCATGCAGCAAATTGGGAATCGCCATGTTCCCCCATCGTATAAGCTTGAATACTTCTGACATCCACTTCCAATAACTGGGCTAAATATGTTTTTAAACGGGAAGAGTCAATCGATGTCCCTGTGCCAATGACTTGGTGACGGGGCAATCCCGATAATTTCCAGATATGATACGTAATGATATCGACTGGATTTGTAGCAATTAAAAAAACACCATTAAACCCAGCAGCCATTATTTTAGGGATCGTATCGTTCATAATTTTAACTCCTGTTTCTAGTGTATCCAGTCGTGTTTGGTTTTCCTTCGGTGGTGGTCCTGCACTAACGATGATAATATCCATATCCGTCGTATCTTGGACTGTACCAGAATATACATTTGTTCTAGATGGAAGAAAATCCATACAATGAATAAGATCAAGGGATTCTCCAAGCGCTTTTTCTTGTTTAATATCAATCAGCATTAGTTCATCACAAATTCCCTGATTGATAAGGGAATATGCCGTACTTGAACCGACAAAACCTGTTCCTAAAATAGCAACTTTACGCAATAATTTTTGCATCAGACCATCTCCTGCAAATATAGTTTGTTAGATTTTTTACTAAAAAAGCCTTTTCTAATTGCAAACGTTGACTTAGCCAATAAATGGAAATAATTATGATTGATTATATAGCTAATCTGTTTTTATCGCAAGCTCTTCATTTAGATTGAAGTTATATTTTTTTCTAAAACTGATATCGACACGCTATATATAACATGTTAAAATATAAGAAAAATTTGAAAACTAACGCTAGAGGCAAAATAATTATTTTTTGATCCGAATCTAAAAAATGGGGGATGAGTATGAAGAAATATGGGAAGGAGTTTATCACGTTCCCGGATGTGATGGTAATGCTCATTATTTTCGCTGCGATGTTAGCTCTTACAGTACCAAACCTTTCTGATTGGAAAGTCTGGATTGCGATAGGCAACGGAATGATAATGTATGCAATTAGCGAATATATGATTCATCGTTTCTTATTTCATATTAAAAAACCAAATAATCCATTCTTACTCAAATTAATTAAGCGGTTACATTACGATCACCATGTGGATCCTGATAATGTAAAGTTGCTTTTCTTACCGCTATGGTTTAGTTTGCCAAATTTTATGATTTTAGCAGTTGTATGCTATGCCATTACCAGAAATTTGGAGCTGACTATTGCTTTTGTAACAGGAGTGATAGGGTATTTTCTGTATTATGAATGGAAGCATTTTGTTGCTCATAAACCAATCCAGCCAGCAACTAAATTGGGAAAACAAATAAAAAAATCGCATCTTTGGCATCATTACAAAAATGAAAATTATTGGTTTGGTGTGACGCATCGGGCAGTTGATAAAACTATGGGAACGTATCGCGACCATAAGGAAGTGGAAAAAAGTGATACAGCCAGAGACTTGGAAAAACGGGCGTAAACTACTACCTATGATTTAGCACATGCATCGGAGTTATCCGATCCCTGCTATCTATACTTAGTTGTGTATTGCGTTTTTAGACTAGTAAAGGGGCTAGGGCATAACTAAATGGTTACCTTAAAGGCGAATGACGCGCTAAAATAACTTTGAAAATATAAGTAGTCAAAAGCGGGGGACAACATTGCTAGGCTCCACAGTGCTTTAGTACGAGGAAGCAGCATCTCACGGAAAGTAAGTATATTACTAGAGCGGTTATTTGCACCATCCATCATTTCTAAAGTTCGGATTTTACTTTGATAAAGTGAAGCCTCAATCAGTGGAGGATGTCTTCCTCCAACTGATTGAAGCAGAACAAAGGCTAGAACCTTAGGCGCCCTTGAAAAAAGTAGCTTATTATAATGAGAGCATAGAAGTTACCGCTCCCTAAGTGGCTCGGATAGTCTCCGAGGTTGCTCACACCATCGCCAAATGACTTGCAATGCCGTCGAGGCTGCTCACACCCATCGCCAAAACGCTCGGATAGCCATTGCGTGGAGGTTGCTCATATCCGTCGCAAGCCATTCTCACATACTACGCTGACGCTATAAAAAATAAAACATATCAAATAATAATAACGTCTTAAAGGGAGGCAATAGTTACACTTCGGTTGTTTAAACGTTTGGAGTCCTAATACTTTTAAACTGTAATTGTTTTAAATAGTTTAAGAACGTGGAATTGCCATAATAACGGTTGTTCCTTCATTTGGCTCGCTAATAATCATTAAACCTTTACCGAAGAGTTGTTTGAAGCGGCGATTCGTATTAGCTAAGCCAATTCCTTTACTTTTATTGGTTGATCCATCTAGTATCTCATGAATCTTGTTTTCCTTCATTCCGACACCGTTGTCGATAATGGATACTTCGAAATGTGTGTCGAGTTTTGTAATTCGAACCATGATTGCACCGCCAGTAATTCGCTTTAAAACACCATGCTTCACTGCATTTTCCACAATCGGTTGAATGGACAATGGGGGGATTTGAAAGTCAATATTTTCATCAAGCTCCCATTGAATCTGTAATCTGTCTCCAAATCGCTCTTGTTCAATAAATAGGTAAGCATGGGTTAATTCTAGTTCATCTTCAACGGGAATAAGCGTTTGAGTGTTATGAATGCCAAAACTTAAACGCAAATATTTGCCAAATTCATTAAGTAAAGTAACCATTCTAGATGTATCCATTGCACCTAATGATGCAATCGTGTTTAATGTGTTAAACAAAAAGTGCGGCTGAATCTGAGCCTGGAGCCATGCTGCTTCCGTTTTTAACTGTTCATTAATTGATTTTTTTAAATCGGTTAAAGCCCGAACCCTAGCTCGTAACTCTAGAGTGTGTGCAGGCTTTGCAACATAATCGTTTGCTCCTGCTAAAAATCCGGCGTAGATATCTTCAAATTGCTGCCGTGCTGTTAATAATAAAATAGGTAATTCTGATAAACTGTATTGCTGTCTAACTGTTTGGGTAAGTTCATAGCCAGACATATTTGGCATCATCACATCACAAATAACCAAGTCGCATTTGCCAGTTTGAATACACTGCAATGCTTGCTCTCCACTGAAGGCTGTTGCTACTTCGTAATCGGCAGATAGCACATTGTATAATACTTTAAGATTAACAGGGTCATCGTCAACGATAAGTATTTTTTGTCGGTGATGGTTAGTATGGCTGTCCGCAGCTAATGTACAATCATTATGGATGGTTGTTTCATCAGGGATAAAGGTTCTTACCTCTGTGTAAGTGTTCTTTTTAATAGCAGACTTATCAGCAAATGGAATCGTGAAAAAGAAAGTAGAACCTTTATTAATTTCAGAATGTACTCCAATGGTTCCGCCGTGCAATTCAATCAGTTTTTTACATATGCTTAACCCGATTCCAATCCCACCATTTGCTGATTTGAGTCGATTTTCTTGAACGTATGGCTGGAAAATTTTTTTAGTTGTTTCCTCACTCATGCCAATACCAGTATCTATTACTTGAATATATGCCATTTTCCCTTTTGGTTCAGCCTTAACGATAACTTCTCCTTCACTGGTAAACTTCACAGCGTTGTGAAGGATGTTAAATAAAATTTGCATTAATCGATTTTCATCAGCATAAATATTAGGAAAGGAAGGAGAGATGCGAACCTTCACCTGTATTTTTTTACCATCCATTAAAAAGGAGATCATGTCAATTAAGCCAGATACAACTGCATGCAAATTTATTTCTTTTTGATGTAGCTTGATACGCTCTTCTTTCAGTCTTGTTAAATCAATAAGATCGTTGAGCATAAACGACATTTGTTGTCCAACCCGTACAAGGAGGTTTAAATGGTATTTATTATTTGCGGATAACTTTTCCCCTTCATTATCGAGGATGGATTGGCCTATATTAATAATTCCATGCAATGGATTGCGTAATTCATGTGATGTATTCATTAAGAATACGTCTTTTTGCTTATTTGCCTGTTGTAATATTGCGGTTTGTTGTTTATTTAATTCCAACAAACGAATATATCTTTGCAATAAAACCAAGGCAATTAAAATCGTCATGGCTATGAAATCAAATGGATAATAAGGCATAGCAATAATTTTTTCATTTATTAACATCCCAGCCAGTATATTAATTGCATAACTGACAATAAACAGAAGGATAATAATGGAACCATATTCTTTTCTTTGCGTAAGCGGGATAATACTTTTAAACATAAGAATAACTGCTATGATTACGAATGCATTTGCAAAGCCTGATAAAACATAATAGTAAGAAAAGGGCGTGGTTATAATAGCAATACAAAATAGACCGTAAATAAAGACTAAATAAGAAAATATACGACTTCGAAGCACGAACAGAGATTTGACAAAGAATAGCATACAAATCAGAGTAGTTAGGAATAACAGGTATAAGATACGATAATACCATTCGATTTGAATTGGCAATTGTACAATAACATTATCGTCGATGAGATTTGCAAACCCTGCCGAAGCAACCATAATTCCAAAGTAGAGAAGTGTTTTTTTGTGTTGCCCTTTACCAAAGAAAATTAAACTAAATGCATAAAACATATGTAAAAAATATATAACACTTACAATAACTTGCAAGGTTGCAAAGAAAGATGCTTTTTGATGAATGGCAGCGGATGATCCAAACCAAATCGAATTGGTAATTCCACCGTTAAAAGGTAGTTCGTTATTCGATACATGGATCATTAATTCTGCTTCATCTTTAATCGGAGTAAATGAAACAGATAAGGCTCCGTACTTTTCTGTATTCTTGTTATTCTGTTCAGCCGACGGATTTACTTGAGAAATAAGCTTCCCGTCTACATAAATGGCAGCCGATGAAGCAATTTTTGATAAATGCAAAGAAAGCAGTTCTGGACGATTTTTAGGTAACCGGATTTTTAAACGATAGGTACCATAACCAGAAGCAGTTTCTTTTCGGTTATCATCTAACTCGTTTTTCCAATTTTGCGGTATACGGACTGTTTTGGAGTTTTGCTTGCTTTTAGTCATGGTAGATGGTTCTATAAACTTATATGGATCAAAGTGCCATTCTCCATCCAACTTGTAAATTTCGTTTTTTGACATGTTAAGACTACGAAAATCAATCACTCCTGCTTCCGCTGTCGGTTTTTCTGGAGGTTGATGATAGTTCATCCAGCCAATACGAAATAAAATTAACAGCAATGAAAATAAACTAATGAGCAAAAATATTTTGGTTTTTGTTATTGGCATCGAAATTATTCATTCCTTTATGGTGTAAATATAGCAATTATTGAGTTTGTTACCTCTATGAATATATTATTAAAGTATGTAGATTGCAAGATTGACTGTTAAAGAAATAGTAAAAAAGTCTATGACCATTGTCTTATTAAATTGTTCTATTCCCTTAAATAATTCTATAATGGCGGTTACAGTTCATATTGCTTTTAATCTGATCTCCCGCTTCATCGAGTTACTAATATTTAGGAGAGAGATGGCACGCAATTATCACATTTGTTTAGGCTATAGGATGTCAATCAAAATGGACGTAATAGATAATCGACCAAGGAATTCCTAGAATAGCCGGCATCGGTACTACTCATAATAAGTTTATGTATACGAGTTGCTAGGCTATTTTATTTTTTATCAAAGTAGAAGCAAGAGAAGTTCCATGGAATGGAGTTTCATTGGATACGTTAAATTTAAAAAATACGTGTTTAAGATAATGTGAATTTTCTCGTTCCTATGCTATGCTAAAAGTATAGGAAAAATATACTAGATCATAGACTTAAAACTAGGTTGTATATAGTCTATTTGTATAGATGTAATTTATCCCGGTTGTAAGGTTCCAAACATACCGACTTCAAGAGAAGTGCCCAATATAAGGTCTAGGTGTAAGAAGATAATGGCACCTAAATTTCTCATCCGCTTTTACCTACCATTCAGTAAGGATGAAGTTTCACTATATATTTAGATCTTTTTGAAATCGTCTAGTAACGTTTATGAGGTATGGAATAATCAAGCAGCAGTTGTATTACTAATTGCATTTGAAAGCTAACGAAAGCGAAATAATATTGGATTACAGCGGGGCTCTTGGGAAATATAAGCCTTCATTAGATCAAGTAGGTAAATGTACTTTGTTGTCACCTAACATGTTATTCATTATAAGACGTCTTAACCTGTACTCAAGAAAAAGCTTCTCCAACATAATAAATTAATTGGTTAACAACGAGACAGGAAAAGTTACTGTATGCACTACTGGGTTATCAAGCTGTTATTTACGTATATTAGTTAGCGGGGAGGTCATTGAGTTGAAAGCGATTCTTGTAGATGATGAACAAATGGCATTAGATTTTTTAGAACACTTATTAAGGGAACATAATGATATAGAAATTGTTGATAAACTCACCAATCCTTTATCCGTAAAAGAAAACGTAAAGCAAACGAATCCAGATGTTGTGTTTTTAGATATTAATATGCCGCAAGTTAACGGACTGGAACTGGCAGAGCAGATCTTGGAAATGAATCCGAACATCCAGATTGTGTTTGTAACAGCATATGATGATTATGCATTAAGTGCATTTGAGATTAATGCTTTAGATTATTTATTAAAACCAATCCAGAAAGAACGTTTAAAGAAAACAATGAAACGCTTGGCACAAAACAGTTCACCTGTTACAGAGCATAGTTCCAGGAAGCAAGACCGGTTGTTACTAAGTGTTTGTGGCAGCTTTTCCATAAAAAAGGAAAATGGAGAAACGGAGCTAGTTTCTTGGCGGACTTCAAAAGTAAGGGAATTATTTCATTATTTACTCCATAATAAAGAGAGGCTTGTTAGGAAGTCGTTGCTAATTGAATTAATATGGTCAGGGCTAGATCCTGAAAAAGCGTATGCGCAACTATATACGGCTATTTATCATGTTCGGAAAGCATTAAAGCATTATCCAGATTACTTTAAATTAGAAAATATGACAGAGGGATACATTCTCTCTACTCAAAATGTTGACATTGATATGGAACTTTGGCAACAGAAATTGGAAGAAGCTCCTCCTATTACTCAACAAACAATAAAGCAATATTTAGAAGCGATGGAATATTATACAGCTCCCTATTTTGATGATTATGATTACTGGTGGGCAGAAAATGATAAGATAAGATTGGAAAGACTGTGGTATCGAACTGCGATGCAAATAGCCAAAGTATATTATTCTGTTTCCTCGTATGATAAAGCTAAAGAATGGTATAAACGAATTAACGAACGATACCCAGAGCAGGAAGAAGTTCACTTTTCATTAATGAAACTCTACTCTTTTATAAATGAAACAGAGAAAGTGGATGAACAATATTTATCTTTAAAAAACATACTACAGACGGAGTTAGCAACGACTCCTAACCCAGAAATAACAAGTTGGTATAAACAATGGAAAAAATATCATATGTAAAATAAGCCATGTAGCATTTTGTTACATGGCTTAGGGTTGTTCTTTTATTCTGACAGTAAGCTGCCGTAAGACACCCACTTCGAAAATCCCGGATAGCTACTCTAAGTGGCGGACGTGGTACCTAATTTCCCAATTCGTTTAAGGGTCTTTAGGACAATGCTCCTTCTGTACTAACAATCAGCCGCAGATAGAAAACACCTTTTGGCGGAAGATACATTTTATAAGGAGTCCAGTTTAAGTTTGCTTTAAACTGTAAAGAATTTGTAAAGGAAAAAAAGGTATAATATATGATATATATGAAAAGGTACTATAGACATTTGCGTGCCCGTATAAGGATATCCAATATTACAAAGCCTTTATCCCGTATATAAGGTGCTGTAAGACTCCCGCTTGAGGAGTTGGATAAAACTGTACGGCAACAAGTCTAAGAGGGAGATAACAGTTTATAATTGCCCTATTTCCTAAGAGGACTTTAGGTCATACCATTACGGTACTAACAAGCCGTGGGAGGTGCATTTCCCCGCTAATGGAAGTTTCACTTTATTATGTAGAAGCGTAGAAGTAAAATGAGCTTGCCGTCTGTGGTGAAGCTTATTTTTAAACGACGAAACATATTTGATTTTTTCCTAGAGAGGGAGACAATGATGGTTTCCTTAAACGTTAATATGCCTTACTAATAAGAAGCATGTAAAAGCTTGTGGATAATAACTCTAGAATGAAAGATCCTTCTCTAATCATTCATCTTGTGTGTTAAACCTGCAGAGGTGAGCGGTGGGAATGTGTTAGTACGTAGGCAAAAAAGGAGAAAAAATAGATATTACTGCTTGGAGGAAAAAGGTGACCATGATAATTACAAAACGGAAAATTGGGCTTGGATTGATGTTTATAGGGGTTATACTAGTATCCATCCCATTTTATTATGAATGGAAACAAGCCAAGCAAGTTGCAGCATTAGAAGAAGCGTTAGCGATGGTTGCAGAATCAGATGAAAATGCCGTCGATTTAGCAACAATAAAAGACTTACCTTTTTCTGAAGAAGAGTTAAAGGGGGTACTCGAATTGGAGATTCCATCTATTGACCTAAAGCAAAAAATTTTAACTAAAACAACAGAGGAAAACTTGAGTATCGCTTTAACGCAAATAAAAACGAATCAAACTCCAGGAGAAGGAAATTTTACGATTGCTGGACATAGAGGTTATCGTGGAGATCGTCATTTTCGGCAACTGCCTAATGTAGAAGTGGGAGATAAAGCGTACTTGCATACAGCCAAGCAAACCTTTATTTACAAAATCACAACTTCTGAAGTAATCGAGCCAACAACAGTTGAAGTTTTAGAAGATCGTGCAGGTAAAAATGAGCTTACTCTCATTACATGTACCCTCGATGGTAAAGATCGGATTGCACTAAAAGGAACGTTAGTAGGAAAAAAATAATTAGTAAAATCCTGTAGAGGGTCTATTTCTACGGGATTTTACCATGGAAAGTTCTCTAATGAGGGTGGAAAAAATGATAAAAGTGCTTATGATGAATACAAGTGAAATATTTACACAAGGGTTAAGGATCATATTAGAAGATGAAAGCGATTTGGAAGTTTTAGAAATAGATAATCACGAAGCTAATATTTTAGAGCAAATAAGTGATTTTGATCCGGGTATTTTGTTAGTTCACTTAATTAATGGGACCAATGATATATTAAAACGAAACATACACGAAATAAGGAGAAAGTATGAAAATATAAAAATTATCTATATATTTGCTTCGATTGATAAAAATATGATTAAAGAAGCATTGAGTCAAGGCGTCAAAGGCTTTTTATTAAGCCATAGCAGTGGTAAGGCACTTGTTCATTCGATTAGAAATGTGTGGCATCATCAATATGTTTTTGCTGATGAAATCGTTGTGGAAATGATCGATTTTCTAGGAGCAGAATGTATGAATAAAAAAGACAGACTGAAACATTATTTAACTTCACAGGGCTTGGATTTAAATGGAAGAGATATTGATATTCTATTTTTTATCTACAAAGGATACAGAAATATAGAAATAGCAAGCGAATTAAATTTGTCAGAAAAAACAGTGCGGGACTATGTAAGTAAAGTATATAAAAAGCTGCAAATCAATAATAGAAATAAAGTAAGGACATACTTGACTTCAATCATACATCAGAAAGAGGTAGAATAAAATACCTGCTTATTGTTCATGTGTGATTGGCTTGTAGAATTAGATCTTTTTTCTGCAAGCTTTTTTAGTTAGCATAAGAAAGCATAAATGATGTGCTTGGAGATAACGAAATAACCGAATAGCCACGTCCGTCTCCATCGCCCTACGATAAGTCATCAACGGTTCGCAAAGAGGAGGGCCGACTAAAAACGGGCTTGCCGCTCAGGCGTAGCATACCCCTGTTTTTAGTGGCATGATTCCTTTATCTTTAGTTGATTCGTTCCATTCGCTACGTTGCTAAACGGGCTTTGTTCTTAGCATAAGAAAGCGCTTGGATTTCATTTAAAAATACATTTGGTATTATCGCTTTACCTGTTTTAAGTAATCTTGTTCTGTAGTCTTAGATGTACGTTATACTAAATATATCATTTTTACTATCTGAAAGAGATTGAAAAGCATGTGGAATAATTATGAACCGGATAAGCATTATCATATAGGTTATTACGAAAATAGCTAGGAGTTACAAACGTATAATTAAACCAATTTGGGATGTGATTATCGATGAAATAGAGGTAGACGAAATATATCATTTGTAAAAATACAAAAGCTAGGAACGAGTATACCAGGAGTTGAAATTATTATTTACTCTATTGATGGTGCTGATTTAGAGTCGAGAGGGTTTGAGAAAATTGCAGAATGGGTACGATGGCACCGATTTGTATAGTGGAGGAAAATAACTGATCGAGAAATTCACCGTCGAAAACTGCTGCTGTTAAAGTGTTTCAAACAAGAAGTGAATACATTTTACTTATGGTACTAATGTTGTATGATAAATATTCAAAAAAATCAATAATTTGTTATAACAGGAAAAAAGTCTCTTTCATAATTTCAGGAGCATAGTATACTCTCATGAAAGGGAGGGGGATTTATGAAATGTCTATATTGTGGGGCGAACAATGATGAACATGGTTCCTATTGTAAGCATTGTGGCAATGAGCAAGCCGCTACAGTAGTGGAAAGTGAAGAAAGATTTGCAGATGATGATAGTGATCTTTTACGATTTGTCGGTAAGCGCAAGAATTATTACGCAAGAAAATGGATAAAAATGGAAAGTGCAAATGGTGTTTCCTTTAATGTCTGTAGTTTTTTGTTCGGTTTTTTGTGGCTAGGTTACCGAAAAATGTATAAAATGATTTTGTTGTTAGCGGTCGTTTTTTTGGTTATTGACCTCATTCTGTTTCTAATTGGATATGAGTATACGTTTAGTAATAATGCCACCTATATAGATACTGGAATAATGTTTGCCGTGATTATTTTGTATGGTTTTTATGGGAACAAATTTTATAAAAATTTCGTTGAAAAGCAAGTAGATAAAATTAAGCAGACCAATGGAGACACAGAAAAAATAAACGAGGAAATAGAAAGGAAGGGAGGCGTCCATTGGTTCGGACCTATTATCGGTTTACTTATTTTGCTTGGAGTGTATACAGTTCCATCCATGTTTATTCCTGTTCATGTCAATGACGTCGATCAGGTAAAATTAAGTACATTTACTGAATTTCCAGATGTCCTTATCGGTGATTTATTTGATGAGGTCTTCCAAAATGGAGAATGGAAAGAGGTAGATGAAGCAAGTATTTCAGAACATAGCATGGTAGATTTTGTTGCAACCTATAATGAAGGTGGGCAAAGACACGATGTTACAATCCGCTTTGGTGTTCATGAGGAGGAAGAAGAAGAACTAGGCGTCTTTATGATAACCATAAATGGAGAAGAATTAAACGATTTAGAAACTGTTGAATACTTGCAATTCATTTTTCGAAACTATAATCAGAGAGAATGAAATATTTACATAGGTTATTCCTGGGACAAATACAAAAACAAACACCAGCTGTCATGTAGACAAGTGCTGGTGTTTGTTTTTTTCTAGACGACTTAGCTGATTGTTTTTCAAAAACATATAAAGCGAGGCACCGAAGATGGTGAGATAGCCAATGATGCTTAATATATCTGGTATTTGTTCAAAGAGAACAATACTAATTAATGCGGAATATACAACGGTCGAGTAGAAAAAGATAGAAATTTCTTTAGCTGGTGCGTACTTATATGCAATGGTTATTCCAAATTGTCCAACTGTGGCAAAAATCCCTGCACCTAAAAGATAAGCCCATTGGTGCCATGTCATAGGTTCATAAAACGCAATCACAAATGGTAATAGAATCATCGTTGTGAAAAATGAAAAATAAAAGACAACAGTATAGAATTGTTCTTTTCTTCCTAAGACACGCAAAACTGTATAGGCGCCTGCTGCAAAGACAGCAGAGCAGAAACCGGCGATATAAGGAATAGTATCTGAGGAAAATGCAGGCTTTATAATGAATAATGTTCCTAAAAAGGCAATAATTATCGATACCACTTGGAACAAGCGCGTTTTCTCTTTTAAAAAGATGGCTGCAAAAATAATAGTAAGAAATGGACTCATTTTATTAAGCATGTCTGCATCTGACAGAACTAAATGATCAATCGCATAAAAGTTTAATAAAATCCCTACAGCTCCCAAGCTGGAACGAAGCAGTAAATATTTTTGATTTTCTTTTTTACCGAACAGGCTTGCTCCGTAATATTTCACAAAACCGAATGCAATGATCATGGAAATGGCGTTTCGAAATAGTGTTTTTTGTACAGTTGGAACATCACCAGATAGCTTGACAAAAGCAGCCATCATCGAAAATCCAAATGCGGATAGAAGTAATAGAATAATTCCTTTATTACGGTTGCTCACGGTTGTCATCTCCAAAATATATGATCTGTTTATTTTTGTGGTCTTCTATTTTATCATTCCAATTTAAATAACTCCAACAAAGACATATTCTTTCATAAACGTAACAGAATGTCTACTAAAACATACTACATGCTTTTAAGTTACAAAAAATTTTTCCATAAATGGGAGAAAATTATGCAAGTTTATTACCATCTAAAGTTGCATGCCCCTAATGATACCATTTTATAGGATGTCATTATACAATTGGCAGTTATATATTTAAAGCAACATAAAATTAGATGTAAACAACCATCCTTTGAAAAATGACTGGGGACGGTTTCTTTCAAAGGAAAGGTACATGGGAGCTAAAGTAGATACAAAAAAGCCGAAGTAGGTGATAACAGCGTCTAAATTCCCGCTTCAATTGGCATGTAAGATGCCAATCTCAGAAGGCTTGACACGGAGAAAAAGCGTTCTTTCTTTTTCAAGACGCCTAAGACTTTTGTTCTTCTTCCATCCGCGGGGGCGAAAGAAACACCTTTTGGATGGAAGTTTCCCTTTATCGTGTTTCTTACCTATATGTTATGGCGTTATGATATGCAACTCTTTGGGAAAAGAAGTTAACACTTCAGCTACCCCAGCTTCATTAATGTATACTTCATCTTCAATTCGAACTCCGCCATAGCCGGGAATGTAAATTCCCGGTTCAATAGTAAAAAAGAAGCCTGCTTCAGCCAGCTGCTCATTGTTTTTATGAATAGAAGGTTCTTCATGGACTTCGATGCCAAGTCCGTGCCCGACTCGGTTATTGAAATAATGACCATACCCATTCTCATGAATGACATTTCTTGCTGCAATATCAAATGTTTTTAAAGGAACGTTTTCCTTTATGGATTCGATGCCAGCGATATTGGCATTTAGCACGGTTTTATAGATCGCTTTTTGTTTTTCAGTCGCCTCACTGATAACAAAAGTTCGTGTAATATCTGAACAGTAACCGTGTTTCGTTACTACGCCAAAATCAATGAGTAGGAAATCGCCATTTTGTAATGTTCGATCTCCAGGCACACCATGCGGTAAGGCTGCTTTTTCTCCTGCAAGGACAATGGTAGAGAAGGAAGGTCCTACTGCACCAAATTGTTTCATCAAGTATTCCAATTCTGCGGCTAGCTCTATTTCTGTCATGCCGATTTTCACTCTTTTTATTCCTTCTGTTAGAACATTCTCAATAATTGTTACGGCTTCTCTTAAATACGTTATTTCTTCCCTTGATTTACGAGTCCTTTGTTGATTCATTGCGGGTTGAATATCTTTGTAATGAGCATTTGGAAATTTGGATTGCAACTGCCTATGTTGAAACATGCTAACTGCTTTCATTTCCAAACCAAACCAATGAACCTCATGATTTAATGCCTGCTTTAAAATCTCATACGGATTTTCTTCATCACTAATGGATACGATGTTAGAAATAGCTGCTTCACTCGCTGCTATATCCTTATCTAGAGCTGGTACAAATAGAGCGGTTGTATCGTTTAAATTATTTATTAGAAGTGCCATAAAACGTTCATGTGGATCTGAAAGAAAACCAGTATAATAAAACACATTGGCAGGTGAAGTTATCATAATTACGTCTAAATTCATTGCAGCTAAAGTTTGTTTTAGTGTAGATAACCGTGCTTCGTAATCGATTGTCATCGTTATTCCTCCATTTTTAAAACTCTCTGTTCAAACACGTCAAGCTCAAAACTCTTATATTATAGTTGCACCATTTGTGCTTGGCGAGTCTCCCATTGTTTGTGAATGATGTTCCTTCCTATATCGACTTTAGGATGAAACCGAATGGCAGCTTGCTTTCTTGTTTCATGCACCTTTTTTATAGAATCCTGTAGCTTTTCGACTAAGCCTTGTTTTCTAGAGGCGATTGCCATGGAATATCCTGCGACAACTCCTTGTGAAATCGCTATTTTTGCGCCTTCAATCCCTGTAATATTTCCGGCAACATATAGACCTTCAATGGGGGTTTCCATTTTCTCATTATGTATGGGGACATAGCCGCCAAGTTCATCCACATAATAGAAAGGGCAATTGGCAACACCAGCCAGTTCCGCTAGCGGGTACAGCCCTCCAGCAATACAAACAAAATCACAGGCTATTCTTTCTTCGCTTCCCAAAACCGGGTTACCATTTGTATCAATGGTACTAATGATAACACCTTCTACTTGGTTTGTGCCATAGATCTCTGTCACCGCTTTTCGTAACTGAATCGGGATGCCCCACAGGCTTACGCCACTTTTGGGGTAAAACCGAATGCTAAGTTGCCTCATGAAATGATTGGTCATGAACTTACTGCCGATTCTTAAGAGCTTGGAAGGAGCTAGGTGGGATACATGTAATAAAGCCTCCATTACTTCTTTAGGACGGGAATGCTGGTGTGTTAATTGATTTAATGGAGGAAGTGCCATGGCAACGACATCGATTCCAGCTAACTGCAATTCCATTGCAATGGCAGCAGACAGCACATTCACTCCGATGACCATTCCTTTATCACCTGGTTTTACTCGATGTACATTCGTCATCACTTGTGCTGCACCTACAGACATAACCCCCGGTAATGTCCATCCGGGAAGAGGTACAGGTGATTCTGCTGCTCCCGTAGCAAGTAACAATTGTTTGCTTGTATAGACTATATTTTCGGTATAAATAGTCCATGATGAGTCTTGACGTTCAATGTCATAGACAACTGTTTGTAAAATAATTTTTACACCTGCATTCTCAGCTTGCTCATTTAGTTTGGCGGATTCTTCAAGCCCATTCCACCAGTTGCCATTAGGCTCTTGATATAACTGCCCCAATAGCCTTCCACCCGGCTTCATATATTCATCTATTACTAATACATGTAAACCTTCTTGCGCAGCTGTACTCGCTGCAGCTAATCCAGCTGGTCCGGCGCCAATCACAATAATATCATACATGGTTTGCACTCCAATCTCTAACAGGAGAGGCTAACTGCTTACCGCTTTGTACAACCATACCTTCTTTTATTGGTGTTAGACAGGCCCGCTTCCCCTGAATTCCATTAACGGTGACTCTGCATTCAAAGCAATGTCCGATATTACAATAAATACCACGTGGTTTCGCGGTTTCCTCATGGTTTCTAAGCGTACGAATACCGTTTGCTAATAAAGCAGCAGCAATGGGTTCGTTTTCGAATCCTCGGATTGCTTGATTATCAAATGTAAAGGTTACGGCTTTCTTACTACCTAATTTTCCGAGAATAGGATGGTTTTCTATTCGAGTCATGGTGTTTCGCCTCCTAATTTACCGAATGGAACCGGACGGACAGGAGCTTGATATTTTAATGTTACTTGGTGTTGATTTTTTTCTCGCTTATCTATTCCGAATGCTTCTATCATTGTACGGCAGGTTCTCCCACCACAAAAACCCATTCCAGCTCGAGTGCGCAATTTCAATTCCCGAGCAGAGCAGTCGTACGTTGCTGCCGTTTGCTCTAATTCTGAAAGAGTAACTTCTTCGCATCTACATACAATTATTTCTTTTTCATCCATATTACTCAACACCCCTAGAATCTTTTTTTGTATAACTTATTAGCAAAAACTATGCCAAACCACAGGTTTATCCTTGAATCCCTAATTTCTTGAGGCGGTTATACAAAGTAGCTCTCGTGATGTGTAAGTTTTTGGCGCAAAGCAGTTTGTTTCCACCCGCTTTTTTTAGTTCTTGCAAAATAATCTTTCTTTCTACTTCTTCCAATCGAGTACTAAGCGCAAGATTATCATTTGCTGCAGATTCTGGTGGGAAATTGGACGGTGTATGACTTTGGTCGACGTCAAATGGCAATTCTTCTAGATGAATCTCCCCATCTTCTGCAAACACGACCAATCGTTCAATTACATTTTGCAATTCGCGAATATTTCCTGGCCAGCTATGTTGTAGCAGTGCTTGCATCACTTCTTGAGAGATTCCGTGAATCGGCTGTTGGTACTTAATTGATATTTCATGAAGAAAATAATGGGTTAATTCAATAATATCTTCTGGTCGTTGTCTTAATGGAGGGATTTCGATACTAATAATATTTAATCGATAATAGAGATCCTCTCTAAATTTGCCTTCGGTTACTAACGCTTTTAGATCCTTGTTCGTTGCAGCGATAACGCGAAAATCAACATGTATTTCCTTCGTTCCTCCTACACGATAAAAGGCTTTTTCTTGTAAAAGTCGTAATGTTTTAACCTGCATTTCTAGTGGCATTTCGCCAACTTCATCTAAAAATAACGTGCCCCCCTGAGCTAACTCAGCTTTTCCTTTCTTTCCTTTTAAATCAGCTCCTGAAAACGCTCCTTTTTCATAACCGAAAATTTCACTTTCAAACAGTGAAGACGGAATTGCACCGCAATTAATAGCTACAAATGGTGCCTCCTCAGCTTCGCGTATATGGTGTACTGCTTTTGCAAATAATTCTTTTCCTACACCACTTTCCCCGTAAATAAGAATGCCTGTGTCCGTAGCAGCTGCTTTTTTTATTTTATGAATGGTACGATTTAAAACTGGACTGTTGCCGCGTATAGCTTGGAATGGATCTTCCTTGGCTGTTAATTTCGTTACTTCTTTTTCTAAATGGAAGAGTCTTTCTCTTGCTTGGTATAATTCTTTATTTAAGCGAATTTGACTTGTGATATCGGTTTCAGACACAACAGCGCCAATGATGGTATCGTTTAAACGAACTGGGTTGGAATTAATTAATACAACCTGATTTTCTCTTGCTTGATGTTGGTGGTGGTAGACAGATGTCCCTTTTTCTAACGTATTTAAGATTTCTAACCTTTCTCGACTAAAAAAATCAGTGATCGATTGCCCGATGATCTTCTCTTTATTAACGGAAAATAATTGCTCAGCACCCTTTGTCCAAGCAATGACCCGCTTGGATTGATTGATGACGGTGCATGATTCATCCACTGTGTCCAGAATAGTAGATATGTATGCTTGTAATTCGCGGAAGTTAGTTAATAATTGGGGAATAAATGCAGTTACGTGGATATACCCGATCATTTCATTGCTATTTCCTTTTAGCACAACCAAGCAAGAATATTCTTGTAGGTATTGTACAATGCTCTCCACTGTACTACCATTTTTTATCACTTTGCATGGAAGAAGATCGAAGTTCGTTTGATGCTTGGAAAATACTAGTTGATAATATGACATACCTTTGCGATAAAAAATCTTTTCATTTTGTTTCGATAAAGCATGTAGTGGAATTTTCTTTTCCTCCACAATGAGATTATCGACAAGCATAAAATTGGTAGAAACAAATGTTTCCGTAGTCGGAAGTTTTGTAAGCACTATCAATTCCCCTCCAATGTGTTAAAAAATATTTACACTTCTAAATTATTTTTACATAATTATGCGAAATTTTCAATCTCTTTTGCTACTAATTTGTATTTGAAAATTTTATCCCGTATATAAGGTGCTATAAGACTGCCGCTTCAGGAGTTGGATAATCTGTACTGCAACAAAGTATAAGTGGGAGATAACAGCATCTAAATGCCTATTTCGTAAGCGGCCTTTAGGTCATACCATTACGGTACGAACAAGCCGGGGAGATGAAGGGAAACTTCCACTGATGGAAGCTTCCCTTTATTTACTAACTTCCCAAGATAGAAGAGTTCAAGTATGTGAAGGTCTCCCTTTTTGTGCGGGATAGCGAATTATTTTATTTATGCTGAATGAAAAGGCTTCGCAATGCTCTCGTGTCAATGGCGAGGTGATATAAGAAGCTGAAGTAAAATAACAACATCTAAGTGCCCAATTCGTTCAAGTAAACAATCACTACGCGCAACAGGACCTCTTCTGAGGGAGGTTTCAATTTTTGGCATGAATTTTGCTTTAATTTGTGGGAAGGAGGTGGGAGTGGAATGGAACGTACAACGCATTGTGATGTCATCGTTATTGGCGGGGGAATTATTGGTGCTGCAATCGCTTATTATAGTGCGAAGGCTGGGCTAGATATTACGGTGTTAGAAAAAGATGAATTAGCCAGTGGGACTTCTTCCAGATGTGACGGAAATATTTTAGCAATTGATAAAGATCCAGGTTTTGATAGTCAAATGTCGTTAAAAAGTCAGCAGTTAGTACATGAGCTAGCTCAGGAGTTAGAGGTTCCATTCGAATATCGTAATCCAGGAAGTATTCTCGTTTGTGAAAATGAGCAAGAGCTGGAGGCCGCCCAGCAGTGGGTGAATCAACAACGGAAAGCTGGGCTTGATTTTCATATGCTTGATCGAAATGATCTAAAGAATGAATCAGCTTACTTTGCTGATGATTTATCTGGTGGATTAGAGTGTAAAACAGATTCTACCGTGAATCCATATATGCTCACCTATTCTTTGTTCTATAGTGCAAAACAGCTTGGAGCAAAAGTCCACACGCATACGGAAGTAGTACAAATAATTCAAGATGAGAAAAGGCAATTTATTATTCAAACAACAGTGGGAAAATATACGGCGAATAAAGTGGTAAATGCTTGTGGTGTGTGGGCGCCAATTATTGGAGACATGCTGGGAGTAAACATTCCGATTCATCCTAAGAAGGGTCAATTAATCGTGGCTTCCAGGCAACAGCCTGTCGGTCTGCGAAAAGTAATGGAATTTGGTTATTTGATATCCAAGTTTGGCGGAAAGAGGCAAGTCGATAACTTAACGGAAAGATATGGAATAGCATTGGTATTTGAACCGACCGAAAGCCAAAATTTTTTGATTGGTAGCAGTCGCCAATTTGCTGGTTTTAATCACAAAGTGAATCATGAAATTAGCCAACATATAGCCAAGCGAGCGATTCGCTTTTATCCGAAAATGGCGGATATGTTGGTTATTCGGACATATGCAGGGCTGCGACCGTGGACAGAAGACCACCTTCCTATTGTATCGTCTGTTGAAGAGGTTCCTGGTTTTTATATCGCTGCGGGTCATGAAGGTGACGGGATTAGCTTAGCAGCTATTACTGGAAAGGTAATGGCGGAGATGCTAGCGGGTGAGGAAACATCGATTCCGATGAAGGCATTAAGATATGAGCGCTTTAAGGAAAGAAAGGGTCGTGAATTAAGTGAAATACAATAAGCTATTTACAACCATTGATACCCATACTGGTGGGAACCCGACTAGAACCGTTTTAACGGGTTTGCCTAACTTAAATGGGAATACGATGTCTGAAAAAATGCTGGATATGAAAGAAAATCATGATTGGATTAGAAAATTTCTCATGAATGAGCCACGGGGTCATGACGTCATGTCAGGGGCGTTGATGGTAACTCCTTGTCATCCAGATGCTGATGTGGGAGTAATATTTATGGAAACAGGTGGATATTTACCAATGTGTGGACACGATACAATTGGTTTTTGTACCGCTTTAATTGAAGCTGGAATGGTAGAGGTATTGGAACCTTATACCTGTATTCATTTGGATACTCCTGCTGGGTTAGTGAAAACGAAGGTGAAAGTAACAGATGGTAAAGCGATAGAGGTCACCTTTACAAATGTGCCTTCCTTTTTATTCACAACCATTGAAATAGATGTAGAAGGAATTGGAAAAGTGCATTGTGATATCGCGTATGGTGGCAATTTTTATGGCATTATTGATGCGCGACAACTCGATATCAGTTTAACAACAGACAATGCCTCACAAATTATTGAGCATGCGATCACCATACGTAACAAGATAAATGCAAATGTACAAGTAGTGCATCCGCTTTATCCTTTTATTAAAGGATTAACACATATTGAATTTTTTACAGCTCCAGTAAACCCAAAAGCAGATTTAAAAAACACCGTAATTGTTCCGCCTGGTGGCATTGATCGCTCGCCATGTGGGACGGGGACTTCTGCGAAATTAGCTACCATGTTTCGGCAACAAGAAATTGGTGTGAAAGAACCCTTTATATATGAAAGTATTGTCGGTACCCTATTTCAAGCAAGGATACTAGAGGAAACGAAAGTAGATGAATATATAGCGGTGATCCCAGAAGTAACCGGTTCAGCGTGGGTAATGGGCATACACCGATTTTTTTACAAGGAACACGATCCATTGAACGAAGGTTTTTTGCTTATTCCGCCAATGGAAGCACATGACTGAGGGGGAAAGCGGTTGGATATAAATAAAATAATGAACACATATGATGTCCATGTAGCGGGTGAAGCATTTCGAATCATCATCCATTCCCCGTTCCATTTACACATGACAGACTGTATTTCTTTAGAAGCAATTTTAAAACGCTATTTTTTAACAGAGATAAGAATGTTATTGAATGAACCGAGAGGGCATCGGGGGATAACTGGATGTGTGATTACACCATCTCAACAAGCCGATTTTGGTATCGTGTTTTTACATCATTATTATGAAACATATTTTAGTTATAGTGGGTTATTCGCTGCATTAACAACACTTATAGAAACGGGCACATTGACAATATCTAAAAGTGGAAAATATGCCATTGAAACCACGCATGGCATCTACCATTTATACGTAAATAGGAAGGGAAATGAGATTGTAAGCATGCAAATGAATCTTCAAATAGGTGAAGTGGTAGAAAATACGGACGAATGGGAACTGGTACAGGTGGATCGATTAAGGAACTATTATATTTTTAAATTACCTTCGTCCATTCCAGCTATTTCATTGCAACATCTAGCTGCAATAACAAGCTGGGCAAAACCAGTACTACGTGACCTTAATGAAAGGAGGAGAGATAATGCTGGCATCATGCTAACAGAAGCGTTAGGGGAAGGAAGATTTTGCTCTGTTACATTTGAGGGGGATGGATTTATCTTACGTTCACCGGGCGTAGATAGCACCATTGCTTTACTGACATTAGCATGGGCAAAAGGAAAAAAAACATTGCAACTTATTCATGAGAATCTTGTTGGTAGCAGTTTGACTGCAACAATAACGGATGGGCTGTGTACTGTTCCATTGCGACCGGTTTTAACTGGTGAACATCAGTTTGTCTTGCAAGCAGGAGATCCATTAGAGGAAGGTTTTTTACTAAAGTAAATACAAGGATTTCTGAAACCGCTTCACAAAAAGGGGATGTGAAGGATGGAAATGAATAGACGTTTGCCTACATTGGCAGAAGTTTTGTTTGTACTTATTTCGTTTGTTTTCATTATGTTTTTATTTGTCGTACAGTTTTCGATTCCAATCCAGCTAGGGTTGTTAACAACGTGGTTCGTCATCATGCTTGTAGGTTGGAAAATTGGTTATTCGTATAAAGAGATGCAAGATGGTTTACTTAAAGGGGTGTATGACGGTTCTGAAGCAGTGCTTATTCTTATTTCAGTTGGTGCACTTATTGGAACGTGGATTGCAGGAGGAATTGTTCCGAGTATCATTTACTATGGCCTTACCATTATCCAGCCAAGTATTTTTTTAGTCGCAGCGTTCATCATTTGTGCGATCACATCGATTGCGACTGGTACTTCGTTTGGTTCAGCAGGTACAGCAGGGATTGCGATGATGGGCATTGGTACTAGTTTTGACTTACCTGTAGCATTAGTGGCAGGGGCGGTTATTTCAGGATGCTATGTAGGGGATAAAATTTCACCTTTATCCGATACGACTGTCATGTCAGCTTCTCTGTCGAAGGTGAATCTTGTTGAGCATATTAAATCCATGCTTACTGTAAGCGGTCCAGCATTTTTACTTACAGGCGCTCTATTTTTACTTACTGGTTACTTTTTTCTCGATAGTTCTGGGGATTTATCACAAGCGAATGCTACGATGACAGCACTAAATGAGCACTTTACCATTAGCTGGTATATGTTAATCCCGGCGATCCTTGTTATTGGATTACTGGCGATGAAAATGCCATCTATTCCAGTTATATTATTTGGTGCTTTACTTGGAACAATATGGGCTTATTTGTTTCAGAATATCGCTTTGTTAGAAGCCTTCAAGATTCTATACCAAGGTAGTGAAATCATTTCTGGTGTAGAATTTATTGATAATTTGTTAAATCGTGGTGGTATTGTATTTATGCTGGATGTCATCGTCTTGATCATCTTTGCACTTGGTGTTGGGGGCTTAATGGAAAAGGTTGGAATCTTGCAAGCGATTTGCTTAACGATGTTACGTTGGGCTAATAGTGCTGGAAAAACGACCGTAACAACTTTACTAGCTGGATTTTTTGGGAACTTCTTCGGTGGTGCTGCGTATGTTTCGATCATTACTGCAAGTAAAATTACCGAAGAGAATTATGACCGTTTAAATATTGATCGTCGTGTGCTATCCAGGAATACAGAAGCAGGGGGCACGATGACGACACCAATGGTTCCGTGGTCAGATGGTGGAGTATTTATGGCAACAACACTTGGAGTGACAACGCTGGCTTATTTACCATTTCTATGGTTTAACTTTTTAGTCATCTTGATTACGATCATTTATGGATTTACCAATACATTTATTTGGTATACCAAAGCGCATGGGGAACCAAAAGCAAATCAGTTGGATCCAGAACAAGCTGGAAACTTATAATGCAAGTTAAAAAAAGGACTGAGAAAACAATGGTCTCAGAATGATTACCTACGTTCTTATGAAAGCGAACAAATAATGATAACAAAAAAATAGGGGAGGAAGGAACATGAAACAACTGGAAGGGGCATTTCCTGTTCTCGTGACACCAATGTTTGAAAATGAGGAGGTGAATGTTGATGGCTTAAGATCCAATATTGAACATTTTATTAACCAGGATGTAGCAGGATTAGTTGTCAATGGAAGTACGGGAGAATTTGTTAGCTTGGAGAAGCAGGAAAAATTGCAATTGATGGAAGCAGCAGTTGAGCAGGTAGGTGGAAGAGTGCCTTTAATTGTTGGAACAGCTGCAGAAACAACAAAAGATGCGATTATGTATACACAATATGCTGAAAAGATAGGAGCAGATGCGGCGTTACTAATTAATTCGTATTATGCCCATCCAAAAGATGCGGAAATTTATGAGCATTTTAAGGCAGTGGCGAATTCTGTGACCTTACCAATCATGATTTATAATAATCCGTTTACATCAGGTGTTGATATTGGAACAGAAACCATCTTACAGGTGGCCCGGGATGTCGAAAATATTACCCACATTAAAGAATCAAGCGGGGATATTCGAAAAGTACGCGATATTACAAGACAGGGTAAAGACGATATTCAAACGTTCTGCGGAGCCGATGATCTGGTGTTAGAGTCTCTATTAGTTGGAGCCACAGGGTGGATTTCTGTTGCGGGTAATATTGTTCCAAAATTAGCTACCAATTTATTTCATAGCGTCCAGCAAGGGGACTTGGATAAGGCATGGAATTATTATGATCAAATCCTTCCGTTATGTAATTTTTTGGAAGGTTCAGGGAAATATGTACAGATTGTCAAACGGACGATGGATTTGCAAGGGCTTGCGGGAGGACCATCAAGAAAACCAAGGTTACCGTTAAATCAGCAAGAAGAAGCGACATTAAAAGCGATTTTACTGCAGCTTGAGCAGTATGTAACAATATAAAAAACACAAAGGGAGGAGAATTATAGTATGGTTACATCGCAAATGGATTTAAAACCGAATGTAAAAGCTTTTTTGGAGCAAGCGGTTGGATTATATATTAATGGAGAATATCTACCTGCTAAAAGTGGGAGAACATTCCCAGTATATAACCCTGCTACGGAAGAAGTTTTAGTAGAAGTTAGTGAAGCTCAAGAAGAGGATATTGATCTAGCTGTGCACGCAGCGAGAAAGGCATTTGACGATGGAGAGTGGCCACAAATATCAGCTGCAGAGCGTTCGCATTTGATTTATAAATTCGCTGATTTACTGGAAGCACATAAAGAAGAATTAGCACAATTGGAAACACTTGATAACGGGAAGCCTTACCAGATTGCGCTAGAGGATGACATTGCTGGTACTGTAGAACATTTTCGTTATTACGCTGGGTGGGCGACGAAAGTATTAGGGCAGACAGTTCCCATTTCTCCGGATTATTTAAATTACACTGTCCATGAGCCTGTTGGTGTGGTTGGGCAAATTATTCCTTGGAATTTCCCACTATCGATGGCTTCATGGAAACTTGGAGCGGCTTTGGCAACTGGATGTACCACTGTGTTGAAACCTGCAGAACAGACGCCGCTTTCTATACTGTATGCTGCTCAATTATTAGAGGAAGCTGGTTTTCCAAAGGGCGTTGTTAATATTGTTCCTGGGTACGGTGAAATTGCGGGTGAGGCAATTGTAACGCATTCTGGGATAGATAAGTTAGCTTTCACAGGGTCTACGGGTGTTGGAAAATCCATTATGCGTAAGGCGGCAGAACACGTTAGAGATTTGACACTGGAATTAGGTGGGAAATCACCAAATTTAATTTTAGCAGATGCAAATATTGAAAAAGCAATAGAAGGTGCGTTTGAAGGAATTATGTACAATCACGGACAAAATTGCAGTGCTACATCTCGTGTCTATGTACATCGCAAGCATTACGATCATGTTGTTGAAGCGTTAGTCGAGCGTGCAAACGCAACAAAACTCGGTAACGGAATGGAAGCTAATACGGATATGGGGCCACTTGTTTCAAAAGAACAATTTGAGCGTGTGCTTCATTATATTGAAATTGGCAAAAAAGAAGGAGCTAAATTAGTAGCTGGTGGTGAAAGCGCTGGGGATAAGGGATATTTTGTTAAGCCGACCGTATTTGCAGACGTAGAAGATGATATGCGGATCGCAAGAGAAGAGATATTCGGACCGGTTGTTGCTGTCTTTCCATTTGATACGACAGAGGAAGCAATTAGAAGAGCGAATGATAGTGATTATGGATTAGCTGCTGCGGTATGGACCGAAAATATCCGAACGGGGCACCAAGTAGCCAGAAGATTAAAAGCAGGAACGGTTTGGATTAATGATTGTAATCAGGAAAACCCAGCAGCGGCATTTGGCGGATATAAACAGTCAGGCATCGGCAGAGAGATGGGGAATTATGCATTAGACAATTATACTGAGGTCAAAAGTGTTTGGGTGAATTTACAATAATTGAGAAGCGGATAAACTTTATATTTAAGTTACGAAAACGATTGATGATTCATGCACCACACATTTTAATGCTGCAAACATGTGTGGTGTATTAGTCTAACCAATTTTTTTATACTTGAATCCTGCCATTCATTATTGGAGTAGGACATAGCAAATTTAATTTTGGATAGCTTTTCCTTTTTAGATATCGTTTTCTTGGTAATAGGATTTTTTATCTTGCTTCAACACTGCAATGGAATAAATAAAAGATGAAAATAACATGATCATAGCGAGAGTAGCAATCGTAAGTCGTAGTGAAATTATATCTGCTGTAACGCCAATTATTAAAATGAACAATACTTGGTTAGCACTTTGGATTAATTGGTAAATACTCGTTACTCTTCCCATGACTTCAACAGGGATATTATTTTGATAGAAAGTCATTATTCCTGCATTTAAGAATACCATAAAGAATCCTAAGATGATAAAACCAACCACAATGGATGCAAAGGACCAGGAGAATGCATAAATGACATAACCGACAGTCATCATAATCAGACCAAACACAATCATATATCTTAATGAGATTTTGTTTGCAAAGATTGATAATAAAATCGCACCAGCAACTGAACCAATTCCAGTTATACTAATTAACATGCTGTATTCAAATTCAGAAAGGCCTATTACTTGCTGGGTAAAAACTACTTCTTGAGTATCCATGGCAAAGGTGAAAAGCATGATCATAATAAAACCAAGATAAATAAAGGATACATATTTATTGTTTGCTATAAATTTCTGAACGACAGTAAAGTCTTGGATAACTTGAGATATGGTCAATGCTGGGATCGCATCTTTATTAATGTTCTCTTTTTCTGGCAAAACGAATAGTAAAGACACTGCGATTAAGAAAAATACCGCGTTGATCCATAATGTTATCTCAACAGAAGTTAATAAAATAAGTGATCCTCCGATAGCTGGACCAATAATAAATGCACCAGAGCTTGCAAATGAGCGAAAAGAGTTGAACCGTTTTTTTTTTCTTTCGGAACAAGGATAGTAACATAAGTCGTTGATGATGGATGAAAAAAAGCATTTGCAATACTTAGAACAACGAGAATAGCGTAAATTACAATCATGTTTGGTGCCAATGGGATAAAGCAGATAAACACAGCGCGAATGATGTAAGTTACGATCATCACTTTCCTCTTGCTCCGATAATCAATGAAGCTTCCTGTCCAAAACTTCGTAATTATATTTACTAATGGCGCAATAATCCAAAGTCCTGCAACAGCTGCTGCAGAGCCTGTCAACTGATATACAATAATATTAATGGCAACTAAGTAAATGAAATCCCCGATGCTTGAAATGCCAATGGAGAACAATAATAATATCGGATTTTTCCAACTATTCATTTTGTATTCACCCTAATTTTTAAAGTTTGAATGAAGCTTGCTTCGATAAATAAATAACAGGCTTATGTAAAAGAGAGCATTCTTTTATCTTGGTAAAGCACTTCGTTGTTTTTTTACGTCACTCGGTTTTTAGTTTGTTTGATCCCTATAAAGTGCTTGTAAGCAGGGACAGGTACAGAAAGCTCGGACAAGCTACCATTTATAAGCAAGAAAAAACAACCTATTAAAGCAAGGGCGACAGTGAGGATATCTTGCTTCGTTAGGGCGGTTTGTTTTCTAATCAGGAGGTAGATAATAATCATAACTGGTGCCAAATACTGCAGTAGTGTTGCCACAGCTGCATTTCCGTAATGAATGGAGGCCATATATGTATACTGGACAGCTAACATTCCGAATAAGGCAAAGATAAGTAAAGAAATGGCGACTTGTTTATTTTTCCATACCGATATTATTTGTGTTCGATCTTTTAAAAAAATTGTATGGTTAACAGAAGCATGCCTGCTAGTAGTTAACGTGTGGTTACAAGCCAATTGACTTCTAGCTAGTAATGTTGAAATAAGTATTGTGAAATGGTTCCACCGATACCCCAACATGTTGCGCCAATAATAACTAAAAATAATCCAGTAATCCTGCTTGAATTTTGCATGGTGATGATCCACCCTTGTTATTGTTTCCAATCTATTATAATCGGGTTTGTATCAAAACACTAGATGATAAGAAAAATCTATGTAAGGAAAAGAAGTTTGAAACAGAATGCTGCTGGGAAAAAACAAATAAATCGTAGTAAAAGGAGCTGAGAAAACATGATTAAAATAACCCCAGCACCATTTGACAATGCTCTTGAAATTGAAATACAAGGTAAAGTAGAAAAGGAGGATTTGCATCATTTCGAGGAATTCTTCATGATGAAAAGACAGGAGCATAGTAAAGTAAATATTCTTTTATCCATTGAAAATATGGAAGGAGTGACTTTAAAAGGCGCCCTAGAAGATTTAAAAATGACACAGCATTTAAAGGATATCCATAAAATGGCTGTTGTTAGTGACAAGAAATGGGTTGAAATGGGAGTGAAACTAGAAGGAATACTACCTGAAACGGAGCTCAAGCATTTTGCCCCTAAAGATAAATCTCAAGCACAACGCTGGTTAGGAACATGATCTTTATAGTAAGAACCAAAACAATTATTAAGATCCTATTTTGCCTAAGGCAGGATAGGATCTTTTCATATTTTAGTTGCAGTAGCTAAGGTGTCTATTGCTTGAGTAATTGACGGATTTTTTACATGTTTATGGATGAGCTCTTCCTGTTGTTTTTTTATGGTATGATATCAAATGGAAGATAGACACAAACAAATATAACTATCCCACATCTATGGATGTTACCGATCATTGCGATTGTTTCCTTGTCTTTATCAATGATTTGGGGTGAGCATAAACTCCTTTGTATTGAGACTAATGCAATTAGGCTAGGCTTGTAAGTACAAGATTGTGCGGATGTTAGCTGTTATCTCAAGGAGAAAACTCTCTCTTCTTGTACAAGTGTCGCTTTATATAAATATAAATTGAGGATGATTGTGAATGGTTGAACTTATAGCTACAGCAGAATCAATAAACCAAGCAAAATTACTGATAGATGCAGATGTTGATACACTTTATATTGGAGAAGCTACTTTTGGTCTTCGTTTACCTGCAAATTTCTCCCCGGAAGAAATAAAAGAAATATGTCACATCGCACATGCAAAACATAAAAAAGTCTGTGTCGCTATGAACGCCATTATTCATAATGACAGGGTAAAATTAATACCTGGATATTTCGATTTCTTGCAAGAAGCGGGAGCTGATTACGTTACCATTGGTGACCCTGGTATTATACATTTGTTAAACAAGCATGAAGTTTCAATACCATATGTATATGATCCACACACGATGGTTACAAGTGCAAAGCAGGTTAATTTTTGGGCGAAGCGAGGAGCTAAAGGAGCGGTATTAGCAAGGGAATTAACCTATGAAGAATTAATCTCTATTTCTGAGCATGCGGATGTACCTGTGGAAGTACTCGTGTACGGAGCAACTTGTATTCACCATTCAAAGCGCCCACTAGTAACCAATTATTTCAGCTATACAAATGAGAAAAGCAAAAATCAAGAGCATTTATTTATATCCGAACCGAAAAAGCCAGAAACACATTATTCGATTTATGAAGATATGAATGGGACGCATATTTTTGATACAAATGATATTAATTTATTACCGCATTTGAAAAAGTTAGTGGATGCAGGTATTTCAAAATGGAAATTAGATGGGATCTATACACAAGGACGAGCATTTGTAGAGGTTGCAAAGCAATTTGTTCAAGCGAAACAGGCACTTTTGGATAAAGGCTGGTCCGATGAGTTAAAAGAAAAATTAAATTTAAAAGTAAAAGAGCATCACCCTAGCGAACGAACTTTAGGTGAAGGATTCTTTTTGAAAAATCCTAATGATGTTCAATGACATGGGGATCAAAATGTCTAGTGAAATGGCGCATGGAATGAGTCGTTAATTTGTAAACGTAGAGAAAAGGCAACCTCATCGCTTTTTGGAACGGAACTTTACAGCATAATGGAATAAATATAAAACGTGATAGAAATGAAATGTAAAGAAAGGTTTGTGAGTCATGGGAAAATGGAAGAAGAAACCAGAAGTTTTAGCACCCGCTGGTACATTAGAAAAACTGAAAACAGCGATTCATTACGGTGCAGATGCTGTTTATATAGGAGGGAATGCATACGGATTACGAAGTCGAGCTGGCAATTTTACGTATGAGGAAATGCAAGAAGGTGTGACGTTTGCAAAAGAGCATGGAGCTCATGTTTACGTAGCTGCAAATATGGTTGCCCATGAAGGAGATTTGCAAGGTGCGGGCGATTTCTTTCGGACGATAAGAGATATTGGGGTGCGTGCAGTTATCGTCTCTGATCCTGCGTTAATTGAAATTTGCCTGATGGAAGCTCCAGGTCTTCCTATTCATTTGTCAACACAGTCCTCTGCTACGAATTACGAAACCTTAAACTTTTGGAAAGAAGAAGGACTGGAACGTGTTGTGTTGGCGAGAGAAGTAAGTATGGATGAAATTAAAGAAATAAGAAATCATACAGATGTAGAAATTGAGGCATTTATTCATGGTGCAATGTGTATCTCTTATTCTGGTCGTTGTACATTATCAAATCATATGTCGGCTCGAGATGCAAATCGCGGAGGTTGTTCGCAATCTTGCCGGTGGAAGTACGATTTGTTTGAAATGGGTCATAATGGCATGCGTCAGTCCTTTGCTGTCGATGAAACAGATGAACCTTTTTCGATGAGTGCTGTAGACATGTCCATGATCCATCATATTCCTGATTTTATAGAAAACGGTGTAGATAGTCTGAAAATAGAGGGTCGGATGAAGTCGATTCATTATGTTTCCACTGTGGCTAATGTTTACCGCGAAGCAGTTGATGCTTATTGTAAAGATCCTGCCAATTTTACGTTCCAACAGAGTTGGGAAGATGAATTGTGGAAAGTGGCGCAACGTGAACTGTCGACCGGTTTTTATTACGGAACTCCGAATGAACAACAGCAATTATTTGGAAAACGGAGGAAGATCCCGGTGTATAAATTTATCGGTCAAGTATTAGATTACAACGATGCTTCCCAAATAGCTACGATACAACAGCGTAACAGTTTTGCCATAGGGGATGAAGTAGAGTTTTACGGTCCTGGCTTTACACATGTGTATCAAAAAATTACGCAGATGTGGAACGAAGATGGCCAGCCTATTGAACGAGCAGCTCATCCGATGATGAAAGTACGCATACAAATGGATGCACCTGTAAAGCCATTTGATATGATGCGAAAGGCAAAATAGCCCTATTTATTGTATAGGGTACTATAAAATGAGGTGCTTGTGGATAACGAAATTACCCAGCTGACGTTTATAAACATCTTCCAAGTGGTATTACACAAAAGTGAATTTTAAAAATGCTTGGAGGTTGTTTATGTGGGTACAAAGAGAAAAGGTGGGCAACAGAAAAGGTTAATTGATTATCCGATTTTTGTACCATCCCTTTTAATTATCGTTGCCATTAGCATCCCTTTATCCATGTATGAAAATGAATCACTAGAAATACTGAATGCCATTTTTAATAAATTAATCGATGTGTTCAGCTGGGGATATCTTTGGTATGCAATTATATTAGTAGGAGCGGCAATTTACCTATCTTTTTCAAAGTACGGTAAAGTTGTTTTAGGTAACCCTGCTGAAAAGCCGCGATTCACATTATTTGAATATGCTTCCATCTTAATTGCCATGGGCTTGGGGTCAACGATTATGCGTACTGGAATGACCGAGTGGGCGAACGTAGCTGTGAATCCTCCATTTGGTGTGGATCCTCAATCTACAGAGGCCATTCTATGGGGGAATTCTTATAGCATGTTTTTGTGGAGCTTTCAAACATTTGCGATTTTTGTAATGGCCGCTCCAGCGATGGGATATATCCTGCACGTCCGTAGAAGTCCCGTGATGCGAATATCTGAGGCATGCCGTGTCATTTTTGGAGATCGGTTTACGGATGGATTTGGCGGAAAAATGTTGGATGTTATTTTTCTTATTAGTATTTTAGCAGGAGCTGCTGTGACTCTTGGGTTGGGTGCACCAATTGTTACTTATAATTTAGCAGAACTGTTAAACATAGAGATCAATTTCACCTTAACATTAATCGTTACGATTGTATGGGTAGCTTTATTTTCCGTTAGCGCCTATTTAGGGATTGAAAGAGGGATCAAACGATTAAGCACATTAAATATGTACCTTGCAGGTGCATTTGCATTAATCATTATGCTAATAGGGCCAGGGGTTTTTATCCTCAATTACTTCACGGATAGTATGGGCTTTTTAATATCCAATTATGTAGATATGTCGTTTCATACAAATGCTTTAAGTATCGATGGTTCCTCTCATATGGAGAGACAGACGATATTTTGGTTTGCTTATAATGCAACATGGGCTATGCTGCACAGTGTTTTTGCAGCAAAAATATCTTACGGTCGCACAATAAAGGAAATGATATTAACGTATTTAATGGCACCAACCTTTATCTCCTGGGTTGCAACTGGTGTGCTTGGAGGATTAGGCGTGAACAGTTATCTGTCTGGAGATGTACCGGTATTGGATACAGTAGCGAATAACGATGCCATGCAAGCTATTCCAGATATATTATCTTCACTGCCATTTTCAACCGTCGTGATCATTCTGTTTATTGTGATCGCGATGATTTTTCTAACTACTACGCTTGATTCTACTACTTATACGATTGCTTCTTATACGAGTACGGAAAATATGAGCAAAGTAGAGCCGTCTAAATATTTACGGATTATTGTTGCTGCTGTTATTACTGTGCTCGCTTTAATTTTAATGCGAATAGGCGGTTTGCCACCTCTTGAGGTTGTATCCGGGATGATGGGTATACCGATTATTATCATCCAATTTTTTACGATATACGCTGTAATAAAGATGATCGATGAAGATAAAGCCTGGAAGACAAATGTTCGTGAAAAAAAATAAACATTCTCATATTTCTTCTAAGTCAAGCCCCTTTAGCAACGGCGCTAGAGGTGCTTGATTTGCTATCTTTATCATGCTGTAAGACCTTCCACTTGAGAAGTTGGATAAACCTGTACTGCAATAAGTCAAGCGAGGATACCACACCTAAATCCCTATTTCGGAAGAGGTCTTGGTCCGTACTATTACGGTACGAACATCAGTAGGGGATGAATGAAAAATACTACTGATTGAAGATTCACTTTATAGAACTTATGAGAGGTAAACAGGTTTAAGTATGAAATTACGCATTAGACATAAAAAGACTTAATAGCTTATCTATTGTATCCGCTTTATGGGCTTGTTAAAGTTATCCAGTAAATATGTTATGATAAACATGGGAACAAAATGCTCATGAGGGGGAGAAGTTATAATGGCTGAAAATATTCTAGTAGCTTATGATGGATCGGAATTAAGCAGAAAAGCAGTTGAAGAAGCGAAAAAGCAGGCTAAACTTGTAGAGGATGCTGTGGTACATGCTGTGACTGTTATTACACATGCTGGACCAACTGCCAATGCTGCACTTGCACGCAGTTTTATGGGGGATATGGCAGAGGAAATACGTCCATCGATGGAACGTATTCGTGAAGAATTTGAAGCAGAAGGAATTAACTGCAAGGCAGAGGTGCTGTTGGATTATTCTTTTCGTAATCCAAGTTCTCAGATTGTAGAGTATGTCAAGGAAAATCAAATTGACCTTATTATTCTTGGTAGTCGCGGCCTTGGTGGAGTAGGAAGACTTCTGTTAGGAAGTGTTAGCAGCCAAATTGTTCAACGTGCCGAATGTAAAGTGTTAGTAGTAAAATAAGACGAGGAAGAAATACAAGGAGAGCCCCCTGGTTTTTTTCACGAAATAAATAACTTCTCAATATGCTGAAGTCAAGCAATCCGCTGATGAACAATATAATGCTAGAACTTCAGACATTATTAACAAATACGTAAAGAATAAATTCGTGCACGGACAATTTGCTTAGACGGAGATTGGCAACGTTATACCTGCTGAATAAAGCTTTTTTGCGCTGTATGTAAGCTAGTAAATAGTTTAATTTAACATACAGCTCTTTTATTGTTCAAAAACAATTGCTTCAATCGATTTACAAGTAAAGCTGGAATCTGTAAACAAATCATTTATTACAGTATCATGTAAGGGTAGAGGAAAGTTCCTATTTCTAAAAATCAGTGCTAGGATAGAAAAAGAGGATAGCTTTCTGAGGAAGGGATAAAGATGGTATTTGTCATTTGTATCGTTATAGGGATAATAACTGCACTGGTAGGAGCTTTAATGGGGCTTGGGGGAGGAATTGTACTTATTCCCAGTTTGTTAGGTTTACATCAGTTTTCAGAGGCATTTGCATGGGCAACGCCACAGGCGGTTGTTGGTATTTCCCTTGTTGCGATGGTGTTCACAGCTTTATCATCATCTATTGCTTATGTGAAAACGAAACGGATTGATTATAAAGTAGGTTTATGGCTTATATCAGGTAGCATTCCTGGTAGTATTCTTGGGTCATGGCTCAACCAGTTTATGGATACAGAACCGTTTTTACTTTATTTTGGTCTGGTAATGATTGGTGTATCTGGGTTGTTTTTTGTAAAACGAAAAGTAACAGCAACTCGAGTTAAACCACAAAATAATCGCGTTCGTACCTTTGATATCGATGGAACAACATATCATTACCAATTTTCTCTCTGGATTGCAATCCTGCTATCTTTATCTGTAGGGGTGTTATCAGGTTTATTTGGTATTGGTGGTGGATCGATTATGGTTCCAGCTATGATTCTTATATTTGGTATACCCGCACATGTGGCAACAGCGACATCCATGTTTATGATTTTATTTATAAGTCTAATTGGAGCGGGGACACATATTGTATTGGGACATCTAGAGTGGATGTATGCGTTATTCTTTATCCCGGGAGCCTGGATCGGTGGAAAATTAGGTGCTATGATCAATCAACGTTTATCTGGAAAAGCACTTGAATGGATTTTAAGAATCGTATTAATTATAATTGGTATTCGAATGATTTTTCAAGGGCTAGCATAAGGAGTATTTTTTAAATGGAAGAACAAATCTATTTTTATTATACGAATGATTTACATAGTAATTTCGATAACTGGTCTCAAGTTTCTTACTTTTTAAAGCAGGCAAAACATCGCTGTCAAGCTGCAGGTGACTCTTGCTGGACAGTAGATATTGGCGATCATATGGATAGAGTACATCCAATAGCAGAGGCTTTTAAGGGGAAAGCAAATGTTGCTTTACTGAATGAAGCTGGTTACGATATAGCTACCATTGGTAACAACGAAGGCATTACTATTTCCCATGATGAACTTGTTGCATTATATGAGGAGGCAAGATTTACAATAGTTTGCGCTAATTTGCATTCAAAGGAAGGCGAAGCCCCCGATTGGTTACAGTCCTATACGTTAGTTACTTCTGAACACGGAGTTAAAATTGCCGTAGTTGGTCTTACGGCACCGTTTAATGCGTATTATGAGCTGCTTGGCTGGTATGCTTCTCCTCCTTATGAGCAGTTGGAGAAAATATTAGGTACTATCAAACGCCAAGCAGATGTAATTATATTACTGTCTCACTTAGGATATAGTGAAGATTGTGAAATAGCCCGTCGCTTTCCTGGTATTGATGTAATTATCGGTGGACATACCCATCATTTGTTACGAAATGGTGAGCTTGTGAACCATACACTTTTGTCCGCTGCTGGAAAACATTGTCATTATATCGGAGAAGTAATCTTAACATGGGATCATAACCAAGGCAGATTAAAACAAAAGCAAGCATATGCCACTAATATTACGCATCTGCCAAAGGATTTGGATACAGAGAAATTGCTTACAGCTTATCAAGAACGTGCTGAACGCATATTGGCTAAGCCGGTTGCACAATTATCCTCTCCTTTAGAAGTTAATTGGCGTAAAGTGACTCCTATTTTACAAGCTTTAACAGATGCACTCAAGCGACAAACAAATGCGGACTGTGCGATGTTAAATGCGGGGGTGTTGTTGGAAAGCTTGCCTGAAGGAACAGTTACGTACGGTGATATTCATCGTATTTGTCCACATCCAATTAATACTTGTGTCGTGGAATTAACAGGTAGTGAGTTGTTAGAAGCTATTCGTTCTTCGTTGACAGAGGAATTTATCGAATTTGAGTTAAAAGGCTTTGGATTTCGTGGGAAAATGATTGGTAGAATGGCTTTTTCCGGGTTAACACTGCAAATGGAGGAATTAAAAGACAGAGCTCTATTTGTGAAACAAGCATTTCAAAATGATGGAATTCCTTTACAACCAGATCGTATTTATACGTTAGCTACTGCTGATACATTTACCTTTGGCAGATTAATCCCTGAAATTGCTCGCTCTGAGGTTAAAAACTATTATTTACCGGAATTTCTACGAGACATATTGGCACAAACATTACAAAGCATGTAATGGCGATGAATGTAAATCCATTCATGATAAAGGATTATTAGCAATTGTAAATCCATGGAGAGAAATGGAATCACTATTTTATTTCGTAGCTTACGACGTAATGAAGCTCACAAAGAAAGTGAATATGTTGGTAGGATTAGTTAGGAGAGAATTTTTATTCTAATCCTCCCAGAGCAATCATAGACTTGCTTTGAGGGGGCTTTTTTATGAGAAAACGACCAGGACGTAGAATACGAACAGATTCTCCGATGAAAATAATCTTACTGATGACCTCAGTTGCTTTTGTCATTTTGACCTCCCTTAGTATTTTAATTGTTGACAAAGGAATCACCCCTCCTTTAATGGATATAGCCAATCAAAAAACGAGAGAGTTTGCGACACGTACTATTAATGAAGCAGTGAAGTCAACAGAAAATATTAGCTTTGACGACTTAATGGAAGTAAGCTCAGAAAACAATGTATCTATTGTGGGTTGGAAATCAGCAGCAGTGAATCGGGCGCTTCGTGCGGCTACAAAACGAGCCGAATATTTTCTATATGGAATGAATAAAGGTGAGACATTAGATACAGATGACCCGGAAATGCCACCACAGGATTATGGGGATACGGCGGATGAATTGGCAGACAAGGATCCTACTGTAGTTGAAATTCCCATTGGTCAGGCTACAGGAAGTACCATTTTAGCAAATCTTGGCCCAAAAATACCAGTCCATTTTGAAATTGTTGGCAGCATTCAATCAGATGTGGAATATATTATGAAAGATTTTGGAATCAATGCCGCACTGATTGAAATATATATACCGGTCACTGTAAATGCGCAAATCGTTGTCCCTTTTAGTACTGAATCTGCTGAAATTAGTACGAAAGTCTATGTAGATTCTCGCGTTATTATGGGAGATGTACCACAATTCTATGGAGGCGATGGTGAAAGCGCGCCAAATATTTCGATTCCCAAGGATGACTTGAATCAGAACAATTAATTTGCTATAATGATTTTTATAAATAGAATATTTCAACCTTATCAGATCGGTGAGGTAGAGGTGCAGTATATAAGAGTAGTCTGTTGGAGGATGACAACAATGAAAGCAGATGAAAGGATGTATTGCCGAAGCATAATAAGTGTCAAGCTTATTATCGCTGGTATGCTTTTGAATAGGAGGTATACTGTCATGCAGCAAGCAACATGCATGGAGAACTACTGATCGAAATGGAGGATAACGTATATTGCAAAGACAATGGTAGGTTATTTTCTATCGTTGTCTTTTTCTATGTGAACGGACGATACTTCCGTTCACTTATCCTATTTTCCATCAACAGTATGTTTCCTTGCTCGATTGCAATTTAAAGTGGAGGTAAACGGAATGGAAGGAACAATTTTTTCACTTATTCCAGCTGTTTTAATGCTGGTGCTCGTCCTCTTAACGAGAAATGTCTTACTATCTTTAGGAACAGGAATTATAGTGGGAGCTCTGCTCATCCACGATTTCTCAATTTTAGATTCGCTTAAAGAAATCTGGATGCAGTTTTATACCCTTTTCGTATCATCTGATGGCGCAATAAATACAGGGAATGTTCTATTGCTGACGTTTTTACTGTTATTAGGAGTAATGACTGCTTTTCTACAGGCTTCTGGAGGGAGTCAAGCATTTGGCGAGTGGATGATTAAAAAAGTAAAAACGCGCTCAGGTGCACAAGCAATGAGTGCAGTGTTAGGATTAATTATTTTTATTGATGATTATTTTAATAGCTTAGCTGTTGGCCAAATTGCTCGTCCATTAACAGACCGCCATAAAATTTCCCGAGCTAAACTGGCTTATATTATTGATTCAACGTCTGCTCCAGTAACGGTAATTTCACCTATTTCCAGCTGGGGAGCTTATATTATCGGCATTATGGGCGGGTTGTTTGCTGCAAATGGAATTACAACATTGGAGCCATTAGAAGCTTTCATCAAAATGATCCCCTACAATTTATATGCCATCGCAGCGGTCATATCTGTTTTTTTAGTTGCTTATTTAAAAGCAGATATTGGTCCAATGCGAAAGCATGAAATACGAGCCATGCAGACTGGGGAGCTAATTGATCCAAAACAGGATAAAGTACCTGGGGATTTAAGCGATACATTCACACCACATCAGGGAGGTAAGATATACCATTTACTGGTGCCAATTGGAGTCCTTATTGTTGCTACAGTATCTTCTATGGTGATTACAGGAGCGATGGCGACAGAAGAAAATGTTAATATACTTACCATTTTTGCGAATACAAATGTAAACTTATCCTTATTTGCCGGTGGGATTATAGCGGTATTAACCTCATACTTGTTTCACATGGGTCAACGAAAGCCGAGAAACTCCAGTTTGAAAATTGTTTTTGAAGGTGCAAAGACGATGATGCCAGCCATTTACATTTTGTTGTTAGCTTGGATGATTGGTTCTATTATTGGAGTATTGGAAACAGGAGAATATTTAGCAGGTATTGTAAGTGATTTGTCGCTAAATCCTGCTTTTCTGCCATTTTTGTTCTTTATTATTGCTGGTTTTATGGCGCTTGCAACGGGAACATCATGGGGAACGTTTGGAATTATGTTACCAATTGCAGCAGAAGTATCAACGATTACGGATATGGAAATGTTGATTCCGTCTATGGCAGCGGTATTAGCTGGATCTGTTTTCGGCGATCATTGTACCCCGATATCCGATACAACCATTTTATCAGCTACCGGAGCAGGAGCAAATCATATTGATCACGTCATGACCCAGCTTCCATACGCATTTATTTCTGCATTTGCTGCTTCCATTGGATACATTCTAGTTGGTTTTACAAATCAAGTGATTCTACCATTGGCTGTATCTCTGTCCATCATTATCGCATTTACTACCATTATTCATTTTATGAAAAACACAAGGACAGAAGAATAAGTAAGAAGTACCCAAAGGGACTGGGACATAAGCAAATGCTATATAGCAAAAGCCGAACAATCCATTTATAATTGTTCGGCTTATTTGCATTAAAAAATTTTATCACCGTTATGTCAAAATACTTCGCTTTCGTCAGCTTCCTCGGAAAGCAAAAACCGCTTTCCTGTGGGATTTTCAGCTCGCGCTGTTCCCGCAGGAGTCTACATATTTTGACTACGCTAAAACTTGCGTATACACAATTGGCGATTTATTGTTCGTTTTTTTAATCAGATAAGACACGATAAAATTAGATGCTTGGGGATAACGAAATAACCGAATCGCTACGTCCGGCGCATGAGCCCAGCAACGATGCGACTTTAGAAATGCGCCCTACGACAAGTCCTCATCGGTTCGTCGCTAAGAGGAAAGCCGACTAAAAACGGGTTTGCCGCCCAGACGTCGGCATACCCCTGTTTTAGTGGCATGATTCCTAAATCTTTAGTTGATTCGTTCCATTGGCTACGTTGCTAAACGGGCGCCCCGCGCCTTTGTTCCACTATAGGAACACGTATTACTCCGTTCAATCTTACTCCTTCGTTTATTTATTTTTAATTATATAAAATTTTACCCTTCATATATTTATTGTATCACAATAATTATCCTACTCAAAAATAACAATGTCACGAAAACATCCATAATTTTCAAAGCTAGTCACCGCAAATAAATAATGTCATTCCAATCAAATACTTTATCTGTAATTCCTAACTATTGGGCAGGAGTTAGTTTTTTTCTATCACCCATAGTTATCGGCAAACAGAAATAATCGTAGGTTCGTAAAATAGTGAAAGCATGTGGAGCATATTTCGGACTAAAGTCCGCGGTTACCATCATTTCTGGATGATACGATAAGTCTTTCGAGAATAGAACTTATAAAATTCACTTGACATTTCTCTGTTCTGTGTGGAATACTTTTCCTGTAAAGGATATATTATCCTAATAAAGAAAGCGGATTAAACAATTAATTCTAATTATTAAAAATATAGAGGATGGTTAACATGTTTACTAAAACCGAAAATTTTATTGGTATGACTGTTGCTATTATAATGTCCCTTGTGATAGTTACTTTTATTGCCTCTGTTTTTATTTTCATTACATATGGAGTTGTGTATTTATTATCATATTTACCTTTTGTTGATTTTCATTACTATTCTAGCTTCTGGTTAAATGTATGGTATTTCTTCGGCTTTTTAATCTTAAATATTTTTATGCTTTTTTTAAGTGAAATGGTAACTTTTATAGATAGGAAAGATAAAAAAATAAGGTCATTAGATGATTTAGGACCATCTAACTTGATTGAATGGATTAAATTTCTCATTGTTTTTGTTATTTACATGAATGTTTTTAGTCTTATATCTGAAAGGCTTGAAGCTACTATAATTGGATCAACATTAATCGCTGTTTTTACAGTTTTAATTTTTTGGTTCATAGGTAAAGCTATAGATAACTTCGTTGATAAAAAATGAATTTAACACACTAGTATGCTCCCTTTAAAGTAGCCAGGTTTAAAAATAAAACTTGCTACTTCGAAGGGAGTTAATTTTATGTCCAAAAAAGGTCATACTAGTGAATTTACACAAATGGTATTAGATGGATATGAAAATAAAGGATATAGCTTTAGATGTATTTATAAACGTATGCGTACATCACACGACTCTTATGAATTAGAAGGAAATCGTAAACAAATATGAAGGGAAGGTTTCATAAGAACCTCTTCTAATAAAGCCTATTCAAAGGAAATAAAGGCTGTAGATAGCATATGTGCTTATTATATCAGACTTTTCTTATATGCGTGTAAACAAATTTAAAAGTTTTGGCTAAAAATAATGAAAATAAAAGCACCGCTTTTGGTAAGCTCTATTCGATTATCATTATTCTCTACTTTGATTTTGACAGAGTGAAATGGTTAGAAAACGAGAATGCGGTTGTTTAGAAGGGATATATGACACGAAGTTACGCCATAGATAATGCAATGAAAATATTTTTTGACATATGCATCAAGTACCGTTATAATACAAACATAAATATCTGAAAAAACTAAACTTTTGGAACATTCCTCATTCCCGACTGATAGGATGAGGAAGAAAGGAGGAGGAAAATATGGCATTACGTTCTCAATGGGGAACAAGAGCAGGTTTTATTATGGCTGCGATTGGTTCAGCTGTTGGATTAGGCAATATTTGGCGTTTTCCAGCTGTAGCATATGAAAATGGTGGCGGAGCGTTCTTTATTCCTTATCTGTTTGCATTGCTAACAGCAGGTATTCCCATCCTGATTATGGAATTTACTATGGGGCATAAATACCGGGGGTCCGCGCCTCTAACGTATCGAAAAATGAACAAAAAAACTGAATTCATTGGCTGGTGGGCTGTTCTTGTAGCATTTGTTATTTCTACCTATTATTCTGTCATTATTGCCTGGGCAATAGCTTATGCATATTTTTCCATTGACTTGGCCTGGGGGGCTAATACGGAAACATTTTTGTTTAACGATTATTTAAAAATGGTTGATCCTGGTCAGGTGGGCAACTTGGTTCCTGGAGTTCTCATACCACTGATTTTAGTCTGGTTTGTCGTCTTATTTATTTTATTCCGAGGTGTGAGGAAGGGAATTGAAATTGCTAATCGCATTTTTATTCCAGCATTAGCTATTATATTTCTAATTATTGTTATTCGTGCTGTAACATTAGATGGAGCTATGCAAGGGTTACAAGCCTTTTTTGAGCCGGATTTTAGCAGTATCTTTTCTGGCGAAGTATGGGTGGCTGCCTACGGGCAAATATTTTTTAGTTTATCCATTGCATTTGGGATTATGATTACGTATTCTAGTTATTTATCAGAAAAATCAGATATCACAAACAACGCCTTTATTACTGGATTTGGGAATTCAAGTTTTGAATTACTTGCTGGTATAGGAGTCTTCTCTGTGCTTGGTTTTATGGCTACGCAATCAGGCGTAGCAGTAGATGAAGTTGTTTCTGATGGCGTAGGTTTGGCTTTTGTTGTATTTCCTGCGATTATTAATGAATTTCCAGGCTTAAATGGTCTATTTGGTTTCTTGTTCTTTGCATCCTTAGTTTTAGCAGGTTTAACCTCATTAATGTCGCTTACGGAAACGTATGTTGCGGGAATTTCCGATAAATTTAATATTTCTCGTAGGAAAGCGGTTATGTTTGGTGGAGGCTTAGCTGCAGTTATTTCGCTTATTTACGCAACGCAAGGTGGCTTATCTTTTCTGGATACAGTTGATTATTTTATTAACCAGTTTGGAGTTGCATTACTAGGTTTAGTCGAAGTTGCCTTGATTACTTGGGTGCTTCGTCAAGTTAAAAATTTAAAAAATCATGCAGATGAAATATCCGATATTAAGCTTGGCTGGTGGTTCCCAGTAAGCTTAAATGTGATTACACCACTAGTGTTAGGGTATATGATGTTTGATTTATTACGTTTGAATTTATTGAAATTATTTGACACACCGACTGGAAATTATGCTGGCTATTCAGACACGTTTATTTTATTTGCCGGCTGGTCAGTTGCTGGTGTAGCACTTATAGTAGGTATCGTTATGGCTGCTACAAAGTGGCGCTCTAAAGAGGCAGATAGCGGTTATTCCGATCAAAAGGAGGCTAAATAACATGACTGCAAGTGCTATTTTTGTAATGATTTTAGGCATGGTGATTATTTGGGGTGGACTCACAGCAAGTATTACTTATGCTGTGAGAAAGTCACGACAAAAATAAATTTTGCAACAGCACAAAGCCAGTTTGCTTTGTGCTGTTGCAATTTTAATTCACCACTAATCTTTTTGCTTGGCCATTCGTTCCCATTTTTTTAAATAAGGATATGGATCAAAAGACCATTCGCTATATCCATTATCTTTATACATTCCATAGTGGAGATGTGGGGGGAATTTTCCTGATGTGCCAGGGGGACCATAACCAGTCGAGCCCACTCCGCCGAGTACATCTCCTGGCTTCACTACTTTTCCTACTTCGATATCATCCTCGTATCCACTCATATGCCCATAATAATGATAAATATTGTATATATCTCGAATTCCGATTCGCCAGCCACCGTATAAATTCCACCCCATCATTTCAACAACCCCATAGGTTGTCGACTTAACAGGAGTGCCATAATCGGCAAAAATATCGGTCCCTTCATGAATTCGTAATCCACCAAAGCCTCTGCGATCTCCCCAAGTGCTTCGGTAGCTATAGTTATAGGAAGTAGATACAGGAAAATCTCGATCCACTAATTGAATGCCTTGGAATTTTTTGAAAACCTTAGCTGTATTCATGATCGTTTGAACCGTTAAATCCCGATTGTAATAATTCCATAATGCGATTTTAATATCATCCTTTGTTTGTCCATACGTAAGGATATAGTTTCCCATCGTATATAGGATATCTTCAGCATTACTTGGATCTGCTTTTTGATCCCCGTTGCCATCTTTTCCATAGCCATTAAAGAAATCAATTAACCGCTCATCCGTAATCATGGCTGCATTTCCAAGTCCAAACCAAGCTTCAGTAGGTATTTCAATGGAAATAACTTGCTCATCATTCGTATTCTGTTTCGCATTTCGTTCATAATTGTCGATGGCAGCATAGTAGTACCAAGGTATTTGCGTGATTGCTTCTGTTTTTTTAAACAAGGCCATTCTTTTTTCATATATAGAATCGTCACTAGCTTTTACAACTGTAGGAGCAATCACAAGAAAAAGTGTACATATAAAAACTGTTATTGTAATCATACGTTTGACATGCAATTTGTTTCACCCTTTATTTTCCATTTCTATACATTAACTTATTATTTGTTGTGTTTAACTTTTCCATATGTGCTTTTTAATATGCAAGGTAATGGATAAGTTCAAGCAATTATTTAGTGTATATAAGTTTTAAAGGAATGGAAAACAGATGGGGAAAGCGAATTCAAAATAATAATCTGTTAAAAACAAGGACAAACGAAAAATTACGCTTGTCCTTCCATACGAGTTATTTTGATTCTTCCATTTGTTGAATGATTTTTTCAATTGTATTATCGTAGTCGCCCTCTGTAGTCGTCGAATTATGCAAGCTTTGGATATCATCAATAAGGTTCGTGTTATCGGTGGCATAGATATCAAAATAGCTAGGCATAATGGATGCGGCAGTCTTTTCTGCTATTTGGGTTGCTTTTTCTTTATCGGTATCGTTTGATTTCTCATAAGCAATCAGCACTTCTTCATCCGTAACCAATGTAGCCACTTCTTCGAAAGCGTCTGCTCTTAACATCGTTCGCGTAATCATATCTGCCATTCTTGTACGATCCATTCGCATAGAGCGTTGATCTTCGGTGTCATTATTAATTTGTTCTTTTGAATAACGAACATAGCCTAGTCTGTTATCCAATTCCTCATCAGCGGGAGCTTGTAATTCGTTATTTGGATCAAGTTGATTTTGAATACGGTCTCTTTCATTTGTAGCGGTGTCATTATCCATGCAACCGGTAGCTAAAAAGATTGCAGCAAAACCAATTGGAACTATCTTCTTCATTGGAATAATTTCCCTCCATTCTATAACCGATTTCCTCATTCAAGGATCATCATTAGTTTGTTTACTCCATTAGAAAACATACTGTATTTTTCTGGAGCCTTTTGAGAAAAGGTGTTAAACTGAGAAGATAAAGTATCGTGGGGGGAACACGTATGATTGAACTTTTTGGAAAAATGTATGAACTGGTTGAAGATCATAAAGGTGGATTTCAGGAAAGTGTTGTAAAGGAAAGATATTCCGACATTCTAGCTAAGTATGATTATATTGTTGGTGATTGGGGATATGATCAATTACGGTTAAAGGGTTTTTATGATAATAAGCATGTGAAAGTTCCAGTCGATGCGAAAATTAATGCTCTAGAGGATTATTTATATGAATACTGTAATTTTGGTTGTGCTTATTTCGTATTAAGAAAATTGACTGCAAAAGAGCAGTAGCCAAGGTGCATTCTACTGCTCTTTTTCGTCATGGATAATATGAGAACCCTGTATCCTTCTAGGAACATCTTGATGTTGTTCACGGTCTGGATAAACAAAGGCGCTATCTCGGTGCTGCCCTTTTTCCCAAGGAGTGGATTTACCTTCAACTGGTTTAGCCTCATTCACAGGCGACCCAAAAGCTCCCTCCGGAAATTCTTCAGGTATTAATCGATCATGCGAATGCTTTACATTTGAAAAATCACTATAGTCTTTCTTCTTCTTCATGCTTCCTTTCACCTTCCTTATTGTAAAACAAGCGATACATTATTAATGTATCCCATATTTAAAGCTTTACGTTTAACAATTAAAGGGAAAAGCATGCTAAAAGGATTAAAGATTATTCTGTAGGAAGTGGCGAATTTCGTCAGCTTCCATATTCGCTTCCTTGAAAGTGTGTTCAATAACACCTTTATCCTGCAAATCTTCTTTTCCAATGGATAAGCAACGGTTTTTGCGTAGGTTTATAATCAGCTTTTTATTTGCATCCTCATGATCATCTAAAATGGCTAAATCATATCGTTGTAACTGCCCCATAAAACTGACATAACGTACGTCTTTTCTTACTGTTTCATCATTAATCACATCATATTTTTTGCCCATTATATCCCCCATTTTGAAAAGTGTTATTTTCCCAACTATATCATGTTTTGCTTCATAATCCTACAGAATATGATATGATAATGGTAATTCCTTGTTGGAGGGGTGACCGATGTATTTTGTTGATCGAAAAAAGCTAGAGGCGACATTGCATTATATGGATAAATTAATTCATATATTGGAATTGGACCGTCCTAACTCAATAAAAGAAAAACTATGTTTGGAACGAGCTGTACACGTATTCATCGAATCTACACTTGATGTTGGCAATATGATGATTGATGGATTTATTATGCGCGATCCAGGAAGCTATCATGATATCATTGACATTTTACTGGATGAAAAAGTACTCCCGCCTGAAAAGGAGAATGCGTATAAAGAACTGATCACATTGAGGCGAATGTTGATTTCAGATTATGCAAATGTGGATCATGATAAGATAATGCAAACCATACAAACATATCTCGATGATTATAAACAGTTTTCAACCTATATACGCAATTATCTCACTGAGGAACATCAGCAAGTTACACATGCGTTTACTAACGGCTCACAATAAAGCAAGTATTCAATCAGTAGGATTTTTCGTTGAGCCTCCTGAAATAGTAGATCAAAGGGTAAGAGCGCAGCATAACGTCCTTTTAAAACACTTTTTCTGCGTGTGAGGTGTCACTTTCCAAGTTTTTCTGCCTTTGAAAAAGAGGAAACATTTTTTCTCCGTGTCACAACTTGGTAAACGACAGCTTATAAGCCCAACGAATTGGGAATTTGAGTGCCGTCATCTCCTGTCTAAATTTTGGAAGCGGATAGTGTGGCACCTTACATTTGGAATAAACATAACTATACCGTGTAAACAGCTGATAGCAGCTGTTTATTTGGTGTTTAAAATAGGAGAGTGGAACAACGATGACAAAAGCATATCAAGGTTATTTAATCGATTTAGATGGGACGATGTATCAAGGGAATGAACCTATTCCTTATGCTTCTGATTTTATACAGACATTGCATCATAAACAAATTCCCTACGTATTTGTAACGAACAATTCTTCTAAAACACAGGAAGATGTGGCTGCTAAATTAAGGAAGCTAGACATACCAGCAGAACCTAGTCAAATCGTCACGACAAGTCTAGCTACGGCTTCTTATATTAAAGCAAATCACGGGCTTTCTCGTTGCTACGTTATTGGGGAGGAAGGCTTACATAAAGCCTTGCGGGAAGAAGGGCATACCATTACGGAAACAGAAGACTGCGATGTGGTTGTTATCGGAATTGACCGAAATATTACGTATGAAAAGCTGGCAAAAGCGAGCATTGCAGTTCGCAATGGAGCAACGTTCATTTCAACCAATGGAGATAAATCTATACCAAATGAACGTGGGCTATTGCCAGGCAACGGCTCCCTTACCGCTGTCATTTCGATATGCACCGGTGTTGATCCTGTTTTTATTGGAAAACCTGAAGCAGTTATCATGGAAGAAGCGCTTGAAGTATTGGGGTTAAGTAAGGAGAAGGCATTAATGGTCGGTGATAATTACGCAACCGACATCCAAGCTGGGATACAAGCGGGGATAGATACGTTAATGGTATTTACGGGTGTTACTCCATTTTCGGATTATAAGCAACTAGCCGTTGCGCCTACGCATTATGTGCACAACCTTAAAGAATGGATGGAGAAGCTATAGTACGTCGTAAAGACAGTAGAACAGGAAGAAAGTTTATTTTCTTCCTGTTTGCTATTTAGTCATCTAATAAAACATCCTCACCAGTTCCATGCGCCAAACGGCTGGAAGCTGCTGCTGCAATTGCTCCTACGATATCATCTAAAAAAGTATGACATTCACCTGTAGATTTATCATTTAACCTCTTTAATATACCGGGCTTTTGTTTATCAATGTACCCATAATTGGTGAATCCAATCGAGCCGTAAACATTAACAATAGATAAAGCAATCACCTCATCAACCCCGTATAAGCTTTCGTCTGTATCTATCGTTTTTTGTAAGGGCTGTTGCAATTGCTTATTCTCAGCAAGGACATCTAATTGAATTCCAGTTAAAATAGCATTTTGAACCTCACGTTTTTTAAGGACACGGTCCACGTTATGCCTACACACGTCAAGAGTTAAATTTTCATGGTATTTGGATTGTAAGTAGTATACAAGCTCTGCAATATCATCTAATGTCACGCCTCGCTCTGTTAACCATTGTCTAGCCTTAACTTCTAATTCACTTCGACTCGTATTTTCGTCCATTCTTCATCATCCTTTCATTTTTCTGTGAAAATTCCTTGCACTCGTATCATAAACTGTTATAAAAGCATATGACGTTCTTAAATAACGTATTGTTTTAAAGAATCCATATAAGGAGGTATACACTTGCACATTAGTGATTGGCTTTACGAACATTATAAGATTCATCCAGAAACAAAACGGTGGGTTGCGGGCAAGGAATGTTATCAGGCTGGCCAATATGTTTATTTTATCACTTCTATTGAAAACAATGAAATTATACATATGGAGCAAGCAGTAGTTGCCTACTATATAGCAGAAAATTCTTATAATCATATGGCGATTCCGATTCCAAATCATCAAGGGGAGTGGCTTACTCCTTATCAAGATAAGCATTGCATTGTCGTGCAAGGGACCGATGTTGGTCCTTCTCATCAAGCTACAAGTGGTTCTATGTTAGCACAGTTTCATCAAATGGGGAGTCAGTATAGCTATGAACCGAAAGCTATTTCCAGCTATGGTCAATGGAAGCAGCTTTGGATTGACAAAGTAAGCTGGATGGAACAAACCTTGGAAAAAGCAGCTCAAGAAAAAGCAACTCCTTATTATCGATTGGCCATGGATGTGTTACCTTATATTATCGGTCTTAGTGAAAATGCCATTCAGTATATTGGGGAGAGTGATCAGGAATTACGCTTTCAAGAATCGGATCAAGGTACCATCGCTTTTCGTAGATATATGGACCAATTGCAGCAGCCTGTTATGTGGCCAATGGAATTAGTATATGATCATCCGGCTAGAGATATTGCAGAATTTTTGCGACAAGCATTTCTTCAACAAAATCCACAAGCAGCAGTTACTCATTTCTTGCGGGAATATCAAACCATACGACCGGTCTCGGTTTTTTTCTGGCGTTTAGTGTATGCCAGATTATTGTTTCCTATTCATTTATATGACTGTTTAGAACGAAATCTATTAGCAGAGCAAAAGGGTGACGGGGTTGAGCAATTGGAGGAATTATTGCGGCTTCAAGCCAGGTATGAAGCTAATCTCAGTCGTTTTTTTGAATGGGCGGAACTGGACTGTGACCTTTTACAGATTCCTGTGTTACACTGGCTGTAGTAGATCATTTAGGCGCTGTAAAAAAACGTTCGTACCTTGAGGCACATCTTTTTTGCTTGGAAATTTTCAGATGAAAAAACATTGTTCATAGCTGAAGTTGTATGCAGAAATTTTTAACTTACTTAAGCTCGTTTTCTTTTGAATTCTCATGCATACTATCGCTAGAGGAGGAGTGGAAATGAAAAAACCTTTGGTATACGTGACAAGAAACATACCAACAGAATTATCGAAAGCCTATGAAGAAAAATTTACATTTTTCTGTTGGGAGGAAGAAGAAACTCCAGTTCCCAGAGAAGAATTACGTAAACATTTGCAAATAGCAGATGCATTGATTTGTATGGTGAGTGATTCCATTGATAAATTACTTATAAAAGATGCCGACCATTTAAAAATAATCGCTAATTTAGCTGTTGGGTACGATAACATCTGTATAGAAGCGGCAAAATCAAGAGGTATCATTGTAACGAATACACCTGATGTGTTAACAGAAACGACTGCTGATTTAGGGTTTGCTTTGCTATTGGCAACTGCGAGACGTCTCATAGAGGCTAATAATTTTATTAGACAGGGAGAATGGAAAGAGTGGTCTCCTTATTTGCTAGCAGGTGCTGATGTTCATCATAAAACCATTGGTATTGTAGGAATGGGGAGAATTGGCAAAGCGATGGCTAGACGTGCACAAGGCTTTGGAATGAATATCGTATACCATAATCGTTCGAGGGATGAAGCAGCAGAAAAAGAACTAGGAGTAACTTATGTAAGTTTTCATGATTTATTAAACCAAGCAGATTTTGTAGTTTCCGTCGTACCATTTACCCATGAAACGAAAGACATGTTTAATTCTCATGCATTTCAAATGATGAAAGAAACAGCTGTGTTTATCAATATTTCCCGAGGTGGGGTAGTAAATGAAGCGGATTTAATTCATGCGTTACAAAGCGGAGTTATTCAAGCAGCTGGGTTGGATGTGTTTAAAGAGGAACCGATACAGAAGAATCATCCACTACTACAGCTACCAAATGTTGTTGCTTTGCCGCATATTGGATCAGCAAGTGTGGAAACGAGAACGAATATGTGGAAATTATGTCTAGATAATGTTGCTGCTGTGCTTAACGGGGAATCTCCAAAAACACCCGTCTAATGGAAATCTAGGGAAACGAATGGTGAGCACTATTTGTTTAAAAAACAGAAAATGAAGTAATAACCAAGCATAAAAAAGAAGGCATTCCTTGAATTAACGCCTTCTTTATATCTTGTATAGTAAGGTGCCGTAAGACCCACATGGTCGCTAAGGGGAAGATAACGGCACCTAAATTCCCAATTCGCTCAGAGAGACAAGACGTCGATCTCTAGAGGCGTGACACGCAGAAAAAGCGTTTTTCTTTTTCAAGGACGTTTCGGTTTTAGTCTTTGTTCTAGAATAAGAAAGTATAAAATTAGGGGCTTGAATAGCCACGTCCGGCGCATGAGCCCAGCAACTAGGCGACTTTAGAAATGCGCCCTACGATAAGTCATCATCGGTTCGTTACCTCACCGTGATTCCTTTATCTTTAGTTGATTCGTTCCATTCGCTACGTTGCTAAACGGGCGCTTGCGCCTTTGTTCTAGAATAACCAGTGGTGACGAAAGCCCCCGACTGCTTGAAAATTTTCTTTATAATTGCTCTATCCGGAGATTTTTAAAATACTTGTTCGATCTCAGTTACACCTGGGACTTCAGCCATAAGTGCACGTTCAATTCCTGCTTTTAATGTAATGGTTGAGCTAGGGCAATTCCCGCAAGCACCCATGAGACGAAGAAGCACAATGCCATTTTCATCAACATCAATTAGTTCCACATCGCCACCATCACGCAGCAAGAATGGACGTAATTTATTTAACACTTCCTGTACTTGTTCACGCATTATCCATCTTCTCCTTTCTTCTTATCTATTATAAAACGAATACATTGAAAAATCTATTTAACGAAGCAGATAATCAATTTTATTTTAACTTTGATTCGACTTTTTGTAAAATAAAAGATATCAATGGATGGAATGGAGGGAAAAGCATGAGTGAGATTGTGATTACGGTTTACGGAGCAGAGCAGATATGTGCTAGTTGTGTTGGTGCTCCTGGCTCAAAAGACACGTTTGAGTGGTTACAAGCGGCTTTAGGACGTAAATATAATACAGAGTCGATAACGTATGAGTATATTGATATAGAACAGCCTCCATCAATGGAAAAACATCAAAACTTTGCCAAACGTATTATGGATGAAGATTTATTTTATCCGATCGTGTTTGTTAATGATGAGATGGTAGCTGAAGGGATTCCGCGGTTGAAAGACATTTACCAAGCATTGGACCAATATGATTTACCATTACAATCATCGCAGAAATGAGGACAGTTTATGCAAATACCTTTTATCAAAATGCACGGGTTAGGAAATAATTATATTTATCTAGATTTTTTCCAATATACAGTAGAAGAAGAAAAATTATCAGAATTGGCGAAAAGTGTTTCCAATGTCCATACAGGAATTGGCTCAGATGGACTGATTATCATACATCCGAGTGAAACCGCTGATGTTGGGATGCGAATCTTTAATAAGGATGGTTCAGAAGGACAAAGCTGTGGGAATGGATTACGTTGTACTGCGAAGTATGCATTTGAACAAGGAATAGTAGCTGAAAAGCGATTTCGAATTGAAACGAAAGCCAATATAGTTGAAGCAGAAGTACAAGTGACAAATGAAAAAGTAGACCAAGTTACCATTAATATGGGGAAACCGCATTTGGAGCGCGAACTTATTCCGATGCAAGGCAATCCGAAACAGCATGTTATTGGTGAACCATTTGAAATTCAAGGACAAACGTTGGAGTTAACAGCATTATCAATGGGGAATCCGCACGCAGTATTTTTAGTGGATCAGATAAATGGGGAGCAGGTGTCTCAACTAGGTCCACTGGTTGAAAAAGATGAACGCTTCCCGCAAGGAGCCAATGTAGAGTTTATTGAGATTGTTTCCCCAGTAGAAATCAATTTCAGTGTCTGGGAACGAGGCTCTGGAATAACACAAGCATGTGGTACTGGAGCATGTGCTGCGGTGGTTGCAGGGGTGTTAAACGGTCAGTTAAAACGTAATGAATCCGTTACCGTGCATTTGCCTGGAGGAGACTTGGATATTACATGGGACGCAGATGGAAATGTTTGGATGACTGGCGGAGCAGAGACCGTTGCTACAGGGGTTTTTTATTCCCCATGTAAGGTTCTGTAAGGCTTCTATTTCAAGAAGGTAAAAACAAATAAGTCTAAGTGGAGATAATAACACCTAGATGCCCAATTATTCAACCAATTCAGCAGGAGGTGAGGGAAACTCCTGCTGAATGAAGTTTCACTTGATGCACTTCAGCTATAGCATTATGATGACAAATAGCATATGTATACCAAAGAAAACGAAAGAACGGTAAAGTTGATCGGCTATGAATAGAGATGTATACTTAAAATAAGCACTTTGGAAAGGAGAGATTTGTGTGATGACGATTACGATTACAGACAATGCCAAACTGCAAATTGTTGAGATGATGAAAGAAGAATCAGACGGTGTTCATTTGCGTTTTGGAGTACAAGGTGGCGGATGTAGTGGGCTATCCTATGCATTAGGGTTTGAATACGACATTAATGAAGAATTAGATACAGTGCAAGAAATAAATGGCATCCCTGTAGTACTAAATAATCAAGATATTCCAATTATAGAAGGCACAACGATAGATTTTAAACAAAATATGATGGGTGGCGGTTTTAGTATTGATAATCCAAATGCCATCATATCTTGTGGTTGTGGATCTTCGTTTAGAACTAAAGATAAAGTCGGCACGCCTGGCGATTGTTAATACGAATAGTTGAAATCTGGTAGTTTCAGCTTTTTGTTTAGTAGGGAACGTTGTTTTACAGTAATAATTTTATCCCGTATATAAGGTGCTGTAAGACCTTCCACTTCAGGAGTTAGATAATCTGTACTGCAACAAGTCCAAGTAGGATAACAGCACTTAAATGCCCTATTTCGTAAGAGGCCTTTAGGTCATACCATTACTGCACGACAATCAGTGGGGATGGATGAAAACCCCCACTGATTGAAGATTCACTTTATTTCAGCTTCTTCAATAAAACAGCCAAGCTTACAAAGCTTGGCTGTAGCTGTAACTTGAAGGATTGTTTTAAAACATGCTCGTTGAATGTTTTGGTTGTATTCTAGCTTTCGGATCGATGTAATGTTTCGCATTATTAACAGCAGTCGGTCCTTCTCCAAATCCTGTAGCGATTAAATTAATTTTCCCATCATACGTGCAAATGTCTCCGGCTGCATAAATACCTGGTATGTTTGTTTCCATTTTAGAATTAACGACAATACTATTTCGCTCAATCTCAAGTCCCCAGTTTTTAATTGGTCCTAGTGAAGAAACAAAGCCATAATTACATAAAACTGCATCTACATCCAACTCTACCTTACGTTCGCCTTTTACTTCGTCTAAAATGACTTGTTCAATTCGATCCTTTGCAACAATACTGCTCGGGACAAACGGGGTAAGTATGTCAACATTAGAAGCATATAGCTTGTCAACACTGTGTTCATGAGCCCGAAACGTATCGCGTCTATGGGCTAGGGTTACTTTCTTAGCAATCGGCTCCAGCATTAGTGCCCAATCGACAGCAGAATCGCCACCGCCTAATAACAGTACATGCTGATCTTTGTACCGATTCATATCTTTGACATGATAATGCAAGTTAATATCTTCAAATTGCTCGCAATTGTCTACATTTAGTTTACGAGGTTGAAATGCACCATTGCCGGCAGTTATAATCATTGTTTTTGTATAATGAATATCATTTTTATCAGAAGTTAATTTTAATGTCCCATCCTCAAGTCTTTCAACTTGCTCAATTGCTTGCTCTAACACAATTTTAGGTTGAAACATATTAGCTTGTTCTTCCAAGTTGTCTATTAATTCTTGAGCTCTTATTTTTGGAAAACCAGCAATATCATATATATATTTTTCTGGATAAAGAGCAGTTAACTGCCCCCCAGTATGTGGTAAGCTTTCAATGATCTTTACACTTGCCTGACGCATTCCACCGTAAAAAGCGGTGAATAAGCCGACAGGGCCTGCACCAATAATGGTGACATCATATATATCATTTGTCACTATAATCCCTCCATTCAAAATAATCATGACGACATATTTTATACTATCATATCTTAAATAAAATAGAATATAAATGTACTCATGAGTCAGAGATCTGGTTATATTTATTTATTTATTGTGAAAAATCATATAATTAGGTATATTTAGGATAGGCTTGAAAAGCAAATCTAAACAGGCTACTATAACTAAGGAACTATTTTACGATTATGTGACAATGAAATGAATTTTTGGTTACACAATAACGTAGCAATTCATCTGCTGCAATAAGATATATGATAGACTATAGAAGTAGAAAAATTATCTGCAATTATAAGTTAACTAACATATTTATGTGTGAGAATAACATGAAATATATAATTATAATGAATTTTTTTGAAATGATCATCTTACCATAATTAACTATGAGCTATAGTGATGGTTTTTATAAGCATACTCAAGTGAAATGTGTCACAAATTTTTCTGGAAAGGGAATAAATGGAAGTGATGGATATGGAGAAAAAAAATATAGTTGTTTTAGGCGCTGGTTACGGTGGTATGATGACTGTAACAAAATTGCAACGATCTTTACGCACGGATGAAGCTAAGATAACCTTAGTAAATATCAATGAATATCATTACCAAACCACTTGGTTGCATCAAAATGCCGCAGGGACTATTCGTGATGAGCGGACAAAAATACGTATTAAAGACATTATTCATCCGCAAAAAGTTGATTTTATTCAAGATAAAGTACTGTCTATTCAACCAAAAGAGAAAAAAGTAATGTTGGAAAATACAGTGCTGGATTATGATGTGCTTGTTATTGGGTTAGGCTTTGAAGTAGCTACCTTTGATATCCCTGGTTTAGAAGAACATGCATTTACAATAAATAATATAAAGAATGCTCGTCAGCTTCGTGAACATATTGAACATAATTTTGCCGTGTTTCATAAGGAAGAAGAAAAAAATCCAGCTCGACTAACCTTTGTTATTGGAGGTGGCGGGTTTACAGGCATAGAATTTTTGGGCGAACTTGCAAATCGTGTTCCAGAGCTTTGTGAAAAATACAATGTGGATAAACAAAACGTGCGGATTATTAACATTGAAGGGTCTTCGACAATTTTACCTGGATTTGATGAGCAACTCGTAGAATACGCAATGAATTCTTTAGAAGCTCGTGGTGTAGAATTTATTACTGGTGCTATTTTAAAAGAGTGTACACCAACAAGTGTATTATTTGAAAAACATGGTATGCAAACGAAAATACCTACCTATACCACAGTGTGGGCGGCTGGAGTAAAAGCTAATTCGATTATAAAGGAATCAGGTTTTACTACCAATCAAGGTAAAATTGAAGTAAATAATGATATGCGTTCACCTGAATACGACAATGTATTTGTCATTGGGGATTGCGCTTTAATTATGGATTTTGAAAAGGGTAAGCCATATCCACCAACGGCACAAATTGCTATCCAAGAATCAGAAGCAGTGGCTTATAATATAAAAGCTTATATACGCAACCAGGAGATGGAAGGCTTCAAACCAAATATTCTTGGAACAGTCGCTTCATTGGGAGAACAAGATGCTATTGGAGTCATCTTTAAAAGTAAAAAGATTTTAGGATGGAAAGCTACAGTCATGAAAAAAATAATTGATAATCGTTACCTTCTTAAGCTTGGTGGTTTTCGATTATTGTTAAAAAAAGGGAAGTTTAATATTTTTCCACGTGTAAATCAGTAATCATAAATGTTTATTAACGGATATCGACTTATATAACAAACTGCAGCCATTATATTATTTAAAAAATTCCCTTATCTAGTTCTGGTCAATTGTAAGAATAATTCTTTATCGGCAACCAAAAATATGGAAAATGTAACCAGTAAAAGGTACCTGAGATCTTAGGAGACTCAGGTTTTTGTTATTTATAGGAACCTATAAAATGAGGTGCTTGGGGATAACGAAATAACCGAATAGTCCTTCATCGCCCAGCAACGATGCGACTTTAGAAATACGCCCTACGATAAGGCCTCATCGGTTCGTCGCTAAGAGGAAGGCCGACTAAAAACGGATTTGCCGTCTAGACGTCGGCCCAATCCCTTCAACTAAATCAATCATACTTCCGTTACTATCTCTATTAATTGTATCTTTCAAATTACCACCTGGGTTGCTTTTTCCTTCTTCTTGTCTTAATCTTTTCCTTTTTCTTTCGGGAGTTTCTTTATTTTCATTCATGCTCTCACCTCCATTTTAGCTATTATATGATTTTACGTTTTTATCCCGTATATTAAGGTGCTGTAAAACTCCGACTTCAGGAGTTAAATAATCTGTACTCACAACAAGTCTAAGTGGGAGATAACAGCATCTAAATCCCGATTCGTTAGTCTAAAAATCAGTGGGGATGAATGGAAACCCGTACTGACTAAAGATTCACTTTATTGGCTAAAAAATTATTAGTAAACTAAGCTCAAGGAAGTTAGCTTTGCTTTTTTAATAATTTCCTTTAAAATGATGGAGAAAGAGATGATATAAAAGATAACAAAGGGTTGATTGGAAGGGAGAAACAAGGCTTGATTCAATTAGTAGTATCTATCTTATTATATTTCGTTATTTTTTTTGGAATCGCGTTTATTTTGAATATGCTTCTACGCACGACTTGGTTGATGGCGTTTATCTATCCATTAGTAGTTATTATCATTGTCGATAATACATCAACATGGAATTATTTTACCAAAACGAGTGAAACGTTTTCTAAGTTAATGACGCGTTTGACAGAACTTACTGCTGTAGATATTTCTATCTTAGCTGCTGGGTTTGCGGGTACGATTGTATCAGGTATTGTCATTCGTTTATTAAGGAAGAGCGGATATCAAATGTTTTAAACAGTTGTTTCAAAAGAATAAACAACTTCAAACCTGTTACTTTATGGATAATAAGAATGCCTGTTAAACGTAATGAACAGTTCGAAAAAGCGAGTATAATGAATATCATAACCCTTTTATACTCTTTTTTTGCATAAGCAATTTAATAGAATGGTGTATAATTTTTGGGGGATTGGACATGATGACATCCAAAGAGGTGTTTTTCATGAAAACCAAAAATCTTATGCAAAAAATGTTTATGAGTTTATTATTTGTGGCTGCATGCAGCTTTGTTATTATGGCATTAAACGGTGTGTCTGAAGCTTCCGCTAAGCTTTGGCCGTATGCTTCTTATGGTGTACAAAAACTAAGCGAACAAGAGGATATGATAAAAGGAAAGCATGTTTCTACTAGACAAACAAATTTGGAAGAAAAAGGTTTCCATCAGGCAAAAGAGGAAAAGCGTCAGATATCCAGCAATCAAATTGACCATGTAAAAACGTTAGAAGAAGCGGTTAATTATGAACAATATCCAAGTGAAAAAGTTGTTGCAACGGGTTATACAGCTGGTATAGAGTCTACAGGGAAAAATCGCGATCATCCAGAATATGGAATCACTTATTCGGGTGTTCAAGTAAAGCGAGACTTGTATTCTACTATAGCTGCAGATTTATCTGTTTATCCAATAGGAACGATTCTATTTATTCCCGACTATGGTTTTGGAGTAGTGGCTGATAAAGGCAGTGCTATAACAGGTAATAAAATTGATTTATATTATGAGACAGTTGAAGATGTCTATAATCAATGGGGAAAAAAACGAGTGGATGTATACATGATCGAAAAAGGCAATGGAAAATTAACCGAAAAACAACTGCAACAGTTAAATGAGAATAAAGCATTACAAGTGTTTAGACAGAATATAACGGGTGACTAAACTAACCTGTAATGATGAAAAAGGTATCGCGATTAGCGATACCTTTTCCTTGTATAGGAACCTATAAAATGAGGTGCTTGGGGATAACGAAATAACCGACTAGTCACGTCCGGCTCCATCACCCAGCAACGATTCGACTTTAGAAATGCGCCCTACGATAAGTCCTCATCGGTTCGTCACAAAGAGGAAGGCCGACTCAAAACGGGCTTGCCGCTCAGGCGTCGGCATACCCCTGTTTTTAGTGGCATGATTCCTTTATCCCGTAAAAAGGCGTTGTAGACTCCCACTAGAAGATGCAAGCTGAACAAGTCTAAGTGGGAGGTAACAGCACCTAAATCCCCGATTCGTTCAAGGGCCTTTAGGTCATACCCTGGTGGTACTAACAATCAGCGGGGATGAAGAAAACCCCGCTGATTGGGTTCACTTTATCTTTAGTTGATTCGTTCCATTCCGCTACCTTGCTAAACGGGCGCTTGCGCCTTTGTTCTATGATAACTTTGCTTGGTGTGCTAAAATAATGGTCCTTTTAATAAAGAAAAACATAAAGCATAAACGCTACGAACACTCCTGTAAGACCTCCAACCAATACCTCAATGGGTTGGTGTCCCAGCAGTTCCTTAAGTTCCTGTCTTTTCTCATATTCTTCTTTATTTGGCCAATCTTTTGCTCCGCCTATAAACAGTTGGAAATCACGGATAAGTTGATTCAAAACGATTGCCTGTTCGCCTGCCTGCCTTCTTACACCAGTAGCGTCAAACATTATAATGACACTGAAAACACAAGAAATGGCGAACATGGTAGAGGATACACCTTGTACAATACCTACACCCGTAGTTAATGCTGCAACTGCTGCTGAATGACTACTAGGCATGCCACCAGTACTAAAAGCTAAGTCGGGTTTAAATTCTTTGGTAACAATAAGTGCAATAGGTATTTTAATTACCTGAGCCAAAAAAATTGCTGTTAATGCTGCCCATAATGGATAATTCAAAAATAGTTCCATGCTGCCAAACACCCTCTCTTCAAAAAAGTGTATCCCTTGTTGCTGGAAGATATGCACCTTATCTTACATAATGTTATCTTACCATAAGGGAGAATGACACGCATGAAATTTTTGCCTGTAAACTTTGATGGTGAAGTGTTTGTCTCGAAAATAGTAATGCTGATGAATTAGCCTGTGTTCATTAAGCATGAAAATCTTTAAAGTGCTTTGAATGCTAATTTAGGTACCCTAATAAATGGATATACGTAATTTTTTTAGGTATACATGTAAGGCTCTCTCGTGCTTTTACCCATTTAGAGGGCACTTTCCCGTTTTGCTTAAGTCTCTGTGCAGGTAGCAAAATAATTTGAGGGAAGCCTATTGTTATCCACTTAATCTAGCACGACTTAAAATAGGAATTCTTTTTGCAACACGCTCCATAAATAATGCAGCTAAAACAGCGAAAGCAATATCTTTAATTAAAAATGGGATCATACCGCTCCAAGCCAAGGCATAACTAAGTGGCACGTCCAACCACATATTGGAAGCTGCATACATGTATGTTACCCCGATAAAATAATTGATAAATGTACCAATAAAGGCTGCTACACAATAGCGAATTAAAGAATAGTCTTTGCTACGATTATTTACTATCCAACCGACAAAGAAAGCAACAAAAATAAATGATATCACAAATCCGCCAGTCGGGCTGATAAATATCCGAGGTCCAGCTGATAGTCCAGCAAATACAGGGACACCAGCTACACCTATGAGCATATATGCCAACATTGAAAAACTGCCTAGTTTCCTTCCGAGCATTAACCCTGCAAGAATAGCAAAAAATGTTTGGAAGGATAATGGTACGTCAGCTCCACCAATTGGTATGGTTAACATCGGAAACCAAACGGTAATATTTGCTCCAATTGCCATTAATACAACAAAAACAGCTCCATATGTAAGATCCATTGTTTTGAGTTGTTTCATAAAGTTTCCCCCTTTTGCCTATAGAAATATATAATTAATAGTGCATGATAGAAATAATATTATCGGTTTCTGATTTATTTGTCAACCTGTTTCGTATTAAGTTAACAATCGAGAGGATAGAACTTTAAGGAGTGATGAATTGAAAAATAGGGTATTAAAAAGGATAAAAAAGAAAGAAATATCGCGTATCTCTATTAGGATACGCGATGGTAGGAAATATGATCGAAACATGTTTGTTGTCTAATAGATGTTTATGAAGACCTTTTAATTAGCGGGTGTTATTTAATAGCCGCTTCTAAAGCTACCTCCATCATTTCATGGAACGTTGTTTGTCTTTCTTGGGCTGTAGTTTCTTCCCCTGTTAAAATATGGTCGGAGACAGTTAATACTGATAACGCTTGACGATCAAATTTTGCAGCTAATGTGTAAAGGGCTGTTGTCTCCATTTCTACAGCTAGCACTTTATAAGCTGCTAATTTTTCGTTAACTTCTTTTGCGTTATCACGGTAGAAGGTATCACTTGTAAATACATTGCCCACTTTTAAGTTCAATCCTTTAGCAATACCTGCATCATAGGCGTTCTTTAGAAGCTCAAAATCGGCCAACGGTGCGTAGTCAATCCCTCCAAAAACCATTCGATTCATTTGCGAATCAGTTGTGGAACCTTGAGCAAGTATAACGTCTCTCACTTTTACATCCTTTTGAATTGCACCACAAGTACCCACACGAATTAATTTTTTCACGTCATAGCTTTGAATTAACTCATTCACATATATGGATATAGAGGGTATCCCCATGCCTGTTCCCTGGACAGAGATTTTTTCACCTTTATATGTCCCTGTATACCCTAACATGCCTCTTACTTCATTATACTGTTTTGGATTTTCCAGGAAAGTTTCAGCGATAAATTTTGCTCGAAGTGGATCTCCTGGCAATAAAATTTTATCAGCGATCTCTCCTTGTTTTGCACCAATATGTACACTCATAATGATTGCCTCCTTATAATATTGAATAGCCTTCAAGATAACGGTATCATAGGCGTTCGCTAAAAACAACTGCCAAGAAATAAGGAGTGTTGAATAATTTATTGTTGGAAAACGTATGTTAATGAAGAAGCAAATAATGTTCCTCGCTGTTTAAACAAAAAATACAACATTTTATTAAAAAAAACACTTTTTTGTTTCAAAAAATCATTTTTTTGTATATAATAGGTTTAGCTCAGTTTTTCACTTGGATGAAGTGTATACCTTATACTTATAAAGCTTGTTCCAGTAGGAGAAAACAAGGTTAAGGAAGCAGGGGGTATCATCTTTAATTACGTTGGGAAAAGTAAGCGGATTAAAGTTGGTATAAAAGATAGATAAATCCTATGCTTGCTGAGCCATTTTAATAATTTTTAACATTACATTACAAGATAATTTCTTTGGAAGGATGAAGGAAAATGACAGAAAAAACTTTTACAATTACCGCAGATACTGGAGTACACGCACGTCCAGCTACACTTTTGGTTAACAAAGCAGGACAGTTTGAGTCTGAAGTAGAAATTAGTTACAATGATAAAACGGTAAATTTAAAGTCCATCATGGGTGTTATGTCACTTGGTATCCCTAAAGGAGCAAAAATTAAAATTTCTGCTAATGGATCAGATGAAAATGAAGCACTTAAAGGTATCGAAGAGGTTATTAAAGAGCATCTTGGTGAATAATAGAAAAACTGTCAGCATAAAAGCTGACAGTTTTTTACTTTGAGATAGATGATGCAAAATCAAACTTTGATTCTATAGTAACGCAGTGTATACCTGTACCTGGTAAAAAGACATGAAGAATGGCATGCGTTTTACAGGTGTTTCTGATCACGCGTTAATAGTATGCTTTTTCCAGTCTGTTTAAACATGTAAGTGCAGCTTGATTATAAGCGGAATCCTCCTGCGATAGCTTTTGCTTATATTCTTCAACGGCTTGTTTTAATGAATCTGCATAATCAGGTACAGTCTCAGTGAAGCGATGCACTGCCGCTTTTTTTACGTTGGTTTTTTCGCCAAATGCTAGTGCCTTCCGTTCATGAAAGAAAACGCCTTCTGTCTGATGGGGGTTATGTAAGTCTCCTTGCATCGGATGTTTTTTTACAGCTAGCACTTCTACTACATAACGGTCTCCTTTATCTGCAATCACTTTTCCGATATAGGTGCCTGATCGATAATGTGCTTTTACCATTTCCCCGATATCTACGTCTGCCATTCTAACCAGCCTCCTTCTGTAATAAAAAAATATGCTCTTTTTCTCTATTTTGCCAAAAATAAAGTATAACTTCAATTCGTAGGTCTTTCTCTTTCTATTACTGGATATTACCATCAATCAATGTCTAAAGGACTCTGAATAGAATCGGTCATATACGGGCAGATTGATTGCAGCTTACTTTATTGAGTTTTGACTTCATAGGATGGAAAGCGAGATGGTTTTTCCAGTACGGAAGATTTGACGAACAATTTGCTTTATATCTTTAGGTAATGATGATAAGTTTGATATAATGATGTGGGAGGATGTGAGGGGAAATGATGCCTTTTCTTTATTTTCCAGAGGATAAATCGGAATATATCCCTGCCATTATTACATTAGTCGTGTTTTTTATAGCTGCAGGGATCACTATGTACATTATTTATAAAAAGTCAAAAAAAGACGAAAAAAAATTCAAGCAAGAATATCATCACGAACTAAATGAATCACGTGATAAATGAGCCCTCTTATAAAAAAAAGAGGGTTTTTTATATAGGAACCTATAAAATGAGGTACTTGTGGATAACGAAATAACCGAATAGCCACGTCCGGCGCATGAGACCAGCAACGATGCGACTTTACGAAATGCGCCCTACGATAAGGCCTCATCGATTCATCGCTAGAGGAAGGCCGACTAAAAACGGGCTTACCGCCCAGACGTCGGTATACCCCTGTTTTAGTGGCATGATTCCTTTATTCCGGTTGATCCGTTCCATTCGCTATGTCGCTAAACGGGTGCCCCGCGCCTTTGTCACGTTAAAGCAAAAGCATATGGAATGAGGTTGAAGGATGATTTGTTATTCGTATCTAAACTAGAAAAAAAGAAAATGACTTCCGACATACCATTTGAACATTAAATTAAAACAATTTTATAACATATGAGTAGCTCTTTAATCAACGGGAAAGCTAAGTAAAAAGAAAGGGTGGAATCGAAATCATGCGACTATTTCTATTCGTTCTACTTATCCTGTTGATGGTAGCTTGCCAACCGGAAGACGAAAAAACAAGAGAGGCGGAAATGTACAATTCATCCGGTGACATGGTTGGAACAGCAACCTTTAGTGAACAAGCCGATGGAGTGAAGGTAAAAGTAGAACTGGAAGGGCTGGAACCTGGGTTTCATGGCATCCATGTCCATGAGTACGCTAAATGCGAAGGACCAGACTTTACATCTGCTGGGAATCATTTTAATCCTACAGGCGCAGAACATGGCCTGATGCACCCTGAAGGTCCCCACTTAGGGGACTTGCCAAATATAGAAGCCGATGCGAGTGGAGTAGTTAATGCTGATCTAATGTTGCCACAAGTTACTTTATTGGATGGAAAGAATTCATTAACTTCTGGAGAAGGTACATCCATTATTGTTACGAAAAACGAAGATGACGGAATGAGTCAACCAGGAGGCGATTCTGGAGAAAGAATTATTTGTGGAACATTGACAAAAGAAAAAAGTAAAGGTGAAAAATCACCAACAGATCCAACGCAAAATAATGACGAATCAGAAAAGTAAGTTCAATGAAATTTTGCTCATGCAAAAAAGCAGGCTTGGCTAAAGTGGTTAAGCACGTTGCCTGCTTTTTCTCTGCTATATCTAGAACAAGGTGGGTGAAAAGCTGCTTCACCTTATGTTTTGTATAGCTTGAATGATCCTGTTAACTCCTTCTTCCAAGGTTACTCTCGGACAAGCGATATTCATTCGCATAAAACTCGAACCTTCTTCTCCATAATCTTTTCCAGTATTTAAACCCACCTTGGCTTCTTGGATCATAAATTTTCGAAGTGCATCAGGCTCCATTTTTAACGTGCTACAATCAATCCAAAGCAGATACGTTCCTTCTGAGTTTGTAACAGTAATATAAGGAACCTGTGTTTGAAACATTTTCTGGACATATTCTTTATGACTTTTTAGTACTTCACGGAGTTCATCAAGCCATTGGTCTCCATGTATATATGCAGCTTCTAAGGCAGTGTTTCCCATGGTGTTAAGTTCATGCACACCTTGTTTTGACAATTGATTATTTATTTTTTCCCTTAGCTCTTTATTGGCAGTAACAATATAAGAAGCTTGTAAGCCCGCTAAATTAAAGGTTTTTGATGGTGACATGCACGTTATCGCTTGATTGTTAATTTCTTCTGAAAGGGACGCGATTGGAATATGAATTTCACCAGGGAAAGTTAAATCACAATGTATTTCATCTGAAATGATAAGCACGTTATATGCTAAGCATAATCTGGCTAATTGTTCCAGTTCTTCTCTTTTCCATACGCGACCAACTGGATTATGTGGCGAACAAAGAATAAACGCCTTTACGCCTTGCTTTAACTTTTCTTCAAAATCGTTAAAATCAATCTGATAGTAGTTGTCTTCATAGCGCAAGGGATTTTTAACGATTTGCCTGCCGTGACTTTTAATTACATTATAAAAAGGTGTGTAGACAGGTGTTTGAATCAAGATTTTGTCATCAGGTTCTGTGAATGCTTGCACTGCCATATGTAAGCTCGTTACAACACCTGGGCTAAACGATAACCAGTTAGGGTTAATTTCCCATTGGTGTCTGCGGTTAATCCAGTTTACAATCGATGCTTTGACGGCATCGTCCACCATCGTATAGCCATAAATGCCGTGTTTAGCACGCTCAATGAGTGCTTCGTTTACTTTATCTGGAGCTTTAAAATCCATATCTGCTACCCACATCGGTAATACATCGTCCGTCTGAAACACGGGTTCTAACATATCCCATTTTACCGATCGGGTATTTTTTCTATCATGTTGTACTTCAAATATATTCATTTCCCAGCCTCCTTTTTGTTTTTCAGCTTTATTAGAATATTAATTTTGTTGGAGACATAGTTCGCAATCCGGTTTTTTGTTATGAACGGATCACCTACGTACCATCTGCTCGCACACATATCTATAGTATAACATGTTCATCAAATCCTGAAAGAGCAGAGTAATGAATATTTGAATTTATTTACCCCGTATATAAGATGCTGCAAGGGGTTGGATGATCTGTACTGCAACCATTCTAAGTGGGAGATAACAGCACCTAAATGCCCTATTTCGTAAGCGGTCTTTAGGTCATCCCATTTACAGTACTAACAATCAGTGGGGGATGAATGAAAACCTTCACTGAGATTTACTTCTATCCTGTATTTGGAAATATAGAGGGTTTGCAATAGTTTCAGCAATTTGACAAAGCAACCGATGGTGGGAACATAAACTTTATTTACCCCGTATGTGAGATCCGTCAGACTCCAGCTTTAAGATTTGGAGGCGATCCAAAGTAGAAGATAACGGAACCTAAAATCTGGTTTCATTTTTAGCAACAGTTAGAATGTTGGAGGCTAACACGTAGAAAAAGTACTTCTCTTGTTCATGTTCACATCCCAAATGTACGAAACAGATTATATGAAAAAGAAGCGTCGTGCTTATAACAAAAGAAAAAAGCAAAGCGATGTTAGCGCTTTGCCTACAGGGGGAATACGAGAAAGTCTTACATTCCTTAGTTTACCCAATAAAAAATATTTTAAACATAATACATACATTTTTATCATTTTTACGCTGGATGGCTAAGCTTTTCGGTGCTTCTTTAATAGTTGCTTTTCTCTTAAAGAATGTAGCACCCATAAGTTAATTGATTTGTAAAACAAATTCAATATGGAAAAAAGAAAAAGTGGGGATTGAAAACCCCCACTATGCCTGTCCATGTAAGTTGCTGTAACCCCCGCTTGAAGGAGTCCAAGTAGACAAAGAAAGTATGAGGGAGAACAGCCCCCAAATCCACGCTTCGTTCAAGCTAGTCAAGTCATACTCTTGCGGTAGAGATGAACGAACAACCCCCTGATTGAAGTTTCATTTTATAATCTGTTTTCCAGGTTTTTTCTTTCTTCTTCAAATCCAGGTTTACCTAAAAGAGCAAACATGTTCTTTTTATATGCTTCTACACCTGGTTGGTCAAACGGATTAACACCTAATAGATAGCCGCTGACCGCACAAGCCTTTTCAAAAAAGTAGACAAGATAGCCAAAAGTGTAAGCATCCAGCCTAGGGACTTCTACGACAAGATTCGGTACTCCGCCATCCGTGTGGGCAAGAAGCGTCCCTTGGAAAGCTTTGTCATTAATTTCATGAATCGTCTTTCCAGCTAAATAATTTAATCCATCGGCATTAACAGGATCACTTTCTACCGTTAATTGATGCTTAGGCTCTTGTACACGAAGCACGGTTTCGAAAATATTACGGCGCCCTTCTTGAATATACTGTCCTAATGAATGTAAATCAGTTGAAAAGTTAGCAGAAGATGGATAAAGACCTTTGTGATCTTTACCTTCACTTTCCCCAAACAACTGTTTCCACCATTCTGCGAAATACTGTAGGCTTGGCTCATAATTAATAAGTAACTCCGTAGTTTTTCCTTTATTGTAAAGAATGTTACGAACAGCAGCATACTGATAGCTAGCATTATTTTTTAAATTTGGATCGTTAAAATCGTTCATCGCATCACGAGCACCATGCATCATATCATCAATGGAAGCGCCACTTACAGCAATTGGAAGGAGCCCTACAGCTGTTAAAACAGAATAACGTCCACCGACACCATCAGGAATAACAAATGTTTCATATCCTGCTTGATCTGCAGATGCTTTTAAAGCGCCTTTTTCTTTATCCGTTGTAGCGAAGATGCGTTCTTTTGCAGCTTCGGTGCCATATTTTTCTTCTAATAGTTGCTTGAAAATACGGAAGGCAATTGCTGGCTCTGTTGTTGTACCACTTTTAGATATAACGTTAATGGAAAAATCTTTATCCTTTAAAACGTCCATTAAATCTTGCATGTAGGTGGAACTCATATGGTGTCCAACAAATATGATATGTGGTGCCTGACGCTCCTCTTTAGCTAAATAATGTACAAAAGAGTGGTTAAGCATTTCTAGTGCAGCCCTTGCTCCTAAATAAGATCCACCAATACCGATTACTAACAGCACGTCCGAATGGTTGCGAATTTTTTCTGCAGCTTCTTTTATTCGTTTGAATTCTTCTTTATCGTATGTTTCAGGTAAGTCAATCCAATCAAGAAAGTCGCTTCCAGCCCCAGTTCGATTATGTAGCGCATGATGAGCTGCTTCTACTGCATTCTCTAAATGATCTAGTTCCTGCTCATTCATAAATGGAAGAGCTTTTTTATACGTAAATGTTACGTGAGTCATTTGTAATCCTCCTTCGAAGAGATAAAATAAAGTTTGTTACAATATTCACTTTACCCAAGAGGCGGTGGGAAATCAAGAAAGAAACTGTATAATCTCCGTTCATTTTACAAAAACTATTCTAGATACTAAAGGAAGGAGGTTGTAAACATGAATGGTATACAACGTACAGCTTTAGCGATTACAATTATTGGTGCAGTGAATTGGGGCTTAATTGGTTTATTTCAGTTTGACTTAGTGGCTGCGATATTTGGTGGTGAACAAAGTGCAGCATTTGCCCGCGTTATCTATACATTAGTTGGGCTTAGTGGGCTTGTATTGATACCACTGTTATTTAAAACCGATGAAGCTTTTGCAGATCAGCGAGAACCAGAAAGAGCAAAACGATAAATAAATAAGGCAAACTCATGTAAGGGAGTTTGCCTTATAGTTATTTTCTATTGTAGCTGGATTGTTTCATCCACTCTTCTAATTTATCTTTCAGTGTATTAAATCCAGCTGGTTCTGTTTCTTCTTGCTTTTGCTTAACTTGCTTTGGTTTTGCCTTTGGGGCTTCTTGGGTGGCACGAATTGATAAAGAAACTTTATTTTTTTCTTCATCTACTTGTAAAACTTTTACTTTGACTTCGTCACCAACAGTTAAATGATCATGAATATCTTTAACATATCCATGGGTTACTTCAGAAATATGAACAAGACCTTGTGTTTCTTCATTTAGAGCTACAAAAGCACCATATGGTTGAATTCCAGTAACCTTTCCATCCAAAATTTGTCCAATCTCAAAATTGCTTGTCATGCTGAACAACTCCTATTTCTATTCGTTTCTTTTTACACAATAAAATATTTTAGCATAATAATGGGTATGTAGCAAAACATAAGAGTAGCACCCCGTTAATATTAGATCATCAAAGCATGAACGAATATGTCTTTAAGCAGATTTTTTAACATGCTCTATTATTTTAGGATGGAAGGAGAAAAGCAAATGGTACCTTTACAATCAAATTTAGAAAATAAAACCTATAACTTATATAAAATGGAGGAAGTGCTAAAGCCCATTGGTTTCGTGATAGGATCGAATTGGGAATATGATCATGGGTATTTTGATATTAAGCTGGATGATCGAAGTACGTATTTCTTTTTGCGAATTCCGTTTGAAGCCATTGCGGGGTCTTTAGACTCACCAGGTGTTACAGTCCGTATTCAGCAGCCGTTCTTACTGGGGCATCAATATGAGGAAGGAAATGATCAAGATAGCAGGAATGGGGCTATACAGGGGCTGGTTAATCAATTCCAAACCCCAACGGACCCAGATACGGAGATTCCTAAAACATATATAGACATAGGAAAAGAATGTATTAAGGAAGTGGAAGCAGCATTACTTACCCCACGGAATGAGTCCAATTAACTGATCCCCTTTTTTTAAGCGGAATGTAGGCGAAGGATTTATATGGTAGCGGTCAGCACGGATAACTCCTAACAGAATTTGTTGTTTATTCCGTAATCGAGCAACTGTATCTTGAAAGGATACACCCTCCAGATCTTTTTGTACTTCTTCGTGGTAAAATTGTTGGGTACCTAACAGATGAAAAACATCTTCAAATGGTTTGGACCTTGCTTGCCGAAATAGCTCTTGATAAAACAGCACACTGGTAAAATCATTGGAGCGAATAATCGTCGTAGCTCCAGCGCGATGTGCATTTTCAATTTGCGTAGACGTAACAATTTCTGCAATAATCGGAATGGTTGGGTGATTTCCACGAATAGCAACAGCCGTCAAAATAGTAATGTTGTCAGCGTCACGTTCATTTTTGGCAGTGTCTGTTGTTATTAATACGCGCTCTGCTAATTTAATATTTGCTTTTTTTAAAACGGCATCCTCTGTCGGATCACCTTGTATAAAGTGAACGGGATAATCAGAAAATGATACATGCCCTAGTGTCGTATCGATAAGTACCATTTGAATGTGTGAATTGGACTGAGCAATGGATTCAATTAATCGCCTGCTCCTTTCATTCCAACCAATGAGTACAAGGTGATGACTTCCTTTAAACGCTACTTTTCCTTCTTCGATGGCCTGTTCCTGACGAAAAGTGGAAGCTGCCAAAGAAGTAATGTAAAAAGCAATTAAACTGCAACCTGTTAAAATTAACAGTATAGTCACTAATTTCCCAATAGGGGTTAACGGCACGAAGTCTCCGTAACCAACTGTTGCCCCAGTGATGAAGGCCCACCATATACCGTCAAAAATGGAGGGGAATTGATCTGGTTCCGCAATATGAATAAGATATCCGAAAATGAACATAAATAAAAAAATGCTAATTAGCAGTTTGATTAATAAAGGAAGCTTAAAATAGATTTGTTTAATAAGACGAATGCTCACATTACTCACCTGACTCTACATGCTTTCTCGAAGGAAACCGTAAATGTCTTTCTTCATAATCATCACATCATAATGGAATAGCCTGCTATTATTTATCTCGTATATAGGTGTTGTAAGACTCCAACTTCAGTATTTGGATAATCTGTACTACAGCAACTCAAAGTGGGCGATAATAACACCCAAATGCCCTATTGCGTAAGACGACTTTACGTTACGTTCCTTGTGGTACTAAAATCAGTGGGAGTAAATAAAAACCCCTACTGATTAAAGATTTATTTCCATTTCGTGTTTGAATAACGAAAAAAGTTTATTCGCCATACGAGACATTACTTGTAATGAAAAATATGATTTCCTTATGATACATGGTATAGTATTCAAGATAGTAAACGAAATGCAGAAGAGGAACTGTGGAAAATGCAATTCGTTCTGGCAGTAAATACAGTCCCTCTGAAAAAACTTTTCGTTTCCATATAAGTAACAGTACGCAACAACTTTAGCGGATAATCTTTCTAAAACAGTATTGACAGGTTCCATCCTTTATAACCGTATAGGGATGGTATTTTGGGATAACAGATTTGGATAGGTGGCTTAATTTAAAGTAACTTATTAATTTTAATGTCTCCGCCTACAGTAGAAAACGATGTTTAACTTGCTCATAAACGAGTTT